>JAKOQB010000119.1 GCA_029778535.1 Pseudomonadota bacterium | reverse complement strand
TCCGAACCGGCCAGCATCCTCGACGCCGGCTGCGGTACCGGCTATGGACTCCAGATTCTGCATCGCCGCTGGCCGACGGCAGGGCTCACCGCGGTCGACTTCGCTCCGGCCATGCTCGCGCTGGCACGCCCGGATGCCGACCTCTGCCTGGCGGCGAACATCGAGGCGCTACCCTGCCGGGACGCGTGCTTCACCACCTGGTGGTCAAACCTCACGGTACAGTGGTGCGATGTCGACAAGGTGTGCCGTGAAGCGCGTCGCGTCCTGCGTCCTGGCGGACAACTGGCACTGAGTACGCTCGGCCCGGAAACCTTCCAGGAACTGCGTGAGGCCTTTACGGGTATCGATCGCCACCGCCACACGCTGTCGTTCAGCGAACCGGCAACGATTGCCCAGGCGCTGCGCGACGCCGGTTTCGCCGACATCCGGTTGATTCGCCAGACGATCAGCCTGCCCTACCCCGATCTCAAGTCGCTGCTGCGCGCGGTCAAGGCGATCGGCGCCAACTCGGTCACCGAAGGCGCACGCAGCGGTCTGCTCGGGCGCGCGGCGTGGCAGCGCGTGCAGGCGGCTTACGAACGGCACCGCACATCCGCCGGCCTGCCGGCGCGTTACGACGTGATTCTCGCCTACGCCCGCAAATGAACGACGCACGCGGCTGGTTCATCACCGGCACCGATACCGAAATCGGCAAGACTTTCGTCGCCTGCGCGCTGCTGAACGCCTTCCGTCGCACCGGCGTGACGGCGCTGGCGATGAAACCGGTCGCCGCCGGCGTCGATGCGCATGGCCTCAACGAGGATGTCGAGCGCCTGCTCGCGGCGTCGTCGATGCAGCCGACACGGACCCTGGTCAATCCCTACGGTTTCCGTGCCGCGATTGCACCGCACATCGCCGCCGCGGAAGAAGGACGGCGCATCGAACTGCCGCAGATCGCCGCCGCACTGAGCACGCTGCGGACGATGGCCGACGTCGTCCTGGTCGAAGGGGTCGGCGGTTTCTGCGTGCCGCTCGGCGACACCCGCGACACCGCCGACCTGGCGTCGCTGCTCGCCCTGCCGGTGATCCTGGTCGTCGGCATGCGCCTGGGCTGCATCAACCATGCGCTGCTGACCGAACAGGCGATCGCCGCCCGCGGCCTGCCACTGGC
>JAKOQB010000015.1 GCA_029778535.1 Pseudomonadota bacterium | reverse complement strand
GATCGACAGCCAGAACCGGTCCGCGTCGCGCGCCGCGAGCGCCGACGTGAATTCCCCGGTCTGCTCGTTCAGCAGCACGTTGAACGCGGTCTGGCCGAGCAGCAGCAGGACGGCGAGCGCGAGCAGGCCGCGCGCCTTCCACTTCTCCTCGGACAGCCAGTACGGCCGCGCGATGACGGCGAAGCGCCGCCAGACGTGGTGACCTTCCGTGCCCATCTGCGTGTCGTGCCTCGAACCCGGCCGGCTCTGCCGCCGCCGATGGCGGCACCGCCGCAGGACCGCGGCGTTGCTCCTGCGATGGCCGGAAGCCGGCAGTGTACCGAGGCGCCGGCGTTCGCGACTACATCGCCGCCGGCGTTCGTGGCGGCCTGAAGCGCGGCGCCTGCCGCTCAGCTGCAACTGCTCTCGAACTGGATACGGGTCGCCAGCACCTTGCTCCCGGTGGGCGTGGCCTGCAAGGTTCCCTTGACTTCGACGCAGGCGCCGTTGCGCAGGTTGGTCGCGTTGCCGCCCTCGTAGGCGACGGTGCCCGACGCGTCGACCGGCGTGGCGCGCACGACGAAGTGGCCGACGTCGACGAAAACGCTGATCAGTCCCTTCAGTTCGAACTCGCTCGCGTCATCGCGCTCGAACTCGAGCTTCGAGGCCGCGACAACGCCTGCCTGCACCGGGCCCTCGACTTCGACGCGGCGTCCGACGACCAGGTCGGCCAGCGTGCCGCCTTCCAGCGTCGCCTTGCTGGCGTCGACGCGCAAACCGTCGACGCTGAAATCGGCCAGCGAACCGAAGCGGTCGATCACGCCCTCGATCTCGACCTTCGCCACGTCGCCAAGATCGGGCGTGGCGACGACGTCGACGCGGGCGGCAGCCAGCACGCCGGCGACCTGCTCCGAGGACGCGCGAACCCGGACCTGGACGCCATTGGCAAGCCCGGCGGGCGCCGGACTCGCGGCCGCGTAGTCGACGATCAGCGTCCCGAGCTGGAAGCGCTTCGTGGTGGCATCGAGGGCGCCGATCGTGCCGCGCACCTTGTAGCCGGCCGTCGGCGCCTTGTGCTCGACGCGCGTCGCCGTCAGCGTTCCGGTGGAACGGTCATAGATGCCGTAGACCTCGACGAAATCGCCGTCGGCGATCGCAGCCGCTTCTTCGTAGACCGTGTTGACCGTGGTGCGCACCGTCAGTCCGAGCAGCTCGAAGCCGTTGGCCGACACGCCGGAGACGGTGCCGCGCGCCTCGCTGAAGACCTTGATCGTGTCGGCCGTGCCGGCCAGCCCGGTGGAATCGATGCCGCCGCGGAGCTCGATCATCATGCCCAGGCCGAGCGGGGCCGGGGGCGTGCCGTCGTCGTTGGAGACGGTGGCGGCGCGTTCGTCGAAGTGCACGCCGTTGACGATCACCGAGCCGAAGCCGGCAATCGATCCGTAGGAAACGCTCGCCATGCGGATGCCGGTGCCGCCGCTGCCGACTCCAGCGAGGTCGGTGCCGCCGCACGAGGCGACCGTCAGCGCGATCGACACGCTCGCCAGGGCGCCGGCCCAGCGCGACCAGCGCAGCGACGTTGCCCGCTCGTGATGCTCACCCATCGTCATCCCCTCTGCGCCTTCGCAGGCTTGCGAGCCTTGCGCGGCGGGTTCGCGGCCGTGGCGTCCGGTGTCGCCTGCCGGTCCGAATAGAAATACATGCCGACCCGAAGCCGCCGGTCGGCGCGGCGCTTTGCGGCGCGGTCGGCGGCGATGCGCTTCTCGAGCATCGGCGCGAGCTCCTGCAGCGTCGCGTGCCAGGTCTGTCGCGCGATCTCGTGCGCGAGCTGAACCGATTCGTCGGACAACTCGTCGGCGAACACCGCCTGCTCGAGCAGCGGCGCGCGGTCGCCGATCACGTTGGACACCGCCGCCTGCAGGTGGTCGCCGACGTTGCCGCCGAGCAGCGCGAACATCCGGGCGCTGTCCTTCGAGGGCACGAAGCTGCCGGCGGCGATCCGCACTGTCTGCGCCTGCTCGTCCAGTTCGACGATGCCCAGGCGACGCAACTCGTCGAGCAGCGTCTTCGGATGCACGTCGGTGCTGACCGACCGGGCGAGCGATTCGAAGCTGCGCTCGCCTCCCGATGCGCGCTGCGGCAGCACCCGCGGAATGCCGCGATAGCGGTAATGCCGGTCGGACACCCAGCGCGTGAACACCTCGGCGGCGAAAGATCGTCCGTGCGCCGACGGATCGCCCGGCGACTCGAGCAGCCGCTTGACGTCCTTGCGGTGGATCCCGGTGGTGATGCTGATCTGGCTCACGTTGGTGTCGAGTCCGCTGCGCTCGAGTTCCGCGCTGCCTGCCTGCACGAAAGCCTGCTTGAGCAGCTCTTCGACCTGCCCGAATTTCAGGCCGCGCGACACCAGCAGGCGGGCGAGCGGAACCAGCACGGCCAGCGCCGCGCCGAACACCGCGTTGTCCGGCCCGGCGGGGGGCGCGCCGGCTCGCCCTTCGGTCGCGTTGGTCTTCATCGCTCTCGGTTCCCTGGCCTTCCGGCGATCGCCGGAAGTCCGACGTCACCGAATCTTATGGGAAATTATCCCACCATTCCAGGTAATGGGTCACCCGCCAGCCCGCCGCTCGAGGCGACCTCGCCCGAGGGCCCGACCGTCAGCCAGGCGGCGCCGGACTGCGCGAGGAACTCGCCCGCCGCCGCCTGCTTGAGCATCGAGATCGTGCTCAGGCTGCCGGCGGCGATCGCCAGCGGCGCCAGCACCGTGACCGACTGCCAGTGACGCACCGGCCAGCCGGTGCGCGGGTCGAGGATGTGGCAGTAGCGCACGCCGTCGATCTCGAAGTAGCGTTCGTAGTCGCCGCTGGTTGCCAGCCCGCCCTGGACCACCTCGAGGCTGGCGATCGTCTCGCCGGCGCGGCGCGGATGCTGGATTCCGAAGCGCCACGCCGAGCCGTCGGGCTGCGGGCCGAATGCGCGCAGGTCGCCGCCGAGGTTCACGAAGCCGTGCCGGCAGCCGGCCTCGAGCAGTAGCGCCGCAGCGCGGTCGGCGGCATATTCCTTGCCGAAGCCGCCGAAGTCGATCTCCATCCCGCTGCGCGTCAGCCGCACGCTGCGGCCGTCGCGCTCGACGCGCTCCCAGCCGACGAGCGATCGCGCGGTCTCGACCTCGGCCGGGGTCGGCAGGCGCGCATCGCGGAAGTCCCAGGCGCGACGCAGCACGCCCGACGTGATGTCGAACAGCCCGTCGCTGCTCGTGTACAGCGTATCGGCGTAGGCGAGCAGCGACAGCGTCTCGTCGTCGCATTCGACCGGCGATTCGCCGGCGGCGACGTTGATCCGGCCGACGATGCTGTCCGCGCGATAGCGCGAGTACTTCTGCTCGATGCGCCGGACTTCGTCGATCGCCCGCTGCGCGTGCCGCGTGGCGCTCGCCTCGTCGAGTCCGGCCAGGCGCACTTCGCATCCGCAGGCCATCGCCGCGAACTCGAAGCCGAGTTCGGGCCACGGCGGCGGGCCGCCGGCTGCGCTAGAACTTGTGCGTGACACCGACTTGCATGAAACGCGCCCTGAAGGGTGTCAGCCCGGGGCTGCCGGTGCCGCCAACGCGCCATGCGCCACGCTGCTCGTACCACTCCATGCGCAAGTCCGCGTTCCAGTCCTTGATGACTTCCTTGCTCACCTTGAAGCCGAAGGTCAGCGCGCCGAACGCCGACAGCCGATGGTCGGCCGAATAGAAGCCGCTCGGATTGGCCAGGTACCCCGGCGGGAACGGCGCCCCGAGCAGGGGATCGTAGACCGGATCGTAATAGAACTTCGCCGCGCGTTGCGTGTGGTAGCGGATCGAGGGCGCGATCGTCCAGCCCTTCGGCAGCGGCTGCACCCATTCGGCGGAGAACGTGTGCGCGTTCACCTTGAAGCTGTCGTCGTAGTAGCGGTAGCTGCTGCGCAGCGTCGAGCCCAGGCCCTCGAAGTAGTGGTTCCAGCGCAGCATCACCGCCGACTGGTTGCGCTCGCGCGGGCGCTGGTCGACCTGCTTGTAGGGGTCGGAGTAGTAGCCGGTGCCGCGCGCGATCGTCAGGTTCGCCTGCACGATGTCGTTAGGCGTCAGGACCTGCGTCACGCCGACCATGAAGTCGGTGGTGCGCTTGTGTTCGTCGACGACGATGCCGTTGACCGGATCGATCCGGTCGAGCGCGCGGCCGATGCCTGCCGCCCAGGTCGTGTTGTTGTCGTCGCTCGAAAACGTGGCCTGCAGGCTGTACGAGTTCGAGCGGTAGTCGTGCTCGGTCGAGTACGCGGTGCCGAAGCTTAAGGACGAGCGGGCGAAGTACCTTGTCACGTGCAGGTCGGCGGCGCGACGGAAGTCGCTCATCTTCGAGGCGCTCGAGATCGACGAGTGCCAGCGCGGCGAGGCGCCCGAGACGCTGTCCATCGTGTACGAGCCCGCCAGCGCCCAGCTGCCGGCCACCGGCAGCAGAAACGTCATCGACGGCGCGTCGACCGAGATGCGCTTCAGGCCGGGCTGCGAGTCGCGGTAGTTCAGGTACTTGAAGCCGATCAGCGCGGATTCGGGCGCGCTCTCGGCGTGCGCGGAAGGAACGACGCCCGGCAGCGCGAGCGCGGCGGCGAGCACCGCCGCGCCTGGGGAGGAGGGTCTCGCCATGTCAGTTGCACCCGCAGCCGCCGCCGCCGACGCCGAGGCCGCCGGAGGCGCTTTCCTTGCTCTGGTAGATGTGCTCGAGGAACTTCGTCTCGAGCGCATCGCCTTCGAACGTCATCTCGGGCCTGGCGAGATTGCCCTTTTGCCAAGGGGACACCGGCTCGATGAACGAGCAGCCGGCGCTCACCAGCGCGAGGGTCAGCAGGATCGTCGCGCGCATTCGTCGGACTCCGGGGATCGAGGGGCGGCTCGGGTGCTCACTTGCCGCCCAGCGACTGGCGGATCGTCGCCTCGAGCGTCTCGCGGTCGGATTCGCGGAAGCCCGCGTGCTGCAGCAGCACCTTGCCGTCCGGCCCGACCAGGAACGAGGTCGGCATGCCCTTGATCGCGTACGACTTCGGGGCGTCGCCCCGGGCGTCGAAGGCGACGACGAACTTCGCAGGGGTCTCGGACAGGAACTTGCGCGCGTCGTCGGTCTTCGCGTCGACGTTCACGCCGATCACCTGGAAGCCCCTGGCGCCGTAGCGCTCCTGCATCTCGTTCATCCACGGGAACGACTGCAGGCAGGGCTTGCACCACGACGCCCAGAAGTCGACGTAGACGAGCTTGCCCTTGTAGTCGGCCAGCTTCACCGTGCCACTCGCGCCGGGCAGGTTCAGCTCGGGGGCGGCGGCACCGACGTCGAGCGCGTGCGCCGCGCTCGCGAACGCCAGCCCGGCTGCCAGGCCGGCCAGCCCTCGGGCAATCGCGGGAAGGGGGGTGTCGAACTTCATCGTTGCTCTCCTGTTTCGGACTTGACGATCGGTGTCGGTCGGAGGGGGGCGCGGCGCCGGATGGCGAGCGCGGCCGGCGCGGCGAGCGCCAGCAAGGGCAGGACCGGCTCGCCGCGGCCGCCCGGGTCGCTCGTGCAGCCGCCGCCGCCGAGGTTCTGCGGCCCGGCGTGCGGTGCAGCGTCGGCGGTCGCCGCGAGCACGATCGACTTCGGCGTCGGGCCGGCGTTCGACGCGATCGAGACCTGCCCGCTCTGCTTGCCGGCCACGGTGGCATTGAAAGTCACGACCAGCTGGCAACTCGCGCCGGGATCCAGCGTGAACGGCACTGCCGGGCACTGCGACGAGGTGGCGTCGATCGTGAACGGGCCGGTGACGTCGATCTCGCTCACCTGCAGCGTGGCGGTGCCGCTGTTGGTCACCGTCAGCGTTTGCGTGGCCGTGCCGTTCAACGGCTGCACGCCGAAGTCGAGCATCCCGGCTCCGGTGTCGATCGCCGCAGCCGCGACCGCCAGCCCGGTGCCGCGCAGGTCGACCGACAGCTGCGAGCCGCTGCTGGCGGCGATCTCGAGTCTGGTGGCCTTCGCGCCGATCGCCGCCGGCGCGAACGACACCGATACCGTGCAGGAGGCGGCGGGAGCGATCGACTGGCCCGCGGCGCAGCCGCCCGCCTCGATCGCGAAGCTCGACGCGTCCGTGCCGGCGATCGCGATCGTC
>JAKOQB010000118.1 GCA_029778535.1 Pseudomonadota bacterium | reverse complement strand
TGCCGTGTCGGCATGGCGTACGCCGAAGATCGACGCGGACACGAGCGCCTATGTCACCGACCAGGTGTTCTACACGAGCAAGGACGGCACGAAGGTGCCGATGTCGATCACGCACCGGCGCGACACGCCGCGCGACGGCAACCAGCCGGTGCTGCTGTACGGCTACGGCGGATTCAACATCTCGCTGACTCCGACGTTCCGCCCGACCGTGCTCGCCTGGCTCGAGATGGGCGGCGTGTATGCCGAGGCCAACCTGCGGGGCGGCGGCGAGTACGGCGAGGCGTGGCACAGCGCCGGCACGCTCACGCACAAGCAGAACGTGTTCGACGACTTCATCGCCGCCGCGGAGTACCTCATCCGCGAGAAGTACACGCGGCCCGCGCGCATCGCGATCAGCGGCCGGAGCAACGGCGGTCTCCTGGTGGGCGCCGTGATGGTCGAGCGGCCCGATCTCTTCGGCGCCGCGCTGCCCGCGGTGGGGGTGCTCGACATGCTGCGCTACCAGTATGCGAGCGCCAATGCGCGCCAGTGGTCCGGCGATTTCGGACTGAGCGAGAAGCCGGACGAGTTTGCCGCGCTCTACCGGTATTCCCCGGTCCACAATGTGAAGAAGGGCGTCTGCTATCCGCCGACACTCGTGACGACGGCCGATCGCGACGATCGCGTCGTGCCGTGGCACAGCTACAAGTTCGCCGCGGCGCTGCAGGCCGCGCAGGGCTGCGGCAATCCGGTGCTGATCCGCATCGAGACGCGCGCCGGTCACGGCGCGGGCAAGCCCGTATGGATGCAGATCGAGGATTACGCAGACCAGTGGGCATTTGCCGCGAAGGCGCTCGGCATGCCCGTGCCTGCAGGCGACGGCGTAAAATGACGTCATGACGACGCACAGGCACGAGGTCGCGGCGCCGCCGGCGCCGGATCAGCAGCCGATCCAGCGTACGGTCGGGCGGCGGGTGCTGCCGCCGCAATGGCTGAATACACCCGCCCGGCCACCTGGGCGGACCTGCGCGAGCTCGCGCAGTATCTCAACGAAGCAGGCGTCGACTATGCGCTCGCGGGCGGCTACGCGATCGCGG
>JAKOQB010000117.1 GCA_029778535.1 Pseudomonadota bacterium | reverse complement strand
GTGCCCAGCGGCACGAAGAAATCGCCGTCGCGCGTCATGTACGCGCGCATGTTCGGCTCGGCGTTGACGCGCTCGCGCAGCAGCTGCGCGATGCGCAGCACCACGTCCTTCTCCTGCGTGCCGCGACGCCCGATGGCGCCCGGGTCCTCGCCGCCGTGGCCGGCGTCGATCGCGATCGTCACCATCCGCGCGATCGAACCCGGCGCGCGCCGCTTGCCGCGCGCCGCGGGGTGCGGCTCGGGCATCGTGGTCTCGTCGGGTTGCACCAGTCGTTCCTGCGCGTCGATGCGGTCGCGCAGCAGCGTGGCGATCGGGTCATCGGGCGGCGGCAGCTTCGGCCGTGCGCTGCGGCTGCGCACGTCGTCGACCAGCGTCTTCAGCGGGTCGACCGGAATCACCGGATGCAGGTCGAGCACCAGCCGGTGCCGGTATTGGCCGACCGGCGCGAGCGTGAACAGCTGCGGTGCGACTTCGGACTTGAGGTCGAACACCAGCCGCGCGACCTTCGGGCGGTTCTGGCCGACGCGCACTTGCAGGATGTAGGGATCTTCCGGCCGGATCTTGGCGACCAGTTCGCGCAGTGCGAGGTCGATCTCCAGCCCCTCGAGATCGACGACCAGGCGCGGCGGGTCCGACAGCTGCATCTGCGTCGACTTCAGCGGCTCGTCGAGCTCGAGCGTGACCCGCGTGTAGTCGCGTGCCGGCCAGACCCGGACCGCCAGGATCGACGCGGCGCGCGCCGTCGGCACGTCGAGCGCGAGCAGTGCGCCGGCCAGCCCGGCGCGCGAGGCGACCATCGCCGCGCCCGAGCGCGCGCCGAGGCTCAGCAGGCGGCGCTTGCCGCGCGAAGTCTCCTCAGGCATGCCACCCCTCTCGGCGACCCGGCTTCGAGCGTGGCCACGCGCGCATCCTCGCCGCGCGCTGCGTCGAAGTCGAGCCGCAGCCGCAGGTCGGGCGGGGGAAGGCTGGCGGCCGCGCGCTCGGGCCACTCGATGACCGCCACGCCCGCGCCGCCCAGAAGGTCGTCGAACCCTGCATCGAGCCAGTCTCTGTCGGAGGAGAGTCTATAGAAATCAAAATGATACAACTGGAACCTCGATAGTTCGTAAGATTCCAGCAACGTGAAGGTCGGGCTCTTGACACG
>JAKOQB010000116.1 GCA_029778535.1 Pseudomonadota bacterium | reverse complement strand
TCGCGCACGACTGCATCGTCGGCGACCACGTGATCATCGCCAACAGCACGAACCTGGCCGGCCACGTCGAGATCGGCGACTGGGTCATCCTCGGCGGAGCGACCCAGGTGCACCAGTTCTGCAAGATCGGCGCCCACGCGATGACCGGCGTGGCCACGGTGGTCTTGCACGACGTCCCCCCCTATGTGATGGCGTCGGGCAACACGGCCGCGGCGCACGGCATCAACTCGGAGGGGCTGCGCCGGCGCGGCTTCGACGCCGGGCGGATCAACGCGATCCGGCGCGCCTACAAGACGCTGTACAAGAGTGGCGCGACGATGCAGCAGGCGCGCGAGGCGCTGCGCGCGTCGATCGCGCAGTCGACGGTGGTGGCCCAGGGGGCCCCGTCCGACGCGGCGGCCGACGAGGGCCTGAGCGCCGAGTCGCGCGCCGACCTGTCGCTGCTAGCCGACTTTCTCGACGGCGTCACGCGCGGCATCGTGCGCTGATGTCGGGCCAGGCCAGTGCCGTCGGATCGCTGTCGCTCGGCATGGTCGCCGGCGAGGCCTCCGGCGACCTGCTCGCCGCCTCGCTGCTCGAAGGCGTTTCGGCGCGCGTCGGGCAATTGCACGCCGCGGGCATCGGCGGGCCGGCGATGGCGCGCCACGGCTTCGACGCCTGGTGGACGATCGAAGCCCTGTCGGTGAACGGCTACCTGGAGGTGTTGCGCGAATATCCGCGGCTGCGGCGCATGCGCGACGCGCTGGCCGAGCGCCTCGCGGCCTGGCACCCGCAGGTGTTCGTCGGGGTCGACGCACCCGACTTCAACCTCGATCTCGAGGCGCGCCTGCGCGGGCGCGGGATCCGCATCGTGCACTTCATCAGCCCGTCGATCTGGGCGTGGCGGCGCGAGCGCATCGAGAAGATCCGCCGCAGCGTCGATCACATGCTGCTGGTGTTTCCGTTCGAGGAGGCGATCTATCGCGAGGCCGGAATCCCGGCGACCTACGTCGGGCACCCGCTCGCCGATGCGATTCCCGCGCAGGTCGACGCGGCGGCCGCACGGCGCGCACTCGGCCTGCCTTCGACCGGCGCCGTGGTTGCGCTGTTGCCGGGCAGCCGCGCGTCCGAGATCGAGCACCTGGCGCCGGCGTTCCTGGGCACTGCCGCGTGGCTGCACGAGCGGCGCGGCGACCTGCACTTCGTGCTGCCGGCCGCGTCGCCGGCG
>JAKOQB010000115.1 GCA_029778535.1 Pseudomonadota bacterium | reverse complement strand
GGCATCGTGCTCGACGCCGACGACTTCGTTCGCCGCGACGCGATCAACGCGCTGATGAGCGAATTCAGGCTCGACTGGGCGGAGCTCGACGCGCGCCGTGGCATCGACAGCCGCCGCTGGCTCGCGGGGTCGATCGAGGCGCTCGCACCGCTGGCCGACGCGGGCGTCGTGCGCGTGGACGAGCGCGGCGTCGAGGTCACGCCCCGTGGCCGGCTGCTGGTGCGCGCGGTCGCGATGGCCTTCGATCGCCATCTCGCCCAGTCGTCCAGCGGCGCCTCGTACTCCCGGATCGCCTGATCCGGGCGGCACGCCCGCCTGGACATGGTCACACTACCCTCGTCACACTACGATCGTCCTCGCGCGAGCCCCCGATGCCCCGAATTCCCTACGTTCCAGCCGACCTGACCGAGCCGCACGCGATCGTCGCCGCAGTGCGCGCGCGCCGCGGGGGCACGCTACTCAACCTCGACCGCATGCTGCTGCACAGTCCCGAGATGGCGGGGGGCTGGAACGCGTATCTCCGCGCGGTCCGCACGCAACTGCAGCTGTCGCCGAGATTGCGCGAACTCGCGATCTGCGTGGTGGCAGTGCTCAACCGCGCCGACTACGAGTTCGGCCATCACGCGCCCGAGTTCCTGAAGGCGGGCGGCACGCCGGCGCAGCTCGAGGCGCTGCGCGACCCGCAGCACGCGCAGGCGAACGACTCGCTGTTCGACGCGACCGAGCGCGCCGCGCTCGCGGTGGCCGTCGAGATGACCCGCTCGGTGAACGTGTCCGACGCGAGCTTCGACGCGTTGGCCCGGGCGCTGCCGCCACGCGAACTGGTCGAGTTCGTCGGCACCGTCGCGACCTACAACATGGTGTCGCGCTTCCTGGTGGCTCTTGGGGTCGAACCCGAGTAGCGCAAGGCGCCGGGCGCGGCGGCGATTAGTGCGCCGCCTCCAGCGTCGCCGCGGAAACCGCTCGACAAACCCGTCGCGATCGGTTATTGTTCGCCGGCATTCAGTTCAAGTAGATCATCTTTGCGTGTCAAGCCTGCCTGCCTCCGCGCAGCGCGTCTCGAATACCTGGTTGTGCCTCTTGATTCGTCTGCCGCCGCGGCGGGTTCGCCCGCGGTGTATGTCCTAACGCGTAACGAATGGAGCGCAACATGAGCAATCGAGTGACCGGCGT
>JAKOQB010000114.1 GCA_029778535.1 Pseudomonadota bacterium | reverse complement strand
CGTCGACCAGCCGTTTCAGGCTCTCGGCCTCGCCGATCCCGGTGGTGTCGACCGCCGCATCGGCCATCGCATAGAGCCGGGCGCGCTGCTTCAGGATCGTGCGCAGGTCGGCCATCGCGTGATCGCGGCCTCGTATCGGGCGCAGGTCGCCCTGCGCGATCACGCGGGCCATGTGCTCTTCGGGCGACGCCTTCAGCCAGATCGTCAGGCAGCGCTCGCGCAGCAGCTCGTACGTGAGCGGCTCGAGCACCAGCGAACCGCCGGCGGCGATCACGCAGCGGCGATGGGTGCGCGTGAGTCGATCGAGCACGCGTCGCTCGGCCTCGCGATAGGTGTCCTGCCCGTACATCGCGAAGATGCTCTCGAGGCCCGCGCCGAGCTCGCGCTCGATCTGCTGGTCGAGCTCGAAGAACGGCACCTTGAGCCTTGCGGCCAGGCGCGCACCCAGCGTCGACTTGCCGGCGCCGCGCAGCCCGACCAGTGCGATGCGCCGCGCGCGCTCGCGGCTCATCTCGCCGAATCGCTGCTGCAGCGCCGTCACCGCCTGGTGGCGCTGCCCCGGTTCGAGCGTGCGCAGCACCTCGATCGCGGAAGCGATCTCGGGGTCGGCAGCCTGGTCGCTGAGCAGCTGCTCGAGCGAGCAGTGCAGCGCTTCGGCCACGCGCCGGATCAGCAGGATCGAGATGTTGCCGTCCCCGGACTCGAGCTGTGCGAGATAGCGCTCGGACAGCCCCGACAACTCGGACAGGCGCCGGCGGGTCAGCGCCGCTTGCTCGCGGCGTTCGCGCACGCGGCGCCCCAGCGCGCCGAGGAAGCCTGCCTCGTCCGGTGATTTGCCCAGGGCCGGGGATGCCATGCAAGATAAGGCCGTGATTGACGACAACCTGCAATATAACTCATGAGACCTCACGGGGACGCATCCCGCCGCGTGCCGATCGACGGGCGGCAGATCGAGTGCCGGACGATCGGCGAGATCGCAGCCTCCTCGCCGGTGCTCGTGTTCCTGCACGAAGGGCTCGGCAGCGTCAGCATGTGGCGCAACTTCCCCGACCGCGTGTGCGCCGAGGTCGGCCTGCCGGGCCTCGTGTACTCGCGCCCCGGGCACGGCAGCTCGGACCCGGCGATGGGCCCGTACTCGCCAGGATTCATGCACGACGAGGCCACCGGCACGCTGCCCGCCGTGCTGCGCGCGTTCGACATCCGGCAGCCGGTCCTGTTCGGCCACAGCGACGGGGCGTCGATCGCCCTGATCCACGCCGGTGCCTATCCGGGCGTGGCGCGCGCCGTCGTGGCGCTCGCGCCGCACCTGTTCGTCGAGCCGGTTTGCGTCGAATCGATCGCCGCCGTCGCGCTCGACTACCGCGGCACCGACCTGCGCAGCCGGCTCGCGCGCCATCACGGCGACGTCGACGGCATGTTTCGCCGCTGGACCGACGTCTGGCTCTCCGAGGGCTTCGCCACGTGGAACATCGAGCCCGACGTCGCGGCGTCGCGCTGCCCGATTCTCGCGGTGCAGGGCGAGGACGACCAGTACGGCACGATGCGCCAGATCGAGCGCATTGCCGAGTTGCGCCCGGGCACCCGCCTGCTGAAGCTGGCGGCGTGCCGTCACAGCCCGCAGTTCGACCGGCCGGACGAGGTGATCGCGGCCACCGGCGAGTTCCTGCGCGGCCTGCGGCTCGCCGCCGACTCGCCGCGAACTTGACCGAATCGCGGTCGCCGCCGCATCGAGCGCTCTAGAATCGCCCGGTCCACGATCGAAGGAGGCAGCGCGATGCGGGTTCTGTGCGGCACCGATTTCAGCGAACGATCCGAGGCTGCCAGCGTGCTCGGCGCGCTGCTCGCGCAGCGCAGCGGCGGCGACCTCACGCTGGTTCACGTGCTCGACACGCGCACGACGGGCATCGGCCCGGTGGCGGTGCTCGACGCGCTCGACGAATCGGCACGCGACAAGCTCGCGCACGCCGCCGAGAGGCTGCGCGCGCTCGGGGCACGGGTGTCCGTCGAATTGCCCGCAGGCTGGCCCGACGAGGCGCTGCTGGCAGAGGCGAAGCGTCACGACAATGCGCTGCTCGTGCTGCCCGCGATCGGGCGCCGCGACGGCGCCGGCGTGCGCCTGGGCAAGACCTGCGAGCGCACGCTGCGCGGCGCAGAGTCGCCGATGCTGGTGCTGCGAGACCCGGCGCCGCTCGTCGCCTGGCTGCGTGGCGAGCGCGCGCTGCGGATGCTGATCGCCTACGACTTCACGCCGCAGGCCGACGCGGCCGTGCTGTTCGCCGAGCGGCTCGCCGAGCTCGGGGCCTGCCGGCCCGTGGCCGCTTACGTCGACGATCCGCAGCGCGAGGCCGCCCGAATGGGCCTGTTCGATTCGCCCGGGCAGGCGCAGCAGCACCTGCGCGACGAGATCGCGCGCCGCCTTGCGAGGGCCGTTCCGGCGCTGCCGATCGACGTCGTGGTCGCTGGCCACGACGGCGATCCCGGTGCGCGCCTGGCTCACCTGGCCGAGCGCGAGGAAGCCGACCTGGTCGTCGTCGGTTCTCACCAGCGCGGCGCGGTCGAGCGCCTGTTCGCTGGCTCGGTTTCGCTCGACCTGCTGCGCGACGCCGCGACGAACGTGCTGGTCGTGCCCGGGGCGACGGCGGCCGACGTCTCGCAGCTTCCTCCAGCGGTGAAGCGCATTCTCGCGGCGACCGACCTGTCGCCGGTGGGCAATCGGGCCGTCGCCTACGCGCTCGCGGTCGCGCCCTCCGACGGCGAGGTGATCGTCGTGCACGCGCTCAGCCCCAACCTGATGCGCGACGGCCAGCACGGGCGACCCTCGTACCCCCACTTCGCGGCCGAACACCGCGCCGTGCTCGACGAGCGCCGCGCCGAGCTGGCGGCGCTGCTGCCGAAGGACGCAGGCGGCCGCACGCTGCGCATCGAGATCGTCGAGCACGAGCGCGCCGAGCGCGGCATCATCGAAACCGTCGAGCGCGAGGCCCCGGACCTGGTGTGCGTCGGCACGATCGGGCGCACCGGCGCGATCGCCACCGTGCTCGGTTCGACCGCGCAGGCGCTGGTGCGCGGCTGCCGGCGACCGCTGCTGCTGGTGCAGCCGCAGGATCGCTGAGCGCGCGAAGCCAGCGCACCGGCCGGGTGCGCGACGAGCGCGCTACGTTCGGCCCGACGATCCCGTTGCCGCGCGCCGCAGCCGGTCGGCCACCGCGTGCCAGGCGCCGTCGTCGGGGACGCGCTCGACGAGGATGCGCCGGCAGTGCGAGCGGTCGAGTGCGCGCAGCGCGTCGTAGAGGCTGCGCGCCGCCCGCTCCGGGTCCGCGGGCATTTCCAGCGCGACGTCGGCGGCGGCGCCCGCGCCGGCACGCGCCCACAGCGCGACCCGCTCACCGCGGGCGCGCAGTTGCGCGATGCGCGCGTCGATGTCTCCGCTGTCCACCAGTTCGATCGGCGTGACCGGCGCATAGTGCGCGTCGAGCGTGCCGGAAGCACGGGGCGCAGCGGCGTCGCGCGCGAGCACGCGCTCGCCGAGCACCGCTTCGAGCTGCGCGGTCGTGATGCCGCCGGGACGCAGCAGCACCGGCCGCTCG
>JAKOQB010000113.1 GCA_029778535.1 Pseudomonadota bacterium | reverse complement strand
TTCGTCGACGAGATGCGGCGCACCGGTCGGATCGGCGCCGAGGTGTCGATGCTGAAGATCCGGGGCACCGAGATCCAGCAGGCGATCACCGAGCTGCTGATGCAGGTCGCGGGGCCGCTCGCGCAGTCGTTCAGGCCGATCGACTACGAGGGCTTCGACGGGTTCACCGCGTCGATCGCACCGCGCTATTTCAACTTCCGGAAGACCTCGATCTACGCGGGTTCCAACGAGATCCAGCGCAACATCATTGCCAAGGCGGCCCTCGGCCTCTGAACCGGACGCGCAGAGCATGGACTTCCAGTACACCGAAGAGCAGCAGCTGCTGGCCGACAGCGTCCGGCGGCTGGTCGAGAAGCGCTACGACTTCGAGTCGCGCAAGAAGATCGTCGCGTCGCCGGCCGGGCACAGCGCCGAGGCGTGGGCGGAACTGGCCGAACTGGGCCTGCTGTCGCTGCCGTTCGCGCAAGCCGACGGCGGCTTCGGCGGCGGCGCGGTCGACCTGATCGGCACGATGGAGGCGATCGGCGAGGCGCTGGTCGTCGAACCCTTCCAGTCCACGCTCGCGCCGGCCGGCCGGCTCGTCGCCCGCTGCGGCAGCGACGCGCAGCGCGCGGCGCTGCTGCCGTCGGTCATCGCCGGGACACTGAAGCTCGCGTTCGCGCACGGCGAGCGCAACGCTCGCTACACGCTGTCGCAGGTCGAGACCCGCGCGGCCAGGGCGGGCGACGGCTGGGTGCTGAACGGCGAGAAGTCGGTCGTGCTGCACGCGCCGATGGCCGACCGGCTGGTGGTGTCGGCGCGCAGCGCCGGCGCGGCCGGCGACGCGTCGGGGATCAGCCTGTTCGTCGTGGACGCGAAGACGGCGGGGCTCGCGATGAAGACCCTCCGCACGGTGGACAACCTGCGCGCCGCCGACCTGACACTGAAGGACGTGAAGCTGCCGGCCGACGCGCTGCTCGGCCAGGCCGGCGACGCGCTGCCGGCGATCGACGAGGCGGTCGACTTCGCCACCGTACTGCTGTGCGCGGAGAGCCTGGGCGCGATGCGCTACGCCAACCAGGCGACGCTCGAGTACCTGAAGACGCGCAAGCAGTTCGGCGTGCCGATCGGCTCGTTCCAGGCGCTGCAGCACCGGATGGTCGACATGACGACCAGCGCCGAGCAGGCGCGCTCGATCACCTACCTCGCCTGCGCCAGGGTCGACGCGGCCGCCCGCGGCGACATCGGCGCCGCCGAGCGCCGCCGAGTCGTTTCGGCGGCGAAGGTGAAGGTCGCCGACGCCTGCCGCCACGTCGGCCAGGAGGCGATCCAGCTGCACGGCGGCATGGGCATGACGCAGGAAATGAAGGTGGCGCACACCTTCAAGCGGTTGACGATGATCGCGCAGCAGTTCGGCGACGCCGAGCATCACCTGGAACGGTTCGCGGCGCCGGGCTGAACCGCGGGGTGGCCGCCACCGGATCCCGGCGTCACCCGGTCAGCCACTGGCGGACTTCGGCCTGGGTCGGGATCCGGCCGCTGCTGACCAGCTTCTCGTCGATGACGAGCCCGGGTGTGGCCAGCAGGTCGTAGGCCATGATTGCCTTCATGTCGGTGACCTTGACGAACTCGGCTTCGACGCCGGCGCTGGCGGCGGCCTCGCGCGCGACGGCCTCGAGCTTCCTGCAGTTGGCGCAGCCCGAGCCGAGAATCTTTACCGTGAGCATGGTTGCTTCCTCCATCGGGAACTTCAGGTCGATCGCATGGCCAGGGCCTGTCGTCGGCGCAGCCAGGCCAGCAGGACGGTCAGCGTCGCGGCGAAGCTTGCCAGTCCCAGCGCCAGCCACGCGAGGCTCGCCCCGTCGACCCACGAGCCGAACAGCAGGCCGGAGACGACGCTGAACACGGCCACCCAGCCGACGTAGGCGAAGGTCTTGCGTCGGCCGATGATCGCCGCAACCATCAGGATGCTCTGCAGGCTCAATTCCGGATCGGCCATCAGGTAGGCCAGCAGCGGGCCGCGGTGCATGCCGAGGTCGAGGAACATGCGCGCGACCGGTACTTCGACCAGCGTCGGAAAGTACATGAACACGCCGAAGACCACGGCCACCACGTTGGACGTCACGTCGTTGCGACCGGCGAGTGCCTGGATCCACTCGGGCTGGATCGACTGGCGCACCACGCCGACCACGAAGACGCCGACGATCAGCAACGGGAAGATCTGCTTGACGAAGCGCCACGACTCCCACAACCAGGCCCGCCAGTCTTTCGGCGCCAGCCGGCGGGCGAAATACGCCACGGCCGCCATCGCCAGTGCGACGGCGAATGCGCGGCCGGTCAGCGCGACGTCCAGGCCTCCGGCGCGCGGCACGATCTGCAGCGAGGCGACCAGCAGCGTGAGGGCCGCGAGGCCGAGGGAGACCCAGGTCCAGCGGTTGGCGCCTTCGGTGATGTCCTCCAGGCCCTTCCAGGCGGTCAGGCCGATCAGCGCCAGCAGTGCGATCAGCAACGAGCCCTGCACGCTCACCCCTTCCTCTCCACGGGACGCATCGAACGGCACCCAGTGGAACAGCGCGGCCTGCCAGGTCTCGGCGGCCGCGATCGGCAGGCTCGTCGTCGCGACGGTGGAAGTCAGCAGGGGCACCTTCAGCGTGCCGGCGACGAGCAGCACGACCAGCGCCAGCAAGACGCCGGTGGCCGGCGCGCCGATGCTCGCGCGCTGCGCGAACAGCGCGTCGGTCTGTGCGTCGTGGCGGGCGTCGTCGCGCCAGAACAGCAGGGCCATCAGCATGCCGATGCCGATGCCGAAGACCAGGCAGAGCACGATTCGCGCCAGCGCGAAGTCGGCGCCGAGGATGCTGCCGGTGTAGGCAAGCGCCATGATGTTGCCTGCCGGCGCGAAGAACAGGAAGGTGATCGCCGGTCCGAGCCCGGCGCCCTTTCGGTAGATGCCCGCGAACAGTGGCACGATGGTGCACGAGCAGACCGCGAGCAGCGAACCCGCGGCCGCAGCCGCCGGGTAGGAGACGTGCGCGGGCGTGCTGCGGCCCAGCCAGCGGGTGATGCTGGCCTTGGGGATCAGCGCCGCCATCGCGCCGGCGATGAAGAACGCCGGCAGCAGGCACAGCAGCACGTGCGCGGCGAGATAGGCGGCGAGGTTGCCGGCGCCGCCGTTGAGCAGTTGCAGGAGCTGGCTCATGCGCGCGGGCCTTCGAGGGCGATTTCGGCTTCCATGGACGTCACCGGCTACGAGCCCTTGCCGGCGACCGGCCGGGAAGCGGGGGGCCGATCGCGCCCGGCAGGTGAATCGTCGCCCGGAAACCAGTGCCGCGTTCGATTGGCGATCGCGACCAACGACAGCATGACCGGCACCTCGACCAGCACCCCGACGACCGTGGCCAGCGCGGCGCCCGAACTCAGCCCGAACAGCGAGATCGCCACCGCGACGGCGAGTTCGAAGAAGTTCGACGTTCCGATCAGGCAGGCGGGGGCGGCGATCTCGTGCGGCAGCCGCAGCCAGCGCGCGCCGAGCGCGCTGACGAAGAAGATGCCGTACGACTGGATGACGAGCGGCACGGCGATCAGTGCGATCACCAGCGGTTGCGCGACCAGCGTGCGCGCCTGGAAGCCGAACAGCAGCACCACGGTCGCGATCAGCCCGACGACAGACCAGGGCTTGAGCGCAGCGACGCCGCGCGCGAGCCGTGGCGTGCCGCCCGTGGCGAGCCATAGGCGCCGGGTGAGCACGCCCGCCGCGAGCGGCAGCACGACGTAGAGCACCGTGGACAGCAGCAGCGTCTCCCACGGCACCGTCACGTCGGTGACGCCGAGCAGGAACGCCGCGATCGGGGCGAACGCGAACACCATGATCAGGTCGTTCACCGAGACCTGCACCAGCGTGTAGTTCGGGTCGCCCCTGGTGAGCTGGCTCCAGACGAACACCATCGCGGTGCAGGGCGCCACGCCGAGCAGGATCATCCCGGCGATGTACTCGCTGGCCGATTGCGGATCGACCCAGGGCGCGAAGACGTACCTGAAGAACGCCACGCCCAGCGCGGCCATCGTGAACGGCTTGATCAGCCAGTTGACGACCAGCGTCAGCACCAGACCCCGCGGGCGCCGCCCCACGTCCTTCACGGCCGCGATGTCGACCTGGATCATCATCGGGTAGATCATCACCCAGATGAAGACTGCGACGACGAGGTTGACGTGCGCCACCTCGAGGCCGGCGATGGCCTGGAACAGGCCTGGCGCGAGCAGCCCCAGGCCGACGCCGGCCAGGATGCCCAGGCCGACCCAGACGGTGAGATAGCGTTCGAAGAGGCCCATGGCGAATGCGTTCCCCTGGTGTTCGCGAGGCAATCAGCTGCGGCCGATCGCGGCCAGCGCGGCCTCGAGCCCGGCGCGGTCCATCGCCTCGAGCGGCAGCGCGAGCAGTTGCAGCAACCGGTAGCCGATCGCTTGCCGGGTCAGCTCGAAAGCGCGCCGCTTGCCGTCGTCGCCGCCCGCGGCATTCGATGGGTCCGGATAGCTCCAGTGAACCTTGATCGGGGGCTCCCCGCGGCCGCTGACGAACACCGGGCAGGTCTCCGCGGCAGCGCTGTCGCAGACCGTGATCACGATCGACAGCGAGGGGGCGTCGGAGGCGGTGAACTCGTCCCAACTCTTGCTTCGATAGCCGCGGATGTCGATTCCCGCCCTGTCCAGGGCCTCGAGCGCGAACGGATTGACGCGCCCGCTGGGGGCGCTGCCGGCGCTGAAGCCCTGTACGGAGCGTCCCAGCTTCCGCGCCCAATGGTTGAGCATCCCTTCGGCAAGCACGCTGCGAGCCGAATTGTGCGTGCACAGCACGAGGACGTTGCAGACGGGTTCGCTCACGGCGCGCCCTCGGCGGCATGAAGGAGAGGATTCGCCCGGCAGGCGACCGCGCCCCCGTCGAGGCATGGCTCGCCCTGGCAGCAATGGTCGGTGAGGTAACCGAGCAACTCGTTCATCCGCGCGTACTCGGCCCGGTAGATCAGGTGCCGGCCGCTGCGTTGCTGGGTGACCAGACCCGCCTGCGCCAGTTCCTTCAGGTGGAAGGACAGGGTCGCGGCCGGCAGCTCGAGCGATTCGGCGATCGCGCCCGGGGTCATGCCGTCGTGGCCGGCCACGACCAGCGCGCGGAAGACCTGCAGCCTGGACGCCTGCGCCAGGGCCGAGAGGGCTTTCACTGCATCGGTGTCATCCATTGTCCGGGAATCCTTCGATTGCGAGCGACAAGAGTTCGATGATACCAGAAATATCGAAACATACTCCGCCTCGCTTCGTCCTCGTGCGCCTCGCTCACCGAAACCAGCGCCGCCCGAATCGTCACGGAACTGTCATCGAAGCGTCGTAACGTGTCCTCGTCTCCCCAGTCAGACAAGGACGTCACGGAATGAATCTCACGACTCGCTTCCTCGCAACCGGTGCCCTCGCGCTGGGTCTCGTCTCGGCCCACGCCGCCGAGATCACCGGCGCCGGGGCGACCTTCCCGGCCCCGGTCTACGCCAAGTGGGCGGAAGCCTACAAGGCGGCCACCGGCAACCTGATGAACTACCAGGCGATCGGCTCGGGCGGCGGCATCAAGCAGATCACCGCCAAGACCGTCGACTTCGGCGCCTCGGACGACCCGATGAAGGGCCCGGACCTCGACAAGAACGGGCTGCTGCAGTTTCCGGCCGTGATCGGCGGCATCGTCGCAGTGGTGAACCTGCCGGGCGTGCAGCCGGGCCAGATGAAGCTGACCGGCGAACTGCTCGCCGACATCTATCGCGGCGCGGTCACCAAATGGGACGACGCGAAGATCGCCTCGTTGAACCCCGGCGTCAAGCTGCCGTCGAGCGCGATCACGCTGGTCTACCGCTCGGACTCGTCGGGCACGACGGCCGGCTTCACCGACTACCTCGCGCAGGTCTCGGGCGCGTTCAAGTCCGAGATCGGCGCCGGCAAGACGGTGAACTGGAAGGCCGGCATCGGCGGCAAGGGCAACGCCGGCGTGGCCGCGAACGTCACCAAGATCGACGGCGCGATCGGCTACGTGGAATACGCGTACGCCAAGCAGAACAAGATGACGCACACCGCGATGGTCAACCGCAACGGCAAGACCGTGCAGCCGGACGACAAGGGCTTCGCGGCCGCTGCGGCCAACGCCAACTGGACGTCTGCACCCGGCTTCGGCGTCGACCTGAACAACCAGCCCGGCGACCAGGCCTGGCCGATGACCTCGGCCAGCTACATCCTGATGCACAAGGCCGCCGAGAAGCCCGAGCGCTCGCTCGAAGCGCTGAAGTTCTTCCAGTGGGCGCTGAACAAGGGCCAGAACCTGGCGCTGGAGCTAGACTACGTGCCGCTGCCGCCGGTGGTCGTCAAGCAGATCGAAGCGTCGTGGAAGGACATCCGCGATGCGTCGGGCAAGCCCGTGATCACCGTGGCGCACTGAGCAGCGTCTGCGGTCCTGTGCGGCGGGACGCGACGCGTCCCGCCGTCTCGTTTTCGGAATCCCGGCCTGGATGAAGCGTCCGATGGGTGCATCAGTCGACACCGCCGACCCCGTCTCGGCGGCCGCTGTCGCCCCGATGTCCGCGGGCGCGACGGCACGGGCGCAGCAGGCGCTCGCCGCGCGCGTGCGCCGCTTCGCCACGCAGGACCGGGTGTTCCTGGCCGTGACCTTCTCGTTCGCCGCGCTCGTGCTGGCAGGCCTGATGGGCATCCTGGTCGCGCTGGTAATCCAGGCGTGGCCGGCCTTGCGCGAGTTCGGGCTCGGGTTCTTCTACGGCACGAAGTGGAGCCCGACCGACGACGTCTACGGCGCCGTGATCGCCGTTTACGGCACGCTGGCGACCTCCGCGATCGCGCTGCTGATCGGGGTGCCGATCAGCTTCGGCATCGCGGTCTTTCTCACCGAGATGTGCCCGGGCTGGCTGAAGCGCCCCCTGGGCACAGCGATCGAACTGCTCGCGGGCATCCCGTCGATCATCTACGGCTTCTGGGGGCTGTTCGTGCTGGCGCCACTGTTGCAGGACTACGTCCAGCCGTGGCTCGTCAAGACGGGGCTGCCGATCTTCGCGGGGCCGCCGCTGGGCATCGGCATCTTCACGGCAGGCGTCGTGCTGGCGTTGATGGTCATCCCGTTCATCGCCTCGGTGATGCGCGACGTCTTCGAGACGGTGCCTCCGGTACTGAAGGAGTCCGCGTACGGGCTCGGCTGCACCACCTGGGAGGTGGTGCGACACATCGTGCTGCCCTACACGCGCGTCGGCGTCATCGGCGGCGTCATGCTCGGCCTGGGCCGCGCGCTCGGCGAGACGATGGCCGTGACATTCGTGATCGGCAACGCGAACCGACTCGCCGCGAGCCTGTTCGCGCCGGGCAACTCGATCGCGTCGACGCTGGCCAACGAATTCGCCGAGGCCGACCCGGTCCTGCACATTCCGGCGCTCTTCGCGCTGGGTCTGTTGCTGTTCGTGATCACCTTCGTCGTGCTGGCGATCGCCAAGTGGCTCACCCAGCGCGGTATCGCGCGAACCGGCGCCTGAGGCGGGCGTGGCCATCACCCTGTACCGACGTCGCAAGTTCTTCAACGCGCTCGGGCTGGCCATGTCGGCGGCCTCGATGGGGCTCGGGCTCGCGGCGCTGTTGTGGATACTCTGGACGCTGTTCTGGAACGGCCTGTCGGCGTTCAACGTCGACTTCTTCGTCCTGTCGACGCCGGCCCCCGGCACCGAGGACGGGGGGCTCGCCAACGCGATCGTCGGCAGCCTGATGATGGTGGGCGCGGCCACTTTCGTTTCGACGCCGATCGGCATCCTCGCCGGCATCTACCTGGCCGAGTTCGGCGCGCGCTCGAAGTTCGCGGCTGCCACGCGCTTCGTCACCGACATCATGCTGTCGGCGCCTTCGATCGTGATCGGCCTGTTCGTCTACGCGGTCGCGGTCGCGACGGTCAGGCACTTCTCCGGCTGGGCCGGCTCGCTCGCGCTCAGCCTGATCGCGATCCCGGTGGTCGTGCGCACGACCGAGAACATGCTCGCGCTGGTGCCCGCAAGCCTGCGGGAAGCCGCGTTCGCGCTGGGCGCGCCGCGATGGAAGGTGAGCCTGGCGGTGACGCTGCGCGCGGTGCGCGGCGGCGTGCTGACCGGCGTGCTGCTGGCGGTCGCGCGGATCATAGGCGAGACCGCGCCGCTGCTGTTCACCGCACTGAACAACCAGTTCTTCAGCGCCGACATGGGCAGGCCGATGGCCAACCTGCCGGTGGTCATCTACAACTTTGCGATGAGCCCCTACGAGAACTGGCAGAAGCTCGCCTGGGGCGGCGCAGCGCTGATCGCGCTGGTCGTGCTGGGCATCAACGTGCTGGCCCGGGTCGTGTTCCGCGACAGGGTGCGCGCCTGAGGCCGAACGGAAGATCCGAATGAACTCCGCTTCCTCACCCGTCCCCGCGCCCGTCATCGAGGTCAGGAACCTGTCGTTCTTCTACGGCAAGTTCCAGGGCCTGACCGAGGTGTCGCTCGACATCGCGCGCAACCGCGTCACCGCCTTCATCGGGCCCTCTGGGTGCGGCAAGTCGACGCTCCTGCGCACGTTCAACCGGATGTTCGACCTCTATCCGAACCAGCGCGCGGTCGGCGAGATCCGCTTCAATGGCCGCAACATCCTCGACCCGTCGCAGGACGTGAACCTGCTGCGCGCGAAGGTGGGAATGGTGTTCCAGAAGCCGACGCCGTTCCCGATGACGATCTTCGAGAACATCGCGTTCGGGGTGCGCCTGTACGAG
>JAKOQB010000112.1 GCA_029778535.1 Pseudomonadota bacterium | reverse complement strand
TCTGGATCCGGATGTCGCCCGCGCGGTCGAAGGCGCGGCGCGCCGCGTCGATCGCCTGCTCGACGATGCTGCGCCACGCCGGCAGCAGGTCCGGGGGAATGAGCCCGTGCGCGAGCAGCCAGTCGCGCGGCTCGACCGCGAAGCTGTCGACGTCGAGCGCCGGCCGCTCGACGAAGCGCGCGACCGCGCCGACGGCGTGGATGCGGCCGATGAAGCGGCCGATGCGCTCGAGCGTGTCGGGATCGTCGAGTTCGGGCGCGCGGCCGCCGCGCCGCGGATAGACCGCGAAGCGATAACCGTCGAACCCGGCGAGCGTCGCACCGGAATCGTCGAGCGCCAGCGGCGCGACGACCGGAATCTCGCGCGCGGCGAGGTCCGCGACGAAGACGTGCTCCTCGCGGATCTGCGCGTCGCTCCAGCGGCCCGGCCGGTAGAACTTGGCGACCAGCGTGCGGCCGTCCTCGAGGCTCACCTGGTAGACGCGGTTCTCGTAGCTGTTCAGCGCGATGAAGCGGCCGTCGCCGCGTAGCCCGACGGACTCGAGCGCGTCGAGCATGCGGTCGGGAGTGAGGCGCGCATAGGGCGCTTCGGATGGGGCCATCGGCCGATTCTACGTGGCGCGGGCGCGCGCCGAGGCTCCACGACCGCTGGACGCCGGGTGCGCCATCGCGCCCGCGCTCATCCGAGACCGCTTTGCGCGGCCGTCCCGGTAGCCTAGGATTCCCACCGGACGAGGCGACCCGCCGGGGGCGCTGGCAGGTGGCGCGGGAGTGCACGATGAAAATTGGCGTTCCGAAGGAAATCAAGATCCACGAGTACCGCGTCGGCCTGACGCCCGAGTCGGTGCGCGAATACGTGCATCGCGGCCACGAGGTGTTCGTCGAGGCGCAGGCCGGCGCGGGCATCGGGGCCGGCGACGACGCCTACCGGCACGCCGGCGCGACGGTCCTGCCCGATGCGCGCGCGGTGTTCGACGCCGCCGAGCTGATCGTCAAGGTCAAGGAGCCGCAGCCGGCGGAGCTCGCGATGCTGCGGCCCCGGCACGTGCTCTTCACCTACCTGCACCTCGCGCCCGACCCGGAGCAGGCGCGGGGACTGCTCGACTCCGGCTGCGCCGCGATCGCCTACGAGACGGTGATCGAGGCCGACGGGTCGCTGCCGCTGCTCGCGCCGATGAGCGAGGTCGCGGGCCGGCTGTCGATCACCGTCGCCGGCCAGCTGCTGATGCGCAGCGCCGGCGGCCCGGGCCTGTTGCTGGGCGGCGTGACCGGCGTCGCCCCGGCGCGCGTACTGGTGCTGGGCGCCGGCGTCGCCGGCGCGCAGGCGGTGCGGATGGCGGCCGGCGCGGGCGCCGAGGTGACCGTGGTCAACCGCTCGCTGTCGAGGTTGCGCGCGCTCGAGGCGCAGCTTCCCGGCCGGATCCGCACCCGGCCGTCGACGCACAGCGCGATCGAGGAGGAGATCGCCGCCGCCGACGTCGTGATCGGCGCGGTGCTGGTCGCCGGCGCGAGCACGCCGCGCCTGGTCACGCGC
>JAKOQB010000111.1 GCA_029778535.1 Pseudomonadota bacterium | reverse complement strand
GTCGCGAAGACCGACAACTTCCCGCATCCGAACGCCGGATCCAGAAGGCGCGCGAGGAAGGTCGCGTCGCGCGCTCGCGCGACCTGGGCCACTTCGCGGTGCTCGGTGCAGCGCTGGTCGGCGCGGCCGCGATCGGTCCGGCGATCGCTCGCGAGACGATCGCGATGCTGCGCGATGCGCTCACGTTCGGGCGCCAGGCCGCGATCACCCCGCAACACCTTCCCGAGATGCTCGCCACGCTGGGCGCCAACGCGCTCACGGCTACGCTGCCGCTGGTGGCAGGCCTGTCGGTGGTGGCGATCGCCGTGACGATGATTCCCGGCGGCGTGGTGCTGTCGACCAAACCGGTCGACTTCGACCCGTCGCGGCTCAACCCGTCGAACGGCCTGAAGCGGCTGTTCTCGGTGCGAGGCGCCTTCGACCTGGCGCGGCTGCTGGTGCTGTCGTTCGCGCTGGCGGCGATCGGCAGCTGGTTCGTTTCCACGAGCCTCCCCGAGTTCGCCGGACTCGCCGTACGCCCGCTCGCGCAGGGGCTGTCCGGGGGCGCGTCGCTGATGGGCGCCGGCCTGGTCGCGCTGGTCGCGGTGCTGGCGGCCGTGGCGCTGGTCGACGTGCCGTTCCAGTGGTTCCGCCATCGCGCCGACCTGAAGATGACGCACCAGGAGGCGCGCCGGGAGGCGAAGGAATCCGACGGCGACCCGATGCTGCGTGGCCGGATGCGCGCGCGCCAGCGCGAGATCGCCGGACGCAGGATGCTCGCGGCCGTGCCGGGAGCCGACGTGGTGGTCACGAACCCGACGCATTACGCGGTGGCGATCCGCTACGACGAGTCGGCCATGGGCGCGCCGCGCGTCGTGGCCAAGGGCGCCGACCTGATCGCGGCGCGGATCCGCGAGCTCGCGGCGCAGTCGGGCGTGCCGCTGCTCGAGGCGCCGCCATTGGCGCGCGCGCTGTATGCGCACGTCGACATCGATCGTGAGATTCCCGCTGCGCTGTACAACGCGGTCGCGCAGGTGCTCGCGTGGGTCTACCAGTTGCGCCACGGCGCCGGCGCGCCCGGCAGGACACCCGCCGCGCCCGCCGCCATCGAGGTGCCGCCCGGGCTCGATCCGGCCGCGCGCAGCGGGGGCGACGTGATGCCTGGAGGCCGCCCGTGAGCGCTGCCGGAAAACTCGTCGTGGCCGCGCCGGCAGCCGGCGGGCAGCGAGTGCGCGTCGCGGGGGTGATGCTGAACCTGCCGCCCTGGAAGGCGCTCGCCGCACCGGTCGTGATCGTGCTGGTGCTGGCGATGATGATCCTGCCATTGCCGGCGCCGCTGCTCGACCTGCTGTTCACGTTCAACATCGCGATCGCGCTGCTCGTGCTGCTGGTGGCGGCCTATACCGTGCGGCCGCTCGACTTCGCGGTGTTCCCGTCGGTGCTGCTGGTGACGACGCTGCTGCGCCTGTCGCTGAACGTCGCGTCGACGCGCGCAGTGCTGATGCACGGCCACACCGGCACCGACGCCGCGGGCAAGGTGATCGAGTCGTTCGCC
>JAKOQB010000014.1 GCA_029778535.1 Pseudomonadota bacterium | reverse complement strand
GGCCTCGCGCCGCGCGTACTCGGCCGCGTGCGCCGGGTCGAGTTGCCGCAGGCGCGCGGACAATGCCGTGGCAACCAATGCGATGTTGCGCGGGTCGGTCTGGATGTGCGGGTTGCCGGCGGCGTGCACGTCGCCCTGCGAGCGATCGACCTGCGCGGGCACGTCGAGCTTGCGCACGTAGTCGGCGCTGGCGAAATTGCCGGGCTGGCCGGGCTGCACGCGGTCGTTGCCGGACTGCTGAAGCAGCACGGGCAGCCAGCCGATCTCGAGCTCCGCGCCGGTGCAGACCACCAGGTCGGCAGTGCGCACGCGGGCGATCAGGCTCGGCCGGGCCTGGATGCGGTGCGGATCCTGCAGCGCGCTCGTGGCGGACGTCGCGTCGACCAGGTCGCCGCCGAGTTCCTTCGCGAGGGCGGCCCACTCGGGCTCGCAGGCGAGGACGCGCAGGGCGGCGTGCGCAGGCAGCGTGAACAGGGCCAGTGCCGCGGCCGCCAGCGCGGCGAGGATCTTGCGGTGCATGTTCGGTTCCTTCGCGGAGTTCAGTAGTCGTGCGCGCCGTGCGCGCCGAGGCTCATCTGGTACTGCAGGAAGAGCTGGTTGTCGACGAGGCCGTGGCGCGCGCGGTCCTGCGCGAACTGCAGGCGCACCCGCGAGAACTCGCTCGGGCTGTAGTCGAGCATCAGGCTGTTCTTGCGCGGGCCGTAGTCGGGGGTCGCCAGCGCTGCGGTGTTGACGCCGTAGTCGGGCGTGCCGGGGTCGAGCCGCTCGGTGCGCAGGCCGACGCGCCAGCGCGGCATGAACTTGTAGACCCCCTGCAGGTACCAGCCCGACTGCACGGCGCGGTAAGTGCCGGCGCTGCCGGCACCTCCGACGTCGTAGACGAGATTGCCGTCTCGCGCGCTGCGCAGGTACTCGCCCTGCAGCTTGAAGCTCGTGCGCGTGGCGTCGCCGTGGGGCGCCCATTTCCAGATCGCGTCGGCGATCCACACGCGCGTGTCGCCGCTGAACGCGTTGGTCACCGGATTGCCCGCCGGATCCGTCGCGAGCAGGTCCTGGTCGCGCGCCTTCGCGTCGAGCATCGACAGCCCGGCGCGCCAGCTGTGGCTGTCGCCGACGTCGCCGCCGACGTGCGCGGCGAGCGCGCGCATCCCCGCGCCGTTGCGCGACGCATCGCCGCCGCCCGGGAAGCTGCGGCCCCGGCCGAGCTCGGCGCCGAGCTCGACGAACAGCTCGGTC
>JAKOQB010000013.1 GCA_029778535.1 Pseudomonadota bacterium | reverse complement strand
GTGTGCCTGGTCACCAGCCTGCACGACGGCATGAACCTGGTGGCCAAGGAGTTCGTCGCCGCGCGCGACGACGAGCGCGGTGTGCTGATCCTGTCGCAGTTCGCCGGCGCCGCGCGCGAGATGCACGAGGCGCTGCTCGTCAATCCGTATCACATCGAGGAAGTGTCCGAGGCGCTGCACCGGGCGCTCGTGATGCCGGCCGCGGAGGCGCGCGAGCGGATGCGCAGCCTGCGCCAGCTGGTACGCGAATTCAACGTCTACCGCTGGGCCGCGCGGATGTTGCGCGACGCCGCGCGGCTGCGCCGGCGCGAGCGGGTGGCGGCGCGCATCGAAGTGCACAACGTCGGATGAGCAGTGCGGGCCGGAAAGGGAGGGCGCGGCGTCCATGAACAGCCTGTTCGGCCCCGCCGGCGCGGCGGAACTGGCGCAACTGGCCGCCGCGCGCGCGCTGTACGCGTTCGACTTCGACGGCACGCTGGCGCCGATCGAGCCGCGGCCCGAGCAGGTGCGCACGCCCGCCAACGTGATGCGGCTGCTGCAGCAGCTCGCGCAGGCGGCGCCGGTGGCGGTGATCTCGGGCCGGCGCCGCGCCGATCTGGTCACGCGGCTGCCGGCCGCGGTGCGCTACATGGTCGGCAATCACGGCAACGAGGGCGGACCCGCCGCCCCGGACTACGACGCCATGCGCGCGGTGTGCAGCGGCTGGCGGGCGCAGCTCGAAGCATGGCTCGCTACGGATGCGCATGCGCACGGCGTGCTGGTCGAGGACAAGACGCTGTCGCTGTCGCTGCACTACCGGCTCGCGCGCGGTCGCGCGCGAGCCGCGCGGCGCCTGGAAGGCTGGATCGAGCAACTGTCGCCGCCGCCGCGCGTGATCGGCGGCAAGCTGGTGTTCAACCTGCTGCCGCCCGGCGCGCTGACGAAGTACGAGGCGCTGGTGGCGATCGCCGCCGCGGAGCGCGCGCAACGGGTGCTGTTCGTCGGCGACGACGAAACCGACGAGCTGGTCTTCACGCAGGCGCCGCCGCACTGGCTGACCGTGCGCGTCGAGATGCGGCGGTCGAGCGCCGCGCGCTACTTCGTGCACCAGCAGTCGGGGGTAGCGATGCTGCTCGACCGGCTGGTGCGGAGCCGCGCGCGCCACGACGCCGACGCGTGAGCGGCGGCGAGTCGTTCGGCCCCGCGCAGCGATCGGCGCTTCGGTAAGCTTCGCCCCTTTTCCCGGCACCCCTGGCCCGCATCAGCGGGACAGGGGCCGGGGGTGAGGAAACATGCAATACGTGTACACAATGCGCCGCGTCGGCAAGATCGTGCCGCCGAAGCGCGAGATCCTGAAGAACATTTCGCTCAGTTTCTTTCCCGGCGCCAAGATCGGCGTGCTCGGGCTGAACGGCGCGGGCAAGTCGACGCTGCTGCGGATCATGGCGGGCGAGGACAAGAACTACGAAGGCGAAGCGGTGCCGATGCCGGGCATGAAGATCGGCTTCCTGCCGCAGGAGCCACAGCTCGACCCGGACAAGACGGTGCGGCAGGAAGTCGAAGCGGGACTGGGCGAAGTGTTCGACGCCAAGGCCAAGCTCGACGCGATCTACGCCGCGTACGCGGAGCCCGACGCCGACTTCGATGCGCTCGCGGCGGAGCAGGCGAAGTACGAGGCGATCCTCGCCACCCGCGGCGAGGACCTCGAGCATCAACTGGAAATCGCCGCCGACGCGCTGCGCCTGCCGCCGTGGGACGCGAAGATCGAGAGTCTCTCCGGCGGCGAAAAGCGCCGCGTCGCGCTGTGCCGGCTGCTGCTGTCCAAGCCGGACATGCTGCTGCTCGACGAGCCGACCAACCACCTCGACGCGGAAAGCGTCGAATGGCTCGAGCAGTTCCTGCTGCGCTTTCCGGGGACGGTCGTCGGCGTCACGCACGACCGCTACTTCCTCGACAACGCGTGCCAGTGGATCCTCGAACTCGACCGCGGCTTCGGCATCCCGTACGAGGGCAACTACTCGGCGTGGCTGGAGCAGAAGGAGAAGCGGCTGGAGATCGAGGCCAAGCAGGAGGCTGCGCGCATCAAGACGATGAAGGCCGAGCTCGAATGGGTGCGGAGCAACGCCAAGGGACGGCAGGCCAAGAGCAAGGCGCGTCTGCAACGCTTCGAGGAGCTGTCGAGCTACGAATACCAGACGCGCAACGAGACCAGCGAGATCTTCATCCCGGTCGCGGAGCGGCTCGGCAACGAGGTCATCGAGTTCATCGACGTCAGCAAGGGCTACGGCGACCGGCTGCTGATCGACAAGTTGAGCTTCAAAGTGCCGCCGGGCGCGATCGTCGGCATCATCGGTCCCAACGGCGCCGGCAAGTCGACGCTGTTGCGCATGATCACCGGCAGGGAGAAGCCGGACTCGGGCGAGATCAAGCTCGGGCTGACGGTGAACCTCGCGTACGTCGACCAGTCGCGCGACGACCTGACCGGCAACAAGACCGTGTGGGAGGACCTCTCGGGCGGGCAGGACATCCTGACCGTGGGCAAGTTCGAGATGCCGTCGCGCGCGTACCTCGGCCGCTTCAACTTCAAGGGCGCCGACCAGCAGAAGATCGTCGGGCAGCTTTCCGGCGGCGAGCGCGGCCGGCTGCACCTGGCCAAGACGCTGCTGAAGGGCGGCAACGTGTTGCTGCTCGACGAGCCGAGCAACGATCTGGACGTCGAGACGCTGCGGGCGCTGGAGGATGCGCTGCTCGAATTCGCCGGCAGCGTGCTCGTGATCTCGCACGATCGTTGGTTTCTCGACCGCATCTGCACGCACATCCTCGCCTGCGAAGGCGAATCGCACTGGGAGTTCTATCCCGGCAACTACCGCGACTACGAAGAAGACAAGAAGCGTCGGCTGGGTGAGGAGGGGGCGGCGCCGCATCGGCTGCGGTACAAGCCCTTGAAGTAGTCGTGGTCGCGCGGCAGGCCCGAATTTCGTCTGCGGCATTTCCGTACGGGCGTCGGCGCCGCCGCGAGTGCCTTTCCCGAGTATCGTCAGCGGTGTGCCGGTGAATTGCGTGCCGTCATAGCAGAAGGAGACCGACGATGACTCCCACACGCGCATTTGTCGAGGCCCGCGACGTCCTGATCGCGAACCGAGAGGACTACGCCCGCGCGTACGCGGAATTCCGTTGGCCGGCGCTCGATCAGTTCAACTGGGCGCTTGACTACTTCGATGTGCAGGCGAAAGACAACGATCGCCTTGCGCTGTGGCTGGTCGACGAGGGCGGCGCCGAGGCGCGGCTCACCTTCGCGCAGTTGAGCGAACGGTCCAACCGTGTCGCCAATTTCCTGCGGCAGTGCGGAGTCCGCCGCGGCGATCGGGTGCTCGTGATGCTGCCCAATGTGGGGCCGCTGTGGGAGATCACGCTGGCCGTGATGAAGCTCGGCGCCGTGATCAGTCCGGCGACAACGCTGCTGGCGCAGGACGACCTGCGGGACCGGATCGAGCGCGGCGGCATGCGTCACGTGATCACCGATGCGGCGGGCGCGGAGAAATTCGCCGCCGTCGCGGGTGACTACTCGCGCATCGCCGTGGGCGGCAAGGCCGCCGGCTGGGTTTCGTATGCCGACGCGGACTCCGCGTCGGCGCGGTTCGAGCCCGACGGGCCGACGCGCGCGACCGATCCGCTGCTGCTCTATTTCACCTCCGGCACCACGGCCAAGCCGAAGATGGTGCAGCACACGCAGCAGAGCTATCCGGTCGGACATCTGTCGACGATGTACTGGATCGGGCTGCGGCCCGGCGACATTCACCTGAACATCAGCTCGCCGGGGTGGGCCAAGCACGCGTGGAGCTGCGTGTTCGCGCCATGGAACGCGGGCGCGACGATCTTCATTCACAACCAGGCGCGCTTCGATGCCAGGAAGACCCTCGAGGCGCTGGTGCGCTACGGCGTCACGACGCTGTGCGCGCCGCCGACGGTGTGGCGCTTCCTGATCCTCGAGGACCTGAGGGCCCACCCGGTCAAGCTGCGCGAACTGGTCAGCGCGGGCGAGCCGCTGAATCCCGAGGTGATCGAGCAGGTCCACGCGGCGTGGGGGCTGACGATTCGCGACGGCTATGGCCAGACCGAAACCACCTGCCTGATCGGCAATTCGCCTGGGCCGCCGGTCAAGGTCGGCTCGATGGGCAGGCCGATGCCCGGCTACCGCGTCGCGCTCGTCGATCCGGATGGACAGGAAAGCAGCGAAGGCGAAATCGGTATCAAACTGAAGCCCGCCCCGACCGGACTGATGACCGGCTACATCGACAACCCGGAGCGCAGCGCCGAGTTGCTCGGCGGCGAGTACTACCGGACCTCGGACGTCGCGAGCCGCGACGCCGACGGCTACTACTGGTACGTCGGCCGCGCCGACGACGTGTTCAAGAGCTCGGACTATCGCATCAGCCCGTTCGAGCTCGAAAGCGCGCTGATCGAGCACGAGGCGGTTGCCGAGGCCGCGGTGGTTCCGAGCCCCGACCCGATCCGGCTGTCGGTGCCGAAGGCCTACCTCGTGCTGAAGCCCGGCTTCGAACCGTCGCGCGCCACTGCGCTCGCGATCTTTCGCTTCATCCGCGCGCGGCTCGCGCCGTACAAGCGCATCCGGCGCATCGAGTTTTCCGATCTTCCGAAGACGATCTCCGGCAAGATCCGGCGCGTGCAACTGCGCGGCGCGGAGAACGCGCGCGGGACGGCGAGCGAGCGTCGGCCTGGCGAGTTCCGGGAGGAAGATTTTCCGGAACTTGGATGACTCGAGCGCACGCGTCAGCATGTCGAAAGGCGAAGCCAGCATGTCCACGAACACCGTCCGTCTTCACCGCGTGCTGCGTGCGCCGCCCGAGCGGATCTACCGCGCGTTCCTCGACGCCGACGCGATGGCCAAGTGGCTGCCGCCGCACGGCTTCACGGGCAAGGTTCACCACCTCGATGCGCGCGTCGGCGGCACGTACCGGATGTCGTTCACCAACTTCAGCAGCGGCCACAGCCACTCGTTCGGCGGCGAATACCTCGAACTCGTGCCGAATGAGCGCATTCGCCACACGGACAAGTTCGACGATCCGAACCTGCCGGGCGAGATGCAGGTGACGGTGACTTTGAAGCCGGTCTCGTGCGGGACCGAAGTGAACATCGTGCAGGAAGGCATCCCGGCCGCGATTCCGCTCGAGGCCTGTTATCTCGGCTGGCAGGAGTCGCTCGCGCTGCTGGCGCAGCTCGTCGAAGCGGCGATTCCCGGATAGCGATGCAGATCACCGGCCGCTGTCACTGCGGCAACATCTCGTTCGCGCTCGACTGGAAACCGGAGCCGTTCGAGATTCCTGCGTGCGCCTGCACGTGCTCGTTCTGCACCAAGCATGGCGGCGTCTGGACGTCGTGCCCTGCGGGCTCGCTCAGGGTGTCGATCAGGTCGCCCGCGCGGGTATCGACCTATTGCTTTGGCACGAAGACCGCCCAGTTCCACGTCTGCTCGACCTGCGGCGTCGTGCCGGTGGTCACGAGCCGCATCGACGGGCGCCTGTACGCGGTCGTCAACGTGAATGCGTTCGAAGGCGTCGCCCCTTCGTTGTTGCGGCGCTCGCCGGCCACCTTCGACGGCGAGGATGAACAAGCGCGCCTGGCGCGGCGCAAGCGCAACTGGATCGCAGAGGTCGAAATCGTCGAGGGCGGCACCAGACCTTCGGTAGCACGGTGAAGTCGAGCCCGCGGATTGCGTCGGCCGCACCGCGTACCGAGGTTGCACGGATCACAGGCGGCGGAGTAGTCTGCGCCCATGATCAAGCAAGTGATTTCCTGCAATCCGGACGTCATGGGCGGCACGCCCGTGTTCGCCGGCTCGCGGGTGCCGGTGCAGACGCTGCTTGATTACCTCGAGGCCGGGGACTCGATCGACGAGTTCCTGGCCGGTTTTCCCTCGGTTACGCGAGAGCAGGTGATCGAGTTCCTGGAGCAAGCGAAGGACCGCCTGGTCGCCGCTGCGTCGTGAAGATTCTGCTCGACGAGTGCATCGATTGGCGCTTGTCGCGCGAGATCGTCGGCCACGAAGTCAGGACGGCGCGTCAGATGGGATGGTCAACCGTGAGGAACGGCGAACTGCTCTCGCTGGCTGCGCAGGAGTTCGACGCGTTCGTCACCGTCGACCGCAATCTGTCCTTTCAGCAGAATCTTCCGGCATTCTCGATCGCCGTCATCGTCCTGTGCGCGAAGACCAATCGGCTTTCCGACCTGCGACGGCTCGTGCCGGAGTTGCTTGCGTCCGTTTCGATCGCCCGGCCCGGCGCGGTCACGTACGTCGGTGCCTGACCGCGCGAGGTCGGGGATCGCATTCGGGAACGATCGGCACCGCGCAAGCGCAACTGGATCGCGGAGGTCGAGTTCACTGAAGGTGCCGCCTGACCCCGGAGGACACGATGAAGATCAGCGCGCGGATTCAGAGCAGTCGCGGCCAGCATGAGGTCACGCTGGCGACCAACGACCAGCCACACTCGATCGCGATTCCGCCGAAAGCGACGGGCTTCGGTTCGAGCGCCAACGGCGGCGAGCTGCTGTTCCTCGCCCTGGCGACCTGCTACTGCAACGACATCTACCGCGAGGCCGGCAAGCGTGGCATCGCCGTCGAGCGCGTGGAGGTCGCCGTCAGCGGTGAATTCGGCGCGGAAGGCGAGCCGGGGCGCAACGTCGTCTACGAAGCCAAGGTCTGGGCGCAGGCGCCGGAGCAGGCGATCCGCGACCTGATGACGCACACCGATCGCGTGGCCGAGGTGCAGAACACCCTGCGCGCGGGCGCTGCCGTCACGCTGGGTCGCATCGAGGCGGTTACGGTCGATCGCGCGTGATGGAGCTCTACCAACTCCGCACCTTCGTCACGATCGCGCGCGCGGGCAACCGTCGCGCGCGTCCGAGCAGCTCGCCACCAGCCAGCCGGCGATCAGCGCGCAGGTCAAGGCGCTCGAGGACGAGCTCGGCGTGCGCCTGTTCGAGCGCAGCGCGCGCGGCATGCGGCTGACCGCGCCGGGGTCGCTGCTGCTCGCCGAGGCGGAGAAGGCGCTCGCGGCGGCGTCCGACGTGATCGCGCAGGCGCGGCAACTGCAGGGCGGCCTCACCGGCGAGCTGAAGCTCGGCACGGTGTCCGATCCGGTGCTGCTGCGGCTGGGCGAATTCATGGCGCGGCTCGCGGCGGCGCATCCGCAGCGCGTGCTGCGGCTCACTTATGGACACTCGGGCCGCGTGATCGACGGGCTGCGCCGCGGCGAGCTCGACGCCGGCTACGCGGTGGGCGAACTGCGCGAGCCCGGTCTGCAGGTGTGGCGCCTGGCGCCGGTGCAGTTGCGCGTGGTGGGGCCGGCGGCGTGGCGCGATCGCATCGCCGATGCGGACTGGCGCGGCATCGCGGCGCTGCCGTGGGTGATGACGCCGCCCGCGTGCTCGTTCCGCCGCATTGCAGATGAAATGTTCGCGACCTTCGGCCTGCGGCCAAGGAGCGCCGCCGTCGAGGCCGACCAGGAAGGCACGCTGCGCAGCCTCGTCGCCGGCGGCATCGGGCTCGCGCTGCTGCGCGACGACCAGGCGCGCGCGGGCGAAGCCGCGGGCGAGCTCGTCGTGTGGCAAGGCGCTGCGCCGAAGACAACCCTCAATTTCCTCGTGCGCGACGAGCGCGCGAACGAACCGCTGCTCGTTGCCGCGCTCGCCGCGCTGCGCGCAACCTGGCCCGACGTGGTCGCGGCCTGACCTGCTTCGGCGGCGCCGAACGCCGCCTTCCAAAGAAACGATTGGATCGGGCCGCGCGCCCCGATCGAGACTCGCCGGCATCGAATCGGACCAGGAGTCTCGCCATGAACTCGAATCAGGCACTCATTCGCGGCGCGTCGCCGCTGCTCGCCACCGCGATGATCTGGGGCGGCATGTTCACCGTCGCGCTCGCGGTGCTGCGCGTGATGGATGCATTCCACCTGACGCTGGTGCGCTACGCGGTCACCGCGCTGGTCTTCGCGTTTGCGCTGTGGTGGAAGGAGGGGCGCGCGAGCCTGGCGTTCGACGGCCGCGGGCTCACGGTCGCGTTTCTCGGCACGCTGGGCTTCGCCGGCTTCAGTTTGCTGGTGTTCGGCGGGCTCGCGCGGTCGCGCCCCGAACACGGCGCGGTGATCGTGGCGACGATGCCGATGCTGACCGCGCTCACGACGTGGGTCGTGCGCGGCGTGCGGCCGTCGCGGCTGACGCTGGCGTCGGTCGGCGCGGCTTTCGCCGGCGTGCTGCTGGTGATCAGCAAGGGGCACGCGGATTTCCTGCACGAAGGCTCCGCCGTCGGCGACGCGATGATCCTCGCCGGCGCGCTGTGCTGGGTCGGCTACACGATGGGCGCGGCATCGTTCCCTGGCTGGTCCGCGCTGCGCTACACGGCGCTGACCACGCTGACCGGCACGGGGGCGATCGCGCTCGCCACGCTGGCCGCGATCGAACTGGGCGTCTCGCATCCGACGCGCCTCGACGCGATCGCCGCGGTCGGCTGGCAGCTCGCATACATGATCGCGCTGGCCTCCGTCTTCGCGGTGCTGGCGTGGAACCTCGGCATGCGGACGCTGGGCGCGGCCAATGGCGTGCTGTTCATCAACTTCGTGCCGGTGACCGCGTTCGCGATCCGCGCGGTGCAAGGTCAGCCGATCGGCGCGGCCGAGCTGTTCGGCGCGGCGCTGGTGATCGGCGCGCTGCTGGTCAGCAACCTGGCACCGCGGCTGCGCTTGCCGACCGGCGTCTCGGCGCAGGATTCCGCCGTGCGGCTGAACGGCGCGGGCGGACAGTAGCGTGAATGCCGGTCCGTCGGCCGCGCCGGGTCAGCGCCGCTGCATCCGGCGCACCATCTGGCGCACGGCTTTCGTCAGGGCCGCTTTCACGTGGGGGTCGAGCCGCGCCGCGACGATCAGCGCGAGATCCATGGTCACCTTCTCTTGCAGCGGCTTGCGCACGACGCCGGCATAGCGAAAGCGGCTGGCGAGGTCCGGCATGCAGGTGCAGCCGCGCCCGCGGGCGATCTGCGCCAGCACACCCATCAACTCGGGCGCGGCCGCCGTTTCCCCGGGACGGAAGCCGTGCGCCTCGAGCTGCCGCGCGAAGTGTTCGTGCAGCAGCGGATTGACATGGCGCCGGAAGCGGTAGTACGGCGGCAGTTGCTCCGGGTCCTGCAGCGACAGCTTCCGGCGGCGCGCCAGCGGCGACGCCGCCGGAATGAACGCCGCCATGCGCACCGAGCCGACGATCGTGCAGGGCAGTCCGTGCGTCTCGGTCGGCGCGGCGATGAGCGAGGCGTCGAGTTCGCCGCGCCGTACCGCGGCCACGCCTTCATGACTGGCGACCGTGCGCACGTCGAGACCCGGCAGGCGCGCGGTGCGCTTCAGCGCCTGTTCCAGGCTGCGCAGCGCTTTCAGGTCGCTCCAGTACAGCACGCCGAGCTTGAGCTTCGATGCCGCCGGCGCGGCCTTCGCCACGCGATCGAGCGCGGCATCGAAGCGGCCGATGGCGTTTTCGAATTCGCGCAGCGCGAGTTCGCCCGCCGCCGTCAGCTCGACGCGGCGCGTGTCGCGCGCGAGCAGCCGGACCCCGAGCGCGGATTCGAGCTCGCTGATCTGGCGCGACAGCGGCGGCTGCGTGATGTGCAGGCGCTCGGCGGCGCGGCGGAAGCTGCGTTCCTGTGCGACCGCGATGAAGTAGCGCAGCTGGCGGGCGTCGACGCGTCGATTCATTCCGAAAAGGTATTGCCAAAGAGGCAATTCCGCAAGGCGGCGGCCGAACCTAGAGTCGCCGTCCTCGCGCGCGGTGCGATCGGCGCCGGCGCCTGACTCTTTCGGAGCCAACCATGTTCAAGTCAATCGAAAAACGCGTCACTGCCGGGCGAATCGCCGCGGCCTGTCTGATCGTCATTTCCGCCGCGCTGCTCGGCGCCTGCGGCGGCGGGGCGGGCGATGCGATGCCGGATGAACCGGTGATCGCGCAGTTCGCGGCCGATCGCGATGCGTACTTCGTGGGCGACAAGGCGCGCCTGACGGTGCGCTATCGCGGCGGCACGGGCCGCATCGAGCCCCGCATCGGCGCGGTGGCCAGCGGCGCCGCCGTCGAAACGCCGGTGCTCGACAGTGGCGCGGCCTATCGACTGATCGTCGACGGCGGCGGCAAGTCGGCCGCGCAGGCGATCACATTGCGCGTGAGGTTCCGCGATCGCTTCGCGGCGCTCGACGTTCCCTTCGCCGGTTCCGATCACGCCGCCGTCACGACCGGCGACGGCGCGGTACTCATCCTCGGCGGATCGCGCGGTTTGAACGCGCTGTCGGACGCCGTCGACCGGTTCGATCCCGTCACGCGCACCTTCACGCGCATCGGTTCGATGCGCACCGGCCGCAGCGGCCACAGTGCCACGCGCCTGCCGGACGGACGCATACTGGTGTTCGGCGGCGCGTCCAGCCTGCAGATCGGCAACGTCGCCGACCTGATCGACGAGCGCACCGGCGCTGTTTCCAACGGCGGCGATCTGGTGCAGCCGCGCAACTGGCACGCGACGACCCTGCTCGCCGACGGGCGCGTTCTCGTGACCGGCGGCTTGGGCCGCGACAGCGCCGAGATCTGGGACCCGGCCACCCATGCATGGCGACTCGCCGCCGGGCGCATGACGCAGATGCGCTGGCACCACACCGCGACGCTGCTCAACGACGGCCGGGTGCTGATCGCCGGCGGGCAGTCCGACCGCACTGCCTATCAGTTCGCCGAGTTGTTCGACCCGCGTACCGAGACCTTCGTGCCGGTTTCATCGACCGGAATCGAGATGCGCCGCCTGCACGCCGCGCACCGGCTGAGCGACGGGAGCGTGCTGATCGTCGGTGGCGAAACGATCGGCACCGACGGCGAAATCGTGCGGCTGGCGAGCGCGCTGCGCTTCGATCCCGCGACCCATCGGTTCACCGGCGCGGCGCCGATGGCCGCCGCGCGCACGATGATGCGCTCGATCCTGTTGCCGGACGATCGCGTGCTGCTGTTCGGTGGCGAAACGGCGGACGCGCGCCCGAGCGCGAGCAGCGAGGAATATCAAGCCGAGCAGGGTGGCAAGGCGCTGGCCCCGATGCCGGGGGAGCGGATGCTTCACAGCGTGAATCGTTTGCCGGACGGGCGCATCCTCGTGGTCGGCGGCGAAGGGACGGGGGGCGACTACCGAGCGCAGGTTCTGCTGTATGAGTGACGCGCGGGTCGTCAGCGTGCAGCGACAACTGCCACCGCGTGAACGGGGCACCATGAACGGGCACCGCTGCGCACGCGGTACGAACGGGCTGCGAGAATCGCGTTCGTCGTCAATCTGCAGTTGTCTTGATGAGCCAGCCTGCGCCTGCCATCGCTTCGGATGCACCGCACTCCGCCTGGGCGCCGATGCAGCGCCCGGTGTTCCGCATGCTGTGGCTCACCTGGCTCACGTCGAACGTCGGCATGTGGATGAACGACGTGGCGGCGGCGTGGCTGATGACCTCGCTCACCACGTCGCCGATCATGGTCGCGCTGGTGCAGACCGCGTCGTCGGCGCCGGTGTTCCTGCTCGGCGTGCCGAGCGGCGCGCTGGCGGACACCCTCGACCGGCGCCACTACTACCTCGCCACGCAGTGCTGGGTCGCGTTCAACGCGATCGTGCTCTTCATCGTCGTGCTTGCCGGGTGGCTGACCGCGCCGTTGCTGCTCCTGCTCACCTTTGCCAACGGCATCGGCATGGCGATGCGCTGGCCCGTGTACTCGGCGATCGTGCCCGAACTCGTGCCACGCGAAGAGCTGCACGCGGCGATCGGTCTGAACGGCATCGCGATGAACGCCTCGCGCGTGCTCGGGCCGGTCGCGGCGGGCGCTACCTCGACGAGCCGGTGCCGGCGTTCCCGATCGAGCACGAGCAGGGCCCGGTGATGATGACGATCGAGTACCGGATCGATCCAACGTGCGCGGAAGAGTTTGCCGCCGTGATGCGCGACACGCGCGCGGACCGGCTGCGCAAGGGCGCGCTGTCGTGGGTTCTGTTCGAGGACACGACGGTACGCGGCCGTTACCTCGAATACTTCCCGGACAAGTCGTGGGCCGAGCACCTGCGCCGCTTCGAGCGCATGACCGCGTCCGACTGGGAGCTGCGCGCGCGCCGCAACGCGTTCCACCTCGGCCCCGGCGAGCCGAAGGTCACGCGCTATCTGGCGCATTCGATCAAGCGGTGACGCATGGAATTGGTCCGACCCGCCTCCGTTCATCTGCCGAGCTGCCTCGCCGCGCTGAAGAGCGGCTGGTCGGCCGACAACGTTCGCGGCGCGGCGGCAGCGCAAGAGGAACTGGAGAAGATCGAGCATGACGCCGCGCAGTTCCTCGCCGGCCTGTATGACCCGGAAGCGCGCGGCGCTCCGATCACGTTGCCCGACGGCACGCGCGTGCCGCGCTTGCCCGGCTACCGCCTGTGGATGTGGGACGGCGAGTTCTGCGGCTCGATCGGCCTGCGCTGGCAGCGCGGAACGTCGGAGTTGCCGCGGTACGTGCTCGGCCACATCGGCTACGCGGTCGTCGCGGCGAAACGCGGTCGCGGCTATGCAACGCAGGCGCTGCGCCACCTGCTGCCGTTGGCAAGGGCGGAGGGACTGCAGTACGTTTACGTCTCGACCCAGCCGGACAACGTCGCATCACGACGCGTGATCCAGGCCAACGGCGGCGTGCTGCTCGGCGCGTATCGCGAGTCGGCGCACTACGGTGGACACGAGGGGCTGAAGTATCGGATCGATCTTGAATTGGGCGCGACGCCTTCGGCGGGCGGCGCAAACCAGATCAGGTGAGTCGAGTGGTGCGCGAGCGCGAGGTCGCGCATCATTGCGGCCTTGTGTCCGATACCCGCCCCCACGAACCCATGTCTCGCTCGAATCCAGTCGGCGTCACGCTGATCCGCCGCGCGCACCCGGGCGACGAGGAAGCGCTGGGGGCCATTCGGCGCAGTTCGATCCTGGGGCTGTCCGCGCCCCGGGTGCCGGCGGACGAGGCCGAAAGATGGGTAGGCGGCGCAGGCGCGGCGCGGATCGCCCGAGCGATTCGCGAACATTCCGTCTGGGTCGCGGTGCAGGAGACGGCGATCGGCTGGATCGAGGTCGACCAGAATCGCGTCACCGCACTTTACGTCGCGCCGGAATTCTCCCGGCGAGGCGTGGGTTCGGGACTGCTTTGCATGGCGGAGACGTCGATCCAGCGCGCCGGGCATGCGACTGCGCGGTTGCTTGGCAGCCGCAACGCGCTCGACTTCTACCTGCATCGCGGCTACCTGCGTTCGGGCCCCGCGCTGTCCGACGGATCGCATCCGATGACCAAGCACTTCACGCGCCGGCGCAGTCCGGCTGCACGGTATCTCGGGTTCCTGCGGCAGGCGCTGTCCTCCGCGAAGGAGCAGACGTCGCCGGGGTAGTCACGGCGGGTCGCCCGGCACGCCGGTCAGGCGACCTCGACGATGCAGAACGGATCGAAGCCGCGGTTCTCCGGCACGCCGTTGCGCGCATAGCCGCGCGGGTTGCCGAACACGCGCGTGGCACCGAGCGCGTAGTCGACCGGGTAGTGCGTGTGGCCGTGGATCCACAGCGCACTGCCTGAGCCGGCGACCAGCGCATCGAGGTTGGAGACGAACGCCGCATTTAGCGGCGAACCGGCGTACTTCGGCTCCACGCTGCGCGCCGACGGCGCGTGGTGCGTGACGACCACCGTCGGCGGTCGGGATTCGCGCAGCCGCTGCGACAGCCACCGCACGGCCTGGCCGCACAGCAGGCGCGAGTGCGCGGGCGTGAAGCGCGTTTCGCCGTCGATCGTGATGCGCGAGAAATCCGCGATCACGCGCAGCGCGGCGGCGATCGACTCCTCGCGCTGCGCGCCGTCGAACAGCTCGAAGTCGGTCCACAGCGTGGCGCCGACGAAGCGCACACCCTGCAGCGTGATTTCGTCCTGATCGAGCACGTGCACCTGCGTTCCCGCGGCGAGCCGCTTCAGTTCCTCGCGCACCGCGGCCAGGCTGCCGCCGTAGTACTCGTGGTTGCCGGGCACGTAGACGACCGGCTGCTCGAACGCGCGCGCCCAGTCGAGCGCCTGCTGCGGCCGCGCGAGGTCGCCCGCCAGCACGACCACGTCGGCATCGGTGGGCGGCGGTTCCATCGCCGCGACCGTCAGGTGCAGATCGGACAGAACCTGGATCCTCATGCTGTGCCGGCCGCCGCTGCCCCTCTGCACCGGCGCTGCTTCCGTTCCGAGCGGCAAGCCTACAACGCGGCGGGCACGATCGCAGCGCATCGGCGCGCGTCGCCGCCGAGCGCTGACGGACGCGGGACCGCCCACCGCGCGCGACGCCGACGCGGACTGCGTCCGGCGGGATGACGGGCGTCGATCGACGTGCGTCAGATCGCCTGCAGCCGCGCCTTGTCCTTCACGCCGAGGCTCGCCGGGCCGTAGTCGTTCGCGTTGACGTCGCGGAACGCGAGCATCGCACCGAGGCGGCGCGACGCACTTGCCTCGAATCCCGCTTCGCCCTCCCATGCGCGCGGATTGCGGAACGTGCCGGCGAGCATGTCCCACCACGGGAGATCGGCGAAGTTGTAGTGGTGCACCTCGCGCTGGTGGTGCACGCAGTGCGCCTCCGGGCGCTGGATGAAATAGCCGAGCCAGCGCGGCGTGCGGATGTTCCAGTGCTGGAACATGCTGTAGAAGGCGGCGATGTAGCCGGTCAGCGCGGCGGCGAGCGGATCGAGCCCGAGCGCGAGCGTCGTCGTGACCACCGTGAGCACGGAGAACACGACCATCTCGGTCGGGTGGAAGATCATCGAGCCCGACATGTCGACGTACTGCGGGCTGTGATGGACCTGATGGAACAGCCGCCAAATCAGCGCGAAACGGTGCGCGTTCCGGTGCCACAGATAGCTGACGAACGACAGCACGACGTAGCCGACGACTGCGCCGCCGACCACGCCGAGACCGCTGCCGTCGAGCAGGCGATGGCGCTCGAGCCAGTCGGCGGGAAGCGCCGGCGGCACGAGCGTGGTGGTCGTCGCCATCAGGATGAAGCAGCCGATGCCCAGCCAGCGCCGGCCCCGGGGCTGCGGAAACTTCCGCGCCGGCCACTTCGCCTCGATCGCCCACATGCCGAAGAAAGTTGCGGGCACCAGCAGCCCGAGGAGGTCTTCCGCGTTCATCGGCTTTTCCCCGTGTCGGTTCCGCCGTGCGGCGGGTCGAACGCAGGATGCAGCGGCGGCGCAAAGGGTTCGCGGCCACGGCCCATGCGGAATCTACGTAGGTGGCGCGGCGGGTTCCCGCCTGCGCGGGAGCAACTACCGAAGGCGGACGCGGTCAATCGCACTCTACGGTCCGTCCCCAGCCGATGGCGGGGGCGAGTTTGTATTCGCCTGGGAGAACGAAATGATCACTACGAAGAAATCGATGTTCGCCGCGACGGTCCTCGCGCTCGGCGTGCTGGGAAGCGGCGCCGCCTACGGCGCGGACGTGAAGGTCCTGCTGTCCGGCGCCAACGAAGTCCCGCCGGTCACGACGGCGGCAAGCGGCGAGGGCACGATCTCGATCGCCGACGACGGCGCGGTGACCGGCAGCGTCACGACCAAGGGCATCCAGGCGACCATGGCGCACATCCACCTCGGCGCGGTCGGCAAGAACGGCCCGGTCGTGATTCCGTTCGTGAAGGAAGGCGACGCCTTCAAGGCGCCTGCCGGCGCCAAGCTCAACGCCGAGCAGATGAAGGCGTTCAAGGCCGGCGACCTGTACTTCAACGTGCACAGCGCCGCGCACCCGGGCGGCGAGATCCGCGCGCAGTTGAAGTAGCGCGACCGCAGACGCCGGATCAGGGCGCCGGGCGCTCGAACCCGAAGCGCTCGAACGCGGCTGCGGCTTCGTCCGTCGTCGGGAACTTTAGCAACGCGCGACCGCCCGACGCGGGCGCTGCCGACGCGGACGCGCCGCCGGTGAAGGTGGTGTAGTGCCGCAGCGCCTCGGGAAGCTTGCCCGCGAGGGTGACGACCGGAACGCCGACGATGTTGGGCAAGGTGATGACGGTCATCTCGGCGTCGCCCTTCGCGACCGCGTCCATCACGTGACCGCCGGCCACCGGCTTGAGCTTCGCGCGCGCGTCGGCAACGCCGAGGCGGTCGAGCAGCTTCACGAAGTGGCTGCCGCTCGCGCTGTCGGGTCCGCAGGCCAGCGGGCCGGCGCGCGACGGCGCCGACTTCAGCGCTTCTATCGAGCCGACATCCGGAACCGGCAGTCCCGTGTGGACCGCGACGCCGACGGCGGTGCGCGCCAGCGGCCTCACCGACGACGGGTCGATCCGCCCCGCCTTCACCAACGCGTCGATCGCGTCCGGCAGCAGCAGCGCGGCCTCGAACGACTCGCCGGTTTCGATCCGCCGCGCAAGCTCATCGTCACCGGCTCGCTGAATTTGCGCTATGCACTGCTCGCGACCGGATCGTGCGTGACGGTTGTTCCGCACTCGTTGCTGAAGTTCGGCACGCCGCGCGGCGCGCTGAAGCTGCGGCCGCTGGAGCTGCCAGCGTGGAGCCAGCCGACCTGCATCCTGTCGGTGAAAGGCCGGGTGCTGAGTCCGGTCGCGCGGATGTTCGCCGACACCACGCTGGAACTGACGCGCGGCATGTGACGCAGCAGGGCACCGGGCGCCCCGACGTTCGTCAGAGTGGGTCGCTTGGCGGCCGCGGCGACAAGTACACGTGAATGCGCGCGATCCGGTCACCCTCGTGCACCATCAGCAGCGTTGCGCCGGGCGGGCAGTGGTCGGGGAACTGCGGATCGTTGCGGAACCGGGTTTCGAACAGGCTCATGCGCGCATCGGCCAGCGCGCGCACGAGCTCGTACTGCACGCCGTGCTCGAGATCGTCGCGCAAGTCGGCTTCGAGGTGACGGCGTCCCCGCAACCGCGTCGGCGCGTGCCTCGCGCGCGCCCAGACGAGGGCGATGTCCTCGTCGCACCGCGAGATCAAGCGTTCGCGGCGCTGCCAATCCAGTCCGGCGAAGGCGTCCGTCTGTTCGGCCAGCCGCGCGGCGACGCGCCCATCGTCGTCATCGGCCGACAGCCCGGCCTGCGCCAGCATCGCGTCCGCCAGCCGCTGCTTGACCTGCGCCAGCCGGCTGCGCACGGTGCCGACCGGCACGTCGAGGATCGCGGCGATCTGCGCATACGACGGGTAGCTGCCGAAGTAGCGCAGCAGCGCGGCAAGCTTGAATGGTTCCGGCAACCGGCCGATCGTGGCGAGGATCCAGTCGCGCAGCGCGTGCCGGTCGAGCCGTTGCTCGAGGCCGTGATCGATCAGCGCATCGTCGGCGATCTCCTCGACGCGCGCCTCGTGCCGGCGGCTGCGCAACTGCTGCAGGCAGTGGTTGCGCAGGATCGCCAGCAGCCAGCCGCCGAACGCCGGCTGCGCACGCAGTTCGGGCAGGTGCGCCAGCGCGACGAGAAACGTCTCCTGCACCGCATCCTGCGCTTCTGCGCGGTCGTTCGTCAGACGCAGCGCCGCCGCCAGCAGGCGCGGCCGCCAGCGTTCGAACGCCGTCGCCAGGCTCGCGCCGTCGCCGGCCAGCGCGCGCACCAGCAGCTCGCGCTCGTCGATGCGGTCCGGCCTGGATTTCATGATCGACAGGATGCGGGAGCGTGCAAGGAAAGTTCGCGACCGGGGCCGATTACCGCCGCGGCTGCGCACGTACGCCAAGATGCGCCGCCTGCCGGCGCCTGGGTGACCCCATGTCAGTGTCGTCGCGCAGTCGAAGCCCGCTCTTCGAGCAGCAGCGTGTCGATGTCGTTCACCATCATGTCCGGATGCAGGTAGTCGAGCGCGTAGATTTCGCGCACGACGCCCGTGCGGTCGATCAGGAAGAGCTTCAGCATGTGATTCATCGTGCGCATCGGCCGTCCCTGTTCGTCCCGCTCGACGCGCACGTCCTGGCCGAAGTCGCTCAACAGGGGCAGCAGTTCACCCATGCTGCGCGCCGTCAGGAATTCCCAGGGAAGGCGAGCATCGACGTGGAGCGCGCTCGCGTACAGCCGCAATGCCTGGGGTGTGTCATGCGTCGGGTCGAAACTGATGCTTACGAAGCGCACGCGGCCGACCGCCCGGGGCTGCGCCAGCAGGCGTTGCCGCAGTTGCGTCATCAGCTTGTAGGCATACGGGCATCCCCAGGCATCCGTGCAGTAGGTGTAGAAGAATGTCAGCAGCGTGACCTTGCCGTGCGTGAGCTCGCTCAGGAAACGCATGCGCGCCTGCGCATCCAGCAGCAGAGCCTCCGGTGCGCGCTGGATGCGCTGCAATTGATAAGTGCCGGCGGCGGGCGGCACGAACTGCATCTGCGGCGCATTGGGCTGGGTCGGGTCGGCCGCCGGCCGCGCCGCGCCGCCGATCGCGACCAGCGCGATCAGGAGTGCCGCCCGCAGCAACCGGTGCACTTCAGCGCGCGCTGAACTTCATGTGATGGGCGCGTCCGAGCTTTTCTTTCGTGAAGTCCACCTCGAAAGCGGGCTGCAGTTCCTTCCCGTTCCAGTTGAAGGCGCGCAGGAACTGTTCGTTGTCGGCGCCGCCCTTGTCCCAACGCTCCAGCAGGCTCGACGTGACGTAGATGCGCTTGCCGTCCCAACTCTGCGAGATCATGTTGACCTGCTTGCCGGTTTGACGTGCGTAGGTCTGCCGCGGTTGCTCCGGGTTGCTCAGGTCGAAGTAGCGAGTCATGCCGTCCATGAAGGTGTTGACCCAGAGTCCCTTGCCGTCGGCGGTGATCGAGATGTCCACGGGCAGCGGAACCTTGGCCGGGTCACCGATGGTGCCCACCTCCTTGGCCTGCCACTTGCCGGCTCCGTCTTGTCTGACCAGCCAAAGCTTGGATGTCAGCGCTGAAGCGGTGATCGCCCAGTTGTCGCCGGGCTTCAGCGACCAGCGGATTTCGAGCGGCGCACCGGGCACGCTGAAGATCTGCTGCGGCTTCATCGCCTTGAGGTCCCACAGCACCATCGTGTTGCCGAAGCGCTTCATCGCCTCGCCGTCCTTGATGAGATCGCCGAGGTCGCGCCGGTAATTGTCGATGCCGGTGAAGCTGGAGGTCAGCAGCGCATTCTTGGCCGGATTGATGGCGAGGTCATAGCCGTATCCATCACCCCTGACGCCGCCGATCTCGTCCTTCGGCATGTCGTAGCTGGCGACGAATTCCCCCTTGTTGTTGTACACGGCGATGCCGGTGGCGCCACCCTTGTCCCTGGCGTTCGACAGGGCACCGATCAGCATGCGGCCCGGCATGGCATAGAACGTATGCGGTCCGACGTAGCCGCTCCGGGCGGTCAGGTCGCTGATCGTCCTGACCAGTTTCGGCTTGGCCGGATCGGTGCCGACGTCGAACACGTAGATCTGATTGTTCGACAGGCCGCCTGCCCACAGATAGCGACGGTCGTCGGTGAAGCCCATGTGATGGGCTTCGCCGCGCGCATTGACCGAAACGCTGTGCACGACCTTTCCGTAGTGCCTGGACTTCGGATTGACATCGATCGTGACCAGCTTGTCCGAGCCGTCACCGAGGCCCTCCACGCCAAGGGTCCAGACGTGGACGTAGTCCTCCTGGCCCTTGATGAGCTTCGACATGTAGGGTGAATTGCACGTCTCGTCCGCCCGGGCGCTGAACGCCAAGGTGGCGGCGGCAAGGAATGCAAACAATGCACCACGCTGCGCTGAGGTCATGCCGGCTCCTCCTTCCCGTTTCCGTTTCTCGCTCGCTCCGCGCGCCCGATCGTTTGCCCGCGAAAGCGCAAGGAAATCTACTCCGCGGTCCGACCGCAGCAATCCCCTCTTTGACGCCGCATCCGGCCCGCGCTCGCGGCCAAAGCGTTCAGGGCGCGATCCCGTAAAGTCGGCAGCAACGCGACTTCAACCTCCATGCTGCGATCCCTGACACCGGCCGATGTCTTGCCGAGCGCCGACGGCGCGCCGTTTTCCGCGCGCTACGGCGACGTCTATGCAAGCCGCGACGGCGCGGCGGGCCAGGCGCGGCACGTGTTCATCGGCGGCAACGAATTGCCGGCTCGCTGGGCGGGGGCCGATCAGTTCGTGGTCGTAGAGACCGGCTTCGGGCTCGGCGTGAATTTCCTCGCGACGTGGCAGGCGTGGCGCGACGATCCGGCGCGCCCGCGCCGGTTGCACTACGTGTCGGTCGAACTGCATCCGCTCGCGGCCGGCGCTCTGCGCGCGCCCGCGCCGCTCGAACTGGGCGAACTCGCGCAACAACTGGCCGCGGCGTGGCCGCTGCCGCTGCCGGGATTGCATCGGCGCGAGTTCGAGCACGGCGCGGTCGTGCTGACGCTGGCCTTCGGCGATGCGCGCGACCTCGTGCCGCGACTCGCCTGCGGTGCCGATGCGATCTATCTCGACGGCTTCGCGCCCGACCGCAATCCGCAGATGTGGGAGCCGGCGCTGCTGAAGTCGATCGCGCGGCTCGCCCGCCCCGGCGCGACGCTCGCGACCTGGTGTACCGCGCGCGCGGTGCGCGACGCGCTGGACGGCGCGGGCTTCGCGCTGCAGTTGCGCACCGGTTTCGGCCGCAAGCGCGACATGCTGATCGGCCGCTATGCGCCGCGCTGGCGCACGCGGCGCCACGAGCCGCCGGGCGCGTATCGCGGCGAACGCAGCGCGCTCGTGATCGGCGCGGGGCTGGCCGGCGCGACGGCGGCGCACGCGTTGGCGCGCCGCGGCTGGCGCGTGCAGGTGCTCGAGCGCGGCACGCACATCGCCAGCGATGCGTCCGCGCTGCCGTGGGGGCTGCTGCATCCGCAGATCACCGCCGACGACAGCGTGTTCGCGCGGCTGACGCGCGCCGGATGCTTCGCCGCCCGCGCGGCGCTCGCGCGGCTCGAGGCGCAGGGCGGCGCCCTGTGGAGATCCTGCGGCGTGCTGCAGCAGGCAGCGAGCGGCGCCGAGTTCGATCAATGGGTCGCGCTGCACGCGCATAGCGGGTGGCCGGATGCATACGCCGCGCCACGCGACCCGGATGCCGCCGCTGCGCTGATCGGTCGACGCCCGCGCCGCGGCGGCTGGTGGTTTGCCGATGGCGCACTGGTCGCGGCGGCGCGCTGGTGCGCGGCGGCGCTCGCGCACGCATCGATCGACGTGCGCTGCAATGTCGGCGTCGAGCGCCTGCAGCGCGACGGCGACGGCTGGCGCGCGCTCGATGCCGGCGGCCGCGCGCTGGCGGCGGCACCGGTCGTGATCGTCGCCTGCGCATTCGACGCGCCGCGCCTGCTCGGCACGCCGGTCGCGCTGACCCCCGTGCGCGGACGCATCACGCGCATCGACCCGGCCGCGCTCGACGGGTTGCGCGCGGGACTCGCCGGCGACGGCTACGTGCTCAACGGTCTCGACGGCTGGGCGGGGGTCGGCGCGACGTATGAAATGCCGCTGCAAGGCGATGCAGCCGGCGCGCTCGACGAGGCGCGCGCGCACGCGAGCAATCTCGCGCGGCTGCCGCGGCTGCTCGCCGATACGCCGCAGGTCGCGCCGATCGGCGTGTTCGATGCGACGCGCTGCGTGTCGCGCGACCGGTTGCCGCTCGCGGGTCAGGCGGCCGATCTCGATGCGGTGCGTGCGCGGCAGGCGCGGCTGCGCGGCGCGCACCTCGCGGATCTGCCGCGCGCGCCGGGTCTCTTCGCGAGCTTCGCGTTCGGCTCGCGCGGGCTGTCGCTGGCGGCGCTGGCCGCGGAGCTGATCGCCGCGCGGATCGAGGGTGAACCGGCAGCGCTCGAACGCGATCTCGCCGACGCGCTCGATCCGGCGCGCGAACTGCTGCACGCGCTGCGGCGCGGGCGGCCGATCAGCGCGGCGGCGATGACTTACGACGCTGCCGGATCGCCGCCGGAACATGCGCCAGGGGCCGCCGCGCATCGCGATCGAACGACGTTGCGCTGAGAAGCCGTGAACAGATCTACCCGCGCCCCGATCTTGCGGCTCCGATGCGCACCGTACGACGCTGCACGCGTCCCGTCCACGGCCGCGCATTCAGGCGCGGCCGGCTGCGGCGGCGCCAAGCGCGCGCTTGGCGAAACCGCGCCTTTGCCCGCGCCGCAATTTCGGGGCGCTCGCGACGATTTCTTCACGACTTCCGAGCGCGTCGGCCACGCGCCGCGATGCCGTACCGCTGCGCCGGCGTCGCGAGCCCCTCATGCATCGGGCGCCTCAAGCGATACGCGCACCGACCACGGCGGCAACGCGTCGGCGGCCGGATGGCTGTCGTAGACCCCGTCGCCCGGCGGCAGCGGTGCGTGCGGTGCCGGCTCGCGGGCGAGGTTCGCCAGCAGGTGCAGCGCGCCGCGCGCCCCGAGCGGCCAGCGCACCGTCAGCCGCCCGGGCGGCGCGACTACGAACTCGCCGCGCATCGCGCGCGCCAGGTGCGGCAGCACCCGTTCGCGCCGCAGCCGCAGCAGCGTGCGGTAAAAGTCCAGCCAGTCGGCGTGCCCGGCGCGGCCGCGCTCGGACCAGTCGAGCTTCGAGCGCGCGAAGGTTCGCCGGTCGTTCGGATCGGGAATGCGCGCGCGCAGTTGCGGATCGCCGAAGCGTTCGAAACGCGCGAACTCCGCGCGCCGACCCTCGGCCACCGCGCGCGCCAGTTCGCCGCGGTGATCGCAGAAGTAGAGAAACGGCGCGCTGGCCGCGAATTCCTCCCCCATGAAGAGCAGCGGCACCGCCGGCGCGAGCAGCACGCAGGCCACGAGCGCGCGCAGCGCCGCCGGGTCGGCGATGTGCGCGCTGCGCTCGCCGAAAGCGCGGTTGCCGACCTGATCGTGCGTCTGCAGGAAGTCGACGAACGCCACCGGCGGCAGATGCGTCGACGGCTCGCCGCGCGGCGCGCCGTCGCGATACGCCGATGCCTCGCCCTGGTAGACGAAGCCCTCGGCCAGCGCGCGGCCGACGCACCACAACGGACGGCCGGCGTAGTCGGCGTAATAGCCGTCGCGCTCGGCGGTGGCGAGCACGTGCGCGGCGTGATGCGCATCGTCGTTCCATTGCGCGGTGGCGATCATTGGTGCGCCCGCCGCGTCGCGCGCGATATAGCGCGCCTGGTTGCGGTCGTTCTCCAGCACCAGGTGCACGTGCCGTTCGCAGCCGGGGCCCGCGCGCACCGCGTACGCGATCTCCTCGACGATGTCGGGGCGCGCGCTGTCCGCGATCGCGTGCACGGCGTCGAGCCGCAAGCCGTCGAAGTGGAATTCGGTCAGCCAGTACAGCGCGTTGTGGATGTAGAAGTCGCGCACAGCGCGACGGGAGAAATCGATCGCCGCGCCCCACGGCGTGCGGCGGCGTTCGTCGAAGAACGGCTGTGCGTACGCGTGCAGGTAGTTGCCGTCGGGACCGAAATGGTTGTAGACGACGTCGAGCAGCACCGTCAGGCCGCGCGCGTGCGCCGCATCGACCAGCGCCTTCAGTTCGTCCGGGGTGCCGTAGGCCGAATCGGGCGCGAACAGCAGCACGCCGTCGTAGCCCCAGTTGCGCGCGCCGGGAAAGTCCGCCACCGGCATCAGTTCGATCGCGGTGATGCCGAGCCGCGCAAGGTCGTCGAGCCGCTCGATCGCGGCCGCGAACGTGCCCTCCGGCGTGAAGGTGCCGACATGCAGCTCGTAGACGACCGCTTCGACCCACGGCCGGCCGCGCCAGTCGGCGTCGCGCCAGCCGTAAGCGCGCGGATCGACCAGCATGCTCGGACCGTGCGCGTCATCGGGATTGAAGCGCGAGGCCGGGTCGGGCACCTGCAGAGCGCCGTCGATCCGATACGCGTAGCGCAGCCCGGCGCGCGCGCCGGCGACTTCGCGCTCGAACCAGCCGTCGGCCAGCGGCTGCATCGGCAACTGCGCGGGCGGATCGAGCAGCGCGAGGTCGACGCGCCGCGCGCTCGGCGCCCACAGCCGGAAGCGCGCGCTGCCGTCGGCGCGCAGCGCGGCGCCGAACGGCATGTCGTGGCAGCGGGCGACCATACGAAGGGCTGCAGATTTCTCGTCGCCCCGGCCTGCGCCGGGGCGACGCGCTTGCACCGGCGGAATGATGTGCGAAGACGCGATCAGCGGGCGAGATCGTTATGCGGGAATGCCATCGCGCCGCCGCGGTAGCTGCTGCGGGTAGAGCCTCACCAGCACGTCGCGTGCGGCGCGGTCGACCAGCGGGGCCAGTCGCGCGGCCAGCGCCGGCGCTTCGAGCTGCTGCCGCGCGCCGAGCGCCTGCAGCCATGCCGGGCGCGCGGCGGCCAGCACCTCGCGCACCAGCGGCTGCCAGTGCGCGGGGGCCTCGCCCTCGACCCACTCGCCGCGGCCGCGGCCGTAGTGCGCGATCGCCAGATACGTGAGCAGCGAAGCTTCGGCGACCTCCAGCAGCACGTCGTCGGTCCACGCGACCCAGGTCCGATCCGTGCCGCGCGCGAGGTTCACGCCGCGCGCCAGCCCCGCGGCGCCGAGCGCGCCGAGCACGCCGCCGAGCAGCAGGCCGCCGCCGAGCGTGAGTCCGCCGCTGGCGATGTCGGCCTTCAGCCCCGCGAGCGCGCCGGTGATCGCACCGCCCACGAGTGCCGCCTTGCCCTCGCTCACGCGCGCGCGCACCGCGTAATGGTCGGCGAGCCGGGCCAGTATCTGCTGGCGCGCGTGCCCTTCGAGTCCATGCAGTGCGATCAGGCGGTCATTGCCGCCCGAGATGTCGGCGTCCAGCCGCGCGGCCAGTCGCAGCATCGCCGTTTCGCGCGGGCCGGGCTCGCCTTCGCGGTTCAGGCCGAGCGCCTTGCCGAGCTCGCGCAGCCTGCCGATCACGCCGGACTCCTCGACCGCCTCGCGGTCGGTGGCGGCGCGCGCGATCCGCTCGGCGAGCACCTGCAGCGCCTGCGTGAATGTGCGTTCGCGGCGCGCCTGCCATGCGGTGGCCAGGCGCTCGAACGCGCTTCGCTTGTCCTGCGGCAGCATCCGCCCCACCGCGTCGAGCCAGGCGATCTCCTGCACCCAGCAGCGCGCGAACGCGTCGAGCGGCAGCACGTCGCGCACGTGCCGCCATTGCGCCAGATGCGCGCGCCAGCGCTGCACCTGCGCGTCCTCCTCGTCCGCGGGTCGCGGCGCGCCGAGCTGGTTCAGCAGCACCAGCACCGGCTTGCCGAGCAGTTCCAGCACGCGCATCTCCGGGCCGACGTAGCCGGCGTCCTGCGGCGCTTCGGCGGCGTTCACCAGATACAGCACCACGTCCGCGTGGTCGCGCACGTTGCGCACCGCCTGCTGCGTGTGCCAGAACGGCTTGTCGCGGAACCGGTCCCACAGCTCGGCGAGAAACCAGCCGAGCGGATTGCTCTGCTGGGCGAGCCGGCGCGCCAGCCGCGCGCTGTCGCCGAAGCCCGGCGTATCCCACAGCTCGAGCGCGTCGCCGTCGGGCGTTTCGATCAGCGCATGGCGCTCCGCGCGGTCGGTCACGTGCGGCTCGTCGCGCACCGTGCCGACGTCGCGGCCGAGCAGCGTGCGCGCCAGCGTGGTCTTGCCGGCGTTGGTGTGCGAAACCAGCGACAGGGCGATCCGCGTCACGCGGCCTCCGTCGTCCGCGCGTCGAGCGCGGCGGACAACTGCAGCCCGGCCGCCGTCGCATCGGGCCGCTCGAGATCGGCGAACACCGCGGGACAGCCGTGCGCGTCGAGCATGCGGCGCCACCCGTCGCGGCGCTCGATCGCGCGCGCGCTCGCCGCGCCGAACTGGCGCGCGAACGACGACTCGTCGATCAGCGCGACCAGCCGCGTGCCGGGGGCGAGGACCTCGCGCACGCGCGCGACGAACGCGCCGTGGTTCTCCGGCTCGGGCGTGGCGGCGAGCGCGAACAGCGGCGCGGCCACCGTCACGTCCGGCGCCGGCTGCGCGAGCTGCTTCGCGTCGACGCGATCCTCGTCGCCGAACGGCGTCGCCGGCGCGATCTCGACCACGGTCTTCGCGCCGAGCGTCTTCGCGAGCAGAGCGTTCAGGCCCAGCGCGGCCTGCGGCGAAAGCTGCACGCTGTAAGGCAGCACGCGTACGCGCTCGCTCGTGGCGCGCAGCGTGCGCGTCAGGCGGCGGTAGTAGGTTTCGTCCAGCGGCAGCCTGAAGCGGCGCGTCCAGCGCGCTTCGATCCAGCGGTCGGCCAATGCGAGCGCGAGCCGCGGCAGCAGCACCGCCAGCGCGATCGTCGCCGCGTACAGATGCAGCCACGGCGCGGCGATCGCGCCGGCCGATTCCGGAAAGCGCAGCGCCGCCAGCGCCGCCGCGTCGGGCAGTGCGATCCCGGTGAGCCGCGACGCCGGGCCGAGCACGGCGGCAAGCAGCGCGTGCACCTGCGGCGCATCGAGGAATGTGCTTTCCCAGCCGGCGCGGTACTCGAACGCGATCCCGCGCAGGTACAGCGACGCCAGCGTGCCGAGCGCGAATGCGATCGCGGCCACGTGCAGCACGCGGCCCGCGCGGGCGGCCGTGAGGCGGCGCGAAGCGTGCGCCCAGTCGGACAGGAACGTGCCGCCGGCACTGCCGCCGAGCCGCAGCGCCGGGTCGGCGAGCGCGTGCGCGAAGCGCGCGACCGCGGCAGCGAGCGGGCTCAGTGCGCGCCGCGACCGCCGCGCGAGGCGGGCGAAGCCGCGCGTGGCGATCAGCAGATACACGAACACGTTCCACGCCAGCAGGCCGAGCAGCGGCGGCGCCAGCAGGTTCACCCGCCCCTGCGCGCCGATCGCATCGACCGCGAGCCCGAGCGCGAGAGCGGCCGCCGCCAGCGCGTGCCCGATCCACGGCCGCCACGTGACCGCGGCGAGCAGCCGCGCCACCGCGGGGTCGCGCTCGCTCAGGCGCTCGACCGCCAGCGCCGCGCGGCGCGCGATGAACGCGTCGTCGCCGGCGCCTTCGCCCACGATGTGCGCGGCCGCCTGCGTGGCCCAGTCGCGATCGGCGTCGCTCCAGTGCGGCGACGGCGCGCGCTCGTAGGCGCGCACGAGCAGGGTGGCGCGGGCGGCGGATTCGTTCATGGCGCGGAAGCTTAGCCGCCGGCCCGGCGCAGGTGGCGCGCAGCGGCGGCGTCACGTCCCGGTGGTGCATCGTGACGGCGCGCGCCGGCACGGCGCAGATGACCATCTCATGCCAGTCGATCTCGGGCCGTACGTCGTCGCCCCGCGTGCAGGCCGAGCCGATCAACCTGGCGCGGCCCATGCCAGGTGCGTGGCAGCGCCGTGACCACGCGGCTGCGACCGCATCCGCTCGGCAATCACTCGCGGGTCTGACCCGATCGCGCCCCGCACCCACTCGAATACACTGCGACAGCGGACAGGATGCGCGAGCGTCGCGCGTCGTTTCATCTCCGCCCCCGACATCATGCGGTCCCGGCCCGGCCTGCTCACCGAGCACGACGTCTATCTGCTGCGCGAGGGCACCCACGGCCGCCTGTACGAACGGCTGGGCTGCCACCTCGAGGACGGCGGCGCGCACTTCGCCGTGTGGGCGCCGAATGCGCGCGCGGTGGCGGTGATCGGCGACTTCAACGGCTGGAACGCGGCCGCGCATCCGCTCGCCGCGCGCGCCGACGGCTGCGGCGTATGGGAAGGCTTCGTGCCCGGCGTGGTGCGCGGACAGGCCTACAAATACGTGCTCACGACCGCCGCCGGCGCCAAGCTCGAGAAGGCCGACCCGTTCGCGCTGCAGACCGAGTGCCCGCCCGCGACCGCGTCGCGCGTGGCCACGCTCGACTACGAGTGGCACGACGGCGAATGGATGGCGCGGCGCGCGCGCGCCAATGCACTCGACGCGCCGATGGCGATCTACGAGGTGCACCTCGGCTCGTGGCGGCGCGCCGCCGACGGCAGCTTCCTCGACTACCGCAGCGCCGCGCGCGCGCTGGCCGAGTACGTGACGCAAATGGGGTTCACGCACGTCGAACTGCTGCCGCTCACCGAGCACCCGTTCTACGGCTCGTGGGGCTATCAGTGCACCGGATACTTCGCGCCGACCGCGCGCCACGGCGCGCCGCAGGACCTGATGGCGCTGGTCGATACGCTGCACCAGGCCGGCATCGGCGTGATCCTCGACTGGGTGCCGTCGCACTTCCCGGCCGACGCGCACGGGCTGGCGTTCTTCGACGGCACCTACCTGTACGAACACCAGGATCCGCGCCAGGGCTTCCACCCCGAATGGAATTCGGCGATCTTCAACTACGGCCGCAACGAGGTGCGCGCGTTCCTGCTGTCGAGCGCGCTGTTCTGGCTCGAGCGCTACCACGTCGACGGCCTGCGCGTCGACGCGGTCGCGTCGATGCTGTACCTCGATTACGCGCGCAAGGAAGGCGAATGGATCCCGAACCGCTACGGCGGCAGGGAGAACCTGGAGGCGATCGAATTCCTGCGCCTGCTGTCGCAGTCGGTGTACCGCGATCACCCCGACGTGCAGCTGATCGCGGAGGAATCGACCGCGTGGCCGATGGTGTCGCGCCCGACCTGGGTCGGCGGGCTGGGCTTCGGCCTGAAGTGGAACATGGGCTGGATGCACGACACGCTCGCGTACTTCAGGGAAGACCCGATCTACCGCCGCTATCACCACAACACGATCACGTTCTCGATCATGTACGCGTTCAGCGAGAACTTCGTGCTGCCGCTGTCGCACGACGAGGTCGTGCACGGCAAGGGTTCGCTGATCGGCCGCATGCCGGGCGACGGCTGGCAGCAGTTCGCGAATCTCAGGCTGCTGCTCGGCTACATGTGGACGCACCCGGGCAAGAAGCTGCTGTTCATGGGCGGCGAATTCGGCCAGCGGCGCGAATGGACGCACGAGGGCGAGCTCGAATGGTGGGTGCTGCGGCACGCCGAGCACGCCGGCGTGCAGCGCTGGCTGGCCGACGTGAACCGCGTCTATCGCGCGCAGCCGGCGCTGCACGCGGTGGACTTCGATCCATCGGGGTTCGAGTGGATCGACTGCAACGACGCCGACAACAGCGTGCTCAGTTTCCTGCGTCGCGCGCCGCGCGCAGCGCCGCTCGCGGTCGTGTGCAACTTCACGCCGGTGCCGCGCCACAACTACGTGATCGGCGTGCCGGCCGGCGGACGCTGGATCGAGCTGCTGAACAGCGACGCCATCGTTTACGGCGGCAGCGGCATGGGCAACCTGGGTGCGGTCGACGCCGCGCCGGTGGCCGCGCACGGCCGCAGCCGCTCGCTCACGCTGACGCTGCCGCCGCTGGCGATCGTGGTGTTGGCGCCGGAGGCGTAGCGATGGTGGTCCCGCGTCGATTGCTACGGGCGTCAATTCCGCCCCCGATCGCGGTCGAGGGCAGGCTCCGGCGGGAATCCAGGGGCGTTGCGACGCGCTGCACTGGGTTCCCGCTTGCGCGGGAACGACACAGCGTATGAACTCGCAAGTCGTCCCGATCGACGTCGCCGATGGCCGCCAGCGCGCGGTGGTCGAGAACGTCAGCCCCGCGGTCGACAACGGCCGCTTCGCGATCAAGCGCACGGTCGGCGACGCCGTGGTGGTCGAGGCCGACTGCTTTGCCGATGGGCACGACCTCGTCGCGTGCACGTTGCTCTGGCGCAGCGCCGACGACGCGCAATGGCACGAAGTGCCGATGCGCGCGCTCGGCAACGATCGCTGGCGCGGCGCGTTCACCGTGACCGCGGCCGGCCGCTATGTCTACACGGTGCGCGCGTGGGTCGATCACCTGCTGTCCTGGCGGCACGATCTGGCGCGGCGCACCGATGCCGACGACATCCGCGTCGCGGCGCGCGTCGGCGTGCAGCTCATCGTCGCCGCCGCGCAGCGCGCGGTCGATGCCTCAGACCGCCAGGCGCTGGCGGCGTGGGCGCACGAAGTCGACGAGTTGCTCGCGCGCGGCGCCGATGCCGCGCAACTGAAGCACCTCGGGCTCGACGCCGCGCGCGGCGAAGTCGCGGCGCGCTGGCCCGACCTGCGCTTCGCGACCACCGATGCGCGCGAATACCCGCTGGTGGTCGACCGCGAGCGCGCGCGCTTTTCGGCGTGGTACGAGATGTTCCCGCGCTCGACGGCATCCGAGCCGGGACGCCACGGCACGTTTGCCGACTGCGAGCGGCTGCTGCCGTACGTGGCGAAATTGGGGTTCGACGTGCTGTACCTGCCGCCGATCCATCCGATCGGCCGCGTGCGGCGCAAGGGCAGGAACAACGCGCTGGTGGCAGCGCCCGACGATGTCGGCAGCCCGTGGGCGATCGGCTCCGACGAAGGCGGGCACACGGCGCTGCATCCGCAGCTCGGCACGCTCGACGACTTCCGGCACCTGGTCGCCGCGGCGGCCGCGCACGGCATCGAGGTCGCGCTCGACATCGCGTTGCAGTGCGCGCCCGACCACCCGTACGTGACCGCGCATACAGAGTGGTTCCGCAAGCGTCCCGACGGCAGCGTGCAGTACGCGGAGAATCCGCCGAAGAAGTACCAGGACATCTTTCCGTTCGACTTCGAGTGCGATGCGTGGCCCTCGCTATGGCTCGAGCTGGCCAGCGTGTTCGATTTCTGGATCGGCGCCGGGGTGAAGATCTTCCGCGTCGACAACCCGCACACCAAGGCGTTCCCGTTCTGGGAGTGGGTGATCCACCGCATCAAGGCGCGCAATGCCGACGTGCTGTTCCTGGCGGAGGCGTTCACGCGGCCGAAGGTAATGCACCGGCTGGCGAAGCTCGGCTTCTCGCAGAGCTACACCTACTTCGCGTGGCGCAACACGAAGCGCGAACTGACCGCGTACTTCACCGAGCTGGCGCACGGTCCCGGGCGCGAGTACTTCCGCCCCAACGTGTGGCCGAACACGCCCGACATCCTGACCGAAACGCTGCAGTACGGCGGGCGGCCCGCCTTCATGGCGCGGCTGGTGCTTGCCGCCACGCTGGCGGCGAGCTACGGCATCTACGGCCCGGCGTACGAACTGCTCGAACACGTCGCGCGCGAGCCGGGCTCCGAGGAGTATCTCGACTCGGAGAAGTACCAGGTGCGCCACTGGGACCGCGCGCGCACCGATTCCCTGGCGGAGTTCATCGCCGCGATCAACCGCGCGCGGCGCGACAATGCGGCGCTGCAGTCCGACGACACGCTGCGCTTCCTGCCGGTGGACAACGAACAGATGATCGCCTACGCGAAGGCCACGCCGGATCTTTCGAACGTGATCGTGTGCGTGGTCAGCCTCGACCCCAACTACACGCAGCGCGGCTGGGTCGAACTGGATCTGGACGCGCTCGGGCTGCCGATCGACGAGCCGTTCCAGGTGCACGACCTGATCACGCACGCGCGCTTCATCTGGCACGGCGCGCGCAACTTCGTGCAGCTCGACCCGCAGCGGCTCCCCGCGCACGTGCTGCGCGTGCGGCGCCGGCTGCACCGCGAGCATGATTTCGATTACTTCATGTGATAAAGGCCGCATACCGTCGCCCCGGCGCAGGCCGGGGCCCAATTTGCGGCGCTGGAACTTGGGCCCCGGCCTGCGCCGGGGCGACGTGTTGAGCAGCCGATGAAAAACGACCTGCGCGTCGCGCCCGCGATCGAACCGGCAGTCGCCGCCGGCGACCCGCTGTGGTTCAAGGACGCGGTGATCTACGAGCTGCACGTCAAGGCGTTCTACGACGCCAACGGCGACGGCATCGGCGACTTCAGGGGCCTGACGGAGAAGCTCGACTACATCCACGACCTCGGCGTCAACACGGTGTGGCTGCTGCCGTTCTATCCGTCGCCGTTCCGCGACGACGGCTACGATGTCGCCGACTACCGCAACGTGCACCCGGCGTACGGCACGCGCGAGGATTTCCGCCGCTTCGTGCGCGAGGCGCACAAGCGCCAGCTTCGCATCATCACCGAGCTGGTCGTCAACCACACCTCGGACCAGCACCCGTGGTTTCAGGCCGCGCGGCGCGCACCGAAGGGCTCGCCCAAGCGCGACTTCTACGTGTGGAGCGACGACCCGAAGAAGTACGCCGGCACGCGCATCATCTTCACCGACAGCGAGAAGTCGAACTGGACCTGGGACGAGGTCGCGCAGCAGTACTACTGGCACCGCTTCTTCAGCCACCAGCCGGACCTGAACTTCGACAATCCGCACGTGCGGCAGGCCGTGCTGCGCGTGATGCACTTCTGGCTCGACATGGGAGTGGACGGGTTCCGGCTAGACGCGATCCCGTACCTGATCGAGCGCGAGGGCACCAGCAACGAGAACCTGCGCGAAACGCACGCGGTGATCCGCAAGATCCGCGCCGCGCTCGACGCGCGCTACCGCGACCGCGTGTTGCTGGCGGAGGCCAACCAGTGGCCCGAGGACGTCGCCGAGTACTTCGGCAGCGGCGACGAGTGCCACATGGCGTATCACTTCCCGCTGATGCCGCGCATGTACATGGCGCTGGCGCAGGAGGACCGCCACCCGATCGTCGAGATCATGGCGCAGACGCCCGAGATCCCCGACACCTGCCAGTGGGCGATCTTCCTGCGCAACCACGACGAGCTGACGCTGGAGATGGTGACCAGCCGCGAGCGCGACTACATGTACAGCATGTACGCGGCCGACAAGCGCGCGCGCATCAACCTCGGCATCCGCCGCCGCCTCGCGCCGCTGATGGACAACGATCTGGACCGCATCAAGCTGATGAACAGCCTGCTGTTCGCGATGCCGGGTTCGCCGATCGTCTACTACGGCGACGAGATCGGCATGGGCGACAACATCTTTCTCGGCGACCGCGACGGCGTGCGCACGCCGATGCAGTGGACCAGCGACCGCAACGGCGGCTTTTCGCGCGCCGATCCGCAGCGGTTGTATCTGCCGCCGATCATGGACCCGGTGTACGGCTTCGAGGCGGTCAACGTCGAGGCGCAACTGCGCGAGCCGTCGTCGCTGCTGAACTGGATGAAGCGCCTCATCGCCGTGCGCAAGAGCACGCGCGCGTTCGGCCGCGGCAAGCTCACCTTCCTGAAGCCCGGCAACCGCAAGGTGCTGGCGTTCCTGCGCGAGCACGACGACGAGGCGATTCTGTGCGTCGCCAATCTCGCGCGCACCGCGCAGCCGGTCGAGCTCGATCTCGCGCGCCTGCGCGGCCGCGTTCCGCTCGAGATGATGGGTCGCACGCCATTTCCGCCGATCGGCGACCTGCCGTACCTGCTGACGCTGCCGGCGTACGGCTTCTTCTGGTTTCGCCTGGCCACCGATGTCGCGGTGCCCGACTGGCACGAGGAGCGGCTGGCACGCGAGGACCTGCCGGTGCTGGTGCTGTTCGACGGCTGGACGAGCCTGTTCCGCGATCGCGTGGTGCCGTGGCGCATCGGCATGGCGGAGCGGCTGCGGCGGCAGTTCGAGTGCGACGTGCTGCCGCGCTTCGTCGCGCACGAGCGCTGGTACGGCGGCAAGGGCGATCCGGTCCGGCGCGTGGCGCTGGTCGACCACGGCCTGCTCGCTCGCCGCGACCTGAGCTGGCTGATCGCGCTGACGCAGGTCGAAGGCGGCGCGGAGTCCGCACCTTACTTCCTGCCGCTCGCGCTGGTGTGGGAAGACCGCGACGAGGAACGGCGCCGCGCGCTGGCGCCGGTGACGATCGCCAAGGTGCGGCAGCAGGCGCAAGTCGGCATCCTCGCCGATGCGGCGCCCGACGAGGAGTTCTGCGCGGCACTGGTCGACGCGGTCGCGCGCGGCGCGGACATCGCGACCGCGCATGGCGTCCTGCAGTTCCGGCCGACCGCCGCGTTCGATCGGCTCGCCGGAGCCGAGTCGTCGCGCCGCCCTGTCACGCGGCCGCCGGGCTCGAGCAGCAACACGGTGATGCAGCTCGGCGAACAGTTGTTCCTGAAGGTCTATCGCCGCCTGCGGCCGGGCGTTTCGCCCGAGCTGGAGGTCGGCCGCCATCTGACCGAAGTCGCGCGGTTCGCGCATTGCGTGCCGCTCGCCGGCGCGGTCGAGTACGTGGGCAGCGACGGCACCACGATGACGCTCGCGCTGCTGCAGGCATACGTCGCCAACCAGGGCGACGGCTGGAGCTTCACCGTCGACTACCTGACGCGCGTGCTCGAACGGGAAAACGCTGAATCCGCCGACGCGGGCGCCGCGTTCGGCACCTACGCCACGCTGGCGCGCAAGCTCGGCGAGCGCACCGCGCAACTGCACGCGGCGCTCGGCGCCGCGGGCGGGAAAGGGGAGTTCGCGCCGGAGCCGATCACGCGCGACGACCTCGAGCGCTGGGTCCAGCGCATGCACGCCGACGCGCAGGCCGCGCTCGCGCTGCTCGCGTGCCGGCTCGATGCGGCTCCGGCGCCGCTGCAGGATGCGGCGCGGGCGCTGGCGGCGCGGCCGCAGCAGGTGCTGGAGCAGTTGGTCGCGCCGGACGGCGACTGCGGCATGAAGATCCGCACCCACGGCGACTTCCATCTCGGCCAGGTGCTGCTGCAGGCCAACGACTTCGTGATCATTGACTTCGAGGGTGAGCCGGCGCGTTCGCTCGAGCAGCGGCGCGCCCGACACTCGCCGCTGCGCGACGTGGCCGGCATGTTGCGCTCGTTCAGCTATGCGGCCGCGGCCGCGCTCGAGCGCGCCGCTGCCGGCGACTCGGAGCGCGAGCGGCTGACGCCGCGCACGCGGGCGTGGGAGCAGCTCGCGCGCGGGGCTTTCCTGGAGGGCTATCGAGACGCTGCGAGCGGCGGCGTGCCGCGGCCCGACGCCGGGGCGGCGCCGGCGCTGTTGCGCCTGTTCGCGCTCGAAAAGGCGCTGTACGAGCTGCGCTACGAGCTCGAAAACCGGCCGGCGTGGGTCGCGATCCCGCTGCAGGACATTGTCCGCCTGCTGCGCGGCGACTGAACGCGATCGAACCCGATGGAGGACTCCATGCAGAACGTTGACATGATGCTCGAACCCTTGCGCGCGCTGCTGGCGGAAGTCGGCGCGTTCCTGCCGAAACTGGCGGTGGCGATCGTCGTGCTGCTCGCCGGCTGGCTGATCGCCAAGGCGGTGCGCTTCGCCGCGGTGCGCGGCCTGCGCGCGGTCAACTTCAACGTGCTGACCGAGCGCGCCGGCATCGACGGCTTCCTGCAGCAGGGCGGCATCGGGCGCGACACGACCGAACTGACCGGCGCGCTCGCCTACTGGCTGGTGATCCTCGGCGCCGTGCTGGTCGCCAGCAACGGCCTCGGTCTGACCTACGTCACCGACGTGGTGAGCCGCGTCGTGCTGTTCCTGCCGCGCGTGTTCCTGGCGCTGCTGATCATCGTGTTCGGAGCCTACTTCGCGCGCTTCGTCGCCGGCTCGGTGCTGGCGTTCTGCCGCAACGTCGACGTGCGCGACGCCGACCTGCTGGCGCGCATCGCGCAGTACGCGATCCTCGTGTTCGTGGTGCTGATCGCGATCGAGCAACTGCAGATCGGCGGCGACATCGTGCGCCACACGTTTCTGATCCTGCTCGCCGGGCTCGTGCTCGCGCTGGCGCTGGCGTTCGGGCTCGGCGGGCAGAAGTGGGCCGGCGAACTGCTCGAGCGCTGGTGGCCGACGCGCACCGATGCCGACGAGCGCGGCGAAGCAACGCGGCCGCCCGGCCGCAGCGAACGCCTGCCGTGACGCGCCGCCCGCGCGCGCGGGCATGTCTCTTGACGATCGGAACGGGAGCAGCGAATGGATCGTTTCTTCGAACTGCTGCGCGCGGGCGACCTCGCGCACCTGGGCAGCGGCACGCTGGTGTCGCTGCGCATCGTGCTGATCATCGTCGCCGCCTGGATCGCGATCGCGGTCCTGCAGCGCGCGAATTCCTGCGCCGGCTCAAGCACGCGTTGGACGCGCGCGGCATCGAGATTCCGTTCCCGCACCTGACGCTGTACGCGGGCGTGGCGAAGGTCGGCTGCGCGCCCGCGTTCAACCTGCGGTCGGCCGGAGGTCAGGACGGCGGCGGCAGCGCGCGGTCGAGCTTGTCGTCGACCTCGCCGACGTAGGCCGACCGAGCGGATTGATCCGGCCGTCGCGACGCGCCGGCCGCCGCGGAACGCCAGATGTCCCGCCTGACTCCTGCGTAAGAAGCGCGGGCGCGCCGCGACGAACCGGTCGCACGGGCCGTGCCGCAACGGCGCGCCGCGCGCAACCCACCGACAGGAGCATCACGATGAAGAAAGCTCTCATTGCCGCCGCCATGCTGGCGGTCGGACTCGGCATCGGCGCGCCGGCCTCGGCCGATCCCGGCGCGTTCGAATGGCTGATGAAGCAGGCCGAGCTGAGCCGCGACGGCGCGGTCACGAAGCAGCAGTTCCTCGACGCGATGGGCCGTGCCTACGACCAGGCGATGGCGAAGATGAAGAACGATCCGAAGCGGGTCCAGCGCGGCATGCTCACCGAGGACGGAATGCGCGAACTGCTCGCCGACATCTACCGGAGCGTGTGAGCGGCGCGCGACGCGCAAGTGAGCGGCTGACGCGGCCGCTCGATGCACACGCCGTCGATGCAGGCGATGTTCGGATACGGCGTGCCGCGCAGCCGCTGCAGCCACAGTCCGAACGCCACGCCGGCGACCAGCGCCAGATACGCCGACACCGCCCAGCCCGACAGCGCGGGCAGCCCGGTCAGGATCAACGTGTCGTTGCCGCCGGGGACGAGCGATGCGCCCAGTCCCATCATCGTGCCGCCCGCGAGCCGCGGCGCCAGCGCACCGCGAGCATGCCAGCGCAGCGCGAACGAGCCGCGCTGTAACGACGAGACGACCATGCCGATGAACGCGGCCGCGAACAGCGTCCGGCTCAGCGCGGCCGGCCCCGGCAGCAGCCGGTACGCGGAGTCGATCGCCCGCCGCAGCGTGCCGGTGTACGACCACGCGCCGAGGATCGCGTACAGCAGTCCCGCGCACAGGCCGATCACCGCCGCCGCCGTGCCGACGCGGTAGCTCGGCGCGCCGAGCGACTGGAACGCCGGCGCGGACTCGGGCCGTGTTCGCCACAGTCGGACCAGTTCGGCCGCCGCCCACAGCGCCAGCAGGCCGAGCAGCCACGGCGCAATCGAGCCGAGCTCGAGCCACAGCGCGGCGACCTGCACCGGCTGCGTCAGCGCGAGCCGCGCATCGAGCGCCGACCACGTGAGCACGCCGAGCACCATGCCGGCGATCGACGCCAGCCCGGCGAGATCGCCGTCGGCGATCCGCTGCAGCGTCGAATACGAACAGCCGCCGTTGAAGGCGGCGCCGACGCCGAACAGGAAGCCGCCGGCAATCGCCAGCGCACGCGGCTCGAACGCGGGGAAGCGCGCGGCCTGCGGCGCGAGCGCGAGCGCGAGCCCGTTTACCAGCGCGGCCCACAGCGCGGCCTTGAAGAAACTGGCGAGCATGTGCGCGGTGCCGGCATTCAGCACCTCGGCCACCGCGCGCACGGTGCACAGGCTGGCGCGATGCGCGACAAAGCCGGTCACGGCGACCAGCAGCACCATGAGAGCGAGCAATGCGGCGTCCATCGCGGCATGGTCGCCGTGGCGCCGCGCGCCTTACGGACCGTCAGAGGTGTGCGAGCGCCATCCCGCCCAGCACCGCGCCGAGCCCCGCGACGCCGTACACGCCCCGCACCAGCCAGTTGCGGCGCGTCAGCAGCGCGATCGCCGACAGCGCGATCGCGATCTGCAGCGCGGTAGTGGCCTGCGCCCAGCGATGATGCAGGTGCAGCTCGGCGTCGCTGCGGGCGTCCCAGTCCTTCGCTTCGGCTTCGAGCTTGTCGGCGACGACCTTGATCTCCTTCTTCTCCTTGTCGTAGCGCGCGACTTCCTGCTTGTAAAACTCCTGCTTCTCCGGCGTGGTCGCCAGCGCGAGCGCCAGTTCGGCGAGGTTCTGCTTGCTGCTCTTGGCCTGGTAGTAGTTCCACTGGTTCGATGCCTCGGTCTTCTTGATCGCGGCGTTGTTCTTGAACATCACCGCGTTCGCCTGCGTGGCGCCGCCCGCGTAGGCCATCAGCGCGCCGACGGTGGCGAGGATCGCGGTCGTGACCGCGATGCGGCCGGCGAAGCGGTCGGTCTCGCCGTGCTGCGCGGCGTGCTCGAGCTGGTGATCGTGCGGGCCATGCACGTGAAAGTGGCCGTGCGACATGTTCTTCTCTCCATTGGACTGCGCTACGGCGCGGCGCGCTCGTAGTCGACGTAGGCAAACGGCAGCGGATTATCCTTATTTGCCGGGCGCGTTTCACGCGCTGTTTCGCGCCATTCGGATCGGTCGAACGGCGGAAAGTACGCGTCGCCGTCGATGTCGGCGTCGATCTCGGTCAGCAGCAGCCTCTGCGCGCGTGGCAGCGCCTCGCGATAGGCCTCGGTGCCGCCGATCACGAACACTTCGCTCGCGTCGGCGCAGGCGGCGAGGGCGGCGTCGAGCGATGCGAACACCTCCGCGCCTTGGAGCCGCAACCCCGGCGTGCGCGAGATCACGACGTTGCGCCGTCCCGGCAGCGGCTTGCCGAGCGATTCCCACGTCCTGCGGCCCATGATCACCGGATGCCCCAGCGTGATGCGCTTGAAGCGCGGCAGGTCACCGGGGATGCGCCACGGGATCGCGCCGGCGCGGCCGATCACGCCGTTGCGGGCGACGGCGGCGATCAGCGTGAGGCGCGGCTTCTTCATGTCGGTCGGCGGAGCAGGGCGGCGGCGATTGCGACGATCACGAACAGTGCCGCCGCGAAATCCTGCCAGTGCGGCAGTTCGCCGACGAGCGGGATCGCGGTGACGATACCAACGATCGGCACCGCCATGATCGAGTACGCGCTCGCGGTCGGCGGCAGTTCGCGTGCCAGCCCGAACCAGAAGATCTGCGCCACGCCGTAGTTGATCGCCGCGCCCCACGCGAGCGCGACCCACATGGGAACGGAGAAGCGCCATGCCGGCCACGGCTCGAACGCCGGCGCGACGTTCCAGAACGCGAGCGCCGACAGCGCCATCATCCACACCGTGATCACCGGGGTCGGGAGTTGCAGCGTGGACCGCCGCATCAGGATCGTGCCGAGCGCCCAGCAGAACGCGGCGATCTGCATCCACAGCACGCCGCGCGGCTTGCCCGCAAGCGCGGTCAGCTCGTGCACGAGCAGCAGGCCGACCGCCGCCAGCGCACACAGCGCGCTGACGGCCACCCGCGGCGTCAACCGCTCGCCGAAGAAGACGATCGCGAGCAGCGTGGTCCAGATCGGCATCGTGAAACCGAGGATGGCGGCACGTCCCGACGCCAGCTCCTGCACGCCGAGGATGGAGAACAGGTGCCAGCCGAAAATGTTGGGGAGTGCGAGCCACGCGACCGTCAGCCACGCCGCGCGCGGCAGCCGCATCGAGGTGCCGCGCAGCGAATAGAACGCGGCGAGCAGCAGCGCGCCGCCGCTCATCGTCACGCCGCGGAAGAAGAGCGGTGTCAGTTCCCGTAGCGAGAATTTCATGATCGGCCAGTTCACGCCCCACAGCAGCGTGAGGGCCGCCAACCCGATCAGCGCGCGCCGCTTCAGCACGCTTGACGGAGAAAATCGAAGTCGCAGCCGTCCTCGGCCTGCAACACGTGGTCGAGGTAGAGCTTCGCGTAGCCGCGCGCGGGCGCAGGCGCGCGCGCGACGAGCACGGCACGGCGGCGCGCGAGTTCGGCGTCGTCGACCATGAGGTCGATGCGGCGCTTCTCGACGCTCAGCCGGATCCGGTCGCCGTTCTTCACCAGCGCGAGCGGCCCGCCGACCGCCGCTTCCGGCGACACGTGCAGCACGATGGTGCCGAACGCGGTGCCGCTCATGCGCGCGTCCGAGATCCGCACCATGTCCTTGACGCCGGCGCGCGCGAGCTTCAACGGGATCGGCAGGTAGCCGGCCTCCGGCATCGCCGCGCCGCTTTTCGGCCCGGCGTTCTGCAACACCAGGAAGTCCTGCGGCGTCACGTCGAGCGCGGGATCGTCGATGCGGCGCGACAGGTCTTCGAGCGAGTCGAACACGACTGCGCGGCCAACGCTCTCGAAGAGTTTCGGATCGGCGGCCGACCGTTTCAGGATCGCGCCGTTGGGCGCGAGCGTTCCGAACAGCGCGACCAGCCCGCCGTGTGGCTGGAACGGATCGTCGAGGCTGCGGATCACGCTGCGGTCGACGTAATCCTGTTCCGCCGCGAGCCGCTCGCCGAGCGTCTCGCCGGTGACCGTCAGGCAATCAAGGTGCAGCAGCGGCTTCAGTTCGCGTAACAGCGCGCCGATGCCGCCCGCCGCATACAGGTCCGACATGTAGTGCTGCCCGGTCGGCTTGAGATCCACCAGCACCGGCGTGGTGTCGCTCAGCTCGTTCAAGCGCGCGAGCGACACGCGCACGCCGGCGCGTCCCGCGATCGCGGTCAGATGGATGATCGCGTTGGTCGAGCCGCCGATCGCCAGCAGCACGCGCAGCGTGTTCTCGATCGACTTTTCGGTGACGATCTCGCTCGGCCGCGGTCCCTTCGCAGCGAGCGCGACCGCCAGCGTACCGCTTGCTTCGCCCGCCCGCAGACGGTCGGCATGCACGGCCGGAATCGCCGCGCTTCCGGGCACCGTCATACCGAGCGTCTCCGCGAGCGCGGCCATCGTGCTCGCGGTACCCATCACCGCGCAGGTGCCGGCGGTAGTCGCGAGGTTGCTCTCGATGTCTTCGATCTCGTCCGTCGACACCTCGCCGGCGCGGTATCTGGCCCAGAAGCGGCGGCAATCGGTGCACGCGCCGAGCCGTTCGCCGCGATACGACGTCGGCATCATCGGCCCGGCGACGAGCTGCACCGCGGGCACGCCGGCCGAGGTCGCGCCCATCAGTTGCGCCGGCACCGTCTTGTCGCAGCCGCCGACGAGGACGACCGCGTCCATCGGCTGCGCGCGGATCATCTCCTCGACGTCGATCGACATCAGGTTGCGGAACATCATGCTGGTCGGGTGCAGGAACACCTCGCCGAGCGAAATCGTCGGAAAGTCGAGCGGCAGCCCGCCGGCCGCAAGCACGCCGCGCTTCACCGCGTCGATCAGTTGCGGAAAATCGCGGTGGCAGTTGTTGAAGCCGCTCGCCGAGTTCGCGATGCCGACGATCGGCCGCGCCAGCAGCTCGCGCGAGTAGCCCATCGATTTGGCGAACGAGCGGCGCAGGTACAGGGAAAAATCCGGGTCGCCGTAGTTGGTGAGGCCGCGCGCGAGGCCCGTGGAGTCGGGGTCGGACATCGTCGTCTTCTTCTTGAAATCTGTGCTCCGGCGCTCACCCGCGCGAGTCATTCCCGCGCAAGCGGAAATCCAGAGGCTTCGAAGCGAAAGTCGCTGGGTCCCCGCTTGCGCAGGGACGACGGCGCGGGCCGCTCGTCATTCAACGTGGCGCGAAGTGTATTCTCGGCGGCGATGAACGGATTCGATCATCGGTGCGTCGCCATTATCGGCGGCGGCAACATGGGCGCCGACGTGGCGCTCGTGTTCGCCGCGGGCGGCTGGGATGCGCACGTGGTCGAACCGGCCGAAGCCGCGCGCGCGAAGCTGCCGCAGCGTTTCGCCGGTGGCGCGCAGCAGATCGATGCGCGCGCTGCACTCGACCGCCTGCACGTGCACGGCCGCCTCGAGCACGCGCCGTGGGCGCGGGTCGGGCTCGTCGTCGAATGCGTGCCGGAGAAGCTGGAGCTGAAGCAGGCCGTGTTCGCGCAACTGGAGCAACTCGCGCGCGCCGACTGCATCCTGACCAGCAACAGTTCGAGCTTTCCGATCAGCGACATTGCGGCCGGTCTGAAGACGCGCGAGCCCATGCTGGGGCTGCACTTCTTCCTGCCCGCGCACCTGGTGCCGCTGGTCGAGGTGATCCGGTCGGACGCGACCGACGCCGGCCTGCCGGAGAAGCTGTTCGAGTTGATGCGTGCGCTCGGCCGCGTTCCGGTGCACGTGCGCCGCGACATCCCGGGCTTCCTCGCCAACCGGCTGCAGCACGCGCTCGCACGGGAGGCGTTCGCGCTGATCGACTCGGGCGTCGCGACGCCGGAGGACATCGACGCCGCGGTGCGCTTCGGTTTCGGCTTGCGCTTCCTCGCCGCGGGGCCGTGCCTGCAGCGCGACCATGCCGGGATCGACGTGCACACGGCGGCCGCGGCGACGATGTATCCGACGCTGGCGAACGACGCCGAGCCCGCGCGCGTGCTGCGCGACAAGGTCGCCGCCGGCCGCCTCGGCATGAAGACCGGCCGCGGGTTTTACGCGTGGGACGAAGCATCGATTCGCGCGGAGAAAGCGCGCTACGAAGGCCTGCTGCTGGCGGGAATGGAATTGCTGCAGAACGAGCTGCCGCGGCGCCGCTGACCGCTATTCGCCTTCCTGCGTCACGTCGAGCGCGACCAGGAAACGCGACACCATGTTGTAGGTGGCGATCGTGCCGACCAGCTCGACCAGTTCCCGCTCGGGGAAGAGCGCGCGTGCGCGGGCGAAGGTTTCTGCGCCGACCGCAACGGTGCGCGTCATTTCGACGGTCAGCGCGAGCGCGGCGCGCTCCGCCTCGTCGAAGAGTGCGTCGCTGCACGCGGCATCGACATCTTCGAGCGCATCGAGCTGATCCCGGCGTCCGCCCGCGGCGAGAAACGCCGGCGCGTGCTGCTGCCACTCGTACTCGGCGCGATTCAGTCTTGCCACCGCGCAGATCGCCAGTTCGCGGATGCGCGGCGACAGTTCCAGCTCGCGCCGCACCGCGCGCAGCAGCGCGTTCCAGCCGCGCGCAAACGGCGGGCTGTGAAGCAGCATCCGGTCGAGGTTCAGCAGCTTGCCGCCGCGGCGCGCGCGGATCGCTGCGACCAGTTCGGCGATCGCGGGATCGCGGTCATCGCGATACGGAATCCTCGGCATCAGACGGCGACCGGCGCCTTGATGTGCGGGTGCGGGTCGTAGCCGGCGAACTCGAAGTCCTCGTACCGGTATTCGAACAGCGTCGGCGGCTTGCGCTTGATCACGAGCTGCGGATACGGCTTCGGCGCGCGCGCCAGCTGCTCGCGCACCTGGTCGAAGTGGTTGCTGTAGATGTGGCAGTCGCCGCCGACCCAGACGAAGTCGCCGGCCTCGAGATCGCACTGCTGCGCGACCATGTGCGTGAGCAGCGCGTAGGACGCGATGTTGAACGGCACGCCGAGGAAGATGTCGCAGCTCCTCTGGTAAAGCTGGCACGACAGCGCGCCGTTCGCCACGTAGAACTGGAACAGCAGATGGCAGGGCGGCAGCGCCATCTTCGGAATGTCGCCGACGTTCCACGCCGACACGATCAGCCGGCGCGAATCGGGATTCCTCCTGATCTGCTCGAGCACCTGCGCCATCTGGTCGATGTGGCCGCCGTGTGGCGTCGGCCACGAGCGCCATTGCACGCCATACACGGGGCCTAACTCGCCGTCGGGACGCGCCCATTCGTCCCAGATCGTCACGTTGTGCTCGTGCAGGTAACGGACGTTCGAGTCGCCGCGCAGGAACCACAGCAGCTCGTGGATGATCGAGCGCATGTGCAGCTTCTTGGTCGTGACGAGCGGGAACCCCTCGCGCAGCGGGAAACGCATCTGGTAGCCGAACACCGACCGCGTGCCGGTGCCGGTGCGGTCGCGCTTGTCGACGCCGTGCTCGAATACATGGCGCATGAAGTCTTCGTACTGACGCATGATCATCCGGGCTCAGGCGCGCCTGCGGCGCTTGGGTGCAGTTGGCAATGGGGGCATCTTCATTGCGCGCGGATCCGATTGGCTGACGTGGTTTGATTCTAAGCACCCCTTCGGACGGTGACCCGGGGCAAGTCGGACCGACGCGCGGACTGACGATTCCGCGGCCATGCGAAGAGCAGTTCGACACCGGCGTCAACCATTTCCGTCCCGCCCCGGGCGACCTGCCCGAGGGCGGGTTGTTGCGCGCGAACGCCGAACAAGCGTTGCAGGACGGCCGGCTGGCGCGCGATCTGCCGCGCATGGCGAGCACGATGGTGATCTCGCCTTGAAGCGGGCGCGTCAGCCGCCAGGCGCGTCCGGCTTCAGGTGCTTGAGGAAGAAAGCCTCCATCGCGCCGTAGAACTCGAACTGGTTTTCCTCGTTGCGAAAGCCGTGGCCTTCGTTGTCCTTGACGATGTACTCGACGTCCACCCCGCGCTTGCGCAGCGCCGCCACCATCTGGTCGCTCTCCGCCTTGTTCACGCGTGGATCGCGCGCGCCCTGCGCGATCAGGATCGGCGTCTTGATCCTGTCCGCGTGCAGCGCAGGCGAGGTGGCGGCGAGCCGTTCCTTGTCCTTCTGCGGATCGCCGACCATGTCGTGGAACTTCGGCAGCAGCGGCTTCCAGTACGGCGGGATCGTGCTCATGAAGGTGAACAGGTTCGACACGCCGACATAGTCGACCGCCGCCGCGTAAAGATCCGGCGTGAACGTCACGCCCGCGAGCGTCGCGTAGCCGCCGTAGCTCGCGCCGTAGATGCCGACGCGCTTCGGATCGGCGATGCCTTGGTCGATCAGCCACTGCACACCGTCGGTGATGTCGTTCTGCATCGCCAGACCCCACTGGCCGAAGCTCGCCTCCCAGAATTTGCGGCCATAGCCGGTCGAGCCGCGGAAGTTCATCTGCAGCACGCAGTAGCCGCGGTTGGCGAGGAACTGCACCTCGGGGTTGTAGCCCCACCCGTCGCGCGCCCACGGCCCGCCGTGCGGATTGACGACGCAAGCGAGGTTCTTCGGCGTGCGGCCAACCGGCAGCGTCAGGTACCCGTGGATCGTCAGCCCGTCGCGGCTTGCGTAGGTCACCGGATGCATCGGTGCCATCGCGGCTTCCGGGATCTTCGGGTTGATTTCGGCGAGCTTGGTCAGCGTGTCCGCCTTCGCGTCGTAGATGTAGCGCGCGCCCGGCGTGCGGTCGTTGGCGGCGGCGACGACGAATTTGTCCTCCGCCTTCGTCGCGCTCTGCAGCGTGATCTCCATGCCCGGCAGCTTGTCGGCGAGGCGCGCGAAGATGCGCTCGGTCGGCGCGTCGAAGAACTTGCGCCCCGTGCGGTCGGTCTGGAATTCGGCATAGGTCAGCTTCTTGCGCAGCCGTGACCACGCCGCGCCGGCCAGATCGACTTCCGGGTGCTCGTACACCATCTTCTCGGCGTCGGGGTGCGCGGGGTCGATGACGACGAGCGCCTTGCGGTCGCGCGCCCGATTGCTGATCGCGTACAGCTTGCGGTCGTCGGCGGTGAAGAACGCCGGGTCGACCTCGGTCCTGTAGTCGGTGGTGACGATCGGCTTGAAGTCGCCCTTGTCAGCCGCGCGATAGAGCAGGATCGTGTTCAGCCCCTCGGTGCGCACGGCCACGCGCACGCGCCCGGCGTGATCGGTCTGCCAGCCGATGATGTCGCCGGGGTTCTTCGCGACCAGCGTTTCCTTGCCGGTGGTGAGGTCGATCCGGTACACGTCGAACACCTGCGGGTCGCGGCGGTTGTGCGAGACCAGGATGTGATGCGGATCGTCGCGCAGCGGGTCGAGGATGCTGGCGCGCACCTCGTCGCCGGGCGTCAGATCCGTGACCTTGCCCGACTTCACGTCGACCGCGACCACGTGGAAGTTCTCGTCGCCGCCGAAGTCCTTCTCATACAGGATCGTGCCGCCGCCCTTCCAGTGGTAGATCGTGATATCGCGCGCGGTCTCGGCGGTGAGCCGGCGCGGCGTGCCGACCGGCCGGCTGCCCGAAAGCGGCTGCACGAACACGTTCAGCCGCCGCTCGCCGCCATCGATCGACACGGGCTGCATGAAGCCGAGCGTGCGGCCGTCCTCGCTCAGGCGGAAGTACGCCTGCTCCGGATTGCTGAAGAAATCGCGGATCGGAAACTGCGGCGGCCGCGTGTCCGATTGCGCGGCCGCCGGCTGCTGCGCCAGCGCCGCCAGACCGAGCAGCGCTGCGCCAAGCCAGCCGCGCGCGGTCCGGTGAGCCGTATGAATCATCGGTTCCTCCACTGAATGCGGTGGCGCAGTCTGCCAGCGCCGGCGCGGACGGGCGAGGGCGCTGCGACGAAGCGACCGAGCCGGGGCATGAACCGCGCTACTGCGCGCCGTAGCTGCGCAGCCACGCGAGCTTGGCCGCGTACAGGTCGCGGTCGGGTCGCGACGTGCTGTTGTCGCGCGCCTGCGCCAGCTGCCGGCGCGCCGCTGCGAGGTCGCCGAGCCGGTAGTTCGCCAACGCGAGCCAGAAATGGAATTCCGCGTTGTAGTCGGCGCGCGCCACCTCGCGCGCGAACAAATCGCGCGCGGCGCGGTAGTCGCCGCGCTTCATCGCTGCTTGCCCGAGGTTGAAGAAGTGGAACGGCGGATCGGGCTCCAGTTGCGCCAGCCGGTGCCGCAGCGCCTCCGCCTCCGCCGTGCGGCCCTGCCGCTCGAGCGCATCCGCCAGGTTCGCCAGCGCCTGCGTGTTGTTCGGCTCGCGTGCCAGCACGTAGCCGAACACCCGTTCCGCCGGCGCCGGATCGCCGTGGCGCAGGTAGACGACGCCGAGCGTGTTGTACGCGATCGCGAGCCGCGGGTCCTGCCGGATCGCTTCGCGCACCCAGCCGTACGCGTCGTCGATGCGCCCCTGCGCGAGCGCCTCGACCGCGCGGTTGTTCATGTACATCGCGACCACGGTCGCCTCGTCGATCTCGCGCACGCGCAGGCCGCGGATCTCGGCGGCCGGCAGGAAATCGATCGTCAGCGGACTGAGCCAGCGCGTGGTGCCGGCGTCGAACAGACGCCCGCCGAGCGTGATGTTGATGTGGCCGCTTCGCACCAGCAGGTCGCCGCTGCGGTTCCAGGTCTGCTCCTGGTACGCGCTCTGGTAGCGCACCGGCAGGCCGAGTTCCTTGGCGAACGCGGCCGTCATCAGCACCAGCGACAGGCAGTTGCCGGCACGCGCGTCGAACGCCTGCGCGGCATTGCGCGTCATCGCGGAATCGTATTCGAGCTTCAGCTTGCCCGGCTTGTGCAGCGCCTCGGCCAGGCCGGCCTGATGGCCGTTGCGCCGGATCTCGGCCGCGATTTCGGTCTTCAGGAAGTGCCGCATCGGCTCGCTCAGCGCGAAGACGTCGTTCGCGCTGATGCGCTCGCTCGGCGCGGCAAATCGTTCGTCGTGCAGCGGGGCCTCGGGGTGCGCGATCGGCGCGGGCGGGGTGGCGCAGGCGGTGAACAGCAGGGATACGAGGAGGATCGCGGTCCGCATGGCAGGTCTCCTTTGAAGGACTACGCCGCGAACTGCAGCGCCGCCAGCCGCGCGTACAGGCCGCCGCGCGCGACCAGTTCCGCGTGCGTGCCGGCATCGACGATGCGGCCGGCCTCCAGCACAAAGATGCGGTCGGCCCGCTGCACGGTGGCCAGCCGATGCGCGATCACGATCGTGGTGCGGCCGTGCATCGCGACCTCGAGGGCGGCCTGCACCGCGCGCTCGCTCTCGGCGTCGAGGCTGCTGGTGGCCTCGTCGAGCAGCAGCAGCGGCGCGTCCTTGACCATCGCGCGCGCGATCGCGATCCGCTGCCGCTGGCCGCCGGACAGGCGCAGCCCGCGCTCGCCGACGAAGGTCGCGTAGCCGTCGGGAAGCTGGCGCACGAATTCGTCGACGAACGCGGCGCGCGCCGCGGCCATCGCCTCGTCGTTGGTCGCGCTGGCGCGGCCGTAGCGGATGTTGTCGAGCACGGTGCCGGAGAAGATCACCGGCTCCTGCGGCACGACCGCGATGCGGCCGCGCAGATCGGAGAGCTTCAGTTCCCGCACGTCGATACCGTCGAAGCGCACGGCGCCCGCGTCGATGTCGTAGAACCGCTGCAGCAACTGGAAGATCGTCGTCTTGCCCGCGCCCGAAGGTCCGACCAGCGCGACCGTCTGACCGGGCTCGACCGCGAGCGCGAGGTCGTGCAGCACCGGCCGCGCCGGTCGCGACGGATAGGCGAAGCGGACGGATTGAAACTCGATGCGCGCGCCGCCGTGCGGCGGCGGCAGCGCGCGCGGCTGCGCGGGATCGGCGATCGCCGAACGGGCGTCCAGCAGTTCCATCAGCCGCTCGGTCGCGCCGGCGGCGCGCAGCAGGTCGCCCCACACCTCGGCCAGCACCGCCACGCTCGACGCGACCAGCGTGATGTACAGCGCGGTTTCCGACAGCTCCCCCGCCGTGGTCTTGCCGGCGAGCACAGCCTGCACGCCGCCGTACAGCCCCCACAAGAGCGAACCGAACACGCCGATGATCACGAACGCGGTCAGCGCCGCGCGCGTGCCGGTGCGGCGCACGCTGGTCGCGAACGCCTGCTCGTTGGCGCTGCTGAAGCGCGCCGCCTCCGCGCGCTCCTGCGTGAAGCTCTGCACGATCGGGATCGCGTTCAGGATCTCGCCCGCGATGCCGCTGGTGTCGGCGATGCGGTCCTGGCTCGCGCGCGACAGCTTGCGCACGCGGCGGCCGATGATCAATGCCGGCAGCACGACCAGCACGATGATGCCGGTCACGGTCAGCATCAGGCGCGGACTGGTCGCGATCAGCATCGCCAGGCCGCCGAGGAAGAGCACCGTGTTGCGCAGGCCCATCGAGATGCTGGAGCCGACCGCGTTCTGGATCACCGTCGTGTCGGTGGTCAGGCGCGACAGCACCTCGCCGGTCTTCAGCGTCTCGAAGAACTGCGGGCTCTGCTGCAGCACGTGCGCGTACACGGCCTGGCGCAGGTCGGTCGTCACGCGCTCGCCGATCCAGGTGACCATGTAGAAGCGCGCGGCGGTGAAGAGACCGAGCGCGACCGACACGCCGAACAGGCCGAGGAAGTGCTCGCGGATCGCGACCAGCCGCGTGCCGAGTTCGGTGCCGGCCGGCAGCGCGAGCCCGCCGTCGACCAGCAGCTTGACCGCGTACGGCAGCGCCAATGTGCTCGCGGCGGCGAGCAGCAGGAACAGCAGCGCGAGCGCGATCTGCTTTCGATACGCGGCGACGTACGGCAGCAGCGCGCGCAGCGGCCGCAGCCGGCGTGTCGCCGGCGCCGGCGCGGCGGCGGTCTGGGTCGCGGCCGGCGCCGCCGTCTGCACTGCCATCACTTGCCCGCCAGGCTGTTGAGCACGCCCCACGCCGCGCCGATCATCATCAGCCCCCACGCGATGTAGGCGAGCGTGAAGCCGGCACCGCGCTTCTTCGGGTTGGCCATGTACGCGATCGCGTACCAGACGCGGCCGGCCAGCCACACGCCGCCGAGCACCGTTGCCGCCAGCGCGCCGACGTAATGCGCAGCGAGCCACAGCGCGGGCAGGAACAGCACCGTGTTCTCCAGCGTGTTCATCTGCACGCGGTACGCGCGTTCGAACATCTCGTGCCCGGTGGTCGCGGGCGCCTTGATGCCGTACTTGACGCGCGCGCGTCCGACCAGCCACGCGGTCGCGAACCCCAGCGCCAGCACGCCCAGCGTGACGAGCGCGGGCCAGTCCATTGCGCTCATGCAGTCCTCGATCCGAACAGGAGAGCGAGATGCTACGCGAGGCGCGCAGCGACTGCCTGCGCGCGACGCGCCGGGCGCGATCTGGTCGCGCGGGTACGCACGAGCGCAGCGCGCGAGCAGCGGCGGCGCTCCCACCATTGGACCCGTCGCGCGCAGCGCAGCCGGGCGCGGCGCGAAGTGGACCGCACATGCGCAACGCTTGTCGGGTCCTCGCGCTACAGCACGATCGGCGTCACGTACCCGGTCATTTCGAGATATCCGCGCCCGATTGCGCGACCTTCCTGCAGCAGCGTGCTCGCGCCTTCCCAGTACACCGCGCCGGTGGTCGCGCGCGAGTCGAGTTCCTGGTCGGGAAAGAGCGGGCGCGTTTCGAACACGCGTTCGCCGACTGTGATACGTTGCGCGACCGCATACACGGCCCGGGTACGCGGCGATTCCCAGCGCGACAGCGTTTCGAAGCGAACCTCGGCGGGCGCGAAGGTTCGCACCGGCGCGGCGCCATCGGCGCGCAGCGACGCGTATGCGTATAGCGGCGAACCGCCGTCCTTGCGGCGGATCCGGAACGCGGTCAGCGCGCCGCCGTCGTCGAGGTTCATGCCGATCCAGTCCCAGCCGGCCGCGTCCGGATCGAGCAGCGTGGTCGACCATTCGTGGTCGAGCCACGCGCTGCCGCGCAGCGATTGCGTGCGGTCGTTCAGCGTCAGTTCGGCCTGCATCGCGAGCTGCGGCTGCGAGTAGTAGTAGCTCGCCTCCTCGGGCCGCGGTCCCTTGCGCGAGTAGCCGGCTTCGCCCTGAAGCAGCAGCGGCTGCGTCGGCCGCGCGGTGAAGCGCAGCGCGAATTCGCGCGCGGGAACGTTGCCAAGGTAGGCGCCGTCGGCGGCGCGGCGCGCGAGCGTCCAGCGGCCGAGTGCAACGTCGGTGTCATCCTCCGCTGCGCGCACGATGCCGAAGCCGGTGCGCGCGATGCGCTGGTCGTGCAGCAGATGGCCGCGCGCCGGTTGCGCGATCGCCGCGTGCGCGATCACCAGCTGATGCGCGGCGAAGCGGCTCGGATTCGCGGGATCGATCGGGGTGCGCGTGCGGAAGAACGTGACCTGGAAACCGATGGGCGTCGCTGCATCGAGCCAGCCGGTCAGGTACCACCACTCGGTGCGGAAGTCCGGATGCGCGCCGTGGTCGCGCGGGAATACGAGCGGCCGCGGCGTGACCGCCGGATACTCGACCGCCGCGCGCGCGGGCAAGTTCGCGAGCAGCGCGGTCAGCAGGAATTGGCGGCGTCGCATGCAGGGATCGACAAGGCGGGCTAGCCACAGAGGCACGGAGGCACAGAGAAGTTCATTTCGCCTTTCCTCTGTGTCTCTCTTTGCCTCTGTGGTTGATGAGGTCTTCACCAGTCCTCGCGCACCGCGAGGATCGCCGAGGGCGCGATCGCGCGCCGTCCCGCGACGACCGCGGTCACTGCAGCCGCCGCGAGCAGAGTGGCGACAAGGCCGGCGATCAGCATGAAAGGCAACCGGAAATCCATCGTCCAGTGAAACGACTGCGGATTGACGATCGCCACCAGCACCCACGCGACCGCAAGTCCGGCCGCCAGCCCGATCGCGATCGCGAGCAGCGTGACCAGCAGCCCTTCGGTCGCCAGCAGCGCCAGGATCTGCCCGCGCGTGACGCCGACGTGGCGCAGCATGCCGAACTCGCGCGTGCGCGCGATCGCCTGCGCGGAGAATGTCGCCGCGATGCCCGTGAGCCCGATCACGATCGCCGCGATCTCGAGAACGTACGTGACCGCGAAGCTGCGATCGAAGATGCGCAGGCTGACCGCGCGGATTTCGCCGGGCTCGGCAAACTCGGCGGTCTTCGCGTCGAGCTGCGGTTGCAATGCGCCGATCACCGTCGCCGCCCTAACGCCGGGCTTCAGCCACAGCGCCGCTTCCGTGCGCGCGGTGTCGCCGGTCAGGCGCTCGTAGTCGGCCGACTCGATCGCGATCGCGCCGAACTGCCGCGCATAGTCGCGCCAGACGCCGGCAATGATGAAGCGGTGCATGCGGCCGGCGAGCGGCAGCTCGATCGTGCTGCCGACGCGCGCGCCGTACAGGTCGACCATAGGCTCGGTCACCCATGCGGGCGGCGGCATGCCGTCGCGCCACGCGAGCGCGCGGCCGGTCAGCGGCAGCTGGCGCGCGGGATCGGCGCGATCGATCTCGCGCGCGATCAGCGACACCGGCGCACGCGCCGGATCGAGCACGATGCGCACGGTGCGCGTGAACTGCACGCGCGCGACCTGCGGCTCTGCGCGCAGCCGTTCCAGGTCGGCGGGGCTGAACGCCACGGTGACGCCGTTTGCGGTGAGCGGACCGGCGCGCACGTAGATGTCCGCGGGCAGCACGCGCGTGAGCCAGTCGTCGACCGAGGCGCGGAAGCTCGCGACCATCGTCGCCATGGCGACCATCAGCGCGAACGACGCGACGACGCCCGCCGCGCCGATCGAAGCGAAGCGCGGCGCGGCCGCCAGCCGCGTGGTCGCGAGCCAGTGCGCCGCGCTCGCGTACGAGGCCAGGCGTGCGAGCGGCGCGAACACGCGCGGCGCGATCAGCGGCTTGATGAAGATCGCGGCGGTCAGCAGCAGCGCGATCGAAAGATACGCGGCGACCGGGATGCCGGCGATCGGCGGCGCCAGCAGCAGCGTGCCGGCGAGCGCGAGCAGCGCCAGTCCGGGCCACGCGCGCGCGCGCCTGGCCTCGGCGTCGAGGCCCGAGCCGGACTTCAATGCATGGGCGGGCGTGTCGCGCGCCGCGTCGCGCGCCGGCAGCCAGCCGCCGACGATCGCGGCCGCCACGCCGAGCGCGAAGAATCCCGCCGCGTTGACCCGATCGAACGCGAGCGGCGGCCGCGTGCCGCTGAAGTAGCCGCTGCCGAGATCGCCGCCCAGCAGCTCGAGCGCGACCGACGCGATCAGCGTGCCGAGCGCGATCCCGAGCGCCGCGCCGATCACGCCGAGCGCGGCGGCTTCGAGCACCAGCAGCCATTCCACTTCGCCGCGCGTGGCGCCGGCGACGCGCAGGAACGCGAGCTGCGCGCGCCGCGCCAGCGCCGCCTGCGACTGCAGCGAGTAGACGAGGAACGCGCCGGTGAACAGCGCCACCAGCGCGAGCACGTTCAGGTTCACGCGATACGCGCGCGACAGGTTCGATACGCGCAGTGCGGCCTCGTCGGCCGGCTGCAGCGACGCGCCGGCGGGAAGCCGCCAGTCCTGCGCGAGCTGAGCAAGGTCGGCGCCCGGCGCGAGCTTCAGATCGATGCGCGACAGCGGGCCGAGTTGCGCGAGCTTCCACTGCGCGAACCCGAGGTCCATCGCGGCGGCGACCGCGCCGGCGCGCGCGGCGGGCAGGCGACCGGCGATGCGCAGGGGAACGATGCGGCCGTCGATCAGCGCGCCGATCGAATCGCCGACCGCAAGCTGCAGCGTCTGGAGCGCAGCCGGCGACAGGTACAGGCCGTCGCCGAGCAGCGCGTAGCGATCGTCCTGGTCGGGCACGCCGATCCACTGCGGCGCGAGCGCGGCGGCGCGAAAGATGTCGACGCCGGCGATCGTCAGCGTCCTGCCGCGCAGGCGCTGCGGTTCGGCGAGCGCCACGTCGAGCGTGAGCATCGGGGCGGCGATTTCGACGCGCGGGTCGGCGGCGACGCGCGCGAACAGCCGCTCGTCGAAGCCGCCGCTGGCGCCCGGCGGGCCGACGATCGACGCGTCGGCCTGGCCGCTGACCTGCCGCAGCGCCGACGAGAACTCCGCCAGCGCCGAACTGTTGATCAGGTTCACCGCGAAGCCGAGCGCCACGCCGACCGCGATCGCGATCACCTGCACGAGCGCGCGCAACGGATGCGCGCGCGCGTAGCCGCCGATCACATGCGCGAGGAGCCAGTTCATGGTGGCAGTGTAGAGGGGCGATAAAGGCCGTCGAGATTTCGAAGCCCGCTCCGGCAACGGCTCAGGGCGAGCGCAATCCGGACTTTCAGAACCCGAACTGCCGCTGGAACGCGCGCTTGGCGGTCTCGTTCACGACGACGTAAGCCAGCGTGATCGCGATCAGCGTCGCCAGCAGCAGCGGCGGCAGCGCAACGAAGCCGAACATCGGCGCCAGCAGCGGCAGGTACGGAAGTGCGAAGGCCAGAACGGCCACGCCGACCGTCGACCCCAGCAGCGCGCGGCTCGGTCTGCTTCGAATCAGTGGCCGATGCGTGCGCACGACGAGCAGGATCGCGAGTTCCGTCAGCAGCGACTCGACGAACCACGCGGTACGAAATTCTTCCTCTGCCGAGCGCAGCACGACCAGCAGCACGAAGAAGGTCAGCACGTCGAACAGCGAGCTGATCAGACCAAAAGCCAGCATGAAGTTGCGGATGTGCGCAACGCGCCACCGGCGCGGACGCGCGACCAACTTGTCATCGACGCGGTCGCCGGCGATCGCCATCGCCGGCACGTCGGACAGGAAGTTGTTCAGCAGGATCTGCTTGGGCAGCAGCGGCAGGAACGGCAGCAGCAGCGACAGCCCCGCCATCGACAGCATGTTGCCGAAGTTCGCGCTGGTGGTCGTGTACACGTACTTCAGCGTATTGGCGAACACGCTGCGGCCTTCCTCGATGCCCTGGCGCAGCACCGTCAGGCTGTGCTCGAGCAGCACGAAATCCGCCGTCTCCTTGGCGACGTCGACCGCGGTGTCGACCGACACGCCGACATCGGCCGCGTGCAGAGCGGGTGCGTCGTTGATGCCGTCGCCGAGATAGCCGACCACGTGGCCGGTGCGGCGCAGCGCGGTGATGATGCGTTCCTTCTGGTTCGGATCGACCTCGGCGAAGATCGTCGTTCGCTCGGCGAGCTGCCACAGCGCCTCGTCGTGCAGGCGATCCATCTGCGCGCCGGTGACGACCGCATCGGCGGGAAGATCGACCGCGGCGGCGACGTGCTGTGCGACGCGATGGCTGTCGCCGGTGATGATCTTCAGTTCGACACCGAGGCGCTTCAAGTCCTCGATCGCGTCGGCCGCATCGGGCTTGGGCGGATCGAAGAACAGCAGAAAGCCTTCGAACACGAGGTCGGTCTCGTCCGCGACCGTGTAGGCGGTGCGCTCGGGCATCTCGCGGCTGGCGACCGCAAGCACGCGGAACCCCTGATCGGCCCAGGCTTCCGCGCGCCGGATCAGTTCCGCGCGGACCGCAGCGTCGAGCGCGCACGTCGCACCGCCACGGCGCAGCCGCGAGCAGATTTCGAGCGTCGGTTCGAGCGCACCCTTGGTGATCAGCAGGTCGTCGGCGGCCTGCGCAGCGCGCACGGCGACCGTCATGCGCTTGCGTACGAAGTCGTACGGGATCTCCTCGGTCTTTGTCCAGCGCGAGACATCGCGCACGCCGGTGGCGACGATCGCCTCGTCGAGCGGATTCGCGAGCCCCGTCTGCAGGCGCGCATTGAGCCACGCCAGTTCGAGCACGCCTTCCGACGGGTTGCCGTCGGCGTCGAGCGCGCCGTCGAGGCGGATCACGCCGAGCGTCAGCGTGCCCGTCTTGTCGGTGGCGAGCACGTCCATCGAGCCGAAGTTCTCGATCGCGGCCAGCCGCCGCACGATCACGCCGGCGCGCGCCATCCGCTGCGCGCCGCGCGCCAGCGTGATGCTGATGATCGCCGGGAGCAGCTCGGGCGCCAGCCCCACCGCGAGCGCCACCGCGAACAGCAGCGATTCGTTCCACGGCCGCTGGTACGCGACATTGGCGGCAAAGATCGCCAGCACCAGCAGGGTCATCACCTGCGTCAGCAGGTTGCCGAAGTGGCGGATGCCGCGCTCGAACTCGGTCTCGGGAGCGCGCAGCGCCAGCGACGCCGCGATGCGGCCGTACTCGGTCGCGGATCCGGTCGCGGTGACTAGCACCTGCGCGGTGCCGCTGCGCACGTTGGTGCCCGTGAACACGAAGTTCGTGCGCGCGGCCAGCGTTGCGCCATCCGTGACGATCCCAGGGTGCTTTTCGACCGGGAACGTCTCGCCCGTCAGCACCGCCTGGTTGACGAAAAAGTCGCTCGCCGCGAGCACGCGGCCGTCGGCCGGAATCAGGCTGCCGGCGGACAGCAGTAGGATGTCGCCGCGCACGATCTCGCGCGCGGGTACGCTGATGCGCGCGCCGTCGCGCAACACGGTCGCGCGCAGCGTGATGCGCGCCAGCAGCCGCTCGACCGCGCGACCGGCGCGGTATTCCTGCGTGAAACTCAACAGCGCGCTGGCGGCGATGATCGTGAGCACGATCAGCGCATCGAGCCAGTCGCGCGTCAGCACCGATACGCCGGCGGCGAACACCAGGATCAGCACCAGCGGGCTCTTGAACTGCGCCGCCAGCGTGTGCAGCACGGCGGTGCGCGGCGCGGGCTTCAGTTCGTTTGGCCCGTCACGCGCGAGCCGTCGCACGGCTTCGGCGGCCGATAGTCCCGTCGCGCTGCTGCTCAGTTGCGCGAGCAGATCCGGTTCGGCACGCGACCACGCGGGGGGCATCGGTTCCATGGGCCCGAGGCTACCCGCGCCGCCACGCGTGCGCTTGATCCAGCGCGGGTTCGCTATGCCGGCAGCAGTCGCCCGTGCTCGAGCCGCAGCACGCGGTCGGCCGTGCGCGCCGCGTGCAGCGAGTGCGTGACCAGCACTCCGGTCGCGCCGCGGCCGCGGACCGTGCCGGCGATCAGCGCGAGCACGGTGTCGGCGGTATCGGGATCGAGGTTGCCGGTCGGCTCGTCGGCCAGCACCAGCGCGGGCCGATGCACCAGCGCGCGCGCCAGCGCCACGCGCTGCAGTTCGCCGCCCGACAGTTCGCGCGGCGGCGACTGCTCGCGCCCGGCGAGCCCGACCGCGGCGATCAGCTCGCGCACGCGCGCGCCGCGCTCGTCCGGCGGCACGCCGAGCAGCACCAGCGGCAGCTCGACGTTCTGCGCGACCGTCATGTGCGGAAGAATGTGAAACGCCTGGAACACGAAGCCGATGCGGCTGCGACGCAGCCGTGTGCGCGCGTCGTCGGACAGCTCGGAAAGCGACTGGTTTTCGATGTCGATGCGGCCCGCGTCGGGCAGATCGAGCCCCGCGATCAGGTTCAGCAGCGTCGACTTGCCGGAACCCGATTCGCCGATGATCGCCACGTACTCGCCCGCGCTGGCCTGCAGATCGACGCCGTCGAGAATCGTGCGGGCGCCAAAGCGCTTGCGAACGTTGGAGAGCACCAGCATCGGGCCGATTGTACGGAGAGCGCCCTCATGGTTCGCCCATCACTACAATCGCCCGATGCCCGCCACCGACCCCGTGACGATCGACGACATCCGCGCCGCCGCCGAGCGGCTGCGCGGCCAGATCGAGAACACGCCGTGCCTGCACTCGCGCACGCTGTCGCAGATCACCGGCGCCGACGTCTACCTGAAGTTCGAGAACCTGCAGTTCACCGCCAGCTTCAAGGAGCGCGGCGCGCTGAACCGGCTCGCCCAGCTCGATGCCGAACAGAAGCGGCGCGGCGTGATCGCGGTTTCCGCCGGCAATCACGCGCAGGGCGTGGCGTATCACGCGCAGCGCATGGGCGTGCCGGCGGTGATCGTGATGCCGCGCTTCACGCCGATGGTCAAGGTCGAGCGCACGCGCGGCTTCGGCGCGGAGATCATCCTGCGCGGCGACACGTTCGACGAGGCGCGCGAGGAGGCGCTCGCGGTCGCGGCCGCGCGCGGGCTGACGCTGGTGCACCCCTACGACGATGCCGCGGTGATCGCGGGGCAGGGAACGATCGGGCTGGAGATGCTTGCCGCGCAGCCGCAGCTCGACTGCCTGTGCATGGCGATCGGTGGCGGCGGACTCGCGAGCGGCGTGGCGATCGCGGCGCGCGCGCTCAAGCCCGGGATCGAGGTGATCGGCGTGCAGACCGAGCACTTCCCGGCGATGTACGCGCTGTTCAAGGGCATCGAGATGCCGTGCGCCAACGCGTCGCTGGCCGAGGGGATCGCGGTCAAGTCCCCGGGGCTCATCACGCGCGAGATCGTGCGGCGCACGGTCGACGACATCGTGCTGGTGTCAGAGGGCGACATCGAGCACGCGATCGTGCTGCTGCTGGAGATCGAGAAGACGGTGGTCGAGGGCGCCGGCGCGGCGCCGCTGGCGGCGCTGATCCGGCATCCGCAGCGCTTCGCCGGCAGGAGGGTCGGCCTGGTGCTGAGCGGAGGCAACATCGACCCGATGGTGCTGGCCGACATCATCGAGCGCGGCATGGTGCGCGCGGGGCGACTGGCGCGCATCCGGGTGGCCACGCGCGACGTGCCCGGGGAGCTGGCGCGCGCGGCGACCATCGTCGGCGCGACCGGCGCCAACATCGAGGAGGTCGAGCACCAGCGCGCGTTCACCACGCTGCCGGCGCAGAACGCGCAGCTCGAGATGGTGCTGCAGACACGGGGACCGGAACACATCGAGGAAATCCTGCGCGCGCTGCGCGACGCGGGACTGCCGGCCGAGCTGCACACGTATTGAATGTGATCTTGTTTGCGGACGGCCAAGCCGACGCCGTGCGCGTGCACCGGCGTTTGCGTTAGGTCAGCGTGGCGATCAGCGCGCGGCGTTAGCTTGCGCCCATGACGCTCGCAGCGCGGACCAGCAACAAGAAGACGAGAGCGGCGGGCACGCGCAGGGCAATGGCGCGCAGCGGCTCAGGCTGGGAAATGAAGCTGCGCCCCGAGCTGCAGCCGCGCGTGGTGCGTGATCCACGACACGGAGATCAGTTGCTGATCCCGACGCCGCTGCTGGTCGCGGAGGAGGTCGCGCGCGTCGCGCGCGGCAAGGTGCTCACGTTGTCCGAACTGCGCGCGAGCCTCGCCAAGCGCTTCAAGGCCGATCGCACCTGCCCGATGACGACCGGCATCTTCGCCGCGATCGTCGCCGGCGCCGTGAGCGAGGACATCGCCCGCCGCCGCAAGCCGCGCTGGCCGATCTGGCGCCTCGTGCGCGACGACGGAACGCTGAACCCGAACTGGCCGCTGAGCG
>JAKOQB010000110.1 GCA_029778535.1 Pseudomonadota bacterium | reverse complement strand
GACGCGAATGCGTCGGCCGCCTTGATCCGGCGCGTGACCTCCACGCCGTCGATGTCGGGCAGATCGATGTCCATCAGCACCACGTCGGGGCGGCGCTTGCGCAGCACCGCGAGCGCCTCGGTGCCGGAGGAGGCGGGGATCAGCTCCATCTTGGCGTCGGCCAGCATCTGCGCCATCAGGTGCGCCTGGAACTCGTCGTCGTCGACCATCAGCACGACCGGTCGCACCTGGTCGGCCAGCGACGCGAGCGCGCGCGCCGATTCGATCTGCGGCGCCAAGTCACTGTGCAGCGCGCCGACCCACTGTCGCACCGGCTGCACCGCCTCGGTCGCGCGCTGCAGGCTCGGCTCGATCTGTTCGCTCTTGAGCCGCGCCACTTCGTGCTCAAAGCCGCGGCGGTCGCGCACCTCGACCAGCTCGCGCAGATCGCCGTCGGCGAGCTTGCGCGAGAAGCCGTCGAGCGCGGCGCCGATGTCCTGCCCCATCTGGCGCAGCGAGCGGCTCGCCGCCTCGACCTTCTGCTCGCCGCGCGCGGCGAATTGCGCCAGCTGCACCTCCAGCTCGGCGATGCGGCGCGCCTGCGCGGCGAACTCGCTCGGCGCGGTTCTGCCCGCCTTGGCGGATTCGATCTGGCGTACCGCGTGGTGCACCGACATCGCCAACCGCGGCGCGTCGTGGGTCATCGGCCAGAACAGGATGTAGTCGTCGAAGTACTCCTTCTTGCACAGCTCGTACACGCGCTTCAGGTCGTCCTTGTTGCACAGGATCACGGTCCGGTGCGGCAACGCGTGGATCACCTGGCTCAGCCGGTACAGGCCGAGGTAGTAGCGCTCCGCCTTCTCCAGCGTATTGAACGCCAGCACCAGCACCTCGGGCTTTTGGCTCTCGAAGTCCTGCACGCTGCGGTCCGGGTTGATCGACAGCGAGACGTGCTCGAATTCGTCGGCCAGCAGCTTGCGCACCAGCTCGGCGTCGGTGGCGACCTCGGTCGCGACCATGATGCGCGTGTTCGCGGTCATGCCGCAACCTCGGCGAACTCGAGCGCGCGTGCCTGCCACGCGCGCAGCCACGCCGGCAATTTTGCGGCCGGCATCGGGCGGCCGATGAAGTAGCCCTGCGCGCAGTCGCAGCCGAGCGCGCGCAGGCAGTCCCAGTCGGCGCGGTCCTCGACACCTTCGGCGACCGCGCGCAGGCCGAGCTGGCGCGCCAGCGCGAGGCTCGCCTCCAGGATCGTCCGCAGCGGCGGACTGCCGCACGCCCCGTGCACGAAGCCGCGCTCGAGCTTCAGCTCGTCGAACGGCACGTCTCTTAGCTGCGCCAGCGACGAATAGCCGGTGCCAAAGTCGTCGATCGCCAGGCCGATGCCCTTCAGCCGCAGCCGCGCGGCGATGTCGAGCAGCGCCAGCCGGTCGCGCATCAACTGGCTCTCGGTGATCTCGAGCACCAGTTGTGCGGCGTGTACGCCGGCGACGTCCGCGGCGCGCGCGATCTCGTCCGGGTAGTCGAGCCGGACCAGGTTGTCCATCGACACGTTCACCGACAGCCGCAGCGGCAGACCGGCGTCCTGCCAGCGGCGCGCATCATGCAGCGCCGCGGCGATGACCCAGCGCGCCAGCTCGTCGCTCAATCCGTGCGTCTCGGCGAGCGGGATGAACTGATCCGGCGGCACCAGTCCGTCGACCGGGTGATGCCAGCGCACCAGCGTCTCCACGCCGGTCACACGCGCGGTCCGCAGGTCGACCTGCGGCTGGTAGTAGTTGACCAGCTCACCCAGCGTGATCGCCGCGCTCAGCTCCTCCGGGCCGTAGGCGCGTGCGACGGGACGCAGCGCGGTATGGCGCGGCTCGGTCGGCACAGCGTCGACCAGGCGCGCCAGCGCCTGCGGCGCGACCGGCTTGTGCAGCGTGCCGAGCACGCGCAGATGGTGCGCGCGCGCCAGCCGCTCAACCGACTGCAGGATGCGCTCGTCGGCACCGCTGACCAGCACCAGGCTGCCGCGGAAATGCGCGCGTGCGACGTGGCGCAGCAGCTCGACGCCGTCCATGCCCGGCATGTTCAGGTCGATGAACAGCAGGTCGAACGGGGCCGCGTCGCGCGCGACGAGCTCGGCCGCGCTCTGCGCGTTGTCGCAAGCCTGCACGTCGTCGACGCCGAGCACATCGAGCTGCCGCGCCAGCAGCCTGAGCGCGAACGGGTCGTCGTCGATCAGCAGCACGCGCATCGGCGCCTCACGTGGTCACGGCGCCGCACAGCGCGTCGATCTGCGCCTGCACGCGCGCCAGCTCCGCGTCGAGTGCGGGCAGCCGCGCGCGTAGCGCTTGGAGTTCGCCCGCCTTGCCGCATTGCTCGAGTTCAGCGCACAGTTCGCCCAGCGCCAGCGCGCCGACGGCGCGCGACGACGATTTGAGCTTATGCGCGGTCGCGCCGGCCTGCGCGGCGTCGCCGGTGCCGCTCGCCGCGCGGATCTCGCCCGCCTGTTTCAGCGCCGTCGACAGGAAGAACGACAGGAAGCCCGGCACCTGCGCCGGATCGTCGCCGATCGTCTTCTGCAGCACCGCGACGTCCAGCGCGGCGGCGTCCGGCGCGGCGTCGCGCGCCAGCCAGCGCGCGAGCGCGTCGCGCAGTTGTTCGAGCTGCAACGGTTTGGTCAGGTAGTCATCCATGCCGAGCGCGCGCGCGCGTTCGGCCTCGCCGCGCAGCGCGTTGGCGGTCAGCGCGACGATCGGCAACCGCGTTGCCGGCGCGCGCTGTGCTTCCTCGCGGCGGATCGCGCGCGTCAACTCGTAGCCGTCCATCTCCGGCATGTGCAGGTCGGTGAGCAGCAGCGCGAAGCGTCCGTCGCGCCACCGCCGCAGCGCCTCGGCGCCGTTGTGCGCGACAGTGGCAGAGTGTCCGAGCAGTTGCAGCTGCATCCGGATCACCTGCTGGTTGACCTCGTCGTCCTCGGCCACCAGGATCGGGTCGTACCGGCCGGAATCCGCGGCCGGGGACGGCGCGACGCGCGCGGGCTCGATTGCGCGGTCCGGCGCTGCGCGGCCGGCGGCGATCGCCACCGCGGCAAGCAGCGCATCGCGCCGCAGCGCGGTTCCGTCCAGGGTGACCAAGTGCGGCGACGCGATGCGCGCCTTGCGCCGCCGCCCGCGCGTGATCAGCAGCAGCCGCACATTGGTCGCCGGCGGTGCGGCGGGCGCCGCGCTCGGAGGCGCGGATGCGGCGTGACGGATCGCCACCACCGGTCCCGCCAGCGACGCTGCGATGCGCGCGCCGTCGCGCGCGTCGGCGGCGCGATGCACGCGTGCGCCCGCGTGCTCGAGATACGCGCACAGGCCATCGCTGTCGAATTCGCCGGTCTCTTCGACCACACATTCGACGCCGGCCAACCGTGGCGGCTCGCGCGGCGGCTGCTCGGCCGGCACGTCAACCGGCAGCGTCAGCATGAAGGTCGAGCCGGCACCTGGCGTGCTGGTGACGCTGATCTGCCCGCCCATCAGGTCCGCGAGCCGCTTGCAAACGGCCAGTCCGAGGCCGGTGCCGCCGAAGCGCCGCGTTGTCGAAACCTCGGCCTGCGAGAACGCGACGAAGAGCTGCGCGACGTGCTCGGCCGCGATGCCGATGCCGTTGTCGATCACGGCGAACGCCAGCCGCAGCGGCGCGCGCTGCGCCACCGTGACCCGCACCGCCACGCGGCCGGCACATTCAACACGGCCGGCGGAGAACTTGATCGCGTTGCCGATCAGGTTGAACAGGATCTGCCGCAGCCGCAGCGGATCAGACATCACGCGCGCGGGCATGTCCGGCGCGACGAAGACGGACAGGTCGACCTGCTTTTGAATGGCGACCGGCAGCAGGGATTCACACAGGGTTTCGACCACGTCGGCCACCGATATCGGCGCGCGCTCGAGCTGCAGCCGACCGGCCTCGATCTTCGAGAAGTCGAGGATGTCGTCGATGATGCCGAGCAGCGTGCGGCCCGAGTCGCGCGCCGTGCGCACCATGTCGGCCTGCTGCTCGGTGAGCTCGCCCCGCTCGAGCACCTCGAGCATGCCGAGCACGCCGTTCATCGGCGTGCGGATTTCGTGGCTCATGTTGGCGATGAAAGCGCTCTTGGCCTCGTTGGCGGCGTCGGCCTGCCGGCGCGCCTGTTCCAGCTCGGCCGTGCGCTCGGCGACCATCTGTTCGAGACGATCGCGGTGCAGCTCCAGTTCGCGCGCGATGCGGCGCTTTTCCGTCACGTCCTCCTTCACCGCTACGTAGTGCGTGATTCGTCCGTCCGGCGCGCGGATCGGGCTGATCGACGCGGCCTCGATGTACTCGACGCCGTCCTTGCGGCGGTTGTGGAACTCGCCGGCCCACGGCTGCCCCGCGCGCAGCGCGGCCCACATCGATTCGTAAGTCGCGCGCGGCGTCTTGCCCGACTGCAGGATGCGCGGATTGTTGCCGATCACTTCGGCGCGGGTGTAGCCCGACGCGCGCGTGAAGCTGTCGTTCACGTACTCGATCGTGCCCTGCGCGTCGGTGATCACGATCGCCTCCGAACTCTGCTCGACCGCCCGCGACAGCTTGCGCAACTCCTCCTCGGCCTGCTTGCGCTCGGTGATGTCGGCGATCACGCCGGCGAAGTAATCCGGCGTGCCGTCCGCCTTGCGCACCAGCGTCGTGGCAACAGCGGCCCAGAGGATCTGGCCGTCCTTGCGCAGGTAGCGCTTTTCGCGCGCGTATGAATCGGCGCGGCCCTCGATCAACCGCTGCGCGAGTTCGAAATCTCGGTCGTAGTCGTCCGGATGCGTGACGTCCTTGACCGGGGATTCGAGCAGCTCCTCGCGCGTATAGCCGAGCATGTCGGCGAACCGTTGATTGACCATCAGCCGGCGCCCGTCCGGCGCGGTGTGCGCCATGCCGACCGACGCCTGCTCGAACGCCGCGCGGAAGCGCCGTTCGCTCGCGGCAAGCTGCTGCTGCATCTCGTGGCGGTCGGTCACGTCGCTCCACGCGCCGACAATGCGCAGCGGCGCGCCGGCGGCGTCGCGTTCGACGCGCAACCGGTCGCTGATCCAGATCCATGTGCCGTCGGCGCGCCGGATCCGGTATTCGTGCACGTCCGCGCCGCCGCGCAGCAGCCGCGGCACCGCGCGCAGCGCGGAGTCAAGGTCGTCCGGATGCACATGGGCCGGCCACCAGCCCGGATCGAGCACCTGCTCGACCGTGTAGCCGAGCAGGCGCTCGACGTTGCCGCTGACCCATTCCGGCACGAACTGCGCGCCTTTGACCGCGAGCGCATAAGTGATGCCGGGGCTAGATGTGAGGTAATGCCGCAGCCGGTCCGACAGCTCGCGCGTCAGCGCCTCGGCGCGCTTGCGCTCGGTGATGTCGACGATCACGCCGGCAAGGTAGTCCGGGGTGCCGTCGGGCTTGCGCACCAGGGTGGCAGTGACGCTGGCCCAGATCGGCTGCCCGTCCTTGCGCAGGTAGCGCTTCTCGCGCACGTACGAATCGACCTCGCCGCGCAGGATCCGCCGGGCCAGCTCGGCATCGTGCGGATAGTCGTCCGGATGCGTGACGTCGCTGAAATTGCGCGCCAGCAGTTCCTCGCGCGTGTAGCCGAGCATGTCGCAGAAGCACTGGTTCACGAGCAGCCAGCGCCCGCCCGGGGCCGACGTGTACGCCATCCCGACCGACGCCTGCTCGAACGCGGCACGGAAACGCGTCTCGCTGTCGCGCAACCGCTCCTCGGTGCGCTTGCGTTCGGTGATGTCGGTGTGCGTGCCGATGGCCAGCAGCGGTCTGCCGTCGGGCGTGCGCGTCATCACCTTGCCCTGGTCGAGGATCCAGCGGTACTGCCCATCCTTGCCGCGCAGCCGATGCTCGGAGCGGTACTGCGGTGTGGTGCCGGTGAAGTGGCGCTGGATCTCGGCCTTGACCTGCGCGACGTCGTCGGGGTGGATGCGGCCTTCCCACTCGGACAGCGTGGCGCCGATCTCTGCGTCGTCGTAGCCGAGCATCCGCTTCCACTGGTGCGAATAGAACACGCGGCCGGTCTGCGCGTTCCACTCCCACACGCCGTGGCCCGCGCCGTCGAGCGCGTAACGCCAGCGCAGCTCGGCCGATTCCAGCTCGGCGAGCAGGTGCGCGCGCTCCTCGTGGTGCGCCAGCATGTCGAGCCCGAGCGACACATCGTGCGCCACGTCGGACAACGTCGCCAGTTCGTTCGCGTTGAAGAAATCGGTCTCGGCGGCGTACAGGTTGATCGTGCCGATCACCCGTCCGCTCTTGCGGATCGGCAGCGCGGCCACCGCGCCGACGCCGACGCGGCGCGCCGCGTCGTGCCAGGGCGTGGACCCCGCGTCGGTGAGGAAGTCGTTGACCACCGTGTTCGCGCCGGTGCGCAGCGCGCGTCCGATCGGTCCGGCGCCGCGCTCGTCCGACGCATTGGCGCTCGCATGCACCGCGTCGATGTAGCCGGCGTCGTCGCCCGCGCGCGCGACCGGGTGGACCGCGCCGTCGGCGTCGACGAGCCCGATCCAGGCGAAACGGAACCCGCCGTGCCCGACCGCGATGCGGCAGATGCCGTCGAACAGCGCCATGCGGTTGTCGGCCCGCACCAGCAGCTGGTTGGATTGCGACAGCAGCGCGTGCAGGCGGTTGATGCGCGCCAGCGTGCGCTCGGTGCGCAGCCGTGCGGTGACGTCGCTGGCCAGCACGAGGCGCGCCGGCCGGCCGTCGAAGTCGATCGTGTTCGACGTGATCTCCACATCGATCAGGCTGCCGTCACGCTTGCGGTGGCGCCAAAGGCCGCGTTGCTCTGGGCGCGCGTGCACCGAGCGGCGCACTCCTGCCAGCAGCCGTGGCACGTCTTCGGCAGGGCGGATGTCGGCGATCGTCAGCGCCAGGAATTCGTCGCGGCTGTAGCCGTAGTGTGCGATCGCCGCCTCGTTGACCGCGAGGAAGCGCAACGTATCGAGGTCGTATACCCACATCGGCTGCGGGATCGTTTCAAACAGACGCAGGTAGCGGTCGGCGGTCTCGCCGATCTCGCGGTTCACCTGTTCGAGCTGCTGCACCTTGTGCTGCAGCTTGTCGAGCAGCACCTCGTTGTGGGATGCGAGCGCCGTGGCCTCGTCGCACCGGGGCGGGCAGGGTGTGGCGCCGCCGCGCGTGCGCTCGACCAGGCTGTGTAGAGTGTCCAGCAGCCTGTCGGGCGCGCAGGGCTTGACGAGAAAGGCGTCGGCACCGAGTTCGTGCGCGAGTTTCTGATGGCGCCTCTCGGTGTAGGTGCCCGTGTAGATCACGAAAGGGACTCGCCGCAGCGTTTCGTCCAGCTTCCACAGTCGCAGCAGCGAATAGCCGTCCATGACCGGCATCTGCAGGTCGGACACGACCACGTCCGGGGCGGCGCGCCGCGCCTGCGCGAGCGCCTCGGCGCCGTCGCCCGACGCATCGACCGCGAAGCCGTGCCATCGCAGCAGTTCGCACAGCAGTTGCCGGCTGTCGGGCGAGTCGTCGATCACCAGCGCGCGAATCAAGGCGCCGGGAGCGCCATTCGTTGCGGTGATCGGATCGGTCGCAGGCATGGCGAGGTCAGCGGTCTTTCGTGGATACAAGTCCCTGCCGTTCAATGGGCGGAGAGACCGAAGGTGTTGCCATGCTGTCGGCGTTCGGCGGCGGTCAGGCCTGTGTCTGTCGCCGCAGCGATCGCGTTCATATCGCGGGCCCTCCAGCCCGGAGCCTCAATGCTGGCGCAATCGCGTCGGACCGATCGCCCGAAAAGACCCGTGGAAACGAGTCATTGCCCGGCATCGCCGGACTCGAGCGGGGCCGGAAGACGAATGACGAAGCGGGCGCCGCCGCCGGTGCCGGTCTCGACGTCGATCCGGCCGCCGTGCGCCCGCACCAGTTCGCTCGCGACGGCCAGGCCGAGCCCTGCGCCGTCTTCGAAGCGCGCGCCGTTCAGCCGCACGAACGGCATGAAGATGCGCTCGCGCTCGGCGATCGGAATCCCGGGCCCGTTGTCCTCGACCTCGATTTCGATGAAGCCGTCGGCCCGCCGCAGGTCGACGCGGACCGCGCCGCCAGGCGGCGTGAACTTCAGTGCATTGCCGAGCAGGTTCTCCAACACACGGGCGATCGCGCCGGCGTCGATCGCTGCGGCCATCGTCGCCGGGTCGCGGGCGAAGTCCAATGCCACCGGCTTCTCGGCGAACAGCGGCTCGAACTCGCCGCAGACCTCGCGGATCAGCGCGTCGATATCGTGTGCCTCGCGGCGCGGCGCGAGCGCGCCGGCGTCGAGGCGGCCGAGGTCGATGAGGATGTTCAGAAGCTCGAGCATCCGCAGGCCGGCGCGCTCGATGTGCTCGAAGTACGAGATCAGCTTCGCGATATCGGCGCCGGCGCCGAAGCGCGCGCCGAGGTGGGCCACCCCGGCGACGACGTTCACGCTATTGCGCAGGTCATGACCGAGGCCCGCGACCCAGCGTGTCACCGTGTCGCGCGCCAACCACGCCGGGTCCGGCATCGCACATTCATCGGCGGCCGGTGTGGCGAATTTCACCGAGCCGACATACAGCGGCGCCCCGCCGCCGTCCAGCGCGCGCACGCGCAGCGACGCGGCGCGCAGCGTGGCGTCGCGGCATCGGACCAGCACCTGCCGCGCTGGCGAGTCAGCCGCAGCGGCCGAGCGCCGCAGCGCGAGGTCCTGGTCTACATCTGCGAGCGCCGTCGAGAGCACCGCTGTAACGGGCCGGCCCGCGAGTTCGCGCGCCTGGTAGCCGCAGGCCGTGGCCAGCCGTTCGTCGAGCGCGAGGATCAGCTGGCTGCGGTCGGCTACGAAGAGGCCGCCGCAATCGCTCGCGCAGTGACGGTCGTTTGTCGGTGCTGCGGGTTGCATGGGAATTCCAGTAGCAGTTCGTGATGGCGGCACAATATCGGGGGCCGCGTCGCTCGCCTGTCGGGAGACCTTGATCCGGTTTGTCGGCATGGGTCGACTCGACGCCGTGCATCCGCTCTCGCGGCCTGCGCCGCCGAATGCGCTGAGACAACGATCGCCCGTGCCGTCTCGATACCATTGCCCCATGCGAACCGACCCCATGCCGCCAGGCGATGCCGCGCGCGCCGACAACGCGGCGCTGCGCGCCGTGTTCGAGCACGCGGGCGTCGGCATGGCGGTAGTGGCGCCGGACGGCAGGTTCCTGCAGGTCAATGCGAAGCTGTGCGAGATCGTCGGTTACTCGCCGGCGGAGCTTCGTCACAAGACCTTCCATGACCTCACGCATCCGGACGATCTGGCGGCCGACTTGGCGTTGACTCGGCGCTTGCTGGCCGGCGAGCTGCCCGGCTTCACGCTCGAAAGGCGTTACGTGCGCAAGGATGGCACCGTCGTCGGGGTCGAACTGACGGTGGCGCTGGTGCGCGACGCGAGCGGCGCGCCGCTGTACTCGGTGTCTGCGATCAACGACATCACGGCACGCCGGCGTGCCGAAGCGAAGGCCGAGGCGGCGCGCGTGCTGCTGAGCCAGGCGTTCGAGCGCGTGACCGATGCCTTCGTCGCGCTCGACCGCGACTGGCGCTACACGTACGTGAACGCGCGCGCCGGCGAGATCTTCGGCCGCAAGCCCGAGGACCTGATCGGCAAGCACATCTGGACGGAGTTTCCCGAGGGCGTCGGCCAGCCCTTTCACCGCGCGTACGAGCGCGCGCTCGCCGAGCAGAAGCCGGTTCGTTTCGAGGACTACTACCCGCCCTACGACCGCTGGTTCGAGAACATCGTCTACCCGTCGCCGGACGGTCTGTCGATCTACTTCCACGACATCACCGAGCGCAAGCGCGCCGAACAGGCGCTGCGCGACAGCGAGCGGCGCCTGCGCAGTCTGTTCGACCAGGCCGCCGACGGCATCTTCGTACTGACGCCGGATCATCGGTATCTCGACGCCAACACCGCGGGGCTGCAGATGCTGGGCTACTCGCGCGAGGAACTGCTGCAACTGCGGCTGCCCGACGTGCTGGCCGAGCACGAGCGAAGCCGCCTGAGCGCGGAGGTGCCCACGATGATGGCCGGGAGGCCGCATCTGGCCGAATGGGAGCACCGGCGCAAGGACGGCTCGACGTTTCCGGCCGAGGTCAGCGCGCGGCCGTTGTCGAACGGGTCCTATCTCGCCATCGTGCGCGACCTGTCGGCACGCCGGCAGGCCGAGCAGGCGCTGCATGAGAGCGAAGCGCGCTACCGGCGCGCGGTGGACGCTGCCTATGACGGCATCTGGGAGTGGGACCCGAATACCGGCGAGGACTATCTGTCGCCGCGCTGGAAAAAGCTGCTCGGCTTCGAGGACCACGAGCTGCCGAACCGCGAGGAATCCTTCTTCGAACTCATCCACCCTGACGATCGGCCGCTCGCGGCGGACGCGATCCGCCGGCACCTCGAGCAGCGCGTGCCCTACGAACTGGAGCTGCGCATGCGCCACAAGAGCGGCGAGTACCGCTGGATCCTGACGCGCGGACAGGCCGAATGGGATGCGCAGGGCAAGCCGTTGCGGATGGCGGGCTCGATCACCGACATCACCGAGCGCAAGCGCGCCGAGGCGGAGCGGCTCGCGGCGCTCGCGCGTTTCGAAACGCTGTTCCGCCACGCGCCGGAGGCCATGTCGATCAGCGAACTCGACATCGGGCGCTTCATCCAGGTCAACGATGCCTTCTGCACGATGGTCGGCTACCGGCGCGAGGAACTGATCGGCCGCACTTCGCTCGATCTCGGTATGTGGACGGACCCCGCAGGGCGGCAACGACTGCTCGACGATCTGCGCGGCGGCCGCACGGTCGTGGCTACCCAGGGCCGCGTCCGGACGCGCAGCGGCGAACGGCGCGACACGCAGTTCAGCGCCGCCCGCATCGACTTCGGCGGCGCCGATTGCCTGTTGCTGATGTTCGTCGACGTGACCGATCGGCTGCGCGCGCAGCGCCAGGTCGAGGCGCACGAGCGCCAGCTCGCGGACCTGGCGCGGCGGCTGATGACCAAGGAAGAAGAGGAACGCAAGGCGCTGGCGCAGACGCTGCACGACCGCTTTGCGCAGAATCTCGCGGCGGCGAAGCTCGGCGTCGAAGGCGTGTTGCTGCAGGGCGACGCCGCACGCATGGCCGACGGCCAGCGAAGCGCGTTGCGCCGCGTCGTCGACAGTCTCGACGAGGCGCTGACCGAAGTGCGGGGTTTGTTGACCGACCTGCGTCCGCCGCTGCTCGCCGAGTTCGGCCTGCGCGCGGCGTTGCGGCAGGAAATCGAGAGCCGGCGCGCGCTGCACCCGCGGGTCGAGATCGAACTGCTCGCGCCACCCAGCGCGGCCGCATGGCCGCCGCAGCGCCTGGCGCCGTCCGCGGAGTTCGGCCTGTTCTACATCGCGCGCGAGGCGCTGGCCAATGCGCTGCTGCACGCGCAGGCGCACCGCATCACGGTCGAACTGTATATCGATGAAGTGCGCACGCGTGTGGTCGTGCGCGACGACGGCGTCGGCTTTTGCGCCGGCTGCGAGCCGCCGCATGGGCATCTCGGGCTGACCGGGATGCGCGAACGCGCCGCGCTGATCGGCGCCACGCTCGACATCGACGCTGCGATCGGCCACGGGACCACGGTCACCGCGACCTGTCCGGCCGCGGCGGCACTGCCGGCAACGGCGGAGGCGCAATGATTCGCGTGCTGATCGTCGACGATCACGCGGTGCTGCGTGACGGCATGCGCGCGGTGCTCGCGGCGCAGAGCGACATCGAGGTCGTCGCCGAGGCGGCCGACGGCGTGGCCGCCGTGCAGCAGATCGTGCGGTACAAGCCGGACGTCGTTCTGCTCGACCTGAACCTGCCGCTGATGTCGGGCTTCGACGTGCTGCGCGAACTGCAGCGGCGCAACCTCGCGCCGGCGGTGCTGGTGCTGACGATGAACGAGGCGCCCGAGCACGTTCGGATCGCGTTCGAACTGGGCGCGCGCGGCTTCGTTCGCAAGGGCAGCGCCGCCGCGACCGTGATCGACGGCGTGCGCGCCGTGCACGCAGGACGGCGCTTTCTGCCCGATGAGCTGACCGGCGAGGCGCTCGAGGCGCTCCTGGCCGCGCCGGGCAGGCAGCTGCTCGATGCGCTGTCGACGCGCGAGCGGCAGGTGATGCGGCTGGTCTGCGAAGGCATGAGCAGCGCCGACATCGGCCGCATGCTCAATCTGTCCGCCAAGACCGTCGATACCTACCGTTCCCGCCTGATGCACAAGCTCGGGGTGGCCGACGTCACGGCACTGGTGAAGCTGGCGGTGCGGGAAGGCCTGATTTCGATCGAGAAGTGATCGGCTGACGAGAATTCCCGACAGCCTTTGGCGCGGCATGTCGCTACTGTCGATGCATGCGGCGCCGCCACACCTTGATCGAAGCGAACGTGACTGCGGCGCTGCGTCTGCTGCTGGTTACGGACCATGACGAGACGCGCCGGCAGATCGCGCAACTGCTGCGCGCTCATTTCATCGCTGTCGAACTCGCCGAAGCGATCGATCGCGCGCAGGCCGTGACACTGACCCGCTCGAATCCCATCCACGCGGTCATCATCGATCTCGAATTGGCGCACGACGATGCGATTGCGCTCGCCATGGAACTGCGGCGCGACGATCCGAAAGCCGGAGTCATCCTGCTGACGCGCATTGGTCAGGAGGCGCTCGCGTCCGCCGATCTGCCGCTGGCAGGACTGATCCTGGTGTCGATGCGCGAACTCGCCGCGCAGCTGCCGCAGGCCGTGGTCGCGGCGGTCAAAATGCGCTGCGGCCCCGCTTCTGGCCCACTGGCCTGACCAATGCCATGACTTGGCAGGCGAACTCCGGCCGCGGGCCGCAGACAATTTGATTTGAGCAGGATCAGGTCTTGGCATTTTCCCGATCGTCTTGTTACCGGAGACTTCCATGGCCAATGCGCTCACGACCGGTGGCGCTGCCCATGACGGGACCCCGACCACCGAGCAAGTGGGCCACGTGTTCAGCTGGAACGCGCTGGCGCCGGTGCTCGTCGTGCGGATGCTCGAGTCGCTGCCGGGCGCGGCGATCGGGCTGATCGGCGTCGTGCGGGTCACGCTGCTCGCGATCGAGGTGCCGTGGATGATTCCGTCGCCGAACGCCGACTGGTTTTGACGATGACGGGACGCGCGAGGGCGCCCCGCGGTCGGGTGTCAGTCCCGCCCTCACGACGATCGGGGCGGGAACGCCACCTTCCTCTTCGCCGCGTGGCAGACTGGGCGTTCGCATGAGCGCCGACCGAGAACCCACGCGCCACCCCGCGCTGCGCGGCGGCGTCCTCGCGCTGGCGGCGGCGGCGATGTTCGGTGTCAGCACGCCGCTGGTGCAACTGTTCGGGCGCGGCGTCGGCGCGTTCACGACCGCCGCGCTGCTGTACGCGGGCGCGGCGGCGGTCGGCGCGTCGCTGCGGCAGCCGGTCGAGCGCGAGGCGCGGCTCGCACGCGGCGATGCGGCGCGGCTCGTCGCGATCGCGGCGGTCGGCGCGGTGCTGGCGCCGGTCGCCCTCGCGTGGGGCCTGCAGCGCGCGAGCGCGACCGGCGCGTCGCTGCTGCTGACGCTGGAGGCGCTGTTCACCGCGCTGTTCGCGTGGTGCCTGTACCGCGAGGCGATCGGCGCGCGCGTGTGGACCGCGCTGCTGCTGCTGCTGGCCGGCGGCGCGGTGCTGGTGCTCGACCAGGGGCGCGGCGGTCAGGCCGGGCTGGCCGGCCTGCTCGCGGTGCTCGCCGCCACAGCCGCGTGGGGCATGGACAACGCGCTGTCGCGCGCGCTGGCCGAGCGCGACCCGGGGCGCGTGGTGTTGGCCAAGGCCTCGCTCGGCGCGGCGGCGACGTTCGCGCTCGCGCTGCTCGCGGCCGAGCCGCGGCCCGTGCCTGCGGCGGCGTTCGGCTTGCTGATCGTCGGCGCGACCGGCTACGGGCTGAGCCTGCGCTTCTATCTGCTGGCGCAGCGCACCTTCGGCGCCGCGCGCACCGGGTCGGTGTTCGCCGCGGCACCCTTCATCGGCGCCGCTGCGGCGCTCGCGCTGGGCGACCGTTGCGCGAGTTGGGCGCTGGCGGCGGGCGGGGCGCTGATGGCGGCCGGCGTCGTGCTGCATCTGACCGAAGCGCACGCGCACGATCACGAACACGAGGCGCTCGAGCACGAACACGCGCACCGCCATGACGACGGCCACCACGATCACGCGCACGTGCCGATGCCGCAGGGGGAACACAGCCATTGGCACCGCCACGCGCCGCGGCGCCATTCGCATCCGCACGTGCCGGACATTCACCACGCTCATCCGCACTGACTTTCGCTGTCCACCGGGAACGCGCCATGGAAGTCCTCTTTCTGCTCGCACTGATTTTGCTGAACGGCGCCTTCGCGATGACCGAGATCGCGCTGGTCACCGCGCGCAAGACCCGCCTGCAGGCGCTGGTCGACGAGGGCGATGCCGGCGCCGCGGTCGCGCTGGCGCTGAACGAGCATCCGACGCGCGTGCTGTCGACGGTGCAGGTCGGCATCACGTCGATCGGCATCCTGTCCGGCATCGTCGGCGAGGCCGCGTTCGCCGCACCGTTGACCGAATGGCTCGCGCGCTGGATGGAGCACGACGTGGCGCGCATTCTCGCCACCGGCTTCGTGGTGGTGATCGTCACCTACTGCTCGATCGTGCTGGGTGAATTGGTGCCCAAGCGGATCGGGCAGATCAGCCCCGAGGGCATCGCGCGCCGCGTCGCGCGGCCGATCCGGCTGCTGGCGTCGATTGCCAATCCGTTCGTCAAGTTGCTGGCGAGTTCGACCGACCTGATCGTGCGGCTGGTTGGCGCGCGCGCTTCGACCGCCGGCGCCGTCACCGAAGAGGAGATCCACGCGCTGATCGAACAAGGCTCGGAGTCCGGCGTGATCGACGCGCAGGAACGCGCCATGGTGCGCAACGTGTTCCGCCTCGACGACCGCCAGATCGCGTCGCTGATGACGCCGCGCTCCGACATCGTGTACCTCGATCTGAACGATCCGCTGGAGGAGAACCTGCGGAAGATCGCCGCCAGCGAGCACGCGCGCTTTCCGGTGTGCCGCGGCGGCATGCGCGACGTGGTCGGCATCGTCGCCGCGAGGCAACTGCTGCAGCAGTCGGTGCAGAAGGGCGCGATCGACCTGGCGGCGGCGCTGCAGCCGCCGGTGTTCGTGCCCGAGTCGCTGACCGGCATGGAGCTGCTGGAAAACTTCCGCGCGGCGCCGTCGCATATGGCGCTGGTGGTCGACGAGTACGGCGAGGTGCAGGGACTGGTCACGCCGCAGGATGTGTTCGAGGCGATCGCCGGCGAGTTCAAGCCGCCGCGCAGCGAGGACGCGTGGGCGGTGCCGCGCAAGGATGGCTCGTGGCTGCTCGACGGCATGATCCCGATCCCCGAGCTGAAGGACCGCCTCGAACTGGCGCGCGTGCCCGACGAGGACCTTGGCCGCTACAACACGTTGTCGGGAATGATGATGCTGCTGCTCGGCCGCGTGCCGCGCACCGGCGACCACGCCGAATGGGATGGCTGGCGCTTCGAGGTCGTCGACATGGACGGGCATCGGATCGACAAGGTATTGGCGGCGCGGACGGCGCAAGTCGTCGCCCCGGCGCAGGCCCTGCCCGAAGCTTGAGTGGGCCCCGTCGCCCCGGCGACGGCGGGGGCCTGATCTGTTGCGCTCGAAATTGGGTCCCGGCCTTCGCCGGGAAGACAATGCCTATGCATTCGCCGGCCACTCGAGCCGCGCCGCGAACCCGCGTGACTCACCGCGCGGCGGCGACTCGATCGCGAGCGTGCCGCCGTGGCCGCGCGCGACCGCGGCGGCCAGCGCCAGCCCCAGGCCGAGCTCGGAGCCGCCGCCGCGCGCCAGTGTCGCGCGCAACCGTTCGAGCTGATCGGGCGTGACGCCGGGGCCGTCGTCGACCACTGCGATCGACTGCAGCGTGCCGTCGCGCGCCGCCGCCACGCGCGCGGTCTGCGCGCCGTGGCGCACCGCGTTGTCGACCAGGTTGGCGAGCGCGGCGGTCAGCAGGTCGATGTCGCCTTCCAGTTCCGGCGCGTCGCCGAGCGCGCGCGTGTCGATCGCGATCTGCCGGCCGGTCAGCACGCCCGCCAGTTCGCGCGGCGCGAAGCGCGTCGTCGTCGATTTGGCCGCGCGTCCCATCGCCAGCAGCGCCGCGATCACGCCGTTGAGCCGCCGCGCGGCGTCGAGCGCCAGCGCGATGCGCCGTTTGACGTCGCCCGGCGCCTGCGCGGCCGCGACCTCGAGCTGCGCGGTCAGCCCCGCGAGCGGCGTGCGCAGCGAATGCGCGGCGTGCGCGGAGAACGCCTGTTCGGCGGCGAGCTTTTCCGCCAGCCGCTGCTGCAGGCCGTCGAGCGCGGCGTACACCGGTTGCAGCTCGCGCCGCGGCGAATGCGGCGGCGCGCCGGCGCGCACGCCCGGCTGCATCGCTTCCACGTCGTGCGCCAGCTGCGACACCGGCCGCAGTTCGCGCCGCACGTTCAGCGCGACCCACAGCGCGGCCGCCGCGCCGCCGGCGAGGACGACCAGCGCAGTCGCGAGCGCCGCCTTGCGCTGCGCCTCGTCGCGCTGCGCGAGCGGCTGCGCAACCTGCACCCACAGCCGCCTGCCGTGCTGCGTGTACACCGCCAGCCCCGCCACTTCGGCATGACCCTGGCGCAGCGGCGCGCTCCACGCCACGTCGGGCGCCTCGTGCGAACGCGCCAGCAGCCGGCCGTCGCGCGCGCGCACCTGCCACAGCAGATGCTCGTCGTGCGGCGAGGCCGGCAGCGCGCGCCCCTCGGCGTGCTCCATCAGCTCGTGCTCTTCGTCGGCGAGCACGCTCAGCACCTGCGCGGTCTCCTCCAGCGCCGACTGCATCAGCTCGTACACCTGGCGGCGCACCGCGGCCGCGGCGACGACCGCGGCGACCACCGCGCCCGCGAGCACCGCGACCAGTGCCGCGCGCGTCAGGCGCAGGTTGATCGACGGCGCGCGTCCGCCCTGCATCACGGCGCGATCCGGTAGCCGAGGCCGCGCACGGTCTCGATCGCCTCGCGGCCGAGCTTGCGCCGCAGGTTCGACACGTGCACTTCGACCGCGTTGCTGTCCACCGCGGCGCCGAAGCCGTACAGCAGCCCTTCCAGATCGCCGCGCGACACGATGCGCCCGCTGCGGCGGACCAGCGCTTCGAGCAGCGCGAACTCCCTGGCGGTGACGTCGATCGGCTTGTCTCCCACGCGCACGATCTTCGCCGCCGGGTCGACTTCGATCCGGCCCGCGCGCAGCAGCGTCTCGGTCGGCCCGCTGGCGCGGCGCGCGAGCGCGCGCAGCCGCGCCGTGAGTTCGGCCAGTTCGAACGGCTTGACCAGGTAGTCGTCGGCGCCGGCGTCGAGCCCCTGCACGCGGTCGGCGACGAGGTCGCGCGCGGTCAGCATCAGCACCGGCCGCGTGCGGTTGGCGCCGTTCTTCGCGCGCAGGTCGCGCAGCCACTGCACGCCGGAGCCGTCGGGCAACTGCCAGTCGAGCAGGATCGCGTCGAACTCGTCGCTCGCCGCGGCACGCGCCTGCGCGGCCGTCGTGACCCAGTCGACCACGTGGCCGTCGCTTTCGAGGTGCGCGCGCACGGCATCGCCGAGCGTGCGGTCGTCTTCCACCAGCAGCAATCGCACATCCGCTCCTTCAGATCTGCTTCAGGTCCGGCCCGTACCTTGTCGGTCCGATCGCCGAGGAGGCGAATCCAGCCCGAAGGAGATGGTATGAAATCACGATTCATCGCGTCGGCCCTGATCGGCCTCATGTTCGCATCGCTCGGCGGGCTTGCGCTCGCGTCCGAGGATTGCCCGCGCGTGCCGCGCGAACAGTGGAAACCCGAGGCCGACGCGCGCGCCGCGACCGAGGCGATGGGTTACAGGGTCGCGCACATTCGCGCCGGCGAAGGTTGCTACGAGGTCTGGGCCACCGACAAGCGCGGCCGGGCGGTCTACGCCAGGTTCGCGGCGACCGACATGAAGCTCGTCAGCCGCGTGATCGAGCGCGAAGTGGCGATGCGCTGAGGCGTAGCGGCCAGCCGCGCGCAGCGCTACGCTGCGCGCGTGTGCTGTGCCGTCAACCGCTCGATCGAATTCTTCGACCGCCAGTTCGAGGAGCAGACGCGCGCGCGAGCGTTCGATCTGAACCCGTTCGAGACGCTCGCGCTCGAGTACGCACGCGGCGACGTGCTCGACTTCGGCTGCGGGCTCGGCAATTTCGCGCTGGCCGCTGCGCGACGCGGCTGCCGCGTCGACGCGCTCGACGCCAGCCCGCACGCGATCGCGAGCCTGCGCGAGCGCGCCGCCGACGCGGGGTTGCCGGTCGCCGCGCAGCTCGCCGACGCGGTCGCGTGGCAGCCGGCGCGCGCGTACGACACGATCGCCTGCATCGGCCTGCTGATGTTCTTCGACTGCGCGACGGCGGAAGCGCTGCTGCTGCGGCTGCGGCGCGCGCTGCGGCCCGGCGGCACGCTGATCGTCAACGTGCTCACGCGCGGCACGACCTTCATGGACATGTTCGATCCGGACGCGTACTGCCTGTTCGCGCCGGAGCGCGTGATGCAGCTGTTCGGAGGCTGGGAGATCGTCCGCTGCGACGACGCGCGCTTTCCGGCGCCGCGCGACACGGTCAAGGTGTTCCGAACCGTGGTCGCGCGCCGCCCGCGTGTCAGCGGCGCCACTTGACGCGTGCGCCGTCGGCGCCGAGCGCGTCGATGATCGGGCAGGCCGGCGCGATGCGGCTGCTCGCGCACGCGCCGATCAGCGTCTTCAGCAGCCTGCGCATGCGCGACAGGTCGGCGATGCGCGCCTCGATCTGCGCCAGCTTGATTTCCGCCAGCCGGCGCGTGGCGCCGCAGCGCCCGCCGTCTTCGAGTTGCAGCAGTTGCCGCACTTCCTGCAGCGTGAATCCGAGCTGCTGCGCGCGCCGGATGAAGCGCAGCCGCGCCACCGTGCGTGCGTCGTAGCGGCGGATGGCGCCGGCGGCCCGGCGCGGCTCGTCGACCAGGCCGAGCCGCTGGTAGTAGCGGATCGTTTCCACGTGCACGCCCGAGGTCGCTGCGAGCGCGCCGATCGTCAATTGCGGATCGTCCGTCAAAGGCCCTCCCGAGCTCCGGCTTGACTCCGTAGCCCGCTACGGAGTGTAGGCTACGCGCCATGCAGGTCGAACCCGTGTCGACCCCGACCGCCGACGCACGCGCACCGCTGCTGGCCGGAGTGCTCGCCGCCTTTGGCGCAAGCGCGTGCTGTGCCGGACCGCTGCTGCTGGTCGCGCTCGGCGCCGGCGGCGTCTGGGCCGCGCGCCTGCGCCTGATCGAACCGCTGCAACCGTTCTTCCTCGTGGTCGCGCTGGGACTGGTCGGGCTCGCGTTTCACCGCATGTACATCGTGCCGCGCCGCTGCGCGCCGGGGCGGGCCTGCGCGGCGCCCGCCGTGCTGCGACGGCAACGCGTCGTCTTCTGGGGCTCGGTCGTGCTGATCAAGGCCCTGCTGCTGTTCCCGTTTGTCGCACCGTACTTCTACTGAAAGCGCTCGATGAACCGCCTCCTCCTTTCGTTGCTGGCCGCGGTTGCGTTGTCCGCGAGCGCGGCGACAAGCGGGCGCGCGGAACGCCCGGGCCGCAACTCGGTGCGGCCGACTACTTGCGCACCACCGTGACCGCGCAATGCGCGTACGCGATCACCTGGCGCGCGACCGAGCCGATCAGCCAGCGGTCGAAGCGCGTGTGCCCGCGGTGGCCGACGACGATGTGGTCGATGCCGTGGCCCTCCGCGTAGCGCACGATCTGCTCGGCGGGATGGCCGACGACGACGTGCAGCTCGCTCTTGACCGGTTCGCCGGCGAGCATTGGCCGCAGCGCGCCGAGGACCTTGTCGTAGTGCCGGCGCGAGTTCTCGATCACCGCTTCGGCTTCGACGTCGTCGGCGTATTCGAGCGGGCGCGCCACCGCGAGCACGTGCAGCTCGGCGTCGTACCTGCGCGCCAGATCGAGCGCGAACGCGAACGCCTCGCGCGAAATCTCCGAGCCGTCGTAGCCGAGCAGGATGCGGCGGATCATGGCGTCCTCCGGAGAGTGGTCTGAGGTACGGGAATCTGCGTGGCGGGCATCGCTTCCTCTTCGTCCCGGCACAGCAGGTGGCGCGGCAGGAAGAACGCGTTGGCGATCAGCGTCGGCACCACGGCGCTCGCGATCACCGCGGCCACGATCGCCGAGTACTGGGCCTGATCGATCACGCCGTGCGAGAACCCGAACAGCGCCGAGATCGTTCCGAAGGTGAGTCCGGTGGACATCAGCAGCGTGGTGTACATCGCCTCCTGTCGCGGCGCCTTGTAGTAGCGCGTGGTCGGATAGACGCCGGTCAGCTTGGCGGCCATCTTCAGCAGCAGCAGCACGACGAAGCCGAGCGGCGCCGCCATCAGCGCCGGCAGCGACACCAGCGAGCCGGCGCGGATGAAGTAAAAGGGCGTCAGGAACCCGAGCGTCAGCGTACGCAGCCGCCGCACCAGCGCGTGGTCGCGGCCCACGGTGCCCGCCAGCACCATGCCGATCAGGTACGCGGGCAGCACCGCCTCGCTGCCCGCCCACCCCGCCAGCGCGCCGAACGCGAACAGGCACAGCATCAGGAACTTCGCCTCCAGCTCCGAAGGCCGGTTGCCGAAGCGCCGGAAGAACCTCGGCACCGCGTGCGGCAGCACGAAGGCGGCGGCGACCATGCCGACGACGAACACCGCGGTCTTCCACGTGAACGGCGAGAACAGCAGGCCGAGCGCGATCACGGTGGCCAGATCGTTGACGAAGCACGCCGCCAGCACGCCCTTGCCGTAATCGGTCTTGTTGAGGCCGAACTCCAGCATCACCGCGTAGACGACCGCCACCGACGTGGTCGACATCGCCACGCCGGCGAGCCAGCTCGCCTGCACACCCCAGCCGAGCAGCCAGTGCGCGCCGGCGGCGCAGACGAGAAACGGTGCGGTGAAGCCGATCAGCCCGATGCCGGTGGTCGCCTTCCACTGCGCCTTGAACGCCACCGGGTCGAGCTCCGCGCCGGCGAGGAAGGTCAGCAGGATCGCGCCTGCGCCCGACAGGAACTTGATCCACGTGGCGTCGCCCGCCAGCAGCGCGCCGCCGAGCGCCGCGCCGATCACGAGCTGCGCCACCGTGCCGACGACGATTTCCGACAGCGCGGTGGCCACGCGCAGCCAGATCGACAGCAGCGACGCCACCAGCGCCAGCCCGAGCCACAGCGACGCCTGCGCCCAGATCCCGGTCATGGCTGGCCGCCCTTCGCCTTGTCCTTCGCCGGCGTCAGCACGCCGAACGTCGCCGGGATGTCGGCATAGAAGAGATGGATGTCCTCCTGTGCGAGCCGATCGAACAGCTTCTGCCGCTCTTCCGCGGTCACGATGAATTCGACCTCGACGATCAGGCTGCCGCCGAGTTCGAAGAAGCGGTCTTCGTGCATCACGTGCTTGCGCCCGAATCCCGCCATCGCGTGAAATGCGGAGCCGCCGCGGATGCCCATCTTGTTCGCGGTGTGCAGCAGCCACTCCCACAGCGGCAGTCCGTGCAGCTTATGGCTTTGCGTGACGTAAAAGCGCAGGAACGAGCCTTCCATGGCGTTCTCCGTTCAATAGCGTTGTCGATGCGGAATCACGGCGCGCACGCCGCCGCGCGGGTCGGGCACGTCGCCGGCGTAGCGCGGGATCAGATGGACGTGCACGTGCGGCACCGTCTGGCCGGCGGCCTCGCCGACGTTGACGCCGATGTTGTAGCCCTGCGGTGCATAGCGCGCATCGAGCAGCCGGCGCGCGTCGCGCAGCAGCGCGAACAGCGCCTGCTGCTCTTCGGCCGTCGTGTCGAAGAAGTCCGCCACGTGGCGACGCACGACGACGAGCGTATGCCCCGGCGCGACCGGATAGCGATCGGCGAGCGCGTACGCGAGCGGTTGCTCGAGCAGCGTCTGCGTCGGCTGGCAGAACGGACAGTCGTTCATCGTCACGCTCCCGTCAGCAATCGTACGGTCGCGAAGCCGAGCGCGGTCAGCGCCAGTGACCCCGCTACGTGGGTTCCGATCGCCGCGAGCGCCCACGCGATCGCGCCGCGCCCGAACTGCGTTGCGACCTCGGCCGAGAAGGTCGAGAACGTGGTCAGTCCGCCGAGAAATCCGGTGACGACGAACAGGCGGACTTCGGGCGGCAGCGCCTCGGCGCGATCGATCAGCGCGATCGCCGCGCCGACCAGGTAGCCGCCGAGCAGGTTCGCCGCCAGCGTGCCCGGCGGCAGCAACGGCCATAGCGCGTTCAGGCGCGCGCCGAGAAACCAGCGCAACCACGCGCCGATCGCGGCGCCCATGCCCACAGCCAGGAATCCGGTCGCTCCCATCGCGGTCCTCACGGTCGGAATCGTCACGCAATTCGACCGGACGGGGCAGAAAGCCTACGCGCGCCGCCGATGCGGTCAAACTGCGCAGGCATCATCAGCCGCGGGGGCGGCGGTTAGAGGAGGAATGCCATCTCCGGCGCAAATTGTGCCACACGTCGTCCCGCGCGAAATGCAGATGCGACCGCTGCGGCGCTGATAGAAGTTCCTCACTTGAGCGCGAGCACGACCACGCCGAGGGTGACCAGCAGGATTGCGGCCCATTCACGCAGCGACGGCCTTTCGCCGAGGAGCAACACCGCAAACAGCGCAACCAGCACCACGCTGAACTTGTCCACGGGCGCGACCTTGGACGCTTCGCCGATCTTCAGCGCGCGGAAGTAGCACACCCATGAAGCGCCCGTCGCCAGCCCGGACAGCACGAGAAACAGCCAGGTCTTCGAAGACAGTGCCAACGGGTTGCTCCACTTGCCCGTCAGCACCACGAAGGCGGTGAGCACGCCGAAGATGACGACGGTGCGAACCAGCGTCGCGAGATCGGAATCGATGCCTTCCAGCCCGATCTTGGCGAAGATCGCCGTCAGCGCCGCGAACACCGCGGAAAGCATGGCCCACAGCAGCCAGTTCGATGTCGCGCTCATCTTCGGGTCGCCTTGCAGTCGTTGCGGTGGCGCCATTGTGCTTGACGGCCCGCGCTTGCGGGCTGACCGCCGCGTAGTCGGGGAAGGCAGCCGAGTGCACACGGGCATACGGATACGCCGCTGTCGACTCGCCGCGAACGCCGGTTTCCGCGAGAATGCGCCCGCCCGACCTCAGTCTTGATCGATGCCCCTTTCCTGGAACGAAATCCGCGACCGCTCTGTCGCCTTTGCCCGCGACTGGAAACACGCCGAGAGCGAGGACGCCGACGCCAAGAGCTTCTGGGATGCGTTCTTCGACGTCTTCGGCGTCCCCCGCCGGCGCGTCGCGAGTTTCGAGCGGCGCGTGAAGAAAGTCGATGGCCGCGACGGCTACATCGACCTGCTGTGGAAGGGCACGCTGCTCGTCGAGCACAAGTCGCGCGGCAAGGACCTCGAACGCGCGCATCAGCAGGCGCTCGACTACTTCCCTGGCCTGAAGGACCGCGACCTGCCGCGCTACGTGCTGGTCAGCGACTTCGCGCGCTTTCGCCTGTACGACCTCGAAGCCGAGTCGGACGCGCCGCCATACATCGAATTCAAGCTGGCCGAGCTACCCAAGCGGATCAAGCATTTCGCATTCATCGCCGGCTACACGCCGCAGACGATCCGCGAGCAGGACCCCGTCAACATCAAGGCGGCCGAGACGATGGGCCGCCTGCACGACCAGCTCAAGGCGGCGGGTTTCGTCGGCCACCCGCTCGAAGTGCTGCTGGTGCGGCTGCTGTTCTGCCTGTTCGCCGACGACACCGGCATCTTCGAGCTGCAAAGCTTTCGCGAGTGGCTGGAGACGCGCACCGCCGAGGACGGCTCCGATCTCGGCCCGCGGCTGGCCGAGCTGTTCCAGGTGCTGAACACGCCGCGCGACAAGCGTCTGCGCAGTCTCGACGAGCAGCTCGCGGCGTTCGAATACATCAACGGCCGCCTGTTCGAGGAGACGCTGCCGATCGCGGCCTTCGACGCCGCGATGCGCGCGGCGCTGCTCGACTGCTGCGCGCTGAACTGGGGCGCGATCAGCCCGGCCATTTTCGGCGCGCTGTTCCAGTCGATCATGGACCCGAAGGCGCGACGCAACCTCGGCGCGCACTACACCAGCGAGAGGAACATCCTCAAGCTGATCAAGCCGCTGTTCCTCGACGACCTGTGGGCCGAGTTCGAACGCATCAAGGGCAACCGCGCGCGGCTGCTCGAATTCCACAAGCGGCTGCGGCAACTGAATTTCCTCGATCCCGCCTGCGGCTGCGGCAACTTTCTCGTCATCACGTATCGCGAGCTGCGGCTGCTGGAACTCGAAGTACTGCGTGCATCGGTCAACTTGAAGGATTCACGAAGCGCGCGACTGTTCGAGGCCAATCTGCACCAGCAGGTCAGCCTGAACGTCGACCAGTTCTACGGCATCGAGATTGAGGAATTCCCGGCGCAGATTGCGCAAGTGGCGCTGTGGCTGATCGACCACCAGATGAACCAGAAGGTGGCCGAGGAGTTCGGACTGTATTTCGCGCGCATCCCGCTCACCACGTCACCGCACATTCATCACGCAAACGCATTGCGTCTCGACTGGAACGACGTGCTTCCGGCGGAACGGTGCAGTTATGTGCTGGGGAATCCGCCGTTTGTGGGGTCGAAGCTCTTGAACGACCATCAACGCGCCGAGATGAAGGCAGTCGTCGGTCACATCCCCAACAGCGGAACACTCGATTACGTCGCGAGTTGGTACGTCATCGCGGCGCAGTTCATGCAAAACACTTCGATCGATTGCGCACTGGTATCAACCAACAGCATCACTCAGGGCGAGCAGCCCGGCGTTCTCTGGAGCTGGCTCCTTGGGCAGGGCCTGAAGATACGCTTCGCCCACCGAACCTTCCGGTGGAGCAATGAGGCCCGCGGGATGGCCGCCGTGCATTGCGTGATCGTCGGTTTCGGCTATCGAGTACCGGAACGGCGAACGATCTTCGAGTACGACGACATCCGCGGCGAGCCGCATGCGATCGGCGCGAAGAACATCAACCCGTACCTGGTCGATGCTCCGGACGTCACCCTTCCATCTCGTCAGTCGCCGATCTGCCGTGTCCCCGAGATCGGCATCGGCAACAAACCGATCGACGACGGCAACTACTTGTTCACGTCCGAAGAGAAGATCGCGTTCCTCAAGCACGAGCCGCAGGCCGCGCCTTACTTTCGCCGCTGGCTTGGCGCGGACGAGTTCATCAACGGCTACGAGCGCTGGTGCCTGTGACTCGGAGAGTGTCCACCGAGTGCGCTGCGCCGCATGCCCGAGGCGATGAAGCGTGTTGAAGCGGTACGGAAATTCAGGCTCGCCAGCAAGAGCGAGCCGACGCGACGCCTTGCAGCGACGCCGACCCGGTTTCATGTCGAAAATATCCCGGCCAACGACTACCTCGTAATCGCCAAGGTTTCATCAGAGAAGCGCGCGTTTGTGCCAATCGGTTACCTCCATGCATCGACGCTTGCGAGCGACCTGCTGTTCGTGATGCCGGGCGCAACGCTCTTTCACTTTGGTGTATTGGCATCGACGATGCACAACGCCTGGGTCCGCTACACCTGTGGCCGCCTGAAGAGCGACTTTCGCTACTCGAAGGACATCGTCTACAACCACTTTCCTTGGCCCGAAGCGCCGACCGACGCCCAGCGCGCCAAGATCGAGGCCGCAGCGCAGGGCTTGCTCGACGCCCGAGCGTCATTCCCGGGGTCGTCGCTGGCTGACCTCTATGACCCGCTGACGATGCCGCCCGCATTGTTGGAGGCGCATAAGGCACTCGACGCCGCGGTCGACGCCGCCTACGGCAAGAAAGGATTCAAGAGCGACGCCGAGCGGGTTGCGTTCCTGTTCGAGCTTTATCAAACGTACACGTCGTTGCTGCCGGCTGCGAAAGCTTCCGCGGGCCGGGGCACGAGGTTTCGCCGTGGCTGAGTTCGTGCTGACTGCCCATGCGCGGTCCGAGGCGCAGCGGCGAGGCATTCCCGAAGATCTCGTACTGCGGGTCGCCGCGTCGCCTCAGCAAATCGTCGCCGGTTTCGGCGGGCTCCGCGTTCATCAGTCCGCGATGGAATTCGGCGACGGAGGGCGGTATCTTCTGCGGGTGATTGTGAATTCGAGCGTCCAGCCGGCGCGTATCGTTACCGTCTATCGCACGAGCAAGATCGACAAGTACTGGAGCCCACGATGAAAGTCGGTTACGACGCAGAAACGGACACGCTGCGCATCGTGCTAAGCGACGCGCCGATTGCGGAAAGCGATGAAGACAAGCCGGGCGTGATCCTTGACTATGACGTCGCGGGCAACCTCGTCGGCATTGAGGTACTGCAAGCGTCCGAGCGCATCGACAACCCGAGCCGCATCGAGCGTCTGCCTGCGTGAATGCGCGGCGCCACCGCGCGCGCAGGCGAACGTGTCACGGGGCCAAGCGCGCCGGTCTTTCTACCAAGCGGCGGCGTACCGCAGGGCGGCGGTGATGTCCTCGCGTTCGAGGTAGGGGTAGTCGACGAGGATTTGCTCCGCGGCAGCTCCGTTGGCAAGCATTTCGAGTATGTCCGTGACGCGAACGCGCGTGCCGCGGATGTAGGTTCGGCCGCCGCACACGTTCGGGTCGGTGGTGATTCGGTCGAGCTCGTTCATCGCCGGCGTGTTCGTTCCCCGGCTGGCAGGAAGTCTGAAGGTGCGAGGCGGCGCCGGCAGGCGCGACTCGGGTCATTGCGCGCGAACCTTGTATCCCGGCCCAACGTGATCCCCGGCCGCCGACTGTAAGAACGTGGCCCTCTTCTGCGACGGTCTTCGTCTGGCGCGTACCGCATCCGGCGCACTGCCGGCCGCGTATCCGTTTCAGGCTCATCACTTCCTCGCGAGGAGGCCGACATGACCCGTCGTTCGATCCTGCGCGCCGCCGCCGGCGTCGCGCTGCTTTCCGCCGCGCCCGCGTTCGTGCGCGCGCAGTCCCGCAAGCTGCGCTTCGGCGTCGGCCCATTTCTGCCGACGCCCGAAGACACGCGCAAGTCGTACACGCCGTTCTTCACATACCTCGCGCGCGAGCTGGGCGCGCCCGACTGGGAACTCGCGGTGACCACCGACTGGGCCGGGCTGGCGGTGGCGATGGGCTCCGGCAATCTCGACATCGCGTGGATGGGGCCGTGGGGTTACGTGCTGGCGAATGCCGCGTCCGGTTGCCAGGCGATCGCCACCGTGAAGTACGACGACAAGCCGACCTACCACGCGATCGTGATCGCACGGCCGGAGCTGGCGATCGCGAAGTTCCCCGACGACACGCGCGGCCGGTCGATCTCGTTCGCCGACACCGGCTCGACTTCGGGTTGGCTGATCCCGCACTACTACGCGAAGGAAGTCTGGAGGATCGACCCGCGCGCGTTCTGGAAATACACGGAAGGTGCCTCGCATCCGGCCAACGAGATCGCGGTCGCTTCGGGGCAGGTCGATCTGGCCACCGACTACGACCGCAATCGCGACGCGATGATCTCGAGCGGCCGCATCAAACCGGAGTCGAGCCGCGTGGTCTGGACATCCGACCCGCTGCCCAACGACGCGATCGCGGTGGCGAAGGACTTCCCCGCGGAGCTGGCCGCGCGCGCGCAGAAGGCGATGCTCGCGATCACGCCCGCGCTGGCGGCGACCGCGCTGCCGCCGCGCTACACCGGCTTCGTCGCCGCCACGCATGCGAGCTACGCGATGATCGAGCGCGCGGGGGTGTTGCTGGGCAAAGTGAAGAAAGGATGAGCTTCGATCGCCGTCGCCCCGGCGCAGGCCGGGGCCCAATTGCCGGCGCCGAAACTTGGGTCCCGGCCGCCGCCGGGACGACGACGTTGCACGACGCCCGTCTCGACGCGGCTGTCACCGCTTACGTGCAACGCACGACGCGCTGGGACGCTGCCCGGCTGCAGCGGTGGGTCTACGCGCTGCTGTTCGCCATCGCGGTGATCGCGGCCTGGCACCTCGCGCAGGTCGATCTCGCACGCCTCGCGACCGGACTGCCGAAGCTCGGCCACTGGCTCGCCCAGGCGTGGCCGCCGGCGCTTCATGAGCTGCCGGTCTTCCTTCTGCGCACGAGCGAGACGGTGGCGATCGCCTTCCTCGGCACCTTGCTGGCGGTGCTGGCGGCGATTCCGGCGGCGTTCGTCGCCGCGCGCGGCATCTCGCCGCTGCCGCGCGCGCGCGTGCCGCTGCGCTGGGTGCTCAACGCGTCCCGCGGCGTCGATTCGTTCGTGTTCGCACTGATCTTCGTCGCCGCGGTCGGGCTCGGGCCGTTCGCGGGGCTGCTCGGCGTGGCGCTGCACACCTGGGGCAGCGCGGCCAAGCTCTTTTCCGAGCAGATCGAGACGATGCCGCTCGAGACCACCGAGGCGCTCGAAGCCGGCGGCGCCGGCCGCGTGGTCGCGTTCCGCTACGCGCTGCTGCCCGAACTGGCGCCCGCGTGGGCATCGCAGGCGCTGTACCTGTTCGAGTTCAACGTGCGCGCGTCGACCGTGCTCGGCGTGGTCGGCGCGGGCGGCATCGGGCAGGAACTGAAGTCGAGCATGGACCTGCTCGACTTCGCGCGCCTGGCGACCATCATCGCGGTGATCCTGGTCGCGGTCACCGCGATCGATTTGGCGAGCGGCTGGATCAGGAAGCGGCTCGCATGAACGCGGTCGTTCTGGCGGCGCACGGCCTGACGCGCAGCTTCGGCCGGCGTGGCGAGGCGGCCACGACGGCGCCGCGTGGCGTGTTCGACATCGACCTCGCGTTGCACGCGGGCGAACTCGTTGCGCTGCTCGGCGCCAGCGGTGCCGGCAAGACGACGCTGCTGCGCTTGCTCGCCGGGCTCGATGCGCCCGACCGCGGCCGTATCGAGCGCCCGAACGGCGGAGAGCGCCGCCGCCGTGGCGACACGTCGGTGGCGCTGATCTTTCAGAGGCCGCGGCTGGTCGGCCGCCTGCCGGCGATCGGCAACGTGCTCGCCGGAAGGCTCGGTCACGTGTCGCGGTGGCGCGGGCTTGCGAAGCGCTTTCACGCGCACGACTGGCGCATCGCGTTCGCGGCGCTCGACCGCGTGGGGCTCGTCGACCGCGCGGACGAGCGTACGGACAAGCTGTCGGGCGGCGAGCAGCAGCGCATCGCGATCGCGCGCGCGCTGGCGCAGCAAGCGCGCGTGCTGCTCGCCGACGAGCCGGTCTCCAGCCTCGATCCGGCCAACGCGACGCTGGTGCTCGACACGCTGCGCGCGCTTGCGCGCGACGGCATCGCCGTGCTCGCCAGCCTGCATCAGCCGCAGTTCGCGCAGCAATATGCGGACCGCGTGGTCGGGCTCGCCGACGGGCGCATCGCCGGGACGCATGCCTCAGCGGCGCTCGACGACGCGCTCCTTGGGCGTTTGTACCGCGCGCAGCCTGCCGTCTGACCCGCTGGCGGTGGCGCGCGCGACCACAGCCGCGATGAGCGCGGCGAGCGCGGCCATCACCAGCACCACAACCGGTCCCGACGGCAGATCGGCGACGGCCGACAGCGCGAGCCCGATCGCATAGGCCGCGACTCCGACCGCGAAGCTCACCCACAGTCGCCGCGCGCGCGGAACACGCCGCGTGGCCAGCGCCGGAACGATCAGGCTCGCAAAGACCAGATACACGCCGACCAGTTGCACCGAGGCGGTCACCGCACACGCGAACAGCGCGTAGAAGCCGATGCGCCCGCTGCGCGCACCGACCAGGCGCCAAAGCGCCAGCACGACCGCGGTCACGACGGCCATCGCGATGAGCTGCGCATTGCTGACCCACAGGATCTGGCCGACCAGCAGGTCCTTCAGGTGCTCGCCACCGTGCGGGTTGTTGGCGAGCAGCAGCACGCCGACGCACGAAGCGAGCACGAACAGCGCCCCGATCAGCGCTTCCTGCACCTCGGGGAAACGCTTGTCGGTCCAGGTCAGCGCGAGCGCGCCGGCGAGCGCGGCGCCGATCGCCGCCACCTGCACGCCTGCGCCCTGCGGCTCCCAGCCGAGCGCATCGGCCGCGATCACGCCCACACCCGCGACCTGCGCGATCGCGAGATCGATGAACACGATGCCGCGGTCGAGCACCTGCATGCCGAGCGGCACGTGCGTCGCGAGCACCAGCACGCCGGCAGCGAACGCCGGCAGCAGGATGCCCAGATCGATCGACCCGAGCGTCACGGCTGCGCTCCGGCGAGCCGCGCGACCGTGTCGTCGAACAGCGAAAAGAGATCCTTCGCCTTGTCGTTGCCGCCGACGGTGGACGGCAAGACGACGACCGCAATCTTCGCCCGCTGCGCCAGCCATTCGGAGCTGCGGCCGTCGTTGTACGCAGCGCGCAGCACCATCTTTACCGGCTCGCGCTGCACGCGCGCCAGCACCTCGGACAGGTAGCCGCTCGATGGCTCAACGCCCGGCTTCGGCTCCAGCGTCGTGACTTCGATTACGCCGAGCCAGGCCAGCAGGTACGAAAATGCCTTGTGCTGCACGACGACGCGGGTGCCGCGCAGCGGTTCGGCCTGCTTGTCCCAACGCGCGATCGCCGCCGACCAGCGCGCGTTGAAGTCCGCCAGCCGCGCCTGATACGTCGCCGCGTTCGCGGCGTCGAGTTCGGCCAGTCGCGGTCCGAGCGCGGCCGCCACGCGCGCGATGTTGCGCGGATCGGTCTGGATGTGCGGATTGCCCGCGGGATGCACGTCGCCCTCGGAGCGGTCGACGCGCGTCGGAACCTCGAGCTTCGTCACGTACTCGGCGGCCTCGAAGTAACCTTTCGTGCCCGGCTGGATGCGCGCGTTGCCGGACTGGCGCAGCAGCACGGGCAGCCATCCGATCTCCAGTTCGGCGCCGGTGCAGACCACGAGATCGGCATTGCGCGCGCTGGCGATCAGGCTCGGCCGCGCCTGGATCTGGTGCGGGTCCTGCAGCGCATTGGTCGCGGTGTAGACAGTGACCTTGTCGCCGGCGAGTTCATGCACCAGCGCGCCCCATTCCGGTTCGCACGCGAGCACGCGCAGCGCGGCGTGTGCCGGGCCTTGCGCGCCCAGCAGGGTGAAGAAGAGTGTCGCAAGCAACGGACGGATTCTCATGGCGGTCCCCTCAGAAGCTGTGCGCGCCGTGGGCGCCGAGGCTCATCTGGTAGTCGACGCGGAACTGGTTGTCGGTCACGCCCGGGCGCGAGCGATCGGCGGCGACCTGCAATCTGAAGCGGCTGAATTCGCTCGGGGCATACGCCAGCATCGCGGTCCATCGCGAAGGATTGAAGCGCGGCGCAAGCAGCGCGGGATCGGCAGCGGCGAAGTTGACCGTGCCGCGATCGAGACGGTCGTAGCGCAGCCCGGTCGACCAGCGCGGCATGAACTGGTACGCAGCCTGCGCGTAGGCGCCCCATTGCCGGCTTGCGTAGCGACCCGTCGCGGCCGCGCCATCGGCGTCGAAGACGAGCGTGCCCGCTTCACGCCGGCGGAAGAACTCGGCCTGCAGCTTCAGATTGCGCTGGACCGGATTGCCGTTCGGCGCCCACTTCCAGACGAAGTCCGCCAGCCACATACGGCTCGTCCCGCTGAAGACGTTGCGCACCGCGTTGTCGTTGGCGTCGAAGCCGTCGGACGACCGGTCGCGCGGCGAGGCCGAGAGATACGAGACCCCGGCGCGCCAACTGCTGCTGAAGCCGGCATCGCCGCCGATATGCGCGCTCACCGCGCCGCTGCCGATGCCGTTGCTGTCGTTCTGCATGGCGGGAAACTCGCGGCCGTTGCCGGCCTCGGCGCCGAGCTCGATGAAGGTGTCGGTTGGCGCGAGCCAGCGCAACTGCAGTCCGTCCTGGGCGAATTGCGTGCCGAGGAAGGCCTGATATGCGAGCGGTGCGTCGAAGAAGTCCCACGTGTGAGCGTGCTGCTCGTTCAGATATCCGATGCCGGAAAAGAAGCGCCCGCCCTTCACGCGCAGACCGTTGCCGAGGGCCGTGGTCTGGAAGAACGCTTCCTCGATCGACAGCGAGTTGTCGGGGGCGACCGACAGCGTCAGCGTTCCCGCCAGATACGGATCGACGTTGGCGCCAAGACTGACCTCGGATTCCGACAGCGCAAAGCTGCGCGCGCCGGGGCCGATTTCGCCGCCGGTCAGAAAGCCGCTGATACGGTAGCGGTTCGGGTCCTGGCTCAGGTGGGCGTAGCTGCCGCTCAGGATCACCGACAGCGTGGGGTTGAAGGCGTTTGCGGCGGCGGTTGCGATCGTGGCGGCAGCGGGCGGTGGCGCTGCAGTCTTCGCCGCCTCGGCCTGCGCCAGCCGCTCTTCGAGCTGGCGCAGTCTCGTTTCGTAGCTTTGCTTCAGTTCCTGGATTTCGGCGCGCAACTGCTGCAAGGGATCGTCGGCCGCGCGTGTTCCCAGCGGCACCAACCCCAGCACCAGCAGCGCGCGCAACTTGCGCGCGTGCATGCATTGCTCCTTGATGTATGAAAACGGGGTGACCGCGTGACCGCGGCCGCGTGCTTCAGGTCAGCGCAGCACAGCCGGAGGAGCGCGCGAGCGGTAGCGCGGGACAAACGCGAGCGCCGCGGAAACGATGGCGGCGGCGGTGATGGATCGGGAAGCGTCGGGCGCAGCGATCGCCAGCGGCGCCGGGTTCAGAAGGTGCGCCAGGCCGCCGAAGGAAAGGCACAGATCGCAACTGCCCGCTTCAGCGGGCTGACCCGTGCCTTTGGCTTGCGCGGTCTCTGCGACGGCACTGCCGGCTTTTCCGAGATGGGTCAGCGCATGCGTGAAGCTGCCGATCTGCGCGCCGACCAACAGCACGCAACAGATCGCGACGATCGCGCGGGCCAGCAGCGGGCGTGTGCGGAGATTCATCATCGGGACGGCGCGACAGCGTCCGCGATCTTGCTTCTGTGCGCGCGGCACGCGTGGTCAGTGTAAACCCGCTGCGTCCAGCAGTGTCGCGCGCTGCCGGCACGCGGGGCACATGCGCAGACGGCGCGCACCGTCGGCGGCGATCTGCGGCAGGTGCCTGACCTTGTCGATGCCGGCTTCGAGCATCCGCCGCGACATGAACGGCGTGCCGCATTCGAGGCATCTGGCGTGCCCATCGCTGGCGATCGGCCGCGGGCGATTCCGTGACGAACCATCCGGCAGGAAGCGCGGCCGCAGGCGGATCGCCCGCTCGGGGCAACCGCGTTCGCACAGTCCGCACTGCACGCATCTCTGTTCGATGAAGCCCAGCTCGACGGTGTCTCCTCTCGCGCCGATCAGTGCCCGCGTGGGACACAGTTGCGTGCACGCGAGGCACAGTGAACACTTGTTCGCGTCGATTTCGACCGTGCCGATCGCGGCGCCGCGGGTCAGATCGATCGGCGCCCGCGTCGTGCCCAGCGAAGACTCGGCGCACAGGTGGTCGAGCGCGGAGAAGATCGCCTCGTGCTTGTCGTGCGCGGGCAGATCGCCCGCGCTGCGTTCGACCAACGGTGCGAGCGCGCGTGGCCCGGGCGCGGCGTCGCCGGTGATCACGCGCAATCGCCCGCCGCTTTCGAGCGCGAGCAGGCGGTGCGCGAGGTCGGCCTGCGCCTCCAGCGTCGCCGCGGATTCAGCGGCGATCCCGCGCGCGGCGATCGCGACTTCGGCCGCGCCCCATGCGAGCGCGGCCAGCATGTGTTCCAGACCGAACAGCGCCGGCGCGGGAAGTTCGAGCGGCAGCCAATTCGGGTCGCTTGCGGCAGCGGTGTCGTCGCGGTGGTGCACCAGCACGCGCGCGGTGCGACCGCCGGCCGCGCGATAGGCGTCGAGCAGCGCGCGCAGCCGCGCCAGCGTCGCCGTCGACGGCAGCGGCGCGTACGACAGCGCACCGGTCGGGCAGGCGGCCACGCAGGTGGCGCAGCCCTGGCACAGATTGAAGTCCACCGCAATGCAATCGCCGCGGCTCGACAGCGCCTGCGCCGGGCATACGGGCAGGCAGCGATCGCAACCGGCGACGCCCATGCTGGCATGCGTGCAATGCGCAGATTCGTAGCGCACATAGCGCGGCTTGTCGATCGTCGCCGGCAGGGCGCGGATGCGGCGAACGGCCGCATGCGCGGCCGTGTCATCGGCCGCGCGGAAGTAGCCCGGCGGCGGCACGGCGTGCGGACAAAGCGGCGCAGCGCCGGTATCGAGCACGAGATCGAACGTTCCATCCGGCTTCGCGCTGAGATTTCCGACATCGCGCGACCCGTCCGCGGTGGCGACGCGGGCGCGAAAGCGGCCCAGATGTCCGCCGATCGCGGCGAGCGCGAGGCCGATCACATGCAGGCGACGCGGCCGCGGTTGCGGCGCGCGCGCGCCGGCGGCGAAAACGAACACGTCGAAGTCGGCGGCCAGTTCCGCGCCCGCCGTCACCGCGCGCTGAGCGTCGCCGATCACGAGCACGGTGCTGCCGCGTTCGAATCGCACCGATTCGCAGGCTGCGGCCGGCAGCGGCGGCAGCGCTGCAAGCGCCGCTTGTCGCGCCGCCGCTTCGATGGCGGCGGCGGGAAGTTCGCGGCCCGCGTTCACGCCTCGGAGTCCGCCAGGAACGCGCGGTCGCGCGCGACCACGCGGTCGAGCAGGCTGATCGCCGTCGCCAACGCCGGCACGCGCGATTCGCGCTCGATCGACCGCGCATAGTGCGGCAGCCACGCGCCGAGATGACGGTCGAGGAAGCGCCGCTGCCGGCTCCGGGCCGCGCGCACGCCGTCCTCGTCGCTGCCCAGTGCGGCCTCGTGCTCGCGCAGCGCCAGCAGCGCAATGAACTTCAGCTCGACCGCCAGATGATCGTCGGGCAGCGCCGGATCGATGTCGGCGTAGCCGGCGTCGCGATACGCGCCGCTGACCGCAAGCAGGGCGTCGATTCCGTCGCCGCGCTGTGCCGATTCGATCGGCGGTGGCGGACCGTACGACGGGCTCAGACCTCCGAACAGGCGTGTGTGTTCGACCGCGAGCGCGGCGGGCTCGACCGAATCGAGCGCCGCGGCCAGCGCGCGCAGCACCGGCCCGGTCTCGCCGTCGTCGTCCGACTGCGCCGCAATTTCACGCATTGCCGCACGCGCTTCCGCGTCATTGGGCGCGAGCAGCCATCCGGCCATCAACCAGTAGAGCCTGCTGCGCTGCGCGGCCGGCGCGCCGCGCAGCGCGCATGCGTCCGGCGTCACTTCACCTTCCCGTACCAGGCGAACTTGCCGTCACCCCTGTGGCACGTCAGGCAGGCGGCCGGGTCGACCGGCGCAGGCAGGTTCGCCGAGTGGGTGCGATTGGTCGACAGCACCAGCATGTCGGCCTGCGACTTCGCGCCGTGGCAGGTTCCGCAGTCGAGCCTGGCCTTGTTGACGTGAGCGCGATGAAAGCTGCCGTCGACGGCCAGCGACTTGTTCGGCTTCGATTGCGCCGGCGCCGCGGTCGCCCATGCCGCAGCCAGCAGCGCGCAGATCAATGCGATAAGCAGCCGATTCATGACTTCGCTCCTTCCTCCAGCACGTAGTACACGTTCGGTCCGGTGCCGAACTGCTTCTTCAACTGCACCGCGCCGGTCTCCTTGATCCGCCTGGAGATGTCGCTGGCGGGATCGGAGATATCGCCGAACATGCGCGCCTGCACCGGGCACACGAGATCACAGGTCGGCGTGTACTGCTGGTCCTTGCCGATGCGATCGACCTTGCCGTCCGCGACCGCCCGCTCCAGCTTGTGCGTGCAGAACGTGCACTTCTCCGCGACCTTCGCTTTCTTGCGATGCGTCGGGTGTCGTTGCGCGGCGGCAATCTCCTCGACCGGCGTCTTGCCCTTGCCGGGATACAGGTCGGCGACCTGCTTGTTCAACTGCGGCACGCCGTAAGGACACACCGCCGAACAGTAGCCGCAGCCGATGCACTTGTTGTAGTCGATCAGCACCACGCCGAACTGGTTCTTGCTGATCGCGCGCACGCCGATCGCGTCGCACGCGGCCTTGCAGCTCGGCGCATCGCAGTGCATGCAGTTCATCGTGTTGAAGATCTTCTTCACGCTCGGGAACGTGCCGACTTCGTATTCCAGCATCACGTTCCACGGCGAGCCCGGCGTGAAGTGGTTCTCGACCGCACAGGCGGCAATACAGGAGCGGCAGCCCATGCACCGTTTCGTATCGATCAGTCTTCCGAACTTGGCCATGATCGCCTCTCAAGCCTTGTAGACCTTGCACTTGGTGTCGTTGAACGAGTTGTGGCCCGAGATCAGGTCCGGGTGGTGTTCCAGCACCTGATTGATCGCGGTCCCGTTCCTGCCCGCCGGCGAATAGCCGGGACTCCACTGCCCGTAGTGGTACGACACCGCGATCGTGTCCGGCCGGATGCCTTGCACCACTTGCGCGGTGCCGTTGATCTTGCCGACGCGCGTCTCGATCGTGACCGTGTCGCCGCTCTTGACGCCGAGTTTCTCTGCGGCCGCAGCGTTGATCTGGACGTAGTTGGTCGCCGCGTCGGCTCCCAGCGCCTGGTTCAGGATCGCGTTGTTGACGGTGAAGCCCGACTGGTTGCGGTACATCCGCTTGTGCGTGATCACGTAGAAGGGCAGTTCCGCCGCCTCGCGGTGCGGCGTCGGAAAGGCGTGCTCCTTGTTCGGCAGCGGCGCGTACGCGATCTTGTACTTGGCCAGATCGATCTTCGCGAGGTTGTTCTTCTTCGCGATCTCCTCGACCTTGTAGTACGTGTCGATCAACTGGTCGGCATAGAACTTGATCTTCGCCTTGCCCGGGCCCCTGAACTTATCCTCGGCGCCGGAGAGGTACTTGCCCTTGGCGGTCTTCCTGCTGCCGACGAAGCCCTGCTCGATCGCGACCGAAAAGTCCTTCTTCGTCTTGTCGGCCCAGATGACCTCGACGCCCTCGCGCTGCGTGTAGTCGCGGCCGGGCTTGAAGGTGCTCTCCTTCAGGCCCCACGACTTGTTGCATTCCTCGGCGAATTTGTCGCGCATGCCAACGCGCTTGGCCAGTTCCCACATGATAGAGAACGCGTCGTACTCGAGCTTGTAGGGGTTGGTCATCGGTTGCCGGATCGCCGCGTGCCCAGTGTCCGGCGTGCCGCGTGTGGGTGCGAAGTGCCACGACTCGAGGTACGTCTTGTCGGGCAGCACGATGTCCGCGTACCAGGCCGATTCGGTCATCAGCACGTCGATCACGACGTTGAAGGTCTTCTTCAGGCCGTCGAACTGCTGCCAAGAGTTCGGGATCGAAACCGGACGGTTCGTGCCGTAGAAGATCTGCATCTCCGGCGTGTACTCCAGCGCATATGCCTTCGGGTCCTGCACGGTGAGGCACGGCGTCTGCGCGATATGGTGGTTGGCGTACGGGAAGAACACGCTTTGCGCCAGATCCGCGCGCTTGGGCGGGAACTCGCACTTGCTGACGTCGAAATACTGCGGCCGCGCATAGGCGCCGCCGAGGATCAGCCCCCCGACCGCGTCGATGTTGCCGACCAGCATGTTCAGGATCAGCCCCATGCGCCAGCCCTGCACGCCGTATTCCTTGGCGGACAGGCCGCGGAACGTGTACAGCACCGCCGGCCGGTAGCGCAGCTTCAGGCCGTCGATCTCGATCGTTTCGCCGATCCGCGCTTCCTTCGCGAACGTCTGTGCAAGGCGGACGACCGTCGCGGCAGGAATGCCAGCGATTTCTTCGGCGTATTGCGGCGTGATGTCCTTCACGCTGTCGGCGAGCACCTGGAACGCGGTGCGCATCGGCTTGCCGTCGACCGTGTAGGTCCCCCGTAGCGCGGGCTTCACTCCGGCCACATAGGGCTTCGCGGAGTTGGTCGCCGTGTCCCAGACCAACGGCGTCTTGCCGTCCTTGTCCTTGGCGACGATGCCGGCCGCGTCCACCAGTTGCGGCGCGTTCGTGAACTCGACGAGGAAAGGTTCGTCGATCGTATCGGCATCGATCAGCACCTTCGCCATCGCGAGCAGCAGCACCGGGTCCTTGCCGGGCCGCACCGCGACCCATTCGTCGGCCTTGGCGGCCACGCCCGACAGGCGCGGCTCGACCACGACGATCTTCAGCCCATTCTTGTCGCGGCTGGTGACCGTCTGCCAGTCGAGCCAGCGCGATGCCTGTTCGCCTTCGTGATAGTTGGCGCCGAAGTTCAGCAGCAGCTTCGAGTACTTCAGGTCCGGCAGGATGCCGGCGCTCGCCCACGTCAATTCATCGGCGACGTGGCGCGCCGCTTCGCACGCGGTGGTCCGGTGCACCATGTTCGGCGTGCCGAACGCCTTGGTGAACGCCTGACAGAACTGTTCCTGGATCAGGTACTTGCCCTGGCCATGCTGCCAGACGAGCTTGCGCGGATCCTCGGCCCTGATCTTGTTCAGCCGCGCGGCGATCGTCTCGAACGCCTCGTCCCAACTGACTTCGACCCACTTGGGATCCTCGTTCGGGCCCTTGGCGGGGTTGGTCCGCTTCAACGGCTTCTTCAACCGATACGGGTCGTAGGTGTTGTACATGCCCGACGCACCCTTCGGGCAGATGCCGTGGTTGTAGAAGTCGGCGCGCGCCTCGTCCGGATAGATCGTGCGCACCACGCCATTGACTACCGTGGCGCTGATGCCGCAGAAATTCGGACAGATCGCGCAGCCGGATTTGACGATCTTCGTCTCGAGCGGCGGCGCGGCGGCTGCGGCCTTCTTTGCTTTCTGCGCCGCCTGCGCGATCGCTTCGAGACTGAAGCCGGACGCAGCGACTCCTGTGGCGGCGCCGGCGCCCTTGAGAAATGCTCGTCGATCGAGCCTCATGGCTGCTCCTGTCTTGTTAGAACGTTTTCGCGCGCAGTATCCGCCGTGCGGCGCGTGTCACCTTGCCGAAGGTCAAGGGGGCTTGATACGCGGCAACATTCCGCGCGGCGCGACCGTGGGACGGAGTCGCCCTTTCCAGGAAACTGCCCGGCGTTTCGGTCTGTCGTTACGGCGGCCGTTACAGGCTCGAATTGAAACGAAAAAGGGCCGCGCAGCGGCGGCCCTGACGGGAGACATCGGTTGTCGAGCGTCAACTCATGATTGATACCTGCGCGACTTGAAGCTGACGGTCTTCGCGAACTGATCGCGCCCGCCAATGCGGCGAATGCTTGCCCAAGTGCCCTTGTAATAGGGCACGAAGTTGCGATCGGTCCACTCGGTGACCACATCACCGGCGATACCGTTGAACCACCCGAACTGCATGAATGTGTGCCCCGGCTTGATCGACGCATCCGGGTACGCCATCGCGTACGTGCTGCCGTAGTCGTTGAAAACCTCGACGATGTCGCCTGGTTGTACGCCCATCGCGCTGGCGTCGCCGGGGTTCATTTCGATGATCGCCATCGGGTAACGGTCCTTGACGTGCGGATCGAATCTGTTGTGATAGCCGGTCTGCCACACTTCGTTTACCCGCCCATTGTTGATGTAGAAGCGGTGCTTGGCCTTCTGTGCGGCAACCGGCTTGGCCAGGCCCGGCCACGCGGCCGGCAGGAACTTGGCTTTGCCATCGGCGGTTCCGAATTTGTCCGTGTACAGCATCTCGGTGCCCACCAGCTTGTCGCCGCGCAATTCCTTGATCGGCAACTGCACACCGTTGTTGCCCGCCTTGCGCAGCAGCGCGTACGTGGCCAGATACCCGGTGTCGCCGCCCTGGCTGTCGATCGGCGGCGCGCCGGGACGGCCGGCGCGGCGGAACCCATCGTTGAAAGCATCCTGCTCGGTCTTCCAGTCGAAGCCCGAGAACCGCTGCGCCATCGCCGCATTGCCTTCCTTCTCGTACATCGCCTTGATCGTGTTGGCGATCGCGGCGGCGATCAGGCAGTCGGGTTTCGCCACGCCCGGCGGATCCATGAATTTCTCGGACAGGCGCAACCGGCGTTCGCCGTTCATCGACGTGAGGTTCATTTCGCCCGGGTGCGCGGCCGGCAAGGCGACGTGCGCGGCGTCCATGATCATCGTCGGATACAGGTCGATCAATGCGACGAACAATCCGCCTTTGTTCATGACCGCATCGACCACGACGTCGACCATCTGCTCGACCGTGGCGCCGCGCGCCTTGTTCATCGCGTCCTTGACGATGGCCGAGCGCCGCAGAACGGTGGCACGGAACTGCTCCGCGTTGAGCGTCGTCTGGAACGAATTGCAACCCCAGAAGGTCAGCGTCCGGCCCTTGCCTTGGATGATCTCCTGATCCACGTAGATCATCTGCTTGCCCGGGTAAGGCGGTCGCGTGTAGCCCTCCTGATGCCCACCCATGCGCACGCAGCCGGTACCGCGCCGTCCGCCCACGTTGTGCGTGGCCAGCACCAGGTCGAGCAGCGCCGACTGGATCAGGTAGTTGTCATTGCCCCAGATGATGCCCTTCTCGTACCCGTGCATCGTGCGCTTGAGCTTGCCCCCGGCCTTCGGCTTGTACGCCCATTCGCATGCCGTTTTGATCTTTTCGACCGGCACCCCCGTGATGCGGCTGCCTTCATCCAGCGACATGCGGTTGGCTTTCAGCGCCTCTTCGAACCCGACCGTGCGCTTGGCGATGAAATCGCGATCGATCCAGCCCTGGTCGACGACATAGGTAAGCAGCGTGTTAAACAGCGCGATGTCGGTGCCCGGTTCGAGTTCGAGGTGCAGCACGCGATCCTTGGCGATCGTCTCGCAGATCGACACCGTGGGCGTGCGACGCGGATCGACGAAGATGATGCGGCCGGCCTCGACCGGCTCGCCGGCGAACCATTTCTTTTTCTTGTCGACCGTCGCGCCCTGCAGGTTCGGCACCCAGTGCGCGAGGAAGTAGTTCGTCTGCGTCTCGTAGGCATTTGCGCCCACCGAGAAGATCACGTCGGCGACTTCGGCGTCCTCGTAACTGTTGTTCAGTTCGCCGATGCCCATGTCGCGCGTTGCGTGGCATTCCGAGTTGTACGCCGGGCGGTTGTGGATGCGTACGAGCGGCGTCTGCAGCGCGGTGAACATCAGCTTGCCGCTGCCCCAGGTGTTCTCGAATCCGCCCCCCGCGCCGCCGTGGTCGAAGGCGGTGAAGCCCAGCCCACCGGGTCCTTCCTTGTCGAGAATCTTCTTGTGAACGCCGGCATACAGGGCGAGCGCAGTGTCCCAGGTCGTGTCGAGCCATTGATCGCCTGTGTACATGCGGGGATAGGCGAGCCGCTCCTTCGTCAGCCCGTCCGGGGCATACATATACGACGCCATCTTGCCGCCGCGGGTCGAGGACAGACCCTGGTTCACCGTACAAGCCTTGTCGGGGACGATCATGATGTTGTAGCGCTTGCCCTCGGAATCCGTGATCGTATTGGCCATTGCCGGGGTCATCGTCAGCGACAGCGGTGGCAACTGTTGGCGAAAATCCAGGCCGAGCGCATTCTGGTTGGGCGCGCGCCCGCCTTCCTGCCCTTCGGGCCACTTGTAGACGTGGTACCCGCATCCGACGATGCAGAAGTGACACGCCATATTCGTCTTCTGCGCGGTGACGGGCGGCAGCGTGATGCGATCCTTGTTGGCCATCGTCGTCTCCTTACAGAACGTTGGCTTGCCGGCCGTAGATCAGGCCGTTGACACCGGCGGCGATGATCGCCCCGTTCGCGTCGATCTCGAGCTTGACCTGGGGCAGGTTCTCGGTGGCCTGTCCGCACACCATCTGTCCGCTCAACTCCGCATCGAACACGCTGTAATGGCATCCGCAGCGAAACGTGCGCGTGCTGCCGTCGTAGGCGACGGGACAACCCATGTGCGTGCACATCGTCGAGTACGCGACGATGTCCTTTTCCGGCCCTACCCCGCCCGGTACAGCACGTCCCATCTTGACCAGCGCGCAAGGGGACGACGCGTCGGGGAAATTGAAAGTGACGGGTGTGTTGACCTTAAGGCTCGCCACATTCGCCACCGAAGTGCGCGGATAAGGAAGCGTCGTGCGCCCTGCCTCGGCTTGCGCTGCCTGGGCAGGCGCTGCGAATCCGGCCGTGCCGATCGCGGCGGCCGCGGAAGCGGCGCCACTGCCGGACAGTTTCAGGAAGACGCGGCGTGAGACCGCGGGCACTTTGTCGCTCATGTTGTCTCCTCGTTGCGGGGCGCGCCATGCGCCCCTCAAATCGAACGAGGAACAAGAACCGTGCCCGGAAGTGCGAATTACACCGCGGAGCCGGTGGATCGTCGCCATGAAAGGCCTCGGTGCCTGCCCCCGACGCACGTAGCCAGTCGTATGCCTCATCCCTGGTTACCGTTCGGTAACGCCGGCAGCGAATCGGTGCGGCACGGCGCTACCAAGCGGTGACCCCTCGGTGATTTCGCAGCGCGCGATGCACTGGGGCCATGCGGGGCTTAGACTGATTCGCGAGACGCAATTGGCTTACGGGACGAGGATGGAAGTTGGCCGCCGCAATACGATTCGCGCATTGATCGCAGGCGGCAGTCTGGGCGCACTGCCTCGCTTCCATGCCGCGCGTGCGGCGTGGAGTGACACGATCCGCATCGGTGTGACGGCGGTGTTCCCGGACGACGAAGTCGGCTTTCTGCGCCGCTGGAAGGAATGGCTCGAGGCGCGTCTGCGGCGCCCGATCGAGTTCGTCACGCGCAGCAGCTATCGCGAGATCCTGGACCTGATCCGCACGAGCCAGCTCGATTTCGCCTGGGTCTGTGGCTATCCGTTCGTTCGCTACAAGAGCGAGCTGCGCTTGGTCGCGGTGCCGGTGTGGCATGGCAGGCCGCTGTATCGTTCCTACATCATCGTGGCGGCCGACGACACGCGCCCGCACGGCATCGTCGATCTCGCGGGCCGCGTCTTTGCGTATTCGGATCCGGATTCGAACTCGGGGCATCTCTATCCGCGCTATGCCTTGATCCGCGCCGGGCGGGATCCGGGCGCATTCTTCTCGCGCACCTTCTACACGTGGGCTCATCGGTTGGTCGTACGGGCGGTAGCCGAGGGCGTGGCGCAGGGAGGGGCGGTCGACGGCTATGTTTACGAGATGGTGGCGTCGCTGCAACCGCGTCTGGTCGAGCGCACCCGGATCATTCAGCGTTCCCCATACTTCGGCCACACGCCCTTCGTAGCTCGGCACGACATCGATGCGGGCGAAGAGCAGGCGTTCTATGACGCGCTGACGTCGATGACAATTGATCCGCAGGGGCAGACACTGCTGAGTTCGATGCAGCTGGATGGATTCGTTCGCGGCAATGTCGCACTGTTCGATTCGATCGCGGAAATGATGCAGGTTGACATGCAGTTCCGCGAACACAAGTTCGCAGCGGCATCGTGAGATCCATCTTGATCCGGCGCCTGTTCCCGCGCTTGTCGCTGCGTTACAAGATCCCGTTGCGCGTTACCGCCATGGTGCTACTGGTCGCGTTATCCGTCACCGCGGCGATCGTTGTGCGGCAGGCGAATCAGGCGCGTGAAGATCTCGACCGTTATTCGAGCAGCCTGGCGCGCGCGCTCGCCAATACGCTGCAGCCCTACCTGCGCCATGACGACGTGTGGCGCGCCTACGAAATCGTGCTGGCGGCCTCGGAAGATACGGGCGCTCCGAGGGCCGTGTCTGCGCCCGTGATCGTCACGGACGCGGCTGGAACCATCTTCGTTTCCTCGCGGCCGCGCGAGTTTCCCGTCAGCGTCAGACTCGCAGCCCTCGGACCGGAGTTCGCGTCCTTCGCCGCACGCGACGGCCCGCGCGGCGCGGGCGAATCGATCGCGTTCGGCACGGGGGAGTCGGATCGGCTTTTCTACGCGGCGCCAATCAAAGCGGACAACGAGCGTCTGGGGGACGTAATTCTGGTCGCATCGCGCGCAGCACTTTGGCCCCGCTACGCCGAGATTCTGAAACAGGCCAGTGCGGTGACCCTGCTGGCGCTTGCGGTCTTGCTGCCCGCAAGCTGGTTCTGGGCGCGACGCACCGGGGCGCCGCTGGTTTCGCTCGCGACCGCGATGGGCAAAGTGCCGGCGCGACTGGATGACATCGCGGTGGAGACACTGGCCGATACGGGCGACGAGATCGGGGATCTCACGCGCACGTTCCGGGCCATGCTCTTCGATCTGAAGCACAAGCGCGAGTTGGAGGAGCAGGTGATGGCTTCGGAGAGGCTGGCGGCAATCGGGCGACTTGCTGCCGGCATCGCTCATGAAATCAACAACCCGCTCGGTGGAATGCTCAATGCGATCAGTACCTATCGCAAGCATGGCAGCGCCGACCCACTGGCAACCAAGACGATGGCGTTGCTGGAACGCGGCCTCACAGAGATTCGCGACACGGTTGGCGCGCTGCTGGTCGAGACACGCCTCACCGACCGGCCCCTGACACGCGACGACATCGATGATGTTCTGCTATTGGTTGGACCGGAGGTCGATCGCAAGCAGGGGACAATCGAACGTGACATCCGCCTCGATGTTCCGTTGCCGTTGCCGGCGCGCCAGGTGCGACAGATCCTGCTCAACCTGGTGCTGAACGCCGCGCATGCGATCGAGCTGAACGGCACGGTCCGACTCGAAGTTCGGCATCAGGGTGAGACGATGTCGATCCGCGTTGCAAACGACGGACAACACATTCCTGACGACAAACTGCAGTATTTGTTCGAGCCGTTCACGCTTGCCAGCGGCGAAGGCAGCGGACTTGGCTTGTGGGTCGTCTACCAGATCGTCAACCAACTTGGCGGCGAACTGACGGTCGAAAGCAAGCCAGGAGCAACGGTGTTTGCAGTCGAATTGACTCTCTCGCATTCAGCCGAAAGGCGATTCGAGCAGCACGATGATGAATCCGAATCCGCAACTTTGCCTCATTGAGGACGATACGATCATGGGCGAGTCACTCGCCGATCGCTTTCGCCTGGAGGGCTTCGACGTCGATTGGCACCGGCGCACCGTTGACGCCCGGTCTGCGCTCGCCCGCAGGCGTTATGACGCCGTAATCAGCGACATCCGCCTGCAGGACGGCGATGGCGGTCAGGTCTTCCTCAGCCTCGTTGAGGAAAGTGGATCACCGGCGCGCCTGCCGCCGTTTGTCTTCATTACTGGCTTCGGCACGATCGACCGGGCAGTCGAGCTGATGAAGGCCGGCGCCGCCGACTACGTGACGAAGCCGTTCGATCTGGACCGGCTGGTCGAACGGATGCTGGGATTGTGCGAGCGGCACGACATCGCGGGAACCGGGCCCGATCTCGGCGTTTCGCCCGCGATGCGCCGAATCATCGAGGCGATGCCACGGCTGGCGGCGCAAGCCGATACCTTGCTGATTACCGGGGAGTCTGGCGTCGGCAAGGAGTACGTGGCGCGTCTATTTCATCGTCATCTCTGCGGCGTGGTGGCATCGGAGCAAGAGAAAGAGCCCGCGCGGCCATTCGTCGCGGTCAACTGCGCCGCCTTGCCCGAAACGCTAATGGAGGCCGAGCTGTTCGGCTTCGAGCGCGGTGCGTTCACGGGCGCGAATCGTTCCAAGCCCGGGCTGTTCGAGCAGGCCCATGGCGGGGTGCTGTTCCTCGACGAAATCGGCGACATGTCGCTCGCGATGCAGGCGAAGCTGCTGCGCGTGCTGCAGGATCGGACGATCGCGCGGCTGGGAGGCCAGGGGACGACGAAGGTGGACTTCCGGCTCGTGTGCGCCACGCATCGTGACTTGAAGGCGATGGTTGCGCAGGCGGCGTTTCGCGAGGACCTGTTTTACCGGATCAACGTCATTCAATTGCGTCTGCCGCCGCTGCGCGAGCGGCGCGAGGATATCGTTCATTACCTGCGCAAATTCGTGGAAGACTTCAATCGCCGTCATCCCGGCGAGGCAAGGCGCCTCGATGCTCGCGTCGAAGGTTTGCTGCTGCAATACACGTGGCCGGGCAACGTTCGCGAGCTGAAGAATGCCGTCGAGCGGGCGTGCATTCTGTCGCGTACGCCGCTGCTGTCACCCGACGTGTTCTTCAGCGATCCGCTTTCGGCCGATTTGTCCGCCGCGCCTGAACCGTCGCGCTCGCTGGCCGACTATCTGGCCACGGTCGAACGTGAGTTCATTCAGGGCGTGTTGCAGGAGTGCGATGGCCAGATCACCCGTACTGCCGAGGCGCTCGGCATCAGCCGAAAGAATCTCTGGGAGCGCATGCGTCGGCTCGGATTGAGCCACGGCAAGGCGGAGACTGCGCAAAGCAGCTGATTTGCGGCGCCGCCAGCCATCGCTGGATGTGCACGGTTGGTGGCAAGCCGAACCGCCGCAAATTCTTTTGCTGCTGTTCCATCTAGTGTGGTGCGCCGATTTGTTCTGCACTTATCGCTCGATGCGAGCCAGGGCGGCCTTGGCGCGGGTGACTTTGGCGAGGATGTCGCTGGCGCGGGCGGTCCAGATGAACGGCTTGGGGTCGCGGTTGTGATGTTCGACGTACTGCGCGATCGCCTGCTCGAGATCGGCCGCGCTGGTGAAGCTGTCGCGCTTGATGCGGTTTTCGGACAGATCGCGGAAGAAGCGCTCGACCATGTTCAGCCACGAGGCGCTGGTGGGGGTGAAGTGCATGACGAAGCGCGGATGCTTGGCCAGCCAGT
>JAKOQB010000109.1 GCA_029778535.1 Pseudomonadota bacterium | reverse complement strand
GGCGGCTACGCCGGCAAGTCGGCGTCGGTCGGACTGAACATCCAGCTGCCGATGGAGCAGAGCGGCAACGGCTACCAGGACATCTCGCTCACCTTCCGCCACTTCTTCGCACGCAAGGTGGCCTTCGCGAAGTACGCCACCGCGTTCGTCGCGCTGCCCGGCGGCTACGGCACGCTCGACGAGCTGTGCGAGGTGCTGACCATGGTGCAGACGCGGATGGGGCGGCGCATCCCGATCATCCTGATGGACTCGGGGTTCTGGTCGGGCCTGATCGACTGGATGCGCGAGCAGTTGCTCGGCAACGGCCTGATCTCCGACGGCGACCTGGAGCTCATCCAGGTGATCGACGACCCCGCGCAGGTCGTCGAGGCGATCTTCGACTACTACCAGACGCGCGGCTTCGTGCCGACCGCCGACGAACACGAGCGGATGCTCTACCTGTAGGGGCGCAGGCGACTCCTCGACATGGCCGTCTTCACGCCCGTCACGCGCGAGCAGCTCGCGCACTGGCTCGAGCGCTACGACCTCGGCGAGCTGCGCGAGTTCGAGGGCATCGCGTCGGGGATCGAGAACAGCAACTTCTTCGTCACGACCTCCGCCGGCCGCTTCGTCCTCACGCTGTTCGAGCGGCTCGGAGCCGACGAGCTGCCGTTCTACCTCGGTTTGATGCACCACCTCGCGGCCCGCGGCATTCCCTGCCCCGATCCGGTCGCGGATCGCGACGGCGCGTCGTTGGGCCGGCTCGAGGGGAAGCCGGCCGCGCTGGTCACGCGACTCGAAGGACGCGCGATCGTGCACCCCGGGCCGGCGCACTGCGCCCAGGTCGGAACGCTGCTGGCGCGGATGCACCGCGCCGCGCTGGGCTACGGGCGCAGCCTGCCCAACCTGCGCGGCATCGACTGGTGGTCGCGCGCGGCGCCGCAGGTGATGCCGTTCCTCGATCGCGAGCAGTCGCTGCTGCTCACCGACGAGCTCGGACAGCAGCGCGCGTTCGCCGCGTCGACGGTGCGCGCGGCGCTGCCCTCGAGCGCGGTGCACGCCGACCTGTTCCGCGACAACGTGCTGTTCGAGACGGCTCCGGACGGCTCGCCGCGGCTGGGCGGCGTGATCGACTTCTACTTCGCCGGCGTCGACGCCTGGGCTTTCGACCTGGCCGTCGCGGCCAACGACTGGTGCATCGACGAGGCCACCGGCGCCTTCGACCCCGCGCGATTCGACGCGCTCGTGCGCGCCTACGGCGCCGGGCGCCCGCTGCTCGATGCCGAGCGCGCGGCCTGGCCGATGATGCTGCGCGCCGGCGCCCTTAGGTTCTGGCTGTCGAGGCTGCACGACCTGCACCTGCCGCGCCCGGCGCAGATGGTCAACCCGAAGGACCCGGCGCATTTCGAGCGTATCCTGCGCGCGCGCCGCGACGGCGTGCCCCCCCTTCCATGAACATGGCCCCTTCCAGTTCGCCACGCATCCTCACCCTGCCCGCCGCCACCGGCTGGCGCTGGGTCCTCGACGGCTTCAGGCTGCTTCGACGCCAGCCGATCGCATTGCTCGCGATCACCTTCATGAACCTGCTGCTGCTGTCGGTGTCGGTGCTGATCCCGCTGGTGGGCTCGATCGCGCCGCTGGTGCTGACGCCGGCGTT
>JAKOQB010000108.1 GCA_029778535.1 Pseudomonadota bacterium | reverse complement strand
GCGTGCGCCGTCCGCGTCGAGCCCGGCCTCGCGCGCGATCGCGACCAGCACGTCCGGGTCGCCGATGTCGCGGCCTTCGCAGAAGTAGGCGTTCAGCACGCGGCCCTTCACGTCGGACTGCACTCGCGCGCCCTCCGGCGTGCCGGCGGCCCAGGCGATCAGCGCGTGCGAGCGTCGCGTGTTCGGCATCCGCGCGATGCGGTCGAAGTGAAAGTCGATGCCGAGTCCGGTGCCGATCTCGCGCAGCGTGCGCTGTGCATCGGCGAAGCGGTTGGCGTCACCGAACTTCGCGCGCAGGTACTCCGCCCGGTCGGCGCCTTCCGGCGGCATGTCCGGATTCAGCTCGAACGGCAGCCAGCGCACGTCGATCGCCTGGGCCGGGCGCGCCGCCGCTGCCGCCTCGAACCGGCGCTTGCCGACATAACACCAGGGACACACTGTGTCCGAAAACACCTCGACGATCACTGCGGCCTCCTGCGGAGATTCTAGGCTATTGTGGCGTTTGCCCTACAGGGCGCCCACGCTGCCGGCGGGCCCGTGCGGTGTCACCCCGGCAGCCACCGGGATAAGATGGTAGAGTCGAGGAAATACAAGGGGATAGGCGCAAGGGCGCGAAGCCCGCACCCAGGCGCAGAATCGTGAATCGGCTCAGCCTCAAGCTGAAGTATGTCGCCGTGGCCATCGCGGCGATGGTGGCCGCAGCGCTGCTGCTCGGCACGCTCCTTCTTTTGCATGCGCGGTACGAATCGCGACTGCTGTCCGCGATCGCGACCACGGAGTATCGCCGCGCAATGAGCGACGAGCTCGCGGCGCGCGCCCAGTCGATCGGCGCGCACATGGCCGACACCGCCGCGCCCGCCCTGCTCGCGCACGACCGCGCCGCGCTCGCGGCGAGCCTCGCACGGTTTGCCGACGATCCGGCCATCACGTCGATCGTGGTGCAGGACGCGGGCGGCGAGACGCTCTACGCATTGCACCGCGCGGCCAGCGCCGAGCCACCGCTCGTGTCGCGCGAGGCTTCCGGACCGGTGCGCGCACAGGTGCCGGGTTATCCCGGGGCCACCACACCCCGCACGCTCGGCAAGGTGCAGGTCTCGCTCACGGTGCACGACAGCACGCCGGCGGACGTGGCGGCCCCGCTCGCCGCGGCCGGCCGCGAGCTGCTGCGCCGCGCGCTCTACGTGCTCACCGGCATCCTGCTCGTCGGCCTCGTCACTGCCGTGGCGCTCGCGTGGTGGGCCGCGCGCGGCATCGAGCGCCCGATTACGGCGCTGATCCGCTCCGCCGAACGCATCGGCCAAGGCGACCTCTCGCGGCCCACCGACGTCGCGCGGCGCGACGAACTCGGCGAGCTGCAGCAGGCGCTCGAGCGCATGCGCCAAAAGCTGCGCCAGACGACGATCACGAAAAATTACCTGACGAGCGTGCTGACGGGCATGACCGACGCCGTGTTCGTCACCTCGCCCGAGGGCATCATCCGCGTCGCGAACCTCGCGGCGCAGCGCCTGCTCGGCTACGGCGAGGACGAACTGAACGGCCGCAGCATCGTCTCGCTGCTCGACGACGCGGATCGCGAGAGCTTCGACATCCTGCAGGCCGCGAACGAGACGCGCGAGGCTGTCGTGCGTACGCGCAAGAACCAGACGATCCCGGTCTCGCT
>JAKOQB010000107.1 GCA_029778535.1 Pseudomonadota bacterium | reverse complement strand
GCACGGCAACCCCACCTGGAGCTACCTGTACCGGCGCATGATTCCGGTCTTCGCCGAGGCCGGCCTGCGCGTCGTCGCGCCGGACCTGATCGGGTTCGGGCGCTCGGACAAGCCGGTCGAGGAATCGGCGCACGGCTTCGCGTTCCACCGGTCGATGCTGATGCGCCTGGTCGAGCGACTCGACCTGCGCGACGTCATGCTGGTCTGCCAGGACTGGGGCGGGCTGCTCGGCCTGACGCTGCCGCCCGACATGCCGGGACGGTTCACGCGACTGCTGGCGATGAACACGGCGCTCGCGGTCGGCACGCCGCCCGGCCGCGGCTTCGCCGAGTGGCGCGCGTATTCGAACCGCACGCCGGACCTCGCAGTCGGCAAGATGCTGATGCGCGGCAAGCCCGACATGAGCGCCGCGGAGGCCGCAGGGTACGACGCACCGTTCCCGGATGCGCGCTACAAGGCAGCGCTGCGCGCGTTCCCCAATCTCGTTCCCGACACACCCGAGGCGCCGGGCGCCGAGCTCTCCGGGCGAGCCAGCCAGTGGTGGCGCGAGTCGTGGAGCGGGCACAGCTTCATGGCGATCGGCCTGCGCGACCCGGTGCTCGGCGAGGAGTCGATGCTGCCGCTGCGCTCGGTGATCCGCGGCTGCCCCGAGCCGATGCGGCTCGCCGATGCGGGGCACTTCGTGCCCGAGTGGGGCGGGTCGGTGGCGCGCGCGGCGCTGGCGGAATTCGACCTGCGCAACCTGCGGCACTGATGCCGGCCGCGCGCACGATGGACTCGAAGCTCGTCTCGCGCCGCGACCTCGCGTTCCTGCTGTACGAGTGGCTCGACGCGCCGTCGCTCGCCGCGCGCGAGCGCTTCGCCGAGCACTCGCGCGAAACGTTCGACGCGGCGCTCGACACCTGCGAACGGATCGCCAGCGCGCATTTCGCGCCGATCAACCGCCTGCTCGACGCTCAGGAGCCGCGCTTCGACGGCGAGCGGGTCCACCTCCCCGAGCCGCTCGGCGCTGCGTTGCGGGTCTTCTGCGAGGCCGGTTTGATGGCGGCCGGCCACGACTACGAGTTCGGCGGCATGCAGCTGCCCTACACGGTCGAGCGCGCCTGCTTCGCGTACTTCAACGCGGCGAGCGTGGGCGCGGCGGCCTATCCGATGCTCACGGTC
>JAKOQB010000106.1 GCA_029778535.1 Pseudomonadota bacterium | reverse complement strand
CTGTTCGTCGGCCGCGACGGCGAGCCGATGGCGTTCTTCGACGCCGTCGTCGGCGGCCGCTCGGTCGGCGTGCCGGGCCTGGTGCGAATGCTCGAGCTCGCGCACGCGCGCCACGGCGTGCTGCCGTGGGCGAGACTGTTCGCCCCGGCGATCCGCCTGGCGCGCGAGGGCTTCGAGGTCGGCCCGCGACTGCACGGGCTGCTGTCGCGCGATCCGTCCCTGCGCGAAGACCCGGCGGCTGCGGCCCTGTACTACGACGCGCAGGGGCACGCCCGCCCGGTGGGCTATCGGCTGCGCAATCCGGCACTCGCCGACACGCTCGCCCGGATCGCGGCGCAAGGCAGCCTCGCGCTGCACGCCGGAGCGATCGCGCGCGACGTCGTGGAGGCCGTGCGCAACCATCCGCGCAACCCGGGGCTGCTCGGCGAGCGCGACCTCGCCTTCTATCGCCCGCTCGAGCGCGAGCCGCTGTGCACCCTGCACCGCCGCTATCGCGTCTGCGCGATGCCGCCGCCGTCGTCGGGCGGCATCGCGATCGCGCAGATGCTCGCATACTGGCGCGCCGCGCCCGCCGGCACGCGCCTGGTGACGCCCGACGGCCGGCTCGACGCCGATGGCGCGCACCGCTTCGCCGAGGCGGCGCGCCTGGCCTTCGCCGATCGCGACCGTTACGTCGCCGACACCGACTTCGTCGCGTTGCCCGGCCAGCGCATCGGCGAGCCGGTCGCCGCGGTACACGGCTCGCTGCTCGACCCTTCGTACCTCGCGGCCCGCGCGGCGATGATCGGCGCGCGATCGATGGTGCACGCGCCGCCGGGCGTGCCGGGCGGCGGCGTCGACGACGGCGCAAGCGCCTGGAGCCCCGAGCTGGCGGCCACCACGCACCTGTCGATCGTCGACGCGCGCGGCAACGCGGTCGCGATGACCAGCTCGATCGAGAACGCATTCGGCGCGCGCACGATGGCGCGCGGCTTCCTGCTGAACAACCAGCTGACCGACTTCTCGTTCGCGCCGACGCACGACGGCCGGCCGGCCGCCAACCGGGTGCAGCCCGGCAAGCGGCCCCGCAGCGCGATGTCGCCGACGATCGTGCTCGACCGCGCCACCGGCGCGCTGGTGCTGGTCAT
>JAKOQB010000105.1 GCA_029778535.1 Pseudomonadota bacterium | reverse complement strand
TGGCGCGCGGCCATCATCAGCGGCGTGGTCCGGTTGGGCGACTGCGCGTCGATGTAGGCGTTCTCGTCGAGCAGGTAGCGCACGACCGCCGCGTGGCCGGTAGTCGCCGCGTAGTGAAGCGGCCCCCAGCCCGGCCGGTTGACCTCGGCGCCGCGCTTGACCAGCAGCTGGACGACGTCGAGCTGCCCGTGCAGCGCCGCGATCATCAGCGCAGTCTCGCCGCGCTTGTTGGGGGCATCGACCTTCGTGCCCGCGAGACCGGCCAGCAGCCTGACGGTCTTCCACGCCTTCTCTCGCGCGGCCGCGACGATCGCCGGGCCGTATTCCGGGTGCACCGCGTTCGTGTCGGTGCCGCGCAGCAGCAGGGTCTGCACCCGGTCGACGTTGTCGCTGCGCATCGCCTCCCAGAATTCCGGCGGCGCTCCCGCGCTGCGCGTGCTCGCAGCGCCGGCCGGCGACGCGAGTATGCCGAGCGCCAGCGCGGCGGCGAGCGAGGCGGTGACTCGGCGCGCGAATCCCCGTCGAAACTTCAAGTCATGCATTCAAAGGGTTCCGGGATTTCTTGAAAAGATTGAAGAAATTCTCGGTGGTGATCTCGGCGATCCGCTCCGGGGCCTGCTGCCGGATCTCTGCCAGGCAGCCTGCCACGAAGCGCACGAAGGCCGGCTCGTTGGTCTTGCCGCGAAATGGCACCGGCGCCAGGTACGGCGCGTCGGTCTCGACGAGCAACCGCTCCTCGGGCACGCGCGCGGCGACCTCGCGCAGCGTTGCCGCGTTCTTGAACGTGACGATCCCGGAGAACGAAATGTGGAAGCCCAGGTCGAGCGCCGCGCGGGCGGTCTCCCAGTCTTCGGTGAAGCAGTGCATGACGCCGCCTGCGCCTTCGGCGCCTTCCTCGCGCATCAGGCGCAGCGTGTCGGCCGATGCCGCGCGGGTGTGCACGATCAGCGGCTTGCGCGCTTGCCGCGCCGCGCGGATGTGCACGCGGAAGCGCTCGCGCTGCCATTCGGTGTCGCCTT
>JAKOQB010000104.1 GCA_029778535.1 Pseudomonadota bacterium | reverse complement strand
CCTGCTGCGTGTACGACGCGTCGTGCTCCTCGTCGACGACGATCGCGGCAAGCGCCGGCAACGGCGCGAGCACCGCGAGCCGCGTGCCGATCACGACCCGTGCGCGGCCCTCGACCGCCGCGAGCCAGTGCGCGGCGCGGTCGCTGTCGGCCAGGTCGCTGTGCAGCACCGCGACGCTGTGCGCGGGAAAGCGCGCCGCGACTTGCGCGGCCAGTTGCGGCGTGAGCGCGATCTCGGGCACGAGCAGCAGGACCTGGCAGCGCGCGTCGCGCGCGAGGACCTCGTCGAGCCAGTGCAGGTAGACCTCGGTCTTGCCGCTGCCGGTGATGCCGTGCAGCAGGAACACCGCGAAACCGTCGGCCGCCCGCAACGCATCGAGCGCCGAGCGCTGGGCCTCGTTGAGTTCGGGCGGCACCGACGCGGCTCGCGCCGACGCCGGCGGGGCGAAGCGCTCGCGCGCGCGAGCGAACGCCGAGCCGCGCGCTCGCGCCGACGGCGGCGTGCGCAGCAGCTTCGGGATCGCGGGCAACGTCACTTCCCCGATGCCACGGTGATAGTAATCGGCGCAGAAGCGCGCCAACTCGAGCCACGACGCGGGCAGCAATGGCGCGTCTTCGAGCACCGCCAGCAGCGGCTTGACGCGCGCCGCGTCGATCTCGCAGTGATCGGACAGGCCCGCCACGACGCCGACGCGGCGTCCCTGCCCCCAAGGCACCACGACCCAGCTCCCGACGGCCACGACACCTGCGAACGCTGCCCCGATCGAGTAGTCGAACAGCGACGCGCCCAGATGCGCCATCGGCACGTCGAGCGCGACCTGGGCGAAGCGATTCGGGGCGATGTCGGACACGGACGATGCGCGGGTGGGCGGTCGATTCTAGCGGCCCGGAACTCGTCCGGACGGCCGAGGCTTGTGAGATTTTGGTTTAAGTTCTGACCTTAAGACCCGGCACTCAAAGCGCTTTTGGAAGTCGTTCACAAAAGCTGTGGATAAAATTGTGGGCAAGCCGTCCACATCGACCGCAAGTGCCCGCCAGATCACGCACTGCGGTCGTTTGCCCGTTTTTTGGTCAGACCTAACCTCATATAAATCAAGGAGTTGCGCCACACGGCCGGAACCCGGCAAAAACCCTGTGCGCCGCTGGGCGAGCGGGCGGCTACTGTGCATAAGTCAGCGGTTGCCCGCTTCGCAAACCACATTTTTCGCGGCTTCGCAAGCCGCGCCGATGCTGCGCCGGGCCTAGAGTGAGGGCGCGCTCACGTCGGGTCGCCGCAGCTTCCGGCTGTAGGCGTGCACCGTTTCGACCAGCACGGCGACGTTCTCGGGCGGCGTGAACTGCGAGATGCCGTGGCCCAGGTT
>JAKOQB010000001.1 GCA_029778535.1 Pseudomonadota bacterium | reverse complement strand
CCGCTGAACCCGAAGTACCGGCTGATGATCGAGACCTGGCGCAGGCTGCCGCGCTGGCTGGTCAACGCGATCGGCCCGTACCTGGTGCGCGGGCTGGGGTGAGGAGCGCCGCCATGGCGAGCCGGCTGCCGCGCGACGCGCCCGACGCGGTCTCCGGCCCGATGGCACAGGCGGCGCCGTCGCGGCGCTGGGTGCCCGTCTTCGCCGCGTTCGTCTTCGCGTGCCTGCTGTCGATCGCCGCTTTCCCGGACGCCTGGTTTTCGATGGCCTACGTCTGGTGGACGTCGGACACCTTCGCGCACGGCTTCATCGCGCTGCCCTGCGCCGCCTGGATGATCTGGCGCCGGCGCGAGGACTGGGCGCAGGTCGAGCAGCGCGCGTGGTGGCCAGGGCTGGCGGCGGTGCTCGGCTGCGGCGCGCTGTGGCTCGCCGGCCGCCTGGGCGGGGTTGCCTCGATCGAGGAAATCGCGGCAGTCGCCGCCATCCCGGCCACGCTGCTGCTGCTGGCCGGCCCGTCGATCGCGCGCGCGCTGGCGTTTCCGCTCGCGTTCCTGTTCTTCGCGGTGCCCATCGGCGAGTTCCTCACGCCGATCATGATGGACTACACCGCCGACGCCACGGTGATGGCGCTGCGCTGGTCGGGCGTGCCGGTCTATCGGGAAGGGCTGCACTTCATGGTGCCCACCGGGCGCTGGTCGGTCGTCGAGGCCTGCAGCGGCCTGCGCTATCTGATCGCGTCGCTCGCGCTGGGCGTGCTCTACGCTTACCTGCAGTTCCGTACGCTGCGCTACCGGCTGATGTTCATCGCACTGGCGGTCGCGGTGCCGATCGTTGCGAACTGGATCCGCGCGTACATGATCGTGATGCTCGGCCACCTGTCGGGCATGCGCATCGCCACCGGCGTCGATCACCTCGTCTACGGCTGGGTCTTCTTCGGAATCGTGATGGCGGCGATGTTCTGGTTCGGGTCGCGCTGGCGCGAGCCGGCAGCGGAGAAGCCAGACCCCCCGGCCGACCCTTCAGGGCGCGGCCCGGGCTCACCCCGAGTCGCGCCGGCCGGTTTCGCCACGCAGGGTGTGTCGGCCGCGCGCCGCCCGGTCGTCGTCGCCGCGCTCGTCGCCGCGGCCGCCGTGCTCGCCTGGCGCCCCGTCGCCGGCGCGATGCTGGCTGCAACCCACCCGATCCAGGTCGGCCCCGCCCTGCGCGCGGCGCTCGCTGCCTTCCCCGAGGCGTCCGCCCTGCCCTTCGACCCCGCCTATTTCGGCGCGCGCGAAGCGGTGCGGATGTCGCGTAGCGTCGACGGTCAACCGGTCGACGTGCACGCGTTCTACTACGCGCGCCAGCACGAATCGCAGGAGATGATCCACGCGCGCAACACGCTGGTGAAGCTCGATGACCCCCGGTGGTCGATCCGCTCGAGCGGCAGCGAGTCGACACCGTT
>JAKOQB010000103.1 GCA_029778535.1 Pseudomonadota bacterium | reverse complement strand
TTCTTCGCGCTGGCGGCGATGGGTCGCTGGAACGAACGCCGCGAGGCGAACCTGCTCGACGGCGGCGCGCACTTCTATCGGGTCTACCAGTGCGCCGACGGCCGCCATCTCGCGATCGGCGCCATCGAGCCCCAGTTCTACGCCAGGCTGCGCGAGCTGATCGGTCTCTCGGATCCGGAGTTCGATCATCAGGGGGACCCGACGCATTGGCCTGCACTGCGCGACAAGCTGGCAGCCATCATCCTGACGCGGACCCGCGACGACTGGTGCCGCTTGCTCGAAGGAACAGAAGCCTGCGTGACGCCGGTGCTCACGATGTCGGAGGCCCCGGCACATCCACACCTCGCGATCCGTAAGACCTTCGTCTTCAACGATGGTTTCGCGCAACCCGCCCCGGCGCCGCGCTTCTCGCGCACGCCAGCCGCCGTGCGGGGAGGGCCGCCGCGCCACTGCGACGATGCCGCGAGCGTCCAGGCCGGATGGCGCCAGCGTCACCGCGACCAGTAGCCTACTCGTCGACCCAGTCTACGGCCTGCGCCAGCGGCGCGCGCGCCGTTCGAAACCCGTTGGCCGGATGCCCAGTGTCCTCGTAGCCAAACGACACTCCGCAGATGACGCGTCGTTCGTCGCTGAGTGCGAAGTGCTGCCGGACGAACGACGAGTGCAGGGCGAGCGCGCCCTGCGCGATCGTGGCCACGCCGAGGCTTTGCGCGGCCAGCATAAAGTTGGCGACCCACGCTCCGCAGTCGATTGCGCCGTAGATACCGAGCGCCTCGTCGCTGGTGACGATGGCCACGTGGGGTGCGCCGAAGAAGTGGAAGTTCTCCATCTCCTGCCTCTTCCTGCCCGCGAGGTCGTCACGCGTGACGCCGACGCTGCGGTACAGCGCCAACCCGCTCTCGAGTCGGCGCTGCCGGTACATGCCGCGGTACTCGCGCGGGAATGGATGATCCGGCTGCGGCGCGTTCGGCGGGTTCGCGGCCGCGAACGCGAGATAGGCCTGTCGGAAGCGCTCGGTCGCCGCCCCCGAGGTGACGACGAGCTGCCATGGCTGGGCGTTGCACCAGGAAGCGGTTCGCTGCGCCATCTCCAGGATGCGCTCGATGGTTGCGCGGTCGACCTGCCGATCCTGGAAGGCGCGGCAGCTGTGCCTGGCCACCAGCAGTCGCTCGAGCGCCTCAGCCTCGGCGGGCACCTTCGGCGCGAGCGCAGCGTCGACGGCGTGCCTAGGCATGCGGAACGGGCGCAGCGGTGAGCAGCGCCTGATGATGGTCGGTCAGGAAGCGGGTGTAAACATGCCCTGCGGCAAAGCCTTCGTGCGCAAGGATCGAGCGCAGATAGGCGATGTTGTGCCCGACGCCTTCGATGTGCAGGTCGGCCAACGCGCCGTCGAGCCGCGCGAGCGCCTCGCGCCGCGAGGCACCCCAGGCGCAGACCTTCATCAGCATCGGGTCGTAGAAGTGGGTCACCGAATTGCCTGCCCGGTAGCCGGTTTCG
>JAKOQB010000102.1 GCA_029778535.1 Pseudomonadota bacterium | reverse complement strand
CATCCGAAACACGCTGCGCTTCCTGCTCGCCAACGTGTCCGACTTCGACCCCACCCGCGACGCGGTGCCCGCTGAACAGATGGTCGAGATCGATCGCTACGCGATCGCGATGACCGCCGCCTGGCAGCGCGACATCGAGCGCGACTTCGAGCGCTTCGAGTTCCACCCGGCGGTCGCGAAGCTGCAGACCTTCTGCTCGGAGGATCTCGGCGCGTTCTGGCTCGACATCCTGAAGGACCGCCTGTACACCACCGCGCCCGATTCGCACGCGCGACGCTCGGCGCAGACCGCGCTGTACCACGTCGCGCAGTCGATCGTCCGGCTCATGGCGCCGATCCTGTCGTTCACCGCCGAAGAGGCCTGGCCGCTGCTCGCGCCGGCGGCATGGAAGGCGGGCGGCGAGACGATCTTCACGCAGACCTGGCACACGTTCGACGGCATGGGCGAGCTCGCGTCGGAAGACGCGCAGTCCACCGCGCTGCTGCGGCTGAAGTGGGAGGCGATCCGTGCCGTGCGCGGCGACGTCCTGAAGAAGCTCGAGGAGGCGCGCAGCGCCGGCGCGATCGGCTCGTCGCTGCAGGCCGACGTCGAGGTACGCGCGTCGGGCGAGATCTTCGATGCGCTCGCCTCGCTCGGCGACGACCTGCGCTTCGTGTTCATCACCTCGCAGGCACGCGTCGTGCGCGGCGCCGACGACGAGCTCGTCTCGGTCTCGGTCGTCGCCAGCGAGCACGCCAAGTGCGAGCGCTGCTGGCACTATCGCGCCGACGTCGGCGCCGACCCGGCGTACCCGACGATTTGCGAACGCTGCAACGAGAACCTGCACGGCGCGGACGAACCGCGCAGCGCCGCCTGAGGGAACCCGCGATGGCAAAAGGCGCTTCGGGCGCAATGAAGCGCTGGCTGTGGCTGGCGGCGGTGATCGTCGCCGTCGACCAGCTCTCGAAGTTCGCGATCCTGCGCAACTTCTCGTTCGGCGAACGGCTGGCGGTCGTGCCCGGGCTGTTCGACCTGACGCTGGTCTACAACCGCGGCGCCGCCTTCAGCTTCCTGGCGGGCGCGTCGGGATGGCAGCGCTGGTTCTTCACCGGGCTCGGCGTCGCCGCGGCGATCTTCATCGTCTGGCTGCTGGCGCGGCACGGCACGCAGCGGCTGTTCTCGTTCGCGCTGGCGCTGATCCTCGGCGGTGCGATCGGCAACGTGATCGACCGCATCGCGCGCGGCCAGGTG
>JAKOQB010000101.1 GCA_029778535.1 Pseudomonadota bacterium | reverse complement strand
GGGCGCGATGAAGCCCGACAACAGGATCGCGGGCATCATGAAGGTGAAGACGCCGAGGAACGCCTGCTGCTGGGTGGCCGAGATCGCCGAGATGAACAATCCGAACCCGCACAACGCGATCGCGTAGAGCAACATCCCGACGTAGAGCACGAAGAGCGATCCGGTGAACGGCACGCCGAACAGATTGATGGCGATAATGGTGATCGCGGTCGCCTGGACGCAGGCGATGATGACCGCCGGTATCATCTTGCCGAGCATGATGAGCGCGGGCGAGAGCGGCGAGACCAGCACCTGGTCGAGCGTTCCCTGTTCGCGTTCGCGCGCGACCGACAGCGCCGTCGTGATGAGCGCACCGATGGTCGTCATGATCGCGACCATGCTGGTCACGATCACCCAGCGCCCTTCTAGGTTGGGATTATACCAGTTGCGCACGACGACCTGCGCGCCGCCGCTGGCGAGCGGGCCGCGGGCGGAGGCATCGGCCGCGATCTCGGCGCCATAACCACGGATGATCTGATCGACATAGCCCTGCGCGAGCTGCGCGCTGTTCGAACGCCGCCCGTCGCCGATGACCTGGACCGACGCAGTTTCACCGCGCGCGATGTCGCGCGAGAAGCTCGGCTGGAAGCGCAGCGCGAGCAACACCTGCTGCCGGTCGATGAGATCGCGCAACTCGCCCTCGCTTTCGACCTGACGCACCTGCCCGAAAGCGTCCGCCGCGCCGAGGCGCTGGACGATCTCGGTTGCCGCCGCACCGCTGTCCTGATTGAGGACCGCTACCGACGCATTGCGCACGTCGAGCGTCGCGGCGAAAGGGAACAGCAACGTCTGAAGCATCACGGGCATAATGAGCAGCCGAAGCGCGGCCGGATCGCGCAGGATCGCCTGCAGCTCCTTGATGACGAGGGTGCGCAGCCGGTTCCACATCAGTCGAGCGTCCGCTTGGTCTTGATCGCGGTCAGGGTCAGGAAGATCGCAGCGATCAGCGCCAGCGCCATCGCGTTGAGCCAATACAGCCGACCGGCGTAATCCGACTGGAACAGCGTCTGGAGGATTGTCACGAAATAGCGGCCCGGCAGGATCGAGGCGATCACCTGCACGGGCCTCGGCATGCTGCCGATCTCATAGACGAAGCCCGAGAGCATCATCACCGGCAGGAACGCGGCGTAGAGCGCGGCCTGTGCCGCGTTGAACTGGCTGCGGATCGCGGTCGAAAGGAGCAGGCCCAGCCCCAGCGCCGTGCCGAGGAACAGCGCCGTCGCTAGGAACAGCAGCACGAGCGAGCCGCGAAACGGCACGCCGAGAACCAGCGTGGAAATGATGAGGCAGATGGCCATCGAAACCATCCCAAGGCCGAAATAGGGGATGATCTTGGTCAGCAGTAGCTCGACCCGCGTGATCGGCGTCGAGAGCAGCGCCTCCATCGTGCCGCGCTCCCACTCGCGGGCGACGACGAGCGAGGTCAGCAGCGCGCCTACCACGGTCATCACCACCGCGATCGAGCCGGGCACGAGCGAGTTGCGGCTGATCGTGGCGGGGTTGAACCAATAGCGCGGATCGCTGCCGAGGCCGCCGCGCTCGACTGCCCCCTCGCCCCGGTTGCGCTGCTCGCGCCAGACCGCCATTGCGCCCGACACATAGGCGCTGACGAAGGCGGCCGTGTTGGGATCGGTGCCGTCGGTGACCGCCTGGACATCGCCGGTGCGGCCGCGCGCCACGGCTTTGGAGAAGCCATCGGGAACGACCACGAAGCCGCCGACTTCCCCCCGATCGAGACGTTCGGCGGCCCCCGTGCGGTTTCCTAGATATGTGACCTCCAGATAGGGTGAGCCATCCAGCGCGGCG
>JAKOQB010000100.1 GCA_029778535.1 Pseudomonadota bacterium | reverse complement strand
CGCCGCTGGCGCGAGATCATCTACCCGGAAGTGCGCGACTTCATCGCCGCGAGCCGCCAGCGGACGAAGTTGCGCGTCGTGGCGTGAACCCGGTCGACGCGGTCGACGCGATCGACGCGATCGACGCGCTGCTGCCGCAGACGCAGTGCACCAAGTGCGGGTTCGCGGGCTGCCGGCCGTACGCGGAGGCGATCGCCGCCGGTGAAGCGGCGATCAACCGCGGTCCGCCGGGCGGCGCGCAAGGGATCCGGCGCCTCGCGCGGCTGCTCGATCGCGACGAGATGCCGCTGGACCCGGCCTGCGGGCGCGAGCAGCCGCGCCGCATCGCGTGGATCGACCCGGCGCTTTGCATCGGCTGCACCAAGTGCATCGTGGCCTGCCCGGTCGACGCGATCATCGGCGCACCGCGCCGCATGCACACCGTGATCGACGCACTGTGCACCGGCTGCGACCTGTGCGTGTCGCCCTGCCCCGTCGACTGCATCGTGATGCGCGAGCTCGAGCCGGCCGCGCCCTGGCGCGACGACGACGCGCGCGCGGCGCGCGCACGCCACGACGCGCGGCGCGAGCGCCTCGCACGCCGCCACGCCGAGCGCGACGAGCGGCTCGCGCAGCGCGCAGCGCGCAAGCTCGCCGCATTCGACGCACAGGCCGCCGATGACGGCGACGTCGCCGCGCGGCGCAAGCGCGCCGTGATCGAGGCCGCGCTCGAGCGCGCGCGCAGCCGCGCAGCCGCGCATCGACCGTCCGCGACCCCCGTGCCCACCGAGGCAGCCGATGCCGCGCACGAGCGTCGGCGCGGCCCGGAAGGCCACCCATGAATCCGGCGCGGCGCGCCGAGATCTTCGCGCGGCTGAAGGCGCTCAACCCCAGGCCGACGACCGAGCTCGAGTACCGCACGCCGTTCGAGCTGCTGGTGGCGGTGATCCTGTCGGCGCAGGCCACCGACCGAAGCGTCAACCTCGCGACGCGCGAGCTGTTCCGCGTCGCGAACACGCCCGCGGCGATCGCCGCGCTCGGCGTCGACGGCCTGGCCGGGTACGTGCGCACCATCGGGCTGTACCGGTCCAAGGCGAAGCACATCGTTCAGGCCTGCGAGATGCTGCTGGCCGAGCACGGCGGCGAGGTGCCGCGCACCCGCGAGGCGCTCGAGCGGCTGCCCGGCGTGGGCCGCAAGACCGCCAACGTGGTGTTGAACGTCGCCTTCGGCGAGCCGGTCATCGCAGTCGACACGCACATCTTCCGGGTCGCCAATCGAACGGGCCTCGCGAAGGGGCGCACGCCGCTCGAGGTCGAGCAGCGGCTGATGCGATTCGTCCCGCAGCAGTATCTGCACGACTGCCACCACTGGCTGATCCTGCACGGTCGCTACGTCTGCAAGGCGCCCAGGCCGCAGTGCTGGCG
>JAKOQB010000099.1 GCA_029778535.1 Pseudomonadota bacterium | reverse complement strand
GCCGGTGCAGCCTCTGCCGGCGCCGCGCCTTCGGCCTTCGGCTCCATCTCGTCGGCCTTGTCTTCGGCCCCGTCGGCCGGAGGCTCCTCGAGCGCGTCGGAGGGCGCCTGTTCGGCGTCCGACCCGGAAGGCTCGGCCAGGTCGCTGCCCTCCGCGGCGGGCGGGGCGTTCAGCGATTCGCCGAACTGCTGAAGTCCGGACGTGTCGACCTGCTCGACCGGTGCGGTCGCCGCGCGCCACGACAGCCCGATCACCAGCGCGATGGCCAGCGCCGGCAGCAGCGTGACGAACAACTGGCGCAGCAGGTCCGACATCGGGACGGCGACGTTGCTGCGGCCCTTGATCGCGCGCACCAGCGCGGGCAGCGCCCGGTCGCCGAAGCGCTCCTGCACGCGCTCGTTCACCGCGTGCAGCGGCACGTGGCGCTCGGACTCGGGCAGCGGCGGCATCAGCTTCGGCTTGATCTTGGCCAGCACGATCACGTAGAGGATGTACAGGCCCGCCAGCATCAGGCCGGGGAAGAACGCGCCGGCGTAGAGCTTGACCACCGATACGCCGGCGGTCGCGCCATAGACGATCAGCAGCACCGAGGGCGGGATCAGGATGCCCAGGCAGCCGCCGGCGGTGATCGAACCGGCCGAGATCTTGGTGTCGTAACCGGCCTTGAGCATCGACGGCAGTGCGAGCAGGCCCATCAGCGTGACCACCGCACCGACGATGCCGGTGGCCGTCGCGAACACCGCACAGGTGAAGATCGTCGCCACCGCCAGCGAGCCCGGCAGGCGCACGAGCGCCAGGTGCAGCGACTTGAACAGCTTCTCGATCAGGTTGGCGCGCTCGACCAGGTAGCCCATGAACACGAACAGCGGCACTGCGATCAGCACGTCGTTGGCCATCACCGCGTAGGCGCGCTGCACCATCAGGTCGAGCGTCTGGCGCAACGCCTCCTCGGTGCTGCCCGTTCGCTCCATGTAGGCGAAGAACGCGAACATCACGCCCATGCCCATCAGCGTGAACGCGGTCGGGAAGCCGAGCATGATCGCCGCGACGATCAGCGCCAGCATCAGCAGCCCGAGGTGCCCGCTGGTCAGCGCGGTCCACGGCGTGAGGATCAGCGCGGCCGCGACGATCAGGCCGAGGATCGAGACCCCGAAAATCAGTTCCTTGCGCATCGAAGCGTCCCCTTACCTCGCGGCGTTTTCTTCTTCGTGGTGCGTGACCATCGCCTTGAGCTTGTCGACGTCGACTTCCTCGACGTCTTCCTGCCGGTTCGGCCACTCGCCGTTCTTCAGGCAGACGATGCAGCGCAGGATCTCGACGAAGCCCTGGAACAGCAGCAGCGCGCCGGCCACCGGGATCACGGCCTTGAACGGATAGATCGGCGGCCCCTCCGCGGTGATCGACGAGTGCTCCCTGATCGCGAACGACTCGCCGGCGTAGCGATAGCCCGCCCAGACCAGCGCGACGATGCCCGGGATGAAGAACACGATGTACAGCACGAGGTCGAAGAAGGCCTGCGTGCGCGGCGTGAAGAAGCCGTACAGGATGTCGCCGCGCACGTGGCCGCTGGCCGCCAGCGTGTAGGCGCCGGCCATCATGAACAGCGTGCCGTAGAGCATGATCTGGACGTCGAACGCCCAGGGGTGGGGGCTGTTCAGCGCGTAGCGCGAGAACACCTCCCAGCAGATCAGGCCGGTGAGCGCGACGATCAGCCACGCGAAGAAGTGGCCGATCCGGGTGTTGAACCGGTCGACGGCGAGGAACAGCTTCTGCATGATGGGCCTGCTGGCTGCAGTGCGGGCCGCTGCGAGAACCGCGGCGACCGGAGACGGGGGCGCGACCCGGCGCGGGGTCTCGCGACCCCTGCGCCGGTGGTGCCGTGCTACGTCAGGATTTCTTTCCGGCCGGGGCGCCGAAATAGTGGTTGTACGCCATGCGCCGGCTGGTGTTGGTGTCCATGTCCCACTTCACCGTGCGCGCCGCGAATGCCCGCTGCGAGTCGAGGATCTCCTTGAACAGCGGGTTGCCGGCCGCGTACTTCGCTGCCACCGTGTCGTAGACCTTCAGCTGATCCTGCAGGACCGCATCGGGGGTCTTGTAGAACCTGACGCCCTGCTTCTGCTGCATCTCGAGGTAGTCCTTCGAGTAGCGGTCGACCGCCTTCCACGACATGTCGGCCGACGCCGCCTCGACGGCGTTGTCGATGATCGCCTTGAGCTTGTCGGGCAGCGCGTCGAACTTCGTCTTGTTGAACAGGATCTCGAACTGCTCGGCGTTCTGGTG
>JAKOQB010000098.1 GCA_029778535.1 Pseudomonadota bacterium | reverse complement strand
GCCGAGCTCGCCTACGCGTTCGCGCGCGCCGGCATCGACGTGATCAAGGACGACCACGGGATCGCCGACCAGGTCGCGGCGCCGTTCGCGCAGCGCGTGCCCGTGGTGCAGGCGGCGGTCGAGCGCGCCAACCGCGAGAAGGCGGGCACGGACGACCCGCTCGCCGGGCATCGCAGCGTCTATGCGCCCAGCCTCTCGGGCGGCCCGCAGCGACTCGGCGCGCAGTTGCGCGTCGCGCGCGACGAAGGCGTGGGCGCCGTGCTCGCGTGCCCGATGATCGTCGGCGTGCCGGCCTTCGTCGAACTGGTGCGCGCCGAGGCCGGCGTGCCGCTGCTCGCGCACCCGGCGCTCGCCGGCCATGCGCGGATCGCCGCGCCGCTGCTGCTCGGGCGGCTGTTCCGGCTGTTCGGCGCCGATGCGACGATCTTTCCGAACTGGGGCGGGCGCTTCAGCTATCCGCGCGACGACTGCCTCGCGATCGCCGACGCGGCGCGGGCGCCGCTCGGTGCGCACCGGCCGGCGCTGCCGGTGCCGGCCGGCGGGATGAGCGTCGAACGCGTCGACGAGATGCTCGACGACTACGGTCCCGACACGATGCTGCTGATCGGCGGCAACCTGCTCGCCGCCGGCAGCGAGATGCCCGCGCGCGCCGCCGAATTCGCCGCGCGCGTCGCGCGCGCCTTCGTCCCCCACGAGCCCTGACCATGGCCGACTCACCGATCCGCAAGGCGCTGCCCGGACACCGCTGGGAGCGCGTCGAGACGATGCGCTACAAGGACGAGGGCAGCGCGCCGTTTCGCGACATCACGCGGCAGGTGCTGTTCCACGAGGACAATTTGCGCTGCGAATGGCGCTACTTCGAGATCGCGCCGGGCGGCTACTCGTCGCTCGAGCGGCACGAGCACGCGCACGCGGTAATGGTCCTGCGCGGACGCGGCCACTGCCTGGTCGGCGACTGCGTCCACGCGGTCGCCGAGCGCGACCTGGTCTCGGTGCCGCCGCTCGCGTGGCACCAGTTCCGCGCAGACCAGGACTCGCCGCTCGGCTTCCTGTGCCTCGTCGACAAGGAGCGCGACCGGCCGCAGCTGCCCGACGCCGCGCAGCTCGCCGAATTGCGGCGCTCGCCCGAGGTCGCCGCGTTCGTCCGCGT
>JAKOQB010000097.1 GCA_029778535.1 Pseudomonadota bacterium | reverse complement strand
TGCGTCTCGGCGGCGGCGACTTCCTTCTCGCTGGCGCTGACCACGCTCGGAATCAGCAGCCGCTGCGTTGCCATCGCCGCACCGGCCTGCGCTTTCAGGCCTTCGTAGACGATGCGCTCATGCGCGGCATGCATGTCGACGAGGATGAGACCGTTGCTGTTTTGCGCGAGGATGTAGACGCCGTGCAGTTGCGCCAGCGCGAAGCCGAGCGGATGTTCGATCGCTGGCAGCGTCGGTGCGTTTTCCGTTGCAGGCAACCGCGCCGTCACGCTTGATGCGGCTGCCGGTTCCGGCGGCGCAAAGAAATATTGCGTTGCTCGTTCGGCAACACCAAAGTCGAACGCAGTGGGCCGCGTTGGGTACGGTCGCGACGCGGCCTCGGCGCCGTCAGCGGCGCGCGCGAACGCCGCCGCAACGCGATCGCCAAACAGTTTTTGTGCTGCCGCCGATACTGACGCGGCGCCCTCTGCCACGGGTGCATCAGCGCTGGTGGCGTGACTCCCCGCTGCCCCACTCATGGCACGTTCCACTGCTCGCCGCACAAACTGATGCACCGCCTGAGAGTCGCGGAAGCGCACTTCGGTCTTGGCGGGATGCACGTTGACGTCCACCGCGCGCGGGTCGAGCGTCAGCTTCAGCACAAAAGCCGGTGCTGATGCCCCGTGCATCTGGTCGCGCAAGGCATCGCGGATAGCGTGCAGTACCACCTTGTCGCGCACCCAGCGGCCGTTCACGAACAGATGCTGCGCGTCGCGGTTGGGCACCGCGCTGTTGGGCTTCAGCACGAAGCCCTGTACCGCCAGCACACCGCCGTCGGCCTCGACGGCAGTCGCCGCCGCCAGCCACTCATCGCCCAGCACTGCCGCCACCCGCGCCGGCCACGCCTGCACCGGCCAGCGCAGCACGGCGCGATTGTTATGACTGAGCTGGATGGCGATGTCGCTGCGCGCCAGACCGAGGCGGCGCACGGCGTCGAGGCAATGCGCGTATTCGGTGGATTCGGATTTCAGGAAGCGGCGCCGCGCCGGCGTGTTGAAGAACAGCTCGGCGACGGTGACGGTGGTGCCGAGTCGCGCGCTGACCGGTTCTGCTGCATCGCTGGTGCCGCCCTCCGTCTTCAGCCGGAAGGCGCTGTGACCGCGCTGGGTGCGACTGGTGATCGCCAGCCGCGCGACCGAGGCAATTGAAGCCAGTGCTTCACCGCGAAAACCAAAGCTGGCGACTGATTCGAGATCGTCAAAGCTGGCGATCTTGGATGTCGCATGCCGCGCGATGGCCAGCGGCAGCTGCTCGGGCTCGATGCCGCGACCGTCGTCGCTGACCTGAATAAGGGTAGCGCCGCCGCCCGCGAGCTCGATGTCGATGGCACGTGCGCCGCCGTCGACCGCGTTCTCCAGCAATTCTTTCAGTGCCGCTGCGGGCCGTTCGATCACTTCGCCGGCGGCGATCTGATTGACCAGATGATCCGGCAAGGTCCGGATTTGTCGCAAACTGGCGACAGCTTTCGCGCGGGAAGCCCCGTCCGGCATGGGTTCTGGCACAATCGCGCTCGTTTTGAGCAACCCGCCAGTAGACGGGAACGGATCGCCCGCAGGTGCGGCGGTCTTGAACTCAGGAGGTACGGGCGCGTCGTTCACGCGAACCATTGTATGCGGCTGATTTTGGCCCCCGCACTCGCGGTCGGTGCGTTGCTGTTTGCGCCAGGCGGCTCACAGGCGCAACCGCCGCAGCCCCCACCCGCCGGTAATGGCACACCCACTGCCGTGCTGGCGCCGCCCGCTGCGCTGCGGGTCGATGGCTTGCCGCCGGTGCCGGCCTCACTGGCGAGCGAGATCGCGCCCTATGGCGATTTTTCGATCACCCGCTTTGTGAGCTGGCATCCGTCCGCGCCGGAAATGCTGGTGATGCGGCGGGCGGGCAATACCGCGCAACTGTTCCTGCTCACCGATCCGATGGGCAAGCCGCACCAGCTCACTCGCGGTCGCGATCCGGTGCGCGATGCGCTGTTCGAGCCGCGGCGCGGAGACTACATCCTGTTCACCCGCGATTCTTCGGGCGACGAGGCGACCCAGCTTTACCGACTGGACCCGAAGACGCTGGCCGAGACGCCGCTGACCCCCGCTGGCGAGTTCTACTCGCCGGGGCCGTGGAATAGCGCGCA
>JAKOQB010000012.1 GCA_029778535.1 Pseudomonadota bacterium | reverse complement strand
GCCGATCACGCGCCCGGCGCTGTCGAGCGCGATCAGGAATTCTGGATTGGCATCGACGAACTCGGGCGACGGATCGAGCTTCAGGATCCAGTCGTGCTGGAACCACGCGAGGAAGTTGGCGTTCTCCACAAAGTGCGCATAGACCTGCACCAGTTGCAGCGCCAGGTGCTGGCTGCTCTTCTGCTGCGGCGAGACCAGCGCGGAGATGTCGAGGATCGCCTTCAGTTGCCCGAGCGGGTCGAACACCGGCGCGGCCGTGCAGGTGAGCGGGATGTGCGTGGCATCGAAGTGATCGTCCTGGTGCACGGTCAGCGCTTCGCGCGTGGCGATCGCCGTGCCCACGCCGCAGGTGCCGGCGTGGTGTTCGCTCCAGTCCGAACCGAGATACAGGCCGGCGCGGCGCAGGCTTGTGTCCAGTCGCAGGTCGCCGATGAAATCGACCGTCACTCCGCGCTCGTCGGTCAGCAGCACGCAGTAGCCCATGCCGGCCACCTGGCGGTACAGCGTCTCGAGCCCGTGGCGCGCGATGCGCAGAAATTCCTCCAGCCGCTCGCGGTGCTCGCGCACGAGGTGCGCGGGCAGGATCACCGCTTCCTGCATGCGGGTGGGGTCGAGGTGGTGCTGCTGGACGCAGCGCGTCCAGGAGGCGCGGATGATTTCGTCCGGCTTGTGCAGCTCGGCCAGCGCGGGCGGCAGTTCCCTGCGTTCGCCGGACAGGCGGATCACGCTTTCGATGTGCTGCTGCTGGCGGGAGTGCATCGCGGTCTCCGTCCCGGCGAGAAGGCGGGGCGATGACTGTACGCCGCGCGATGAGCGAGGCCGGCTCCCGTCGATGAGTGAGCCGTGATGTCCGTCGCCCCGGCGCAGGCCGGGGCCTAATTCTCAGCACTGAAAATTGGGCCCCGGCCTGCGCCGGGGCGACGGAGCCGCTATTCGTCGCTGTATTCGGCTTCGAGCGGTTCGCGTGCGCGGCGGCGAGGCGTGCGATCGGGGCGCGCCGATCCGAGACCGGCCCGTAGTGCTGAATCATGCGCGGTGACGTTCCAGTGCGCCGCGCGCAGATACTGCGGCAGCAGCTACGCCCCCGGCGGCAGCACGACTGGCGCCGGTGCGTGCGGCTAGCCAGTTACCTGTTGCCGTTCAGCGCGCCTTCGAGCGCAGCCAAGAGCGGCGGCAGCTCTTCGGTAACCGTCTTCCAGACGATTTCCCGATTGATGTCGAAGTAGGCGTGCACGAGGCGGTTTCGCATGCCGATGACGGCGGGCCAGGGCACGCCCGGCATCGCGGCGCGTCCATCCTCAGAGATGCGGCTCGCTGCCTCGCCGACGATCTCGATCGCCCGCACTACCGCGAACAGGAGCATCAGATCGCTATCGAGGTCGGCGCGTGCGCGGCCGTGCATGAAGTTCTGCGCCGACCGCGCCGCTTCGATCATGTGCTCCAGCCGGACGCGGTCCTCAGGCTGCATAGGCGACTTCAGCCAGCTGCAGAACTTCGTCGCGGAAACGTGGGCTCAAGTCCTCCGAGGTGCGCAAATCGACCTTGCGCCCGAGCGCAGAGCCGAGCTCGATTTCGATCGCGCTCATCCCCAGCAGTCCCGGCGTGCGGCCCGGCTCGAACTCCACGAGCAGGTCGATGTCACTATCCGGTCGCGCCGTGCCCTTCAGCCTCGAGCCGAACAGCGACAGCTTGCGGATACCGTGCCGGCGGCACAGCGCCGCCAGCAGCGCGGGATCGATCGGAAGGCGATCACCCATGACGAGTCTCCTGAATGCACCGTGAGCCGCGCAGGCGCGACGCGCTGCGCATTCTCGCGCGAATTCGGTCCGCCCTGCGGCTGGGTGTGCGCAGTGTGTCGCGCGCAAATACTGCTGCAGCGGTTGCGCCTGCGGCGGCAGCGATCGGCGAGGCGGAGATCCATAGCGACCCCCTCTCCCCTCCCCCTCTCCGACGAGGGGAGAGGGGTGTGGGAGGAGCTACTCGTCGCTGTATTCGGCCTCGAGCAGGCTCGCGTGCGCGGCGGCGAGGCGTGCGATCGGGACGCGCGGGCCGGAGCAGGAAACGTAGTCGAGACCGGCGTGGTGGCAGAAGCGGATCGAGGTCGGGTCGCCGCCTTGCTCGCCGCAGATGCCGACCTTGAGATTCGGACGTTCGGCGCGGCCGTTGGCGATCGCGAGTTTCATCAGTTCGCCGACGCCCTTGATGTCGAGCACCTCGAACGGATTGTCGCGCAGCAGGCCCGCCTCGTAGTACAGCGGCAGGAACTTGTTCTCGGCGTCTTCGCGCGAGAACGAGAACGTCGCCTGCGTCAGATCGTTGGTGCCGAACGAGAAGAACTCCGCCGTCTGCGCCATCCGCTTCGCGCGCAGGCACGCGCGCACGACCTCGATCATGCTGCCGAATTTCAGCGGTACCTTCACGCCGCTCGCTGCCTCGACCTCGGCGTGGATGCGCTCGACCAGCGCGGCGATGCGCTTCAGTTCCTCCACCGTCACCACCTGCGGCACCATGATCTCGGGCGCGACCTGGATCCCTTCGCGCCGGCACTCGGCGGCCGCCTCGAGGATCGCGCGGATCTGCATCTCGTAGATCTCGGGGTAGGTGACGCCGAGCCGGACGCCGCGGTGGCCGAGCATCGGATTGACTTCCGCCATCGCCTTGACCTTCTTCAGGATCTCGGTCTTGCGCGCGATCAGCTCGTCGTCGAGACGCGATTCCTTGAATTCGGACAAACCGCCGAGCAGCTTGGCGAGGCTGCCTTCGTACTGGTGGTGCAGGCGCGGATTGAGCAGCTTCAGCGTCTCGGGCATTTCCTCCAGGCTCGCGATTGCCTCGCGGAAGTGGCGCAGGTGCGCGATCTCCAGCTCGAGCTGCGCCACCGTCGGCAGGAATTCGTGCATCGGCGGATCGAGCAAGCGCACCGTGACCGGCAGCCCGTCCATCGCCTTGAAGATTCCCTTGAAGTCGTCCTTCTGGAACGGGCGCAGCCGCTCGAGCGCGGTGACGCGCGCTTCCTTCGTATCAGAGAGGATCATCTCCTGCACCAGGTGCAGGCGGTCCATCTGGTTGAACATGCGCTCGGTGCGGGTGAGGCCGATGCCTCGCGCGCCCCAGGCTCTTGCGCGCTGCGCATCGCGCGGCGTATCGGCGTTGGCGCGCACCGTGAGGCGCGCGGCCTCGTCGGCCCAATCGAGCAGGGTGGCCATGTCCTTCGAGAACTCGACCTCGACGGTCGGCACCTCGCCGAAGTACACCGCGCCGGTCGAGCCGTCGATCGTGATCACCTGCCCTTCCTTCAGCACCGCGGGGCCGACGCGCGCGACCTTGTTGTGCACGTCGACGACGATGCTCTCGGCGCCCGACACGCACGGCTTGCCCATGCCGCGCGCGACTACCGCCGCGTGCGAGGTCTTGCCGCCGCGCGAGGTGAGGATGCCCTGCGCGGCGAAGAAGCCATGGATGTCCTCGGGCTTGGTCTCCTCGCGCACCAGGATGATCTTCTCGCCCGCGCGGCCGCGCGTCTCCGCGGTGTCAGCGTCGAACACGATCATTCCGGCCGCCGCGCCGGGCGAGGCGGGCAGCCCGGTCGCGAGCGGGCTGCCCCTGAACGACGGATCCAGCCGCGGCACCATCAACTGCTCGAGCATCGTCGGCGCCACGCGCAGCAGCGCGCGTTGGCGGTCGATCAGTCCCTCGCGCGCCATCTCGACCGAGGTGCGCACGAGCGCCTGCGCGTTCATCTTGCCGTCGCGCGTCTGCAGCGCCCACAGCTTGCCGCGCTCGATCGTGAATTCGAAGTCCTGCACCTCGCGGTAGTGGCTCTCCAGCGTGGCCGCGAGCTGCATCAGCTGCTTGTGCTGCTCGGGCAACTCCTCCGCCATCGCGGCGATCGGCTTCGGCGTGCGAATGCCGGCGACCACGTCTTCGCCCTGCGCGTTGACGAGGTACTCGCCGTAGACGACTGCTTCGCCCGTGGCGGGATTGCGCGTGAAGCCGACACCGGTCGCGGAATCGTTGCCGAGGTTGCCGAACACCATCGTGCAGATGTTGCACGCGGTGCCGTTGGCCATCGCCGGCGTGATCCTGAACTGCTTGCGGTAGTCGATCGCGCGCTTGCCGTTCCACGAGCGGAACACCGCGGCGATCGCGAGCTCGAGCTGGCGGTGCGGATCGTCCGGGAAGGGGCGGCCGGCGTGCGCGCGCACGATGTCCAGATACCGTTGCACCAGCTCCTGCAAATGCTCGGCCGTCAGGTCGAGGTCGCTGCGCGCGCCGGCCTCGAGCTTCAGCGCGACCATCGTGCGGTCGAAGGCTTCGTCGGGAACGCCAAGCGCGACCTTGCCGAAGAGCTGGATCAGCCGCCGGTACGCATCCCAGCCGAAGCGCGCATCGCCGGTCGCACTGATCAGGCCCGCGAGCGAATCCGCGTTCAGGCCGAGGTTCAGGATCGTGTCCATCATGCCCGGCATCGACAGCGCCGAGCCGGAGCGAACCGACACCAGCAGCGGATTCGTGCGTGCGCCGAAGCGGCGGCCGGTGGCCGCTTCGATGCGCGCCATGTGCGCGTGCACCTCGTCGATCACCCCGTCCGGAAACCGGCCGTGCTCCAGGTACGCGAGGCACGCCTCGGTCGTGACCGTGAAGCCGGGCGGCACCGGCAGGCCAATGCGCGTCATTTCGCACAGGTTCGCGCCCTTGCCGCCGAGCAGCATCTTGTTGTTGCCGTCGCCTTCGCTGAAGGCGTAGATCCATTTCGTGGTCGTGCTCATCGCCGCCCCCCGTACCAGTCACGACGACAGGATCGCATCACGGCATGCGCGCGCGTTGACGATGCGCAGCAACCCGCGCGGCCCTCTGAAGGACAGCCACGAAAAGGCGACGGCGCCCGCAGGCGCCGTCGTCAGCATGGAACCGGCACGCTCAGTGCACGTGCTGAGACAGCTCGCCGGTACGGTACTTGTGCGCGATCCTATCGAGCGGAATCGGCTGGATCTGGCTCGCGCGGCCCGCGCAGCCGAACTGCTGGTAGCGCTGCTTGCAGATCGCTTTCGCCGCGGCGCGCGCGGGCTTCAGGTAGTCGCGCGGATCGAAGGCGGATGGATTCTCCGCCAGGAACTTGCGCACCGCCGCGGTCATCGCGAGGCGAATGTCGGTGTCGATGTTGACCTTGCGCACACCGTGCTTGATCGCCTCCTGGATCTCCTCGACCGGAACGCCATAGGTCTCCTTCATCTGGCCGCCGTACTTGCGGATCTCGGCCAGCAGGTCCTGCGGCACGCTCGACGAGCCGTGCATCACCAGGTGCGTGTTGGGAATGCGCTTGTGAATCTGCTTGATGCGCTCGATCGCCAGGATGTCGCCGGTCGGCTTGCGGGTGAACTTGTACGCACCGTGGCTGGTGCCGATCGCGATCGCCAGCGCGTCGAGCTGCGTCTTCTTGACAAAGTCGGCCGCCTGGTCCGGATCGGTCAGCAGCATCTCCTTGGTCATCGTGATCTCGGCGCCATGGCCGTCCTCCTTGTCGCCGCGCATGGTCTCCAGCGACCCCAGGCAGCCCAGCTCGCCCTCGACCGACACGCCGACCGCGTGCGCCAGGTCGACCACCTTCTTCGTGACCTGCACGTTGTAGTCGTAGTCGGACACGGTCTTGCCGTCTTCCTTCAGCGAGCCGTCCATCATCACCGACGAGAACCCGAGCTTGATCGCGCCTTCGCACACCGCGGGCGACGCACCATGGTCCTGGTGCATGCAGATCGGGATGTTCGGGTAGCTTTCGACCGCAGCGACGATCAGGTGCTTGAGGAAGTTCTCGCCCGCGTACTTGCGCGCGCCGGCCGAGGCCTGCATGATCACCGGCGCGTTGACCTCGGAGGCCGCCTCCATGATCGCCTGCACTTGCTCGAGGTTGTTGACGTTGAACGCCGGCAGGCCGTAGCCGTTTTCGGCGGCGTGATCGAGTAGCTGACGCATCGAAACGAGTGCCATCGAAGTTCTCCCGCGGTTGATCTGATACGTTTGCGGGCCATTCTAGTGGCGCGCCGGATCGGCGCGCGTCAGGGCCGGCTAGCCAGAAGGCGTAGCCGCGCCTCCTCCAATGCGACATCCCGCCCGGCGCGCAGATCGGCCAGCGTCGGCGTGATGCGGACGGCGGGCTGGGTCGGGCGCCCCTCCATCCGCGCACCGCGCGCTGACACGAAGCCGGTCTCGCTGATGCGCAGTCCGCCGCCGTCGGGCAGAACGTACTCTGCGCGCACGCCGACCACGCAGCCGCAGGTCTCGGCGCCGACCAGCAGCGCGCCGCGCTGCTCGGCCAGCGTCACCGCGGCAAGTTCGGCCGCGCTCGCGGTGCGCGAGTCGATGAGCACCGCCAGCGGCTGCAGCAGCGGCTCGGCGCCGCCGCCGGCGCGCACGTCGGCCTCGTCCTGCCCGATCCAAACCGATTCGCGCCGCAGCGCGTGCATCACCGTGCGCGGCTCGCGCAGAAAGCGGCCGGCGAACCAGCGGTAGAACTCGAAGAGCCCCCCGCCGTTGCCGCGCAGGTCGATGATGATCGCGCGCGCGGACCGGGCGTCGGCGAGCGCCTGCTCGACCCGGGCGCGCACCTCGGGCAGAAAGCGAGTGAAGCGGATCAGCGCCACGCCGCCGTCGAGCCAGTGCAGTTCCGCGCTCGGCGGCCGCGGCGCGAGCGTGGCGGTCAGCGTCGCTTCGGCCACGCCGGCATCGCGTTCGACGACAAGGTGCACGGGCTTCAGCAGCGGCGGCGTTCCGGCCGCGCTGCGCACCGCGCGCGCCGCGGCGCGCAGCACGCGCTCGCGTTCGCCGTCGGCGTTCGGACGCGCCTCGGCTGCCGTGTCGATCGCCTCGGGTGCGGGCGGCTCGGCCGCCTGCGGCGTGTTGCGCGCGTGGCGGACGAACTCGTCGTCGAACCGCGTGCCGTTGACCGCGCGGATCACGTCGCCGACCTGCAGCCCCGCCGCGGCAGCGGGCGAATCCGGCTCGACTTCTACGACCGCCACCTTGTCCTCGATCCAGCCGAGGGTGAAACCGAGCCGGGGCGCGATGAACTGGCGCCGGTCGACCGTCTCGCGCGGCGTCAGCACCAGAGTGTGCGAGTCGCGCAGCGTTGCCACCATCGACTTGAGCGCGGCGTAGAACTCGGCGTCGCTGCGCGCGGCGGCCGCGCGCGGCACGAAGCGGTCGCGCGCGCCCTGCCAATCGACGCCGTTGAGCTTCGGGTCGTAGAAGCGCTCGTCGATCAGCCGCCACACGCGCAGCGCGGTGTCGCGCCGCGCCGCCGCGGTCGCGTACGGCGCCGACAGCGCGGTGGTCGCCGGCGCGGCCACGGTGGCGGGCACGTCGGCGATCGGACCGATCGGCGGCCGTGTCGGCAACTGCGCGCAGGCCGCGAGCGCTGCGAGCGCTGCGAACCACAGATGACGAATGACGCGCGCTGCGCGCGCTAACAGTGAGTCGCGTCGGTGCACCCGCGCCAGTCGCCCGCCATCATCCTTCATAGGCGCGCAGCGCCGTCATGGCCGCCGCTGCGGGCGGCGTCATTCCTCATCGTCAAGCGTGCTCGCCGACGCGCACGATTTTGAGCGTATTGGTGCCGCCGGGCTGCCCCATCGGTTCGCCGACGGTCATCACGATCAGATCGCCGCGCTTGACATACCCGCCGTCGAGCAGCTTGCGCTCGGCCGCGTCGAGCGTGGCATCGCGGCTCGACATCGGCAGGTGCAGCGGATGCACGTTGCGATACAGCGCGAGCCGCCGCTGCGTGGCCATGCTCTGCGTCAGCGCGTAGATCGGCACGTCGATGTCGTGCCGGCTCATCCACAGCGTGACGGAGCCCGATTCGGTCAGCGCGCAGATCGCCGCGCAGCGCAGGTGGTACGCGGTAAACAGCGCCCCGTACGCGATCGACTGGTCGATGCGCGCGAAGGTCTGGTTCAGGAACTGCGTGTCGAGCACGACCGATTCGGAGCGGTCCGCTTCCTCGACGATCGCGGCCATCGTCTCGACCACCTCGACCGGGTACCTGCCGGCCGCGGTCTCGGCCGACAGCATCACTGCGTCGGTACCGTCGAGCACCGCGTTGGCCACGTCGCTGACCTCGGCCCGCGTCGGCACCGCATTGACGATCATCGATTCCATCATCTGCGTGGCGGTGATCGCGAGCTTGTTGGCCGCGCGCGCCATCTTGATCATCCGCTTCTGCAGCGCCGGCACCGCCGCGTTGCCGACTTCGACCGCCAGGTCGCCGCGCGCGACCATGATGCCGTCGGAGGCGTCGAGGATGTCCTTCAGCACCGGGATCGCCTCGGCGCGCTCGATCTTGGCGATGATCTGCGGCCTGATGCCGTGCCGCTCCCCGGCGATCATTGCCAGCCGCCGCGCCATCTCGACGTCGGTGCGGTTCTTCACGAACGACACCGCGATGAAATCGGCGCCGCACTCCATCGCGGTCTCGATGTCGCGCACGTCCTTGGCGGTCAGCGCCGGCGCCGACAGGCCGCCGCCCTGCTTGTTGATGCCCTTGTTGTTCGACAGTTCGCCGCCGAGGCGCACCACGGTGTGGATCTCGGCTCCGGTCACGCGCTCGACGTCGAGCACGATCAGCCCGTCGGCGAGCAGCAGCACGTCGCCCGGCTTCACGTCGCGCGTCAGGTCCTTGTAGTCGAGGCCGACGCGCTCGCCGTTGCCGACCTGGCAGCCGGCATCGAGCACGAAGCGGGCGCCGGCCGCGAGCGTCACCTTGCCGTGCTCGAAGCGGCCGATGCGGATCTTCGGCCCCTGCAGGTCGCCCATGATCGCGATCTCGCGCCCGCACGCACTCGCCGCCTCACGCACCAGCTTCGCGCGCGCCAGGTGATCCTCCGGCTTGCCGTGCGAGAAATTGAAGCGCACCACGTCCACCCCCGCCGCCAGCATCCGCCGCAGCACCTGCGGATCGCTGGATGAAGGGCCCAGGGTGGCGACGATTTTTGTGCTTCTAGGCATGGTGGGATCGCGGATCGCCGAACTCGGATTGCGGATTGCGCGGGTCGGATTGCGGATTGCGGATTGCGGATTGCGCGGCGGGCATCACTTCGCCTTCAATGAAGTCGTCAGCCGCGACAGCATACGGCCGACTTTGTCCACTTGCTCGGACAGCGCCGGCGTATCGGCGACTTGTAGCAGTTCGAGCCGTCGTGCCGACTCGATCTGCGTTTCGAGCTCGCGTAGCGAGCCCGCAGCGATGGACAGGTGATTGATAAACGCACCCGTCGACTTGCGGCCGTGCCCTTCCGCGATGTTCGAGGGAATGGACAGCGCAGACCGTTGCATCTGCGCCGCAAGGACGAACTTCTGCTCCTTGGGAAAGCCGGCCGTCAGCTCGAAGACCGATTGCGCAAGATCCATCGCCGCCTGCCCCACACCGCGAGATCGGCGTATCGCACGGTCTCCTCGCAATCCGCAATCCGCAATCCGAGATCACCCTCGCGCTCTCTGCTCCAACACCTCGATCGCCGGCAGGACCTTGCCTTCGAGGAACTCGAGAAACGCGCCGCCGCCGGTGGAGATGTAGCTGATGCGGTCGGCGATGCCGTACTTGGCGATCGCGGCGAGCGTGTCGCCGCCGCCGGCGATCGAGAACGCCCCGCGCGCGGTAGCGGTGGCGATCGCCAGCGCAAGCTGGTGCGTGCCGTTGGCGAACGCGTCGAACTCGAATACGCCGACCGGGCCGTTCCAGATGATCGTTCCGGCCTCCTGGATCACGTGCGTCAGTCCGAGCGAACTCGACGGCCCGATGTCGAGGATCATCTCGTCGGGCTGTACGTCGTCGGCACGCGCGATGCGGTGCTCGGCGTCGGCCTTGAATTCCTTCGCCACCACGACGTCGATCGGCAGCGGCAGCGTGCCGCCCTTCTCGGCGAGCGTGGCCAGCACCTTCTTGCACTCGGGGACGAGGTCGTGCTCGGCGAGCGACTTGCCGATCGGCATGCCTTCGGCGAGCAGAAACGTGTTGGCGATGCCGCCGCCGACGATCAGCCGGTCCACCTTCGCCGCGAGGTTGTTCAGGATGGTGAGCTTGGTCGACACCTTGGAGCCGGCGACGATCGCCACCAGCGGCCGCTTCGGATCGCCGAGCGCGCGGGAGAGCGCCTCGATCTCGGCTGCCAGCAGCGGGCCGGCGCAGGCGACCTTCGCGTACTTGGCGATGCCGTGTGTGGTCGCCTCGGCCCGGTGCGCGGTGCCGAAGGCGTCGTTGACGTAGACATCGCACAGCGCCGCCATCTTCTGCGCGAGTTCGTCGCTGTTCTTCTTCTCGCCCTTGTTGACGCGGCAGTTCTCCAGCAGCACGACGTTGCCGGGCGCGACGTTCACGCCGTCGACCCAGTTGGCGACCAGCGGCACGTCGCGGCCGAGCAGTTCGCCGAGGCGCTTGGCGACTGGCGCCAGAGAATCCTCCGGCTTGAATTCGCCCTCGGTCGGACGACCCAGGTGCGACGTGACCATCACCGCCGCGCCCGCTTCGAGCGCCATCCTGATCGCCGGCACGGACGCGCGGATGCGCGTGTCCTCGGTGATGTTGCCGGCATCGTCCTGCGGGACGTTCAGATCCGAGCGGATGAAGACGCGTTTGCCGCGCAGCGCGCCTTGCGCGGCCAGCGATGCGAGTGTGATCACGTGCATGGTTTTTTTCCGATGGGAGGGATCGGCATCACGCCGGCCGGCACGCGATGCGACGGTGGGATCGGTCGGGCATTATACGAACGCCGATGACATCGACCCGATGAAGCCGCTGCCCGCGCTCACGCGCGCTCCGCTGATCGCACTGCTTGGCGCGGCCATCGTCCTCGCGCTGCAAGGGTGGCCGGGCGCAGGAGCTTCACTGCAGTACGAGACGGCGCGCAACGCGGCCGAGCCGTGGCGGCTGCTGACCGCGCACTTCGTCCATCTGAACTGGCGCCACGCGATCGTCAACGCGGCGGCGTGGATCGTGCTGGCGCGCCTGTTCGCGCCGGATCTGCCGGCGCCGCGGCAACTCATCGTGATGGTGGCGGGCGCGGCCGGCATCAGCGCGGGGCTCGTGCTGTTCTATCCGGGCATCGCGTGGTATCGCGGCCTGTCGGGTGTTCTGCACGCGCTCTACTTCGCCGGCGCGGGCGCGTGGTCATTGCATGCGCGATCGACGAAGCCGCGTGCAATGGCGCTGTTGCCGGTCGCGTTGTTCTTCGCCGGCTGGATCAAGGTCGCACTGGAGCAGCCGCGCGCGGCGACGTTGCCGATCCCGGCCTGGCTCGGCGCGCCGGTGGTGCCGCAGGCGCACCTGCTCGGCGCGCTGTGCGGCACGCTGATGGCGCTCGCGTTCGCTGCCGTCGACGCGCAGCGTGCGCGCGTCAGTTCCGGTCGCGGCGCCTGAAGCCGGAAACTGCAGTCAGGGCGATCAACAGCAACAGTTGCGCGAGCGGGATCGCACCGCCGCCTCCGCCGCCGCCGGATGACGGGGGCGGAACCGGAGCCACAATGTCTGCGGGCAGGGACGCCGGTAACGAACCGCCGCACTGCGCGACGTTGCCGGTTGCAGCGACGCCGATCGAGCAGCTCTGCGCCTGGCTGCGACCGGCGCTGTCGGCGACCTGCAGTCTGACGACGTAAGTTCCCGGCCCCGGAAAGGTGAGCGCAGTCCGCGCGGTCGACGCCGACGTGATCGCGGCGCCGGCCGGCGAGGAGCTGACGACGGTCCAGTTGTAGCTCGCGATCGTGGCACCCGGCGCGGCAATGCTTGGACTGCCGTCGAGCGCCAGCGGCGTGCCGACGACAGGCGCCGCCGTCGTCGCGATCGCAGCCACCGGATTCGCTGCCGCCACGACCGCCGCCCGCGCATCGAGCATGCCCGCGCCGCAACTCGTCGTCGTGCAGTTGCACTGGCCATCGTTCGGCAGGTTGCCGTTGGCGTTCGGAACAAAGGATGGATCGCTGCACGCAAGCAGCGTGGGATCGGGCGGCGGAAACGCGCGCGCGGTCGTACGCATGCGCGCAGAGAGCTCTTGCGCATTCAGGTAAGGATTGACCGCGAGCATCAAGCCCGCCACGCCTGCCACCATCGGCGTCGAGAAACTCGTTCCGAGCTGGCCGTCATAGATCATCGCCGCGGGTTGCTGTGTGCCGCTGTTGCCGGTCGAGACGATGGGATGCAGGCAATCGCCGGTAAGATTGATGCAGTTGCCGCCCGGTGCGGCAATCGTCACGTCGGTGCCCCAGTTGGCGAAACCGACCTTGGTGCCGACGTGGCGCAGCGCAGTGACCGACATCACGCCCGGGCAGTTGGCGGGCGCGGCCGACGCCCCCGCGCTGTCGTTGCCGGCCGCCGCGACCACGAGCACGGCACGCGCCCTGACTTCGTCGATCGCGTTCTGGTACGGGGCGGTGCAGGCATCCTGCGAACCGAGGCTCATGTTGATCACGCGCGCCGGATATGGATTGTCCGGCACGCCGGGGACACTGAGTCCCGCAGCCCAGCGGATGCCGGCGATGATGTCCGAGTCATAACCGAAGCACTTGCCCAGCACGCGCACCGGCAGCACCCAGTTGCTCCAGCCGATGCCGGCGACGCCCACGCTGTTGTTGGTGCGCGCGCCGATGATCCCGGCGATGTGCGTGCCGTGCCAGGAACTGTCGGACACGCTGCAGCCGCTGAAGACGGTGTTGGACAGATCCGCCTGCGTGATCCAGTCGCCGGGATCGGACGCGTCGGAGTCGCGACCGTCGCCGTCGTTGGCGACGACCGGGTCGGAAATCATGTCGTAGCCGGGCAGCACCTTGCCGCCCTGCTCGAAGCGGCCAAGGTCGGGATGGTCGTACAGCACGCCGCTGTCGAGCACGGCGACGACGACGCGCGTGCTGCCGGTCGTGATGTCCCACGCGTGCTCGGCATCGATCGGCGAGACGAACGTGCTGCTCGGCGGCGTCAGCCACCACTGCTGCGTGACCTGGCCGGTGCCGTACAGCGGATCGTTTGGAATCGCCGCGCGGTATTTGCGGCCATCGGCCACCGCGTATTCGACCGCGGCATCGCCCGCGATGCGGGCGATCGCGTCGCGCAGTTCGGCGCCACTGAGCATGCGATCGAGCTTCACCGCGTGCATCTGCGGCGACACGCTGCGCGCCAGTTGCAGCCGCAGGCCGGTGCGCGCGGCCAGCGCGACGACGCGATCGGTCCCAGCCGCCTCGCCCGCCGCGGACTGGACACGCGCCGCGGTGGCGCGGAACTTCACGATGATGCGGTCGGTGGTGTCGGTCGCGTACGCAACGCGCTGCAAGCGCTCCGCGTGCGCCGGCAGCAGAAAGAAGGCCCCCACCGCGACGGCCGCGCCGAGCACAATCTGCCTCACCCTCATGGGTTCAATCCTTTCCGTTGGACGGTTCAGTAGCCGCTTCGGCGTCGATCGTCGGTGACCGAGGTGAACAGGCCCGATGCCTGCAGCGATGCTTTCGCGCGCACGCAGCCCGGATCGTTCGCCTCGCACTGCACGTTCAGCGCGTACATGCGTTCGGACACGGCGGCGGAATAGGTGACCTTCACGGACGTTCGCGCCAGCACGGCGCGCTCGAACGCGGCGTGATCGGCGATCTGCACGCCCGGTGCCAGCGTGACGATCACGCGCGCCGATGGTCCTGGCATCGAAGTGCAGGCGCCGGTCGTTATGCCTGCGATCAACAGCAGGCGCGCGGCACGGCGTCGATGCGAGGGCGAGGAGGCGGAATCGGCTGACACGCGGCCAGTGTAGCGAGCGGCCGCGCGCGTCGATGTAACTAATGGATGCGTCGCCGGGATGGATGGGGGAAGAGCCCCACTCGTTGTGACTACGGCCGGCGCTGCGCGCCTTAACTTCGACTTCGTCGAAGTTAGCCTCCGTCGCAATGAATGGGGCCCGGCTTCGACTACTGCGTCACTTGGCCTGCATCAGCGCCACAGTTACGTCCAGCATCCGGTTGGAGAAGCCCCATTCATTGTCATACCAGCTCGACACCTTGACGAGGCGGCCGGAGACCTTGGTCAGGGTGGCGTCGAAGACGGACGACAGCGGGTCGTGGTTGAAGTCGCTCGATACCAGCGGGTCGGCGTTGTAGCCGAGGATGCCTTTCAGCGGGCCCTCGGCGGCGGCCTTCATGATCGAGTTCACTTCCTCGACGGTGGTGTCGCGCGCAGCGATGAACGACAGGTCGACGATCGACACGTTGATCGTCGGCACGCGGATCGCGTAGCCGTCGAGCTTGCCGTTCAGTTCCGGCATCACCAGCCCGACCGCGGCCGCCGCGCCGGTCTTGGTCGGGATCATGTTGTGGCCCGCCGCGCGCGCACGTCGCAGGTCCTCGTGATACACGTCGGTCAGCACCTGGTCGTTGGTGAACGAGTGGATCGTCGTCATCAGTCCGTTGGTGAGCCCGATCTTTTCCTGCAGCGGCTTGACCATCGGCGCCAGGCAGTTGGTCGTGCACGACGCGTTCGAGATCACCGTGTGCGACGCCTTCAGGCTCGCATGGTTGACGCCGTAGACGACGGTCGCGTCGACGTCCTTGCCGCCGGGCGCCGAGATGATCACCTTCTTGGCGCCGCCCTTGATGTGCGCGGACGCCTTCTCCTTGCTGGTGAAGAAGCCCGTGCACTCGTGCACCACGTCCACGCCGAGCGCGGCCCACGGCAGTTGCGCCGGATCGCGGTTGCTGAGCACCTTGATGCGATCGCCATTGACGACCAGCGAGTCGCCGTCGATCGCCACCGTGCCGGGGAACTTGCCGTGCGCGGTGTCGTACTTGGTCAGGTGCGCGTTGATCTTGGTGTCGCCCAGGTCGTTGATCGCCAAGATCTGGAGGTCGTGCTTCTTGCCGCCCTCGTAGTGCGCGCGCAGGATGTTGCGGCCGATGCGGCCATAACCGTTGATGGCAACCTTGATCGTCATGATTTCTCCCCCTGTTTCAAGAGTGCCTGCACGGTGGCGACAAGGTTGTCGCTCGTCAGGCCGAAAAGTTCGTAGACCGCGCCCGCCGGCGCGCTCTCGCCGAATCGATCGACGCCCAGCACCGCGCCGCTCGCGCGCACGTATTTCCACCAGAAATCGCTGACGCCGGCCTCGATCGCCACGCGCGGCAGCCCCTCCGGCAGCACGCTCGATTTGTAGGCCGCGCTCTGCTTGTCGAACACCGTGGTCGACGGCATCGACACCACGCGCACCGCGATGCCCTGCTCGGCGAGCTGCTTCTGCGCGGCGACCGCCAGCGGCACCTCAGAGCCGGTGGCGATCAGCACCGCGCGTGCGCGCTCGATGCCTCCCGCCGCCTCGCTGAGCACGTACGCGCCCTTGCGGATCGCGGCGACGTCGCGCTCGCCGGCGACGAAGGGCACCGCCTGCCGCGACAGCAGCAGGCTCGTCGGGCCCGCCTTGGCGCCGTGGCGCTCCAGTGCGCACGCCCACGCGATCAGCGTCTCGACCGTATCGCACGGCCGCCACACGTCCATGTTCGGGATCAGCCGCAGCGACGCCGCGTGTTCCACCGCCTGGTGCGTCGGGCCGTCTTCGCCCAGCCCGATCGAGTCGTGCGTGAAGACGAAGACCGCGCGCTGCTTCATCAGCGCCGCCATCCGCAGCGCGTTGCGGCCGTAGTCGGAGAACACCAGGAACGTGCCGACGAAGGGGATGAACCCGCCGTGCAGCGCAAGGCCGTTGGCGATCGCGTTCATGCCGAACTCGCGCACGCCGAAGTGGATGTGCCGGCCCGGCGAGATCTCGCCGTCGACGTGCAGCGGCTTCGCCTTGCTCCAGCGCGTGAGGTTGCTGCCGGTCAGATCCGCCGATCCGCCCAGCATCTCGGGCACCGCCTCGGCCAGCACTTCGAGCGCGAGCTGCGATGCCTTGCGCGTGGCGACCGCCTCGCGCTTGCCCGCGGCGGCCGCGAGCGCGCCCGCCAGCACGTCGGAGAAACTCTTCGGCAGCTCGCCGCGCAGGCGCCGTTGGAGTTCCGCCGCCTCGGCCGGAAAGCGCTGCGCATAGGCGTCGAATGACCGCTGCCACTCGCGCTCGCGCGCCGTGCCCGAGGCGCGCGCGTCCCACGCCGCGTAGACCTCGGCCGGCACTTCGAACGGCGCATGCGTCCAGCCGAGCGCAGCGCGCGTGGCCGCGACCTCGGATTCGCCCAACGCCTCGCCGTGCGCCTTTTCGCTGCCGGCGCGATTCGGCGAACCCTTGCCGATCACCGTCTTCGCGATGATCAGCGTCGGGCGGTCCGACTGCTTCGCCTGCGCGAGCGCGCGGTCGACCGCGTCGACATCGTGGCCGTCGACCGGGCCGATCACGTTCCAGCGGTAGGCGCGGAAGCGCGCGGCGGTGTCGTCGGTGAACCAGTGCTTGACCTCGCCGTCGATCGAGATGCCGTTGTCGTCGTAGATGGCGACGAGCTTCGCGAGCTTCCACGTTCCGGCCAGCGACGCCGCCTCGTGCGAGATGCCCTCCATCAGGCAGCCGTCGCCGACGAACACGTAGGTGTGGTGATCGACGACCTCGAAGCCAGGCCGGTTGAACTCGAACGCCAGCAGCTTCTCCGCCAGCGCCATGCCCACGGCGTTGGCAAAGCCCTGCCCGAGCGGTCCGGTCGTCGTTTCCACGCCCGGCGTGAGGCCGAACTCCGGATGGCCCGGCGTACGGCTGTGCAGCCGGCGAAAGTTGACGAGCTCCGCGCGCGGCAGGTCGTAGCCGGTCAGATGCAGCAGCGCATACTGCAGCATCGACCCGTGCCCGTTGGACAGGATGAAGCGGTCGCGATCGGCCCAGTGCGGGTTGGCCGGGTTGTGCTTCAGGTGCCGCGTCCACAAGGCGAGCGCGATTTCCGCCATGCCCATCGGCATGCCCGGATGGCCGGAGTTGGCCTTCTGCACGGCGTCCATCGCGAGCGCGCGCACGGCGTTGCACATGTCGCGCTGAAGCGCGCTGCCGGTCGCGGCGGGAGAATCGGGCATGGAATCGGGTCTTCTGAGGCCAACCGTGCGGCTGGCGAATGGCACTCGGAATCGGCACGAAAGTCTATCAGGCACGTCCGCGCGGCCGCTCTCGACGGTGATCGCCGTCACACCGCGCGAATCGCCCATTTAGGCGCGACATTCGAGAAGAAATTGCTCCGCATCACTTTCATCGATCGGCAATTTCCATTAGCATTCGCGCTCAAATTTCGGTCCGGAAATCCGGAAGCAACGGGCGCCAGTCCTTGTCGTAGAAAAGCTGGCAATTCTCCCCCGCCAGATCCAATCGACGCAGTGGTTTCACTGCACTGATCCAGCGCCGCGCACCAGCGCTGGGTCCCGGACCGATGGGTTGCGGTTCATAGCCGTGATTCAGGTCGATTGGGCGGACCTGCTGGGGGACGAAGATGCAAGGACTTCACCTGACTGGCGATCTGTTCGACTGCGGTTGCAGCGCCAGCTTTTTCACCGATCTCGAGACGCTTTCCAAGCTGTGCCGCGACGCGACCGTCGACGCGGGGCTGACGATCGTCGACGAGAAATACCACGTGTTTCCCGACTGGCAGGGCCAGCCGGGCGGCATCACCGGCACGGTGCTGCTGGCCGAATCACACCTGGCGATCCACACCTGGCCCGAGCGGCGCGGCGTCACGCTCGACGTCTACGTGTGCAACTTCACCGACGACAACTCGGGCAAGGCGCAGCAGCTCTTCGACACGCTGATGGTCGCGTTCCGCCCGCGGCAGCAGGTGGTCAACCGCATCGAGCGGGGCGACCTGGCCGCCGCTTCCGCGGACGCGGCGGCGGCCGCGCGCACCGACGCGCCGGGAGTCAAAGGCGCGGCGCAGACCGGGAGCCGCAAGGACGAATTGATCTTCGACTGGCTGAACGCCCACTCGGGCTACGGCTACACGGCGAAGGCGCAACTGGCGACGATCGAGTCGCCGTACCAGCGCGTGGAGGTGTACGACACGCACCAGTTCGGGAGACTGTTCCGCCTCGACGGCCGGCTGATGACCTCCGAGGGCGAGGAATTCTTCTATCACGAGTGCATGACGCACCCGGCGCTGCTCGCGCATCCGAACCCGCAGAGCGTCCTGGTGATCGGCGGCGGCGACGGCGGCTCGTCGGAGGAGATCTTCAAGCACCCGAGCGTCAAGCGCATCGTGATGGCCGAACTCGACCCGGTCGTGATCGACATCAGCCGCAAGTGGCTGCGCGAGATCCACAAGGGCGCGCTCGACGATCCGCGGCTGGAGATCCGCATCGGCGACGGCTTCGAGTTCGTGAAGAACTGCAGCGAGAAGTTCGATCTGGTCGTGCTCGACCTGACCGACCCCGACACGCCGGCCTTCCACCTGTACTCGGAGGAGTTCTTCCGCCTGTGCCAGCGCGTGCTCAATCCCGGCGGCATCATGACGATGCACGTGGGCTCGCCGGTGTTCCAGGCCGCGACGGTGAAGAAGAACGCCGCCAACCTGCGCAAGGTGTTCAAGCAGGTGCACCCGATGGCGCTGTACATCCCGCTGTACGGGTCGCTGTGGTGCCTCGGCATCGCCAGCGACAGCGTCAATCCGCGCCAGTTGTCGAGCGAGACCCTGGCGCAGCGGGCGCGCGAGCGCCGGCTGAACGGGCTGAAGTACTACAACGCCGAGCTGCACGCGGGCCTGTTCACGCTGCCGAACTTCGTCAAGGAACTGACCGACGGACCCGCCGTCGTCGCGGCCAAGCTTGCCGCGTAGCGCCGCGCCGCGCTTGCACGTCGACGGCGCGCTCGTCGTCGGCGCCCGCATCGAACTGCCCGCCACCGTCGCGCATCACGCGCTGCGCGTGCTGCGGCTGCGCGCGGGCGACGCAGTAACGCTGTTCGACGGCCGCGGCGGCGAATACGCGGCGCGGCTCGACGCCGAAGGTCACGCGACGATCGAGCGCTTCGATGCGGTCGAACGCGAATCGCCGCTCGCGCTCGCGCTGATCCAGGCGCTGGTCGCGAGCGACAAACTCGACTGGGTGATCGAAAAGGCGGTCGAGCTCGGCGCGGCAAGAATCGTGGTCGCGCCGACCGAACGCGGCGTGATCCGGCTGGCCGGCGAACGGCTTGCGCGGCGCCTGGCGCACTGGCGCGAGATCGTCGTGGCCGCGTGCTGCCAGTGCGGGCGCAACCGGCTGCCGGAAATCGCCTTCACGCCGTCCTGGCGCGACGCGCTGGCCGCGACCGATGCGCCCCAGCGCTTCGTGCTCGCCCCCGACGCGGCCGATCAGCTCGCGTCGGCCGTGCCGGCGCCGACCGCGATCGCGGTCGGTCCCGAGGGCGGACTCACGGCCGACGAGATCGGACTCGCCGCGCAGCACGGCTTTCGCGCCGTGCGCTGGAGCCCGCGCGTGCTTCGTACCGAGACGGCGGGATTGGCGGCGCTCGCCGCGCTCCAGACACTGCATGGCGACGGCGCCACCGACCATCGCGCGCGGGGAGACATCGATGCTTGAGAAGCTCGTCAGCGAAGCGCTGCAGGGAATGCTGGGCGGCGGTTCGCCGGCCGGTGCCGGCCCGCTCGCGCAGATCCTCGGCTCGCTGCTCGACGGTCAGGGCGGCGGCCTCGCAGGGCTGGTCGAACAGTTCACGCGCGCGGGCCTCGGCTCGCAGATGCAATCGTGGATCTCCACCGGCCAGAATCTGCCGATCTCGGTCGATCAGTTGACGCAGGTGTTCGGCCAAGGGCGGATGCAGCAGCTCGCGCAGCAGGCCGGCGTGGAGCCGGCGCAGTTCGGCGGCCAATTGGCCGAGGTGCTGCCGCAAGCCGTCGACCGCCTGACGCCGAACGGGCAACTGCCGCAGGGCGGCATCGAAGATGCGCTCGGCGCACTCGGCAAGCTGATGCCGCGCTGACGCTACCGGTAGTAAACGCGCAGCGGCACGCCGACCTCGGCAAACGGCTCGAGCGCGTCGCGAAAGACATCGAGCAGGCGCGCGCGCTGATCGTTGTCGAAGCGCGGCGAGCGCGGCAGGTGGTCGAGCACCACGACGAGCCCGGACGAGCCGGGTTCGGCCAGATCGGTCAGGCAGTCGTACAGCGCGTCGAGGTTGGCGCCGTACCAGTCGGGAAACGCAAACGCGCGGCCCAGTTCGCGCAGCACCGCCTTGCGATCGTCGCAGGCCGACAGATCGGCCAGCACGAAGCGCTGTCCGGCCTCCTCCGCCCAGCGCCGCAGCTGATCGATGTCGAGCGTGCTGCGCGCCGCGACGGTGTGTGCGGGCAGATCGGCGAGCGAGGCGGGCGGGCGCTTGTTGGTCGGCGGCATGGGTCGTTTACTCGCGGATGCGGCGAAACGTCTCGTAGTGATCGTCGGTGTACCAGTACTCGCCGCCGGTGGCGGGGTCGCCGGTCGCGCCCCGGCCGGCGATGATGCGGCGCGCGCCGCGATCGCGCGCGCCCGGCGTCGGCACCGTGTATTCGCGGTAGTAGCCGCGCGGACGCAGCGGCAGCCGGCGCTCGCGGTTCTGGAAGGCCGTGCCGTCCTTGCGATACGGAAACGGGCCGCCGCCGCGGATCAGCGCCAGCGTGGCGCGCGCCTCGGGCGGCAGGTCGGCGGCCGCGATCTCGCCGATCGCCGCGCGCCCATCGGCCGCACCGGCGAGTGCGAGCAGCAGCCCCAGCAGCAGCACCCAGCGTTCAAGTCGTCGCATCGGAGCGGATCGGCGCGGTCTCGGCTTCGAACAGGAACGCGTGCACTTCGTCGCGCCGCGCCAGCGTGTCGGCGCAGCCCAGATCGATCAGGCGGCGCGTGTAATCGCCTTCGAATAGCAGGTAGCTCGCCAGCGCCGCGCCGCTGCCGCCGTGCGCGCCGAGCACCTCGAGCAGCGCGCGCACCGGGCGCGGCAGCGCGTGCGCGTGGTCGCGCGCGAGCAGGTCGAGGCGTTCGCTCGGCGCGATCACCAGCGAATCGACGCGCTGCAGCCGCAGCGCATGCCGCTGCTGCGGCGTCAGCGCCTCGGCCAGGCAGTTCATCCGCTCGAGCCGCTCGATGTCGCTCGCCAGCGCATCGAGGAAGATCGTCGACAGCGCATGGCCGGCGATCTGCGCCAGGCTCGGATACGCGGCCGGGTTGACGTCGCTCAGCGTGCCCGGTCCGCCGAGCTGCCCGGCGCCGACGATCAGCACGCGTTCGGCGCCCATGTGAATGGCCGGGCTGATGGGCGCGATCTGGCGCATCGCGCCGTCGCCGAAATGTTCGCTCGGCGCGCCGGTGCCGTTGCCGATTTCGAGCGGGATCGCGGGAAAGACGAACGGAATCGCGCTCGACGCCATCAGGTGGTCGTGCGTAATGCGCGCATGCAGGCTCATGCGCTGCAGTTTGGTCGGGATCGGGAACGCGTGCCGCGACTGGTAGAAGGTGACGTGGCGGCCCGAGCCGTAGGCTGACGCGGTCACTGCCAGAGCGCGCAGATGACCGCGTGCGAGCGCGCGCTCGATGCCGTCCGCATCGATCAGTTGCGCCAGAAGCTCCCGCAGGGGCGCGTTGTCGAGCAGCGACTTCGGCCGCAGCTTCAACGACCGCCGCACCATCCAGCCGATCGACAGCAGCGACAGCCAGCGCGCGCCGGTGCGCAGCACGCCGAGCGTGTCGGCGCGATAGACCTGCTCGGCGCGGACGTCCTCCCACACGCGGACCAACTGGTCGACCGCGCCGGCGAAATCGTCCGCGCGGCACGCGAGCGCTGCGGCGTTGATGGCGCCGGCGGAGGTGCCGACCAGGATCGGAAACGGATTGCGCGCCCGCGCGAGCTGCGGGTCCATGCCGCGCCGGGCTTCACGTAACAGCGAGGCCACGCCCTTGAGCACGCCGACCTGATACGCCGCGCGCGCGCCGCCGCCGAGCAGCACCAGCCCCGCCGGTGATGCGCGCAAGTGGGCGCGGCCGTCCGTTTCCAGCATGCGCGCATTGTGCGGTCGGCCGGAACGCCTACCAAGCTTTGCGTCGCTTCGGCGTTGCGCGCGCACGAAAATTCGCGTCCGATATGCGCGGCCGGCCGTTCCGCCGCGCGCGAGCGGCGCTTATGATGGTTTTCCGCGCCGCGGCTGCGGCGTGGCACCCAGACAATGAGAATCCGCCTCGTCCTGTTGGTCGCCTGCGCCGCCCTCGCGGCTTGTCAGACGCCCTCCGAGCCTTCCGGGGCAGCAGGTGTGACGACCGCCGCGGGCGCACCCGCGCCGGAGCCCAGGGTCGAGGGTCCGCCGCCCGGATCGGCGGCGGCGAAGGCGCAGGCGCAGACGCTGCTGAAGCAGGCCGCCGAGCAACTGAACGAAGGCAACGAGGACATCGCGCGCGAGGACATCGCGCAGGCGCTGCTGCTCGACCCGGGCAGCAAGACCGGCGCCTGCCTGCAGCGCGGACTGACCGCCGACCCGGTCGCGACGCTGGGGCGCGATTCGACCACCTACACGGTGCGGGCCGGCGACACGCTGGGCTCGATCGCGCAACGCGCGCTCGGCGAGAGCTGCGAGTTCTATCTGCTGGCGCGCTACAACCTGATCCGCGTGCCGAGCCGGCTGTACGTCGGGCAGGTGCTGAAGATTCCGGGCAAGCTGGCGCTGACCGCGCCTGAGCGCACTGCGAAGCCGGCGGAGTCGTCAGCGCCCGAGGCGGCCGCCAGGCCGGCGGACGGCGCACCTACGAGCCCGGGTCCGCCGCGCGGCGCGATGAAAGGCGCCGAGGTGAAGGCGCAGATCGAGCGGCACCAGCGCAACGCGATCGCCGCGTTTCGCAAGCAGGACCTCGCGACTTCGATCAAGGAGTGGGAGCGCGTGCTCGAACTCGATCCGCACAATGATCTTGCGCGGGCGCGGCGCCAGGAGGCGATCGAATTGCAGCGCCGCCTGAATCAGGTCAAATAGGCGGCGTAAGACTCAGCGCCGCACCGCGTGCGCGGTGTCGTCGCGGTTGCCCGGCTTCGCGCGTTGCGCGTAATCCGATTCGGATTCCGCCAACGGGCCTGAACGTCCCGTGATAGTGCTCGGCACCGAACGCGGCGGCCGGTTCAGATACGCGCGCCGCACGCGCTCGCGCTCGATTTCGCGCAGGCCCTGCGCCGCCGCGGCGTTGTCGCGATCGGCGGCCAACGCGCGCAGATATTGCACCGTCGCGGCCTCGAGGTCGCCGCGCCGGCGCGCGGCAGCCGCCTGCGCACTGGCATCGGCCGCAGTGTCGACGATGGCCCGGTGCACGGTCTCGAGCTGGCTGCGGTACTCGACCGCGCCTGGGCGCAGCAGCAGCAGCAGTTCGAGCTGCACCTGGGCATCGGCCCAGCGGCGCTCGTGCATCAGCGCCGCAGCGCGCGCGCGCCAGTCGCGCTCGAGCGTCTGCTCGCGCGCGGGCAGCAGCGCGGATGCCGCGCCGGTCGCGACGCCCGGCGGCGGCGAAGTGGCGCAGCCGGCCAGCAGCGCAGCCAGAACCACCAGCGTCGCCCCGCGCCGGCTCATTTCAGGTTGACCTCGCGGAAGACCTGCAGCGCCGCCTTGAACGCCGCCAGGTCGTGGTCGCCGAAGATCATCGTCCGGCGCAGCATGAACGGCTGCGCAAAGAACGGATTGCCGCCGGGATTGACGGTCAGCCCGAGCTTGTAGTTGCCCGCCTGCGCCAGCCGGTCGAGCACGGCTTCGTTCGCGTCGCCGTACGGATACGCGAACTGGATCACGCGCGCCGGAACGTGCCGCTGGATCAGGTCGCGCGGCTGCCGGATCTCGACGTCGAGGCGCTCGCGATAGCGCGGCTCGGACTCGTCGGCGCCCTTGACGATCAGGTTCGAATGCGACTTCGAATGCGCCTGGAAGTCGATCAGCCCCGACTCGTGCATCTCGCGGATCTGCGCCCAGGTCAGCGCGTCGCGCGCGCCGAGGAAGTCCGTGTACAGGTAGTACGTGGCGGGAAAGCCGTACTTCTTCAGCAGCGGAAACGCGTTCTGGTACGACGACACGTGGCCGTCGTCGAACGTGATCGCCACCGCGCGCTTGGGCAACTGCTTGCGGCCCTCGAGGAAGTCGGGCAGGTCCGACAGGCGAATCACGCGGTAGTCGTTGCGCTTCAAGAATTCGAGCTGCGCTTCGAAGGCATCGGGCGTCACGATCATCCGGTTCACGTGCGGACCGACGCGGTGATAGGTGAGGATCGGAACCGTCTGATAGCCGGCGGTGGTCACGCCGCGCGGATTCACCGCATGCAGCGGAATCACGACGACATGGCCACGCTCGACGCGCGCGCTGCCGTTGAAGTCGGCGATCTCCCACGCGCGCTCCTCGGTGCCAAGGAAGCGCCGCGCCAGCGACGCGAGCGTGTCGCCCTCTTCGGGCGCGTAGATCACGAAGTCGTCGTTGCGCGCGACGATCGCATCGGGCCGCGCCGCAGGGACCGCGGCCGAAGCGCGATGCGCCGTCTCGGGCGTCGCGCAGCCGGCCAGCAGCGCGACCGCGACGACCAGCAGTACGCGCCCGATCGATTCGCGCAACATCGTGGGCGTATTCATCGCGACGGCTTGCCGGCCGACGGCGCGGCCTGATCCGGTTCCGAAGCATCGCGCTCGAGCCGCGCCGCCATCGCGTCGAATGCGGCGTACACGGCGCCGAATTCGTCCGCCCGCTTTTCGCCGATGCGATAGCCGTAGCGGCCGTTGCGGATCTCGTCGAGCGACTCGCGCAGCAGCCGCAGCGGCCGCGCATAACGCTCGACCAGCACGTACGTCGCAAGCCCGACGGTGGCGGCGGTGATCACCAGCAGCAGCCCGAGCAGCAGCAAGCTCTGCCGCGCCGCGCCGGCGAGCGGCGCCTCCGGCAGGCTCAGGCGCACCGTGCCGACGCGCTTGCTCTGAAACGTGATCGGCGCCTCGAAATCGAACACCGACTCGCCCGAGCGCAGCGCGCTGCGCTGCACGCGCACGCCGCGCTGCTCGACCGTCGCCAGCGGCTCCCCCGCGAGCGGCGCCGCCTGCTTGCCCACCTGCTCCGCGTCGGCGCTGACGTGCACGAAGCCCGCGGCATCGCTGACCGAAAGCGACGTGAGCGCCAGCGCACGAGCGACTTCCTGCACGAACACGTCGATGCCGACCCAGTCCTCCGACAGCGCGGAGGCCGCGCTCTCGACCGCGATCATCTTGGTGAGCGACGCGCCGTGGTCGAGCGTCTGCGCCAGCATCGTTTGATACTGCCGCTGCGTGACGAAGACCGAGGTCAACGCCATCGTCGCCGCCACCAGCGCGGCCATGCCGAACGCGAGCTTCAGCTTCAGCGGCATGCCGCGCGGCCGGCCGCTGCCGCCGGCCGCCTCGTCCAGCTCGCGCCCGACCTTGTCGAGCGCGTCGGCCACCTCGCGTCCGGTTTCGAAGCGCTTGTCGGGCTGCTTGCGCAGGCAGCGTTCGATGATCCGGCGCAGTGCCGGGGGCACGCCCTGGCGCAGCTCGTCGATCGGCTGCGGTTCCTCGCGCGCGATCCGGTGCGCGAGCGACACCATGCTGTCGGCCTCGAAGGGTCGGGCGCCGGTGACGAGCTGGTACAGCATCACGCCGAGCGAGAACAGATCGGAGCGGCCGTCGATCCGCGCGCCCATCGCCTGCTCGGGCGACATGTAGTGCGGCGTGCCGATCACCGCGCCGATGCGCGTGCGGTCGCCGGCGTCCGCGCCGGACATGTGCGCGATGCCGAAGTCGGCCACCTTCACGGTGCCGCCGTCCTGCGGCAGCAGCAGGTTGCTCGGCTTGATGTCGCGATGGAAGATGCCGCGGCTGTGCGCGTAGTCGAGTGCGTCGGCGACCTGGACGCCGAGGCGCACGACTTCGCGGAAATCGAGGCCTTGGCCCTTCTTCAGCCGATCCGACAGCGGCCCGCCGTCGACCAGTTCCATCGCGATGTACGGCCGGCCCTCGATCTCGCCGACATCGAACACGGTGACGATGTTCGCGTGCGACAGCGCGCCGGCGGCCTTGGCCTCGCGCAGGAAACGGCTGCGGTACTCGGCGTCGACGCACAGATTCGCGTGCAGGAACTTGATGACGAGCGCGCGGCCGATGCTCGGGTCGAAGGCCTTGTACACGGTGGCCATCGCGCCTTCGCCGAGCTTGGCGATGATCTGGTAGCGCCCGACTTGGCGCGCCGGAACGTCCTCGCCCTGGTTGCTCGCCGACTGCAGCGTGCGGCCGGGCAGCGAGTGCCCGACGGCGGGGAAGTTCGATACGACCGTGCGTTCGCCCTGCGTGAGATCGACGCCGCTGCCGCCAGGCGGCGGCAGCATCGTGGTCGGCGACGGTTCGCGGTAATTGTCCACGCGGAGTTCGCAGCGGTCGCACGGTGGCGACCCGGTCCGGATCAGGAGCCGATGGTATTCGACTCCGGTGCGCGCGGCGAAGGCCCGCGCGATCAGCCGAACGGCTCAGCCGTTTCGCTCTGCCGCCTCGAGCAGCCGCAGCAGATACGGCAACTGCTGCTCGGTCGCGCGCTCGCCGGCTTCGATCACCGCGCGGACCGGATCGGTGTCGAACAGCCGGACGCGCCTGCGCAACCCGGGCCGGATCGGGACCACGCGCGCGTCAGCGCGCCGAATTGGCGTCGAGCACCGCCAGCGCGGTCATGTTCACGATGCGGCGGACGGTGACCGATGCGGTCAGGATATGCACCGGCCGCGCCGCGCCGAGCAGGATCGGACCGATCGCGACGTTGTTGCCGGCAGCGGTCTTCAGCAGGTTGTACGCGATGTTGGCCGAGTCGATGTCGGGGCAGACCAGCAGGTTGGCGTCGCCTTCGAGCGTCGAGTACGGCATGATCGACCGGCGGATCGATTCGTCGATCGCGCTGTCGGCGTGCATCTCGCCGTCGACCGCGAGGTCCGGCATCCGGGCGCGCACCAGCGCGAGCGCGCGCCTCATCTTCTCCGCGCTCGGCGCGCGGCTGGAACCGAAGTTCGAGTGCGACAGCAGCGCGGTGCGCGGCGTGATGCCGAGCCGGCGCAACTCCTCCGCGGCCATGATCGTGATCTCGGCCACTTCGTCCGCGCTCGGATTGACGTTCACGTGCGTGTCGACCAGCGCGACCTGCCGCCCCGGCAGCATCAGGATGTTCATCGCCGCGTACACGTTGGCGCCCGGCCGGCGACCGATCACGCGATCGATGTGCACGAGGTGCGTATCGGGCGTGCCGTAGGTGCCGCAGATCAGGGCGTCGGCGTCGTTCTTGTGCATCAGCATCGCGCCGATCAGCGTATTGCGCCGGCGCATCTCGATGCGCGCCAACTGCTCGGTCACGCCACTGCGCGCGGTCATCCGGTGATAGGTCTGCCAGAAGTCGCGATAGCGCGGATCCGATTCCGGATTGACGAGTTCGAAGTCCGTCCCGGCGCGCATGCGCAGCCCGTGCTTGTCCAGCCGCCGCTCGATCACTGCCGGTCGGCCGAGCAGGATCGGCCGGGCCAGCCCTTCGTCGATCAGCACCTGCACCGCGCGCAGCACGCGTTCGTCCTCGCCCTCGGCGAACACCACGCGCGCGCGGCCGCCCCTCGCCACGGCCGCTTTCGCAGTGTCGAAGATCGGCTTCATGAACGTGCCGGAGTGATAGACGAACTGCTGCAGTTGGCTGCGGTACGCGTCCAGATCCGCGATCGGGCGCGTGGCCACGCCGCTCGCCATTGCCGCCTGCGCGACCGCCGGCGCGATGCGCATCATCAGCCGCGGGTCGAACGGCTTGGGGATCAGGTAGTCGGGGCCGAAGCTGAAGTTCGTCGCGCCGTACGCGGTGGCAACGATGTCGCTGCCCTCTTCGCGCGCCAGCTGCGCGATCGCATTGACGGCGGCAACCTCCATCTCCTTGGTGATCGTGGTCGAGCCGACGTCGAGCGCGCCGCGGAAGATGAAGGGGAAGCAGAGAACGTTGTTGACCTGGTTCGGGTAATCGGAGCGGCCGGTGGCGATGATCGCGTCGTCGCGCACGCGCTTGACTTCCTCCGGCAGGATCTCGGGCGTCGGATTGGCGAGCGCGAGGATCAGCGGCCGCGCGGCCATCTTCGCGACCATCTCCTTCTTCAGCACGCCGCCGGCCGACAGGCCGAGGAAGATGTCGGCGCCCTCGACGATGTCCGCGAGTTTGCGCGCCGCGGTCTTCTGCGCGTAACGCGCCTTCTCCGCGTCCATCAGCAAGGTGCGGCCTTCGTAGACCACGCCCTCGATGTCGGCGACCCAGATGTTGGCGCGCGGCAAACCCAGCTCGACCAGCAGATCGAGGCACGCCAGCGCGGCCGCGCCCGCGCCGCTGCACGCGAGCTTCACCGAGGCGAGCGACTTGCCGACGATCGCCAGGCCGTTGGTCACCGCGGCGCCGACGATGATCGCGGTGCCGTGCTGGTCGTCATGAAACACGGGGATCTTCATCCGCTCGCGCAGCTTGCGCTCGACGTAGAAGCACTCCGGCGCCTTGATGTCCTCGAGGTTGATGCCGCCGAAGGTGGGCTCGAGCGCGGCGATGATCTCGACCAGCCTGTCCGGATCGAGCTCGTCGACCTCGATGTCGAACACGTCGATGCCGGCGAACTTCTTGAACAGCACGCCCTTGCCTTCCATTACCGGCTTGGCCGCCAGCGGGCCGATCGGACCGAGACCCAGTACTGCGGTGCCGTTGGTGATCACGCCGACCAGGTTGCCGCGCGCGGTGTAGCGGAACGCTGCGGCCGGATCCTGGTGGATTGCCTCGCTCGCCGCCGCCACGCCGGGCGAGTAGGCCAGCGCCAGATCGCGCTGGTTGGAGAGCTGCTTGGTGGGCGTGACCGAGATCTTCCCCGGCCGCGGCTGCTCGTGGTATTCGAGCGCGGCGGTGCGAAACTCGGCGTTGTCGGGCTGAGCCATCGGGGTCGGCCTGGGTCAGGGGGTGCATTATGACGCCCGCGGCAAGGAGGGATCGTGTCGTCGACGGCATCGCGGCTCGAGCAGATCGAGCCGTTCTACGTGATGGAGGTCGTGAAGGCCGCCGAGGCACTGGCGGCGCGCGGCGCATCGATCATCCATCTGAGCATCGGTGAGCCCGACTTCACCGCCCCCGCGCCGGTGCTGCAGGCCGCGAAGGACGCGCTCGATCAGGGCCGCACCCGGTACACGCCGGCGGCGGGGATCGACGAATTGCGCACGGCGATATCGGGACATTACGCGACCCGATTCGGCGTCGCCGTTGCGCCCGAGCAGATCTTCATCACCGCCGGCGCTTCGGCCGCGTTGCTGCTGGCATTCGCCGCCGTGCTCGAGCACGACGCCGAGGTGCTGATGCCCGACCCGTGCTACCCGTGCAATCGGCACTTCGCCGCCGTGCTCGGCGGCCGCGCGCGTCTGATCCCGACCGATGCTTCGCAGTGCTTCCATCTGAGCGCCGCCGCGATCGAAGCCGCATGGTCGAGCCGGACGGCCGGCGTGTTGCTGGCATCACCCTCGAACCCCACCGGAACGTCGATCGCGCCGGCCGCGCTCGCCGACGTGATTCGCGCGGTCTTCGCACGGCGCGGTTTTGCGATCGTCGACGAGATCTACCAGGGACTGAACTACGACGCGCCGCCGTCGACCGCGCTCGCGATTTCCGACGAGGTCATCGTCATCAACAGTTTCTCCAAGTACTTCGGCATGACCGGCTGGCGGCTCGGCTGGCTCGTCGTCCCCGCGTCCCTGACGGCGGCGGTCGAGAAGCTGGAACAGAACCTCTTCATCTGCGCCTCCACGATCGCGCAGCGGGCAGCGCTGGCGTGCTTCACCGACGAGTCGCTTGGCATCTACGAGGAGCGGCGCCGCGAGTTCGCCCGTCGGCGCGATTTCCTGGTCCCGGCACTGCGTGAACTCGGGTTCGACGTGCCGGTCACGCCGGACGGCGCCTTCTACGTATACGCCGATATCAGCCGCTTCGGCGTCGACAGTTGGCCGTTCTGCTTCGACTTGCTCGAGAAAGCGGGCGTGTGCCTGGTTCCGGGGCGGGACTTCGGACGGGCCGCGCCGCAGCGCTTCGTGCGCGTCTCCTACGCGACCAGCCTCGCGCGGCTTGAAGAAGCCGTGCGAAAGCTGCGCGATTACCTCGCGCGCCGCCGGTAATGCCGGAACTCAGGTCGCTTTCGCGCCGTCGGCTTCGGCCGGTGCGGCGGCCGGCGCCGGCTGCGACGGATGCGGTTCCGACTCGACCTTGACCGCCTTGCTTTCGGCGGGCGGCGCCGGTGCACGACCCGCGGCAAGCGCCCGCTCGACCCGTCCAGCCGCAGCGACCGACAGCCGGCCGTGCTCCGCCATCACGCGCGCCGCATAGCCGGAATCGTCGGGCAGGTTGCCAGCACCCACATAAAGCTGCAGGCCGCGCTCGACCGAACCTCCCCGGCGGACCAGGTCCTTGAGGATCATCGACCCGACCTTCAGGTTCGCGATCGGATCCAGCGCCGCGTGATCACCGCCATGGGCCTCGAACTTGTCGGCGTGGACGCGAGTCATCACTTGCATCAGGCCCTGCGCACCCACTGCACTTTCTGCAAATGGATTCAGGCTCGACTCGACCGCGGTGACCGCAAGGATCAGCAGCGGATCGAGGCCGATGGTGCGCCCGGTTTCGTAGGCAGACGCGACGATCAGCCGGACCGCCTCATCAGCCACCCGGTAGCGCCGCGCAAGATACTGCGCGACATGCTTCTGCTGCGGCTCGAGTGCGACCGGCGCCGGAGTGGCCGTCAGTTGCTCGATCGCTCCCATCATGTTGCGCGGGGTGGCCGACACCCGGTCCGCTACCTCGATCGCCACGGCGGGGATCGACGTCGCGATCTCGATCGCCTGTTCGATCAGGCGCGAGCGCGCATCGCCGCTGACGGCCAACGTGCCGCCGACGATCAGCGTGATGCAGCCGGCCAGAAGGACCGTCAACCTGGCGAAAAGAATCGCACCCCGGATCAGATCGCGCCCGACCTCGGCCAGTATCGCGACCGGGTCGCTTTCGCGCTGGAGCGCATAATTCGTGGCACTGAACATGCGTACCTCCTTATGTTGAGCGGCCGCCGGCAAACAGCTCCGACGAGTCGTCACTCACAGGTTGGAACGATGACCGGAAAGTCCACGTGCATTTCCGGCCGCTGCTTACTCGCTGGACCGACCCGCTCAGTCAGGCCCGCCAGCGACTCGGGTGAAAGGGTCACCCGGAACCCCAGGAGCACCTCTCCATGGATCCGGCGCCTCACGCCGTCCTATCCAGGCAGCGCCCGCGCGGGAGCTAGGCCGAATAGTGGAAGGCATTGTATTGGCACTCGGCGGAGCGTCAACTCGAAAACCGGCCGCATTTCTGCTACGCACCACCGCCCGGCCCGAAGCGGCCCGTTGTTACGGGCGCGTGAAATTTCGGAATTGCGAGCAGAAAACGCGATATTTCTTTCGTTTGGCGCGACTTCATGGGAATTCTGGCCGATCAGCGGGCGATCACTTGTTGCGGCGCATATGGTGGGCGGAGTCGATGAAGTACTCTGACTTGCGGGATTTCGTGGGCTGGCTCGAGCGCGAGGGCGAGCTGAAGCGTGTCTCCGCCGAGGTGTCGGCCCAGCTCGAAATGACGGAGATCTGCGATCGGGTACTGCGGTTGCAGGGGCCGGCACTGCTGTTTGAGCGGCCCGCAGGTCACAGCATCCCGGTCCTCGGCAATCTGTTCGGAACAGCCCGGCGCGTCGCGCTCGGCATGGGTGCCGCGAGCGTCGAAGCATTGCGCGAGGTCGGGGAACTGCTCGCGTCGTTGAAGGAACCCGCGGCGCCGGCGGGCGTACGCGATGCAATCGGCAAACTCGCCGCCTTGAAATCGGCGTTGTGGGACATGGCACCGAAGCAGGTCCGAGGCGGCGCCTGCCAGGAGACGGTCTGGGAGGGGCGGGAAGTCGACCTCGGGCGCCTGCCGATCCAGACCTGCTGGCCGGACGACGTGGCGCCGCTGATCACCTGGGGTCTCGTGGTGACGCGCGGCCCGCACAAGAAACGGCAGAACCTCGGCATCTACCGGCAGCAGGTCATCGCCCCCAACAAGGTAATCATGCGTTGGCTGCCGCACCGGGGTGGCGCGCTGGATTTCCGCGATCACCGGCTGGCCCGTCCAGGCCAAGCCTTTCCGCTCGCCGTCGTGATCGGCGCCGATCCGGCAACCATACTTGGCGCCGTAACCCCGGTGCCGGACACGTTGTCGGAGTACCAGTTCGCCGGGCTGCTGCGCGGCGCTCGAACGGAGGTCACGCGCTGCCTGGGCAGCGACCTGCAGGTGCCGGCGCTCGCGGAGATCGTGCTCGAAGGACATATCCAACCGGAATCCGAACCGGCACCGGTGGCCAACACGTCGGCGCCGCCGCGACCGAACCTCGGCTACGAGGTCGCGCTCGAAGGGCCGTTCGGCGATCACACCGGCTACTACAACGAGCGCGAATGGTTCCCGGTGTTCACGATCGACCGCATCACGCTGCGGCGAAACCCGATCTATCACTCGACCTACACCGGCAAGCCGCCGGACGAACCCGCGGTGCTCGGCGTTGCGCTGAACGAGGTCTTCGTCCCGATCCTGCGCCGCACGTTTCCCGAGATCGTCGACTTCTACCTGCCGCCCGAGGGCTGCAGCTATCGGCTGGCGGTGGTGTCGATGCGCAAGCAGTATCCCGGCCATGCGCAGCGCGTGATGATGGGGGTGTGGAGCTTCCTGCGCCAGTTCATGTACACGAAGTTCATCGTCGTGGTCGACGACGACATCGACGCGCGCGACTGGAAGGAAGTCGTGTGGGCGATCACGACCCGCGTCGATCCGGCGCGCGACACGGTGCTGGTCGACAACACGCCGATCGACTACCTCGATTTCGCGTCGCCGGTATCCGGCCTGGGCAGCAAGATGGGAATCGATGCGACCAACAAGATGCCGGGCGAGACGCAGCGCGCCTGGGGTCGCCCGATCGCGATGGATGCGGCGGTGAAGGCGCGCATCGACGCCATCTGGACGGAGCTCGGTCTATAGGAGGAACAGATGCCGATCGAACGCAAACCCATCCGCCGCGGCGGAATCAAATCCGCCGGCTACGACCGCGCCAGCCGCGTGCTCGAGATCGAATTCGACAACGGCTCGATCATCCAGCACACCGCCGTCGGCGAGGAGATCGCACGCCGCTTCCTGGCGAGCAGTTCGCCGGCGAGCGTGTACAAGGACACGATCCAGGAAGAGTTCACGCTGCGGCGCGTGAGTTGAAGCGCGCCCTGTCGTTCGCGCTGCGCAGCGCGGCGTCGATCGCGCTGTCGGTGCTGTTCGCCGCGAACGCCGCCGCCGAGACAACGCTCGGCCTGTGCCTGGCCGAAACCGGGCGGCTCGACGGATTCATGCGCGCCGTGTGCGACGGCGAACAGGCGCTGTCGGCCGGACGTGCGGCCGATGCAGTGGCGCTGTTCGACCAGGCCGCCGGACTGCCGCGCCTGCAGGCGACCAACGAACTCGCGTGGGCCGGCCTTGCGGCCGCTTACTGCCGCGCGCGCGACGTGAAGCGCGGACGCGAATGGGCCGCGCGTTTCGACGAGGCGCGCCGGCTCTGGCTCGGCGATCTGAGCTGCGGCGCCGACGCGAAGGCGCGCGCGCAGCCGCAGCCGTTTGTGCGCGACCGGATGTGCGTCGACGCGCTGGCGGCCGATTACGACTTCATCCGCAACCACCCCGACGCGCCGGTGTCGCGCGAAATCGCCGCGCGCCTGCAAAGCGTGGCGGCCCGGGTCGAACAGGAGTGCGCGATTCATCCGACGATGGCGTCGTCCGCACCGCCGGCCAAGTCGAAAGCCGGAAAGCCGGCCAAGAGGAAAGCGAAGAAGAAACTCAGCGGAAAAGAAGCGTCGCCAGACCGAGGAAGATGAACACGCCCATGCTGTCCGTGGTGAACGTCAGCAGCACCGACGAGCCCAGCGCCGGGTCACGGCCGAGGCGCTGCAGCGTCAATGGTACGAACATGCCGACCAGCGCGCCGACCGTCATGTTCAGGGTCATCGCGATCAGCATCGTGGCACCGATCAGCGGGCCCTGCGGTATATCGGCGTAGAGCCACCACGCCACCGAGCCGGCGATGCCGCCCCACACGAGGCCGTTCAGCCCCGCGATCGCGAGCTCCTTGAAGATCAGCCGCTTCGCGTTGGCGCCGGTGACCTGCCCGAGCGCGATCGAGCGGATCATCAACGTCATCGTCTGGTTGCCCGAGTTGCCGGAGATCCCCATCACGATCGTCATCAGCGTGGCCAGCGCGACGACCTTCTCGATCGTCAGTTCGAACGCGCCGATCACGCGCGACGCGAAGAACGCGGTGCACAGGTTTACCGCCAGCCACAGCCAGCGGTTCTTCGCCGACTGCCACACGCTGGCGAACAGATCCTCCTCCTCGCGCAGGCCGGCGGCGGCCAGCACTTCCTGTTCGCTTTCCTCGCGGATCACGTCGACCACCTTGTCGACCGTCAGACGACCGACCAGTCGGCCGTTGGCATCGACCACCGGCGCCGACACCAGGTCGTAGCGCTCGAACGCCTGCGCGACCTCGCCGACATCGTCCATCGGCGCAAGCGTCAGCACGTCGGTTTTCATCACCGCCGCCACCGCCGTGTCGGGCTGGCTCACCAGCAGTCGGTCCAGCGGCAGCGCGCCGCGCAGCATGCCCTCGCGATCGACGACGAACACCTGGTCGGTGTGGTGCGGCAGGCTGTCGAAGCCGCGCAGATAACGCAGCACGACCTCGAGCGTCACGTCGTCGCGGATCGACAGCAGCTCGAAATCCATGCGCGCGCCGACCGAATCCTCGGGGTAACTCATCGCCGCGTGCAACTGCGCACGCTCCTTCGTGGTCAGCGTCTGCGACACGCTTTCGACCACTTCGGGCGGCAGGTGCGGCGCGAGGTCGGCCAGCTCGTCGGCCTCGAGCGTCTGCGCCGCCGCCACCAGTTCGGCGGGGTCCATCGCCGCGATCAGCGACTCGCGCACCGCGTCGGACACCTCGAGCAGCACCTCGCCGTCGATCTCGGCCTTCACGCTGTCCCAAACCGTGATCCGGTCCTCGGGCGGCAGCGCCTCGAGCACGTACGCGACGTCGGCCGGATGCAGCCGGTCGACGATCGATTTCAGCTCGGTCAGGTGCTGCCGATGGACGAGCTGCTCGACCAGCGGCCTCTTGTCCTGCGCCGGCGTCTGCTCGCGCTCGACCAGCGACTCGACGCGCCGCTGCTTCTCCAGCAGCGCCTGCACGCGCGCGAGCGCGCGCTGCGCCTCCTCCGGATCGCGCGCGGGCGTGGAGGCCGGATCGATCTGCGGCGGAACGCGGGTGTGCTCGAACTCGCTCATCGGATTGCCTTCGCGCGACGCACTCGGGGATTCGCGCCCAAGGCCGCCCGGCGCGCGCACGGCGGACGCGATTCTAGGCGCGCCCGCGCCTGCTCACGGCAACTGCGCGTCGTTGATGTAGCGCAGGATCGCCTCGGTGCGCCGCGCGAGGTGGGCGGAGCCGCGGTTGCGGTCGTAGAAGCGCGGGCGCGGCAGCATCGCCGCCAGCCGCGCCGACTGCTCGGCGCCGAGCTGCGCGGCCGAGATGCCGTAGTAGTGGCGCGCCGCCGCCTCCGCGCCGAACAAGCCTTCACCCCATTGTGCGACGTTCAGATACACCTCAAGGATGCGGCGCTTGTCCCAAACGAGCTCGATCATGTAGGTCAGGATCAGTTCCTGCCCCTTGCGCAGATAGCTGCGCTCGGGCGACAGGAACAGATTCTTGGCGAGCTGCTGCGTGATCGTCGAGCCGCCGCGCGCGATGCGGCCGCGGCGCAAATTGCTCTCGTACGCCTTCTCGATCGCCTCCCAGTCCACGCCCTCGTGCTCGGTGAAGCGCGCGTCCTCCGACGTGATCACCGCGCGCTTCAGGTGATTGGAGATGCGGTCATAGGCGACCCATTGATGGCGCAGCGTGGCCTGCGGCCGGGTCTGCCGCAGCCGCGCCAGTTCGCGCTGCATGAACGCGGTTGCGCCCGGGTCGTACCAGCGCCAGAAGACGATCCAGCCGAAGTACCACGGCTGCAGCGCCAGCACGATCAGCGCCGCGGCCAGAAGCACCCAGCCCAGAACGCGGGCGACCGCGCGCGCCGCGCTCATCGGTGCCGTGCCATCGAGGCGAAGCGGCGACCGACGCGGCGCTCAGCGCGCCGCGGCGGCGGTCGCCGCCTGCTCGGACTCGAGCATCCGCCGCAGTTCCTTGTAGACCGGTGCGCAGTGCGGGCGCACTCCGCGCCACAGCGCGAACGACTCTGCCGCCTGTTCGATCAACATGCCCAGCCCGTCGCTGACCTTGTGCGCGCCGCCCTGCTGCGCCAGCCGCATGAACGGTGTCGGCGCGGCCGCATACACCAGATCGTAGGCGAGCGTGCAGTCGCCGAACGACTCCGGATCGATCTTCGGCGCCTCGTGATTGAGGCTGCTCGCGCTGCCGTTGATGATCAGGTCGAAGTGTTCGGCCGGAATCTCGTCGAAATGGATCGCCTCGACCCCGAACTCGTCGGCAAGTTCCTCCGCGCGCCCGTGTGTGCGATTGGCCACCGCGATCCACTTCGGCCGCTCCTCCAGCAGCGCGCCGATCAGCCCGCGCACGCCGCCGCCGGCGCCCAGGATCAGCACGCTCGCGTCCTTGATGTGGAACCTCAGACGCTCGCGCACGTCGCGCACGAAGCCGATGCCGTCGGTGTTGTCGCCGACGATCGTTTCGCCGTCGAACTTCAGCGTGTTGACCGCGCCGGCCAGCCGCGCGCGCGGCGTCAGCTCGTCGGCGAGCTTGGCCGCATCGAGCTTGAACGGAATCGTGACGTTCAGCCCGAGGTAGCCGGCGTCGCGCAGCGCGAGCGCGAATTCCTCGAAGCCGTTCAGCGGCGCCTCGAGCTTCTCGTAGCTGATCGCCTGCCGCGTCTCCTTCGCGAACATGCGATGGATCTCCGGCGATCGGCTGTGCGCGATCGGATTGCCGACGACGGCGTAACGGTCGATCTTGCTGCTCATGGCTTGACGTTAGCAGACCCGCCGCCGCCATGGGTGGAGCTTTGGGTTGCAAACTGATCGTTGGTGAAAACCCAGGTCCGCGTGATCTCGAGGATATCGGTGTCGCGCGCGATCTCAGGTGGAAACGGCGGAAACGGCGCGGCCAGCGCGACGATGCGTCGCGCCGCACGGTCGAGCACCCTCGATCCGGAGCTCTTCTCGACGACCGCGTCGAGCAGCGTCCCGTCCTTGCGGATCACGACGGTCATGCGCAGCGCGCCGTAGAAGCGCCCGCGCGCCTCGTCGGGATAATGTTCGTTGCCGACCTTCTCGACCCAGCTGCGCCAGTCCTCGACATAACGCGCATAGCGGTACTCCGAGGTGCTCGGCATGAAGTAGTGCCGGCGCGGCCGCTTCTGGTAATCGGAGATCTGCTTGGCAATCTCCGCCTGCATGCGCGCCAACCGCTCGCGCAGCTCCTCCTGCGTGCCGGAATCCGGCTGCGGCGGCTGCGCCTGCCTGCGCGGCGTCAGCGCGAACGCGTCGCCCTCGCCCGGCAGTGCGAGTCGGCGCCGCTGTTCCTCCTCGACCGGCTGCGCGCGCCGGCGCGCGGCCTCGAGCGCATCGCCGTCGCGCATTTCGAACAGGTTCGGCAACGGCGAGGTGCGCCGGCCGGCGTCGTTCGATCCGCCGCCGTCGAGGTGCGCCTGCGCCAGCGCCTCGGCCTTGGTCGGGCGGATGTCGCTGCGCGCGTTCACCAGGATGATTTCCAGCGCCGGATCGCTCGCGCGCACGCGCAGGAACTCCGGGTCGACGAAACGGATCGCGAGCACGACCGCGTGCACGCCGCACGAGACGGCAAGCGCCGTCATCAGCGCGCGGTTCGAGAAAGTCTGCGACAGGGTGTGCATCGGCGGGCGAAGCGCAACAGTGCGGGCGATTGTATCCAGCGCGCCCGTGCGCGCCCGCGCGCGGATTACCCGCCTTGCGGGAGCGGCGCCACCGCACTGTCGGCGGGCGCGGCCTCGTTCGATTCTTGCGCCGCGATTTCGTCGTCGAGCACCACTTCCGTTTCGGCGAGCACGCGATGCAGGCGCAGTTCGAGAGTAGTTTCGATCTCGTCGGCGCCGAGCACGTCGACCTCGATGCGTCGCCCGCGCGCCAGCGCCGGCAACCCCGGCAGGCGCGTCACGTACGGCATGCCGTCGAGCCGAATGACTTCACCCTTCAGCACCGCGGCTCCGAGTCGCGTGATGCCTTCCTGACGCAGCCAGCGCAGGCACCAGTAGCGCTCCATCCGATTCTGGAACTCGGCGTACGCGCTGTAGGCCGCATCGAACGCGGAGATAACCGCGAACAGGTCCGCATCGTTCGCCGCGTACGGTGCGGTTGCGCGGCGCGCCGCGGCGATCAGCTGGCGCTGGTTGACCAGGTCCACGTAACGGCGCAGCGGCGACGAACTCCACGCGTAATGATCGACGCCGATGCCGTCGTGCGGCGCCGGCGTCGTGCTCATCCGCACGCGGCCGAGCGACTGCGAGCGATAGATGCCGACGCGCCCTTCGGCCGCCAGCCATTCGCCCCAGGTGCTGTTGGCGAGGATCATCAGTTCCGCGACGATCAGATCGAGCGGCGCGCCGCGCCGGCGCGGCTTGATCGCCACGCGCGCCGCGTCGCCCACGCCGTCGAGCTCGAACGTGTAGTCGACGCGGTCGAGCGGCTCGGGGCGGCCGCGCACCTGCTCGCGCCGCGCGTGCAGCGCGCGCGCGAAGCGCCACAGAAACGCCAGCAGTTCGGCATGCGGCAGATCGGGGTCGCCGGCAGCGATCCTCTGCTCGGTCACGACCGCGTCGAGCCGGTCGTGGCGCAGATTGGCGGCGATGCGCGCGCGCTGCACCCGCGTCTCGTAGGCGAGGATGTCGAACGAATCGGGGTTTACGTCGACGTACAGCGACACGACCGGCACCACGCGCCCCTCGCTCAGCGAAAACGCGTCGACGACCGGCTGCGGCAGCATCGTGTATTTCAGCCCCGGTGCGTACACGGTCGACATGCGCGCGCGCGCGACCGCGTCGAGCGCGTCATCGCGCGCGATCGCCACCGCCGGCGCGGCGATGTGGATGCCGACGCGCACGATGCCGTCGCGCCGTGCGAGCGAGAAGCCGTCGTCGATCTCAGTGGTCGCGCTGTCGTCGATCGACACGACGTCGACCTCGGCCAGCGGCAGATCGCAGGCGGCGTCCGGCACCGCGAGATCGGGCGCGAAGCCGGTGCCGCGCGGAAACGCTTGCGCAAGGAAACTGTCGACGTGCCAGCGATACGCCGAGGCGATCGCGCCCAGCTTCAGCAGCAGCCGCAGCGGCGAAAGATGTGCGTTGTCGGCCGCCTGCTGCAGTGCCTTGAACTCGATGCCGTTGCGATCGGGCGTGGTGAGCAGCGCGATCGCCTGCTGCGCGATCGCCGCCGGCACGCGGCCCGCCGCCAGCTCAGCGACGTACTGCTGCTTCAGCAGCTCCTGCTGGCGCTTGCGCTCGACCGCCGCCAGCGCGGCCCGCAGAACGTCCGGCGGCGCCGCCCGGTAGCGGCCACGTCCCTTGCGGTGGAAGTACACCGGCGCGGCGTGCAGACGGTACAGGATCGTCGCCGCCTCGACCGCGCTCGGCGCATGGCCGTAATAGTCGCGCGCCAGCTCCTCGAAGCCGAACTCCTGCTGCGGCGCGCACTGCCACAGGAAGTCGAGGTCGATCGCCTCGGCGTCGCGCTGCACCGCAGCCAGCAGCGCCGCCGGCGCCGGCTGCTCGAAGCGCAGCAGCACGTGCGCGGCCTTGACCTTGGTGCGCTTGCCGGTCGACAGTTCCACCTGATACGACGCGTCGGTACCGCTGAGCACGGTGCCGGCCTTGAACGCGCCGTCGTCCTCGAAGAGCAAATGAGTCATTTACAGGCTGGCCACGAACGCGCGCACGCCGCGCAGCATCAGCTCGACCGCGATCGCCGCCAGGATCAGCCCCATCAGGCGCTCGAACGCGATGGTCACACGCTCGCCCAGCAGCTCCTGCAGTTTTTCGGCGAAGGCAAGAATGATCGCGCTCGCCGCGAGCGCGAGCGCGATCGCGCCGATCCAGTGCCAGGTGCGCGCCGGATCGCGCGACACCAGCAGCAGCACGGTGGCGAGCGCCGACGGACCGGCGAGCGCCGGCACCGCCAGCGGCACGATGAAAGGCTCGCCGCCCGGCGCGCGCCCGTACACGCCTTCGTCGGTCGGAAAGACCATGCGGATCGCCACCAGCATCAGCACCACCGCGCCGCCGATCTGCAGGCTCTGCTCCGACAAACCCAGCAAGCGCATGAACGGCCCGCCCACGAGCAGGAACACGACCAGAACACCGAACGCAATCAGGCATTCGCGCAGGATGATCGCGCGGCGCCGGTCGGACGGCACCTGGCGCAGCGCGCTGATGAAGATCGGAATGTTGCCGAACGGATCGAAGACCAGCAGCAGCAGCGCGACCGCGGAGACGAAAGTCGGTTCCATCGCGCGCGCTCAGGCCGTCTCCATCTCGGCGGCGCCGCTCACGCGCACGAGATCGTCGGGACGGATCGGAAACACGCAGTGCGGCGTGCCGCCCGCGGCCCACACGACATCAAAACGGCGCAGCGACGCATCGATGAACGTCACCATCTGCTGCGCGTGCGCGACCGGCGCCACGGCGCCGATCGCGAAACCGGAATGCGCGCGCACGAATTCCGGTGTTGCGCGCTCGATCTGCTCGCCCAGCCGTGCCGCGATCTTCGCCTCGTCGACGCGGCGATCGCCGGCCGCGATCACCAGCACCGCGCGGCCGGACGTGGCAGCGCGGAAGATCAGCGACTTGGCGATCCGCCCGACCTCCACGCCGAGCGCGTCGGCCGCCTGCTGCGACGTGCGCGCCGCGATCGCGAGCTCGATCACCCGCGTGTCGAGTCCGAGCCCGGCGAGCGCGTCCTGCACGCGCTGCGCCGATGCCGGCAGCGGCCTGGCCGGTGCGGACATCAGACCGTCATTCCGCCCGCGACCTCGATCACCGCGCCGTTCACGTAGCTCGCCTCGTCCGAGGCGAGGAACGCGTAGACGTTGGCGATCTCTTCCGGTCGGCCGAGCCGTTTCATCGGCACGCGCTCGGTCATCTGCGCCATCACCTTGTCCGGGATCGAGTGCAGGATCGGCGTGGCGATGAAGCCGGGCGCCACCGCATTGCTGCGGATGCCCTTCGGCCCCAGCTCGCGCGCCCAGGTCTTGGTGAAGCCGATCACGCCGAACTTGCTCGCCGCGTAGTTGGACTGGCCGAAGTTGCCGTAGATGCCGACCACGCTGGAGGCGTTGAGGATCACGCCGAAGCCCTGGTTGACCATCGTGTCGACCACTGCCTGCGCGCAGTTGTAGGTGCCCTTCAGATTCACGTCGATCACGCGGTCGAACTGGTCGTCGGTCATCTTCTGCAAGCGCGCGTCCTGCGTGATGCCGGCGTTGTTGACCAGCACGTCGATGCGCCCGTAGCGCGCGCGCATCGCTTCGACCATCGCGTTGATCTGCGCGCGCTTGGTCACGTCGACGACGAATCCCTCGACATGGCCGATGCGCCCGGACGCGGAAGACTTCAGTTCGTTCACCGCGGCATCGACCGATTCGCCCCGCACGTCGCAGATCGCGACCACCGCGCCCTCGTCGAGAAACTTCTGCGCGGTGGCGAAGCCGATGCCCTGCGCGCCGCCGGTGATCAGGCTGACCTTGCCTTTCAATCTCACTGCTTTCTCCCTATGCCATGCCACAGAATGCCAGCACCTCGTCGAGGTAATTGGCGAAATCGGAAATCGAATGATCGGAGCCCGCGATCACGCGCTGCCGGCAGCCCGCGTACTTGGCGACCATCGTGCGCCAGTCGATCAGCTCGTCGCCGGTCGCGGCCACGAGGAAGTACCGCTCTGGACGCGTGATGCGCGGCGTATCGAGCGCAGCGAGCTCGTCGAGGTACTCCGGCTTCATGTCGATCGTCGCGTCGGAGAAATACACCGGCTGCGTACCGAGATAGCCGCGCAGGTCGTCGTACGGGCGGATCGCCGGATTCAGCAGCACCGCGCGGCAGCCGATGCGCTCGGCAAGAAACGTCGCGTAGTAGCCTCCGAGTGACGAACCGATCAGGCGCACCGAGTCGCGCGGTACGCGCTCCAGCGCGCGCTGCGCCAGCGCAATCGCCGCGCGCGGCGACGCCGGCAGCTGCGGACAGGCGAAATCCTCGCCGCGCCCGCGCGCGACTAGCGCGTCGCGTAGCTGCGTGGCCTTCTTCGAATCGGGGCTGGAGCGGAACCCGTGCAGATACAGGATCACGCCGCCCTCGCCTGTGCCTCACGCGCGGCCAGCGCGTGCAACAGCTTCAGGTGAATGCCGCCGAAGCCGCCGTTGCTCATCACCACGACGTGGTCGCCCGCTCGGGCTTCCGCCACGACCGCGCCGACGACCGCGTCGATGTCGGGCAACGTCTGCGCCGTCGCGCCGAGCGGCGCCAGCGCCTGCGCCGGATCCCAGCCGAGCGCGTTCCTGCCTTCGCGCGCGCCGTAGCAGTACACGCGGTCCGCGCCGCGCAGACTGCCCGGCAGCGCGGCCTTGACTACGCCGAGCTTCATCGTGTTCGAGCGCGGCTCCAGCACCGCCAGGATGCGCGCGGCGCCGACCTTGTGGCGCAGGCCGGCGATCGTCGCCTCGATCGCGGTCGGATGGTGCGCGAAGTCGTCGTACACGGTGACGCCTGCGCGCACGCCGCGCACCTCGAGCCGGCGCTTCACGCCCTGGAAGCGCGCGAGCGCTTCGATCGCGGTTTCGGGGCGCACGCCGACGTGGTGCGCGGCCGCGATCGCGGCGATCGCATTGGCGCGGTTGAACGCGCCGGCCATCGGCAGCGTCAGACGGCCAAAGCGCCGATCGCCGCGCCGCACGTCGAACTGGTGCTCGGCGCCTTCATCGATCGCGGCCGCGTGCCAGCCGTACTCGAGGTTGAAATCCTCCCGCTCCGACCAGCAGCCGCGCGCGAGCACGCGCGCCAGCGCGTCGTCGGCGCCGTTGACGATCAGCCGCCCCGACGGCGGCACGCCGCGCACGAGGTGGTGGAACTGGGTCTCGATCGCCGCCAGGTCGGGAAAGATGTCGGCATGATCGAACTCGAGGTTGTTCAGCACGGCGGTGCGCGGGAAGTAGTGCACGAACTTGCTGCGTTTGTCGAAGAACGCGGTGTCGTACTCGTCGGCCTCGATCACGAAGAGGTCCGACTCGCCCGAGCGCGCCGACACGCCGAAGTCCTGCGGCACGCCGCCGATCAGGAACGACGGCGCCATGCCCGCGTGTTCGAGGATCCAGGCCAGCATCGCGCTGGTGGTCGTCTTGCCGTGCGTGCCGGCGACCGCCATGACCCAGCGGCCGCGCAGCAGGTTCTCTCCGACCCACTGCGGGCCCGAGATGAAGCGCGCGCCCGAGTCGAGGATCGCTTCCATCAGCGGATTGCCGCGCGAGACGACGTTGCCGATGACGAAAAGATCCGGCCGGATCCCAAGCTGGCCGGCGTCGAACCCTTCGGTCAGTTCGATCCCGGCCGCGCCGAGCTGGTCGCTCATCGGCGGGTACACGTTGGCATCGCAGCCGGTCACGCGGTGCCCCGCCGCGCGCGCGAGCAACGCCAGCCCGCCCATGAAGGTGCCGCAGATGCCGAGGATGTGAAGATGCACCGGACGTGCCGCGAAAACGCAAACACGCGATTCTACGATCCGACGTTTAGACTTTCCCCTCCGCCATTTGCCCGACGATGAGCAACCCCGAACGCGACGACCTGCGCACCGAGCTGGCGGCGGCCGCGGCGCGGCTGATCGCCGAGGACGGCCTCGACTACGCCGCCGCCAAGCAGAAAGCGGCGCAGCTCGTCTTCGGCGACGCCGTTCCGGCGCGCGGCGCGCTGCCCGACAACGCGCAGGTCGAGGTCGAACTGCGCCGCTATCTCGCCACTTTTCTGCCGCAGCAGGGCGCGGTGCTGGCGGCGCTGCGGCAGCTGGCGCTGCAGCTGATGCAGCGGCTCGACCGCTTTCGGCCGCACGTGGTCGGCGCGGTGCTGAACGGCACCGCCACCGAGCATTCCGACATCCATCTGCAGGTGTTCGTCGACAGCGCGAAGGACGTGGAGCTGTTCCTGCTCGAGCAGGGCGTCGACTACGAAGTGATCGACGGCGGGCGCAAGCCGGGCGAGCCGCTCGAGGTGCTGCACCTCGTTGTGCGCCCGGCGCGCACGCGCGGCATGCCGGCGCGGGTCGGGGTGGTGATCGACGTGCACGACGCGGACGCGATCCGCGTGGCGCCGAGGTTCCGCTCCAGCGCCGCGGACCTGCATCCGGTCGAGGCGGCCGGCCGCGCGAACGCGGCGATGCTGGGCTCGCTGATCGCCGCTCGGGAAGCGGAGGCATGACGTGAAGCGGCGCTGGTTGCTGGCCGCGACCGCCGGCGCGGCGCTGGCCCTCGGCGCCGGTGTCGCGCTGTGGCGCGAAACGCGGCGCGGCGGGAGCGCGGCCGACGCCGACCCGCTGTTCGCCACGACGTTCGCCGACGCCGACGGCATGTCGCGACCGCTGGCGCAATGGCGCGGCACGCTGCTGGTGGTGAACTTCTGGGCCACGTGGTGCGCGCCGTGCGTCGAGGAGATGCCGGCACTGAACCGCGTGCGCGACGAGTACCGGGGCCGCGGCGTCGACGTGATCGGCATCGGCATCGACAGCGCGGACAAGATCCGCGCGTTCCGCGACCAGCTCGGCCTCGGGCTGCCGCTGCTGGTCGCCGGCGCCGGCGGCAGCGAACTGGCGCGCGCGCTCGGCAACGTGGCCGGCGTGCTGCCCTACACGATCCTCGTCACGCCTTCAGGCGCGATCGAGCAGCGCCGCGTCGGGCAGATCCAGCCCGAACAATTGAAGGCCTGGCTCGATGCGCAGCTCGCCCGACGCGGATGATCCGAATGGACAAGCGCGGCTGATCCGCGGACAATCCGCCCGCATTTAACGACAACGACCGCGAATCCGGGCGAACGCGCGTGGAAACGCGGACCTGGTTTGATCCCGTGGGCGAAGTGACTGCGCGTGCTGAACCCGCCGGTTTGTGGGAGAGGGCATGGATCTTCGCAAGCTCAAGACGCTGATCGATCTGGTCGCCGAATCCGGCATCTCCGAAATCGAAGTCACGGAAGGCGAGGACAAGGTCCGCATCGTCAAGCACGGTCCGCCGCCGCCAATCGCGGTCGCGGCATCGCCGGCAGTGATCAGCGCGCCGGCGCCGGTCGCCGCTTTACCCGCCGCCGCGGCCGCAGCGCCCGCGCCGGCGGCCGCCGAGCCGCTCAAGGGCCATGTGGTCAAGTCGCCGATGGTGGGCACCTTCTACCGGGCGGCGAGTCCCGGCGCGAGTCCGTTCGTCGAAGTGGGCCAGACCGTGAAGCCCGGCGACACGCTGTGCATCATCGAAGCGATGAAGCTGCTGAACGAGATCGAGGCCGAGGTCGCGGGCGTCATCAAGGAGTGCCTGGTCGAGAACGGCCAACCCGTCGAGTACGGCCAGCCGCTGTTCGTGATCGAGTAGGCGAATGTTCGGCAAAGTTCTGATCGCGAACCGCGGCGAGATCGCGCTGCGCGTCCAGCGCGCCTGCCGCGAACTCGGCATCAAGACCGTGGTGGTCCATTCGACCGCCGACACGGACGCCAAGTACGTGAAGCTCGCAGACGAATCGGTCTGCATCGGTCCGCCGCCGTCGAAGGACAGCTACCTCAACATCCCGGCGATCATCAGCGCAGCCGAGGTCACCGACGCCGAGGCGATCCACCCCGGCTATGGCTTCCTGTCGGAGAACGCCGACTTCGCCGAGCGCGTGGAGAAGAGCGGCTTCGCGTTCATCGGCCCGCGCCCGGAATCGATCCGGCTGATGGGCGACAAGGTCTCGGCCAAGAAGGCGATGATCGCGGCCAGCGTGCCGACGGTGCCCGGCTCGGACGGCGCACTGCCGGAGGAACCGCGCGAGATCGTCAAGATCGCGCGCGCGCTCGGCTATCCGGTGATCATCAAGGCGGCGGGCGGCGGAGGCGGGCGCGGAATGCGCGTCGTGCACACGGAAGCCGCCCTGGTCAACGCGGTCAACATGACGCGGCAGGAGGCGCAGTCGGCGTTCGGCAATCCGGCCGTCTACATGGAGAAGTTCCTCGAGAATCCGCGCCACATCGAGATCCAGGTGCTCGCGGACCAGCAGCGCAACGTGGTGTGGCTGGGCGAGCGCGACTGCTCGATGCAAAGGCGCCACCAGAAGACCATCGAGGAGGCACCCGCCCCCGGCATCGCGCGCAAGCTGATCGAACGCATCGGCGACCGCTGCGCCGAGGCGTGCCGCAAGATCGGCTATCGTGGCGCCGGCACGTTCGAGTTCCTGTACGAAAACGGCGAGTTCTTCTTTATAGAGATGAACACGCGCGTGCAGGTCGAGCATCCGGTGACCGAGATGGTCACCGGCGTCGACATCGTGCAGCAGCAGATCCGCATCGCCGCCGGCGAGAAGCTGCCGTTCCGCCAGCGCGACATCGCGCTGCGCGGCGCCGCCATCGAGTGCCGCATCAACGCCGAGGATCCGTACAGATTCACCCCGAGCCCGGGGCGGATCACCGCCTGGCACCCGCCCGGCGGCCCCGGCGTGCGCGTCGATTCGCACGCCTACGCGGGTTACTTCGTGCCGCCGCACTACGACTCGATGATCGGCAAGGTGATCTGCTTCGGCGACACGCGCAGCCAGGCGCTGGCGCGGATGCGCATCGCGCTGTCGGAGATGATCGTCGAGGGCATCTCAACCAACATCCCGCTGCACCGCGAACTGCTGCTCGACGAGAAGTTCATTCTCGGCGGCACGAGCATCCACTACCTCGAAAAGAAGCTCGCCGCGCGCCAGCTCAACCAGCCTTGAGCGCTGGCCGGACGCCGACGTGCAGCGCGAAGCGGTGGTCATCGTCGACGAGGACTGCGTCGATGCGCTGTCCGACGCGCTGCTCGACGCCGGTGCGTTGTCGGTCGCGGTCGAGGACGCCGACGCCGACCTGGAAACCGAGCAGCCGCTGTTCGGCGAGCCGGGATTCGAACCGGCGCGGCCCGGGTGGCGCAGAAACCGGTTGATCTTCATGGTCGATGCGGCGGCCGATGCGCAGGCGTTGCTCGCCACCGCCGCCGCGGCGATCGGCCGCGCAGCGCCGGCGATCGTCGCCACGCGCGAGTTCGGCGACGCCGACTGGGTGCGGCGAACGCAGGCGCAGTTCGCGCCGACGCGGATCAGCGCGCGGCTTTGGATCGTGCCGACCTGGCACGAGCCGCCCGATCCGAACGCGATCAACATCCGCCTCGATCCGGGCGTGGCGTTCGGCACCGGCACGCATCCGACCACGCGGCTGTGCCTTTCCTGGCTCGAGCAGGCCGAGCTCGCGAACGCGCGCGTGCTTGACTACGGTTGCGGGTCCGGCATCCTGGCCATCGCCGCCGCGAAGCTCGGCGCGCGCGAGGTCGTCGGCACCGACATCGATCCGCAGGCGCTCGCGGCGGCCCGTGCGAACAGCGAGATCAATCGGGTCGCCGCCCGCTACACTGCTCCGCAGGAACTCGGCAGCGGTGAGTACGACGTGATCCTCGCCAACATCCTGGCCAATCCCCTGTTGATCCTGGCGCCGGCGCTGGTCGCGCGGCTCGCGGCCGGCGGGCGTGTCGTGCTGTCCGGCATCCTCGAGCGGCAGGCGCGGCAGGTGATCGACACCTATGCGCGTCTGAGCCGCGACCTCGCGCTCGAGGTCTGGCGCAGCGAAGACGGCTGGTCCTGCATCGTCGGCGCGCGCGCGCCGGCGCGCTGATCGCGGCGATGGCGCTCGCGACCCGCTGCCCAAGTTGCCACGCGCTGTTTCGCGTCGTCGCGGACCAGTTGAAGCTGCGTGCGGGACTGGTTCGCTGCGGCGCGTGCGGGCATGTCTTCGACGCGATCGGCACGTTGAGCTATCTCGATGATGCGTCGGTGCGACCCGCGGTCGCGCCGGCGCCTCCGGAACCCGAGGCGCCGACCCCGCCGCCGGCCGCGCCGGTTCCGGAGACGACCCCTCCCGTCGAAGCAGTGCCGATCGAGCTGTCGCTGCACGCCGCCGCCGATCTCGGTGAAACCGCCGCGAAGCCCTTTGTCGCGATCGAGGAACGGGGTGAGCCGCCGGTCACGAGTCCGCGCCACGAACCGGAGCAAGCGGGCGCGGCCGCGAAGCGCGAAGAACCGGCCGCCGCGTCGGTCGCCGGCGCGGATTCCGACACGGCCGGCCTGGGCGACACCGGCAACGGCGCGACGACAACGACAGATGCGGGCGCGACGATCAGCGAATCGACCTTTGCTCCGCTCACGGGCGATGCGGAAGCCGCAGCCGCCGACGCCGAGCCGGCCTTCCTGCATGCGGCGAGCGCGCCACGCCGCCGCGCTGCGGCAATCGCCTACGCGGCGGGCTCGGTGTTTGCGGCGCTCGCGCTCGCGCTGCAACTGACGCTGTTGTTCCGCACCGAGATCGGCGCGCAATGGCCCGCCGCGCGGCCGGCCCTGGTCAGCCTGTGCCAGAACCTGCGTTGCACCGTCGGCTGGCCGATGCACGGCGAACTGCTCGCGGTCGTGGGCAGCGAACTGCAGTCGCTGCCCGGTACCAGCGCGCTCGATCTGACCGCGGTCGTGCGCAACCGCGCGGCGGTCACGCTGGCGCTGCCCGCGCTCGAGGTGACGCTGACCGATACGCAGAACCGCGCGGTCGCGCGCCGGATCTTTGGACCGGTCGAGTATCTCGGCCGGAACGAGGCGGCGGCGCGGATCGCCGAAGGTCTGCAGGCCGGCGCCGACATGACGGTACGAATCACGTTCGAAGCGCGCGGGCTGAACGTCGCGGGCTTCGTCGTCTATCCCTTCTATCCATAGGCATTCCATGGCGACTCTGATCTGCGGCTCGATCGCGTACGACTCCATCATGGTGTTCGAAGGGCGGTTCAAGGACCACATCCTTCCCAACCAGGTGCACATCCTGAACGTCGCGTTCCTGGTGCCGCAGATGCGGCGCGAGTTCGGCGGCTGCGCGGGCAACATCGCCTACAGCCTGAAGATGCTCGGCGGCGCGCCGCTGCCGATGGCCACCGTCGGCGACGATGCGCAGCCGTACCTCGATCGGCTCGACGCGCTCGGCATCGACCGGCGCCACGTGCGCCACGTGCCCGGCACCTTCACCGCGCAGGCCTTCATCACGACCGATCTGGACGACAACCAGATCACCGCGTTCCATCCCGGCGCGATGTCGCATTCGCATCTGAACGCGGTGCCCGGCGCGGGCGAGATCCGGCTCGGCATCATCGCGCCCGACGGCCGCGACGGCATGCTGCAGCACGCGCAGCAGTTCGCCGACCACGGCGTGCCGTTCGTGTTCGATCCCGGCCAGGGACTGCCGATGTTCGACGGCGACGAGCTGAAGCGATTCATCGCGCGCGCCCACTACGTCGCCGTCAACGACTACGAGGCGAAGCTGCTGATCGAACGCACCGGAATGGAAGCAGGCGCGCTCGCGCGCAAGGTCAAGGCGCTGATCGTCACGCGCGGCGGCAAGGGCTCGGAGATCCATGCCGACGGCCAACGGTTCGAGATTCCGGTGGTGCCGCCACGCGCGGTCACCGATCCGACGGGCTGCGGCGACGCGTATCGCGCCGGCCTCCTGTACGGCATCGAGCACGGCATGGATTGGCAGACCACCGGCCGGCTCGCCGCGGTGATGGGAACGTTGAAGATCGAGTTCGGCGGCGCGCAGAACCATAGCGGCGACCGCACGCTGATCGCCGATCGCTTTGCGCAGGCGTTCGGCTATCGGCCGTGGTAGTCCGAAGTCCGTAACAAGCTGACACGTCCGCCCGAAGCGCGCTCGCTAAACTGCGGCGAACGGTGGCCGCCGCGCGCGGTCGAACCGCGGAACGGATCAATCCAGGAGGAAGGAATGAATGCAGGTCGGAGTGCGTCGCGGCTGGCGCTCGGCGTCGCCGCGCTCGCGATTTTCGCCGTGACCGGCTGCGCGACGCAGCAACGCTCGGCCAGCGTCTATCGCGCTGGCGAAGCCCAGCGCGAGCAGACGGTGCGCATGGCGACGGTCGAAAGCGTGCGCGAGGTCACCATCGATCGCGGCCAGACCGGTGTGGGCACCGGCGCCGGCGCGATCGTGGGCGGCGTTGCCGGCAGCAGCGTCGGCCAAGGCAAAGGCTCGGTGATCGGCGCGGTCGCCGGTGCGGTGGCCGGCGGCATCGTCGGGCAGGCGATCGAGAACCAGTCGTCGAAGGTCCCGGGCGTGGAGATCACGGTGCGGCTGGACAACGGCGAACTGCGCGCGATCGTGCAGGAGATCGACGGCCAGCAGTTCAAGCCCGGCGATCGGGTGCGCCTGCTCAGCGAGGGCGGCGTCACCCGGGTAACACGTTAAGTAAAGAGAAGTCCGGGCAGCCGCCAGGCTGCCCGGTTCGCGTTCCCTATATTCCCGCGTTCGCGAACACCAGCAACAGCACGTTGACGATCACGATCAGCAGAACCGGCGACAGGTCGACGCCGCCGACCGTCGGAATGATCCGCTGAAACGGGGCGAGGAACGGGCGGACCAGCATCGACAACGCGGGCGCCACCGGCGCGTACGGGTTCACCCAACTCAGGATCACGTGGATGATCGTCAGCCACATCACCAGATACAACGCCCAGCGCAGCAGCTGCGCCAGTGAGACCAGCAGTACCTTCGCCCACGGCCAGTCGGCCACGCCCGCGCCGATCAGAAGGAAGATCAGCACCAGTTGCAGCACGGCGACCAGATAGGCGCCGACCAGCGAGGCGGAATCGATGCGGCCGAAAGCCGGCACGATCCGGCGCAGCGGCACGACCATCCAGTCGGTGAGCGCCAGAACGAATTGCGCCAGCGGGTTGCGCGACGGCATTCCAAGCCAGATCATGTAGGCACGCAGCAGCAGGGTCACACCGAGCAGCGCCGCAGCTGTCTCGATCAGCATCCGCGCGATTTCTATGAAGAGCATTCTTCGGCCCGCCGCGACATGGAGCGGTCGATTTTAGCCAGCCACCGCGGAATGCCCGGAAGAAAAAAGGGCGCTGAGAGTCTCAGCGCCCGAGTTTGCGTGCGAAGCGTTATGGCCGGCTGCCCGTCGGGAAGGGCCATGCCGCTGCGGGATTAAGCGCGGTCTTCGCGCCCGGAGCCGCCGCGGTCGACGGCGTCGCCGCCGCCGGAGCCGGGGCTGCTGCCGGTTGAGTCTTGGGCGCAGCAGCCTTCTTTGGAGCCGGCTTTTTGGCCGCCTTCTTCTTGGCGGCCTTCTTCGCTGGTTTTTTCTTAGCTACTTTTTTTTTTGCCGCTTTCTTAGCGGCCTTTTTTGCAGTCTTCTTTTTTGCCGCTTTCTTGGCAGTCTTCTTCTTCGCCGTCTTTTTCTTGGCGGTTTTTTTCTTGGCGGCTTTCTTCGCGGTTTTCTTCGCAGCTTTCTTGGCTGTTGCCATTTGATGCTCCTTTAGGTCAGTCAGAGTGGTTGAGGATGAAACCCGCGCGACCCGGACGGATCGTTCGGGCTATTCATCGGCGCACGCAGATGCTCTGTCGCCGCGACAACCCCAGAAGTGCGTTTGAGGCGCAGATCCGAGAAGAGCGCGGAACGGGCAGCGCACTGACCGCTGACGCTGATGAATCCGGTGACGCTCGCTTCGGCGCCGAGGCGGCGGAGCAGGCGAAATGCGAAGAAGCCGCCGGTGGCGGCAAACGAAAACGCCGGCGGGAAACCGGCGTCGAGTGAACTGGGGCGGGAAAGCTGCTGCCGGGGAGCCCGGGCTTTTGCAGAGGGAGCGACTCCACAAGACTCTTGCGTCCTGCTGTCGACTCGTCTGCTGTCTCTGACGATGAACCTTGAACTATGACTGTCTGTGTTCAATTCAGCGATCGACCGTGTTTGTTAGAAGCACTGATCGAGCAACCAAACTGAGGTCGCTTTTTACTCTCAATCAATTCGGATCGCAAGAAATTTTTCGCATGATCACGCGTTGTGTTGTGTGTTGTGCGCGATTCTTTGCGCGCACGTCACTCCCATGACAGCGCGCCGCCCGATTGATATTCGATCACGCGCGTCTCGAAGAAGTTGCGTTCCTTCTTCAGATCGATCATCTCGCTCATCCACGGAAACGGGTTGTCCTCCGCGGGGAAGAGCAGCTCGATGCCGATCTGCTGCGCGCGCCGGTTGGCGATGTAGCGCAGGTAGCCCTTGAACATCGGCGCATTCAGGCCGAGCACGCCGCGCGGCATCGTGTCCTCGGCGTACGCGTACTCGAGCTCGACCGCGCGCTGGAACAGCGCCCGGATCTCGTCGCGGAACTCCGGTGTCCAGAGCTGCGGGTTCTCCAGCTTGATCTGGTTGATGAGGTCGATGCCGAAATTGCAGTGCATCGACTCATCCCGAAGGATGTACTGGTACTGCTCGGCCGCGCCGGTCATCTTGTTCTGCCGGCCGAGCGCCAGGATCTGCGCGAAGCCGACGTAGAAGAACAGCCCCTCCATCAGGCAGGCGAACACGATCAGCGACTTCAGCAGCTTCTGGTCGGCCTCGACCGTGCCGGTGCGGAAGTCCGGATCGGTCAGGGTGTCGATGAACGGGATCAGGAACTCGTCCTTGGCCCGGATCGACGCAACCTCGTGATAGGCATTGAAGATCTCGCCCTCGTCCAGCCCGAGCGACTCGACGATGTACTGGTAGGCGTGGGTATGGATCGCCTCTTCGAACGCCTGCCGCAGCAGGAACTGGCGGCACTCGGGCGCCGTGATGTGGCGGTAGGTGCCGAGCACGATGTTGTTGGCGGCGAGCGAGTCGGCGGTGACGAAGAAACCCAGGTTGCGCTTGACGATCCGGCGCTCGTCCTCGGTCAGGCCATGGGGGTCCTTCCACAGCGCGATGTCGCGTGACATGTTCACTTCCTGCGGCATCCAGTGGTTGGCGCAGGCGGACAGGTACTTCTCCCACGCCCACTTGTACTTGAACGGCACCAGTTGATTGACGTCGGTGGCACCGTTGATGATCCGCTTGTCGGCGACGTTCACCCGGCGCAGGTCGGGCGCGCGCCTGGGCAGCCCGGCCGGCGTCGGCTTGACCGGCTGCAGGCGCAGGTCGGTTTCGGGTCGATCGTCCCAGGTCAGCATGTCGGGTTCCCCTCGTCTGGTTATTGGCACACTTCGCAATCGGCGAAGCCCGGGTCGCCCGGTTTCAGCATGCAGACCGCGCCCTCCGCTGCGGCGGCGCCGAGTCCACCGTCGGACGGCACCGCGTTGAGCTGCCCCGCGCGCGTGGTCGTGGACTTCTCGGCGTGGGTCGCGCCGATGGTGCGCAGGTAGTAGGTGGTCTTCAGCCCCCGCTGCCAGGCGAGCTTGTAGATCTCGTCGAGCTTCTTGCCCGAAGCGCCTGCCATATAAATATTGAGCGACTGCGCCTGATCGATCCATTTCTGGCGGCGCGAGGCGCATTCGATCAGCCAGACCGGGTCGATTTCGAAAGCGGTCGCATAGAGTTGCCGCAGCTCGGCCGGGATGCGGTCGATCCGGCTCAGGCTGCCATCGAAGTACTTCAGGTCGGCGACCATCACCTCGTCCCACAGACCGAGCTTCTTCAGATCCCGCACCAGGTGCTCGTTGACGACCGTGAACTCGCCCGACAGGTTGGACTTGACGAACAGGTTCTGGAACGTCGGCTCGATGCAGGCGTCCACGCCGATGATGTTGGAGATCGTCGCCGTCGGCGCGATCGCCACGCAGTTGGAGTTGCGCATCCCGTGCTGCCGGATCCGGGCGCGCAGCGCGTCCCAATCCAGTGATGCGGACCCGTCCACCTCCACATGGCCGCCGCGCTGCTCGGCCAGCAGCGCGAGCGAGTCCTGCGGCAGGATGCCGCGATCCCACAGCGAACCGGCGAACGACGAGTAGCGGCCGCGCTCGGCGGCCAGCTCGGTCGAAGCCCAGTACGCGTAGTAGCAGACCGCCTCCATGCTGCGGTCGGCGAACTCGACCGCGGCCTTCGACGCGTACGGCGTGCGCATCAGGTGCAGGCAGTCCTGGAAGCCCATGATGCCGAGGCCGACCGGGCGATGGCGGACGTTGGAGTTGCGCGCCTTTGGCACCGCGTAGTAGTTGATGTCGATCACGTTGTCGAGCATCCGCATCGCGGTGGCAATCGTGGCCTTCAGCTTTGCGTGGTCGATCACGTAGCCGCCGGCGCCGTCGGGGACCATGTGCGCCGGCAGATTGACCGACCCGAGGTTGCACACCGCGATCTCGGAATCCGACGTGTTCAGCGTGATCTCGGTGCACAGGTTCGAGCTGTGAATCACGCCGACGTGCTGCTGCGGACTGCGAAGGTTGCAGGCGTCCTTGAACGTGATCCACGGATGCCCGGTCTCGAACAGCATCGACAACATCTTGCGCCAGAGCTGCTGCGCCGGGATCTTCTTATGGAGCTTGATCTCCCCGCGCGCGGCACGGTCCTCGTAGCGCAGGTACGCTTCCTCGAATGCGCGGCCGCACTTGTCGTGCAGGTCGGGGCAGTCGCTGGGCGAGAACAGCGTCCAGTCGCCGCCCTCCATCACCCGCCTCATGAACAGGTCCGGAATCCAGTTCGCGGTGTTCATGTCGTGCGTGCGGCGGCGATCGTCGCCGGTGTTCTTGCGCAGCTCGAGGAACTCCTCGATGTCGAGATGCCAGGTTTCCAGATAGCAGCACACCGCGCCCTTGCGCTTGCCGCCCTGGTTGACCGCGACCGCGGTGTCGTTGACGACCTTCAGG
>JAKOQB010000096.1 GCA_029778535.1 Pseudomonadota bacterium | reverse complement strand
CGTGGCGCACGAGTCCGCGGAGCGCATCCAGCAGTTCCGGCGCGGCGGCGATCAGGCGGGCGTTGGCCAAGTTCAGGTTCTCGGCGATGCGCGTCCGCTCGTTGCAGACTTCGTAAACGTCGATTCCGTCGTCGCCGGCACTGCTGCTGCCGACGTACTCGAACGTCCACGGGGCGGGGCTGTGTCTCATGCTTCGCTCCTTGCGATGGCGGCGCGGGCCAACGGATTCGCCATCCGCGACACCTTGAACTCTGACCAGTCCATCGGCGCGAAGCCGCTGCGGCGTGCCCAGTCCTCGTGGCGGCGATATGCCAGCACTAGGGCCTGCACAGTGGGCAACGGCCCCGGCGTATGTGTGCTCATGACAGCAGCCATCCCAGCTTGAGCACGCGGGTCGCGCGGCGGACGATCTCGTCGTCTTCCGGCGTGCGTGCGGCACGGCCGGCGAGCTTGAGCGTCTCGGCGAGCGACTCGCGCAGCAGGCGGTTCGTGCGCTCCAACTGCTCGCGGTCGCGCCGCTGCATGGCCGCGCGGAACCTGTCGGCAGCCGCCTGGGGGCTGTCGGCGAGCCTGGGGAGATCGGCGAGGGCGATCCGCTCGTCGGCGTGGATCGGCGCGTCCGGGCCGGCGTGGCCGAGCTCGGCGCCGGGGTTGGCGTAGCGGGCGAGGGCGGCGCTCATATAGTCACCTCGCGGTATAGTTGCGTTGCGCTTTCACGAGCCGCTTGCCGCCCGACGTGGGCGGCTTTTTTTGCCCGTGAACGTAATGCGCGATCACTCCGCGCGCATATGCCAACGCGCTGTCGTTCTGGTTGATCTGGATCTTGCGCATGTCTGCGCTGGCGCGCGAAAAGACCTTGAGGCACCGCGCGAACATGTCTGTTGGGCTGGAGCGCGCGGTTCCGCTGTCGAACTGTCGAAAGAGCGACTGCGCGACCGGCGGCATCGAGTCAAACTCAAGATGCACGAGCGCGTGATAGATGATCTTCACGTAGTCGGCGTCCTCTCCGTCCATCATGCGCATTACGGCCGCAGCCTGAACGGCTGCCGAGGACCACGTCTTTTTCACGGTCGGGCAGAAGGCGACGAGGTCGGAGTGGAATGGCTCGATGGCGCTGATGAACGGGACGAGGTATTGCGGCGTGATCCCGGATCGAGTCGCCACGCCTTCCAGCACCGCGAAGAAGCGCGCCGTTGCGGCGAGCGACTTCGACGTGTTCAGGACATCGCTCACGCTGCGCTTGGTCCCGATGTCCATGACTGTGAACGCGCCCTCGTCAACGTCGCGCGTCACGACCAGTTGCACCGAGCGATTGGCCTCCACGATCGCCAGCAGGCGGTGCTGGCCGTCCAGAAGGCGGCCGGACTTCGCAAACGCGATGCCCTGATGCGACAGCACCCACTCTCCACGCGTGATCGATTCGGCCAGTCCAGTAACGACAGACGGACGGATGTCTCGGTTGTCCGTGTTACGTTCCAGCCACTTCTTCGCCAGCAACGGGGTCACCAGCACGACTTCGGTTTTCATAGGATTTGCTCTCACGAGTCGGCGCGTCATGCGGGCAGCGCCTGCGCCCTGCGCACGACACGCGCGCAAAGATCGGCCAGCTCTGCGACCAGCCTGATTTCTTCGTCGGACAGATCCCGCTCCGACTGCAGCTCCTTGATCGTCATCCGCGCATAGGTGACGAGCATCGAGACGTGATTGGCCTGCGCCTGGGAGACGGCCTCGCGGCGCGCTTCGGCGGCCTTCGTGCGCTGAGGCGCGCGGCGCGAAAGGGCCGGCTTCGATGCGACAACCCGAGAGACCGGAACATCACCGGCGACAACAGCGGCGAACTGCTCGGCGG
>JAKOQB010000095.1 GCA_029778535.1 Pseudomonadota bacterium | reverse complement strand
GGTTGTAGCGCAGGATGTCGCGGTCCTTGAACGTGCCCGGTTCGCCTTCGTCCGAGTTGCACACCAGGTACTTCTGCCCCGGGAACTGGCGCGGCATGAAGCTCCATTTGAGCCCGGTCGGGAAGCCCGCGCCGCCGCGGCCGCGCAGCGCCGACTTCTTCACCTCGGCGATCACCGCATCGGGCGCGATCTTTTCAGTGAGGATCTTCTTCAGCGCCGCGTAGCCACCGCGCGACTCGTAATCGCGCAGGCGCCAGTTGTCCCCGCTCAGCCCCGCCAGGATGATCGGATCGATGTGGCGTCCGTGAAAGCAGGTCTGCAGCGTCATCGGTTCGTCGCCTGCTTCAATTCCCGGTTCAGCTCGTCGAGCAGCGCGTCGAGCTTCTCGTTGCTCATGAAGCTCTCCATCCGCTTGTTGTTGACCAGCAGCACCGGCGCATCGCCGCACGCGCCCATGCACTCGCCTTCCTTCAGCGTGAAGTGTCCGTCGGCGGTCGTTTCGTTGAAGTCGATGCCGAGCTTCTGCTTCAGATGGCTCGCGGCGCAGTTCGCGCCCGACAGCGCGCACGGCAGATTGGTGCAGACGGTGATCTTGTACCTGCCGACCGGCGCGGTGTTGAACATCGTGTAGAAGGTCGCGACCTCGTACACCGCGATCGCCGGCATTCCCAGGTAATCGGCGACCTCCTGCATCAGCTCCTTCGAGATCCAGCCGTGCTCGTCCTGCGCGATCGCGAGCGCGGCCATCACCGCGGATTGCCGCTGCTCGCGCGGGAACTTCGCGATCTCGCGGTCGATCTTCGCCAGCGCTTGAGCCGACAGCAGTACCTGCGCTTTCGGAACTGCGCTCACCGGTCGATCTCCCCGAACACGATGTCCTGCGTGCCGATGATGGTGACCGCGTCGGCGATCATGTGCCCCTTCGTCATCTCGTCCAGCGACGCCAGATGCGCGAAGCCGGGCGCACGGATCTTCAGCCGGTACGGCTTGTTGGCGCCGTCGCTGACGAGGTAGATGCCGAACTCCCCCTTCGGATGCTCGACCGCCGCGTACGCCTCGCCCTGCGGCACGTGCAATCCCTCGGTGAAGAGCTTGAAGTGATGGATCAGCTCTTCCATGTTGGACTTCATCTCGACGCGCGACGGCGGCGCGATCTTGTGATTGTCGGTGATCACCGGGCCCGGGTTCTTCCGCAGCCAGTCGACGCACTGTCGGATGATGCGGTTGGACTGCCGCATCTCCTCGACGCGCACCAGATAGCGGTCGTAGGAGTCGCCGTTGCGGCCGACCGGGATGTCGAACTCGACGCGGTCGTACACCTCGTACGGCTGCTTCTTGCGCAGGTCCCACTCGATGCCGGAGCCGCGCAGCATCGGCCCGGTGAAGCCGAGCTGCAACGCGCGCTCGGGCGATACCACGCCGATGCCGACCAGCCGCTGCTTCCAGATCCGGTTGTCGGTCAGCAGCGTCTCGTATTCGTCCACGTAGGTCGGAAAGCGGCGCGTGAAGTCCTCGATGAAGTCGAGCACCGAGCCTTGCCGGTTGGCGTTCAACCGCGCCAGATCCTCCGCGCTGCGGTACTTCGACGCCTTGTACTGCGGCATCGATTCGGGCAGATCGCGGTACACACCGCCCGGCCGGTAGTACGCCGCGTGCATGCGCGCACCCGTGACGGCCTCGTACACGTCGAACAGGTCCTCGCGCTCGCGGAACGCGTACAGCAGCACCGCCATCGCGCCGACGTCGAGCGCGTGCGCCCCGATCCACAGCAGATGGTTCAGGATGCGCGTGATCTCGTCGAACATCACGCGGATGTACTGCGCGCGCAGCGGCACCTCGACGCCGGCGAGCTTCTCGATCGCCATCACGTACGCGTGCTCGTTGCACATCATCGACACGTAGTCGAGCCGGTCCATGTACGGCACCGACTGGATGAATGTGCGCGTCTCGGCGAGCTTCTCGGTGGCCCGGTGCAGCAGCCCGATGTGCGGATCCGCGCGCTGGATCACCTCGCCGTCGAGCTCGAGCACCAGCCGCAACACTCCGTGCGCCGCCGGATGCTGGGGGCCAAAATTCAAGGTGTAGTTCTTGATCTCCGCCATCGGCTCAGCCCTACACCACTACACCTTGAATTTCGTTGCAGGCTAACTTGCGCGCAGCGCAAGTTAAGCCGCGCGCTGCGCGGCGGCCGGAAACAAAATTGAGCGTGTAATTCTTGATTTCAGCCATGCAGACCGCCGTCCGCCGTACTCGGCCCGCGTTCAATTTCGTCGAAGGCTAACTGGCGCGCCGTGCAAGTTAAGCGCGGCAGCGCCGCGCGGCCGAAGACAAAATTCAACGTGTAGTTCTTGATCTCAGCCATGGGCAACACCGACCGAGGCTGCAGCCGTCGCCCCGGCGAAGGCCGGGGCCCAATGGCGGGCGCGCAAATTGGGTCCCGGCCTGCGCCGGGACGACATGCACTTCATGTATGTCCGCATCTCAGCCACGGCCGTAGTTCTCTTCCCGGATCACCCGCGGCGTGACCTCGCGCGGCTCGATCGACACCGGCTGGTAGATCACCCGCTTCTGTTCGGGGTCGTAGCGCATTTCCACGTACCCCGAGATCGGGAAATCCTTGCGGAACGGGTGGCCGACGAAGCCGTAGTCGGTCAGGATGCGGCGCAGATCGGCGTGCCCCTCGAACACGATGCCGAACAGGTCGAACGCCTCGCGCTCGAACCAGTTGGCGCAGTTCCACACGTCGGTCACCGACGCCACCAGCGGCAGTTCGTCGTCCGGGCAGAACGTGCGCACGCGCACGCGCCAGTTGTGCGCGATCGACAGCAGGTGCATCACCACCGCGAAGCGCCGGCCTTCCCACGCGCCGTTGCCGTAGCCCTGATAGTCGACGCCGCACAGGTCGATCAGCTGCTCGAACCCGAGATTCGGGTCGTCGCGCAGTACCAGCGCCACGTCGTGGTGATCGGCCGCGCCGACGACGATGGTGACCTCGCCGAGCGCGACCGTGACGCCCGCCGCCTTGGCGCCGAGCGCGCGCTTGAGGTTGTCGACCAGGGTGTCGGTGCGGGTCATCTCGGGTCCGCGATCGCGGTCAGCGCGCGATCGTGTTCGTTCTTCGAATCTTGTTCTGCAGCTGGATGATCCCGTACAGCAGCGCCTCGGCCGTCGGCGGACAGCCGGGCACGTAGACGTCGACCGGCACGATGCGATCGCAGCCGCGTACGACCGAGTAGCTGTAGTGGTAATAGCCGCCGCCGTTGGCGCACGAACCCATGCTGATCACCCAGCGCGGCTCGGCCATCTGGTCGTACACCTTGCGCAGCGCCGGCGCCATCTTGTTGCACAGCGTGCCGGCGACGATCATCACGTCGCTCTGCCGCGGGCTGGGGCGGAACATCACGCCGAAGCGGTCGAGGTCGTAGCGCGACGCGCCGGCGTGGATCATCTCGACCGCGCAGCACGCCAGGCCGAAGGTCATCGGCCACATCGAGCCGGTCTTGCTCCAGTTGATCAGCTTGTCGACCTGCGTGGTCGTGAAGCCTTCGCTCAGGACGCCTTCGATACTCATCGCCTATTCCCAGTCCAGCGCGCCCTTCTTCCACTCGTACAGGAAGCCGACCGTCAGGATCGCGAGGAACAGCATCATCGACCAGAAGCCCACGCCCCAGGCCGGCAGGTCGCCGAGCACAACCGCCCACGGAAACAGGAACGCGATCTCGAGGTCGAACAGGATGAACAGGATGGCGACCAGGTAATAGCGCACGTCGAACTTCATGCGCGCGTCCTCGAACGCCTCGAAGCCGCATTCGTACGGCGACAGCTTCTCCGGGTCGGGCTTCCGCGGGCCGAGCAGCGCGCCCAGCGCGATCGGCGCGACACCGACGACGATGCCGATCACGATGAACAGAAGCACAGGGACGTAACTGTCGAGGTTCATTCCCGGTCCATCAGGCGGTCGGATTGGCGTAGCCGGTCTATCGGTCGCAGGTGCGGTCAAGCCGTTAGACCCGACGCTCGACGGATGGTGCCGACGGTGAGACTCGAACTCACACGGCTTGCGCCGCCACCCCCTCAAGATGGTGTGTCTACCAATTCCACCACGTCGGCATCGGCGCGGATTCTACTTGAATCACCGTCGTCGCTCTGCTGCCCGCCGCGCGTGCGACGACGACGCTCGATCACTTCGGAATCTCGCCCGCCTTGCTCGCCTCGCCGGCGGGAGTGGCTTCCTTCTTCGCGTCCTGCGCCGTGCCGGCCTTGGCGGGCTCGGCCGGCGCCATCGTGCCCATCACGCCGCCCTGCGGCGTGCGCACCGCACGCACCGAAGTCACGCTGTACGCGAGCGCCAGCGTGGCGATGAAGAACACGGTGGCGACGACCGCGGTGCTGCGCGACAGGAAGTTGGCCGAGCCGGTCGCGCCGAACAGGCTTCCCGATGCGCCGCTGCCGAATGCCGCGCCCATGTCGGCGCCCTTGCCGTGCTGGAGCAGCACCAGCACGATGATCGCGATCGCGCTCAGCACCTGCAGCACGATCAGCAACGTGGTCAGATAAGCCATCATGTCCGTTCCTCTACAGATTCACGCGGCCTGACAGATCGCCAGGAAATCCGCCGCTACCAGCGATGCGCCGCCGATCAGTCCGCCGTCGATATCGGGCTGCGCGAAAAGCTCCTTCGCATTGCCGGGTTTGACACTGCCGCCGTACAGGATTCGCACGGCGCCGGCCGCACTCGCGTCGGCGCGCGCGAGCTGCGCGCGGATCGCCGCGTGCACCTCCTGCGCTTGCGCCGGCGTGGCCGTGCGCCCGGTGCCGATCGCCCACACCGGCTCGTAGGCGAGCGCAGCCTGCGCGAGCTGGACAACCGAGCACCGCTTCAGCACCGCGTCCATCTGTGCGCCGACCACCTCGAGCGTACCGCCCGCTTCGCGCTCGGCCAGCGTCTCGCCGACGCACACGATCGGCTTCAGCCCGACCGCGAACGCGCGCGCGGCCTTGACTGCGACGAGGTCGTTCGTTTCGCCGTACAGTGCGCGCCGCTCCGAGTGTCCGACGATCACCCATTTGCAGCCGACGTCGATCAGCATCTCGCCGGCGACTTCGCCGGTGAACGCGCCCGGCGTCTCGGCGGCAAGGTTCTGCGCGCCCGGCTCCGCGGCCAGCCCGGCGAGCCCGTCGCGCAGCTGCGGCAGATACACGAACGGCGCGCACACCGCCACGTCGCACGACCAGCGCCCGGCGCGGAACTCGGTGAGCCACGCCGCATTGGCGGCACGCGAGCCGTTCATCTTCCAGTTGGCGGCAATCAGCTTGCGGCGCGCGGTCATCGATGCTCCTGCGGCCGCTGCGCGGCCTGTTCGGCGACGATCAGCACGATCTTTCCGATGTGCTGGCTCGATTCCATCAGTGCGTGCGCGGCGGCCGCGTCGGCCAGCGCGAACGACTGGTACAGCATCGGCTTGACGCGGCCGCTCTCGACGAGCGGCCACACGCGCTCGCGCAGCTTGCGCGCGATCGCCGCCTTGAACTCGACCGGGCGCGGCCGCAGCGTCGAGCCGGTCACCGTCAGCCGCCGGCGCAGCACGGCGTTGCAGTCGAGGGTGGCCTTGCTTCCGCCGAGCAGCGCGATGATCACCAGCCGGCCGTCATCGGCCAGGCATTCGATCTCGCGCGGCAGGTAATCGCCTGCGACCATGTCGAGGATCACGTCGACGCCGCGCTGGGCGGTCAAGTCCTTCACGACGGCAACGAAATCCTCGCTGCGGTAGTTGATCGCGCGGCGCGCGCCGAGCGCTTCGCACGCGCGACACTTGTCATCGCTGCCCGCGGTCGCGAAGACCGTGTTGCCGAGCGCGGCCGCGATCTGGATCGCCGCCACGCCGATTCCGCTCGAGCCGCCCTGCACCAGCAGCGATTCGCACGGCGCCAGATGCGCGCGGTCGAACACGTTGCTCCACACGGTGAAGAACGTCTCAGGCAGCGCGGCGGCCTCGGCGAACGTCAGGCCGCGCGGCACCGGCAGCATCTGGCCCACCGGCGCCACGCAGTACTCGGCGTAGCCGCCGCCCGCCACCAGCGCGCACACCGCATCGCCCTTGGCAAAACCGCTGCCGGCGAGATCGCCGTCCTCGACGACGCCGGCGATCTCCAGCCCGGGCAGATCGGACGCGCCCGGCGGCGGCGCGTACGCGCCCTTCCGCTGCAGCACGTCCGGCCGGTTCACTCCCGCGGCAAACACGCGGATCAGCGCCTCGCCGCGCCCCGGCTGCGGCCGCGGCCGATCGGCCAGCCGAAGCACCTCCGGTCCGCCCGGTTGAGCGATCTCGATCGCTCTCACGTCAAATTCCGCCTACTGCTGCAGCTGCGGTTGGGGCTGCGATTGCGCGCCGCCAAGCTCGGCGGCGGCCGCCTTCATCGACAGCCGCACGCGGCCCTTCTCGTCGGCCTCGATCACCTTGACCTTCACCGCCTGGCCTTCCTTCAGGTAATCGGACACCTGGTTGACGCGCTCGGCGGCGATCTGCGAGATGTGCAGCAGACCGTCGCGGCCCGGCAGGATCTGCACGATCGCGCCGAAGTCCAACAGCCGCAGCACCGTGCCGTCGTAGATCTTGCCGACCTCGACCTCTGCCGTGAGCTCGCGGATGCGACGCTCGGCTTCTTTGGCCTTCTCCAGGTCGACGCTGGCGATGATGATGGTGCCGTCGTCCTCGATGTCGATCTGGGTGCCGGTCTCCTCGGTCAGCGCGCGGATCACCGCGCCACCCTTGCCGATCACGTCGCGGATTTTCTCGGGATTGATCTTCATCTTGGTCAGGCGCGGCGCGAATGCGGACAGCTCGCCGCGCGGCGCTTCCATCGCCTGCTGCATGTGCTGCAGGATGTGCAGCCGGCCTTCGCGCGCCTGGTCGAGGGCGACCTTCATGATCTCCTTGGTGATGCCCTCGATCTTGATGTCCATCTGCAGCGCGGTGACGCCGTTGACGGTGCCGGCGACCTTGAAGTCCATGTCGCCGAGGTGGTCCTCGTCGCCGAGGATGTCGGTCAGCACCGCGAACTTGTTGCCTTCCTTGATCAGGCCCATCGCCACGCCGGCGACGTGCGCCTTCATCGGCACGCCGGCGTCCATCAGCGCGAGGCAGCCGCCGCACACGGAAGCCATCGACGACGAGCCGTTGCTCTCGGTGATCTCGGACACCACGCGGATCGAATACTGGAAGTCCTCCGGGCTCGGCAGGCACGCGACCAGCGCGCGCTTGGCGAGCCGCCCGTGGCCGATCTCACGCCGCTTCGGCGCGCCGACGCGGCCGGTCTCGCCGGTGGCGAACGGCGGCATGTTGTAGTGGAGCATGAAGCGCTCGCGGTACTCGCCCATCAGCGCGTCGATGATCTGCTCGTCCTGCTTGGTGCCGAGCGTGGCGGTGACCAGCGCCTGCGTCTCGCCGCGCGTGAAGAGCGCCGAGCCGTGCGTGCGCGGCAGCACGCCGAGGCGGATCGCGATCGGGCGCACCGTGCGCGTGTCGCGGCCGTCGATGCGTGGCTCGCCGTCGAGGATCTGGCTGCGCACGATCTTGGCCTGCAGGTCGAACATGATGCTGTCGATCTCGTTGCCGTCGGGCAGCGGCTGGCCGGTTGCGGCAGCCTCCTCTTGCAGCTTCGCCCACAGATGGCTGTACGCGTCGTCGATCTTCTGCGAGCGCGCCTGCTTGCTGCGGATCTGGTAGGCCGCGCGCAGGTCGGCGCCGGCGATCGCGATCACCTTGGCGATCAGCGCCTCGTTTTTCACCGGCGGCTGCCAGTTCCACGCCGGCTTGCCGGCATCGCGTACCAGTTCATGGATCGCGTTGATCGCCGCCTGCATCTGGTCGTGGCCGTAGACGACCGCGCCCAGCATCACGTCCTCGGGCAACTGGTGCGCCTCGGACTCGACCATCAGCACCGCGCGCTCGGTCCCCGCGACGACGAGGTCGAGGCTAGTGCTCTTCAGCTGGGTGGCGGTCGGATTCAGCACGTACGCGCCGTCGAGGTAGCCGACGCGGCACGCGCCGATCGGCCCCTTGAACGGAATGCCGGAAATCGACAGCGCCGCCGACGCGCCGATCATCGCCGGGATGTCGGGATCGATCTCGGGATTGACCGACATCACGTGGATGACGACCTGCACCTCGTTGAAGAAGCCGTCGGGGAACAGCGGACGGATCGGCCGGTCGATCAAGCGCGAGGTCAGCGTCTCCTTCTCGCTCGGGCGGCCCTCACGCTTGAAGAAACCGCCGGGAATCTTGCCGGCGGCGTAGGTCTTTTCCACGTAGTCGACCGTCAGCGGGAAGAAGTCCTGCCCCGCCTTGGCCTTCGGTTGCGCGACCACGGTCGCAAGCACGACCGTGTCGTCCATCGAGCACACCACCGCGCCCGATGCCTGGCGCGCGATCTCCCCGGTCTCCAGCCGCACCGTGTGGGCGCCGTACTTGAATGTCTTCGTCACTTTCTCGAACACTTGAGCCATCCTCTCTGCGTCAACAGTTACGCAGTTGCGACATCATCGGTCAGGGCACGCCGCGGTATCGACGACTCGGAAGCCAACCGGCCGACCTCCTTACGTCCATAACGCGACGCGCGACAGCGGAGCAAGGCGGAGAACGCAGAAAGCCCGCGGAGCAAACGCTCGCAGGCTCTTGTCGTCATCTCCGGGACACGACTACTTGCGCAGGCCGAGGCTGTCGATCAGCCCCTTGTACGACTCGGGATTGCGGCCCTTCAGGTAGTCAAGCAGCTTGCGGCGCCGGCTGACCATCTTCAGAAGACCGCGCCGGGAGTGATGGTCCTTGACGTGGGTCTTGAAGTGCTCGGTCAGCTCGTTGATCCGTGCCGTCAGCAGTGCGACCTGCACTTCCGGCGATCCGGTGTCCGATTTGCTGCGCTGGTACTTGGCGACGATCTCGCCCTTCTTGATGTCTGCAACTGACATGGTTTCCCTTTCAACATCGACACGCGAGCGCGGAAGGAAGGCCGCGTCGTGAGAGGCGAAGTATACCCGTTGTCCGTTGTCCGTTGTCCGTTTCCAAGACGAACAACGGACAACGAGCAACAGGCAACGAATCAAGGCGCCAGCGAAGTCTGCGGATTCAGCCGCTCCGCCGTTGTGTACAGCTTGTTCAGCGCGCTCAGGTACGCCTTGGCCGACGCGGCGATGATGTCTGGGTCGGCGCCGACGCCGTTGACGATCCGTCCCGCGCGTCCCAGCCGCACCGTGACCTCGCCCTGCGACTCCGTGCCGGACGTGATCGCGTTGACCGAGTACAGCAGCAGCTCGGCGCCGCTCTTCACGCGGCGCTCGATCGCGCGCAGCGACGCATCGACCGGGCCGTTGCCGTCGGACTCCGACGTGACCTCCTCCGCGCCGATCTGGAACACGATCCGTGCGTGCGGTTTCTCCCCGGTCTCCGACCGCTGCGCCAGCGACACCAGCCGGAAGTGCTCGTTGTGCGGCGTGACCGCCTCGTCGGAGAACAGCGACTGGATGTCCTCGTCGTAGATCTCGGCCTTGCGGTCGGCCAGTTCCTTGAACTTGGCGAAGGCCGCGTTCAGCTCCGTCTCGCTCTCGATCGGGATCGCGAGTTCCTGCACGCGCTGCTTGAACGCGTTGCGGCCCGAGAGTTTCCCCAGCACGATCTTGTTCGCGCTCCAGCCGACGTCCTCGGCGCGCATGATCTCGTAGGTGTCGCGCGCCTTCAGCACGCCGTCCTGGTGGATGCCGGAGGCGTGCGCGAACGCGTTGGCGCCGACCACCGCCTTGTTCGGCTGCACCACGAATCCGGTGATGCCGGAGACGAGCTTGGATGCAGGCACGATCTGCGTCGTGTCGATGCCGACTTCGAGGCCGAAGAAATCGCGCCGCGTCTTCACCGCCATCACGACCTCTTCGAGCGAGCAGTTGCCGGCGCGTTCGCCCAGCCCGTTGATCGTGCACTCGACCTGGCGCGCGCCGCCGATCTTCACGCCGGCGAGCGAATTGGCCACCGCCATGCCGAGGTCGTTGTGGCAGTGGACGGACCACACCGCCTTGTCGGAGTTCGGGATCCGCTCGCGCAGGTCGAGCAGGAACCTGCCGTACAGCTCCGGCACCGCGTAGCCGACGGTGTCCGGGATGTTGATCGTCGTCGCCCCTTCCTTGATCACCGCCTCCAGCACGCGGCACAGGAAGTCGGGATCCGAGCGGTAGCCGTCCTCGGGCGAGAACTCGACGTCGTCGGTGAACCGGCGCGCGAATCGCACCGCGAGTTTCGCCTGCTCGAACACCTGATCGGGCGTCATGCGCAGCTTCTTTTCCATGTGCAGCGGCGAGGTCGCGATGAAGGTGTGGATGCGCTTGTGCGCAGCGCCTTCGAGCGCGGCGGCGGCGCGGCTGATGTCCTTGTCGTTGGCGCGCGCCAGTGAACAGACGGTGGAGTCCTTGATCGTGCCGGCGATCGCCCGCACCGCGTCGAAGTCGCCGTTGGAGCTGGCGGCGAAGCCGGCCTCGATCACGTCCACCCGCAGCCGCTCCAGCTGCTTGGCGATGCGCAGCTTCTCTTCGCGCGTCATCGAGGCGCCGGGGCTCTGCTCGCCGTCGCGCAACGTGGTGTCAAAGATGATCAGGCGGTCCATGGCGTCTCCAACGTGAGTCGTCCTGCCTGCACCTTGCAGGCCGGGTGATGCAACAGGTTGTGGGGGATGGGGGTCAGCTGCGCGCGGGGCGCAGCAGAAGCAGCAGACCGAGGTCTGCTGCAAGAGAAAGGATGGCGGACGAACGAACGACCATGCGGCGGACTATAGGCGGAATCGAGTCGCGCGACAACCCGACCGCAGCTCTACCCCGTGCGATCGAGCGACGGCGGCACCGGCTTGGCGGGGTTCGGCCGCCCGTTCCACCACTGCCATGCCCAATAGACGTAGCCCGACAGCGCGTAGCAGCAGAACAGCGTGAACAGCGCGATCGGCGGATCGGACGACACGAGAAACACCAGCACGATCGCGACCACCATGACCCAAAATGGCACGCTGCGCGCCAGGTGGAAGCTCTTGCCGCTGTAGAACGGCGCGCTCGACACCATCGACAGTCCCGCATACACGGTGAACCCGAACGCCACCCATGGCATCCAGGCGTCCTTGATGTGGAACTTGTTGTCGATCGCCAGCCACACGAAGCCCGCGATCAGCGCCGCCGCGGCGGGGCTGGGCAGCCCCTGGAAGAAGCGCTTGTCGACCACACCGATGTTGGCGTTGAAACGCGCCAACCGCAGCGCCGCGCCTGCACAGTAGACGAACGCGCCGGCCCAACCCCACCGGCCCAGATCGTTCAGGATCCATTCGTACATCACCAGCGCCGGCGCGACACCGAACGACGTCATATCCGACAGCGAATCGAACTGCTCGCCGAACGCGCTCTGCGTGTGGGTCAGCCGCGCCACGCGGCCGTCCATGCCGTCGAGCACCATCGCAACGAAGATCGCGATCGCCGCCCACTCGAAGCGCTGGTTCATCGCCTGCACGATCGCGAAGAAGCCGGCGAACAGCGCCGCCAGCGTGAACAGGTTCGGCAGCAGGTAGATGCCGCGCCGGCGGCGCGGCGCCACGACCTCTTCGCCGGCGCCGGGCGCAACGGCCAGTCCGAACGGACGCGGCTTGCGACGTCGGAATCGCATCAGAGCTCCGCCAGAATGGTCGAGGTCGCCGCGACCTTGTCGCCGACCGCCACCTTCGGCCGTGCCGACAGCGGCAGGTAGACGTCGACGCGCGAGCCGAAGCGGATGAACCCGTAGCGCTGCCCGCGCGCGAGCCGGTCGCCGGCCTTCACGTAGCACAGGATGCGGCGCGCGATCAGTCCGGCGACCTGCACCACCGTGATGCGCTCGCCATTTAGCCGCAGCACCAGCGCATTGCGTTCGTTCTCGGTCGACGCCTTGTCGAGATCGGCGTTGATGAACTTGCCGCCCTGGTACTCGACGCGCTCGACGGTGCCGTCGACCGGCGAGCGATTGCTGTGCACGTTGAACACGTTCATGAACACGCTGATCAGCAGCGTGTCGCGCTCGGTGTACGGATCGCGCGCGCGATCGACCTTGACGATGCGGCCGTCGGCCGGCGCCAGAACCGCATTGGGCTGCGCCGGCACTGCGCGCGGCGGATCGCGGAAGAACTGCACCACGAACAGCAGCGCGAGCCACAGCGGGGCGGCCCACCCGGCGCCGGCCATCGCGTGCACGACGATCGCGGCGATCAGCGCGAGCGCGATGAACGGCCAGCCTTCGCGCGCCAGCAATGGATGAGGATAGGTCGACACCGAGCGGAGACTTCGTAAGCGAAAATACTATGGTATCGGAGCAGCGCGGCCGGCGCGCGCGGATCAGGGCGCGAGCAGGCGGACCTTCGCCGACACGGTGATCTGCTGCAGCGTCCGTCCCGCATCGAGCTGCGGCTCGGCGACCGCCTCGGCCGGCGCCACGGCCGACATGCGCGCCATCGGCATCGGCGGCGGTCGCCCATCCGCCGGAACGCCGAAGTTCAGCTCCTCGATGCGCAACCGCGACGCCGGAACGTTCAGCGCCTGTGCGGCCGCGGCGACGCGCGCGTTCAGATTCGCGATCGCGCGCTGGATCAGTTCGCCCTCGACGCGCTCGCGCGCGGCGCGCGACAGCCGGAAGTCGATGCCGCCCAGCGCCAGCTGCTGCTGGCCGGCTGCGACCGCCTTCGGCAGACTCGCAAGATCGGTCGTGCGGAAGCTCACGCCCTGCCGCACGCGCCAGCCGATGATCTTCCGCCCCGTCCCGGACTGATACACCGGGTAGCTGCCGTAGCCGGCCGTTTCGACCTGCGCCTTCGGATCGGCACGTTTCAGCGCCGCCACGCCTTCGGCCACGCGCTGGTTGACCTGCGACTGCGCTCGCGCCAGATCGGGTTCCTGCACCTCGAGGTAGAAGTTCAGAAGCGCTTCGTCGTTGGCGACCTCGAGCTCGGCCGTGCCGTTCATCAGCAGCAGCGTGCCCTCGAAGCGCGGCGGCTGCGCGGGCTGCGCATGCGCCGCGGTCGCGGCGATCGCGACCGCGGCCAGGAACATGCGCGGCGTCATGCGGGGTCGCCTCAGTTCTTGCTGCGGTCGACCAAGCGGTTGGCCTTGATCCACGGCATCATCGCGCGCAGCTTCTCGCCGACCTTCTCGATCTCGTGCCCGGCCATCAGACGGCGCCGCGCGTGCAGCGTGGTCGCACCGGCCTTGTTCTCGAGGATGAAGCTCTTCGCGTATTCGCCGGTCTGGATCCTATTCAGTGCACGTTTCATCGCCGCCTTGGTGTCGGCGGTGATGATCTCCGGCCCGGTCACGTACTCGCCGTACTCGGCGTTGTTCGAGATCGAGTAGTTCATGTTGGCGATGCCGCCCTCGTACATCAGGTCCACGATCAGCTTCAGCTCGTGCAGGCACTCGAAGTACGCCATCTCCGGCGCATAGCCGGCCTCGACCAGCGTCTCGAACCCGGCCTTGACGAGTTCCACGCAGCCGCCGCACAGCACGGTCTGTTCGCCGAACAGATCGGTCTCCGTCTCCTCGCGGAAGTTCGTTTCGATCACGCCGGCCCTGCCGCCGCCGATCGCGGCCGCGTACGACAGCGCGATGTCGCGCGCGCTGCCTGAGGCGTCCTGGTGCACGGCGATCAGCATCGGCACGCCGCCGCCCTGCGTGTAAGTCGAGCGCACCGTGTGGCCGGGCGCCTTCGGCGCGATCATGATGACGTCGAGGTCGGACCTAGGCTGGATCTGCCCGTAGTGGATGTTGAAGCCGTGCGCGAACGCCAGCGCCGCGCCCTGCTTGATGTTGGGCTCGATCGCCTGGCGATATACGTCGGGGTGGTTCTCGTCCGGCAGCAGGATCATCACGATGTCGGCGTCCTTGACCGCATCGCCGACTTCCTTGACCTCCAGCCCGGCGTTGACCGCCTTGTTCCACGACGCGCCGCCCTTGCGCAACGCCACCGTGACCTTGACGCCCGACTCCTTCAGGTTCAGCGCGTGCGCGTGCCCTTGCGAGCCGTACCCGACGATCGCGACCTTCTTGCCCTTGACCAGCGACAGGTCGGCATCCTTGTCGTAATAGACCTTCATCTTTTCCTCGTGATCCGTGATCCGTTGTCCGTGATCCGTTGGGCCGTGCGCTGCGATCCACGGATCACAGATCACGGATCACGGATCACCCCCGTCTAGACGCGAAGAATCCGCTCCCCGCGCCCAATGCCCGAACTTCCCGTCCGCACCGTCTCCAGGATCGATGCGCGATCGACGCTGCGCACGAATGCATCGAGCTTGTCGGTGTTGCCCGTCAGCTCGATCGTGTAGGTGCGCTCGGTCACGTCGATGATGCGGCCGCGGAAGATGTCGGCCATCCGCTTCATCTCCTCGCGCTCCTTGCCGACCGCGCGCACCTTGATCAGCATCAGCTCGCGCTCGGTGTAGTCGCCCTCGGTCAGGTCGACCACCTTGACCACCTCGATCAGGCGGTTCAGGTGCTTGGTGATCTGCTCGATGATGTCGTCCGAGCCGACCGTGACGATCGTCATGCGCGACAGCGACGCGTCCTCGGTCGGTGCCACCGTCAGCGTCTCGATGTTGTAGCCGCGCGCGGAAAAGAGGCCCACCACCCGCGACAGCGCGCCCGGCTCGTTTTCCAGCAGGACCGAAATGATGTGGCGCATTACAGATCCTCCGAACCCAGGAGCATCTCGGTCAGCCCCTTGCCAGCCTTCACCATCGGCCACACGTTCTCGGTCTGGTCGGTGATGAAGTCGAGGAACACCAGCCGGTCCTTGTACTTGCCGAACGCATCGCGCAGCGCCGGTTCCACGTCGGCCGGCTTGGTGATCACCATGCCGACATGGCCGTAGGCTTCGGCCAGCTTGACAAAGTCGGGCAGCGCATCGACGTACGAGTGCGAGTAGCGGCTGCCGTAATCGATCTGCTGCCACTGCCGCACCATGCCGAGGTAGCGGTTGTTCAGGTTGACGATCTTCGGGGTGAAGTCGTACTGCTTGCAGGTCGACAGCTCCTGGATGCACATCTGGATCGACGCCTCGCCGGTGATCACCGCGACCTGCGCGCCGGGGTTCGCCTTCTGCACCCCCATCGCGTACGGCAGCCCCACGCCCATCGTGCCCAGCCCGCCGGAGTTGATCCAGCGCCGCGGCTTGTCGAATCGGTAATACTGCGCGGCCCACATCTGGTGCTGGCCAACGTCGGACGTGATGAAGGCGTCGCCCTTCGTCACCTCCCACAGCTTCTCGATCACGAACTGGGGCTTGATGATCTCCGCGCTGCGGTCGTACTTCAGGCAGTCGCGCTTGCGCCAATCGTTGATCTGCGTCCACCACGCCTTCAGCGCCTGCGTGTTCGGCCTGTGGCCCGACGCCTCGATCTGTGTCAGCAGCTCGGTCATCACCTCCTTCACGTCGCCGACGATCGGCACGTCGACCTTCACCCGCTTCGAGATCGACGACGGATCGATGTCGATGTGGATGATCTTGCGCGGGATCTGCGCGAAGTGCTTCGGATTGCCGATCACGCGGTCGTCGAAGCGCGCGCCGACGGCCAGCAGCACATCGCAGTGCTGCATGGCCATGTTCGCTTCGTAGGTGCCGTGCATGCCGAGCATGCCCATGAACTTCGGGTCCGACGCCTTGAACCCGCCCAGCCCCATCAGCGTGCTGGTGCACGGATAGCCGAGCACGTTGACGAGTCGATTCAGCAGATCCGCCGAATCGGACAGGATCACGCCCCCGCCGCTGTAGATCATCGGCCGCTCGGCGCCCATCAAGAGCTGCACTGCCTTCTTGATCTGACCCTGATGGCCCTTCACGACCGGGTTGTACGAGCGCAGCGTCAGGTCGCGCGGATAGTGAAACTCGCACTTCGCGATCGTCACGTCCTTCGGGATGTCGACCAGCACCGGCCCCGGCCGGCCCGTGGCGGCGATGAAGAACGCCTTGCGGATCGCCGGCGCCAGGTCGCGCACGTCCTTGACCAGGATGTTGTGTTTCAAGCACGGCCGCGTGATGCCGACGGTGTCGCACTCCTGGAACGCGTCCTGCCCGATCGCGTGCGTCGGCACCTGGCCGCTGATGATCACCAGCGGGATCGAGTCCATGTACGCGGTCGCGATGCCGGTGACCGCGTTGGTCACGCCCGGGCCGCTGGTCACAAGCGCCACCCCGATCTTGCGGCTGGAACGCGAGTAGGCGTCGGCGGCATGCACCGCGGCCTGCTCGTGCCGCACCAGGATGTGCTGGAAGCTGTCCTGCTTGAAGATCTCGTCGTAGATGTAGAGAACCGCGCCGCCGGGGTAGCCGAAGATGTGCTCCACACCTTCTTCCTGCAGGCACCGGACGACGATCTCGGCGCCGGTCAGCAGTTCGGTTCGGGGGGCCGCGAGGCGGGATTCGGTGCGCGCTTCAGCGCTGATGGTCTGCATGGCATTGCTCCTCTCAAGGTCCTGCTGGAGATTGATTGGATGCCGTTCCATATCCGCTCGTGACGGACGGTGCGGCCCTTCGCGTTAACGAATCGGCTGACGTCGAGCCCAGCCTCTTGTGATGCAAGAATCACGCACGATACTGCAGCGCATCAGTCAGGGCAAATCACAAGAGCTTCTCGCGCCCGGAACGCGGCGCCTGCCCGTCCACTCGGGGAAGACCGTACCCTCTGATAGGATTCGCGCCGCCTTTGCGTAACCGCCCCCGGCCGCGCCGCGTCCGCCCCCCGTGGGGGCATGCGACTGCCTCGGGGCGGCCCAGCGTCAGTTGCTTATCCGACCGCCTGTGCGCAGCGTTTGGCGCCCGGCTCTCGTGGATGGCCACTCGAGAAGAACTCGCCGAATTCCTCGCCAGCGTCGAACGTCGCGCCTTCAAACAGGCCGCCTTTGCCGTGCGCGACGACGACAGCGCGCTAGACATCGTCCAGGACGCGATGATCAAGCTGTCGGAGAACTACGGCGATCGGCCGGCGGCCGAGCTGCCGCTGCTGTTCACGCGCATCCTGCAGAACACGCTGCACGACCATTTTCGCCGCCAGAAGGTGCGGTCGACCTGGACCACGCTGTTTTCGTCGCTGACGCCGGCCGACGACGAGGACGCTGATCCGCTCGAAACCCTGGAGGCACTGGCCGGCTCGCAGGCGGCCGAAAGCGCGGCCGACCAGGTTTCGCGCGAGCAGGTGATCGCGATCATCGAGGAAGAGGTCGCCAAGCTGCCGGCCCGTCAACGCGAGGCCTTTCTGCTGCGTTACTGGGAGGATTTCGACGTCGCGGAAACGGCTGCAGCGATGGGATGCTCCGAAGGCAGTGTGAAAACCCATTGCTCGCGTGCCACGCATGCCCTGGCACGCGCGCTGCGCGAACGGGGTGTCACGCTATGAAAGAGACCGAATTCGCCTACCGCGTCCGCCAGGTTCTGAACGACGGAGCCGAGCGGCTGGACTACAAGACCGTCTATCGGCTGGAGCAGGCGCGCGAGCGCGCGCTTCAGCGTCATCGGACCGGGCCGGTCGAAACGCCGGTGTGGGTGCCGTCGCTGCAGACGGCGAGTCACGCCCTCGATCGATCCACGTCGCGCGGGTTCTGGACCTGGCTGTATCGCGCCGGGCTGGTCCTGCCGATCCTCGCGCTGGTCATCGGGTTCATCGGCATCTACGATTGGCAGCGCACGCAGCAGATCGAACATCTGGCCGATCTTGATTTCGCGGTTCTGATGGACGAAAGTCCGATCGACACCTTCGCCGACTCCGGCTTCGGCGTCCTGCTGAAGAATCAGGATCGCGTGAACTAGGATGCGGAATCGTTTCCCGATGTCTGTTGGACTTCGATTCTGCCTTGCCGTGGCCGCTGTTGCGGCCACGGTGCTTTTCGTACCTGCCCAGGCGCAGCAGAAGGCGCCCGGCAAGCCCGCCGCGGCCGCGGTTGCCCGACCGGCATGGCATGAGCTGTCCCCGGCGCAGAAGGAGGCCCTGGCACCGCTGGCCAAGGACTGGGACGGCTTCGACCGCGACCGCAAGCTGAAGTGGCTCGAGGTCGCGAAGAAGTACCCCAGCCTGTCCGCCGACGGCAAGCAGCGCATCCACGAGCGCATGGCCGAGTTCGTCAAGCTGTCGCCAGAGCAGCGCCGCAACGTGCGCGAGAACTTCCGCAAGGCCTACGAGTTGCCGATCGATCAGCGGCAGGCGTTGATTCAGGAGTACAAGGACCTGCCGGCCGAACGCAAGCGCGAGTTGTCGGACCGGGCCCGCTCCGGCAACGGTGCGGCCGCCAAGGCGGCGCGCGACGCCCGACGCGCCAAGGAACCAGCAAAGTCCGAATCCACCAAGTAGCGAGCGCGCCGGCCCGACCGCGCACCCCTGCGATCGTGCCACCCGCGGCAGCCCCTGTTCAGTCGTTCGTCCCCGGCCTGCCGCTGCGCGTGGCGGTGATGATCTACGAAGCGCTGTTACTGTTCGGCGTCGCGTTTATCGTCAGTTACGCGCTGCTGGCGGCCCTGCAGTGGAGCTATCCGCTCGCCGCGCAGCAGCGCTGGGTGCTGCAGGCCGTGCTGTTCGTCGCGTTCGGCATCTATTTCGTCTACTGCTGGACCCGCAGCGGCCAGACGCTGGCGATGAAATCGTGGCAACTGCGCCTGGTCGGCCGCGACGGCCGCCCGCCGCCGCTGCGCGTCGCCGTGCTGCGCTACCTGCTGGCCTGGACGCTGCTCGCACCCGGATTCGTATTCGTCGCGCTGTTCCACACTCTCGCGGCCTGGGACGCGCTGGCGTTCGTGCTCGGCTTCTTGGCGATGTTGCTCGTCGCCCGCACGAACACCGACCGGCAGCTGCTGCACGACCACCTGCTCGGCACCCGTGTCATCCGGGAACGATCGAAACCGACGTAGCCGTCTGCCCGCCGTCGAACAGCAGCCGCATCAGCGCGGTCTCGCGCGCGCGGATCGTGTCGAGGAACTCGCCGGCGGCGCCCATCGAGACGAAGGCATCGAACCCGGACTGCAGGAAACGATGCAGGTGCCCGAGCCCCGCCATCTCCGCCGGCGCGCGCATCATGTGCAGCATCGGCGCCAGTAGCGGGATGCGCGCCAGGCGCTCGAGCGAGCGGCCGATGCGATCGATCGTGTCGATCTGGTGCTCGCGCTCGGCGCGCGTTCCGGCCGCTCGGTACGCGGCGGCGTACGCGGCATCGTCGACCGCGCCCGTCATCAAATTGCGCGCCACGCGCTCGTCGAGCTGTTCCGACAGTTCGTCGAGCTCGACCGCAAGCGCCATCGTCGTCACCGCGCGCTCCGGCAGCATCCGCGCCAGCATCGGCACCACGCGCAGCGCTTCCTGGTCACGCTGGGAAAAGTCCTTTACGCCATACAACTCGGCAAGGAAGAACTCGCACGCCGGCCGCAGCCGCGGCTGCGCGAGCAGGTCCGCATAGGTCTGGCGCAGGCGCTCGGCCTGCCAGCGCTTGACCGCGCGCCACGTGTCGCGCAGCTTCACGTCGCTCTCGAGCTGCCGGCGCAGATCGATGACCCGCCTCAGCGCTGCGGCGAGCCGGTCGGCCGACGAGCCATCTTGATTCATCGCGGTGTTCGGTTTTAGACGCGCTGTTCTACGGCGGCTTCCTACAATCGGCGGCAAGAATACGTGAGGGCACTGCGCTTCGTATTGACATGCAGCGGCGAACGCTCCTGAAAGTCGGGCTCGCCGGCGGCGCATTGCTTGCCGCCGCCGGCGGCGCGACGTATCTGCTCCGGCGTGCCGCGCCCGACGCCGCGTTCAGCGAGGACACCCGCGTCGTGTTGCGCGGCGCGCTGCCGGCACTGCTGGCCGGCGCGCTGCCGCTTGATGCCGGCGCGCGCGCGCGGGCGCTCGATGCTGCGCTTCAGCGCACGCTGGAGACGATCGCGGGCCTGACGCGTCCGACGCGCATCGAACTGGGCCAGTTGTTCGCATTGCTCGCTTCCGCCCCCGGCCGCTGGCTCGCCGGCATTGAGCGCTGGGACGACGCCGATGCGGCGCGGGTCGGCGACTGGCTGCAGCGCTGGCGCACGCACTCCTTCGACCTGTATCAGTCCGCGTACCACGCGCTCCATGACCTCGTGCTCGGCGCGTACTACGCCGATCCTTCGACGTGGGATGCGATCGGCTATCCGGGACCGACCCGCCTGTGACCACGACCGCGATCGCCGATCCGATCGCCGCCGGGCTGGCGCGCGGCTGGAAGGCCGTCGACGCGACGACGCTGAAGGAGCCGCTGCAGCTCGAGTGCGACGTGGTCGTGATCGGCACCGGCGCCGGCGGCGGCGTCAGCGCCGATCTGCTCAGCAAGGCCGGGCTCGACGTGATCCTGGTCGAGGAAGGTCCGCTGAAGAGCTCGCGCGACTTCCGCATGCGCGAGGCCGACGCGTATCCGGCGCTGTATTGGGAATCGGCCGCGCGCAAGACCAGCGACAAGGCGATCAACATCCTGCAGGGGCGCGCGGTCGGCGGCTCGACGACGGTGAACTGGACCTCGAGCTTCCGCACGCCGCCGGCCACGCTCGCGTACTGGCGCGAACGGTTCGGCCTGCGCGAGCTGACGCCCGAATCCCTGTCGCCGTACTTCGAACAGGCCGAGCGCTATCTGAACATCACGCCATGGCAGGGCGCGCCGAACGAGAACAACAGCGTCCTGAAGCGCGGCGGGACCGTGCTCGGCATCGACGTGAAGACGATCCGGCGCAACGTGCGCGGCTGCTGGGATCTCGGCTACTGCGGCATGGGCTGCCCGACCAACGCCAAGCAGTCAATGCTTGTCACGGCGATCCCCGCGGCGCTCGACCGCGGCGCGCGGCTTTTCTCGCGGCTGCGCGCGGTGCGGTTCGAATTCGACGGCAACCGGATCGCGCGCCTATCCTGCGCAGCGTTGCGCGACGATGGATTGACCGAAAGCGGCGTCAATGTGCAGATTCGCGCGCGCCACTACGTCGCCGCCGGCGGTGCGATCAACACCCCGGGTCTGCTGCTGCGGTCGTCCGCGCCGGACCCGTACGGCTTGCTCGGCCGGCACACGTTCCTGCACCCGACCGTGATCTCGGCCGCGGTGTTCGATCAGCGCGTCGACGGCTACGCCGGTGCGCCGCAGAGCGTCTACTCCGATCACTTCCTCGAGACCGACGCGATCGACGGCCCGCTCGGCTTCAAGCTCGAGGCTGCGCCGTTGCACCCGGTGCTGTTCGCTTCGACGCTGCAGGGTTTCGGCGCCGCGCACGAGCAGTTGATGCGGCAGTTCGCGCACGCGCAGGTGATGCTGGCGCTGCTGCGCGACGGCTTCCATCCCGACAGTCGCGGCGGGCGCGTCGAGCTGCGGCGCGACGGCACCCCGCTGCTCGATTACCCGCTGAACGAACCGATCTGGGAGGCGGCGCGGCGCGCGCTCACCGTGATGGCCGAGGTCCAGTTCGCCGCCGGCGCGAAGACGGTCAATCCGGTGCACGAACTGTCGACCGGCTACCCGACCCTGGCGCAGGCGAAGCAGGCGATCGCGCGGCTGCCGCTGCGTCCGCTCGCGATGCGCGTGGTCAGCGCGCACGTGATGGGCGGCTGCGGAATGGCCGCGTCCGAACGCGCCGGCGTGGTCGATCCGCGCGGGCGCCATTTCCAGATCGAGAACCTGTCGATCCACGACGGTTCCATCTTTCCGACCTCGATCGGCGCCAACCCGCAGCTATCGATCTACGGCATCGTCAACCGGATGGCGCAGCAACTGGCGGCCGAAGTCACAGGCGCACCGGCACCCGCGCTCGACTGACCCGGCCGGCCGGCCTAAATTTGCCGGCCATGTCCGACGAGGCCGACCCGCCGGTTCCCCGCCGCGTGCTGCCGACGATCGTCGTCGCGCAGTTGGCCGGCACGTCGTTGTGGTTCGCGGTGAACGGCGTGCTGCCCGACCTGCAGCGCGCGGTGGCGCTGCCCGCCACCGCACTCGGCACGCTGACTTCGGCCGTGCAGCTCGGTTTCATCGCCGGCACGTTGGCTTTCGCGCTGCTGACGATCGCCGATCGCCATTCACCGCGGCTGGTGTTCCTGCTGTGCGCGCTGGCCGGCGTGACTGCCAATGCACTCGGCATCCCGTTCGCGCACGATTACGCGGTGCTGGTGCTGCTGCGCTTTGCGACCGGATTCTTCCTCGCCGGAATCTATCCGGTCGGCATGAAGATCGCCGCGGCGTGGTACACGCGCGGTCTGGGCGCCGTGCTCGGACTGCTGATCGGCGCGCTGGTGCTCGGCACCGCGATGCCGCACGGGTTGCGCGCGCTCGGCGCCGACTGGCCATGGCAGCGTGTGATGCTTACGGTATCGCTGATCGCAGTCATCGGCGGCGTGGCGCTGTACCTGCTCGTTCCCGACAGCCCGCACCTGCCGCGCGCGGCGCGCATCAAGCCTGCCGCGCTCGCGGTGATCTGGCGCGATCCGAAAGTGCGCGCGTCGGCATTCGGCTACTTCGGCCACATGTGGGAGCTGTACGCCGTATGGGCGCTGCTGCCGCTGATCGTCGCCACGCGTATCGGCCCGCAGTCGGTCTCCGCTGCGGCGTTCTGGATCATCGCGGCCGGGTCGATCGGCTGCGCGGTCGGCGGCCGGCTCGCGCTGAAGCTCGGCAGCGCGCGCGTGGCCGCGCTTCAGCTCGCCGCCAGCGGTGCGTGCTGCCTGCTCGCGCCGCTCGCGCTCACAGCGCCGCTGCCGCTCTTCTGGGCCTGGCTCGCGGTGTGGGGCGTCACCGTCGTCGGCGACTCGCCCCAGTTCTCGTCACTGACCGCGCTGAACGCGCCGCGCGACGTGGTCGGCAGTGTGCTCACGTTCGTCAACAGCATCGGCTTCGCGATCACGATCGTCAGCATCCAGATCTTCGCCGCCGCGGCGACCTCGGTGCCGCTCGACAAGCTGCTGCCGTGGCTCTCGATCGGGCCGATCCTCGGGCTGTACGCGCTGCGACCGCTGCTGCGCGCGGGTTGACTCGCAGTTGCGCTCCCCGACCGCGACCCAACAATGACGACTGCATCGAGACCCGCACGAGCCCGCTGATGAAGACGTACGCCGCCGTGATCGAACGCGACCCGCAGACCGGCTTGTTCGTCGGTTTTGTCCCGGGGTCCCCCGGTGCGCACTCGCAGGGCGCCGCGCTGGACGAACTGCACGAGAATCTGCGCGAAGTAATCGCGATGCTTCTGGAGGACGGGGAGCCGCATCTCGAATCCGAAATCGTCGGCATTCAGAACGTGGCCGTGCCGTAGCCCGTGGGCAACGTCCCCGTTCTCAAGCCGACCGAGGTCGTCGCAATCTTGCTCGGACCCGGATTCAGCGAAGTCTGGCAACGCGGATTCACAAGCAGTTCCGCAACGCAGCCGGTCGATCGACCACCGTACCCTTTCACAAGGGCCGACACACCTCACCGACGCTTCTGCGCCAGATCGCGCGCGACGTTGGCCTGACGGTCGACGAGTTTCTTGAGCGGCGCTAGCCGGATCGGCGCGCCGAACGCGCCTGATACCCGCGCGGAATCGACCCGAGCAGCTTCTTTGTGTACTCGTGCTGCGGATTCCGGTAGATCACCTCGGCGGCGCCGCGTTCGACGATCTCGCCGGCGTTCATCACCAGGATGTCGTCGGCCATGTACTTGACCACCGCCAGGTCGTGGCTGATGAAGATGTAGCTGATGCCGAACTCGTCCTGCAGATCGAGCAGCAGATTGAGCACGGTGGCCTGCACCGACACGTCGAGCGCGGAGACCGACTCGTCGCAGATGATCACCTCGGGCTGCATCGACAGAACGCGCGCGATCGCGATCCGCTGCCGCTGCCCGCCGGAGAACTCGTGCGGGTACTTGTACACGCTGTCGGGCCCGAGCCCCACGCGCCGCGCCAGTGCCACCGCGCGCTCGAAGCGGTCCTCGTCGCTGGCGCCGATCGCGTGCACCTTCATCGGCTCGGTCAGGATCTGACCGACGGTGAAGCGCGGGTTCAGCGACGCGTACGGGTTCTGGAAGATGATCTGTATGCGGCGCCGGTACGCCATCATCTGCGCATCGGTCAACGCCAGCAGGTCGGTGCCGTCGTAGAAAACCTGGCCGCGCGTGGCGTCGACGAGCCGCATCAGCAGCATGCCGACCGTCGTCTTGCCCGAACCCGATTCGCCGACCACGCCGAGCGTGCGGCCGCGCGACAGCGTGAACGACGCCTCCTTCACCGCCTCGATCGTCTTGTGCTTCAGCAACCCTGTCTTCAGCCGGTACTCCTTGCGCAGCCCCTTCGCCTCGATCAGCGGCTTCGGCTCCGCGGGGCGCGCGAGGCGCTGTTCGGTGACGACGATCGGCGCGCCGCCGCCGCGCATGAAATCATCGATCACCGGCAGCCGCTTCGGCTTCACGTCGAGCCGCGGCCGGCAGGCGAGCAGCGCCCTGGTGTACGCGTCCTGCGGGTCGGCGAAAATGCGATCGACCCCGCCCGCCTCGCGCACCACGCCATCGCGCATCACCACCACGTGATCCGCGATCTCGCCGACGACGCCGAGGTCATGGCTGATGAAGAGCACCGACATGCGCCGCTTGTCCTGCAGGTTCGCGATCAACTCGAGGATCTGCCGCTGCACCGTCACGTCGAGCGCGGTGGTCGGCTCGTCGGCGATCAGCAGCTTCGGCTCGCATGCGATCGCCATAGCGATCATCACGCGCTGCTGCTGCCCGCCAGAAAGCTCGTGCGGGTAGCTTCCGACTCGCGCCTTCGGCTCCGGGATGCCGACCTCGGTCAGCACCTCGACCACGCGGTCGTTGGCCTGCGCCCGCGAAAGCCCCATGTGAAGCCGCAGCGCCTCGGCGATCTGGTCGCCGACGGTGAACACCGGATTCAGCGACGTCATCGGCTCCTGGAACACCACGCTGATGTCCTTGCCGCGGATCGCGCGCAGCCGCTCGACCGGCTCTTTCAGCAGGTTGCGGCCGCCAAAATCGACCGCGCTCGAGTCGCCGACGATCGCGTTGTCGGGCAGCAGGCGCACGATCGACATCGCCGACACGCTCTTGCCCGAACCCGATTCGCCGACCAGCGCGACGGTGGCGTTCTCCGGCACGTCGAAGCTGATGCCCCTGACCGCGCTGACGATGTGCGATCTTCCGAGCCGGAACGACACGTGCAGGTCGCGGACGGAAACGAGATTCGCCACCACCTACCTCAACTTCGGATCGAGCGCATCGCGCAGCGCGTCGGTCAGCAGCGAGAAGGCGGTGACGAAGGTCGCCATGAAGAGCGTGGCCGATGCGAGCTGCCACCAGTGGCCAAGTACCAGTTCGGATTGCGCCTCCGACAGCATCGTGCCCCACGACACCTGGTCGACCGGCACGCCGAGCCCGAGGAACGACAGGATCACCTCGGCCTTGATGAAGCCGACCACCAGCAGCGACATGCGCACCAGCACCACGTGGCTGACGTTGGGCAGGATGTGCACGAACATGCGCGCGAAGTGCGATACGCCGATCGCCTCCGCCGCGCGCACGTACTCGCGCGTGCGGTGCTTGATGTACTCGGCGCGCACCTGCCGATACATGCCGGTCCAGCCCGCGAGCCCCAGGATCAGCACCACGGTGCCGATACCGCGCCCGAACACCGCGGCGAACGCGAAGATCAGCAGGATGTCGGGCACCGACGTGAACACGTTGTAGACCCACTCGAGGAAGTCGCCCACCTTGCCGCCGGCGTAGCCCGCCAGCGCGCCGAGCATGGTGCCGATCAGCGTCGCAAGCACGGCGGCGAACACGCCGACGAAGATCGAGATCTCCGCGCCCTTGACCGACTTGGCGAGCACGTCGCGCCCGAGCCGATCGGCGCCGAACGGCAGCGTCTGCGCCTTCGGCGGCTCGGCAACCTGAAGCTTCGCCGCGCGCTCGGCCCACTCCTTGTACTTCGGCGCCAGCGGATCGATGTCGGACAGGTCGACCGGCTTTGCATCCTTCGGCACCGCACGGGCGAGCGGATCGATGCCGGTTTCCTTCGGCGCCGGACCGATGAAGGTCGGCGGCGCGTTCGGCACGCCGATCTCCCTTTGCCAGTCCTTCGCGACCAGGCCGGTCGCCGAGGCCACGATCAGCAGCAGGAACGCGATCACGATCGCCAGCGACACCATGCCCACGCGATCATGGCGCAGCCGGCGCCACGCAGCGCGCCACACGCCCTCCGAGCGTGTCGCTGCCGCCGGCGTGTAGGGCGCGGCGACCGCGGTCATCGTTGCCGCCTCACTTCAGCACCACGCGCGGATCGACCGCCTTGTACAGAATGTCGGCGATCAGGTTGATGAACATCGTCAGCACCGCGAGATACACGGTGACCGCCTGAATCACCGGGTAATCGCTGCGGTTGACCGCCAGCAGCACCTCGCGTCCGAGCCCCGGGATGGAGAAGAAAGTCTCGATCAGGAACGAACCGATGAAGATCCCCGGCAGCTGCACGCTGACGTTGGTCAGCACCGGGATCAGCGCATTGCGCAGCACGTGCTTGAACAGGATCCTGTTCTCGCCCAGGCCCTTGGCGCGCGCGGTGCGCACGTAATCGTGGCCGAGCTCGTCGAGAAAGAAGCTGCGATAAAGCCGTGTCTGCGGCGCCAGCCCGACGAACACCGCCAGCATCACCGGCAGCACGGCGTACGTGGTGAGGTTGGTCCAGACGCTGTCGGTCCAGCCCTGCACCGGGAACCAGCCGAGGTAGAAGCCGAACAGCCACTGGCCGACGATGATGTAGACGAGGAACGAGATCGACAACATCACCGTCGTGACGATCATCACCAGGCGGTCGGTCAGCGATCCGCGCACGTACGCGACCGCCATCGCCGCGCACACGCCCAGCACGACGTCGAGGAGCAGGATCGGGATCATCACGGTCAGCGTGGCCGGCAGGCGGGTGGCGAAGATGTGGCTCACCGCCTCGCTGGTCGCCCACGAGTTGCCCCAGTTGAAGCTGAAGATCGACTTCACGAAGATCGCGAGCTGCACGTACCAGGGATCGTTCAGCCCCAACTGCTGTCGAATCGCCTGGATCTGCTCGGGTGTGGCGAGCAGGCCGCCGAGGATCTCGGCCGGATCGCCGCCGAAAAACTTGAACAGGAAGAACACCAGCAGGATGACGCCCGCCAGCGTCGGGATCATCTGCCACAGTCTGCGTAAGATGTACGCGGTCACGTTGCCTGCTCGCCGGGTGGTCCCGTGATGATGCGCCGCGGCGCCGGCTCGTGGCCCGCGCCGCTCAAAGGCCGGCATTATGCCGCCCGTTCACCCTGCGGAATCGAAGGATCAAACGAAATTCTTTTCGACGGTCCGACGCAGATGCCCCCAGTCTCCCCTGCCCGACGCGCGTTGCTGCGGTCGCTGCTGGCACTGCCGGCCGCGGGCGCCGTGCCCGTGCGCGCTCAGCCGCAGTCGCGGCCGAAGGTGCTGCGCTACGCGTTCGAGGTTTCGGAGACCGGCTTCGACCCGCCGCAACTCGTCGATCTGTATTCGCGCATCATCACCGCGCACCTCTTCGAAGGGTTGTACCGCTACGACTACCTGGCTCGGCCGTTCAAGTTCAAACCGGCGACCGCGGCGGCGCTGCCGGACGTCTCCGACGACTTCACCGTCTGGACCATCCGGCTGCGGCCGGGCATCTTCTTCCAGGACGATCCGGCGTTCAGGGGTGCGCGGCGCGAGCTGGTCGCCGCCGACTACGTGTACTCGTTCAAGCGCTTCTTCGATCCGCGCTGGAAGGCACCGGCGTATCCGACGTTGGCAGAACTGCAGATCGTCGGCATCGACGCGCTGCGCGACGAAGTCCTGAAGGACAAGCGCCCGTTCGACTACGACCGTCCGATCGAGGGCCTGCGCGCGCTTGACCGTTACACGCTGCAGTTCCGGCTTGCGCAGCCGCGCCCGCGTTTCCTGCAGGTGATCGCGGGCGGCGATCTGTACGGCGCGGTCGCACGCGAGGTGGTCGAGGCCTACGGCGACGACATCATGAGCCACCCGGTCGGCACCGGGCCGTTCCGGCTCGCCGAGTGGCGGCGCTCGTCGAAGATCGTGCTCGAGCGCAATCCGACTTACCGCGAAGCGCTGTGGGACGAGGAGCCGAACGACGGCGATGCCGAAGGCCGCGCGCTGGCGCAGAAGCTGCGCGGCCGCCGGCTGCCGCTGATCGATCGCGTCGAAGTCTCGATCGTCGAGGAGACGCAGCCGCGCTGGCTGTCGTTCCTCAACAAGCAGTTCGACCTGATGGAACGGCTGCCGTTCGAGTTCGTCAACATCGCGGTGCCCAACGGCAAACTCGCGCCCAACCTCGCCCGCCTGGGGGTGAAGATGGCGCGCGAGTTGAATTCCGACGTGACGATCACGCTGTTCAACATGGAGCACCCGGTCGTCGGCGGCTACACGCCGGAGAAAGTCGCGCTGCGGCGCGCGATCTGCTTGGCGATCGACATCGACCAGGAGATCCGGCTGTACTGGCGCGGCCAGGCGGTGCCGGCCCAGTCGCCGGTCGCGCCGCACCTGAGCGGCTACGACCCCAACTTCGTCAGCGAGAACGGCGAGTTCAACCTCGCGCGCGCCAAGGCGCTGCTCGACATGTTCGGCTACGTCGATCGCGACGGCGACGGCTGGCGCGAGCAGCCGGACGGCTCACCGCTGGTGCTGGAGTGGGCCACCACGCCCGATCAGCGCGCGCGCCAGCGCGACGAGCTGCGCCGCAAGGACCTGACCGCGCTCGGCATCCGCATCGACTTCAAGCCGGCCAAGTGGCCGGAGAACCTGAAGAACGCGCGCGCCGGCAAGCTGATGGTTTGGAGCCTCGGCTACACCTCGGCCGCGCCCGATGGCCAGCCGGCGTTCGACCGCGGCGCGTCCGTGCACGTCGGCGGGCAGAACCTCGCGCGCTTCCGCAACAAGGAATTCGACGCGCTGTACAACCGGATGCGCTCGATCCCCGACGGTCCCGAGCGCGAGCGCCTGTTCCTCGAGGGCAAGCGGCTGCTGATCGCGTACGCGCCGTACAAGTATCACGTGCACCGCATCCTGACCGACCTCGCGCACCCGTGGCTGATCGGGTTCCGGCGCCAGCTCTTCTCGCAGGAGTGGTGGCAGTACGTCGACATCGATGCCGACGCGCAGGCAAGAGCGGTGACATGAGCCATTGCCGGGCCGCCCCAAAATGGCTCGCTCCCCCTCGGGGGGACAGCGCCCCCGGCGCGAAGGGGGCAACATGAGCCGGCGCGACTTCCTGCGCGCGGCGGGCGCGCTCGGCATCACCGGTGCCCTCGACCCCGCGCGCGCCGCCGATGCGCCCGCGGGCAAGACGTTCCGCTGGGCGCTGCCGGCCGGGGAGACCGGCTTCGATCCGGCGCAGATCAACGACCTGTATTCCAACTACGTGGTGTCGAACATCTTCGAATCGCCGCTGCAGTATGACTACCTGGCGCGCCCGGCGTTGCTGAAGCCGCGCACGGCGGCGGCGCTGCCGGAGATCTCGAGCGACTTGCGCACCTTCACCGTCCGCATCCGGCCCGGTATCTACTTCCAGGACGACCCGGCGTTCAAGGGCAAGCGGCGCGAGCTGGTCGCCGCCGACTACGTGTATCAACTGAAGCGCCTGGCCGACCCGCGCTGGAAGAGCCCGATCTACCCGGGCATCGCCAGCGCGCAGTTGATCGGCCTGGCGGAGCTGCGCAAGATGGCGCTGGACACCGGCCGCTTCGACTACGACGCGCAGATCGAGGGCATCCGCGCGCTCGACCGCTACACGTTCCAGGTCAAGCTCGCGCAGCCGAGCCCGCGCTTCCATGAGAATTTCGCCGATGCGCGCCCGTTCGGCGGCGTCGCGCGCGAGGTGGTCGAAGCGTATGCCGACGACATCATGGCGCATCCGGTCGGCACGGGGCCGTTCCGGCTCGTGCAGTGGAAGCGCTCGTCGCGCATCGTGCTCGAACGCAATCCGGGGTTTCGCGACGATTTCTACGACGCGCGGCCGGCGGCGGACGATGCGCGCGGGCAGCAGATCCTCGCGCGGCTGAAGGGCCGCAAGCTGCCGATGATCGATCGCGTGGAGCTGTCGGTGATCGAGGAGAGCCAGCCGCGCTGGCTGTCGTTCCTGAACGGCCAGCAGGACACCGTCAACGTGCCGCTGGAATTCATCGACCTCGCCGCGCCGAACGGACGATTGGCGCCGTCGCTCGCGCGGCATGGCATCGAACTGGACCGCGTGATCAGCCCGGACATCACCTTCACCTACTTCAACCTGGACGATCCGGTCGTCGGCGGTTACGCGCCGGAGAAAGTCGCGCTGCGGCGCGCGATCGCGCTCGGCTATGACGTGGAGGAGGAGATTCGCCTGATCCGCCACGGCGCGGCGATTCCCGCGCAGTCGCAGGTGCCGCCGCTGACCTCCGGCTACGACCCGGCGTTCGTCAGCGAGATGGGCGAATTCGACCGCGCCCGGGCGCGCGCGCTGCTCGACACCTTCGGCTACGTCGATCGCGACGGCGACGGCTGGCGCGAGCGGCCGGACGGCTCGCCGCTGCTGCTCGAAATGGCCACGCAGGCGAGCCAGATCGACCGCGCGTTCAACGAACTGTGGAAGCGCCAGCTCGACCGCCTGCAGATCCGCGTCGAATTCAAGGTCAACCAGTGGCCGGAGAACCTGAAAGCCGCGCGCGCGGGCAAGCTGATGCTGTGGCAGCTCGGCAATTCGGCCACCAACTCCGATTCCGACGACTTCCTCGCCTTCGGCGCGAGCCGCGCGATCGGCGGCCAGAACTTCGCGCGCTTCCGCCGACCCGAGTATGACCGCCTGTACGACCGCCAGCGGCAAATGCCCGACGGGCCGGAGCGCGACGCGGTCATCCGCGAAATGAAACGCCTGTTCGTCGTCTGGATGCCGTACAAGATCCACTGCCATCGCATCGTCAACGACGTGTCGCACCCGTGGCTGATCGGCTTCCTGCGCCACCCGTTCGCGCGCGACTTCTTCAAGTGGATCGACATCGATCCGGCCGCGCGCAGCCGCGCGTGAGCGCGAGGTGTTCAAGCTCGGCCGCCGCTCGCTGCTCGCCGTCGCGGCGCTCGCGCCGTGGTCGGCGCGCGCGACCGCTCCCCGCCACGGCGCGCCGAGGACGCTGCGCCTCGCCTTTCCGGTTGCGGAGACCGGCTTCGACCCGGTGCAGTCGCAGGACCTGTATTCCGGCACGATCAACGCGCACCTCTTCGACGCGCCGCTCGAATTCGACTACCTCGCGCGCCCGCCGCGGCTGCGGCCGAACACCGCCGCCGCGCTGCCCGAGTCGAGCGCCGACTTCCGCACGCTGACGCTGCGGATTCGTTCCGGCATCTTCTTTGCCGATGACCCCGCGTTTCGCGGCGCGCCGCGCGAGCTGACCGCGCACGACTACGTGTACTCGTGGAAGCGCATCTTCGATCCGCGCTGGAAGAGCCAGAACCTGTACCTGCTGGAGAACGCGCGGATCCTCGGCATCGACGCGCTGCGCAAGCGCGCGCTGGCCGGCGCGCCGTTCGACTACGACACCGAGATCGAAGGGCTGCGCGCGCTCGACCGCTACACGCTGCAGATCAGGACGGCGGAGCCGAATCCGCGCTTCATCTACAACCTGACACCGGCGCAGCCGATGGCCGCGGTTGCACGCGAGGTGGTCGAGGCGTACGGCGACGCGATCGTCGAGCATCCGGTCGGCACCGGTCCGTTCCGCGTCGTGCAGTGGCGCCGCTCGTCGCGCATCGTGCTGGAGCGCAACCCGAACTACCGCCACGTCGAGTACGACTTCGACCCGCCCGCCGGCGACGCGCGGCTCGCCGAAGAAGTGCCGCGCCTGCGCGGCCGGCGGCTGCCGCTGGTCGATCGGGTCGAGGTTGCGATCATCGAGGAGAGCCAGCCGCGCTGGCTCGCGTTCCAGCAGGGCAAGCTCGACCTGCTGCCGGTGCCGATCGATTTCAACAACCTCGCCGCACCGGGCGGACGGCTCGCGCCGCATCTGGCGCGCAAAGGCGTCTCGTTGACGCGCACGCCGCTGGCGGATCTCACGCTGTCGTACTTCAACATGGAGCACCCGCTGGTCGGCGGCTATACGCCGGAGAAGGTCGCGCTGCGGCGCGCGGTGTCGCTCGCGTTCGACGGCGAGGATTTCGTGCAGCAGATGTACCAGGGCAACGCGATCGTCGCGCAGGCCCCGTTCGTGCCCGGCACCTTCGGCTACGACCCGCAGCGCGCGACGCCGATCTCCGAGTTCAGTCGCGCGCGCGCGAAGGCGCTGCTCGACACTTACGGCTACCTCGACCGCGACGGCGACGGCTGGCGCGAGCAGCCCGACGGCGCGCCGCTGACCCTCGAGATGGCGTCGACCGCCACGCAACTGGACCGCAAGCGCAACGAGCTGTGGAAGCGCTACCTGGACGCGGTCGGCCTCCGCATCGAGTTCCGGGTCGCGCAGTGGCCGGAGCTGCTGAAGCAGTCGCTCGCCGGCAGGCTGATGATGTGGGGCTTCGGCTGGGAAGCGCTCGGGCCCGACAGCGACCTCTTCTTCGGCATCGCCTACAGTGGCAACCGCGAACAGACCAACGATGCGCGCTTTGCGCTGCCCGCCTATGACCGACTGTACGAACGCAGCCGCGCGCTGCCCGATGACTCGGAGCGCCTCGCCGTGCTGAACGAAGCCGCGCGCCTGTTCGCCGCCTACCTGCCGTACAAGTTCCACGTGCACCGGATCCAGAACGACCTCGTGCAGCCGTGGCTGTTCGGCTACTCGCGCCACCCGTTCACCCGACGGTGGTGGGACCGCGTCGACATCGATCCGAATTTGCGGGGCGACGCATGACGCTCGCGGCCGGGCTGCGGATTTGGCTCGCGACGATCGTCGGCGCCGGCACGGCGGTCGCCGCTTGGTCGCTGCCGGACACTGCGCCGCGCGGGTCCGCGCTCGCGATCGGCATCGCGCTGCCGTTCGCGATCGCGCCGATCTCGATCGGCCTTCAGGTCGTCGTCGGCGCGATCGTTGATCCGCGCCGGCCGCGTACGACGATCGCGCACGTGCTCGGCGTGTGGTGGCACGAATCGCTGACGTCGATCCGCATCTTCCTGTGGCGCTTTCCGTTCGCCACGCGCGCCGACGACCCGATCGTGCGCGACCCGGACCGGCCCGCGCTGTTACTGATCCACGGCTACCTGTGCAACCGCGCCGTGTGGCAGCCGCTGCTCGACGCCGGCGTGCTGCGCGACTGCAATGTCGCCACCGTCAATCTCGAACCGTTGTTCGCCGACATCGACCGCTACGCCGAGGTCGTGCACGGGGCGCTGACACGGCTGCTCGACGCGAGCGGCGCGTCGCGCGCGACCCTGGTCTGCCACAGCATGGGCGGGCTGGCCGCGCGCGCCTACCTGCGCCGCTACGGCGACGCGCGCGTCGAGCGTGTGATCACGCTCGCCACGCCGCACCACGGCACCGTGTTCGGCCGCGTCGGGATCGGACGCAATGCCAAGCAAATGGCCACCGGCTCGGATTTCCTCGCCCAGCTCGCCGCGTCGGAAACCGCGGCGCTGCGCGCGAAGTTCGTCTGCATCGCCGCGCGCGACGACAACCTGATCGTGCCGCGGTCCAGTCCGCTGCTGCCGGGTGCGGGCGCGCGTCCGCTCGAAGGCGTCGGCCACCTCGCGCTGGTCGAAGACGCGCGCGCGTGGACGCTGATCGCTGACGAAGTCGCGTCAGCGCGCGGCGCGCAGTAGACCGCTCGGCCGCACCAGTTCGATGCTCGCCGGCAGCCGCTGCGGATCGAACTCACTCGACGACAGCCACCGGAACTCGGCAACACGGAACGCGCCGATCGGATCGTCCGGCTCGGCGCGTACGGCGGGATGGCACATCCAGATCGCGCCGTCCTTCAGCGTGCGCAGCCACTGCGCGGCGAGCGCCGCGAAGTCGGTGCCTTCCGCGTACCGATACGCGCCGACGAAATCGAGATTGGTCGGCCAGCCGTACTGCGTCAGGTGCTCGCGCAGCGTGCGGCCGCCGAGCAACCCGAGCACGCGCGACTTGCCGTCGGCCGCGCTCGACGCCGTGTTTCGGATCAGCGGCCGCCGCACGCCGTAGCGGGCGTCGAGCTCGCGCAACAGCAGGTCGCGGACGACCGGGAACTGGTGCACGTGCTGATGCCCGTCGATGTAGGCCGGCATGTGCTTGAACGCGGCCTCGAAGCGCAGCAACTGGCGCCGCAAGCGCTGCGCGATGTCGCTGGCCGGCAGCGCGCGCAGCCAGCTCGCGGCGATCATCATCGGCAGCGCGCCGACCCGCGGCGCTCCGGGAAATGTCTCGGTCAGGTTGAAGTGCAGCCCGATGTCGGCGGCGCGCTCGCGTTCGCGCAGCGCGGGCGCGGACTCCGCGAAGCGCGGCGCATCGACCATGCAGCTCGCGCCGCCGAGCCGCTTGCCGTCGATCAGCGCGAGGATCGCCTCGTCGACCGCGGCGTTGTAGCCGTAGTCGTCGGCGCACAGGGCGACGCGGCGGGCCATCAGCGCACCCGGCGGAACGCCCAGAAGCGGCTGAGCACGAACGTCATCGCCGCCACGAAGCCGATCACCAGCGCCAGCGCCACGTCGTAGCGCAGCGGCGTGTGCATCAGCAGCCAGCGATAGGCGATCGCGTTGACGGCGAAGCCGCCCAGCGCAACGAGGAAATACGACGGCAACGCGCGCGCCAGCGGCGCGCCGTGCGCGCCGAAGGTCCAGCGCCACTGCCCGAGGAAGCTCACGGTGAACGCGACCACAAAGCCGACCACGTTGGCCAGTTGCGGGTCGAGCGCCAGCGCGCGCACGCTCGCGACCGCGACGCCGAAATGCGTCGCCGCCGCGGCCGCACCGACCAGGCCGAAGCGAACCACCTGCCCGATCATTGATGTGTCAGGCGCTGCAGCGGCGAGCCGGTCTCGCCTTCGCGCAGCGGGCTGTAGTCGTCGAGCCGTGCGACCAGGTACGTCGGCCGCGCCTTGACCTCGTCGTACACGCGGCCGAGGTATTCGCCGAGCACGCCGATCGAAATGAGTTGGATGCCGGCGAAGAACAGCACCGATGCGGCGAGCGTCGCGAAACCCTGGATCGGTTGACCAAGAAAGATGCGCTCGATCACGATCCAGCCGCCCCACAGGAACGCGAAGACCGCGATCACCGCGCCGATCACGCCGCCGATGCGCAGCGGCAGGTTGGAAAACGCGGTGATGCCGGTGAGCGCCAGCGACTGCAGGCGCCGCATGCTGAACGACGTCGTGCCGCCGGCCCGCGCGCGGACCTCGAACGGGATACCAACCGAACGGAACCCGACCCAGGCGTAAAGCCCCTTCATGAAGCGGTGCCGCTCGGGCAACCGCTTCAGCGCCTCGACCACGCGCCGGTCCATCACGCGAAAATCGCCCGCGTCGGGCGGGATGTGGATCGACTGGCTCCTCGCCATCAGCCGGTAGAACACGCGCGAGCCGGTGCGCTTCAGCCACGATTCGCCGGCGCGGTCGGTGCGCACGCCGTAGACCATGTCGTAGCCGGCGCGCCACGCGTTGACCATCTCGATCGCCGTTTCCAGCGGGTGCTGGAAGTCGGCGTCGATCAGCAGCACGCAGTCGCCGCGCGCGAGATCGAGCCCCGCGGTCAGCGCCGCTTCCTTGCCGAAGTTGCGCGAGAACTCGATCAGCGTCAGCGCCAGTTCCGGCGCCAGCGCGCGCACCACGGCTCCGGTCGCGTCGGTGCTGCCGTCGTTGACGACGATGATCTCGAACCGCGACGTGAGTTGCTCTGCGGTTGCGCGCAGGGCGCGCAGGAACTCCGCGACGATCTCCTGCTCGTTGTGCACCGGCACCACGCACGACAGCGAAAACGGGCCGCCGCGCGGCGCGAGTTCGGTGGTGGCCGGTGTTGTCGTCGCCACGTCAGCCCGAGCGCTGAGCGGCCGCGCATGCGCGGTCCGCCTCGAGCGCGAGACGACGAAGCCGGCACGCAGTCATCGGCTTCGTCAGAAATGGATCCCGCTCATCAGATTCGCCAGCGCGATCTGGTCCGGCGTCGCCTTGGGCTTCTCGCCTTCCTTCGCGCCCTTGGCGGCGGCCGAGTCGGGGAACATCCGGAAGGTCGTGTTCATCGCGATCTGCGCCACCCGCGGCGCCACCGCGTGCAGCACCTGGCCGAACACGCCCAGCCTCGTCGCGATCCGCACCGGCTTGTAGACGATCGCCTGCACGATGAGATCGGCCGCCTCGTCCGGGTCCAGCGTCGGCACGTTCTGGTAGATCTTGGTCGGCGCGATCATCGGCGTGCGCACCAGCGGCATGTTGATCGTGGTGAAGGACACGCCGACGTCGATGTACTCGCTCGCCGCGCAGCGCGTCCACGCGTCGAGAGCCGCCTTGCTCGCGACGTAGGCGGAAAAGCGCGGCGCGTTGGTCAGCACGCCGATCGAGCTGATGTTGACCACATGGCCGCGGTGCTTCGCGACCATGTGCGGCAGCAGTCCCATCGTGAGGCGCAGGCAGCCGAAATAGTTCAGCTGCATCGTGCGCTCGAAGTCGTGGAAGCGGTCGTAGCTCGACTCGATACCGCGCCGGATCGAGCGGCCGGCGTTGTTGATCAGCACATCGACGCCGCCGTAGTTCTCGACCAGCCATGCGACCAGCTTGTCGCAGCTTTCCATCGACGCCAGGTCGGCGGAGAACGTCACCACCTGGCCCTTGTTCGCGTTGCCGGATGCCTTCAGCGCCGCCTCGATTTCCTTCTTCGCTGCATCGAGCTTGTCCTGCTCGCGGCCGACGATCACGGTGATCGCGCCCGCGGCGGCGATCTTGTGCGCGGCCGCAAGCCCGATGCCCGACGAGCCGCCGGTCACCAGCACCACCCTGCCCGCCACCTGCCCTTTCAGCGTGCGGTCGATGAACAGATCCGGGTCGAGGTGGCGCTCCCAGTAATCCCACAGCCGCCACGCGTAGTCCTCCAATCGCGGGCACTCGATGCCGGTGCCCTTGAGCGCCGCGGCGGCCTCGCGGCAGTCGAAACGGGTCGGATAGTTGACGAACTGCAGCATGTCCTCCGGCAGCCCCAGGTCCTTCATCACCGCGTTGCGGATGCGGCGCACCGGCGTCAGCGCGAGCAGGCCCTTCTTCACGCTGTTGGGAATGAAGCCGAACAGCGCGGCATTGATGCGCAGCGCGAACTGCGGCGCGTGGCCGGCGCGGGCGAAGATGTTAAGCACGTCGCCGACGCGATACGGCGTCGGGTCGACCAGGTGGAACGCCTTGCCGTCGTGCCCCTTGGCGTGCGCGATGTGGTCCAGCGCGTCGACCACGAAGTCGACCGGCACGATGTTGATGCGCCCCCCCTCGATGCCGACCGTCGGCATCCACGGCGGCAGCAGGTCGCGCATCTTCTGGATCAGCTTGAAGAAGTAGTACGGGCCGTCGATCTTGTCCATCTCGCCGGTCCGGCTGTCGCCGACCACCAGCCCCGGCCGGTACACGCGCCATGGCGTCCGGCACTCCTTGCGCACGATCTTTTCCGAGTCGTGCTTGGTGGCGAAGTACGGGTGGTCGAAGTTCTCCGCCTCGTCGAACATGTCCTCGCGGAACACGCCCTCGTACATGCCGGCCGCGGCGATCGACGACACGTGCTGAAAGCACCCGACCTTCAGCTCGTTGGCGAGTTGCACCGCGTTGCGCGTGCCTTCGATGTTCACCCGGACCTGGCTGTCGGCGTCGGCCTTCAGGTCGTAGATCGCCGCCAGATGGAAGAAGTGATCGATCCTGCCCGCCAGCGCCTTGACGTCGGCCTTCGCCAGCCCGAGCTTCGGTGCCGCGAGGTCGCCGAACAGCGGGCGTGCGCGCTTCTCGTCGACCCTCCAGTCGGCCAGCAGCGCGGCTACCTTGTCGCGGCTCTCCTCGCGCAGCAGGAAGTGGACGACCGCGCCCTTGCGCGCCAGCAGTTTCCTGACCAGCCGCTTGCCGATGAATCCGGACGCGCCGGTGACGAAATACTCCATGGTCGGTCCTCCTCCTTCGCTTCGATTGAGTCCGGATTGTCGTTATGCGCGGGCGATTCTAACCATGCGCTGCAATGCACCCGCGCATGCGCCGCGCTAGTCGCGCCCCTCTACTGCATTAGTACACCGGCTCTAGCGACGCTGCCTAGACTTTTGGCTGCAGCAGGTTAAACCCACGCAGAGGAGCTCAACATGGTGAGGAAGCTGAAGGCAATGGCCCGCGGTGCGGGCAAGGACGGCAATCTGGCTGCGGCGATCAAGGAATCGGCGCAGCAGATCTGGCTGGCGGGGCTGGGCGCGTTTTCCAAGGCGCAGGAGGAAGGAAGCAAGGTGTTCGAGGCGCTGGTGCGCGAAGGCAACTCGATCCAGAAGCGCACCATGCAGATGACGGAAGACAAGGTCAGCGAAGTGACCAGCCGCGTGGCCAAGGTGGCCGGTGAAGTGCAGAAGCAGGCCAACCAGAGCTGGGACAAGCTGGAGTCCGTGTTCGAGGAGCGCGTCGAGCGCGCGATGAAGCGCATCGGCGTGCCGACCAGCCGCGAGGTCCAGGCGCTGACCCGGCGCGTCGAGGAACTGACCGCCAGCGTGCACAAGCTGGGCGGCAAGCCGGCGAAGAAGTCGACCGCGCGCGCACGCAAGGCGGCGGCCTGACGACAGGTTGAGCGTGCCAGGCCGCGGCGCCGAGTGCCCCGCGGCCTTGATTCATTCCGGACGCCGATGACGCCTGCTGCGAAGGCATCGGTCGCTGGCGCGCCGCGCGGGGCGAGTTCCGCGTGCATCGGCGTCGTCCTCGCGGGCGGCGGACATCTCCTCGCTTCGCTCGGCGCTGACCGCTTGGCCTGATGAACGAACGGACCGCCCTCCGCCGCGGCTCCGATCAGGTCGGCAGCCGTGCGCCGCGCGCTCCCCGCATCGGCGTCGCACTCGCGGGCGGCGGTCCGTTGGGCGCGATCTACGAAATCGGCGCCCTCGCTGCGCTGTCCGAAGCGCTGCGCGGCGTCGACTTCAACGACGCCGAGGTCTACGTCGGCGTCAGCGCCGGCAGCTTCATCGCGGCCGGGCTGGTCAACGGCTTCACGCCGCACCAGATGTCGCGGCTGTTCATCGAGGGGCACAGATCGGAGGATCGCTTCGATCCGTCGATTCTGCTTCGTCCCGCGCTGCGCGAATACCTGCGGCGCGCCTGCTCCCTGCCGCCGCTGCTGGCGGCTGCGCTGTGGAACTACGTCGCCCGCCGCGGCAGCCTGATGAGTTCGATCGAGCGCCTCGGCCGCGCGATCCCGACCGGGATCTTCGACGGCAATGCGGTCGACAAGTATCTGGGCCGCATCTTCGCGCAGACCGGACGCACCAACGATTTCCGCCAACTGCGCCACAAGCTGTACCTGGTCGCAACCGACCTCGATACCGGTGAAGCGGTCGCGTTCGGCTCCCAAGGCTTCGACCACGTTCCGATCTCGCGCGCGGTGCAGGCGTCGGCCGCGCTGCCCGGCGTGTTCCCGCCGGTGCCGATCGACGGCCGCTACTTCGTCGACGGAGCGCTGCGCAAAACGCTGCACGCTTCGATCGCGCTCGAACACGGCGTCGACCTGCTGATCTGCGTGAATCCGCTGGTGCCGTACGACGCGCGCCCGCATCACCCGACGCGCGATCGCGAGCACCGGCTCGACAAGCTGGTCGAGGGCGGGCTGCCGGTGGTGCTGGCGCAGACGTTCCGTTCGATCATCCATTCGCGGCTCGGCGCCGGCATGGAGCGCTACAAGACCGCTTATCCGCACACGGACATCGTGCTGTTCGAGCCGAATCGCGCGGACGCGGACATGTTCTTCACGAATCTGTTCTCGTATTCGAGCCGGCGCCGGCTGGCCGAGCATGCCTATCAGAAGACACGGCGCGAGCTGTGGGAGCGCCGCCACGAACTCGGGCCGCGGCTCGCCCGGCACGGCATCGAGATCGACGCTGCCTGCCTGCGCGACGAGAAGCTGACGCTGGTGAAGAGCCTGCGCCGCACGCGCGAACTGCGGCTGGAGACGATTTCGTCGATCACCGCGCGCGAACTGAAGCACACGCTCGACGACCTGGAACGCTGGCTCGCCGCGACGGCGGTAGCGGCCTGATCACTTCGCGGTGCTATTCTCGCCGCGAACCTCCCGTCAAGAACAACACCGCTTCCAGTCCATGGAACGCAAGCCGCCGCGCCGTACGCGCGAACGCATCCTCGAACTCGCGCTGCGCCTGTTCAACGACTTCGGCGAGCCGAACGTCAACACCACGCTGATCGCCGAGGAGATGAACATCTCCCCCGGCAACCTGTACTACCACTTCAAGAACAAGGAAGACATCATCAACAGCATCTTCCAGCAGTTCGAGCGCGAGGCCGACCGCCTGCTGGCGGTGCCCGGCGACCGCCGCCCGAACGTGGAGGACGCGTGGCTGTTCCTGCACCTGCTGTTCGAGCTGATCTGGAAGTACCGCTTCTTCTATCGCGATCTGAACAACCTGCTGCTCAACAACCGCACCTTCGAGTTGCGCTTCAAGACGCTGCTCGGTCAGAAGATCCGCATGGCGCGCTGGCTCACCGAGGGACTCGCGCAGCAGGGCGAGCTGAAGGGAACGCGCGCCGAACTCGAAGCGCTGGCGACCAACATGGTCGTGGTCGCGACCTACTGGCTGTCGTACGAGTACGTGCTGAATCCGCGCCGATTCAGCGAACCCGAAGTGGTGGGCGCCGCGCTTGCGCGTGGCTGCTATCAGGTGATGGCGCTGACCGCGCCGTACCTGGTGGGCAACGGGCGCGTGCTGTTCGAGAAGCTGGCGGCCGAGTACCTGAAGAAATAGAACGCAGTGACGGAGGCGCCATGGCAAAGGCATGGGCGAAGTTCCCCTACCCCGACAAGAAGTTCGTGTACGGCGCGGCGAGCCTGAAGAAGGCGTGGGACCGGCTGCACCGCGGCGACTGCGAACCGTGGCCGACCGGCAACGCGGTGGTCGAGGCCTGGATCGCGTTTCACGCGGGCGACTTCCGCAAGGCCGCCGACGCGGGGCTGAAGGCCGGCGGCGCGGGGATCACGGTCGCCAACAAGGCCACCGCGATCTACGCCAACTACCTCGAGGACAACGACAAGACCAGGCTGGCCCTGTTCGAGGAAGTCGCCGCGCGCGCCGAGGCGCAGCAGAAGACGGAGCCGAAGAACGCCAACGCGTTCTACTGGCATGCGTATGCGCTCGGCCGCTACGCGCAGGGCATCTCGATCGTCAAGGCGCTGTCGCAGGGCATCGGCACCAAGGTGCGCGCCAGCCTGGAGGCGACGCTCAAGCTGCAGCCCCGGCATGCTGACGCCCACATCGCGCTCGGCTCGTATCACGCCGAGATCATCGACAAGGTGGGCGCGATGGTCGGCGGCCTGACCTACGGCGCGAAGAAGGACGCCGGACTGAAGCACTACGAAACGGCGCTGCAGCTCAACCCCGATTCGGCGATTGCGCGCATCGAATATGCGAACGGGCTGGTCATGCTCGAGGGTAAGAAAGCCCTCGTCAGGGCGGAACAGCTCTACGAGGAAGCTGCGGCGTGCGCGGCGCTCGACGCGATGGAGAAACTCGACGTCGAGCTGGCGAAGGCGGAACTCGAAGACTGACGCCGCTTCGGACGCGGCGGTACAGGACGGCAGGGGCACTTCGGGTGCCCCTGCCGTTCACGGCGCCATCAATGCGCCGCCTTGCGCCACCAGCCGCCGTAGTCCTTGTCGGTCAGCAGCACCCACAGCGCCAAAATCGCGACGATCAGGCCGACGATCACGGCGTTGGCGCGTGGCTCGCGCATCGCGCTGAACGACAGCAGCCACGGCGACGCGACGAGCCACAGGCCGAGCACGAGTTCCACCCATTCCTCCCAGGCTTTCGGCGTGAAGATCGCGCCCAGCGCGACTCCCAGCAGCAGTATGCCGACGATCACCGCGTTAGCCATCGGCGCGGTCTCGCCCGCAAAGCCGAGAGCCCAGGCCGAGACGATCAGCCACACGCCGAAGACAGCGCTTACAACGTCCTGCCAATGCTTCATCCGCGTCATGGTCTTCACCTCCTTTACCCCAGTCCATCGGGCACGTCATTGGATCGCCGCGCCCTTCGATTGTTCCGATCGGCCGGCCGCGTCACGCCGCGCTGATCTGAATCCTGCGCGGCTTCAGTTCCGCGCGCTTGGGAATGGTCACCGTCAGCACGCCGTCCTTCAGATTGGCCTGCGTCTTCTCGGTGTCCAGTTCACCGCTCAGCGCGAAGCTGCGGTAGTAGTGCGTCGACTGCACCTCCGCGTGCAGCGCCTCCATGTCCTGCGGCAGATCGATCTTCACTTCGCCCTCGATCACCAGCGTGCTGCTGTCGGCGTGCACGTTCAACCGGTCCTTCGAGACGCCTGGCAGGTCGAGCTGCAGCGTGATGCCCTCGGCGTCCTCGAAGATGTCGGCCGGCGGCCGCAAATGAACTTCGGTCTCGCGCTTCTGCGCCGGCGCCACGGCGGACTCAGGGCGGGTCGCTACGTTGTCGCTCATGTTCGCCTCCTGGTTCAGTGAACTTCGATCTTGCGCGGCCGCGCCGATTCGCGCCGCTTCACGGTGACCTGAAGCACGCCGTCGCGATAGCTCGCGTCGACGTGATCGGGATCGACGTCGTCGGGCAGCGTGATCACGCGCCGGAATTCGCCGCTGAAGCGCTCCTGCCGGTAATAAGTCGCCTTTTCATTCTCAGGCACCTCGCGCTTGCCGGACACCAGCAGCAGGTTCTGCTGCAGTGTCAGCTCGATGCTCTTCGGATCGACCCCCGGCGCAAACAGGTAGACCTCCACGGCGTCGCTCGTCGCACCCACATTGGCCGCCGGGAACGTCCCGCGCGACACCCAGCGGATTCCCGCCGGAGCGGTCCAGCGGCCGAACAGCTGGTCCATCTCCTGCTCCATCCGCCTGAACTCGTCGTAGAGACTCTCGAACGTCGTCAGACTTCCGAACATCTCGGTACCTCCTTTCAGGTGTTAGACCGTTCGGCACCGGCTCACTTATGGCTATGCGCTCCTGTTTTCAAGGTCGGCGATGCGACCGGCACTTGAAACGGCGGCGGCGGCGCCTATCTTCGGCAGCGCACGATGGACCCGGTCAAGCGCATCCGCTCCGAGGTCGAGCGCGGCATCGCCCGTGCGTGGGACGGCCTCACCGAAGGCTGGCGCGAACTGCTGAGCCGCGCCGGCGGCGCGCTCACGCACTACGCACGCGGGGTCCGCAGCGGGCGCGGCGCGGACGGCGGCTTCCCGGAGTGGGCGCTGCTTGCCGCCGAAGTCTGGGAGACCGGACTGACGGTGATCGTCCGCGTCGAACTGCCCGGAATGGCCAAGGAAGATATCGACATCTCGGTCAGCGGCACCACGCTGCGGTTGCGCGGCGAAAAGCGCTCGGCCGGCGCGCAGAAGGGCCGGCGCTACCACCTGATGGAGCGCGCGTTCGGCACCTTCGAGCGCGAATTCGCGCTGCCGCACAGCGTCGACGGCAGGCGCGCCGAGGTCTCGTACCAGGACGGCGTGATCACCGTGATCCTGCCGAAGACCGAGGCCACGCCGCCGCAGCGGCTGCAGATCAGGTAGCCGCGTTAGAAACCCGCGCCGGGCTGCGCCAGGTACTTCAGTTCTTCCGGCGTCGACGCGCGGCCGAGGATCGCGTTGCGATGCGGATAGCGCCCGAAGCGCGCGATGACGTCGTAGTGCTTGCGCGCCCACACGAGCCCGTCGCCGAAGCCCGCGGCCGCCAGCTCGCCGAACAGGCGCAGCGACTCGCGCTGGATTTCGATCGATTCCGAGTGCTCGAACGGCAGATAGACGAACCAGCGCGCGAGCGGCGGCAGTGCGCGATCCGCGCCGGCGGTGACCAGCCCGCGCGCGAGTTCGAGCGCGCGCGCGTCGCCGGCAAACGCGCGCGGCGTGCCGCGGAAGATATTGCGCGCGAACTGGTCGAGCAGCAGGATCAGCGCGCGCGTGCCGTCCACGGTCCGCGCCCAGTCGTCACGCCCGCCGCACAGGGCCGCTTGCACGTCGGCGCCGAATCGCGTGCGAATCTTTTCGTCGGTGGCGTCGGACTTGCGGAACCAGAATTCGCGCTCCTTGCCCGCGTCCGGGTCACCGGGGGCGCCGAACCAGAAGTCGAGGACATCTTGTGCGGTGGTCATCGGCGGTCGTGCCCGCGGTGCAGGCCGGGGCGACGCTTCGAACGCGTGGTCATCTGCGCGGCGGCAACGGCTTCGGCGCCAGATTCGGCCGCGTCCCGAACTGCGGCAGCGCGGGCTTCGAATGCGCGATCGCCTGCAGCGCGACCTCGAGCGTCTTCTCCAGTTGTCGGTCGCGCCCCACCGCGGCGTCCTGCGGCGCGTTGTCGACCTCGATCTGCGGTTCGGTGCCGTAGTTCTCCACCCCCCAGCCGACATCCTTGAACCAGAACGAGAACTCCGGCTGCGTCGTCTCCGTGCCGTCGGCGAGCTTGTGGCGCGGCCAGATGCCGATCACGCCACCCCAGGTGCGCATGCCGACCAGCTTGCCGATGCCCATCAGCTTGAAGCAGTGCGAAAAGATGTCGCCGTCAGAGCCCGCGTGCTCGTTGGTCAGCGCGACCACCGGGCCGGCCGGCGACTCGAGCGGATAGGGCGTGGGCTTGCCCCAGCGCGAGAGGTCGTAGCCGACGCGCTGGCGGGCAACCTTCTCCAGCAGGAGCTGCGACACGTGTCCGCCGCGGTTGTAGCGTACGTCGACGATCAGCGCGTCACGGTCGCACTCGGCGCCGAAGTAGCGATGGAACTCCGCGAACCCGGCGCTCATCATGTCGGGCAGGTGCAGGTAGCCGACGCGGCCGTTCGACCGCTCGTGCACCCACGCGCGGTTGCGCTCGACCCATTCGCGATAACGCGCCGGCACCTCGTCGGCGAGCAGATTGACCAGCACGTTGCGCGTGCCGGCGTCCGACGCGAGCGTCAGCTCCGCCTTCATCCCCGACTGGTGCACCAGCAGCGCCTGCGGCGGCTGCCGCCGCGACACCGGCTGGCCGTTTACCGCGACGATGCGCTCGCCGGCGCGCGCCTGCACGCCGATCGCGTTCAGCGGCGAATCGGCGCTCGCATCCCACGGCTCGCCGCCGACGAGGTGAACGATCTCGTAGCTCGCGCCGTCCGCGGCAGGCTTCAGATCGGCGCCGAGGTGGCCGAGCGCGACCTGCGGCGGCTTACGATAATCGCCGCCGAATTCGTACGCGTGCGAGGTGCCCAGCTCGCCCTGCATCTCCCAGATCAGGTCCGACAGTTCGCCGCGCGTCGACACGAGTTCCAGCAGCGGCAGGTAGCGGCGATACACCGCGTCCCAGTCCACGCCCGACAGGTCGGCGACCCAGAACTGGTCGCGCTGCAGCCGCCACACCTCGCGCAGCATCTGCCGCCACTCCGCGCGCGGGTCGACCGACACGCGCACGCGGGCGAGATCGATCCAGCCGCTGGCGCGCGACGGTTCGTCGCCCTTTGCCGCCGGATCATCGTCATGCGGCCTGTGCGCGGGATCGATCGCGCGCAGCTTCTGGCCGTCGCGGACGACCATCGTCGTGCCGTCGGCCGACAGCGCGAAGTCGTCCGCGCGCTCCAGCCGGGTTTCCGTGCGCAGCGTGTCGAAGTCGAACACCTCGAGCCGGCCCGGCGTTTCCTTGTGGCCGCCGCGGCCGTGCGCGCCCGGAATCGGAAACACGGTCCACGCCGCCTTGCCGCGCAGCCCGCACATGCGCCCGTAGCGGCCCTCCGCGACCGGAAACGCGGCGACGCGCTGCGCGATGCCGTCGAGATCGACCTTGACGACGACCTCGGCGCCCTTGCCTTCGTCGTCGCGCGCGCCGTGGTCCCACGTGTGCTTCATGCCCTTCGGCGCCGGCTCGAACGGCGGCTTCGCATCGGCTTGCAGCGCGATCAGGTACGGCCGCGCCGCGCGCGGGAAACTCAGTTCGAACTGCACGTTGTCGTACACCGGATCGAACGTGCGTACCGACAGGAAGTACAGGTACCTGCCCTCGGGATCGAACGCCGGGCTCCAGTCGCGGAATTCCGGCGTGGTGACGAGCACGCTGGTTGCGCGCGCGACCTCGTGCAGCTTGATCGCGCAATGGCGCAGCCCGGTCCAGAACGGGTACGCGAGCCACGCGCCGTCCGGCGACCAGGCGAATTCCTCGGTGCGGCCGGCGTCGCTGCGATCGACGTTCGCCAGCGTGTCGTTGTCGAGGTCCGCGAGCAGCACTTCGTTGCGATGATTGGCGAGCGCGACCTTGCGTCCCTTCGGCGCCGCGCTCAGCGCCAGCACGCGGCCGATGTCCCACGGCAGCGCGCGGACTGACGCGCCATCGAACACTTCCAGCCGCTCCTCGCCCGACGCGTCTGAAATCGCGACCAGGGTGGTGCCGTCGGCGAGCCACTGCGCGTGCCGATAGCGTGCACCATCGGGTTGCCCGTGCTGGCGCACCGCGCCTTCCCACAGCGCGAACGAATACATCTTGCCGCGCGCCTCGAGCGCGAGGCTGTGTCCGGCCGGATGCAGGGTGAACTGCGTCAGGTGTTCCGCCGCCGGCACGAAGCGCCGCGCCGCCTGCGCGCGGTGCGCCGGCACGCGGATGTCGAGCTGGCGCGTGCGGTCGGCCTTCGGGTCGAACAGCCACAGCGCGGCGCCGCACTGGTACACGATGCGCGCGCCGTCGGTCGACGCATGGCGCGCGTAGTAGTCGTCGTGATCGGTATGGCGTTTCAGATCGGCTCCGTCGGGCAGGCACGAGTACAGATTGCCCCAGCCCTCGGCGTCGGACAGGAAGTAAACACGCTCGCCGATCCACATCGGGCTGGTGATGTTGCCCTTCAGCTCCGTCATGCGGCGGAATTCGCCGCCGCCGTCCGCGTCGATCCAAAGATGGCCGGCGGTGCCGCCGCGATAGCGCTTCCAGCGCGCCGGGTCCGCGGTGTTGCGGCCGATCACCTTGGCGCCGTTCGCTCCGAACGCGAGATGATTGACCTGGCCGTAGGGCAGCAGCTCGGGCAGGCCGCCGTCGATTGCGAGCGCATGGGCGCGGTAGTTGCGGAAAAACGGCTGGCCGTGCGTGGTGACGAAGAGTATGCGACCGTCGGGCGTGAAGCCGCGCACCATCACGTCGGGGCCGAGCCACGTCATGCGGCGCGCCGGCCCGCCCTCGGCGGGCATCAGGTACACCTCGGGATGCAGTTCGTCGCGGCCTACGTACGCGATCCACTGTCCGTGCGGCGAAATCGCCGGCGTCGACGGCTCGCCGACGCCGGCGGTCAGCCGTCGCGCGACGCCGCCGCCGGCATCGACCCGCCACAGGTCGTCGTCGCAGACGAATACGATCGTGTCGCCGCAAATCGCCGGCTGGCGCAGATAGCCGCGGTCGTGCATGGTCGGATTCCGGTTGTTGTTGCTGGTCGCGTCGATTCTGGCAACGCCGACCAGGGTGTCAAGGCGAAGATTCACGCGCCTTTGGTGCGCGAGCCCCCGTCAGGAGAATTCGAGAACCACCCTTCGGGTGCGCGCGCTCTTCTTCTCGATACGTGACACGCGCAACGCCCCGATCTCGGCCGTGTTGCCAACGTGCGTGCCGCCGCACGGCTGCAGGTCTACGCCTTGCACGCGCAGCAACCGCACGCGGCCGGAACCGATCGGCGGGCTTACGCTCATCGACTTGACGAGTTGCGGATTGGCGCGCAGCTCGTCGTCGCTGATCCACTCGTGCGTGACCGGATGCGCTTCGGCGACCAGGCGTTCCAGAGCGCGCTGCACCTGCTCCTTGTCGAGCGGCGCGGTCATCGCGAAGTCCAGGCGCGCGTAGTCGCGCGTGATGCTGCAGCCGTCGACCAGTTCCTTCACGATCGCGCACAGGAGGTGCGTGGCGGTATGCAGGCGCATGTGCCGGTAGCGCCGCTGCCAATCGATCTGCGCGCGCACGCGCGTGCCCGGCGCCAGCCGCGTCTTCCAGTCGCAGGCCGGAGCGAGCACATGCAGTGTGTCGTCGGGTGTCGCGCCTTCGCGCCGGCTCTTGCGCGCGTCGACGACCGGCAATTGCGTGCCGTCTTCGAGCGCGAGCACGCCGGCATCGCCGGCCTGCCCGCCGCCGAGCGGATAGAACACGGTGCGGTCGAGCTCGACGCCGTCGTCGAACACGTGCGTGACGACGGCGTCGCACGCGCGCAGTCGCGCGTCCTCGCGGTGCAGCGCCACGGTCGCCATGCGGCGCGCTCAGTGCAGGGTCGCGCGCGCCGCCGCGAACGCCGAGCGGCGCCGCTTCGGCCGCGGCGCGGCGCCCGGCAACGCTGCGCCGCCATCGCCGTGCGCCAGCGCCACATCGACGCGACCGGCCAGATTCCGCACCGCTCCGGCCAGCGCCTCGGTCGCGTTGAGCGCGCGCTCGGCGCTTCCCGGATCGATGCCTTTCTCCCACGGCACCAGCAGCACCGCATAGACGAGCTGCTCGAACTCGGGCGCGAAGCGGTCGATGATCCTCTGCGGGTCGTCGCACAGCTTCTTGTCGGTGACGAGCCCGAACTGCACGCCGCCGTCGTACGACAGGATCGACACACCGACGCCGATGTCGCCCGACTGCGGCACCCAGAACATCATCTGCCGGAGCTTCGCGCCCGCCATGTACAGCGCCTGCTGCGGCCCGGGCACGTTGGTCATCACCGCGGTGGCCTTGCGCTGGAAGATTTCGAGCAGTTGCGACTGCACCGCGCGCGGAACCAGGCCGGCGAGGCCGAGCACGCCCATCGTCAGCAACGGCAGATAGCCGCCCTTCATTTCGTTCATCCGTGCGCGCACCATCAGCGCGCGCTCGACCGGGTTCTCGATGCCGATCGGCAGCAGCAGCGGCGCCAGACCGAAGCGGTTGCCGAGCGATTGGTGCTTGCCCGGCGAACGCAGATTGACCGGGACCATCGCGCGCAGCTCGGCACGCGCCAGATCGTCGCCGCGTTCGAGCAGATATCCGCGCAGCGCGCCGGCCGCGCACGACAGCAGCACGTCGTTGACCGAGCAGCCGAGCGCCTTGCCGACCGCCTTCACGTCGGCCAGCGGCAGCGGCTCGTTCCACGCCACCGCCTTGGAGCCGCCCGGCCGGCCCTTCAGCCGCGTCGGCGTGTCGCTTTCCATCAGCGCGAGAGTGGCGACATCGCGGCCGACCTGCGCGGCGATGCGCGCGTACGCGGTCGCGGCCTCGCTCGCGAGCTCGGGGTCGTCGAGCGCGCGGGCCGATGCGTGCAGCACCCTGGCCGCGAAATCGCCGGTGCGATCGAGCGCCCGGACCGTCGCGTCGGTGAACGGCCGCAGCCATTGCTCGATCGGATTGTCGGCGTCGATCTCGCGCCGGTGTCGCGGCGCGGGCTCGGCATCCTCGGCGCCCGGATCCGAGGTCGCCATCCCCATCAGCACGCCGATCAGCGCGATGCCGTCGGCGATGCAATGATGGATGCGCGCGATCAGCGCGTGGCCGCCGTCGTAGTTCTCGACCAGGTGGAACTGCCACAGCGGCTTGCCCGGGTCGAGCGCCTGACCCGCGAGCTGCGCGACCAGCTTCTGCAGCTCCTCCTTGCCGCCGCGCCCGGGCAGCCCGATCCGCACCAGGTGCTGGTCGAGGTCGAAGTTCTCGTCCTCCTCCCACCACGCGCCGCCCGGGTCCTGCACCACGCGGCTGCGGAACTGGCGGTACTGCAGCAGGTGCGATCGCAGCAGCCGCTGCAGCCGCGGCAGATCGCACGGGCCGTCGAACACGTCGACGCCGACGATCATCATCAGGTTGCCGGGCGAATCCATGCGCAGCCACGCGGTGTCCACCGGCGACATGCGTACGCGCTTGGGCATCGGGTTTCTCCAGAGTGCAGCCGGCCGGACCAGCGCGACCGGGCGTGCAGTCTGCCACCGCCGCACTTCATATGCTAGCGTTGCCGCACGCCAATTCGCGGAGGAGACGATGAGCGACCTGAAGGCGAAATTCGAGCAGGCCGTCGCCGCTTCGAAGAACCTGTCCGAGAGACCCGACAACTCGACGCTGCTGAAGATGTACGCGCTCTACAAGCAGGCCACCGTCGGCGACGTCGACGGCAAGCGGCCCGGCTTCACCGACATGGTCGGCCGCGCCAAGTGGGACGCGTGGAACGAGATCAAGGGCACCAAGGCCGACGTCGCGATGAAGCAGTACATCGCGCTGATCGACGACCTGAAGGGCTGAGTACCGATTCACGGCGACGGCCCGCTCGGTGCGGGCCGTCGCCATTTGTGGAAAGCCGGGAGGAGCTGCATGAGATCTGCAATCGCCGCACTTGCGTTGGCGCTCGCCGCGCCGCTGGCGACGGCCGGAACCGTCACCGTGATCACGTCGTTTCCGAAGGAGCTGACCAGCGCCTACAAGGCGGCATTCGAGAAGCGCAACCCGGGCATCACGCTCGAGATCCTGAACAAGAACACGGTCGCCGGCATTGCGTTCGTGCGCGAGACCGCGGCCGGCAAGCGGCCGGAGATCTTCTGGGCCAGCGCGCCGGACGCGTTCGAGGTGCTCAAGCGCGACAAGCTGCTCGCGCCCGGCGAGGGTCTCGCCAATCCGAAGGTGCCGGGCCGGATCGGCAACTATCCGATCAACGATCCAGAGGGCTACTACCTTGGCCAGGCGCTGGCGGGCTACGGGATCATGTACAACACCCGCTATCTGAAGGCCAACAAGCTCGCGGCGCCGCAGGAATGGAACGACCTGCTGAAGCCGCAGTGGTTCGGCCACGTCGCGATGACCTCGCCGTCGCGCTCGGGCACGATGCACCTGACGGTCGAGACGATCCTGCAGGGCGAGGGCTGGGACCGCGGCTGGTCGACGATCCTGCGCATGGCCGGCAACAGCGCCCAGATCACCGAGCGCTCATTCGGCGTTCCCGACGGCATCAACAACGGCCAGTTCGGCGCCGGCCCGGTGATCGACTTCTTCGGGCTGGCCGGCAAGTATTCGGGCTTTCCGGTCGAGTTCGTCTATCCGCAGATGACCTCGATCGTGCCCGCCAATATCGCGCTGATCTCCGGCAGCCGCAATCCGGACGAGGCGCGCAGGTTCGTCGAGTTTGCGCTGTCGCAGGACGGACAGGAACTGCTGCTGCAGCCGGCGATCTCGCGCCTGCCGGTGCTGCCGTACGCGGCGTTCGGCGGCCGGATCCCGCCCGGATACCCCGATCCGCAGGCGATCGTCAAGCGCAGCCGTGTGCAGTTCAACGCCGATCTTTCGGAACAACGCTACGCGATCGTGCAGTCGCTGTTCGACCAGACGATCACGTTCCGGCTGAAGGAACTGCAGGCGGCGACGAAGGCGATCCTCGAAGCGGAAGGCAAGCTGGCGGGCAGGAAGAATGCCGAGGCGGAAGCGCTGCTGAAGCAGGCGCGCGACCTCGCATTTGCGCCGCTGATCTCGTCGCAGATCGCCGACCAGAAGGAATTCCAGAAACTGTTCGCGTCGAACAAGCGCGAGGTGGCGCTCGCCAAGCAGATCACCGGACTGGAAGGAACCTGGAACAGCAAGGCGAAGGCCAATTACGAGAAGGCGGCGGAACTTGCAAGGCAGGCGGCCGCATCGGTCAAGTAACCGCGCCGGCCAGCCGATGCGGTCCCACCGGCGTGTCATTCCCGCGCCAGACTGCCCGCGACCGCGATCGGGGGCGGGGACGACGCCGTAAGCGGATGGTCGCGCCGCCCGAAAGCGCCGGCCGCCTCCGCGCTCGCTGGCCGGCTGCGCTGCGGCAGCGCCTCGGCGCATCGAACGGCGCGCTGGCGGTGGCAGCGGCGGTCGTCGCGTTTCTCGCCGCGTTCCTGCTGATCCCGGTCGGCACCGTCTTCATCACAGCTTTGCGCGATGCCGACGGCAGCCTGACGCTGGGGCATTTCGACGCGTTCTTCGCCACCGCGCTGATGCGCGAGTCGTTCTTCAATTCGCTGTTCATCGCCGCCGTCAGCGTGACGCTCGCGTCGCTGATCGCGGTGCCGCTGGCGTACATCACGGCGCGTTTCCGGTTCCGGGGCGCGGCTCTGATCCAGGCGCTCGGCGTCCTGCCGCTCGTGATGCCGCCTTTCGTCGGCGCGGTGGCGATGACGCTGATCTTCGGCCGCTCGGGGTCGATCAATCTGCTGCTCGACGAGTATCTCGGCTTCACATTGCCGCTGATGCAGGGACTCACGGGCGTGATCTTCGTCGAGAGCCTGCACTACTTTCCCTTCATCCTGATGAACCTCACCGTCGCGCTGCGCAACATCGACGGCGCGATGGAGGAGGCGGCGCTGAACCTCGGCTGCCGGGGCTGGCGCCTGTTCCGCCGTGTGGTGTTTCCGCTCGCGCTGCCCGGCTATCTCGCCGGCGCCGCACTCGTGTTCATCAAGGTCTTCGACGATCTGGGCACGCCGCTGGTGCTCGGACAGACCAACCTGCTCGCACCGCAGGCGTACCTGCGCATCACGCAGGTCGGCCTCGAAGACCCGCTCGGCTACGTGATCAGCGTGATGATGATCGCGTTCTCGATCCTCGCGCTGTGGCTGTCGGTGCGCGTGATGAAGGGCCGCGAGTATTCGACGCTGCAGAAGGGCGGCGCCGGCATCGCCCGGCGCAGGCTCAGTGCCTGGCAAGCCGTCGTAGCGTACACCGGCATCGCGCTGGTGCTGCTGGTCGTGCTGTCGCCGCACCTGGGACTGCTGATCCTGTCCTTCGCGCGCGTGTGGAGCTTCTCCGTGCTGCCGGACGCCTACACGCTTGCCAACTACGCGACCGTGTTCAGCGACAGCCCGCACATGATCGGCAACACGCTCTTGTACTGCGGCCTGGCGGCATTGATCGACGTCGCGCTCGGCGTCGCGATCGCCTACCTGATCCTGCGCACGCGCCTGCCGGGGCGGCAGTGGCTCGACTTTCTCGCCAGCGCTGCGATCGCGGTGCCGGGCATCGTGCTGGCGATCGGCTACCTGCGCACCTTCCAGCAGTTCGAGCCGTTCGGCATCCCGGTCACGCAGACCTGGCTGCTCATCATGCTCGCGTACGCGGTGCGGCGGCTGCCGTATGCACTGCGTTCGTGCATGGCGGCGCTGCAGCAGATCAACGTCAGTCTGGAGGAAGCGGCGCAGATGCTCGGCGCGTCCGGCGGGCGCGTCGTGAGGCGCGTGGTGATTCCGCTGATGGCGGGCGGCATCCTCGCCGGCTTCGTGTCGAGCTTCATCACCGCAGCCGTCGAACTGTCGGCGACGATCCTGCTCGTCACACGCGACTCGCAGGCGCCGATGAGCTACGGTATCTATCTCTACATGCAGTCGGTCGCCGGGCGCGGCCCCGGTGCCGCGCTGGGCGTGCTGGCAGTGCTGCTGGTGGCGGCCGGAACGTACCTGTCGCAGCGCCTCGTGGCGCAGGCCGACCGCACCGCCTTGGAGGCGCGATGAAGAAGGTCGCGGTCGAATGCATCCGCATCGCCCTGTCCTACGGCAGAAACGAAGTGCTGAAGGACATCACCCTCAGGATCGAACCGGGCGAGTTCTTCGCGCTGCTCGGTCCGAGCGGCTCGGGCAAGAGCACGCTGCTGCGGCTGATCGCGGGCTTCAACCGCCACAGCCGCGGCCAGTTGCTCGTCGACGGCCGCGACATCACCGCGGTCGCCCCGCACGCACGCAACATCGGCATGGTGTTCCAGAGCTATGCACTCTGGCCGCACCTGACCGTGCACGACAACGTCGCGTTCGGGCTGGTCGAGCGGCGGCTGTCCAACGACGAGATCCGCCGCCGCACCGCCGGTGCGCTTGAACTTGTTGGCCTGACGCAGTTCGCCAGGCGCCGCCCGAATCAACTTTCCGGCGGCCAGCAGCAGCGGGTGGCGCTGGCGCGCACGATCGTGATCGAGCCGCAGGTGCTGCTGCTCGACGAGCCGCTGTCGAACCTCGACAAGAAGCTGCGCGAGGAGATGCGGCAGGAGTTGCTGTCGCTGCAGCGCAAGCTCGGCATCACGACGATCTTCGTCACCCATGACCAGGAAGAGGCGATGACGACCGCGGACCGCATGGCGGTGCTCGACCAGGGCGTGCTGCAGCAGGTGGGCGCGCCGGCGGAGCTGTTCGACAACCCGGTCAACCGCTTCGTCGCCGAGTTCGTCGGCACCACCAATTTCCTGACGGGGCGCTACGACCGCGCGCGGCGGTCGTTCGAGATCGACGGCCTCGGCGCGATCCCGCTGGCAAGCGAGGCGACCGCGGTCTCGGTGCGCCCGCACACACTTGCCGTCGTCGCGCGCGGCAGCGCCACCGATGGGCGGCGCATCTGGCTCGATGCCGAGGTGCACAGGCGCGAGTTCCTCGGCGAGTTCACGCGCTACAGCGTGCGCGCCGGCGGCCGGACGCTCACCGTGGACGCCCCGCATCTGGCGAGCGAACCGCTGCTCGCGGTCGGCGCGCAGGTGCGGGTCGGGATCGACCCGGCCGAGGTGCGGGCACTGCCGAACTGACCTCAGCCCTTGCGGCCGCCGCCTTTCGCGTTCGCCGTCGCCACTTTGGCTGGCCTGGCCTGCGCCAGCAGTCCGTCCAGGTGCCGCTCGATGTGCTGCTCGAATTTCGCCTTGAACGGCTTGAGCAGGAAGCCGAGCTTGACATTCAGGTCGATCTGCTTGTCGGTCACGCGCATGTGACCTTCGACGCCGCTGCGGTGGAAGTGCAGCGTGTCGCCGTTCCACTCGCTCTCGAGGTCGTATTCGTCGGCCAGATCGTCGGCAGTCTTCTGCGCCACCTTCCTGGCTTCCTTCAGCGACAGGCTGTGGCTGCGCACGTACTTGATGTCGGACATCGGTCAGCTCCGGGTCAGTGGCGGCGATGATCCCACACGTCGGGGTTCAGCAGCGCCGCCGGGCGGCGCCCTTGCAGCACGTCGTCGAGGTTGCGCATCGCCAGTTTCGCCATCGCCTCGCGCGTGGCGCGCGTGCTGGACGCGATGTGCGGCGTCAGCACCGCATTTTCCAGCGCGAGCAGGCTCGCGTGCACCTTCGGTTCGTCCTCGAACACGTCGAGCCCCGCGGCAGCCAGCCTTCCGGCGCGCAGCGCGGCCGCCAGCGCATCGTCGTCGACCACGCCCCCGCGCGCGACATTGACCAGCACCGCGGTCGGCTTCATCAGCGCCAGTTCCGCGCTCCCGATCAGGTGGCGCGTCTCGGTGCCGCCCGGCACCATCACGATCAGGTGGTCGACCGCGCGCAGCAGATCTTCCTTGGTCACCCAGTGCGCAGCGCCCTCTTCCGCGGCGGGCAGCCGGCGCCGGTTGTGATACAGCACGCGCATGCCGAAACCCTGCGCGCGCCGTGCGATCGCGCGACCGATGCGGCCCATGCCGAGCACGCCGAGCGTGGTGCCGTGCAGTTCCGCACCCATGAACATTTCGAAGGTCCAGCGCTGCCAGTGCCCGGCGCGCAGCCAGCGCTCCGATTCGCCGATGCGGCGCGCCGCCGCCAGCAACAGCGCCCACGCGTGGTCCGCGGTCGCCTCGTTCAGCACGTCCGGCGTGTTGGTCGCCGCCACGCCGTGGCGCGTGCAGGCCGCCAGATCGATGTTGTTGTAGCCGACCGCGATGTTGCTCGCGACCTTGAGCTGCGGGCACGCGGCGAGCAGCGCGTCGTCGACGCGTTCGCCGGAGGTCAGCAGCGCGCCGTCGGCGTCGCGCAGCCGCTCGGCGAGCTGCGCCGCGCTCCACACCGCGTCTTCCTGGTTGTCGACCAGTTCGTAGCGCGCGCGCAGCTCTTCGATCAGCTCGGGAAAGATGCGGCGGGTCACGACGACGCGCAGGCGCATGGCCGGTCACTCCTCGACGGCGACGACGATGTGCACGCGAAACGGCCCGTGCGCGCCGAGCACGATCGTCTGCTCGATGTCGCCGGTGCGCGATGGGCCCGAGACCATGTTGACCGAGCGCGGCAGCGTTGCGCGCTCGCTGCGCATCAGCGCGAATGCGTCCTCCATGTCGCGCACGATGCGCGAGGCCGGCACCAGCGCGATGTGCGTCTCCGGCAGCAGGTGCGTGGAGGCGTGCGTGTCGGGGCCGGACAGCAGCACCAGCGTGCCGGTTTCCGCCAGCGCGCAGAAGCAGCCGGTGATGCCGATGCGGTCCGAGCCCTGCGATTCGTCGCGCCGCGGCGGGCGCGCCTCGACTTCGATGCCGGCCCCCTTCCAGTCCAACGGCGCGAGCGTCGGCCAGATCACCGCGCGCGGCTCGAGTTGCTGCGCGGCGAGATAGCGCGCGATCGCGGCCGGCGCATCGGCGCTGCGCGCCACCTCGTCGACCGTGCTCTGGCTGCGTTCGGCCATCGCGCGAAAGCGGATTCCCAGGTCGCCTTCGATCTTCGGCCGCGGCCCCGCCGGATGCTGCGCGAGGTAGTCGGCGACCGCAGCGAGCTCGGCGGCGGCCGGCTGCGGCGCGCGCCGCAGGTTGGCGCGGATCCGCGCCAGGATCGCCGCCCGTGCCTGCGACGCATCCATCACTTGCGCGGCGGCAGCGTGGCGCGCTTGACGAAGTCGGCGATGCGCGCCACGCCGCTTTCGATCGCCTGCTCTCTGGCCGCGTAGGAAAACCGGATGTGCTGCCCGTCGCCTTCGACTCGGGGGCCGAAATGGATGTCGGCCAACACCGCTACTCCCGCCTCGTTCAGCAGCCGCTTGCGCAGTTCCTCGGAATCCTTCGCACCGATCAGCGCGCACGCCTCGGTCACGTTCGGCCACGCGTAGAACGCGCCGCCGGGGCTGGCGCAGCGGAAGCCGGGCACGTCATTGAGCAGCCGCACGATCAGGTCGCGCCGCGCGTGGAAGCGCTCGCGCATAGCGTCGGCGTCGCGCTGCGGCCCGGTCAGCGCCGCGAGCGCGGCCCACTGGCTGATCTGCGACGCGCACGATTCGGTGTTGGTGATCCAGCGGGTGAACACCGGCGCGAGCTGCCGGCTGGCGGTGAAGCCGATGCGCCAGCCGGTCATCGCGTAGGTCTTCGACGCGCCGTCGGAGATGATGGTGCGGCTGCGCATGCCGGGCAGCGACGCGATCGACACGAACCGGCCGTCGTAGACGAGCTTCGAGTAGATCTCGTCGGCGTACACCCACACCTGCGGGTGCTGCTTCAGTACCGCGGCGATCGCCTCCAGGTCGGCCCGCGTCAGCAACCCCCCGGTCGGGTTGTGCGGCGTGTTCAGGATCAAGAGCTTCGTGCGCGGGGTGATGCGCGCCTCCAGCTCGGTCGGATCGAACGCGAAGTGGCGCGACTCGCGCAGCGGCAGCGCGACCGGCACCGCGCCGTGGGCGCGGATCTGCGATTCGTAGATCGGAAAACCCGGCACGGGGAAGATCACCTCGTCGCCGACGCCGTAGTCGGTCACCGACGCGATCGCGTACGCGATGAAGGGCTTCGCTCCCGCGCCGACCACGACTTCGTCGGGCGCAATCTCGATGCCGCGCAGCTCCGACATCGAGCGCGCCGCGGCGGCGCGCAGCTCGTCGATGCCGGCCGACGGCGTGTAGCCGTGCTTGCCCGATCGGATCGCGTCGATCGCTGCGTCCTGGATGTGCATCGGCGTCGGGAAATCCGGCTGGCCGATGCAGAACGAGATGACGTCCTTGCCGGCGCGGATCAGCTGGTTGACCTCCGCCAGCACGACGAAGGCGTTTTCGGTGCCGAGGCTGTCGGCGCGTCGGGAGAGCTTGGGCATGGGCCGGCGATTATATGGCCGCCCCTTCTCGCGCCGCCGCGCCGAAAAAAAGAGGGCGGCCGGGGCCGCCCCTGGTCGGCAACCGTGGTCTGCCGATCAGCCCTTGCCGCGGCCGCGGTCGTCACCGTCGCCGCGCCGGATCTGGCCGCGGATCTCTCCGCTGGGCACGCCGCCGGAGGGCGTGCTGGTGTGCACGTTGACGTAGGTGACGCCGGCGCGCATCGCGTCGATCAGCTTCTGCAACTGCGCCGCGCCGATCAACTGGCCCGCCGGCCCGATCACCGCGTTGGCGCCGAACGATCCGTTCAGCGTTCCGCCCTGCGCAGGACAGGCCGGCAGCCCGGCCGGGATCACCTGGTTCGGCTGCACATTCGGCGTGCCGCACAGCCACACGCTGATGCCGCCGTTGACGCCGCGCTGGCCGAAGTGGATGTGCGACATGAACGCGGTCGTCTGCAGCCCCTCATAGCTGAGCTCCCAGAACACCATGCCGGCGTCCTCGTCGATCTTTGCCTTGAAGCGCCCGCTTGCGGGCGATGCCACCGCCGGCACCTCGTGGTAGCCGATCAGGGTGGCGTGGACGGTCTGCGCGCCGGCGGGAAGCGCGGTCAGCGCGCCGGCACACAGCATTGCGGAAAGAAGCGGGTGGCGTCGGATCATGGTCTCCTCCTTAGAACCCGATCCGACGTGAACATGCGCACGGCGCCGGTTATTCCGCCGCGCGCTGGCGCCATTTTGGGATCGCTCGCCGGCGTCAGCTCCTGATCTCGAACACCTGCCGCAGGTACGCGAGATAGGCGGCGTCGTCGCACATGTTTTTTTCCGGCGAATCGGACAGCTTCGCCACCGGCTGGCCGTTGCAGCGGACCATCTTGATCACGATCTGCAGCGGCGTGTAGCCGAGGTCGTTGGTCAGGTTGGTGCCGACGCCGAACGCCAGCCGCGCGCGGCCGTTGAAGCGGCGGAACAGTTCGATCACCTTGGGGATCGTCAGCGCGTCGGAGAACACCAGCGTCTTGGTCTTCGGGTCGACGCGCATCTTCTCGTAGTGCGCGATCATGCGCTCACCCCATTCGAGCGGATCGCCCGAGTCGTGGCGCGTGCCGTCGAACAGCTTGCAGAAGTACCTGTCGTAGTCGCGCAGGAACGCGTCCATCCCGAACACGTCCGACAGCGCGATGCCGAGGTCGCCGCGGTACTCCTGGGCCCACGACTCGAAGCCGAAAGTCTGCGAATCGCGCAGCCTGGGACCGAGCGCCTGGCACGCCTGCAGGTACTCGTGCGCCATCGTGCCGAGCGGAATCAACCCGTGCTTGGCCGCGTACATCACGTTGCTGGTGCCGGCCAGGTTGTCGCGCAGTTCGTCCTTCAGCGTGCGCAGCACCTCGTCGTGCCACAGGCGCGAGAAGCGCCGGCGCGTGCCGTAGTCGGCGATCTTCGGGCCGTTGGCGCCCGCCAGCGTCGGATCGTCGCGGACGAGCGCGATCTTCGCTGCCAGCCGGCGCCGCCCCTCGGCGAAGTCGGGCTCGATCTGCGTGGCGCGGAAGTACACCTCGTTGACGATCGCCAGCACCGGGATCTCGAACAGGATCGTGTGCAGCCACGGGCCCTTGATCACGATCTCGATCTCGCCGTTGGCGAGCGGCGCCGGCCGCACCGTGATGTACTTCGCGTTGAGCTGGAACAGCCCGAGGAAGTCGACGAAGTCGCTCTTGATGAAGCGCATGCCGCGCAGGTACTCGAGCTCCGACTCCTTGAAGCGCAGCGTGCACAGCCAGTGGATCTGCTCGCGGATCTCTTCGATGTACGGCGTCAGATCGACGCCGGCGTTGCGGCACTTGAAGCGGTATTCGACCTGCGCGCCCGGAAACTGATGCAGCACGACCTGCATCATCGTGAACTTGTACAGGTCGGTGTCGAGCAGGCTGGTGATGATCACGCGCTGGGCTGTGCGGGCAGTTTCGCCCGATTGTAGGGGCAGGCCACCCTCGGCCGTGACCGAAATTTGAAGCTTCCGTGAGTGCCCGGTGAGACGCGCCGCGCATCCTTCGCCGCAACGAGAAGGCGGAGGACAGCATGGCACAGAACATCGCACCTGCGTTCGACGGACTGGACGAGGCCGGCGGCCCGGCCACCGCGGGCGAATTCTTCGACCGCGCGGTCGGCGCGCTGACGCACATCGACCCGCGCGAACTGGAGCAGCACCGCGCGGCGCTGCTGCGCTATGCGCTGTGGCTGCTCGGCAGCCGCGCCGCCGCCGAGGACGCGGTGCAGGACACGCTGCTCGCCGCGCTGCAGGCGCCGGCCAACTTCGCCGGCCGCTCATCGGTGCGCACGTGGCTGTTCGGGATCCTGAAGCACAAGGTCGCCGACACGTTCCGGCGCCAGTCGCGCGAGCTGCCGCTGGACGAAGAAGCCGACGACGGCACGATCGAGCCGCGCGCGCTCTTCACCGATGACGGCCAGTGGAAGGTGCCGCCGTCGGACTGGGGCGACCCGGAACAGGCGCTTTCCCAGCGGCGCTTCTTCGAGGTGCTCGAGCGCTGCATCGACCGGTTGCCGAAGAACGCCGCGCGCGTGTTCACGATGCGCGAGATCCTCGGCATGGAAACGCCGGAGATCTGCGCCGCGGTCGGCATCACGCCGAACAACTGCTTCGTGATGCTGCACCGCGCCCGCACCACGCTGCGCGCGCTGCTCGAGCAGGACTGGTTCGACGCGCGCGCCGCGCACTGACGCGCGTGTCATTCCCGCGCCGGCGGGAATCCGGACATCGTCTCCAAAGGCACTGGGGCCCCGCCGGAGCCCGCCCTCGAGTGCTCGAATCGGGGGCGGGGACGCCGACGCACCGCATCACTACGACGCCACCTCTGCAAACTTGTACCCCACGCTCCACACGGTCAGGATGTAGCGCGGGTTGGCCGGATCGGCCTCGATCTTCGCGCGCAGCCGGTTGATGTGCGAATTGACCGTGTGCTCGTAGCCGCTGTGCGAATAGCCCCACACCTTGTCAAGGAGCTGGCCGCGGTTGAACACGCGCCCGGGGTGCGCGGCGAAGAACGCCAGCAGGTCGAACTCCTTGGCGGTCAGCTCGATCGTGCGGCCGGCCAGCGTCACGTGGCGGCGCTCGACGTCGATCGCCAGCTCGCCCGCGGCGATCGACTTCGGCACCTGCGCCGACGGCTGCGCCAGCGCATCGACGCGGCGGAAAATCGCCTTCACGCGCGCCATCAGCTCGATCACCGAGAATGGCTTGGCCAGGTAATCGTCGGCGCCAAGTTCCAGTCCCAGCACGCGGTCGAACTCCGACGACTTCGACGTGATCATCAGAATCGGCATGTAGTTCTGCCGCGCGCGCAGCCGCTTGCAGATCTCCAGCCCGTCGAGTCCCGGCAGCATCAGGTCCAGGATCACGAGGTCGTACGGCTTCGCCTCCGCCAGCGCCAGCCCCTTGGCGCCGTCGTAGGCCAGCTCGACCTCGCACGGCAGGTCGGCGAGGTGCAGCCGCACCAGTTCGGCGATCTCCTGGTGGTCCTCGATGACCAGAACACGGCGCTGCGACGGCACTTCGACTCCTCGTCGGAACTGCGACGCCTCATTGTGCCGCCGTGCCTGCCGCCGAAGTTCAAATTTCCATCACATCGCGTGAACGCTTCTTGCGCCGGCGCCGACGTGCTCCTAATGTTCGGCGGCCTCCGCCCTGGGACGAACCCGTGCCCGACCTCGTCGTCGCGTCGCCCTGCCAGCTCACGGAAGAGCTCGCGAGCGACGCGCGCTTTCGCCTGCACCGCGGCCGCATCGCCGGCCGCGACGGCACGGTGCTGATCAAACTGCCGGCGCTCGCGCCCTCGTTCGCCGACGATCTGGCGCGGCTGAAGCGCGAATACGAAATCCTCAGCGATCCGCCGGTCGACAGCGTCACGCGCGCGCTCGACCTGGTATGCAACGACCAGCATTGCGCGCTGGTGCTGGAGGATTGCGACGACCGCCCGCTGGCGGCGCTGATCGCCGCGCGGTCCGCGCCGCTGGGCTGGGTGCTTGACTACGCGCTGCAGATCGCCGCCACGCTGGCGGGGCTGCACGCCGCCGGCATCATCCATCGCGCGTTGAGCCCGCGTTCCGTGCTGGTGCACGAGCGCAGCGGCCGCGTCCGCCTGACCGATTTCAGCGACGCCGCACGCGACGCGGCCGAAGCCTGCGCGCCGCTGGCCGAGCACCAGTACCGCACGCGGCTGCCCTACGCGGCGCCGGAGCAGACCGGGCGCGTGAACCGCGCATGCGACTGGCGCACCGATTTCTACGCGCTCGGCGCGCTGCTGTACGAGCTGCTGGTCGGACATCCGCCGTTCGTGTCCGACGATCCGCTCGAGCTGATGCACGCGCAGATCGCGCGCACGCCGCCGGCCCCTGCCTCCGTGGCGACGGTGCCGCTGCCGCTGTCGCGGATCGTGATGAAGCTGCTCGCCAAGCAGCCGGAGGAGCGCTACCAGAGCGCGCACGGCCTGCAGCAGGACCTGCAGCGCTGCCGGCGCGAATGGTCGGAGCGCGGCCGCATCGCCGACTTCCCGATCGCAGCCGCCGACGTGTCGGACCGCTTCGCCGTGCCGCAGCGGCTGTACGGCCGCGACGCCGAGCGCGCCGCGCTGATCGGCGCGTTCGACGTGGCATGCCACGGCCCGACCACCCTGCTGCTGGTCGAGGGCGCGGCCGGCATCGGCAAGACCGCGCTGATCCAGGCGCTGCACGAGCCGGTGGCGCGCAGCCGCGGCAATTTCGTCAGCGGCAAGTTCGACCAGTTGTCGCGCGACGTGCCGTACGCGGCGCTGGTCCAGGCGCTGCGCCAGTGCGTGCAGCGGCTGCTGGCCGAGGCGCCGGCGCGGCTGGCGCGCGATGTCGCGCGCCTCGGCGCGAGCCTCGGCCCGAACGCGGCCGTGATCGCCGAGGTGATTCCCGAGATCGAGCTGATCCTCGGGCCGCAGCGGCCGGCGCCGCCGCTGCCGCCGGCCGAGGCGCAGAACCGCTTCACGCTGGCGTTCCAGAACTTCGTCGCCGCGCTGGCCACCGCCGAGGCGCCGCTGGCGATCTTCCTCGACGACCTGCAGTGGGCCGACTCGTCCACGCTGCAGTTGCTGCGGGCGCTGGCGACCAGCGCGCAGATCCGCCACCTGCTGCTGATCGGAGCCTGGCGCGCGCACGAAGTCGATGCCGCGCACCCGCTGGCGCGGGCGCTCGATTCGCTGCAGTCCGAAGCCGTGGCGATCCGGCGCATTGCGCTCGGACCGCTCGCGCTGCCCGCATTGACGGAACTGGCGGCCGACACGCTGCACGCGGAACGCAACCGCGCCGAGCCGCTGGCGCGGCTGCTGCTCGAACGCACCGGCGGCAACCCGTTCTTCGTCACCCAGACGCTGGCCGCCCTGCACCGCGAAGGGCTGATCGTGTTTGATCCGCAGCGTTGCGCGTGGACGTGCCGGCTCGACGCCATCGCCGCGTCGGCCGCCGACGACGTGGGCGAGCTGCTGAGCCGCAAGCTCGATCGCCTGCCGGGCGCGACCGAGCACGCGCTTGCGCTGGCAGCGTTCCTGGGCAACCGCTTCGACGCGCCGACGCTCGCGGCGGTGTGTGCGCAGCCGCTGCGCACCACGCTCGACGATCTTGAGGTCGCGCTGGCCGAAGGGCTGATCGTGCCGGAGTCGAACCACGGGTTCGCGTTCTTGCACGACCGCGTGCAGCAGGCCGCGTACGCGCGCATCGGCGCGTTCGACCGCCCGCGCGTGCACCTGCACGTCGGCCGCACGCTGGCGGGCGACGCGGCGGCGAGCGGCGAGGCGGCGGGGATCGAGCGCATCTTCGACGCGGTGTCGCACCTGAACCTGGGCGCGGCGCTGATCGACGCGCCGGCCGAGCGGCTGGCGCTGGCGCGGCTGAACCTGGCCGCCGGCAACAGAGCGAAATCGGCGGCCGCCTACCGCAGCGCGCGCGGCTACTACCGCGCCGGCCGCGCGTTGCTCGCGCCGGAGCACTGGAGTCGCGAGTACGAACCGGCGTTCGCGCTGCACCTGGAGGCAGCACAGTGCGATTACCTGTGCGGCGACTTCGACGCCGCGCTGCGCCAGTACGACGAACTGCTGCAGCGCGCGGCGTCGGCGCTGGACCGGGCGCGCGTGCACCGGCTGCGCGCGATCCAGTTCGAGAACCTGGCGCGCTACGGCGATGCGCTCGCCGCCGCGCGCGGCGGCCTGGCCGCGCTCGGCATCGCGCTGCCGGTGTCGGCGCGCGCCAAGCGCGCCGCGCTGGCGGCGGAGATCGCGCAGATCCGCGCGCGGCGCGCCGGCCGCCCGATCGCCGCGCTGATCGACCTGCCGCCGATGACCGATCCGTCGATGCAGATGGTGATGAAGATCCTGACCGACGCGTGGTCGCCCGCGTACATCCACGGCGATGCGACGCTGGCGCGCCTGATCTCGGCCACGCTGGTGCGCCTGTCGCTCGCGCACGGCAACGCCGCGGAATCCGCCTACGGCTACGTCACGCACGCGATCAGCGCGGGCCCGGTCAACGGCGACTACGGCGAGGCGTGGGAATGGGGCAACCTCGCGCTCGCGGTCAACGAGCGGCTCGACGACCGCCGGCTGCGCGCCAAGGTCTATCAGCAGTTCCACGCGCACGTCAACCTGTGGTGCCGGCCGTTTGCGAGCTGGTTGGATTACGCGAAGGCGGCATGTCGCGCCGGGCTCGAGAACGGCGACTTCCTGTACGCGGCGTACGGCGCGTCGACCGAGGCATGGCCCGCATTCGCCGCCGCGCAGGACCTGGCACGCTTCAATTCCGACCTGCAGCCGAACCTGGAGCTGCTGGCGCGGCTGAAGAACGACAGCTTCGCCGACGCGCTGCGGCTGATGCTCGCGTGGTCGCTCGCGCTGCAGGGCGCCACCGACGCGCCGCGGCTGTCGCATCCGGACTTCGACGAGGATCGCTACGCCGCGGCCTACCGCGGCAACGCGTTCTTCTCGATGTTCCATGCGATCGCGCGGCTGCACGTGTGCTTCCTGCTCGGTGATACCGAGGGCGCGGCGCAGGCCGCGTGCGCGGTGCAAGGCGCCGCGAGCGAACTGGTCGGCATGCAATGGAGCGTGCTGTACGCGTTCTGGAACGGACTGCGGCTGGCGGACGCGCACGCGGCCGCCGACGCCGTGGAACGCGCCGCCGCCTTGAAAACGCTGCGCGCCGCTCGGCGCGAGCTCGACGCGCTGGCCGACCGCTGCCCGGAGAACTTCCGCTGCTGGGCGCTGATCCTGTCGGCCGAGCTGGCGCGGATCACCGGGCAGCCGCTGCGCGCGCTCGACCTGTACGAGCGCGCGATTGCGTTCGCCGACGAAACCGCCAACGTGCAGCAGCGCGCGCTCACCAACGAGCGCTGCGGGCGGCTGTGGCTCGAGCGCGGCAATCGCACGGTGGCCGCGGTCTACCTGCGCGCGGCGCGCGATTGCTACGCGCAATGGGGCGCGCACGCGAAGGTGCGGCAGCTGGCGCAACAGCATGGCGCGCTGCTCGGCGCTGGCGCGCCCGCGGTGCCGGCGCACGCGGCCGAATCGCTCGACCGCGCGACGATCGGCAGGGCGGCGCAGGCGCTCGCCGCCGACGTTGAACTCGACACGCTGATCCGGCAGATGCTGCGGATCGCGATCCAGAGCGCAGGCGCCAGCCGCGGCGCGCTGGTCGAGGTGCTGGATGACGGAGCGCACGTGGTCGCCGCCGGCGGCACCGAGTCCGACGACGGAATCGAGCTGCACGATGCGCCGATGGAGGCGCCGCCGCACCTGTGCAGTGCCGCGGTCGTCAACTACGTGCTGCGCACGCAGGCGGCGCTGGTGCTGACCGACCCCTTGCACGACGAGCGCTTCGCGCGCGACCCCTACCTGGACGCGGCGCAGCCCAGGTCGGTACTGTGCCTGCCGATCGTGCAGCAGGGCGGCGCGCGCGCGGCGCTGTACCTGGAGAACAGCCTGGTACGCGACGCCTTCCGCCCCGAAGGGATCGAGGTGATCCAGATCCTCGCCGCGCAGGCCGCGGTGTCGCTGCACAGCGCGCGCCTGCTCGACCGGATGACGCGCGAGATGCACGAGCGCCAGCGCGCCGAGCAGCGGTTGCGCGCGATCGAGGCCGGCACCGCGACCGTCACCGGCGGCGATTTCTTCCGCGCGCTGGTGCGCAATCTGGCGCAGGCGCTCGAGGTGCGCTACGTGTTCGTCGCCGAGTGCCTGCGCGACGATCCGAAGCGCGGCCGCATCGTGCGCACGCGCGCGTTCTGGAACGGCGACGACTTCGGCGAGGGCTTCGAATTCGCGCTGCCCGGCACGCCGTGCCAGCAGGTGGTCGACGGCGAGGTCTGCCATTACGCCGACGACCTGCAGGCGCGCTTTCCGCAGGACGTGGGGCTCGCCGACTGGAACGCGCACAGCTATCTCGGCATGCCATTGGTGAGTTCGGGTGGACAGGTGATCGGCCACGTGGCGCTGGTCGGCACCGCGCCGATGCCCGATGCGACGCTCGCGCTCGCGGTGCTGCGGCTGTCCGCCGGCCGCGCCGCCGCCGAGCTGGAGCGATTGCGCGCGCACGAGGGACTGCAGCGCGCGCTGGCCGAGGTCGAGCAGCTGAAGAACCGGCTGCAGGAAGAGAACGTGTATCTGCGGCGCGAGCTGATCGCCAACGTGTCGCACGATCTGAGGAGCCCGCTGGCGTCGCTGCGCGGCTACCTCGACACGCTGCTGCTGAAGGAGCAGTCGCTCGGCGCGCAGGAGCGGCGTTCGTTCCTGACCATCGCGCAGCGGCAGGCGGAGCACCTGCAGACGCTGATCTCGGAGCTGTTCGATCTGGCACGGCTCGACTTCGACGGCTATCGCATCGACGCCGAGCCGGTCGCACTGGGCGAGCTGGCGCGCGATGTGCTGCAGAAGTTCCAGCTCGCGGCGCAGGGCAGACACGTGCAGCTCGCGCTCGAGCTCGACGACGCGCTCGGCTTCGTGCATGCGGACATCGGGTTGCTCGAACGCACGCTGGAAAACCTTCTGGAAAACGCGCTCGCGCACACGCCGCCTGACGGCCGGGTCACGCTGGCGGTGCTGGCGCACGACGACGGCGCGCTGGTCGAGGTGCGCGACACCGGCAGCGGCATCCCGCCCGACGACCTGCCGCACATCTTCGAGCGCTTCTACCGCGTCGACAAGGCGCGCACGCTCGCTTCGAGCGGCAGCGGGCTGGGGCTGGCGATCGTCAAGCGCATCGTCGAGCTGCACGGCAGCCAGATCCACGTCGACAGCAGCGTCGGCGCCGGCACGCGGTTCTGGTTCACGCTGAAGACGGCCGCGCCGGCCGCACACTGATTCACAGCCCCAGCACCGCCCGCACCGCCTCGCCCGGTTGCGCCAGTTCATCGCCCGCTGCGGTGCCGACCACGTGCCCGCGCTCGAGCAGCAGCGCGCGGTCGGCAACCCTCGCGACGAAGCGCGCGTTCTGCTCCGACAAGACCACACTCACCCCCTGCGCCTTCATCCGCGCGACCGCTTCGGCCAGCGCGGCGACGATCTTCGGCGCCATGCCCTCCGACGGTTCGTCGAGCAGCACCATGCGCGGGCGCGCTGCGAGCGTGCGCGCGAGCGCCAGCATCTGCTGTTCGCCGCCACTCATTTGCGCCGCCGAGCGGTCGAGCAGTCGGCGCAGATTCGGAAAGAGCGCGAGCAGCGGCTCGACATCGAGCGCGCGCGTGCGCGCGCCGACCCACAGGTTCTCGCGCACGGTCAGATCGGTGAAGATGCGGCGCTCCTCCGGCACGTAGCCCAGGCCGCGCCGCGCACGCGCGTGGCTCGCCATGCCGTCGATCCGTTCGCCTCCGAGCTCGATCGTTCCGGTCGCGCGCGCGAGCCCCATGATCGCCTTCAGCGTGGTCGATTTGCCGGCACCGTTGCGGCCGATCAGCGCAACCACTTCGCCCGCCGCCACGTCGAGATCGAAATCGAACAGCGCCTGCGCCGGTCCGTACCAGGCGTTCAGTCCGCGCACGCGCAGCGCGGCGCTCACTGGATTACCCTCGCGCTGTGCGCTCGGGGATCCGCCCTTGGGGCGGCCCGGCGGTCTCATGCTTCCTCGCCAAAGTACGCCGCCTGCGCCGCGTCGTCGGCGCGCACCGCCGCAGGCGCGCCGTCGGCGATCACAACTCCGCGCGCCATCACGATCACGCGCCGCGCATAGCCGAACACGACGTCCATGCTGTGCTCGGTGAACAGCACCGTGAGCCCCGATTCGCGCGCGACATCGCGCACCAGGTCCATCAGCGCGCGCCGCTCGCCCGGCGCCATGCCTGCGGTCGGCTCGTCCATCAGCAGCAGCCGCGGCGCACCGGCCAGCGCGAGCGCGAACTCGAGCCGCTTCACGTCGCCGTAACCGAGGTGGGCCGCGGCGGCGCGCTCGGCCGCGCCGAGCCCGACGCGTTCAAGCAGCGCGCGCGCCGGCCGCGCGTCGCGGCGCCACAGCGGCGCGACGACATCGAACTGCGCGCCGCCGCGCACCGCGAGCGCGAGCTGCAGGTTCTCCAGCACCGTCATCGACGCGAACACGTGCGCGGTCTGGAAAGTGCGGCCGATGCCGAGCCGCGCGAGCCGCGCGGGCGCCGCACCGTCGATCGCGCGCCCTTCGAACGCGATGCGGCCCGCGTCGGCGCGCAACTGGCCGGCGATGGTCGACAACAGCGTCGTCTTGCCGGCGCCGTTGGGGCCGATCAGCGCGGTGAATTCGCCGCAGGCGACGTTCAGCGTCACGCCGTCGACCGCATGCACGCCGGCGAAGTGCTTGCGCACGCCTTCGAGGACCAGCAGCGTCACGCGGCCTTCTCCCAGCGCGCGCGCATGAAGCCCGCGATGCCCTGCGGGAACGCCAGCACCAGCAACACGATCGCCAGCCCGAGCGCGAGCCGCCAGTGCTCGGTCGTGCGGGTGAGTTCCACGGTCAGCGCGTGATACGAGAGCGCGCCGACGATCGGGCCGGAGAGCGTCTGCAGCCCGCCGAGCAGCACCATCACCAGCGCGTCGAGCGATTGCGGGATCGCCAGCACGTTCGGAAACACCGAGCCCTTCTGGTACGCGTTCAGCACGCCCGCCAGCCCGGCGAACAAACCCCCGGCGGCGAACGCGGTCCACTGCACGCGCGCCGTGTCGATGCCGCTGGCGGCGGCGCGATCCTCGGCGTCGCGGCTGGCGCGCAGCGCGAAGCCGAACGGCGCCAGCGCCGCGCGCCGCAGCAGCGCGAGGCTCGCCAGCGCCAGCAGCAGCGCGAACAGGAAGTACGCGGACTTCGACGCGAGCCACGCCGGCGGCCACAGGCCGAGCACGCCGTTGTCGCCGCCGGTGACCTCGACCCATTGCACCGCGGCCGACCACAGGATCTGCGCGAATGCGAGCGTCAGCATCGCCGCGTACACACCCTGCGCGCGCAGCACGAACCACCCGGCGACCAGCGCTCCGAGCAACGCTGTGAGCGGTCCCGTCACGACGCCGAGCGCGAATGGCGCATCCATATGTTTCTCGAGCACAGCGGCACCGTAGGCACCGAGGCCGAAGAACGCCGCGTGGCCGAACGACGTGATGCCGCCCAGCCCCATGAAGAAATGCAGGCTGGCGGCGAACACCGCGAGGATCGCCATCTCGGTCAGGATCACCAGCAGGTACTCGCCCGCCCACAGCGGCGCACTCGCCGCCGCGGCGACGCCGATGCCGGTCAGCCACTTCAGCGCGGCCGGCGCCGGCCGGAACGGTGCATGCGTGGCGCGCTGCGCATGCGCGACGACCTCGGCGCGGCCGAGCAGTCCGAACGGCCGCACGATCAGCACCAGCGCCATCGCGACGAACGCCAGCACCAGCGCCGACTGCGGCAGCAGCCAGACTCCGAAGGCGTGCAGCAGACCGATCAGGATCGACGCCAGCGCCGCGCCGCCGATCGACCCGAGCCCGCCCACGACGACGACGACGAACGCCTCGACGATCACGCCGAGATCCATCTGCAGGTTCACCGACTCGCGCGGAATCTGCAGCGCGCCCGCCAGCCCCGCGAGGAAACTGCCGAGCGCGAACACGGTCGTGAAGAGCAGCGCGCGGTTCACGCCGAGCGCGCCGGCCATCTCGCCGTCCTGCGTGGCGGCGCGCACGTCGATGCCCCAGCGCGTGCGGCGGAACACGAACCACAGCAGCGCGAACACCAGCGGTCCGACCACCAGCAGGAACAGCGTGTACTGCGGCACCAGCGCGCCGCCGATCTCGACGCTGCCCTTCAGCCCCGGCGCGCGCGGAGCGAACAGATCCTCGGGACCCCAGATCGCGAGCGCCAGATCCTGCACGATCAGCACCACGCCGAAGGTCGCGAGCAACTGGAAGATCTCCGGCGCCGCGTAGATCCGCCGCAGCACCAGTACCTCGATCGCGATGCCGGCCACGGCGACGACGAGCGCCGCCAGCAGCATGCCGCCGAAGTAGCCCGCGGCTGTCGGCGGCAGAGCCGCGGTGAAGGTCGACGCGAGATACGCGCCGAGCATGTACAGCGACCCGTGCGCGAAGTTCACCACCCGCGTGACGCCGAAGATCAGCGTCAGACCCGCCGCGACCAGGAACAGCGTGGAGGCGTACGCGAGGCCGGTCAGGAGCTGGGCGAGGAGCTGCGTCATTGGGATTGCGGATTGCCGATTGCGGATTGCGCGGAGCGTGTGCACCGCGAGTGGACGGACCGCGAAGCGGCGCCCTTACCCCGACAGGCCATGACCGCGACGGAAGGGGCGGAGCGCTGACCGAGCACGGTCTACGCAATCCGCGAGCCGCGATCCGCAATCCTCACTTCATCGCCTCCGCCGGCCTTCTCTTGCGCACCTCGTCGTCGCTCGGCAGGTACTTCGCCCCGTCGGCGTAGCGCCAGTCGACCATCGTTCCCTTGTCGCCGCGCAGATCGAGCTTGCCGACGTACGCGCCCATCGTCGACTGCTGGTCGAGCGCGCGAAAGGTGGCTGGGCCGAACGGTGTGGTGAACTGCAGGCCGCGCAGCGCGGCGATCAGCTTCTCCGTATCGGTCGAATTGGCCTTGCGGATCGCGGCGAAAATCGCCTGCATCGCGCTGTAGCCGACCACCGAACCGAGCTTCGGCGTGTCGTTGTTGCGCCTGTAGTAGGCGTTGAAGAACTTGGCGTGCTCGGGGGTGGCGATCTGGTCCCACGGGTAACCGGTGACGATCCAGCCCTTCGGAGTCTCGTCGCGCAAAGCATCGAGATACTCGGGCTCGCCCGACAGCAGGCTCACCGTCGGCACGCGCGGAAACAGCCCGCGCAGGTTGCCCTCGCGCACCAACCGCGTCAGGTCGGCACCGAAGGTGACATTGAAGATCGCCTCGGGCCGCGCGGCGAGGACCGCCTGCACGGTGCTGCCGGCTTCCAGTTTCCCCTGCGCCGGCCACTGCTCGGCGATGAACTCGATGTCGGGGCGCCTGCCTTTCAGCAGCGCCTTGAAGCTCGCGACCGCGCTCTGGCCGTACTCGTAGTTCGGCGCGATCGTGACCCAGCGCCTGGCGGGCAGCTTCACCGCCTCTTCCACCAGCATCGCGCTCTGCATGTAGGTGCTGGGCCGCAGCCGGAACGTATAGCGGTTGCCCTTCTCCCACACCAGCGCGTCGGTCAGCGGTTCGCTGGCGACGAAAAGCACCTTGTTGCGCAGCGCGTAGTCGGAGACAGCGAGCCCGACGTTCGACAGGAACGTGCCGGCGAGCAGATCGACCTTCTCGTTGGCGACCAGTTCGGTCGCATGGCGGATCGCGTCGTCAGGCTTGCCCGCGTCGTCGCGCGCGATCACCTCGACCGGTCGCCCGAGCAGGCCGCCGGCGGCGTTGGCCTCCTCGACCGCGAGCTCCCACGCCTTGCGATACGGGACGAGGAACTGCGGGATCGTCGAGTAGCTGTTGATCTCGCCGATCCGGATCGGCGCGCCGCCCTTGGCGGGCTGCGCGCGCGCCGACGGTGCAACCAGCGCCGAAGCGCCGGCGGCGATCAGCGTCCTGCGCGTGACTGAGAAGTGCATCGAAATCCCTCTGAGCGGCAAGGTGGACAAAGCCGGATCGGATGACGCGGCGCGATAGAATATCGCGCCCTCAACGAACGCCTCCCGAACACGCGATGACCCACGTCGTCACCGAGCCCTGCATCAAGTGCAAGTACACCGACTGCGTCGATGTCTGTCCGGTCGATTGCTTTCGCGAGGGCCCGAATTTCCTGGCGATCGAGCCCGACGAGTGCATCGACTGCGCCGTGTGCATCCCCGAGTGCCCGGTCAACGCGATCTACGCGGAGGAAGACGTGCCGGAGGATCAGCGCCATTTCATCAAACTTAACGCCGAGCTGTCGCGCAAGTGGCCGCCGATCACGCGCATGAAGCCGCACCCGGCCGACGCCGACGAGTGGAAAGATGTGAGGCAGAAGGAACACCTGCTGGAGCGCTGATCCCGGCGCTGCATTCGTGGTCGCACCCGACAAATACACCGCGGAGAAGATCCTCTGGATCCATCCGTGGGCACCGAACCTGTTCTCGTTCCGGCTGACGCGCTACGCGGGGTTCCGCTTCACGCCGGGCCAGTTCGCGCGGCTCGGCGTGGCCAAACCCGATCCCGACAATCCGAAGAACCCGTCCGGCACGCGCATCGTGTGGCGCGCGTATTCGATCGTGTCGGCGAGCTATGACGAGCACCTTGAGTTCTACTCGATCGTGATCCCGGGCGGCGACTTCACGTCCGAGCTGTCGCGTCTGCGCGTCGGCGATACCGTGTACGTCGAGAAGATGAACTACGGCTTCCTGACCTGCGACCGCTTCGAGCGGGGCAAGGACCTGTGGCTGCTGGCGACCGGCACGGGACTTGCGCCGTTCATCTCGATCCTGTGGGAGCACAAGACCTGGGACGACTACGAAAACCTGATCGTCGTGCACAGCGTGCGCTATCCGAACGAACTGGCGTACCAGCAGACGATCGAGGGCTTCCGGGCGCATAAGCACTTCCGCGCCCGGGCACGAAAGTTGCGGTACGTGCAGGTGGTAACGAGAGCGAAATTCGACGGCGCGCTCGGGCAGCGGATTCCGGCGCTGATCGAAAGCGGCCAGCTCGAAAGCCGGGTCGGGGTGGGACTGGATCTGTCGCGCTCGCGTGTGATGATCTGCGGCAATCCCGAGATGGTGACCGACACGCGCAAGCGCCTGACCGCACGCGGCTTCTCCACGTCGCGGCGCGGCGTGCCGGGACAGCTAGCGGTCGAGAACTACTGGTAACCGCGCGAAGCAAGAATTCCCTACGTAGGATCGCGCGTCCCATGCCGGCCTTTCAGCGGATTTGCTGCGCCGCAAACGCGCGAGCATAATCTCACGCAAATCTGCTACGAGTAAGGGCGTAGACAATGGAGGCGTTGGGCGAGGAAGCGAATGCTGTATCACCTGCATGATCTGCAGCGCAAGTTCATGAATCCGCTGTCGGTGTGGGCGCAAGCCACATCCGAGTTGTTCTCCTCCCCCTACAGTCCGCTTTCCTACACCCCGTTTTCACGCCGCGTCGCGGCCGGTTACGACCTTCTGCATCGCATCGGCAAGCCGTACGAAAAGCCCGGCTTCGAACTGAGCCCGACCGTAGTCGACGGCCGCAAAGTGCCGGTCAAGGAAGAAGTCGTCGTCGACAAGCCGTTCTGCCGGTTGCTGCACTTCAAGCGCGGCTTCACCAACGGCCAGGCCAAGCGCAAGGACGATCCGACGGTGCTGGTGGTCGCCCCGCTGTCGGGTCACCACGCCACGCTGCTGCGCGACACCGTGCGCGCGCTGCTGCCGGACCACGACGTCTACATCACCGACTGGATCGATGCGCGGCTGGTGCCGATCGCGCGCGGCCCGTTCCACCTCGACGACTACGTCGAATACGTGACCGAGTTCGTGCGGCGGCTCGGCCCGGACGTGCACGTGATCTCGGTGTGCCAGCCGACGGTGCCGGTACTGGCCGCGATCTCGCTGATGGCCACCAACAAGGACCCGGCGAGTCCGCGCTCGATGACGATGATGGGCGGCCCGATCGACACGCGCCGCAATCCCACCGACGTGAACGCACTGGCGACGCGCAAGCCGCTCGAGTGGTTCGAGAACAACGTGATCTTCAAGGTGCCGAGCACGCATCCGGGCTACCTGCGCAGCGTTTACCCCGGGTTCCTGCAGCACGCGGGCTTCGTCGCGATGAACCCGGACCGGCACCTGAATTCGCACTGGGACTACTACCTCGACCTCGTCAAGGGCGACGAGGAAGACGTCGAGTCGCACCGCCGCTTCTACGACGAGTACAACGCGGTGATCGACCTGCCGGCCGAGTATTACCTGGACACGATCCGCATCGTGTTCCAGGAGCACGCGCTGCCGCGCGGCACGTGGTTCGTGCGCGGCCAGCGCGTGGCGCCGGAGGATATCCGCAGCACGGCGCTGTTCACGATCGAAGGCGAACTGGACGACATCTCCGGCAGCGGCCAGACGCAGGCGGCGCACGACCTGTGCAAGTCGATCCCGAAGAGCCGGCAGCGGCATCTGACCGCGAAGGATGTCGGCCACTACGGCATCTTCTCCGGTCGCCGCTGGCGCGAGGTGATCTACCCCGAGATCAGGGACTTCATTCGGGCAAACGTCTGACCGCAGGCGCATGCGCCGCGCCGCGCCGCATGGCAAACTTCGGCTCCTCCGGCCGCGAGGCCTTTCTGCGAGGAGACACCATGACTTTCTTCCGGCGCACCATCGCCACCGTTGCCGCCGTCTGCGTGCTTGGCGTGAGCCTGCCCCTGCCCGCGCAGGCCGGCATGGTCGGGACCGATGAAATCGCGCAGCAGCAACAGACAACGGCGGCGCGCGAACGGCTGTCGCAACTGCTGGCGCGCGACGAGGTGCGCGACGCGCTGGCGGCGCGCGGCGTCGCGCCCGACGAGGTGCAGGCGCGCGTTAATGCGCTGACCGACGACGAGGCGCAGTTGCTGGCGCAGCGGCTCGACCAGCTGCCCGCCGGCGGCGACGCCATCGGCGTGATCCTGTTCATCTTCGTGCTGCTGCTGATCACCGACATCCTCGGCCTGACCAAGGTCTTCCCGTTCACCCGCCCGATCCGTTGATCGCGACCATCGACCGGGACACGACCCCCGCTTCGGCGGGGGTTGTTCTTTTTGCGCTGCTGATCGCGCTGCTGCTTGCCGGCTGCGCGACGCCGCCGCAGACCGCCGGACTCGCCGCGCACGCGCCCGCGGGTCTGCCGCGGCAGGCGTTGCTCGCCAACGTGCGGTTCTTCCCGCAGCAGCAGTACCAGTGCGGTCCGGCAGCGCTGGCAATGATGCTGGACGCCTCGGGACTGGCGACGACACCGGATGCGCTGCAACCGCAGGTCTACCTGCCGGCGCGCGAAGGCTCACTGCAGCCCGAAATGCTCGCGACCGCGCGCCGTCACGGACGGCTGGCGGTCGTGCTGCCGCCGCGGCTCGACGCGCTGCTGACCGAGATCGCCGACGGGCGCCCGGTGCTTGTGCTGCAGAACCTGTCGCTGCCGATCGCGCCGATGTGGCACTACGCGGTGGCGATCGGCTACGACCTCGACCGCGGCGAGATCGCGTTGCACTCGGGCGTCACCGAGCAGCAGTGGTTGCCTTTCGACGTGTTCGAGCGCACCTGGGCCAGGGGCGGCCACTGGGCGATGGTCGCGACGGCGCCGGCGAATCTGCCGCGCACGCCGGCGCCCGACGCGCTGCTCGCCGCGGCGCTCGCGCTGGAGCGCGTCGACGCGAAGGCCGCGGTCGCCGCGTATCGCGCGCTGACCGAACGCGCGCCGGGATTGTCGCTGGCGTGGATCGGGCTCGGCAACACCGCGTTCGCCGCCGGCGACCCCGCGCAGGCGGCGTCCGCGTTCGAGCGCGCCACCGCGCTCGACCCGCGCTCGGCCGACGCCTGGAACAACCTCGCCAATGCGCTCGCCGCGCTCGGCCGGCGCGCCGAAGCGCTGGCCGCCGCGCAGCGCGCGGTCGCCCTCGGCGGGCCACGCCTTGAACGCTATCGGGACACGCTGTCGGCGATCGAGCGCTTGCGATAATCGCCGCATGCCCGACCCGAGTTCGCTCGCCGACGCGATCGACGCGCTGCTGCCTCAGACCCAGTGCACCAAGTGCGGCTACGCGGGCTGCCGGCCTTACGCGCAGGCGATCGCGGGCGGGACCGCCGACATCAACCAGTGCCCGCCCGGCGCAGCCGCGGGCATCGCCAAGCTCGCCACCCTGCTCGGCCGGCCCGCGCTGCCGCTGAACCCCGCCAACGGCGTCGAACAGCCGCTGCGCGTCGCGCTGATCGACGAGTCGCGCTGCATCGGCTGCACGCTGTGCATCCGGGCCTGTCCGGTCGACGCGATCGTCGGCGCCGCGAAGCTGATGCACACGGTGCTTGCGCAATGGTGCACCGGCTGCGACCTGTGCCTGCCGCCCTGCCCGATGGACTGCATCGCCATGGTCCCGGTCGATCCGCCGCGCGCGTGGCGCCGCGACGATGCCGACGCAGCGCGCGCACGCTTTGCCGCGCGCAGCGCGCGACTGGCGCGACAACAGCGCGCGGCCGCGCGGCTCGCGGTCCCTCTGCCGTCGTCGCCGCAGGCGGGTGACAGGCAGGCGATCGTCGCCGCCGCGCTCGAACGCGCGCGCCGGCGCCGCCAGGGGCAGGCCGCGTGAACGCCGACAAGCGCGCACGGATCTTCGCGACGCTGCGTGCCGCCAATCCCCATCCGCAGTCGGAGCTGGAATTCAGCTCGCCGTTCGAGCTGCTGGTCGCCGTCGTGCTGTCGGCCCAGGCGACCGACAAGAGCGTGAACCTCGCGACGCGCGAACTCTTCAAAGTCGCCAAAACGCCGGCGGCGATCGCCGCGCTCGGCGCTGAGGGGCTGATCCCGTACATCCGCGCCATCGGCCTGTATCGCGCCAAGGCGAAGAACGTGGCGCGGCTGGCGCAGCTGATCGCCGAGCGGCATGGCGGCGAGGTGCCGCGCGCGCGCGCGGCGCTGGAGCAACTGCCCGGCGTGGGCCGCAAGACCGCCAACGTAGTGCTGAACGTCGCGTTCGGCGAGCCGACGATCGCGGTCGACACGCACATCTTTCGCGTCGCCAACCGCACCGGGATCGCGCCGGGGAAGAACGTCGACGAAGTCGAGCGCAAGCTGGAGAAGTTCGTTCCGGGCGAATTCCGCCGGCACGCGCACCACTGGCTGATCCTGCACGGCCGCTACGTGTGCAAGGCGCGCAAGCCGGAGTGCTGGCGCTGCGCGATCGCGCGCTGGTGCGAATTCAGGCCGAAGACGCCGGCGCCCGGATAGAGCCCGGGTTTCGTATGTTCAATCCGTCGAAGGAAGACGTGCGCCGCTTCTTCTGCGACGCATGGCGCAAGCAGAACGCGGGCGAACTGCTGACGCCGCTCGAGGGACTTGCGCTGAAGTGGATCGCCGCGCATCCGGAATATCACGCGCTGCTCGACGACCCGGAACGCGCGCTGGCGGAGCAATTCAGTGTCGAGCGCGGCGTGACCAATCCGTTCCTGCACCTGTCGATGCACCTGGCGCTGGAGGAGCAGTTGTCGATCGATCAGCCGCCGGGGATTCGCAGCGCGTTCGCGCGGCTGGCGGCGCGCACCGCCACCGAGCACGATGCCGCGCACGAAGCGATGGAATGCCTGGGCGAGATCGTGTGGCGCGCGCAGCGCGGCGCGCTGCCTGCCGACACCGAGGCGATCAACGCCGCGTACCTCGAGTGCCTGCAGCGCCGGCTCAGCGCGCGAGGCGCGACTCGGTAGGGGTCGTCAGCGGACCCGGCAGGCTCGCGAGATACGCGGCCACGTTCCGGATGTCGCTCTTCGACAGCGGCTTGGCCATGCCGGCCATGATCGCATTCTTGCGCGCGCCCGACTGATAGTCGGCGAGGGCATTGGCGAGGTAGTCCGGGTACTGGCCGGCCAGCTTCGGATAGGCCGGATCGATCGGCGTCTTGGCGTCCTTGCCGTGGCAGGCCGCGCACTGCGCCTCGACGATCTTGCGCCCGGCGTCGAGGTCGGCGGCGCACGCGCTGCCCATCAGCGTGACGCCAAGCGCGGCGGCGATCTTCATCAGTGTCATCGTCTCGCTCCTACCTGGCTTGCGAACCGCGCGCCGCGTAATAGGCGGCGAGCGCGGCGATCTGCTCGTCGCTCAGGCCGGCCGCGATGGCGCGCATCGTCGGCATGTCACGTTCGCCCTTCTTGTACGCGTGCAGCGCCGCCTCGAGGTACTTCTCCGACTGCCCGCCGATCTTGGGCACGTGATAGACGCGCGGGAACGACGCCTGATAACCCGGAATTTCGTGGCAGCCGACGCACAGCGAGATATTGGGCTGCGCGCTCTTTGCCGCGGGCGCGGCCGGCGCGGCCGCCTGCGCGGCGGCGGCCAGAGGCAGCGCCAGCAGCGTCACCAGAACTGCGGTAGGTGCATTTTTCATCGCATTTCCGTTCCGTCGAGAATCGAGGCCGGCAGCAGCGACAAGTCGTCGCGCGAACCGCTGCGGCGTGAAGCGGCGCGCATTCTATCTGCGATAGCCCCTTAAGAAAACCACGCGCTGCGTATACTCGCTCCGGTTCACGCCTCCCTGCCGATTCCATGTCCCGCTTCGAAGGCTCCGCCACCTACGTCGCCACCGACGACCTGAAACTCGCGGTCAACGCTGCGCTGACGCTGCAGCGGCCGCTCTTGATCAAGGGCGAACCCGGCACCGGCAAGACGATGCTGGCGGAGGAAGTCGCGCGCGCGCTCGGCATGCCTCTGCTCGCCTGGCACATCAAGTCGACCACCAAGGCGCAGCAGGGGCTGTACGAATACGACGCCGTGAGCCGGCTGCGCGATTCTCAGCTCGGCGACGCGCGCGTGCAGGACATCCACAACTACATCGTCAAGGGCGTGCTGTGGCAGACGTTCGAGTCGGAGCACCCGGCGGTACTGCTGATCGACGAGATCGACAAGGCCGACATCGAGTTTCCGAACGACCTGCTGCGCGAGCTGGACCGGATGGAGTTCTACGTGTACGAGACGCGGCAGACGATCGTCGCCAGGCACCGGCCGCTGGTGGTGATCACGTCGAACAACGAGAAGGAGCTGCCCGACGCGTTCCTGCGCCGCTGCTTCTTCCACTACATCAAGTTTCCCGACAAGGACACGATGCAGGCGATCGTCGATGTGCACTTCCCGCGGCTGCGCAAGGAGCTGCTGAAGAATGCGATGGAGGTGTTTTTCGGCATCCGCGAGCTGCCGGGGCTGAAGAAGAAGCCGTCGACGTCGGAACTGCTCGACTGGCTGAAGCTGCTGGTGGCCGAGCAGATTTCTCCCGAGGCGCTGCGGGCGAAGGACGACAAGCTGTTCGTGCCGCCGCTGGCCGGCGCGCTGCTGAAGAACGAGCAGGACATGCACCTGTTCGAGCGGCTCGTCTTCATGGCGCGCCACAACAGGTAGGTTGCGGACGGGGGCGGGGTCTCGCGATGGGATGCGATCCTGGCCGCCGCAACCTGCCCTCGCGTTCGACGCGGACGGCGCGACGCTGCGCTCGCGTCGCCGGTCAACGCTCGGGTTTCCGTCGCCCCGGCGAAGGCCGGGGCCCCATTTGCCGTCGCTGACGTGAAAACGCCGCAACCGATCACGCTCGAGGGTCACGGCGTCCGGCTCGAACCCCTCGCACGCGAGCATCACGACGGCCTGGCCGCTGCGGCGGCCGACGGCGAACTATGGAAGCTGTGGTTCACGTCGGTCCCTTCGCCGGAAGAAACCCACGCCTACATCTCGGCGGCGCTGGCGGGACAGGAAGCGGGACACATGCTGCCTTGGGCGGTGCGCGACCTGGCGAGCGGCACCATCGTCGGCTCGACGCGCTACCACGACATCGTGACGCCGATCGACCGCGTCGAGATCGGCTACACGTGGTACGCGCGCCGCTGCCAGAAGACGCACGTGAACACCGCCTGCAAGCTGCTGCTTCTGACGCACGCGTTCGAGGCGCTCGGCTGCCAGGTCGTGGGCTTTCGCACCGACAACTTCAACTTCGCGTCGCAGGCGGCGATCGCCGCGCTCGGCGCAAAAAAGGACGGCGTGCTGCGCCACCATCAGGCACGGCGCGACGGCACGGTGCGCGACACGGTGCTCTACAGCATCCTCGCCGCCGAGTGGCGCGACGTGAAGCGGCATCTCGAGCTGCGGCTGGCACGGAACTCCCCTCGCCCGCATCGGCGGGACAGCGGCAGGGGGTGAGGGAAGAATGCTGATCAACTTCTTCTACCACCTGCGCGCCGCCCGGCTGCCGGTGTCGATCAACGAGCTGCTGACACTGCTCGAGGCGCTGCAGAAGAACGTGATCCGGCCGTCGATCGACGACTTCTACTTCCTGTCACGCGCCGCGCTGGTCAAGGACGAGGCGCAGTTCGACAAGTTCGACCGCGCGTTCGGCGAGTTCTTCAACGGCGTGCGCACCACGCTCGGCTTCACCAAGGAGATCCCGGACGAGTGGTTCAGGCAGCTCCTGGAGCGCGATTTTTCGCCGGAGGAGATCGCCAGGCTGGAGAAGCTCGGCTTCGACAAGCTGCTGGAGGAGTTCCGCAAGCGGCTGGAAGAGCAGGACGGCGCGCACCACGGCGGCAACAAGTGGATCGGCAGCGGCGGCACGTCGCCGTTCGGCCACGGCGGCGCGCATCCGGAAGGAATCCGCATCGGCGGGCCGAGCAAGGGCGGGCGCTCCGCGGTCAAGGTGTGGGAGGCGCGCGCGTACCGCGACTACGACGACGAGGTCGAAATCGGAACGCGCAACATCAAGGTCGCGTTGCGGCGGCTGCGTCGCTTCGCGCGCGAGGGCGCGGACCTCGAGCTCGACCTGCCCGACACGATCCTGTCGACCGCGCGCAACGCCGGCTGGCTCGACATCAAGATGGTGCCGGAGCGGCACAACACGGTGAAGGTGCTGATGCTGCTCGACGTCGGCGGCACGATGGACGAGCACATCTTGCGCGTCGAGGAGCTGTTCTCGGCGGCCAAGGCCGAGTTCAAGCATCTCGAGTTCTACTACTTCCACAACTGCGTGTACGAGTACGTGTGGCGCAACAACCGGCGCCGCTTCGCGGAGAAGTTCGACACTTGGGACGTGCTGCGCAAGTACAACCCCGACTACAAGCTGATCTTCGTCGGCGACGCGACGATGAGCCCGTACGAGGTCCTGCAGCCGGGGGGCTCGGTCGAGCACAACAACGCGGAGGCCGGCGCGGTGTGGCTGCAGCGCTTCACGCACCACTTCCCGAAGCACGTCTGGATCAACCCGGAGCCGGAAGGCCTGTGGCAGTACCGGCAGTCGATCGCGGTGATCAACCAGATCGTGACCGGGCGGATGTTCCCGCTGACGCTCGAGGGATTGACGCGGGCGATGCGGCAGCTGAGCAAGTAGCGGTTTGTCGCCCCGGCGCAGGCCGGGGCCCAAGTTGCGATGCCCAGAATTGGGCCCCGGCCTGCGCCGGGGCGACGCGGCGCTTCCCTACGTGTCGAACGGCGGTGCTGCGCGCAGCACCTCGTCGATCGTGGTGACGCCCTGCGCGATCTTCTGCGCGCCCGACAGGCGCAGCGAACGCATGCCGTCCTGCGCGGCCTGGCGCCGCAGTTCGTCGATGCCGGCGCCGCGCGCGACCAGTTCGCGCACGGTGTCGCTGATGACCAGCAGCTCGATCAGCCCGGTGCGCCCCAGGTAACCGGTGCGGCGGCATTCGAGGCAGCCGACCGGCTGGTACGCGCGGCTTGGCAGCGCCGAGCGCCACGGCGCCACCAGTTCCTTCCACAGCGCGGCGGTGATCGGCTCGCCCGGCGCCTTGCAGTGCGGGCACAGCGTGCGCACCAGCCGCTGCGCCAGCACGGCGATCACGGTCGCGTTGACCAGATACGGCGGCACGCCGAGCTCGAGCAGGCGCGCGATCGAACTCGCCGCGTCGTTGGTGTGCAGCGTGGTGAAGACGAGGTGGCCGGTCAGCGCCGCATTGACCGCCATGTCGGCGGTTTCCTTGTCGCGCACCTCGCCGACCATGATGATGTCCGGGTCCTGCCGCATCAGCGCGCGCAGGCCTTCGGCGAAGGTCAGGTCGATGCCGGGCTGCACCTGCATCTGGTTCAGACTGCCGTCGACCATCTCGATCGGGTCCTCGACGGTGCTGACGTTGACCTCGTCGGTGGCCAGTTGCTTCAGCGTCGAGTACAGCGTGGTCGTCTTGCCGGAACCGGTCGGCCCGGTGACAAGGATGATCCCGGAGGGGCGGTGGATCAGGTCCTCCCACAGCTTTTCCTCCTTGTCGGAGAAACCGAGTTCGGCGTAGCTGCGCACGACCACGTCGGGATCGAAGATCCGCATCACGAGCTTTTCGCCGAACGCGGTCGGCAGCGTCGACAGCCGGATCTCGACCTCGCGGCCGGCGCTCGCACCGGATCCGACGCGGGTCTTGATGCGGCCGTCGAGCGGCCGGCGGCGCTCGACCACGTCCATGCGGCCGAGCAGCTTGATGCGGCTGACCATCGCGTGCATGACCGCCGGCGGCACCTGGTAGACCTGGTGCAGCACGCCGTCGATGCGAAAGCGCACCACGCCCTGCTCGCGCCGCGGCTCGAGATGGATGTCGCTGGCGCGCTGGTCGAATGCGTACTGCAGCAACCAGTCGACGATGGTGACGACGTGCGCGTTCTCCGCGTCGACCTTGCCGCCCAGTTCGACCAGCTGCTCGAAGTTGCTGACCAGGCTGGTTGTGGCTGCCTTGTTCGCGCCCTTGACCGACTGCGCGAGCTTGTAGAACTCGGTCGTGTAGCGCGCGATGTCGAGCGGATTGGCGACCACGCGCCTGATCGTGCGCTTGGAGATCTGCTCGATCTCGCGCAGCCAGCCGTCGAGGAACGGCTCGCAGGTGGCGACCGTCACCTCGCTCGCGGTCACCGCGACCGGCAGGATCGAATAGGTGGTCGCGTACGCGCTCGACATCACGTCGACCACGCGCGTGAAATCGACCCGCAGCGGATCGATGTGGTGGTACGGCAGCCCGCTCCGGCCAGCCAGCCATTGCGTCAGCCGCTCGAGGTCGAGCAGTTCGCGCGCGGGCGCGGGGCCGCGCAGGTTCATTTCCGCCAGCAGCGCGACCGGGTGCACCTGCGTCTGCCGGCTGCCGACCGACAGCACGCGCTCGGCGTCGGCCGGCTGCATCAGGCCGTCGGCCAACAGGCCGTGCACCACGTAGGAAAGCGACACGCGCCCGGCCGGCGCGGCGCCCTTCGGCGCCGGCGCGCTGTCGGCGGACTTCACTGGGAGCAGCGCAGACGCCGCGGCAGCGCCGGCGCGCACGAACTACCCACCGAAGCGGGCCGCGAGTTCCTCGGCGCGCCTGGGTGTCTTCTCGAATTCGCTCATCACGCCGTCGACCGCGCGCTTCATCAGCGGATCGCGCTCCAGCGGCTTGAGGAAGCCGCGCTTCAGGTACGACTTCAGCACGTCCGGTGCCAGCACGCGCGCCTGCAGTTCCTTCTCGCAGCTGAACATGAAGAGCGTCCGCAGCGGGCTGATCCAGCGCAGCCGCGCGCGGATGAATTCGGTGCCGTTCCACAGGTCGAACCACGTGCCGCGCTGCCAGGTCGCGATCTTCTCGTCGAGTTCGGCTTCCTCGCCGCGGTCGAGCGGCCCGACGTCGGTCGGCGCGACCGGGATCATCACCTGCGCCGAATGCTGCTCGGCCGCGCGCAGCAGCGCGCCCTCGGACACCTTGATGCCGCCGGCCACCGTCGTGATCGGGAACGTGCCGGAGATGCGCATCTCGTCGATGCGCGAGCGCAGCTCGGTGGCCACCAGCGACGACTTGATGTAGGTCGCCTGGTCGACCGGCCGCACCGACATCGCGTGCGACTGCATCAGTTGCTGGAAGAACTGGTTCTGCTCGTGCTCGGGCATCCGGATCGACGCGAGCCCGTCGCGCAGGATCCGCATCATCGGCGGGATCAGCGCGACCAGACGCTTGCGCTCGTCGGCCGACACTTTCGGCTGCACGCTCCACACCAGGTCGTGGATCACCTGGCGAAACGCCTTGGAGAAACCCGGCGTCTCGTCGTCGCGCATGATCGCGGTGACCAGCGCCTGCACCCACGGCCCGACTAGGAAGTCGCGCAGGTACGGCTCCAGCTCGACGCGCTCGAACGCGCGCCGCACCTGGATCGTGGTGTTGATCACCAGGATCTCGCGCTTCTCCGCCTCTTCCAGCGCGCGCTTGGCGCGCGCGACCGGGTCGTTGTCGCGCGTCGACGTCTCGCCGACGAACAGGTCGAACTCGCCGAGCAGCCGCTCGAAGATGCCGGTGTCCTTGTCGAACTTCTCCAGCACCACGCGCACCACCCGCTCGACCTCGGCGCGGTACTTCTCGTTCTCGTCGCCGTATGGCTCCCAGCCGATCGACGTGCTGGCGATGCGGTCGATCAGCCGCCGCGCCGGGTGGGTGCCGGACGCGAAGAAATCGGCGTCCATCAGCGCGACCTTAAGCACCGGGAACTGCAGGCGCGAGATCAGCGCCTTGATCTCGACCGGCACCTGCTTGTCCTGCAGCACGTGGTCGAACAGCATGCCGACGATCTCGATCGTCAGCTTGTCGACCGTTCGGTTCGCCTTGCCGACCAGGTGCTCGCGCCAGGCGCCCGCCTCGCCCTCGAGCGTGGTGATCGCCGCACCCTGCAGCCCCTGTAGCCCGAGCTGCTGGAACTCGGCCACCGCCTCGAGCAGTTGCGGTGGCGCCACGCCGAGCGATTGCAGACCGCGCGGCACGGGCTCGCCGCGCACGTTCGCCTGCAGGCGCGCCATCAGGTTGGTCAGCGCCGCGGCCGCATTCAGCGGCATCTGCACCGCGACCGTCTGGCCGTCGCCCCCGCCCGCGCCGGCACCGGCGCCTGCGCCGCCCGGAACTTGCGGCACCGGACCGATCGTGTTCGGCGCGAGCGGCAATCCGAAAGCCTCCTGCGCGAACGGCGACGATGGCTGCGCGCCGGTCCTGGGGGCGCCGGTTACGGTGTTCTTGAACGCGGTGGCCTGCCGTGCCGCCAGCTCGCGGCGGATCGCCTTGACGTCGAGGCCGCGCACGCGCATGTGGTCGAGCACGGCGCGGTAGACGCGATTCAGCTCGCTGGCGAACGGCGCCTCGAAGGTATCGACCAGCGGCTCCATCGCGTCGGATTCGAGCCCGAGTTCGCTCGCCGCGCCGGCCAGCGCGTGGACGAACAGCTCGGGGGCGAACGGGTCGTTGCCGGTGCGCAGCGATTCGCGCCCGGTCAGGAAGCTGACCACCACGTCGAGATCGCGCAGGATCTCCTCGAACTGGCCGCGCAGCCGCCCAGCGATCCGGTTGACGGCCGGATTCGAAACCCAATCATCCGCCTCGACCAGCGTCAGCTCGTCGGCCGAGATCTCCTGCACCTTCTTGTTCGCGCGCGGGCGGACCATCAGCCGCCCGACCATGTCGTCCTGCCGCCGCCGCAGGTTGCGCACGAACAGATCGCGCAACTCCACGCCCTTGCCGAAGATCAGCCGTCGCACGTGCGGCGCAGCCGCGTCGGCATCGACGCGGGAGACCAGCGCATCCGCCGCCGGCCGGCACATCGCCGGAAACTCGGCATCGACCATGCCGGCGGCGAGTTCCAGCCCCTGCCTGAGCAAGGATTCGGATTCGTGCGCGGAAAGCTTCGGCAACGGCGCGGCGGGCGCCGCGGCGGGGGCCGATGCAGCGGGGCGGGACTCCATGAGATCGCGATTATGCGTGAGTGGCGACACCCCCACAATCAATTCGAGCCTATCGGCGGTCGAGGGGCTGTCAAGCACGCGATCCTGCGTCAGCCGGCCGGATAAGCCGCGCTGAGGCCGGATCCGCCGTCTCAGAGTGCGAATTCGTGCTCGAACCCATTGCAGGACTTGATGCCGGAAACCCAGCGCCGCGCCGGCCAACGGAAGCGGCGTTCGATGTCAGAGGCGCGTTCGTACAGTTGCGCGAAGGTCAGCTCCAGCGGCGCGCCGGTGAAGGCGAGCACGATGCGGTTGCCGGCCTCCGCCTCCGGCAGCACGATCGCGCGGTCTTCGAACGCCTCTGCGATGCGCGCGAAGCTCGACTCGAATCCGCGGCCGAACAGGTTGATCGCCGCGACGCCGGGCGCGGCCAGCAGCGCGCGGCAGCGGCGGTAGAACTCGACGCTGTCGCACACCGGCCCGCGCGCCGCCGCGTCGTAAAGATCGACCTGCAGCCAGTCGGCGCTGCCGCGCCGGCGCGGGTGGGCAACAAACGCCTCGGCGTCCTCCAGCGTCACCGCCAGCCGTTCGCTGTCGGGCAGCTTGAACCAATGGCGCGCAGCGTCGACCACCTCGGCACTGAGCTCGACGACGAGGATCTCGGCGTCCGGCAGCGCGCGCCAGCACGCCTTGGCAAGCGCTGCGGCGCCGAGCCCGAGCTGAACGATGCGGTACGGCTCGGGCAGAAACAGCAGCGGCGCCATCATCTGCTTCTGGTAATCGAGTTCGAGGGCGAACGGCCGCGCGATCCGCATCGCACCCTGCACCCACTCGGTGCCGAAGTGCAGATAGCGCACCCCGGCCTGCTCGGAGATCGTCACGCGCGGCGCCGCACTGCGCGACGCGCGACGCCCGCGGGCCATCAGTCCTGCAGCGCCGCGCGCCACAGCGCGAGCTTGTGCTCGAAGCTGCGCGCCGCGTGCGCCGGGCTGGTCGAAGGGGCGATGCGCGTCTCGAATCCGGCTGCCGCGAACTCGCGCGCGAACCGGCCCGCGGTGCCGCCGTTGAAGATCACGCGCTCGAGCTTCGGCGCCCGTTGCTTCAGCCGCGCGAAATCGTTCGGCCGGTACCGGCGGATGTTGCTGTCGAGGCTGCCCACTCGTTCGCAGGCATCGAGCACATCCCAGATGCCGATGCGGTGCGCGAGCACGCGTTTCAGCCGCTGCTCGTACGGCAACTGCGCCAGCGGCTCGCCGATCAACGTGCCGAGCAGCGGCCAGAACTGGTTGCGCGGATGCGCGTAGTACTGACCGGCGGCGAGCGACGCCTCACTCGGAAAGCTGCCGAGGATCAGGACTCGCACGTGCGTGTCGAGGACCGGCGGAAAGCCCTTGAGCCGCTTGCCCGAACTGCGCGCCCTCACCCCCACCGCTGTCCCGCTGATGCGGGCCAGGGGCTTTCTTCCCTTTCCCTCATCAGAGGGAGAGGGACCGAGGGTGAGGGCAGCGATGCCTCGCCGATCGACCGGCATTCAAGCTTCACCGCGCGTTCACTTCGCCGCCGCGTCGAGCAGCATCGTGTTCACGCGCTTGACGAACCCGGCCGGGTCGTCGAGCGATCCGCCTTCCGCGAGCACGGCCTGATCGAGCAGCAGCGCGGCCCATTCGCCGAGCTTGTCGTCCGACTCGTACTTCAGCCGCTGCACCAGCGGATGGTTCGGGTTCAACTCCAGGATCGGCTTCGTATCCGGCGCCTTCTGTCCGGCGGCCTTCAGCAGCCGTTGCAGATGCTGGCTCATCGCGTCGCGGTCGGCCACGACGCACGCGGGCGAATCGGTGAGCCGCAGCGTGACGCGCACGTCCTGGACCCGTTCGCCAAGCGCCTGCTTCACCCGCGCGACGAGGTCCTTGTACTCGTCGGCGACCTTCGCCTGCGCTTCCTTCTCCTGCGCGTCGGCCAGTTCGCCCAGGTCGAGATCGCCTTTGGCGACCGACACCAGTTCCTTGCCGTCGAACTCGCGCAGGAACGTCAGCATCCATTCGTCGACGCGGTCGGTGAACAGGATCACCTCCACGCCCTTCTTGCGGAAGATCTCCAGGTGCGGGCTGCTCTGCGCGGCCGCGAGCGAGTCGGCGGCCAGGTAGTAGATCGCCTTCTGCTTGTCCTTCATGCGGCCGACGTAGTCGGCGAACGACACCGAGGGCGTGTCGCTCGCGGTGGTCGCAAAGCGCAAGAGCCTGGCGATCCGCTCGCGATTGGCCGCATCGTCGCCGATGCCCTCCTTCAGGCACTGGCCGAATTCGGCCCAGAACTTCGCGTAATCGTCCTTGCGGTTCTCGGCGAGGTCCTCCAGCAGTCCGAGCACGCGCTTGGTCGAGCCCTCGCGGATTGCGCGCACGTCACGCGATTCCTGCAGGATCTCGCGCGACACGTTCAGCGGCAGGTCATTGGAATCGATCACGCCGCGGACGAAGCGCAGGTACGGCGGCATTAGCTGCTCGGCGTCGTCCATGATGAACACGCGCCGCACGTACAGCTTCACGCCGTGGCGGTTGTTGCGGTCCCACAGGTCGAACGGCGCGCGGCCGGGGATGTACAGAAGCTGGATGTACTCCTGCTTGCCCTCGACACGGTTGTGCGTCCACGCCAGCGGGTCGCCGAAGTCGTGGCTGACGTGCTTGTAGAACTCCTTGTACTGCTCGTCGGTGATGTCGGCCTTCGCGCGCGCCCACAGCGCGTTGGCCTGGTTGACGGTCTCCTCCTCGTCCCTGACGACGTACGCGTTCTTATCCTTGTCCCACTCCTCCTTCCTCATCCGGATCTTTGTTGCAATGTGGTCGGAGTACTTGGTCAGGATCGATTTGAGCTGCCAGTGCGACAGCAGCTCGTCCTCGCCTTCCTTCAGATGCAGGATCACGTCGGTCCCGCGGGTCGCGCGCTCGGCCGGCTCGACGGTGAACTCGCCGCTGCCGTCGCTCTCCCACTTCACCGCCTCGCTCGTACCGGCGCGGCGCGAAATCACCGTCACGCGGTCGGCGACGATGAAGCTCGAATAGAAGCCGACGCCGAACTGGCCGATCAGTTGCGCGTCCTTTTGCTGGTCGCCGGTAAGCCGTGCGAAGAATTCGCGCGTGCCGCTCTTGGCGATCGTGCCGAGGTGCTCGATCGCCTCCTGCCGCGACATGCCGATGCCGTTGTCCGACACGGTGATCGTGCGCGCCGCCTTGTCGTACGCCACGCGGATCGCGAAATCGGCGCCGCCCTCCAGCAGCTCCGGATGAGCGATCGCTTCGAAACGCAGCTTGTCGCACGCGTCCGACGCGTTGCTGATCAGCTCGCGCAGGAAGATCTCCTTGTTCGAGTACAGCGAGTGGACCATCAGGTGAAGCAGCTGCTTCACCTCGGCCTGGAAGCCCAGTGTTTCCTTGATTGCACCCATGACGTCGATCCCGGTGGGTCGTGGTTGAACGGTTGGAGCGGCGCGTCGCCGCGCCGGCTTGATGGGGACGAATTCTGCCGGTTCAAGGGCGGCTTGGCATCCGCCCGCCCGAGCGCTCTAATTTCCCCATGGCCAACGAACTGCACCAACTGTTCGACCCGGCGTCGTCGACCTACACCTACGTGCTGGCCAGCGGCCCGAACCGCGCGGCGGTCGTCATCGACCCGGTGGCCGAGCAGATCGAACGCGATCTCGAATTCCTGCGCGAGCGCGAGCTGGCGCTGCGCTACGTGATCGAGACGCACACGCACGCCGACCACATCACGTCAGCCGGAGAGCTGGCGCGCATCACCGGCGCGTTCGCCGCGGTGCCGAGCGGCTGCGGGATCGCGCCCGCGCCGGTGCAGCTCGCCGACGGCGACGCGCTGTGGTTCGGGATGACGAATCTGAAGGCGATCCACACGCCCGGCCACACGGCCGGCGGCATGTGCTACCTGTGGCGCGACGAGCATTGCGTGTTCACCGGCGACACGCTGCTGATCGGCGGCTGCGGCCGCACCGATTTGCAGTCCGGCGACGCGGGCGCGCTGTACGACAGCATCACGCAGCGCCTGTTCACGCTGCCGGACGACCTGCGCGTCTACCCGGCACACGACTACCACGGCCGGACGAGCACGACCATCGGCGCCGAGCGCGCGGGCAATCCAAGGCTGGCGGGCCGCTCGCGCGACGAATTCATCGCGCTGATGAATGCGCTGAACCTGCCGAAGCCGAAGCTGATCGACGTCGCGGTGCCGGCGAACCGGCAGCTCGGTCAGGTGCCGCACGGGGCATGAGCGTCAGCGCTCGAGCGCCTGCGCGAGAAACCGCAGCGCCGCCGGATTGAGGCTCGTCGCCGCCGACACGCGCATCCACGGGCTCGGCAACTGCATCGGCGAGAACAGGCTGCCGGGCGCGCACAGGATGTCCTGCTGGCTCGCCTCCGCGGCCACCACGTTGGTGTCGCGGCCGAAGTCGGCCCACAGGAACATGCCGGCCGCGGGCGGCGTGAACAGCTTTGCGCCGATGCGTTCCAGCGCGCGCGCGGTGCGGTCGCGCGCCGCGTCGAGCTTGCCGCGCAGCCGGTCGAGGTGGCGCCGGTAACCGCCCTCGGCCAGCACGCGCGCGACGATGCGCTCGGTCACCTCGGGCGTGGTCAGACCCGTCAGCAGCTTCAGGTTCGCCAGTTGCTCGGCCAGTTCGCGGACACACGCGATATAGCCGACGCGCAGGCTCGCCGCCAGCGTCTTGGAGAAGCCGCTGAGGTAAACCACGTGCTTCAGTTGATCGAGGCTCGCCAGCCGCACCGCGGCGCCCCGTCCCGGGTGCAGGTCGCCGTAGATGTCGTCCTCGACGATCGTGAAGCCGTATTGCTCGGCGACCTTCAGCAGTTCGTGCGCATTGGCGGCCGAGATCGACGTGCTGGTCGGGTTGTGCAGTACCGAGCCGACGACGAAGAGCTTCGGATGGTGCCGGGTCAGAAGGTTGCGCAGCACCTTGATGTCCGGCCCGTCGGCGCGGCGCGGCACGCCGATCACGCGCGCGCCGAACGCGGCGAAGCGCGCGAACATCACGAACCACGCCGGGTCCTCGACGAACACCGTGTCGCCGGCCGCGACGAAGTGGCGCGCGACCAGATCGATGCCCTGCGTGACGCCGCCGGTCGTGACGATCTGCGACGCATCGGCGCCGATGTCCGCGAGCGCGAGCCGCTGCACGATCTGCTCGCGCAGCGGCAGGTAGCCCTCCGGCAGGCCGTACGACAACGCGGACGCGCCCATCGTCCGGCCCACTGCGCGCACTGCGGCACCGACCAACTCCGAGTCCAGCCACTGTGTCGGAAGCAGTCCCGCGCCGGGCTGCGGCGACGCCGGTGCCTGGCGCAGCATCGACCGCAGCAGCCAGACCACGTTCGGCGCGCCGGCATCGACGGCGGGCTCGGCTTCGCGCGCCCTTTGTGCACGCCGCGCTTCGCGCCGCGCGCGCGCCGCTACGTAGAAGCCCGAACCGCGCCGCGATTCGATCAGCCCGGCCGCGATCAGCCGGTCGTATGCATCGACCACGGTCGACCGGCTTACGCGCTGCTGCGCGGCGTAGCCACGGATCGAAGGCAGCCGCGTGCCGGGCTTCAGCGCGTGCTCGTCGATGCGCAGCGCGAGCCGTGCCGCGAGCTGCGCGGCGAGCGTGCGGTCGCCGGCGCCGAGCACGGACGAAGCGCCTGCGTCGTCGCGGATGTCACTGCGGTCGTCGAGGTTCATCGCAACTGTGCTGGCAAACCGGGCAGGCCAGCCGCATGAATTGGACGCAAAACTGTACTGGCACTGTACCGGTCATCGCTGCTAGATTGCAAGCCTCCGTTGCTCGTTGTCCGTTGCCCGCTGAACGATGCCTCTTCCCGACCGCAGCTCGCTCGCGCACGCCGCCGAGATCGTCCACCGCACGCTGAAGCCGACGCCGCAGTTCGCGTGGCCGCTGCTCGCGCAGGCGCTCGGCGCCGAGGTCTGGGTCAAGCACGAGAACCATCTGCCGGTGGGCGCGTTCAAGCTGCGCGGCGGGCTGGTGTACTTCGATGAACTGAAGCGGCGTGAGCCGGGCTGCCCCGGCGTCGTCACCGCGACCAAGGGCAACCATGGCCAGTCGGTCGGGTTCGCCGCCCGGACCGCACGCCTGCCGGCGACGATCTACGTGCCGTTTGGAAACTCGCGCGAGAAGAACGCGGCGATGCGCGCGTTCGGGGTCGAACTGATCGAGCACGGCCACGATTTCCAGGCCGCGCGCGAGGAAGCCGCCCGCGCCGCCGCGGCACGCCGTCTGCACTTCATCCCCGCGTTTCACCGCGATCTGGTGCGCGGCGTGGCCAGCTACTGGCTCGAAATGTTCGACGCGGTGCCGGACCTCGACGTCGTGTTCGTGCCGATCGGCCAGGGTTCGGGGATCAACGCGTGCATCGCGGCGCGCGAAGCGCTTGGATTGACGACGCGCATCGTCGGCGTGGTGTCCTCGCAGGCGCCCTGCTACGCACTGTCGTACCGCGCCGGCAGCGTGATCGAGGCACCCGTGACGACGCAACTGGCCGACGGGCTCGCGTGTCGCGTGCCCGACGCCGAATCGCTCGACGTGATTCGCCGCTTTGTCGACGACGTGATCGAGGTCGACGACGCCGAGGTCGCAGCCGCGATGCGGCTCGCGTTCGCCGCCACCCACAACGTCGCCGAAGGCGCGGCTGCCGCGTCGCTCGCCGCCGCGTTCAAATCGCGCGCGCGGATCGCGCGCAAAAGAGTCGGCGTCGTGATCACCGGCGGCAACGTCGACTCCGACCAGTTCGCGCGCGTGCTCGCGGGCGGCGACCACTGATGAACGGCGAGCAGTTGATCGCGCTGACCGTGTTCGCGCTCGCGGGCTCGTTCACGCCGGGGCCGAACAACACGATCGCGACCGCGACCGGCGCCAATCACGGACTGCGCGCCACGCTGCCGCACATTTTCGGCGTGCCGTTCGGCTTCTCCACGATGCTCGCCGCCGGCGCGCTCGGCGCCGCCGCGCTGATCGCCGCGCACCCGGCACTGGCGACCGCGATCCGCTGGATCGGCATCGCGTACCTGCTCCTCATCGCCTGGTCGATCGCGCGCACCGCGGCGATCGGCGACCGCACGCTCGCGCGCCCGCTGACGTTCTGGCAGTCGGCCGCGTTCCAGTACGCGAACCCCAAGGCCTGGATGCTCGCCGCGGCGACGGCCGGAACGTACATGGCCGCCGACGATGCGTTCGTGCGCGTCGTGCTGATCTGCACGGTGTTCTCGGCCGCGTGCGCCGCCAGCCTCGTCGTCTGGGCTGCCGCCGGCGCGGCGCTGAAGGACTGGCTGAAGTGCGGCACGCGCCTGCGCGCATTCAACGCCGTGATGGGCACCCTGCTCGCGGCCACCGCGGTGTGGATGGCGCTGGAATGAACCTGTGAAACGGTGTCATGCCTGCGCAAGCGGGCATCCGGAACACCGCCCGTAACCGGATTCCCGCTTGCGCGGGCACGACATGCAACTGAAGCCGAGGATCGACATGAACGCACCCGTCACCGAACTCACTGCGCCGCTGCGGCCGGCGCGCCGCACCGAGCAGGTCAAGAGCTCGATGATCCGCGAGATCCTGAAGGTCACGCAGCGGCCCGACATGATCTCGCTCGCGGGTGGTCTGCCGGCGCCGCAGACGTTTCCGGTCGAGGCGATGCGCGCGGCGTTTGATGCCGTGCTCGCGCACGACGGCGCCGGCGCCCTGCAGTACAGCACCACCGAGGGCTACACGCCGCTGCGCGAGTGGATCGCCGCAACGGAGACCGCGCGCGGCGCGCCGACGCACGCCGACGAGGTGCTGATCGTCGCCGGCAGCCAGCAGGCGCTCGACCTCGTCGGCAAGGCGTTCGCGGAGACCGGCGCGCCGCTGCTGGTCGAGGCGCCCAGCTATCTCGGCGCGCTGCAGGCGTTCTCCGTGTTCGAGCCGGTGTTCCGCACGATCCCGACCGATGAAGGCGGACTGATCCCGCAGGCGATCGACGCCGCGCTCGCCCGCGACGCCCGCATCGCCTACGTGATGCCGAACTTCTCCAACCCGACCGGCCGCACGTTGAGCGTCGAGCGCCGCGCCGCGCTCGCGCAATCGGCGCGCGCGACCGGCCTGTGGCTGGTCGAGGACGATCCATACGGCGAACTGTGGTACCGCGCGGCGCCGCCGCCGAGCCTGCGCACGTGGGCGCCGGAACGCACGATCCGCATCTGCTCGTTCTCCAAGGTGCTCGCACCCGGGCTGCGGTTGGGCTACGTGGTCGCGCCGCGCGCGTGCATCGACCTGCTGGTGCGATTGAAGCAGGCGACCGACCTGCACACGGCCACGCTGACGCAGCGCGCCGCGCATCGCATCGTTGCGAGCCCGGATTTCCCCGCGCATCTGGCGCGCGTGCGCGCGCGCTATGCCGAGCAGTGCCGCGTGATGCTGGCCGCGCTCGAACAGTCGATGCCGGCGGGCGTCGAATGGACGCGCCCCGACGGCGGCATGTTCGTCTGGCTGACGTTGCCGGCGCACGTCGACGCCACCGCGCTGCTGGCGCGCGCGATCGAACGCAACGTCGTGTACGTGCCGGGCGAGCCGTTCTACGCGCTCTCGCCCGCGCGCAACACGCTGCGGCTGTCGTTCGTCACCGTGCCGCCGGCGGCGATCGAGCGCGGCGTGCGGACGCTGGCCGAACTGATCCAGGAGCAACTGCGATGCTGAAGTTCTGGGGCCGGCTGAGTTCGATCAACGTGCAGAAGGTCGTGTGGGCCGCGCTCGAGGCCGGCGTTGCGTTCGAGCGCGCCGATGCCGGCGCCGCGTTCGGCGTGGTCGACACCGCGTGGTACGGCGCGCTGAATCCGAACCGACTGGTGCCGGTGATCGACGACGACGGCTTCGTGCTGTGGGAGTCGAACGTGATCGTGCGCTACCTCTGCGCGAAGTACGCGCCCGGCCGCTTGTATCCGGACGATCTGAAACTGCGCTTCGACGCCGAGCGCTGGATGGACTGGCAGCAGACGACGCTGAACCCGGCCGGGCGCGATGCGTTCATGCAGCTCGTCCGGACACCCGCGGACAAGCGCAATGCGGCGCTGATCGAGCAGTCGCGCGCGAAGAGCGAACCGCTGCTGCGGATGCTCGACGCGCATCTGGCGTCGCGTCGCTATCTGACCGGCGACGAGTTCACGATGGCCGACATCCCGATCGGCTGCCAGGTTCATCGCTGGTACGGGCTGCCGCTCGAGCGGCCAGCCGTGCCCGACCTCACGCGCTGGTACGAGGATGTGTCCACGCGCGCCGCCGCGCGCAGCGTGCTCACGCTGCCGATCACATGAGCGCCGCCGGGCCGCTCCCAAGGCGCTCGCTCCCCCTCGGGGGGACAGCCCGCAGGGCGAAGGGGGCAATATGAGCGCCGCCGGGCCGCTCCCAAGGCGCTCGCTCCCCCTCGGGGGGACAGCCCGCAGGGCGAAGGGGGCAACATGAGCGCCGCCGGGCCGCCCCCAAGGCGCTCGCTCCCCCTCGGGGGGACAGCCCGCAGGGCGAAGGGGGCAACATGAGCGCCGCCGGGCCGCTCCCAAGGCGCTCGGCCTTGCCGGCCGTGGCGGCGCGGGACGCGCCGCCTCCTCGGCCCGTCCTACAGCGCGCAGGCGCTGTTGGAGCCGCGGGCCTCGGCTCCTTCGGGGGGACAGCCCGCAGGGCGAAGGGGGCAACATGACCGCGGTCGTTACCGCGTCGCCGCCCAACGCGCGCGCGGGCCTGCTGCTGGGCCTGCTGGGCGTACTGGCGTTCAGCCTGACGCTGCCGATGACGCGCGTCGCGGTGGCGGAGCTCGACGCGTCGTTCGTCGCCTTCGGCCGCATGGCGATCGCGGGGCTGGTCGCCGCCGCGTGGCTGCTGGTCACGCGCGCCCGCGTGCCGGCGCGCGCGCTGTGGGCGCCGCTCGCGTGGGCGGCGCTCGGCATCGTGTTCGGCTTTCCGCTGCTGTCGTCGCTGGCGCTGCGCTCGATGCCCGCCAGCCACGGCGCGATCGTCAACGGGCTGCTGCCGTTTACCACGGCGCTGTTCGCGGCGTGGCTGTATCGCGACCGGCAGGGCGCGCGCTTCTGGATCTGCGCGGCGATCGGCTCGGCGATCGTGATCGCGTTCGCGCTGCGCGAAGGCAACGCGCGGCTCACCGCCGGCGACCTGTGGATGCTCGGCGCGGTCGTGCTCGGCGCGCTCGGCTACGTGATCGGCGGCCGGATCGCCGCCTCGATCGGCGGCATCGGCGTGATCCTGTGGGCGCTGGCGCTCGCGCTGCCGATCTCGCTCCCGATCGCGCTTTGGCTCGCGTTGACCACGCCGCTTGCCGCGAGCGTGCCCGCGTGGGGCGGGTTCCTGTACGTCGCGCTGGTGTCGCAACTGATCGGTTTCTTCGCCTGGTACAACGGGCTCGCGCTCGGCGGCATCGCGCGTGTCGGGCAGATGCAGCTGCTGCAGGTGTTCTTCACCATCATGTTCGCAGCGACGCTGTTCGGCGAACGCGTCGCGCCGGTGACGTGGCTCGCCGCGGCGGCGGTGGTCGTGTGCATCGCGATCGGGCGATCGGGACCGAAACGGGAGGCAGGATGACGCGCAGCGCACAGTACGTGACGGTCGATGTGTTCACGCACCAGCGCTTCGGCGGCAATCCGCTTGCGGTGTTCACCGACGCGCGTGCTCTCAGCGATCGCGAAATGCAGTCGCTCGCGGCCGAGATGAACTACAGCGAGACGACCTTCGTGCTTCCGCCGGCCGACCCGGCGAACAGCGCGCGCGTGCGCATCTTCAACCGCACGGCGGAGATGCCGTTCGCCGGGCATCCGAACGTCGGCACCGGCTGCGTGCTCGCCGCGCTCGGACGCGACACCGGTGGCGTGCTGCGCTTCGAGGAACTCGCGGGGCTGGTCGAGGTGCGCATCGCGCGCGACGCGCGTGGCGCCATCGCCGGCGCGCACATCGCGGCGCCGCAGCCGCTGTCGACCGGGGCCGATCTGCCGGTCGATGCGGTCGCCGCCTGCGCGGGCATCGACGCGCGTGATCTCGTTCTGCGCGCGCATCCGCCGCGCATCGCTTCGGTCGGCCTGCCGTTCTGCGTCGTCGAAGTCACCGCCGATGCGTTGACGCGCGCGGCGCCGGATCTCGCCGCGTTCCGCCGCCTTGCGACGGCCTTCGACGAGCCGCCGGATCGACTGTCGCTGCACCTGTACGCGCGCGTCGAGGACACCGCGCCGACGCGGCTGCGCGCGCGCATGTTCGCGCCGCTGTCGGGCACGGTCGAGGATCCCGCGACCGGCAGCGCCAATGCCGCGCTCGCCGCGTTCCTGCTGTCGCTCGGGCGCGAGCCCGAAGCACAGTTCGAGATCGCGCAGGGCGTGGAGATGGGACGGCCGAGTCTGCTGCTCGCTTCGGCGCGCCGCACCGCCGACGGCATCCGCGCCACCGTGGGCGGCGGCTGCGTGCAGGTGCTGCGCGGCGAGGCACTGCTCGACTAGGTCCTAAAGCAGCGCGCGTCCGAGCGTGGCGATCGCGATAATCGCCACGCCGAGCGCGAGATTGAACGCGACTTCCTTGCGGATCTGATCGAGGTTCTTCGCGCCCGCGGGCCAGTCGCGCGCGGCGACCGCCGCCTGCAGGCGCGGAAACGGCGCCAGCCGGATGTGCGCGAAGATCGCGATCATCACGACGCCGACGCCGAACATCAGGTGCACCGACGGGTGCACGACCTTGAAGCCGCCGGCGACGACGATGATCACGATGCCCGACAGCAGCACCACGATGATCGCGGCCGCGACCCAGTTGAAGAAGCGGCGCAGGATCTCGGTGAGCAGCGGCAGCCGCTGCGGCGGCTCGAGCAACTGCACCGCGGCCGGCCGCACCGCGAAGTGCATCAGGAACATGCCGCCGATCCAGATCACGATCGCGGTCAGGTGCAGGAACAGCATCAGCGCGTAGGTTTTTATCGGACGTCCTTTCCCCACTCACCCCGGCCCTCTCCCCGTGATCGGGGAGAGGGCATTTTTCCCTCTCCCGCATCAGCGGGAGAGGGCGGTGGTGAGGGTCATCGTTTCATTCACTCCAGTATCCGCCGCGTCTCGCCATGCCGCAGCACGAAGAACTGCCGCTCGGTGAGGCCGTGCCTCTTCAACGCTGCCTGCAAGTCGGTCACCGCCTGGTCGAGCGGCTCGTCGGTCAACTGGAACGTGCCCCAGTGGATGCCGAGCGCGCGGCGCGCCTTCAGATCGAGCGCGATCCGAACCGCCTCCTCCGGATTCACGTGCTGCTTGCCCATGAACCAGCGCGGTTCGTAGCCGCCGATCGGAATCAGCGCCAGATCGATCGGGCCGAGCCGCTCGCCGATTTCCTTGAAGTGCGCCGCCGAATAGCCGGTGTCGCCGGTGAAGAACGCACGCTTGCCGCCGGCCTCGATCACATAGCCGCCCCACAGCGTCTTCATCCGGTCCGCCAACGCACGGCCGCTCCAGTGCTGCACGGGGGCCATGTGAATGCGCGCGCCGCCCACCTGGATCGCGTCCCACCAGTCGAGCGCCCTGGCGTTGGTGATGCCTTCGTCGGCGAGCCAGCGCTCCACGCCGAGCGGCACCACGAACAGCGGCGGCCCGCCCGCCTGCGCGTTCAGCGCCTTGACCGAAGCTTCGTCGAGATGATCGTAGTGGTTGTGCGAGATCACCACGACGTCGATGTGCGGCAGCTCGCGCAGCAGCACGCCGGGCGGCTGGCGGCGCTGCGGCCCCATCCACTGCACCGGAGACGCGCGCTCGGAAAACATCGGATCGGTCAGCACGTTGACGCCGCCCAACTGCAGCAGCGCGGTCGCGTGGCCGATCCACGTCACCGCCAGTTCGGTGCGGTTCTTGCCGATGTAGCCCAGGTCGGGAACGATCGGCGACAGGTCGAGCTTCGGCTCCGGAATCGTCAGCGCCATGCGCTCGCGCTGCCAGCGCAGGAATTCGCTCAACGGGCGCGGCATGGCGGCGGCCGGATCGATGTTCTGGAATCCGTCCGGCCGGTGATGCGCCTTCGACTGCGTGTAGTACGGATTCACGGTCACGCACCCCGGCACGCCCGCGACCGCGACGAACAGCGCCGCGGCCGCGACAGCCGCCAGCACTGCGGCCACGGTTCGCCGTCTCATTGGTTCACGCGCGCCGCAGCGCGTTCACCGCGAGCTTCGACTTCACCAGCGTGCCCTTGCGCGCGCGATGTCCCGTGTGCGCGTCGAGGTCGGCGCCGGCGACCGTGATCTCGACCGCCTTGCCCGCCTTCGTGATGCCCGCCACGATCACGCCGCGCGCCGAGCACGGCGTCGCTGCGAGCAGCGACTCGCCGTCGTCCAGCCCCATCAGCGTGACGCCGCGACCGCCGCCCGACTGCGCCTTGATCTCGGCCGCCGCGAACACCAGCAGCCGCCCGTTGGCCGACAGGCACGCGATGCGGTCGTCGGTGGCCGGGTCGACACGCGCCGGCCGCAGCGGCACCGCACCCTCGTCGACGGTGATGAACTGCTTGCCGCCCTTCAGCCGAGTGACCATGTCGCCGAGCTGGCACGCAAAGCCGTAGCCGTTGCTCGTCGCCATCAACAGCGGCTGCGTAGCGGCGCCGGCGCAGAACGCGACGATGCGCGTGCCGGCTTCGAGCTCGATCATCGACGTGACCGGCGCGCCGTCGCCGCGCGCCGACGGAAGCTGCGCGACCGGCACCGTGTACACGCGGCCGTTGGAGCCGATCGCGATCAGGTGATCGACCGTGCGGCATTCGACCGCGTCGTACAGCGCGTCGCCCGGCTTGAACGTGAACTGCGACGCATCGTGGCCGTGGCCGGTGCGCGCACGCACGAAACCCTGCTCGGAGATGATCACCGTCACCGGCTCATCCATGACCTTGGCTTCCACGCTCGCGCGCTCCGCGGCTTCGATCAGCGTGCGCCGCGCGTCGCCGTACCTCTTCGCGTCGTCGTCGAATTCCTTGCCGACCTGCTTGCGCAGCGCGGCCTCGGAGCCGAGCAGCTTCTGCAGCGCCGCCTGGTCCTTGCGCAGCTCCGCCAACTCCTGCTCGATCCTGATGCCTTCGAGCCGCGCGAGCTGCCGCAGCCGCAGGTCGAGGATGTCGTCGGCCTGCCGCTCGGTCAGTCTGAACGCCTTGATCAGCTCCGGCTTCGGCTCGTCCGAGTTGCGGATCAGCTTGATCACGCGGTCGATGTTCAGCAGGACCGCCTGCCGGCCTTCGAGGATGTGGATGCGATCCTCGATCTTCGTGAGCCGGTGCCGCGTGCGTCGGCGCACGGTCTCGACGCGGAACTCGATCCACTCGGAAAGTATGTCCAACAGCGCTTTCTGCCGCGGTTTGCCGTCGCGCCCGATCATCACCAGGTTGATCGGCACGCTCGATTCGAGGCTGGTGTGCGCGAGCAGTACGTTGACGAATTCGTCGCGGTCGATCTTCGAGGTGCGCGGTTCGAAGACCAGGCGCACCGCCGCGTCCTTGCCGCTTTCGTCGCGCTGCGCCTCGAGCACCGACAGCACCAGCTGCTTGAGCTGCTGCTGCTCGCCGGTCAGCGACTTCTTGCCGGCCTTGACCTGCGGGTTGGTGAGCTCGCCGATCTCTTCCTGCACCTTGCGCGCGGACACGCCGGGCGGGAGCTCGTAGACCACGAGTTGCCACTGGCCACGCGCGAGCTCTTCGAACTTGTAGCGCGCGCGCACCTTGATGCTGCCGCGGCCGGTCGCGTAGATCTCGCGAATATCGGCCGGCGGCGAGATGATCTGCGCGCCGCCTGGGAAGTCCGGGCCCGGCAGCACGTCGAGATATTCGTCGAGTGGCGCCTTCGGATTCTTCAGCGCGATCTGCAGCGCCGCGACCACCTCGCGCAGGTTGTGCGACGGAATCTCGGTGGCCATGCCGACGGCGATGCCGCTGGCGCCGTTGAGCAGCGTGAACGGCAGCCGCGCCGGCAAGAGCTTCGGCTCCTGCAGGCTGCCGTCGTAATTGGGCGCGAAGTCGGTCGTGCCCTCGTCGAGTTCGTCGAGCAGCAGGCGCGCGATCGGCGTCAACCGCGCCTCGGTGTAGCGCATCGCCGCCGCGCCGTCGCCGTCGCGCGAGCCGAAATTGCCCTGGCCGTCGATCAGCGGATAGCGCAGCGAGAAGTCCTGCGCCATCCGCACCATCGCGTCGTACGCGGCCTGGTCGCCGTGCGGATGGAACTTGCCGAGCACGTCGCCGACCACGCGCGCGCTCTTCACCGGCTTGGCGCTCGCCGCCAGCCCCATCTCGTTCATCGCGTACAGGATCCGCCGCTGCACCGGCTTCTGCCCGTCGCAGACGTCCGGCAGTGCGCGGCCCTTGACGACCGAGATCGCGTAATCGAGATAGGCGCGGCTCGCAAAATGCGCGAGCGTCAGCGCGTCGGGGGATTCAGCGGGGGAACTGAAGAGCGTTTGCTGTTCGGGCATGTGGGCTGCGCGGGAGAGGCTGGCGCGAGGCGGGCGAGTTTACCGAAGGGCGCGCGCGATCCTTGCTGGCCGACCCTTCGGCGCCATTCGACCCGACTATCCGGTGGGGCTGGTCGGCCTCGTCGCGAAGGACGTATTCGCATGCGGGCGATTACGTCCTCTGCCGCGTCGGCAGTCGGAACTTCGTGGAGCACGTCGGCGATCATTCGAACAGCGACGCAGCGTGATATCAGATCACCCGAAAACGCTCAGACACAGGCGCGCTATCCTGATGGCGTGGAGGTGCGACCATGAAACGGCAGAAATACACGGCCGTCATCAAACAGGACGCCGGCTGGTGGATTGGCTGGATCGAGGAGGTCCCCGGTGTCAATTGCCAGGAGGCAACCCGGGAGGAACTGATCGAATCCTTGCGCGTCACGCTGGGCGAGGCGCTTGAACTCAATCGCTCAGCGGCACTGAGTGCGGCCGGGGGCGGCTATGAGGAACTGACGATCGCCGTATGAAGCGGCGCGATCTTCTGCAGCACCTCGCTGCGCACGGTTGCAGCATGCTGCGCGAAGGAGCCCGGCACTCCTGGTGGCACAACACCACGCTCAACATCCGCAGCGCGGTGCCTCGTCACAACGAGATCAACAAGCATCTCGCCCGGAAGATTTGCCGTGATCTCGGCATCCCGGAGCCGGATCGCTATTGAGTTGCAGAAGTCGACTCGTTCTCCCCGCGTGAGGTACGTCCCGATAGGCGGCGTTAGCTGACGGCCCGCCACATAGCCATGGGTCCTCCCAGCGTCGGACGGAAAGGCCGAGCGTCCCGGGCTGAGGGCGTTTCGCGCAGAGTAGAGAAGAGACCCACTCAGGGTTGCGGCGCCTGCCGTCCACGCCGCCGAGCGCCGGATTTCAAGCCGCGGCCGTCGATTCCGCCGGCTGCGTATCCCCGCCCCACTCGAGCCAATCCTCCCCGAACAACTCGACCGGATGCTGCGTCCGCTCCGAGCCGTTGCCGCACATCATCGACTTCGCGGAGCAGTACTTGTCGCAGCCCCAGCAGGTGCGCTCGGGGTGTTTCGGGTTCACGGGGAATCTTTTGGCCATGTCGTCGCGCTGCGGCTCGCATGTTCCGAGCGCCGCTGCGCAGTCTGCCGTCTGATGAATCCGCGCGCTTGACTCGCATCAAGCGTCGCGGCCTTCTCCCTACAAGTCGTGGGGACCGGGATCAGTGCATCAACGACCGCTCGCGCCCGACGCCGCGCTTGTCGAGGAAGAGCTTGAGGAACTCCTCCGGTGCGAGCGGGCGCGCGAACAGGAAGCCCTGCGCGGAATCGCAGCCGAGGTGCTGCATCCACGTCTGCTGCGCCTGGGTCTCGATGCCTTCGGCGGTGACGCTGATGCCGAGCGAGCGTGCCATCTCGATCACGGCCTTGACGATCGTCAGCGTACGCGCGTCGCGCATGCACTCGACGGTGAAGCTGCGGTCGATCTTCAGCCGGTGGATCGGCAGGTCGCGCAGGTGCGACAGACTCGAGAAGCCGACGCCGAAATCGTCCAGCGCCAGCTTCACTCCCGCGTTGCGCAGCCGGATCAGGTTTTCGCGCGCGACCGCCGAGGTGTCCAGCAACCCCGTCTCGGTGACCTCGACTTCGATCTCGGCCGGCTGCACGTCGTGCTGCACGAGCACGTCGAGCAGCGCCTCGACGCAACCGAGCTGGCGCAGCTGCACGCCCGACATGTTGACCGACAGCGGCGGCACGTCGAGCCCCATCGTGCGCCACACCTGGCGCGCGCGGCACGCATCCTTCAGCACCCATTCGCCGAGGCCCACCACGAGGCCGCTTTCCTCCGCGATCGGCACGAACTCGGTCGGCAGCACCTCGCCCAGCTCGGCATCGTTCCAGCGGATCAACGCTTCGGCGCCGACCATCTTGCCGTCGGCGAGCGACACCAGCGGCTGGAAGTGCAGCTTGAAGTCGTGCGTCTCGACCGCCTTGCGCAGCCGCTGCTCGAGCCGCAGCCTGAGATCCACGCGGCGCGCCACCGCGGGCGTGAAGAACGCGTAGGTGCGGCGGCCGCTCTCCTTGGCCTGGTACATCGCCGCGTCGGCCGCGTTCAGCAGCGTGTCGAGGTCGGCGCCGTCCTGCGGGAAGAAGGCGATGCCGATCGACGGCGTGACCGACACCTCGATGCCGAAGATCTGCACCGGCTCGGCGATCGAGCGGATCAGCGCCTGCGCGACCTCGACCGCGACCTCGGGCCGCGTCAGGTCGGCGATCAGCGCGACCATCTCGTCGCCGCCGCGGCGACCGAGCAGGCGCGGCTCGCGGATCACGTCGCGCATCCGTTGCGCGACGGTGGCGAGCATCTGGTCGCCGACTCGATGCCCGTAACCGTTGTTCAGCAGGCGGAAGTTGTCCAGGTCGATGAACAGCAGCGCGCACTGCCGCCCGCTCGCGTACGCGCCGGCGAGCACGCGCCGCGCGCTGTCGTCGAACGCCTGGCGGTTGGCGCGAGTTGCGTCAGCGCGTCGAACGCGACCAGCTTCTCCGCGCGGTCCTGCGCGCGCACCTGTTCGGTCACGTCCTTGCCGGCGCCGCGATAACCGCGGAACGCGCCGTTCGCGTCGAACACCGGGTCGCCGCTGACGGCGACGTAGCGCACCGCGCCGTCGCGCGCGACGCGCCGCACGATCATGTCGCGGAACGGCCGGCGCGCGGCGAGCGTGGCGCGATGCTCGTCCCAGCTCGCCGGCTGGATCAGTTCGCCCGGCAGATCCCAGCCGTGCTTGCCGATCACCTCTTCTTCGAGCAGACGGCGCTCGGGCCGCGACGGATCGCCGCGCTTCATCTGCGTGAAGCGCAGCTGCTCGTCCGTCTCCCAGTACCAGTCGGACGCAAGCTCGGTCAGCGCGCGGAAGCGCCCTTCGCTGGCGCGCAGTTCCTCGACCAGCAGCTCGCGCTCGGTCACGTCAAGCGATACGCCGCGATAGCCGGTGAATACGCCGTCGTCGAACATCGGCTCGGCCGACGCCTCGAAGAACAGGCGTTTGCCGTCGCGCTCCCGGCGCACCACGTAAGGCAGGCGGCGGAACGGTTCGCGCGCGCCGATCGCAGCCGCGACCCGTGCATGGTCGACGGTGAAATCGCGGATTACCTCGAACAGCGTCGAGGCGAGCAGCGATTGCTCGAGCCGCTCGCCGAGCTGATGCGGGCCGCGCACGAGCGTGAATCGGAGCTGCGCGTCGGTCTCCCAGTACCACTCGGTGGCGAGCCGCGTCAGCGCGCGGAAACGGTCGTCGCTCCGCCGCAGTGCCTGCGCCGCCGCTTCGCGCTCGCCGACATCGCGCGCGACGCCGAAGTAGCCTTCGAAGTCGCCGTCGCTGCCGATGACCGGCGTGCCGCTCAGCGCGAGCCAGGTCGGCTGTCCGTCGCCGCGCAGCACGCGGATGCGGAACCACGGAAGCGCGCTGCGCGCGGCGACCGCGGCGGCGTAGTCGCTGCGCACGTCGTTGTCGGCGCCGAAACCCGGCAGCTCGGCGAGGCGCAGCCCGATCAGCTGCTGCGGCGTGTACTTGAAGCGCCGCGGCATCGCGGCGGAAAACTCGACGAAACGACCTTCGGCATCCGTGCGCCAGAACCAGTCGTGGGTGAGTTCCGCCAGTTCATCGAGCGTCTTGCCGCGCAGTTGCAGCTCGATCTCGTGCAACTGCCGCGGCGACACCGGAATGCGCAGGCTGACGATTCCGCCGTCGGCGGTTCGGCAATCGGTGGCGAGATACCAGCGTTCGCCGACCCGCAGCAGCGACTCGGCGGACATCGATTCGCCGTGGCGGCGTCCGAGCGCTGCACCGGGTTCGGTCTTGCGGCCGGCGATCACCTCCGCCGGCGCGAGCGCGCGATAGGCATCGTTGCAGCTCACCATCCGGCCCGCTGCGTCGTACAGCGCGATGCCGGCCTGTTGCGACTCGAGCGCCGCCTCGATGCGCGCGCCGCGCCTGCGCGCCTTGCGGTCCGCGGCGCGATTGCCGAGCAGCCAGACCGACAGCGCGCTGACCAGCACCAGCGTCGACACCCATTGGATCGCATCGAGCCACGGACCGATCACCACGTGCCGCGACCCCAGCGTGCTCGGTGTGGCCCACGCGATCAGTTGCAGCACCGCGACACCGGCGAGCAGCGTGACCAGCAGCGCCGTCCAGCGCGGCGGGCGCGCGCCTTCAGCCGACGCGGCGGTCGGCGGCGACATGCTCTGGCGTAGAGGCGGCTGCTCGGTGTTCATCATCGTGCCGTCGGTCGCGCTCGATCTGCGCCTGCCGCGGCGACGCTGCAACGGCAAGGGTTACGAACCTCGGTGCAGGATAGCGGGTCGAGCTTCGATCGGAAATCGACGCGTGTCCACCCGTATGCGAGGTCCCGCGAGTGGCTGCCGGCAACCGACAGGCGCGGGCGGGAACCCCGGTTCTCGCTCACACGTCCGCCTCGACCTCGTCGCCGTGCTCCTCGATCCAGGTGCGGCGGCTCTGCGCTTCGGTGCGGCCCATCAGCATCGTCATCGTCGAGCGCGTGTTTTCGAGGCCGACGTCGCCCAGCCCGATCGGCAGCAACCGGCGCGTGTCGGGATTCATCGTCGTCTCCCACAACTGCTCGGCGCTCATCTCGCCCAGTCCCTTGAAGCGCGCGATGCTCCAGCTGCCGTCGCGCACGCCCTCGTCGATGAGCTTCTCCAGCGTGGCGTCGAGCTCGGCATCGTCAAGGCAGTAGATGCGCCGCGCCGGGCGCCTGCCGTGCGCGGGCACGTCGACGCGGAACAGCGGCGGCCGCGCCACGCACACGTGGCCGCGCTCGATCAGGCGCGGAAAGTGACGGAAGAACAGCGTCAGCAGCAGCACCTGGATGTGCGCGCCGTCGACATCCGCATCGGCCAGGATGCAGACCTTGCCGTAGCGCAGCGCGGAGAAGTCGACCTCGTCGTCGGGCCCGTGCGGGTCGACGCCGATCGCCACCGAGATGTCGTGCACCTCGGCGTTGGCGAACAGGCGGTCGCGTTCGACTTCCCAGGTGTTCAGCACCTTGCCGCGCAGAGGCAGGATCGCCTGGAATTCCTTGTCGCGACCCATCTTCGCCGAGCCGCCGGCGGAATCGCCTTCGACCAGGAACAGTTCATTGCGCGTGATATCGGTCGACTCGCAGTCGGTCAGCTTGCCGGGCAGCACGGCGACCGCGGAGCCCTTCTTCTTCTCGATCTTCTGCGACGCGCGCGCGCGCGCCTGTGCCTGCCGGATCACGAGATCGGCGAGCTTGCGGCCGTACTCCGGGTTCTGGTTGAGCCAGAACTCGAGCTGCGGCTTGACGAACGACGCGACCAGTCGCACCGCGTCGCGGCTGTTCAGCCGCTCCTTGATCTGGCCCTGGAACTGCGGGTCGAGCACCTTGCAGGTGAGCACGAAGCTCGCGCGTACGTAGACGTCCTCGGGCAACAGCTTCACGCCCTTGGGCAGCAGGTTGTGCGCGTCGATGAACGCGCGCACCGCGTTGAACATGCCTTCGCGCAGGCCGGATTCATGCGTGCCGCCGGCCGGCGTCGGGATCAGGTTCACGTACGACTCGCGCGCGACCGGCCCGTCCTCGGTCCACGCGAGCACCCAGTGCGCGCCCTCGCCTTCTGCGAACGTCTGGTCGTCGGCGGCCGCGTAGCCTTCGGACTCGAACAGCGGCAACAGCGGCTCGCCGCCGAGGCACGCGAGCAGGTATTCCTGCAGGCCGCCGTTGTAGCGCCAGCGCTGCTCGACGCCGGTCTTCTCGATCTTCAGCGTGACCTCGGTGCCGGGCAGCAGCACCGCCTTGCTGCGCAGCAGCCGTTCCAATTCGTCGACCGGCACGGTGGGGGTGTCGAAGTACCTCGCGTTCGGCCACACGGTCACGCGCGTGCCGGTCGCCTTGTCGCCGGCCTTGCGCGCGCGCGAGCGCAGCGGCTCCTTCACGTCGCCGTCGGCGAAGCCGATCGTGTGCACCTTGCCGTCGCGCCATACGGTGACCTCGATCCGCGCGGCGAGCGCGTTCGTGACCGACACGCCCACGCCGTGCAGTCCGCCGGAGAACGAATACGCGCCGCCGGCGCGCTTGTCGAACTTGCCGCCCGCGTGCAGGCGCGTGAACACGATCTCGACCACCGGCGCCTGCTCTTCCGGATGCAGGCCGACCGGAATGCCGCGGCCGTCGTCGTCGACGCTGACCGCGCCGTCGGCGTGCACGGTCACGTCGATGTGCGCGCCAAAGCCGGACAGAATCTCGTCGGCGGAGTTGTCGATCACCTCCTGCACGATGTGCAGCGGGCTGTCGGTGCGTGTGTACATGCCCGGGCGCTGCTTGACCGGCTCGAGGCCGCGCAGCACGCGGATCGAGGCTTCGCCGTATTCGGCGCTGGCGCGGCCCGGGCGCGGGCGAGGTGATGTCGTCATGCGGAACTTACGATGGAAACGTCTTTCGGTTATCCACAGAACTTGTGGAAAAGTCCGTTGTAAGCGCGCGCGAAGCAAGAATTCATGCGGTTCGCACCAGACTGCCCGCTCGCTGCGCACGAGTGGAATCGGCGCGCGGATTCTACGAGAGCGGCCCGTATACTGCGCGCGCTCGCCGTAGTTCAATGGATAGAACAGGGTCCTCCTAAGACTCAGATCCAGGTTCGATTCCTGGCGGCGGGACGGACCGCGTCAAGCGCGACGCACCTGCGTGCGTCGCGTAGCGGGCCGCCCCGAGCGCGCCTGCATGCGCGCGAGGGAATTCCAGAGCAGTCCAGCGCAAGGCTCAATGCGACGCACCTGCGTGCGTCGCGTAGCGGGCCGCCCCGAGCGCGCCTGCATGCGCGCGAGGGAATTCCAGAGCAGTCCAGCGCAAGGCTCAATGCGACGCACCAGCGTGTGTCGCGTAGCGGTTGGCCCCGAGCGCGCCTGCCAGCGCGCGAGGGGATACCAGAGCAATCCAACGCTAGGCTCAATGCGACGCACCTGTACGTCGCGCGCGCAGAACGTTGACGCGAGTCCCGTCGCCCTGGTAGGCCACGCGGATGATCTCGGCCTCGGCCACAGTCGCAAACGACCTGCCGATCAAGCGTTGCAGCGTGCCCTCTGCCTATGGACTCAGCGCGAGCCGACCAGCTCGCACACGGCGCGGGTCACGTCCGCGGTCGTGGCGGTGCCGCCCAGGTCGCGCGTGTGCAGTCTGGGATTGGCGGTGACCGTCTCGATCGCCTGCATCACGCGCCTGGCCGCGGCGGCTTCGCCCAGATGTTCGAGCAGCATCACGACCGACCAGAAGGTCCCGATCGGATTCGCCAGGCCCTTGCCCATGATGTCGAAGGCCGAGCCGTGAATCGGCTCGAACATCGACGGGAAGCGGCGCTCGGGATCGATGTTGCCGGTGGGCGCGATGCCGAGGCTGCCGGCCAGCGCCGCCGCGAGGTCGCTCAGGATGTCGGCGTGCAGGTTGGTCGCGACGATGGTGTCCAGGCTCGCCGGTTTGTTGACCATGCGCGCGGTCATCGCGTCGACCAGTTCCTTGTCCCACTTCACGTCGGCGAACTCGCGCGCCACTTCGGCGGCGATCTGGTCCCACATCACCATGGCGTGGCGCTGCGCGTTGCTCTTGGTGACGACCGTGAGCTGCTTGCGCGGGCGCGACTGCGCGAGCTTGAAGGCGAAGCGCAGGATGCGCTCGACACCGGCGCGCGTCATGATCGACACGTCGGTCGCCGCCTCGATCGGGTGCCCCTGGTGCACGCGCCCGCCGACGCCGGAGTATTCGCCTTCGGAGTTCTCGCGCACGATGACCCAGTTCAGATCCTCCGGCTTGCAGCGCTTCAGCGGTCCATCGATGCCGGGCAGGATGCGCGTCGGGCGCACGTTGGCGTACTGATCGAAGCCCTGGCAGATCTTCAGGCGCAGGCCCCACAGCGTGACGTGATCGGGGATGTGCGGGTCGCCGGCCGAACCGAACAGGATCGCGTCCTGATCGCGCAGCGCGTCCAGGCCGTCGTCCGGCATCATCACGCCGTGCGCGCGGTAGTAGTCGCCGCCCCACCCAAAGTCCTGGAACTCGAAGCGAAACAAATTGCTCGATGCGGCGATCGCTTCGAGCACGCGCTGGCCGGCGGGAACGACTTCCTTGCCGATGCCGTCGCCGGGAATGGTGGCGATGCGATAGGTTTTCACAGTTGATCTCGAGCGGGTTGAAACCGGCGCCACGGCATGAGCGCAGTCGCCACTCCGGCTCAGGCCCGGCTCGCGCGAGGGCGCGCGTTCAGCACTTCATCATCTGAACGCGATAGTGCTTCAGCTCCTCGATCGACTCGTAGATGTCGGCAAGCGCCTCGTGCCGGCTCTTCTTCTCGAACGATCGATACACGCCCGGCGCCCAGCGGCGGGCGAGCTCCTTCAGCGAACTCACGTCGAGATTGCGGTAGTGAAAGTACGCCTCGAGCTGCGGCATCCAGCGCGCCATGAAGCGGCGGTCCTGGCAGATCGAATTGCCCGCCATCGGCGACTTGCGCGGCGGGACGTACTGCGCCAGGAAGTCGATCAGGCTGCGCTCGGCCTGCGCCTCGTCGATCGTCGAGGCGCGCACGCGCGCGGTGAGGCCCGAGCGGCCGTGCGTGGTGCGGTTCCACTCGTCCATCGCGTCGAGCACCGCGTCAGGCTGATGGATCGCGAGCACGGGACCCTCGGCGATCACCTGCAGCTGCGAATCCGTCACGACGACCGCGATCTCGATGACGCGGTCGGAGTCCGGATTCAGGCCGCTCATTTCCATGTCGACCCAGACGATATTGTTCTCGTCGAAGCGGTCGGAGCGCGCACCCGGCGCAGTGCTTGCGGCAGTTGCCTGTGGGATAATTTTTTCGTCGGTCATGGTCGATTTTTCGCGGCGGATTGTCGCACGCGTGCGAGCGCGGGAATCGAGGACCGGCGATTGAATGCCGATGGCGACCTATTTCACTTTGATCTTCGTGGCCTTGCTGCTGCTGATGCTCGGCCTGAAGTACTGGCTGGCGCTGCGGCAGATCCGCCATGTCGCCGCGCACGCCGATGCGGTGCCGGCGCAGTTCGCCGACCGCGTCAGCCTCGACGCGCACCGCAAGGCGGCGTCGTACACGATCGCCAAGCAGCGGCTCGGGCTGATCGAGGCCACGGTGGGCGCCGCGCTGCTGATCGCGCTGACGCTGCTCGGCGGCATCGACCTGATCGCGGACCGGCTCGCGCAACTGGTCGGCCGCGGCTTCGCGTTCCAGATCCTGATCGTGGCGGCCGTCGTCGTCGTCACGGCACTGGTCGACCTGCCGTTCGAGTGGTACCGGCAGTTCTCGCTCGAACAGCGCTACGGCTTCAACCGCATGACGCCGCGGCTGTTCCTGATCGATCTGGCCAAGTCGGTCGTGCTCGCGGTGGTACTCGGCCTGCCGCTGCTGGCGGTCGTGCTGTGGCTGATGGAAAAGGCGGGCGCGTGGTGGTGGTTCTACGCGTGGCTGGTGTGGGCGGGCTTCAGCCTGCTGATCCTGGTGCTGTACCCGACGCTGATCGCGCCGCTGTTCAACAAGTTCGAGCCGCTGAAGGACGCCACGCTCGCCGAGCGCGTGCAGCAGCTTCTGTCGCGCACCGGATTCTCCAGCCGCGGCGTGTTCGTGATGGACGGCTCGCGCCGTTCCAGCCACGGCAATGCCTACTTCACCGGGCTGGGCCGCGCCAAACGCGTGGTGTTCTTCGATACGCTGGTGCAGCGGCTCTCGGCGCCGCAGATCGAAGCGGTGCTGGCGCACGAACTGGGTCACTTCAAGCTCAGGCACATCACCAAGCGGCTGCTCGTCACGTTCGCCTCCAGCCTCGCGTTGCTGGCGTTGCTCGGGTGGCTGGCGAACCAGGCGTGGTTCTATGCCGGGCTCGGCGTGACGCCGGCGCTCGATGCGCGCAACGACGGGCTCGCGCTGGTGCTGTTCATGCTCGTGCTGCCCGTGTTCACCTTCGTGCTCGCGCCGCTGGCGAGCCTGTTCTCGCGCAAGCACGAGTTCGAAGCCGACGCCTTCGCCGCGCGCCACGCGTCGGCGGCCGACCTCGTCGCGGCGCTGGTCAAGCTGTACGAGGACAATGCGGCCACGCTCACGCCGGACCCGGTGCACTCGGCGTTCTACGACTCGCACCCGCCGGCGACGATCCGCATCGAGCGGCTGCTCGGCGCGGCCGGATGAGCGATGGCCACGCGCGCCGAACTGCTGCAGCAGCACTGCCGGGAGCGCCAAGGCAGCGCGCTTGCCGACGCGCAGGTGCGCGCGCAGTTGGCGGAGCTGCCGGACTGGACCCTGCGCGACGGCGCCCTGGTCCGCACCTACAAGTTCGGCAACTATCACGAGACGATCGCGTTCGTCAACGCGCTCGCGTTCATGGTCCATCGCGAGGATCATCATCCGGACCTCGTCGTCGGCTACAACCGTTGCGAGGTGCGCTTCAGCACCCATTCGGTCGGCGGCATCTCGGACAACGACTTCATCTGCGCGGCGAAGGCCGATGCGATCTTCGCGCAGCAGTTCGGCGTCGCTGCATGAGCGACGCGCGCGCCGAGACGGAATCAACGGCGCGCGTCGTGGCAGGTTTCGGCAGGCATCATCTGATCGACGACGACGGCACGCTGCTGACCGCGGTCCGGCGCGGCAAGCGCGGCGACGTGATCGTCGGCGATCTCGTCCGCTATGCGCGCACGAGCGCAGAACAGGCGGTGATCGACGCGGTGCTGCCGCGCAGGAACCTGCTCTATCGCGCCGACCGCAATCGCACCAAGGAGATGGCCGCGAACGTCGATCAGGTCGCGATCGTGTTCGCGACGCAACCCGCGTTCAGCATCCGCTTCGTGTGGCGCGCGCTCGCCGCCGCGCACGCGGCAGCGATCGACAGCCTGGTGATCCTGAACAAGACCGACCTGCCCGACCTCGACGCGGCGCGGGGACGGCTCGAGCAGGTGCGCTCGCTCGGCTACCGCACGCTCACGATCAGCGCGCGGCGCGATCCGGACGCAGCGCGCGCGGCGCTGCTGCCCTTGCTCGCGCTGCGGGCGACGCTGTTGATCGGCCAGTCCGGCATGGGCAAGTCGACGCTGCTGAATCTGCTGGTGCCCGGCGCCGACGCGCTGACGCGGGAATTCTCGCGCCACCTGAACCTCGGCAAGCAGACCACCACGTCGTCGCGCTGGTTCGCGCTGCCGGGGGGCGGCGCACTGATCGATTCGCCGGGGTTCCGGGCATTCGGGCTGTCGCACCTGGACGAGGCCGCGATCGTCGCGTCGTTCCCGGAATTCGCGCCTCACTTCGGCCGCTGCCGCTTTCTCGATTGCCGGCATCTGACCGAGCCCGACTGTGCGATCCGCGCGGCGGTCGACGCCGGCGGCATCGATGCGCAGCGCTATGACTTCTATCGCCAACTGCTGGCGGAGCGAGCGCAATGAAGCTGCTCGTCCGCTGCGACCAGACGCTGCAGGCCGCGCACATCGCCAATGCGCTGCGCGCCGCCGGCATCGCCTGCGAGGTGCGCAACACCACGCTGTCGGGCGCGATCGGCGACATTCCTTTCCTCGAATGCGCGCCGCAGGTGTGGATCGCCGACGATTGGGACGAACCGCGCGCACGGTCGCTGCTGCGCGAGCTGATGCACCCCGTCAGCGGGCCGACGTGGCGCTGCGCGAAGTGCGGGGAGGAACTGGAACCGCAGTTCGGCGCGTGCTGGGCGTGCGGTGCGCCGAGAGGCTGAGGCGGGCACAGGTGTTGTCGCCCCGGCGCTACGTCAACCACCCCGCAAGCGACAGCGCGAGCAGCACGATCAGCCACAGGATCATCGCGCGCCACGCGAGCCCCACGACGGAACGCGGCGTGTTCGAATCCGGCTCGCGCAGCCCGGCGCCTTCCTGCCCTGGCTCATCGAAGTAGCGCGCCGATTCCGCCGCGCCCATGATGCGCGTGCCGAGCGCGCCGCTGGCCGCGCCGAGCACCACCGCGCGCGACTCCACGCCCGGAAACCCGCCCACGCCCCTGACCTTGCGCCAGCAGTACACCGCGCCTTCGAAGTCGCCGACGATGGCGAAGCCGAGCGCCGTCATCCGCGCCGGCAGCCAGTCGATCCACGCGAACACCTCGCGCGCGAACTTGCCGAATTCGTCGGCCGGCAGCGGCGCGCGGACGCGCCGGTTCCACCGCCGCGCGACGTAGTCGGCGAGCCGGTAAAACACCGGACCCATCGGGCCCGGCAGCACGACGAACCAGAAGAACACGCCGAACACGTGCCGGTGCGCAAGCACGATCCCGTATTCGATCGCCTGCCGCACGACTTCGGACGCGTCGAGTTCGGCGGCGCTGTACCCCTCTTCCGACTGGCTCTTCCATGCGGCGAGCTCGCGCCGCGCGGTGGCGAGATCGCCGTTGGCGATCGCGATCTGGATCTCGGTGAACGGATGGCTGAACTGGCGGAAGCCGAGCGTGAAGTACAGCACGACGAGATTCAGCGCCAGCGCGACGAACCACGACACCGACAGCGCGAGCGCGTACAGGATGCCCGCCGCCGCCGTCGCGCCGCCGACCACCAGCAGCCACGCGTACAGGCCATGCCGCGGAGAGCCGGCGTTGAAATTCCTCTCGGCGCCGTCGGCGATCCACTCCGCTGCGGCGTAGATGGGGTTGCGCGCCGGCACCGGGCGCACCTGCTCGAGCAGCAATACCAGCAGCAACGCGAGCCAGCCCACGTCGATCTCCGAATGAATGCTACGCGGCGAGCAGGTGGTAGAAGTTGCGCAGCATCGCGGCGGTCGCGCCCCAGATGAAGTAGCGCCTGGCGGCGCGCGGGTCCGCATACGGCATCGCATAGAACGCGCGACTGATGCCGCCCATCTCGATGCGGCGCCTCTCGTGGTTGGCCGGATTCATCAGGAACGACAGCGGCACCTCGAACGCCTCCTCGACCTCGAAGTCGTCCAACCTGAGGTTGAATTCGCGCTCGATCAGCGCCACCACCGGCGTGACCCGGTAACCGGTGATCGTGATGTAAAGCGGCAGCGTGCCGATCACGTCGACGGCCTCGGGCACGAGCCCGATCTCCTCCCGTGATTCGCGCAGCGCGGTGGCGATCGCGTCACGATCGCCTTCGTCCGCGCGCCCGCCGGGAAAGCTGATCTGGCCCGCGTGATCGTGCAGGTGCGAGGTGCGCCGGGTCAGCAGCACCGACACGCCGGCGTCGCGTACCACCAACGGGATCAGCACCGATGCCGGCCGCGGCGGCCGGCTGAGCAGCGCGAGCTTCTCGTCGCCCGTCATCTCGGGCCGCCACGCGGGCGGCGCGGCCAGCCGCGTGCGCAGCGCATCCGGTCGCAGCCGCTCGGGAGCGACCGCGGCACCGCGCACCGCAATGTCGGCGAACGCAGCATCGAGCGGCACCGCCTCCGGATCGACGATCAGGCGCGGCGGCGCGGTGGGATCGGGGTGCGGCTTCAGCTCCGCCATGCGATCGGGCGGCGCCGGATCACGGCGCCGCCGAGGCGATCTACTCTTCGCCGCGAGTCTCGAGCTTCTCGCGGATGCGCGCCGACTTGCCGGAGCGGTCACGCAGGTAGTAAAGCTTGGCGCGGCGCACGTCGCCGCGGCGCTTGACCTCGATCGATGCGATCGACGGCGAGTACAGCTGGAACGTTCGCTCCACGCCTTCGCCGCTGGAGATCTTGCGCACCACGAACGAGCTGTTGAGCCCCCGGTTGCGCCGGGCGATCACCACGCCCTCGTAGGCCTGCACGCGCTTGCGGGTGCCCTCGACGACGTTCACGTTCACGATCACCGTGTCGCCCGGTCCGAACTCGGGGATCGTCTTGTTGGCGGTGACGCGGGCGATTTCTTCCTTCTCAAGTTGCTGGATCACGTCCATTTTCACTCTCCATTGGCCATCGTGTGACGGCTGTTGTGCGCGGATCGTTCCGCCGTTGTCGCCGCCCCAGAGGATGGGACCTTCAAATCCGGGCCTTCCGACCCGGGCTCACTACACGCAACACCTTCTCGTCCGCCGCGCTCAGCAGATTCTGCCGGCGCGCGGCTTCGATCAAGTCCGGCCGCCGCTCCGCGGTGATCCGCAGCGCCTGCTCGCGGCGCCAGCGGGCGATGTCCGCATGATGCCCCGACAGCAGCACCGGCGGCACCCCCAGGCCGCGCCACACCTCGGGCCGCGTGTAGTGCGGCCCGTCGAGCAGCCCGGCGGCGAACGATTCGTCCGCCGCCGACGCTTCCTTCAGCGCGCCGGGCAACTGGCGCACGATCGCATCGATCAGCGCCAGCGCGGCGATCTCGCCGCCCGACATCACGAAGTCGCCGATCGACACCACCTCGTCGACGCACGCGTCGAGGAAGCGCTGATCGACGCCCTCGTACCGGCCGCACACCAGCGTCAAAGCGCCGGCGGATGACCATTCCTTCACCCGCGCGTCGGTGAGCGGCCGGCCCGCTGGCGCGAATGCGATCACCCGGCCCGGCGTGGCCTGCGCGCCGCGGGCCGCCTCGACCGCGAGTGCCAGCGGCTCGGCCAGCATCACCATGCCGGGGCCGCCGCCGAACGGGCGATCGTCCACCGTGCGGTGCGCGTCGGTCGTGAAATCGCGCGGGTTCCATGTCGCCAGCCGCCACAACCCCTGTTCGTGCGCGCGCCGCGTGATGCCGTAGTCGGTCAGCGCCGCGAACATCTCCGGGAACAGCGTGATCACGTCGAATCGCACGCCCGCTCCTAGCCCGACCTTCCTACCAGTCCCGTTGCCAGTCGACGCGGATCGTTCGGCCGGCGACGTCGATCTCGTCGACATAAGTTTCGATAATCGGCACCAGGCGAACCGCATCGCCGTCGACCACTTCCAGCAGGTCGTGTGCCCCGTTGCTGGACAGCGCGCGTACCGTTCCCAACTCTTCACCCGCGCGGTTGACGACGCGTGCGCCGATCAGGTCGGCCCAGTAGTACGTTCCCTGCGGCGGCGGCGGAAACCCGCTGCGCGCCACCGCGACCGTCGCGCCTTTCAGTGCCTCTGCGGCCTCCGGCGTCTCGCAGCCGGGCCACTTGGCGAGCAGTTGCCCGGAGTGCCGTTTCAGGCCGGTCACCTCGACTGCCCGCACTGCGCCGCGCTGCTGCAGCCACCACTGCCTTGTCGCGCGCAGCACCTCCGCGTCCGCCGAGTGGGGCGCGATACGCACCCACCCTTTCACTCCATAGGCGCCGCGCACCGCGCCGAGTTCGATCAGGTCCGCAGGCGGCGTCGGCCGCCCTTGGCTCATCGAGAATTACGCGGCGGGCGCCGCGGCCTGGCTGAATTCCTTCAGCAGTCGCGCGACCGTCGGGCTCACCTGCGCGCCGACGCCTTGCCAGTACGTCAGCCGATCAGCGGCGACGCGGAACTTCGTCTCGTTCTCGGCCGCGACCGGGTTGTAGAAACCCACGCGCTCGATGAAGCGGCCGTCGCGCGCATTGCGCGAGTCGGTGGCGACGATGTTGAAGAACGGGCGTTTCTTGGCACCGCCCCGGGCCAGTCGGATGACGACCATCGGAAATCCTTAAGAATCCAACACTTGCATTTTGGGAAAGCTGCGGATTGTAGCCCGCCGGCCGCGGCCGGAGCAACCCGCGCCAGCCGGCTCCGTATCATCGGCTCCCCATGACGTTCCGCCGCAAGTCCCTCGCCGCGCTGCTGGCGTTCGCGCTTGGCGCGTTCGGCGCGCACCGCATCTACCTCGGCCAACGGTTGTGGTGGCTGCCGCTCGGCGTGACGACGCTGGCGGCGCCGCTGCTGATCGGCGTGAAGAACTGGTATCAGACACCCGCGTTTTTCGTGATCGTGATTCCGTTCGTCGCCGGCTGCATCGAGGCAATCGTGCTCGCGCTGACGCCGGATGCGAAGTTCGATGCGCGTTTCAATCCCGGATCGGAGCGGTCCAATCGCAGCGGCTGGGACGCGGTGCTGGTGGCGATCGCGACACTGGTGGTCGGATCGATCGTGCTGCTGGCGACGATCGCGCTGTTCTTCCAGACCCTGTTCGAGCGCTAGAAGAGGCTCTGCTGTCGCGCATCGCGCGCCGGCGGCACAAAGAGATCGGTGCGCAGTTCGAAGCGCTTGAACTGCAGTGCGAGCCGCGCGCAGGCCCTGTCGAAGCGTTGCCGGATCAGGGCCGACCACACGCCTTCGCCCTTCATCCGCGTGCGAAACGCGGCGTCGTAGTCCTTGCCGCCGTGCAGGTCGCGCACTCGGTTCATCACCCGCTGCGCGCGCTCCGGATAGTGCTGGGCGAGCCAGTCCTGGAACAGCGGATTGACCTCCCATGGCAGGCGCAGCACGGTGTAGAAGGCGGCCGCTGCGCCCGCGTCCGCCGCGGCCTGCATGATGTGCTCCATGTCCGGCTCGGTCAGGAACGGAATGATCGGCGCGACGTTCACGCACACCGGCACGCCGGCGCGCGCGAGCGTTTCGATCGTCCGCAACCGGCGCGTCGGGCTCGCCGCGCGCGGCTCGAGCCTGCGCGACAGCGCGTGATCGAGCGTGGTCACGCTGACGTAGACGGCGGTGAGCCGCTGCTGCGCGAGCGGCACCAGCAGATCGAGATCGCGCTCGACCAGGCTCGACTTGGTGACGATCGCCACCGGATGGCGCGCCGCCGCCAGCACTTCGAGAACCTGCCGCGTGACGCGCAGCTCGCGCTCGATCGGCTGATAGGCGTCGGTGGCGGAGCCAACGTTGATCACGTCGGCGCGGTAGCCCGGCGTGGCGAGTTCTTGTGTCAGCACCTCGGCCGCGTTCAGCTTGGCGACCAGTTTCGTTTCGAAGTCGAGCCCGGGCGAAAGCCCCAGGTAGCTGTGCGTCGGCCGCGCATAGCAGTACACGCAGCCGTGCTCGCAGCCGCGATAGGGATTGATCGAGCGGTCGAAGTAGATGTCGGGCGAATCGTTCCAGACCAGGATCGATTGCGCCTGTTCGAACGAGACTTCGGTTCTCAGCGGCGGCAGATCGCCGTCGTGCGCTTCCAGCCGCGCGGCGTCGAGTGCATCGCCGTCGGCCTCGCGTTCGACGCTTTCGAAGCGGTGAGCAACGTTGAAGGTCGCGCCGCGGCCCTTGCGCGGCACGACGTGGACGGGAGCCTGGACGACCGGCTTGCGCTGCATGCGAAATCATCGCACGCAGCGGCGCGCGTTACGCGAAATCGCGTGCCAGCGCCGCCTGCACCTCGGGCGCGATTTCGTCGACGCGCGCGCGGTAGTTCGGGTGATCGATTCCCACCGCGACCGCCGCCCCGCCCTTGAACGCCGCGACCATCGCCGGCGTGAACTCGAAACGCAGGAAATGCACCGACGAGGTCTTCTCGTCGTTCTCGCGCTCCAGGTCCTCGTCGGCGATCGCGTTGACCTTCTCATGGCCGTCGACCTGCACGTACACCGCGTCCTCGATCCCCTTGAGCTTCGCCAGCTCGCGCGCACGGACGACCGGGTCCTCGTACTCGATCATCATCGTCGCCTTGAGGTTCGTGCCGTCGGGGATCAACGGGTTGTAGGCGTCGAGTTCGTCGCGGATGCCCTCTTCCTCGAAGGTCTTCTCGATCCTCAGCATCTCCTGGATCTGGTAGCGGATCGTCAGCTCGTCCTCGAAGATCAGCGTGACGTGGTCGCCCAGGTGGACGGTGCGGTGCTTCTTGTGCGCGATCACGCGGGAGCGGAATTCGTTTCGCTGTTTCGCGTACGCCTCCAGCGTCAGAAGGCTGTCCCGTTCGATGCGCGGCATGTCGGCGTTCTCCATCATCCTTCCAGTCCGTAGGCGATGCGCACCAGCGTGAGCGGATGCGCGAGCGCGGGTTGCTTGCCTTCGAGCGATTCCCTGGCGAAGCGGTCGATCCCCTGTTGCAGGTGATGTCCGGCGAGCTGGCAGTCGGAGCTGATGTAGTCGGGCTTCACGCCGGCCATCGACTTGAACACCGGCTTGCCGATCTTCATCGCCATCTCATGGAACTGCTTGCGCGTGCCCCACAGCCCCGAGTGGCCCGAGCAGCGCTCGACGGTGTTGAGCGTCGTCTGCGGAACCAGCTTCAGCAGTTCCTCGGTCTTGCGGCCGATGTTCTGCACCCGGCCGTGGCACGGCACGTGATACGACACGGTGCCCAGCGGCGTGCGGAAGTCGGTCTTCAGCAGGCCGTCCTTTTGGCGCGCGACCAGATACTCGAACGGGTCCCACATCGCTTCGCTGACCAGCTTCACCTCGGGATCGGCGGGGAAAAAGAGCGGCAGCTCCTGCTTGAACATCAGCGTGCACGAAGGGATCGCACTCATGATCGCGTAGCCCTCGCGCGCCAGCCGCGCGAGCTGCGGAATGTTGATGTTCTTAAGCCGTTCGACCGCGTCGAGGTCGCCGATCTCGAGCTTCGGCATCCCGCAGCAGGCCTCCTTCTCCGCCAGCACGTACGGGATCGCGTTGTGCTCGAGGATCCTGATCAGGTCGTGTCCGATGCCCGGCTCGTTGTAGTTGACGTAGCAGGTCGAGAAAATCGCCACCTTGCCCGGCGTCTTGGCGCCGTCCTTCACTGCGGCGGCCGTGTTCGAGCGCGCGGCCGACCGGAACTTCTTCGGCGCGAAGTCGGGCCGCCAGGCCTTGCGCTCGAGTCCGAGCAGCTTCTCCTGCGCCGCGCGCGCGGGCGCGGTGCGGTTCACCGCGTTGATCGCCCGGGTCACGATCGGAATGCCGGCGAACACGCCGACCTTGTCGGTCGAGGTCATGAACTTGTCGGCCGCGCTCGCGCCGTGCTGCCTGAAGTGCACCGCCTTGGCGCGCAGCATCAGGTGCGGGAAGTCGAGGTTCCACGGATGCGGCGGCACATACGGACACTTCGTCATGAAGCACATGTCGCACAGGTAGCACTGGTCGACGACGTCCTTGTATTTCTCCTTCGGCACGCCGTCCAGTTCCATGGTCGGACCGTTGTCGACGAGGTCGAACAGCGTGGGAAACGCCCCGCACAGGCTGACGCAACGGCGGCAGCCGTGGCAGATGTCGAAGACGCGATGCAGTTCCTTGTTCAGCGCCTTCTCGTCGTAGAAGGCAGGGTTCTTCCAGTCGAGCGCGTGGCGGGTCGGCGCTTCCAGCGATCCCTCGCGGACCGTCATTGATTTTCCTTCTTCGAGTTTCAGCTCACATCAGCAAAACGGGCCGCTTGATCAGCGGCCCGCGCCCGAGCGTTGAGCGGCTTCGCGCAGCGAAGTCCGCTCGAACGCGAGAGTTATCTCCGCGCGCCCAGCACGTCGGAAACAACGCCTAGTCGACGATCGTATCGAGCGTCTTCTGGAACTTGTTGGCGTGCGAGCGCTCGGCCTTGGCCAGCGTCTCGAACCAGTCGGCGATTTCGTCGAAGCCTTCCTGGCGCGCGGTCTTGGCCATGCCCGGATACATGTCGGTGTACTCGTGCGTTTCGCCCGCGATCGCGGCCTTCAGGTTCGCCTTGGTCGGACCGATCGGCAGGCCCGTCGCCGGATCACCGACCTGTTCAAGATATTCGAGGTGCCCGTGCGCGTGCCCGGTCTCGCCTTCGGCGGTGGAACGGAACACTGCCGCCACGTCGTTGTAGCCCTCGACGTCGGCCTTGGCGGCGAAGTAGAGGTAGCGGCGATTCGCTTGCGATTCGCCCGCAAAGGCGGCCTTCAGGTTGCCTTCGGTCTTCGAGCCTTTCAGTTGTGCCATGGGGAGTCTCCAGACTGGGTCAAAGAAGAGCAGCCGGGCAGAAACTTCACACCCGGATGCACGAACTTTAAGCGCAGTGGCCGCGACGGACCAATGACTTCTCTCAATTCGCGCGATAGGTCGCCCCTATTGCGCTATCGCGGCCCGGATCAGAACAACTCGGCCGGAATCGCCAGCGTAGGTTCGGCGCCTTCGATCGCGGCGGCGCGCAGCCCGCCCGAGGTCGACAGGATGTGATCGGCATGGAAGCGCGCGGTGGCGATCTTGGCGCGCAGGAAGTTCGCGTCTTCCGCGCCCGCCGCGAGCGCGCGCTGGGCGGCGAGCGCGGCGCGCGCCATCTGCCAGCCGCCATGAACGACGCCGGCCAATTTCAGGTACGGCACCGATCCCGCGAACACGCCGCGGATATCGCCCTTCACATTGGCAACGACATGGTCTACGACGGCTGCGTAATCGTCGACGGCGTGCTTCAGACGGCGGCCGATCGCGACAAGATCCGGCGCCGACAAACGCGCGAGGTCCGCTTCGGTCGCGCGCATCTGCGCGATCAGTCCCTTGGCGACCGCGCCGCCGTCGCGCACGGTCTTGCGGCCGACGAAGTCGTTGGCCTGAATCGCGGTCGTGCCTTCGTAGATCGTCAGGATGCGGGCGTCGCGATAGAACTGCGCGGCGCCGGTTTCCTCGATGTAGCCCATGCCGCCGTGAACCTGGATGCCGGTGGAGGCGACATCGATCGACATCTCGGTCGACCAGCCCTTGACGATCGGCACCAGGTGCTCGTAGATCGCGCGCGCCTGCTTGCGCATCGCCGCGTCGGGGTGGCGGTGCGCAACGTCGCACCAACCCGCCGCCACGTACGCGATCGCGCGGCCCGCCTCGGTGCTGGCGCGCATGAACATCAGCATGCGGCGCACGTCCGGGTGGTGGATGATCGCCACCGCCGCGCTCGATCCTTCGACCGCGCGGCTCTGCACGCGCTCCTTCGCGTACGCGGCCGCCTTCTGGTACGCGCGCTCGGCGATCGCGACGCCCTGCAGGCCGACCGCGAAGCGCGCCGCGTTCATCATGATGAACATGTACTCGAGCCCGCGGTTCTCCTCGCCGACGAGATATCCGATCGCCCCGGGCCCGACCTCGCCCTTGTTGTCGCCGAACAGCAGCACGGCAGTGGGACTCGCCTTGATACCGAGCTTGTGCTCGATCGACGCGCACCACACGTCGTTGCGCTTGCCGAGCGAACCGTCGGCGTTGACGAGAAGCTTGGGAACGATGAAGAGCGAGATGCCCTTCACGCCCTCCGGCGCGTCGGGCGTGCGCGCAAGCACGAGGTGCAGGATGTTCTCCGCCATATCGTGCTCGCCGTACGTGATGAAGATCTTGGTGCCCGACAGCCGATAGATGCCGTCGGCCTGCCGCACCGCCTTGGTCCGCACCAGCGCCAGATCGGAGCCGGCCTGCGGCTCGGTCAGGTTCATCGTACCGGTCCAGGTGCCGTCGACGAGTCGCGGCACGTACTGCTTCTGCTGCGCTTCGGAGCCCGCGGTCATCAGCGCCTCGATCGCACCGTCGGTCAGCAGCGGGCACAGCGCAAACGACAGGTTGGCCGAGTTGAGCATTTCGGTACACGGCGTGCCTACGAGCTTCGGCAGCCCCTGCCCGCCGTACTGCGACGGATGTTGCAGCCCCTGCCAGCCCGCTTCGGCGAACTGGCGGAACGCTTCCTTGAAGCCAGGCGTGGTCGAAACCTTGCCGTCGTTCCACGTCGACGGACTGGTATCGCCGATCGCATTCAGCGGCGCGACCACCTCCGCCATGAAGCGCGCGTTCTCCTCCAGCACCGCGGACACGGTGTCGTCGGTCGCCTCCTCGAAGCCCGGCAGCTTCTGGATCTGCGCGAGCCCGGCCAGCTCGCGCATCGTGAACAGCATGTCCTTGACCGGCGCGACGTAGCTCATCACCGCCTCCGAGAAAGATTCAGCCGAGTTCTTTGACCAGCGCGGGCACCGCCTCGAACAGGTCCGCGACCAGTCCGTAGTCGGCGACCGAGAAGATCGGCGCCTCCGGATCCTTGTTGATCGCGACGATGACCTTGCTGTCCTTCATGCCCGCGAGGTGCTGGATCGCGCCCGAGATGCCGACCGCGACGTAGAGCTGCGGCGCGACCACCTTGCCGGTCTGCCCGACCTGCCAGTCGTTGGGCGCGTAGCCCGCGTCGACCGCGGCGCGCGAAGCGCCGAGCGCGGCGCCGAGCTTGTCGGCCAGCGGCTCCAGCAGCTTGAAGTTCTCCGCCGAGCCCATGCCGCGGCCGCCCGACACGACGACCTTGGCCCCTTGCAGCTCGGGCCGGTCGCTCTTGGCCACGTCGCGCGACACGAACTTCGACATCCCGGTGTCGGCCACCGCCGCCACGTTCTCGACCGCCGCGCTGCCGCCCTCCGCCGCCGCGTCGAAGTTGGTCGGCCGCGCCGATACCACCTTGACCGGATCGGCGACCTGCACGGTTGCGATCGCGTTGCCCGCGTAGATCGGCCGCGTGAAGGTGTCGGGAGACTGCACGCCGATGATGTCGGACACCATCGCGGCGTCGAGCTTGGCCGCCACGCGCGGCAGGATGTTCTTGCCGTATGCGGTCGCCGGCGCAAAGACGTGCGAATAGCCCTTTGCCACCGCGAGCACCTGCGCGGCGACGTTCTCCGCCAGCCCGTCGGCGAAGTGCGGTGCGTCCGCCACCAGCACCTTGCTCACGCCGGCGAGCTTCGCCGCGTGCGCCGCCGCGCCCGCGCAGTTGTGCCCGACGACGAGCACGTGCACGTCGCCGCCCGCTTTCGCGGCGGCGGTGACGGTGTTCAGCGTCGCCGCGCGCAGATGGACCTGGTCGTGTTCTGCCAATACAAGAGCTGTCATCTCGTCCTCTGCGCTAGATGCACTTCGCTTCGTTCTTCAGCTTGGCCACCAGCGTGGCCACGTCGGGCACTTTCACGCCGGCCTTGCGCGCCGGCGGATCGGTGACCTTCAGCGTCTTGATACGCGGCGCGGGATCGACGCCGAGATCGGCCGGCTTCATTGTCTGCAGCGGCTTCTTCTTCGCCTTCATGATGTTCGGCAGCGTCACGTAGCGCGGCTCGTTCAGCCGCAGATCGACGGTGACGACCGCGGGCAGCTTGATCGAGATCGTTTCCAGCCCGCCGTCGACCTCGCGCGTCGCGGTCGCCGCGCCGTCGGCGATCTTCAGTTTCGACACGAAGGTCGCCTGCGACAGGTCCGCCAGCGCCGCGAGCATCTGCCCGGTCTGGTTGGCGTCGTCGTCGATCGCCTGCTTGCCGCACAGGATCAGACTCGGTTTTTCCTTGTCGACCAGCGCCTTCAGGATCTTGGCGACCGCCAGCGGCTGCAGCTCGGCGTCGCTCTCGACCAGGATCGCGCGGTCGGCACCGATCGCCATCGCGGTGCGCAGCGTTTCCTGACACTGCGCCACACCGCACGACACCGCGACGATCTCGGTGGCCGCGCCGGCCTCCTTCAACCGCACCGCTTCTTCGACGGCGATCTCGTCGAACGGATTCATCGACATCTTGACGTTCGCGATGTCGACCCCGGTCTGGTCCGACTTGACCCGGACCTTGACGTTGTAGTCGACGACGCGCTTGACCGGAACGAGCACTTTCATGGCTTCATCTTCTTCGAGGGGATGGGAGGGATCGGATCTGGCGCTCGATTATACGAACGCGATGCAGCGAGGCCGACGCGCGAACGCGCCTCACGTCATTCCTCGCGCGGCGAACCACGCCCATCCGCCCGCGAGCAGCGCGTAGCGCCCGCACTTGCCGGCCGCCAGCAACAGCGCCGACAGCCAGGGGTTGAAACGCAGCCAGCCCGCCGCCACGCACAGCGCGTCGCCGACGATCGGCAGCCACGAAAGCAGCAGCGCCCAGTAACCGTAGCGGTGCAGGTGGATGATTGCCCTGTGCTCGACGCAGTTCGGCAGCAGGCGGCCGAGCGCGTACGAGGTCATTCCGCCCGCCGTGTTGCCGACGGTCGCCACCAGGATCGCGCGCCAGAATGCCTCGGGGAACTTCTGCACGAGCGCGACCAGCACGACCTCCGACCCGCCCGGCAGCAGGGTCGCGGAAACGAAGCTGGAGATGGCGAGCCCGACGTAGCCGGCCTCTTCCGAGAACTGCAACGCTGTCATCGGGGCCGTCGGCGGTGCGACAGAATCGGGAAGCCGATTGTAGTCAGCACCGCCGTTGCGGCAGCGGCGCGGTGATAGATTGCCGCCGCATTCAGGAGCCCGGAGACCATCGATGAACGAGATCGACGTGGCAGACTTCATCGACGCGCTGGATCGCCTGCCTGCTCTCGGCGATCCGGCCGCCGAAGAAGGCGAGCAGATCGAGCGCCTGCTCGCGGCCGCTGCGCCGGCCGAAGTGCGCAGCGCCGCTCACGCGCGCGCGCTGCAGTACATCGCGGCAGTGCGCGCGGCCGACGCCGGGTGGCTGTCGGCGCAGAACCTGCTCGCGTCGTTTCCCCTCGCGAGCGCCGAGGGCATCGCGCTGTTGCGGCTCGCCGAAGCGCTGCTGCGCGCGCCCGATGCGGAGACGCAGACGTGGCTGATCGCGGAGAAGCTCGCCGCCTTTCGCTCCGCGCACTCGGGCGACGGCGAGGGCCTGATGCAGCGCGTGCTCAGCACCGCGCTGAAGATCGCCGGCCACACCGCGAGCGACGCCGAGCTGCAGGCCGGCGCCGACGCGAGCGCGGTGCGCGCCTGGCTGGCGCGCACGACGCTGCGGCCGCTGGTGATCGAGGGCATCCGCCGCTTCGGCGAGCAGTTCGTTTTCGCGTCCAGCCTGTCGGCCGCGACCGCGCGCGCGGCGCGCCGCCCCGACCCGCGCGAGACGTATTCGTTCGACATGCTCGGCGAAGGCGTACGCACCGCGGCCGACGCACGCCGCAATTTCGATGCGTACGCGGCCGCGGTCGCCGCGCTCAGGAGCACGCGCGATTCCCGCCCCTGGTTCGAACGCGACGGAATCTCCGTCAAGCTGTCCGCGGTCCACCCGCGGCTGGAAACCACGCAGTTCGATCGCGTCGAGCGCGAGTTATATCCGCGGCTGGTCGAGCTGGCGCTGCTCGCGCGCGACGCCGACATCAATTTCGCCGTCGACGCGGAGGAATCCGATCGGCTCGAACTGCAGATCGCGCTGGTCGAGCGGCTGATGCGCGAGCCGCAACTGAAGGACTGGCCGGGACTCGGGCTGGCGGTGCAGGCGTATCTGCCGCGCGCCGGCAACGCGATCGATCACCTGCTCGCGTGCGCGCGCGAGCTCGGCCGGCCGCTCGCGGTGCGGCTGGTCAAGGGCGCCTACTGGGACGCCGAGATCAAGCGCGCGCAGGAGCAGGGGCTGGCGGGCTTTCCGGTGTTCACGCACAAGTGGGCGAGCGATCTCGCGTACGCGGTGTTTGCCGAGCGGCTGCTGGCGGCGGGCGATCTCGTGTACTCGCAGTTCGCCACCCACAACGCGCTGACGGCCGCGACCATCGTCGAGCTCGGGCGACGTCATCCGCATTCGCGCCACGAATTCCAGCGCCTGCACGGCATGGGCGCGCCGCTGTACGCCGCGTTGCTCGCCGATCAGCCCGCCGCGCGCGTGCGCGTGTACGCGCCGGTGGGCGAATTCCGCGATCTGCTCGCCTACCTGGTGCGGCGCCTGCTGGAGAACGGCGCGAATTCGTCGTTCGTGCACCGGATCTCCGACAAGTCGGTGCCGGCCGAAAGCCTGGTCGACGATCCATTGGCGCTCGCCGAGCGCGCGACGCGACAAGGCACGCTGACGGCCGCGCTGCGCACCGGCGCGCGGCTCTTTGACGAACGTGCCAACTCGCGCGGCATCGACCTGCAGCACGCGCCGACGCTGGCCGCGCTCACGCGCCATGTCGCGCGGCTGCCGGCGCTCGATGCCGCGCCGCTGATCGACGGTGCGATGCGGTCGCGCGAAGCGCTCGCGGTGAAGAATCCCGCGCGACTGGCCGAAACCGTCGGCACGATCGTCGAGGCGACGAACGAGGACGCGAGCACCGCCGTCGCCGTCGCGGTCAATGCGCAGCGCGGCTGGGCCGCGCTGCCGGTGACGCAGCGCGCGACACTGCTGCGCCGCTGCGCCGATGCGTTTGAGGCCGCGCACGACGACCTGGTCGCGCGACTGGTGAAGGAAGCCGGCAAGACGCTGCTCGACGCGCACCTCGAAGTGCGCGAGGCGGTCGATTTCCTGCGCTACTACGCGGCACGGGCCGAGCTGGATCTGGCCGAGCAGACGCTGCCCGGCCCGGTCGGCGAAGCGAACCGGCTGCGGCTCGGCGGCCGCGGCGTGTTCGTCTGCATCAGCCCGTGGAACTTCCCGCTCGCGATCTTCAGCGGGCAGATCGCCGCCGCGCTCGTCACCGGCAACGCGGTGCTCGCCAAGCCCGCCGAGCAGACGCCGCTGGTCGCCTTCGACGCGGTGCGCCTGATGCACGCGGCCGGCGTGCCGCGCGACGTGCTGCAGCTCCTGCCGGGTCGCGGCGAAAGCGTCGGCGCGGCGCTGACGTCGGATCCGCGCATCGCGGGTGTCGCGTTCACGGGGTCGATCGCGACCGCGCGCGCGATCAACCGCGCGCTGGCGACGCGTGACGCGCCGATCGGCGTGCTGATCGGTGAGACCGGCGGGCAGAACGCGATGATCGTCGACTCGACCGCGCTGCCGGAACAGGTGTGCGACGCGGTGATCGCCAGCAGCTTTCGCTCCTGCGGCCAGCGCTGCAGCGCGCTGCGCGTGCTGTATCTGCAGAGCGAGATCGCCGACTCGGTGCTGGCGATGATCGCTGGCGCGATGCGCGAACTGCGCATCGGCGATCCGGCCGACCCGCGCACCGACGTGGGCCCGGTGATCGACGCCGAGCAGCTCGCGGCCCTACGGCGGCAGCGCGACTGGCTGCGCGCGAACGCCAGGCGCATCCACGAATGCGATCTGCCGGCGGGACTCAACGGCCACTACTTCGCGCCGGTTGCCTGCGAGATCGAATCGATCACGCAGCTGACGCAGGAGCACTTCGGTCCGATCCTGCACGTGGTGCGCTTCGACAAGCTGAAGCTCGACGCGGTGCTCGACGCGATCAACGCCACCGGCTACGGGCTCACCTGCGGGCTGCACACGCGGCTCGACGCGCGCGTCGAGCAGGTGGCGCGCCGCATCCGCGCCGGCAACCTCTACGTGAACCGCAACATGATCGGCGCGGTGGTCGGCGTGCAGCCGTTCGGCGGCGAAGGACTGTCGGGCACGGGGCCGAAGGCCGGCGGCCCGCACTACCTGCTGCGCTTCTGCACCGAACGCACGCTGACGATCAACACCGCCGCGGCGGGCGGCAACGTCGAACTGGCCGCGGGGCTGGCCGGTTAACGCAGGTCGCGGGCGATCTCGCGCGCCGCGTTGTGTCCCGGCGCGCCGCTGACCCCGCCGCCCGGATGCGCGCCGGCGCCGCAGTGATACAGCCCTGCGATCGGACCGCGATAGCGCGCATGGCCGTAAACCGGGCGCAGCGAAAACAACTGATCGAGCGTCATCTGGCCGTGCAGGATGTCGCCGCCGACGAGGCCGAACTCGCGCTCCAGATCGAGCGGCGACCAGGCGCGAAAGCCGAGCAGCGAACGGCGGAAATTCGGGCAGTACGACTGCACCACGTCGAAGATCGCCTGCACCGCCGCGTCCTTCAGCCGATCCCAATCGGCGTCGGGGCGGAACTGCTGCGCGAAGAGGCTCGCGACGTGCGCGCCCGGCGGCGCCAGCGAATCGTCGACCACGCTCGGAATGAGCATCTCGACGATCGGCGCGCGTGCGAAGCCGCGCTCCCGCGCGTCGCGCCATGCCTGATCCATCGCGTCGAGCGAAGGCGCGAACACGATGCCGCTGGCGTGGTGCGGCTGCGGCCGCGTTCCCGGCAGGCAGGTGAAATCCGGCAGCTCGGACAGCGCGACGTTGACGCGGAACGACCCCGAGCCGCAGCGATAGCGGCCGATCGCCTGCGCGAACTCGTCAGGCAGTTCGGCGCGGTCGACGAGCCGCTGATACAGCAGCCTTGGGTTGACGTTCGCGGCCACCGCGCGCGC
>JAKOQB010000004.1 GCA_029778535.1 Pseudomonadota bacterium | reverse complement strand
GCTGCGCGGCGTGATGGCGCACGAGCTCACGCACGTGAAGCACCGCGACATCCTGATCTCCACGATCTCCGCGACGATGGCGGGCGCGATCTCCGCGCTGGCCAACTTCGCGATGTTCTTCGGCGGCCGCGACGAGAACGGTCGTCCGGCCAACCCGGTCGCGACGATCGCGGTCGCGCTGCTCGCGCCGCTCGCGGCGATGCTGATCCAGATGGCGATCTCGCGCGCCCGCGAGTTCGAGGCCGACCGCGGCGGCGCCGAGATCTCGGGCGACCCGCGCGCGCTCGCTTCGGCGCTCGACAAGATCCATCGCTACGCGCAGGGCATCCCGCTCGAGGCCACCGAGCGGCACCCCGAGACGGCGCAGATGATGATCATGAACCCGCTGTCCGGCGGCGGCCTGCGCGGGCTGTTCTCGACGCACCCGGCCACCGAGGAGCGCGTGCAGCGTCTGCTCGCGATGGCCGGCGCACGCGGCTGAGCTTGGGCGCGCGCGCGCCGCTGTCGCGCGAGATCGCCTGCGCTGCGCAGGCGATCGAGGCGTTGGCAGCCGGCCGCTCGCTGCAGTCGGCGGTCGAGGCGGCGCTCGACGACGGGCTCGAACCCGCGTCGCGCGCCGCGATCCGCGACATCGCCTACTCCACTTGCCGCCAGCTGGGGCTGGTGCGCGAATTGGCGCGACTGGTCAACGGCCGCCCGCCGCCGCCGCGGCTCGCCGCAATTCAGTGGGTCGCGCTGACGCAACTCGTCGAGCCGCTGCGCGCCGAGGGCATCATCGTCGACCAGGCCGTCGCCGCCGCGCGGCTCGAGCCGGGCGGGGCCGCGGTGGCTGGTTTCCTGAACGCCACGCTGCGGCGCTTCGTGCGCGAGCGCGACGCGCTGCTGGCGGCGGCGCGCCGCAAGGACGAGGCGCGCTGGAACTTCCCCGACTGGTGGATCGCGCAACTGCGCGCCGAGCAGCCGCAAGCCTGGCAGTCGATCCTCGAGGTCGGTAACGCCCCTCCGCCGATGACCTTGCGCGTCAACCTGCGCCAGGGCGGCGTCGACGATTACCTGGCGAGCCTGGCCGGCGCCGGGCGCAGCGCGCGCCGCGTCGGTCCGCAGGCCGTCGTGCTGGACGAGCCCTGTGCCGTCGACGCGCTGCCGGGCTGGCACGAAGGCCGGGTCACGGTGCAGGATGCCGGCGCCCAGCTGGCCGCCCCGCTGCTCGACCCGCAGCCCGGCGAGCGCGTCCTCGACGCCTGCGCGGGCCCGGGCGGCAAGACGACGCACCTGCTCGAACTGGCCGATTGCCGCGTCACCGCGCTCGACGTCGGCGAGGCGCGCCTGCGCCCGGTGCGCGAGAACCTCGCGCGGCTCGGCCTGGGGCAGCCGGGCGGCCCCGGCCATCCGGCGACCGTGGTCGCCGGCGACGCGCGTCGACCGGCCGACTGGTGGGACCGCGAACCCTTCGACCGCATCCTCGTCGACGCGCCGTGTACCGCGTCGGGCATCGTGCGGCGCCACCCGGACATCCGCTGGCTGCGCCGTCGTAGCGATCTCGCGACACTCTCCCGGCAGCAGTCGGAACTCCGGGCGGCCCTTTGGCCGCTCGTCCGGCCGGGTGGTACATTGCTTTTTGCCACCTGCTCCGTGTTCCAGGCCGAAGGTGAGTCAGTGATCGATCACTTCCTCGCTTCGCGGCGCGATGCAAGGCGGCTGGATTTGTTCTGGCGCTTCGACACGGACACCGCCGAGCCGGTCTCGCAACTGCTGCCGGTCG
>JAKOQB010000094.1 GCA_029778535.1 Pseudomonadota bacterium | reverse complement strand
GGCACGATGCCTTCCTGGAATTCGGTCACCTGCTGGCCGTCGCGCAGCACGACCGCGTCGCGGCCGACCAGGTCGAGCCGGCTGATGTGGCCGTCGAGGTTGATGCGCACGCACGGCCAGTTCAGCCGCGCGGCGACCTGCTCGACGTGGGTCGACTTGCCGGTGCCGTGCAACCCCTGGACCATCACGCGGCGGTTGTGCGCGAAGCCGGCCAGCAGCGCCAGCGTGACGTCGCGGTTGAAGCGGTAGGCCTGGTCGATCTCGGGGACGTGGTCGTCGCGCTCGGCGAACGCCGGGACGCGCAGGTCGGTGTCGATGCCGAAGACCTCGCGCACGGCGACCGTCCGGTCGGGCTGGATCGTGGAGATGTCGGTCAAGGCGATGTCCTTCGGACGGGGCTTCGTGCGGGCGTCGCTGGCGGGCGGGTGTGCGGCCACGACGATCAGGCGCGCGCCTTCGCCGCCGCCGGCGGCGTGGCGTCGTCGATGTCGGCGATCGCGCTGGCCGCGCGCCGCAACGCGGGCAGCAGGCCGAGCGCCTTCTTCGGCGTCAGGCGGATGCTCGGCGCCTGCACCGCCACGCACAGGTTCGAGCGGCCCGACGGCGCCGGCACCAGCACGGCCAGGCACAGCAGCCCCGGGAGGAACTCCTCGTTGTCGATCGCGTAGCCGTCGCGGCGCACGCGCTCGAGTTCGCCGTCGATGCGCGCCGGGTCGGTCAGCGTGGCCGGCGTGAAGCGCTCGAGCGGCGCATGCGCCAGCAGCCGCCGGCGCTGCGCCGGCGTCATCTGCGACAGGATCATCTTGCCGCTGGCCGAGCAATGCACCGGCACCCGCGAGCCGGGGTGCAGGTAGAAGCGCAGCGGCGCCGGCGTCTCGACGCGATCGAGGTAGACCACCTCGCTGCCCGACAGCGCCGTCAGATTGCAGCTCTCGCCGATCTCGTCGACCAGCGCGCGCAACACGACGTGGCGCGCGCCGTGCCAGGTGTTGTTCAGCAACAGGTTCTCGGCCAAGCGGCGCAGCCGCACGCCGGTGCTGTAGTGGCGGCCGTCGCCCTCGCGCTGCAAAAGGCCGCCCGCCTCGAGTTGCTGCAGCATCCGGTGCAGCGTCGGCTTTGGCAGCCCGGTCTCCTCGACGAGCCCCTGCAGCGAGACCAGTTGGTCTCGCTCGGCGATCGCCTCGAGCAGCGCGAACAGCCGCATTGCCGGCGTGTCGCCATTGACTTCGATGGGCTGGGGCCTGGGCGCGGCGACGAGCTTCATGGACCCCATGATAGCCGGTGTTCCGATTATTGGTATATCGCGTACCGGATTCCGGAACCTTCGGCTACGATTCGGCCATACCCCATCCACCCCGGGAGACCGATGCCATGAGCAAG
>JAKOQB010000093.1 GCA_029778535.1 Pseudomonadota bacterium | reverse complement strand
CGGATCGACGGGTCGAGCTTCATCGCCGACTTGATCAGCAGCTGCGCCGAGACCGGCGCGGTCAGGAACAGGAACAGCGTGATCAGGAACTCGTGCACGCTCGGCCTGCCGCCGTCGACCGAGAACCAGATCGACGAGGCGATCAGCACGCAGCCGACGCCGAGCGTCGTGGCCTTGGTGGGACCGTGCAGCCGCTTCAGGAAATCGGACAGTTTCGCGAGCCCCCAGGAGCCTACGAGCGCGAAGAACGCACCGGTCAGAAGCAGCGCCGCGAGCAGCGCGTCGAGCCAGAAGGGCAAGGCGGTCATTCGAACCTCCGGTTCAGGCGGCCGGGCATCGTTCACTCCGCGATGTCGCCGCGCAACAGGTACTTCGACAGCACCACCGTGCCGACGAAGCCGAGCATGCTGATCATCAGCGCCACCTCGAAGTAGAGCGGCGTACCGTAGTGCAGGCCCGCCAGCACCAGCAGCGCCAGTGAGTCGATGTAGAGCGTGTCGAGCGCGAGCACGCGGTCCGGCAGCGACGGGCCGCGGAGCAGTCGCCACATCGCCAGCAGCAAGGCGAGCGCGAAGGCGCCGGTGGCGATCGGAAGTGCGACGGCGGTCATCGTTCGAAGATCTCCCTGAGCGGCGCCTCGTAACGCTCCTTGATCGACGCGACCAGCGCCTGCTCGTCGTCGACGTTGAAGGCGTGCACCAGCAGGCACCTGCGGTCGTCGGTGAGGTCGGCCGACAGCGTGCCCGGCGTCATCGTGATGATGCCCGCCAGCGTCGCGACGCCGTGCGGATCGCGAATCGACAGCGGCACCCATACGAAGCGCGGATGAATGCGCGATTCGGGACCCAGGATGCGGCGCGCCACCTCGACGTTGGACCTGACGATGTCGGCCAGCACGCGAAGCGCCAGGCGAATCACGACGCCGGGCCGGCGGATGCGTGGCGGTTCGACCCTGAAGCCGCCGAAGATCCGCGGCAGCGCGATCGCGAAGATCGCCGCGAGCACGAGGTTGCCGGGCGATGCCGACTGGTTCAGCATCAGCCACGACACGAACAGCGTTGCGCTGAGCAGCGGCGCCGGCAGCAGTCGCTTCAACGCTTGTCTCCCTTGGCGCCGCCGCGCTCGCGCATCTCGCGGCGAATGTCGATCGCCGCGGGAACGGGACGGGCGCCGAGCACGGCTCCGACGTAGGCCGCCGGATCGAACAGCTGTCGCGACGCAGCGGACGTGTAGGCGTGCAAGGGGCCGGCCCAGGCTGCGGCCGCGGCCATCGCCGCGACGAGCAGGCCGATTGCCGCGAACTGCCCCGGTGTCGATCTGGCAGCGTCCGGCACGCTGGCCGGTGTCGCGGGCGATCGCCAGAACAGCACGCTGCCGGCCCGCGACAGTGCGACGATCGTGCCCAGGCCGGCGAGCAGCACGACCGCCCAGGTTGGCACGGCGAGCGCAGACCCGATCGCCGCGTCGAGCAGCAGCGCCTTGCCGAGGAAGCCGGCAAGCGGTGGCAGGCCGCCCGCGGCTGCGGCGCAGAAGAAGAAGGCGGCGCCGAGCAGGGCCGGCGACGTCGTCACCGGCGCCGGCTGCAGCCGGTCGCCGGCCTCGCCTCGCAGGCTGGTCACGCGGTCGACGATCAGGAACAGGGCCGCCGCCATGAGCGTGCTGTGCACGAGGTAGAACAATCCGGCGGAGACCGTCTCGGCGCGCCCGAGCCCGAGCGCCAGCAGCAATGTGCCCGCCGAGGCGACGACGAGGTACGCCACGAGGCCGCGAAGCCGCGTCGAGGCCAGCGCGCCGATTGCACCGAGCGCGAGCGTGCCCAGCGCGAGCCAGGCCAGCCAGGGCCATGCGACGTTGGCCGCCAGGCCGCCGCCGTCGCCGAACACCAGCGTGTAGACGCGCGCGATCGTGTAGACGCCGACCTTGGTCATGATGGCGAACAGCGCGGCGACCGGGGCGGTTGCGGATCCGTAGGTCTCGGGCAGCCAGAAGTACAGGGGCAGGAGCGCCGCCTTGACGCAGAAGACGACCAGCAGCAGCAGCGCCGCGGTGCGGATCAGCAGGGCGTCGCCGGCGGGCAGCAGCGGCACGCGCATCGCGAGGTCGGCCATGTTCAGCGTGCCGGTCAGCGCGTACAGCAGCGCGACCGCGATCAGGAACAGTGACGATCCGGCGAGGTTGAAGACCACGTAGTGGATCGACGCCCGCAGCCGCGCCCTGCCGAGGCCGTGCAGCAGCAGGCCGTACGAGGCGATCAGCAGCACTTCGAAGAACACGAACAGGTTGAACAGGTCGGCGGTCAGGAAAGCACCGTTCAGGCCCATCAGCTGGAACTGGAACAGCGCGTGGAAGTGGGCCCCCCGGTTCGCGTCGCGATTGCGTGCGTAGAGCAGGCTGGCCAGCGCCACCAGCGCGGTGAGCACCAGCATCAGCGCGGCCAGTCGATCGAGCGCCAGCGCGATGCCGTACGGCGCCTGCCAGTTGCCGAGCAGATAGGCCTGCACCTGTCCCTGCGCGGCCTGCACGGCCAGCGTGGCCGCGATGGCGAGTTGCGCCAGCACCGACAGCATCGTGATCGCCGGCACGAGCCTCTCGGCGCGGCGCTCGGCCAGCAGCAGCAGCGCGCCCGTCATCAACGGGAGCACCACCGGCAGGATGATCGCGTGCGGCCAGTTCATCGGCTGCCCGGCGGCGTGCGAGGGGGTGCGCTGGCCGGAGCCGTCATCGCGACGCCTCCTCGCGATTCGGGTCGTCGCGGTCGCCGTCGACGTGATCCGATCCGACCTGCAGCGCCGCGCGCAGCGCGATGACCAGCAGCAGCGCGGTCATTGCGAAGCCGATGACGATCGCGGTCAGGACCAGCGCCTGTGGCAGCGGATCGGCGTACTGCTGCAGCGTCGGAGGGAGCGCGGGATCGAGGATCGGCGGCGCGCCGACCCTCAACCGACCCATCGTGAAGATGAACAGGTTGACCGCGTACGAAAGCAGCGTCAGGCCGAGGATCACGTCGAAGGTGCG
>JAKOQB010000092.1 GCA_029778535.1 Pseudomonadota bacterium | reverse complement strand
TCGCTGCTGATCGTGGTGGTGGTGACGATGGACTTCATGTCGCAGGTGCAGGCGTACCTGATGACGCATCAGTACGAGTCGCTGCTGAAGAAGGCGAACTTCAAGGGCTTCGGCCCCGGCCTGCCGCGCTAGGGAGCCGGCCAAGGGAGCGCATGGCGAAGGACGACGTCATCCAGATGCAGGGGGAGATTCTGGAGAATCTTCCGAACGCGACCTTTCGCGTGAAGCTGGAGAACGGGCATGTGGTGCTCGGCCACATCTCCGGCAAGATGCGCATGCACTACATCCGCATCCTGCCGGGCGACAAAGTGACGGTGGAGCTGACGCCGTACGACCTGAGCAGGGCAAGGATCGTTTTCCGCGCCAAGTAGCGCGGTGGAGAGGACCATGAAAGTCATGGCAAGCGTGAAGAAGATGTGCCGCAAGTGCAAGGTGATCAAGCGCAAGGGCGTGGTGCGAGTGATCTGTTCCGACCCGCGGCACAAGCAGCGTCAAGGCTGACGAGGGACGAAAATGGCCCGTATTGCAGGCATCAACATTCCGCCGAACCAGCACGCCGAGATCGGCCTGACCGCCATCTACGGCATCGGCCGCGCGCGCGCGCGCGCGATCCTCGAGGCGGTCAACGTGCCGTTCACCAAGAAGGTGAAGGAGCTGACCGACGGCGAGCTCGAGCGCATCCGCGACGCCATCGCCCGCGTGCCGGTCGAGGGCGATCTGCGGCGTGAAATTCAACTGTCGATCAAGCGCTTGATCGATCTGGGCTGCTATCGCGGCGTGCGCCATCGCAAGGGCCTGCCGGTGCGCGGCCAGCGCACGCGCACCAACGCGCGCACGCGCAAGGGGCCGCGCAAGGCCGGCGTGGCGCTGAAGAAACCGGTCTAAGCGAGGGACAGTACACATGGCAAGGAATCCGAGCGCGCAGCAAGTCGCCGCCCAGCGGGTGCGCAAGAAGGTCAAGAAGAACGTCGCCGAAGGCATCGCGCACATCCACGCGTCGTTCAACAACACGATCATCACGATCACCGACCGCCAGGGCAACGCGCTGTCGTGGGCATCGAGCGGCGGCGCGGGCTTCAAGGGTTCGCGCAAGTCGACGCCGTTCGCCGCGCAGGTCGCCGCCGAGTCGGCCGGCCGTGCGGCGCTGGAGTGCGGGGTCAAGAATCTCGAAGTGCGGATCAAGGGCCCCGGCCCCGGCCGCGAGTCGAGCGTGCGTGCGCTGAATGCGTGCGGCTTCCGGATCACGTCGATCCAGGACATCACGCCGGTGCCGCACAACGGCTGCCGTCCGCCCAAGCGCCGGCGCGTCTAAGAGTTTTTCGAGGGAGTTCGATACCGATGGGTCTCGACAATCTGGTGTCCGCGTAATCGCGCGCGGACTGAATGCAGGAATCTGCAGGATAGGTAGACAACGATGGCTCGCCATACCGGAGCAAAACTGAAGCTTTCGCGTCGCGAAGGCACGGACCTGTTTCTGAAGAGCGCGCGGCGCGCGCTCGATACCAAGTGCAAGGCTGACTCCAAGCCCGGCCAGCACGGCCGCACCTCGGGCGCGCGCACGTCCGACTACGGCCTGCAGTTGCGCGAGAAGCAGAAGGTCAAGCGCATGTACGGCGTGCTCGAGCGGCAGTTCCGCCGCTTCTTCGCCGAGGCCGAGCGCCGCAAGGGCAACACCGGCGAGAACCTGATCGCGCTGCTCGAGTCGCGGCTGGACAACGTGGTGTACCGGATGGGCTTCGGCTCGACGCGCGCAGAGGCGCGCCAGCTGGTGTCGCATTGCGCGATCGCGGTCAACGGCGAAGTCGTCAACGTGCCGTCGGTGTGGGTCAAGCCCGGCGACGTGATCAGCGTGCGCGACAAGGCCAGGAAGCAGAACCGCGTCGCCGAGGCGCTGTCGCTCGCCGAGCAGTCGGGCTTCCCGTCGTGGGTCGAGGTCGACCCGAAGAAGATGGAAGGCAAGTTCAAGGCGTTGCCGGATCGCGGCGACGTGGCACAGGACGTCAACGAGTCGCTCGTGATCGAGCTGTACTCGAGATAAGAATCGTGATCCGTTTTTCGTGATCTGTGATCCGAACAACGCAATTTGACAACGGATCACGGATCACAGATCACTGGTTTGCAGGACCATCCACCAGCCTTATCGGCGTAACGAGCCGAGGGTATTGAAAGGGATCGTCAATGAACTCAACCGCATTGCTGAAACCGCGGGCGATCGAAGTCGAATCGATCGGTCCCAACTCCGCCATCGTCACGATGGAGCCCTTCGAGCGCGGCTACGGCCACACGCTCGGCAACGCGCTGCGGCGCATCCTGCTGTCGTCGATGGTCGGCTACGCGCCGACCGAGGCGCAGATCGCCGGCGTGGTGCACGAATACTCGACCATCGACGGCGTGCGCGAGGACGTGGTCGACATCCTGCTGAACCTGAAGGGCATCGTGTTCAAGCTGCACAACCGCGACGAGGTGTCGCTGACGCTGAAGAAGGAAGGCGAGGGCCTCGTCACCGCGGCCGACATCGAGCTGCCGCACGACGTGGAGATCATCAATCCCGACCACGTGATCGCGCACCTGTCGGGCGGCGGCCGGCTCGAGATGCAGATCCGCGTCGAGAAGGGCCGCGGCTACGTGCCGGGCAACGTACGCGCGTTCCGCGAGGACCATTCGAAGACGATCGGCCGCATCGTGATGGATGCGTCGTTCTCGCCGGTCAAGCGCGTGTCGTACACCGTCGAAAGCGCCCGCGTCGAGCAGCGCACCGACCTCGACAAGCTGGTGATGACGATCGAGACCAACGGCTCGATCACGCCGGAAGAAGCGGTGCGCCAGTCGGCCCGCATCCTGGTCGAGCAGCTCTCGGTATTCGCCGCCCTGGAAGGCGTGGCGGAGCCGATCTCGGCAGCGCGCGTATCGCCGCAGGTCGATCCGATCCTGCTGCGCCCGGTCGACGATCTGGAACTGACCGTGCGTTCGGCCAACTGCCTGAAAGCCGAGAACATCTATTACATCGGCGACCTGATCCAGCGTACGGAGAACGAGCTGCTGAAGACGCCGAACCTCGGCCGCAAGTCGCTGAACGAGATCAAGGAAGTGCTGGCAGCGCGTGGGCTCACGCTCGGGATGAAGCTGGAAAATTGGCCGCCCGCCGGCCTTGAAAAGTAACCGCAGAAGCGAGAATGCAAGTCGGCCCGCCCGCGGGATAGAAGAGCCGACCCATCGAAGACTGAAAGGAAGAACGAATGCGTCACCGTCACGGACTGCGGAAACTTAACCGCACCAGCAGCCATCGCCTGGCGATGCTGCGCAACATGTCGAACTCGCTGCTCAAGCACGAGCTGATCAAGACCACGCTGCCGAAAGCGAAGGAACTGCGGCGCGTGATCGAGCCGCTGATCACGCTCGGCAAGGAGCCGACGCTCGCCAACAAGCGCCTCGCCTTCAACCGGCTGCGCGACCGCGAGATGGTCGTGAAGCTCTTCAACGAGATCGGCCCGCGCTACCAGTCGCGCAACGGCGGCTACACCCGCATCCTGAAGTTCGGCTTCCGGGTCGGGGATAACGCGCCGATGGCGCTGATGGAGTTGGTCGATCGTCCGCAGCCGGTCGAAGCTGCCGCAGAAGAGGCACAAACCTAAGCGACGAGCGTCGCCTGCGATAAGCTGCAAGGCCCGCCACGCGCGGGCCTTGTGCTTTTCCGCCGATGAATTCCGCAGCCCGCCGCGAACCAGCCGCGCTCGCGCACGACGCGGTGCTCGCCGTGCGCGACCTGCGCAAGCGCTACGGCGATGCGACCGTGGTCGACGGCTTCTCGTTCGAGATCGGCCGCGGCGAGTGCTGCGCATTGCTCGGTCCCAACGGCGCCGGCAAGACCACCACATTGCGTTTGTGCCTCGGGCTGACCGATCCGGACGGCGGCGAGATCCGCCTGCTCGATGAGCCGGTGCCGCTGCGCGCGCGCGAAGCGCGCGTGCGCGTCGGCGTCGTGCCGCAGATGGACAACCTCGACCCCGATTTCACGGTCGCCGAGAATCTGCTTATCTACGGCCGCTACTTCGGTCTGCGCGACGACGTGGTCCGCGCGCGCATCCCCGCGCTGCTCGACTTCGCCAGCCTTGCGCACAAGCACGACGCGCGCATACCGGAACTGTCCGGCGGCATGAAGCGGCGGCTGACGCTGGCGCGCGCGCTCGTCAACGACCCCGATTTCATCTTCATGGACGAGCCGACCACCGGGCTCGATCCGCAGGCGCGGCACCTGATCTGGGAGCGGCTGAAGCAGTTGCTCGCGCGCGGCAAGACGATCCTGCTGACCACGCACTTCATGGACGAGGCCGAGCGCCTCGCGGACCGGCTGGCGGTGATCGACCGCGGACGCAAGATCGCCGAAGGCGCGCCGCGCGACCTGATCGCAGCGCACATCGAACCGCACGTGGTCGAGGTCTACGGCGACGGCGCGACCGAGTGGGCGCGCGACGTCGGCAAGCGGCACGCGGCGCGGCTCGAAGTCACCGGCGAAACCGCGTTCTGCTACGCGGCCGATCCGGCCGCGCTGTTGCGCGACCTCGCCGACCGTGCGGGTCTGCGCTATCTGCACCGCCCGGCGAATCTGGAGGACCTGTTCCTGAAGCTGACCGGGCGCGAGATGAGGGAGGACGCATGAGTTCCCTTTCAGAAGGGGCCGCGATTGCGGCGCCGGCGGGCGCGCGCCGTTCGCACTGGTCGCCGCCGCGCCCGTCGCTGCGCTTCGTGCCGGTGTGGCGTCGCAATTTTCTCGTATGGCGCAAGTACTTGACCGAGCGCGTGCTGTCGAACATCGTCGAGCCGCTGATTACGCTGGTCGCGTTCGGCTACGGGCTCGGCAGCCTGCTGCCGCAGATCGACGGAGTCCCTTACCTGCAGTTCCTCGCCAGCGGCTCGATCTGCATGAGCGTGATGTATTCGGCCAAGTTCGAATCGCTGTGGGGCGCGTTCGGGCGGCTCGACACGCAGAAGACATGGGCCGGCATCATGAACACGCCGACCTCGATCGACGACATCCTGGCCGGCGAGCTGGCCTGGGCGGCGACCAAGGCGGCGTTCACCGGCGCGGCGATCCTGGCGGTGATCTGGGCACTCGACATCGTGCGCGCGCCGCTGTCGCTGCTCGCGATTCCGGTCGCGTTCCTGGTCGCGCTGGTGTTCTCGGCGATGGCGCTGATCGTGACCTCGGTGGCGAAGGGCTATGACACGCTGTCGAACTACTTCGTGGTGGTGGTGACGCCGATGGTGTTTGTCAGCGGCGTGTTCTTCCCGCTGTCGCAGCTGCCCGACTGGCTGCGCGCGATCGCCCACTGGCTGCCGCTGACGGCGGCGGTCGAGATCATGCGCCCGCTGGTGCTCGGCCGCGCGCCCGAGCACGTCGCGCCCAACTGCGCGCTGCTGGCTGCGTATCTCGCGGTCTGCTACTACATCGCACTGGGGCTCACGCGCCGGAGGCTGCTGACATGAAGGACGTGCTGATCGTGCTGACCAATTGCCCGGACGAAGCGAGCGCCGAGCGCATCGCGCGAACGCTGGTCGAGAACCGCTGCGCCGCCTGCGTGAACCGGCTCGCGCCCGTCGCGTCGACCTATCGCTGGGAAGGCGAGATCGAGGACGCGGTGGAGATCCCGCTGCTGATCAAGTGCACGCGCGAGCGTTACCCGGAGGTGGAGCAGGCGATCCGCGAGCTGCATCCGTACACGGTGCCGGAGATCATCGCGGTTCCGGTGGTCACGGGGTTCGGCCCGTACCTGCGCTGGGTCGACGACGAGACGCAGCCGCCGCTGGTGGCATGAGTGACATCGACCGCGTCCGGCTCGACAAGTGGCTGTGGGCCGCGCGCTTCTTCAAGACGCGCTCGATTGCCACGCGCGAGATCGATCTGGGCCGCGTGCGCGTGGCGGGCGAGCGGGTGAAGCCCGCGCACGACGTGCGCTGCGGCGAGCGCATCGAGATCCAGCTCGCCGCGCAGCGGGTCGAGGTCGTCGTGCGCGCGCTGTCCGCCGTGCGCGGCCCCGCGCCGGTCGCGCGCGAACTGTACGAGGAGACGGCCGCCAGCATCGAGCGCCGCGCGCGCGTGGCCGAGGGCCGGCGCTACGGCACCGAGCCCGCCGCGGCGATCAAGGGGCGCCCGACCAAGAAGGAAGGGCGCGCGCTGCGCCGCCTGCGCCGCGGCGACTGAACCGTCCGCGGAATTACGCGCTCAGTTCGCGCGAGGTCAGCTTGTAGCGGAAGTTCTCCGGGTCGAGCGCGTCGCGCCGGCCGTCCGCCGTTTCCGCCTGCGGATACAGCAGGAATCCGATCGGCGCGCCCTTCGAGCCGGGCAGGCGCACGTCGTGCGCGTAGTTGTACGCGAGCCAGTTGCCTTCCCAGTTGCCGAACAGGAACGTGCGCATGACCTTCACCACGTCGTCGTTCAGCGTCAGGTTCGGCCTTTCTTCCAGCACGACCTTGCGTACGTCGGCCGGGTCCACCGGCACCCAGCCGATGCCCTGCGCATAGAACTCGGCGCGGCAGTGCTGCGCCTTGGTGATGTCGCCGAGCTTGCCCATGCTCTTGTAGCCGCGCGGTGATTCGACCACGCGCACGCCGTACACATCGCGCGCCGGCACGCCGGCGGCGCGGCAGAGCCCCACGAACAGCGCATTCAGATCGGCGCACTTGCCGCCGAGCGCGCCGGTTTCCAGCATCGCCTTGATGTCGCCGACGCCGCAGCCGCGCGTCTTCGGATCGCGGACCGTGTTGTCGACCACCCAATCGTAAATCGCGCGCGCGCGCGCGACATCGGTGCGCGCGCCTTTCGTGATCGCGTCGGAAGTCTTCTTCACGATGCCGTCGGTCGGCAGCAGTTCGGTCGCCTTCAGGGCGAGCGCGAGTTCGTCGCGGGTCGCCTGCATGCCGGCGCCCGGCGTCAGCGGCACGTTGCGCTCGCGCACGGTGAAGTGGCTCACGACTTCCAGCGCCGGCGCCGGCTCGCCCGGCTTGAAACGCGCCACCGCCATCGCCGCGCGATAAGTCGGATCGATCACCATCTCGACCTGCTCGGCGTTGCCGCTCCAGCGGTTGGACAGCGTGCGGAAGTAGTCGGTGTCCTGCGTCAGCGGCAGCGGCACCCACAGGTGCGCCTGGCCGGTGGCCTTCGCGATGTCGATCCGGGTCGTGACTTCGAAAGTGCGCCAGCCGGTCGGAACGGCAGGCGTCGCCGATTGAGCGCGGGCGGGAGGGGAAAGTGCGGCGGCGAATCCTGCCGCCGGGAGGGCTTTGAGCAACGAGCGGCGATGCATACGATCTCCTTGGTTCGGGTTCAGCGCGGTTTGACATCGAGTCGCGGCGGCAGCTCGGTGCCGCGGGCGGACTGGCTCATGCGCGCGAGCGAGCGGCTGGCGCGCGCCGTCATGCGTGACTGCAGTCTCATGCAAACTCCTGGTGTGGAAGGCGAGAGCGATTTCTGCCCGTGGCGGCGCAGGGCGCGAAAACTATACGACCGCGGCGCTAGCGCGGCAGTAGCGCACGTATGCGGTGCTCGACTGCAGGCTCGGTCCAGTCGAGGCTGCCGGTGCGCAGATAGCGGATCGACTGATCCGCATCGACCACAAAGGTCGTAGGGAAAATGCGCACCTTCCACGCGCGCGCCACGCCGCCGTCGGTGTCGCGCACGATCGGAAGGTCGAGCGGCACCTTCTGCAGGAACGCGCGGATGCGCGGCTCGCCTTCCTGATAGTTGACCGCCAGCACCTCGCAGCGCGCGGCACCGAGGCGGTCGCGCAGCCGCTTCAGCGACGGCATTTCCTCGATGCACGGCTCGCACCACGTGGCCCAGAAGTTGACCAGCACGACCCTGCCGCGCAGATCGGCCAGCGCCAGCGGCTGGCCGTCGAGCGTGCGCAGTTCGAGCGGCGGCGCGGCTGGAGGGCCGGACCAGGGCTGCAGCGCCGGCTGCGCGCGGGCCGAGCGCGTTATTGCGAGCGCGGCACCGCCGAGGACTGCCAGCAGCGCGCGGCGCGATCGGTTCGCCGTTTGCATGGGAATGGTTCAGTTCCGGCGCGGTTCGCGCCGCCACCCGCCGCGCCACCAGCGCCGCATCCGCAGCGGCCGGTCGCTCAGCACACGGTTGACCGCGAAGTACAGCAGCAGCGCGGCGGCCAGCGCCGCCATGGCGAAGATCGTCAGCCAGAAGCCTTCGCGATGCTTCAGCAGCGGCATGGTCTCGAAGTTCATGCCGAAGATCCCCGTGATCAGCGTCAGCGGCGCGAATACCGCGGTGATCACCGTCAGAACGCGCACGACCTGATTGGTTCGATGCGCGGTGGCGGAGAAGTGCAGCTGCACCGCGGTCTCGAGCGACGATTCCAGGCGGCGCGCGTGGTTCAGCACGCGGTGGATGTGCTCGATCACGTCGGCGATTCGCACCAGGTACGCGTCGCTCTGCTGCGCCTCCGGCGTTTCCTCGAGGTACGTGTCGCGCATCTCCTGCAGCGCGTCGTGCTGCTCCTCGCACAGGTGCTCGAGGCGGCGGATTTCGATCCGCGCATCGAGCAGCGCGCCCCAGTCGCTGAACGGCCGCCGCGGATCAAGCAGCGCGCGCTGCCAGCGGTCGAGGCGGTCGGTCAGCGGCTGGCGCAGATCGAGATAGCGATCGACCATGCCGTTAAGCAGCCGCAGCACAAGCTCCTCGGGGCGCTGCGGCAACCGCGTCAGCGGTGCTTCGTTGGTCGCGAGCACCGTCTTCGGGCTCGGGCGCGAGCGGAATTCCAGAAGGCGCGTGCGCACCTGCTCGATCGTGCGCGACTGCGCGTTTCGCACCGTGACCAGCAGGCGCTCGAACAGGAAGAATGTCACCGGCCGCGTGACGATCTCCTGCAGCCGATGGCCGCGGTACGCCAGTTGCGGATGCTGGTCGAGATCGGTCAGCGGCAGCACCGAGCGGTCGCCGATCGGCGTGAGCTTGCGGAAGATCAGCATGTCGTAGTCCGATGTCGACTCGAAGTACGACGGATGCTGCAGGTTGGCCGCATCCTTCAGATGCAGGTCGAACAGCCGCGCGCCGGTCAGCCGCACGACCAAGTCGCGCAGGCTTTCCGGATCGGCGCCGAACTCCTCGTGCGTCAGGTCGAGCCAGTAGAACCCGGCCGCGCAGGGCGCGGTGGGCACGCTGTCGAGGCGCAGCGCCTGGTCCGACTGGATATGGATCGTCTCCACGATCCGGTCAGCGGCTTTCCTTCAGCCAGCGCGCGACCGTCAGCGCGAAGTAGGTCAGCACGCCGTCGGCGCCGGCGCGCTTGAACGCGAGCAGCGATTCGAGGATCACCTTCTTCTCGTCGAGCCAGCCGTTGCGCGCGGCGGCCATCAGCATCGCGTATTCGCCGCTGACCTGGTAGACGAAGGTCGGCGCCTTGAACTCGTCCTTCACGCGGCGCACGATGTCCAGGTACGGCATTCCGGGCTTGACCATCACCATGTCGGCGCCTTCGGCCAGGTCGAGGCCGACTTCCCACAGCGCCTCGTCGCTGTTGGCCGGGTCCATCTGGTAGACCGCCTTGTTCGACTTGCCGAGACTTGCCTTGGAGCCGACGGCGTCGCGGAACGGGCCGTAGAACGCGCTCGCATACTTGGCCGCGTAAGCCATGATGCGCGTGTGGATGTGGCCTGCTTCCTCCAGCGCGGCACGGATCGCGCCGATGCGGCCGTCCATCATGTCGCTCGGCGCCACGATGTCCACGCCGGCCTGCGCCTGGATCAGCGCCTGCTGCTTCAGCACCGCGACGGTCTCGTCGTTCAGCACGTAGCCGTCGGCATCGATCAGGCCGTCCTGGCCGTGGGTCGTGTATGGATCGAGCGCGACGTCGGTCAGCACGCCGAGCTCGGCGAAGCGCTGCTTCAATGCGCGCACCGCGCGCGGCACCAGACCCTCCGGGTTCGTCGCCTCGCGCCCGTCGGCGGTCTTGAGCGCGCCCTCGATCACGGGAAACAGCGCGAGCACCGGAATGCCGAGCTGCAGCGCCTCCTCGGCGACCGGCAGCAGGTTGTCGATCGACACCCGCTCGACACCCGGCATCGAGTCGACCGCCTCGCGGCGCTTCTGCCCTTCGAGGACAAAGACCGGATAGATCAGGTCATCGACGCTGATCCGGTGCTCGCGCATCAAGCGGCGCGAGAAATCGTCGCGCCGCATGCGGCGCATACGCACTGAGGGGAACTGGCCGAGGATATGCATTCGGGAAAATCCCAGATAGTCTTTTGCGTCGTGGCCGGTAGATTCCGCGTTGGACGATCCGTCGTCCCCCGCTTCTCCTCCCTGAGCGGGCGCCTTTGACGAGAAGGCTTGCGCCCCGAGCGTTTGGCTCGGGGCTTTTTTTCGCGCGCCGATCATACGCGCGCGCCCTGCCGCACGACGTGCGCCAGCACCATGCGCAACTCCTCCACGCCATCGCGCTTGAGGGCGGAGAAGATCTGAACCGTGGTCGGCATAGGCAGCCCCTCGGCGCGCTGCTCGGCGGCGAGGCGCGCGGCGTGGCGCTCGCGGGTCGCCAGCTGATCGATCTTGTTCAGCAGCAGGTGCAGGTGCAATGCATCGGGCCGCGCGCGGCCGGTCATCCACGCCAGCAGCTCTTCGTCCGCCGCCGTAAGGCCGCGCCGGGCGTCGACCACCAGAACCACGCCCGCGAGCATCCGTCGCGTCTGCAGATAGCCGCCCACCAGCTGGTCCCAGCGCAGGCGGGTGGCGTCATCCACGCGGGCAAAGCCATAGCCGGGCAGATCGACCAGATGAGCACAGGGCTCGAGCGCGCCGGCCGCGCCGCGCCGACTCACGGTGAAGAAGTTGAGTAGCTGCGTACGCCCCGGGGTCTTGCTCGCGTACGCCAGCCGGCGCTGGTTCGTCAGTACGTTGATCACGCTCGACTTGCCGGCGTTGGAGCGGCCGACGAATGCGATCTCAGGCAGCAGCGCGAGCCGCGCGGCGTTGATCTCGGCCAGTTCGGCGACCGACAGGGCGAACTGCGCGGTTTCGAAGGTCGGGTCCGGGTCGGCGTTCAGGGCCGCGGGGCGGGTCGATGGAGGCACTTGGGTAGAATACGCGGCCGCCGCGCCCGGCACTTCTGCGCGCGGCGTGCCCGAGGGCCCAGCAGGTCCGGCGGGCCAACAACAAGACGGCATCTTCCACGAAAGACTCTCGATGAATTCAAGCACTGGCCGCGGCCTGATTGCCAGCGCCGCGCTGATCTGCACAATGATCGCGCCGGCTGCGATCGCGCAGAGCAAGGCGGCCGCCAACGTCGATCCAGCCAAGGGACAGCAGATTGCGTCGTCGGTTTGCGCCGCGTGTCACGCGGCCGACGGCAATTCGACGATCAGCGCCAATCCCAAGCTCGCCGGCCAGAACGCTTCGTACCTGTACCGGCAACTGGTCGATTTCACCAAGCCGGCCGAGGACAAGTCGGCGCGCGTCAGCAGCGTGATGGCGGCGTTCGCGGGGCAGCTTTCAGACGCCGACAAGCGCAACGTCGCGGCCTATTTCGAGGCGCAGACATTGAAGCCCGGGGTCGCGCGCAACAAGGACACGCTGCAGCTCGGGCAGCGCGTTTACCGCGCCGGCGTCGCTGAGCGAGCCGTTCCCGCCTGCGCCGGCTGCCACAGCCCCAACGGCGCCGGCATACCGATCCAGTACCCGCGGCTCGGCGGCCAGCACGCCGAATACGTCGAGACGCAGCTAAAGGCGTTCCGCGACGGCACCCGCCGCAACAGCGTGCCGATGATGCAGATCGCGTCGCGCCTGTCCGATGCCGAGATCAAGGCGGTGGCCGATTACATCGACGGGTTGCGATAACCGGCACGGCGCTAGTCGTTGCCGAACACTTCGTTCACCTGCTGGGTGACGCGCACGAACGTCGTGCGCTTGGACAATTCTTTCAGGCGGCGCGCGCCGACATACGTGCACGCGGAGCGCACGCCGCCCAGGATCTCCTGCACCGTACTGGAGACCGGGCCGCGGTAGGGAATCAGCACCTCCTTGCCCTCGGCGGCGCGATACTCGGCCACGCCGCCCGCGTGCTTTTGCATCGCGGCGCGGCTGCTCATGCCGTAGAAGCGTTGCAGCTTGCGGCCCTCGCGTTCGATCAGTTCGCCGCCGCATTCGTCATGGCCGGCGAACATGCCGCCCAGCATCACGAAGTCCGCGCCGCCGCCGAATGCCTTGGCTACGTCGCCCGGCGTCGCGCAGCCGCCGTCGGCGCAGATCAGGCCGCCGAGCCCGTGCGCGGCGTCGGCGCACTCGATCACGGCCGATAGCTGCGGATAGCCGACGCCCGTCATCTTGCGCGTGGTGCACACCGAGCCCGGGCCGATGCCGACCTTGACGATGTCGGCGCCGGACAGAATCAGCTCCTCGGTCATCTCGCCGGTGACGACGTTGCCGGCCATGATCACCAGCAGCGGCCACGCGGCGCGGATGCGCGACACGAAGGTGACGAAGTTCTCGTGGTAGCCGTTGGCCACGTCGATGCATACGTACTGCACCGCAGGGGCATCGGCCGGAGATGCCTGCATCACGCGCCGGAACTTCTCCTCGTCGGTGCGCGTAATGCCGATGGAATAGAACGCCGCCGACTTGCGTTCCAGAGTGCGGAAGAACTCGACGTACTGCGCATCGTCGTAGTGCTTGTGCAGGGCGGTCGAAAGGCCGAAGGCGTCGAGCGCGCGCGCCATTTCGAACGTGCCGGTCGAGTCCATGTTGGCGGCGACGATCGGAATGCCGTGGTAGCGCAGCTTGGCGTGCCGGAACTCGAACTCGCGCGAAATGTCGACGTCCGACCGCGACGTCAGCGTCGAACGCTTGGGCCGGATCAGCACGTCCTTGTAGTCGAGCTTGACTTCGTGTTCGATGTGCATGGTGATCTCCGTGGCACAAGTCTAGTGCCACACGCGCGCGACCGCCGCCGAACCCGTGTCGCCGGCAGGGAGTCACAGCGAGTGAGTGCGCTTGCCGTGTAATGTGGCGCGCGCAGGTTCGACAAGTCAGCTGCAAGCGGAGCCTCAGATGTTGATTCGCCGTCCCACCGATATCGCCCCGTCCGAGATCACGCCGCCGGTGGTCTGGCAGCAGCGGCGCGCGCTGCTGCGCTCGGCCGCCGCGCTCGGCCTGACCGGGGTTGCCTCCGCGGTGAAGGCGCAGCCGGAACGCAAGCTGGACGCAAAGCCCGGACCGTATTCGACGATGGAGCGGCCCACGCCGTTGAACTTCGCGACCAGTTACTGCAACTTCTACGAATTCGGCGCCGACAAGGAAGATCCCGCGCGCTATGCGCCGAAGATGCTGCACCCGCGCCCGTGGGCGGTGCAGGTCGACGGCGAAGTGCGCAAGGCGCGTACGTTCGACATCGACGAACTGATGAAGCTCGCTGCGCTCGAGGAGCGCATCTATCGGCTGCGCTGCGTGGAGGCGTGGTCGGCGGTGATTCCCTGGGTGGGATTTTCGCTGTCCGAGCTGATCAAGCGCGTCGAGCCGACCGGCAACGCTAAGTTCGTCGAATTCACCACGCTGGCCGATCCGAAGCAGATGCCGGGACTTTCCGCGCACATCCTCGACTGGCCGTACGTCGAGGGACTGCGGCTAGACGAGGCCATGCATCCGCTCACGCTGCTGACGTTCGGCATGTATGGGGCTGTCTTGCCGAACCAGAACGGCGCGCCGGTGCGGATCGTGGTGCCGTGGAAGTACGGCTTCAAGAGCGCGAAATCGCTGGTGCGGATCCGCCTCGTCGAGAAGCAGCCGCTCAACAGCTGGCAGAAGTCGGCGCCGAACGAGTACGGCTTCTACTCGAACGTGAACCCGAACGTCGATCACCCGCGCTGGAGCCAGGCGACCGAGCGCCGCCTCGGCGAGGACGGCCTGTTCGCGAAGCGCCGGCCGACGCTGATGTTCAACGGCTATGCCGATCAGGTCGCGTCTCTGTACGCCGGCATGGACCTGAAGAGATACTTCTGAGATGGCGGCGCGACCGGCAGCGACCGCATTGTCCGGCGTGCCGCTGCTCGCGCGCGTGCCGTTGTTTTCTCGCGTGCCGGCCGTGCTGGCGCCGCCGGCCCTTGTGCGCCTGCGCGCGTTGCTGTTCGCGTTCGCGCTGTTGCCCCTCGCCCGGCTCGTCTACTTTGGATTTGCCGGCGGGCTCGGCGCCAATCCGGTCGAGTTCGTGATCCGTTCGCTCGGCACCTGGGCGCTGGTGATGCTGTGCGTGACGCTGACGATCACGCCACTGCGCTGGGCGACCGGCTGGGCGTGGCCGGTGCGGCTGCGCCGGATGTCCGGGCTGTTCTGCTTCTTCTACGCGTCGCTGCACGTGCTCGCGTATGTCGGGCTCGACCAGTGGTTCGCGTTCGACGCGATCCTGAAGGACATCGTGAAGCGCCCGTACATCACGATCGGGTTCGCTTCCTATCTGCTGCTGATTCCGCTCGCCGCCACATCGACCAATGGGATGGTGAGGCGGCTCGGCGGCCGCAACTGGCAGCGGCTGCACCGCGCCGTCTACATTATCGCGCCGCTGGTGGTGGCGCACTTTTGGTGGCAGCGGGCGGCGAAGAACAACGTCCACGAGCCGGCGCTGTACGCGCTGCTGGCCGGCGCGCTGCTCGCCGTGCGGCTGCTGCACCGCTGGCGTGAACGTCAGGGCAGCACGGCTTCGCGCGCGAACAGCTCCTCGACCGTCTCGCGCTGACGCACGCAGTGCATGGAGCTGCCGTCGACGAGCACTTCGGCGGCGCGCGGGCGCGAGTTGTAATTGCTCGCCATCGCCATGCCGTACGCGCCGGCGCCGAGCACCGCGAGCAGGTCGCCCGCTTCGACCGCGAGCTCGCGCTCGCGCGCGAGCCAGTCGCCCGATTCGCACACCGGCCCGACGACGTCGACCGTGATCGGCGTCGCGGTGCGCTGCGCGACCGGCTGCACGTCCATCCACGCGCCGTACAGCGCGGGCCGCAGCAGGTCGTTCATCGCCGCGTCGACGATGGCGAAGTTTTTCTGCTCGCCATGCTTGACGATGTTCACGCGCGTGAGCAGCGCGCCGGCGTTGCCGACGATCGAGCGCCCCGGCTCGAACATCACCGTCTTGCGTCCGTGCCCGCGTGCGTCGACGCGCGCCAGCACGGCGGCGATCAGCGTGGCCGGATCGGGCGGCGTCTCATCGCGGTAGCGGATGCCCAGCCCGCCGCCGAAGTCGATGTGAAGAAGATGAATCCCTTCGCGGCCGAGTGCGTCGACCAGATCGAGCACGCGATCGGCCGCGTCGACGTAGGGCGCGATCGCGGTGATCTGCGAGCCGATGTGGCAATCGATGCCGACCACTTCGATGTGCGCCATCTGCGCTGCGCGCCGGTACAGCGGCAGCGTGTCCGCATACGCGACGCCGAATTTGTTGCCCTTCAGCCCGGTCGAGATGTACGGGTGCGTGCTCGGATCGACGTCCGGATTGACACGCACCGACACGCGCGCGCGCCGGCCCAGCCGCGCCGCCACGCGCTCGATCATCTGCAGTTCCGGCACCGATTCGAGGTTGAAGCACAGGATGTCGGCGCGCAGTGCCTGCTCGATCTCGGCCTCGCTCTTGCCCACGCCGGAGAACACGGTCCGGTGCGGATCGCCGCCGGCGGCAAGCACGCGCGCCAGCTCGCCCCCGGACACGATGTCGAAGCCGCTGCCTTGGCGGGCGAGCAGGTTCAGGATGGCGAGGTTGGAGTTGGCCTTCATCGCGTAGCAGATCAGCGCGGGCCGACCGGTGATCGCGTTCGCGTACGCTTCGTACGCCCGCTCGATCGCGCGCCGCGAATAGACGTACGTCGGCGTGCCGAAGCGCTGCGCGATCTCGACCAGCGAGACGTCCTCGCAGCAAAGCGCGCCATCGCGCCGTGCGAAGGCCGCGCTGCCGCTGCCGGAACTCATTTCTTCTTTTCGCCGGATGCGGGAACGTCGGCCGGCTGCGGCTGCGCCGCGGGTTGCGGCTGCGCCGGCGGCGGCCACGGCGCGTTCTTCGGCGACTGGCCCGGCAGATACAGCGGGCCTTTCAGGCCGCACGCGACCAGCGCGCCGAGGGTCAACACTACAATGCCGATCGCCCGTTTCATCGGCCCAATCTAACATGACCGAAAGCGAATTCCTGGTGCTCGCCGAAGAGACGCTCGACGCGATCGAACGCGCGGTCGAAACCTGCGGCGCCGACATCGAAGTCACCCGCGCGGGCAACGTGCTGACGCTGGAGCTCGCGGACGCCTCGCGCATCGTGGTCAACAGCCAGACGCCGATGCGGCAGATCTGGGTGGCGGCAAGGAGCGGCGGCTTTCATTTCGAGCGCGCCGGTGCGCGCTGGTGCGATACGCGCGACGGCGCGGAACTGTTCGCGGCGCTGTCACGGATCGTGTCCGCGCAGGGCGGGCAACCGGTCGTGCTGCGCGCCGGCCGCTAGAAGATCTGGTCGCGCACGGCGTCGGCCTTGCGCTTCTCCTCCGGCGGCAGCGCGTCTTCGAGCCCGATGCTGGCCACCCCCTGTCCGGGCTGGAACTCGGAGAAGTAGACCTCGCCGCCGACGCTGACCACGCCGTCGGGCATCGGCCGATCGATTTCCGGCCGGCCCTTCAGCGCGGTGCTCATGTAGTTGATCCAGATCGGCAGTGCAAGGCCGCCGCCGGTTTCGCGGTCGCCGAGCGGCCGCGGCTGATCGAAGCCGAACCAGCTGACGGCGACGATGCCGCCGCTGTAGCCGGCAAACCACGCGTCGTGCGAGTCGTTGGTCGTGCCGGTCTTGCCCGCGACGTCGGCGCGCTTCAGCACCGAAGCGCGCGCGGCGGTGCCGTAGCGCGCGACATCGCGCATCAGGCTGTCCATCACGTAGACGTTGCGCTCGTCGACGGCGCGCGGCGCGGTCGCGCCCGCCTTGACCGGGCGCGCCTCCATCAGCACCGCGCCGGTCGAGTCGGTGACCTTGCTGATCAGGTACGGGTTGATGCGGTAGCCGCCGTTGGCGAACACCGCGTATCCGGCCAGCATCTGCCACGGCGTCACCGAACCGGCACCCAGTCCCATGGTGAGGAACGGCGGATGCTTGTCGGCCTCGAACCCGAAGCGCGTGATGTACTCCTGCGCGTAAGCCGGCCCGATCGCCTGCAGGATGCGGATCGAAACGAGGTTCTTCGATTTCGCGAGCCCCTGGCGCAGGCGCATCGGACCTTCGTACTTGCCGTCGTAGTTCTTCGGCTCCCAAAGCTGGCCCCCGGTCAGCTTGGGATCGATCACCAGCGGCGCATCGTTGACCAGCGTGCTCGGCATGAAGCCCTTTTCGAGCGCGGCGGAGTAGATGAAGGGCTTGAAGCTCGAGCCGGGCTGGCGCCAGGCCTGGGTCACGTGGTTGAACTTGTTCAGGTTGAAGTCGAAGCCACCGACCAGCGCCCGCACCGCGCCGTCGTCCGACGTGGCCGACACGAACGCCGCCTCCACCTGCGGCAGCTGCGAGATCTCCCAGCCCGACTTGGCCGAGCGCGTCAGGCGGACGACGGCGCCCGGCACGATGCGCCGGCCGGGCTGCGCCTTCGGATCCAGCGCGCGTGCGGCGAAGCGCAGGCCGTCGCCCTTGAGGTCGATCTGCTCGCCGCCCTGCACGACGACCTTCACCAGCTTGGGCGTTGCCTCGACCACCACGGCCGGGATCAGGTCTGGGCTGTCGATCGCCTCCAGCAGCGCATCCTCAATCTGCTGCTCGCGCGCGTGCGGATCGCCTTCGAGATCGATGAAGGCTTCCGGCCCGCGGTAGCCGTAGCGGCGATCGTATTCGAGCACCTGCGTCCGCAGCGCGGCGTATGCGGCCTGCTGCTCGGTGCTGACCAGCGTCGTGTAGACATTCAGGCCGCGGGTGTAGGTCTCCTGCTGGTACACGTCGAACATCATCTGGCGCGCCATCTCGGCCGCGTAGTCGGCCGGCACGCGCGAGCGCGTCGGCTGCGGCGCGAACGCCGGCATTGCCATCCGCGGTCGGAACGGCTCGGCGAGCGCGGTCTCGTAGGTGGGCTTGTCGATGAATCCGAGCGCGAGCATCCGCGACAGCACGTACTGCTGGCGCGCCTTGGCGCGGCGCGGGTTGGCCCAGGGGTTGTAGGCACTCGGCGCCGCGGGCAAGCCTGCCAGCAACGCCGACTCGCCGACGGACAGATCGGACAGCTTCTTGCCGAAGTAGACCTGTCCCGCCGCCGCGAAACCATACGCGCGCTGACCGAGGAAGATCTGGTTGATGTAGACCTCGAGGATCTTGTCCTTGGTGAGCTGCGATTCGATCTTGTACGCCAGCGCGATCTCGTAGACCTTGCGCAGGTAGCTGCGCTCGGAACTCAGGTAGAAGTTGCGCGCCACCTGCATCGTGATCGTGCTGCCGCCCTGACCGCGGCGGCCGGAAGCGAAGTTGGCCACCGCCGCGCGCACCAGACCAAGGAAGTCGACACCGCTGTGGCGGTAGAAGCTGTCGTCCTCGGCGGCGAGGATCGCCTGCTTGATGCGTTCCGGAACGTCCTTGATGGGAACAAAATCGCGCCGCTCTTCGCCGAACTCGCCGATCAGCACGCCGTCCCACGTCCAGACCCGCAGCGGGATCTTGGGCCGGTAGTCCGTCAGCGCCTCGATGTTCGGCAGGCTCGAATACGCCACCGCGAACACGAACGACAGCAGGAGAAAGAGTGTCAGCCCGCCCGCGGCGGCTAGCCCGGCGAGCGCGACGCCGACCTTCGCCCACGGCGATCGGAAAACGGCGCTCAACTGTTGCGTGCGCGAGACTTCGCGTTGAGGTTCAGCGGACACGGAATGCTTCGGAATGCCTGCGGCCAGCGAGCGCTTGGCACGATTGCGAGCAGGCAGCCACAATCAGAGACACGACGGAATGCGGCGAATTATAGGGATCGGGCACGGGACGTTTCGGTCATCGATTCGAATGCTCGCGCAAAACAAAGTTCAGCGGTTCGTGCGAGCGTCTTGGCGGCACTGCTCACGATCGTCCATTCGTAGGGCTTGTCGTTTTTTTCGTTTCGTTGATAGGATTTGAAGTAGCATCCAATAAACAAGTCGTAAACGCTCGAAAGATAAGGAAAATCGTCGGACGACGCGCATCGCGTGATCGCGTCGTGATTCGCTGTCCCAGCCGCCGCCTTTTCTCCGGATTCCGGAGCATCGATCGAGGAGCAGTGCGTTTTTTGGGAGTGCCGCCTTGGCCTTCGAGTTGCCGTTCCTGTCATCCAAGACGCCGCCTCTGATCGGTCTGGACATCGGATCGTCGAGCGTGAAGATCGTCGAGCTGTCCGAGCCGGGCGCCGGCACGTATCGGCTCGAGCGTTATGCGATCGAGTCGCTGCCGCGCGGCGCAGTGGTCGACGGCAACATCGACAAGATCGACATCGTCGCCGAGGCAGTCAAGCGCGCCTGGCGCCGTTCGGGCACGCGCTACAAGAACGTCGCAATGGCGCTGCCGGCCTCGGCCGTGATCACCAAGCGAATCGCGCTGCCGGCAAACCTGCGCGAGCAGGAGCTCGAGATGCAGGTCGAGAGCGAGGCCAATCAGTACATTCCCTTTGCGCTGGACGAGGTGAGCCTCGACTTCCAGGTGCTGGGCCCGATTCCCAATGCGCCGGACGACGTCGAAGTGCTGATCGCCGCCTCCCGCAAGGAAAAGGTCGAAGACCGCATGGCGGTCGCGCAGGCGGCGGGACTGAAACCCGTGGTGGTCGACGTCGAGTCGTACGCGATGCGCAGCGCGCTGCAGCGGCTGATCAATCAGCTGCCCAACGGCGGCGAAGGGCTGGTGATCGCGGTGTTCTACATGGGCGCCAACGCGACCAGCGTCACCGTGATGCACGACGGCGAGGCGATCTACGAGCGCGAGCAGCCGTTCGGCGGCCAGCAGCTCACCGGCGACATCGCGCGCACCTACGGCATACCGGCCGACGAAGCGGAGCAGAAGAAGCGCAGCGGCGACCTGCCGGCGAATTTCGAGACTGACGTGCTGAAACCGTTCGTCGACTCGGCAGTCACCGAGATCACGCGCGCCCTGCAGTTCTTCTTCACGTCGACGCCGTACACGCGCATCGACCAGATCATGCTCGCGGGCGGCTCCGCGGTGCTGGCGGGACTGGCTGATGCACTGATGGAGCGCGCGCAGGTGCCGACGTCGGTGATCTCGCCGTTCAAGGGAATGGAGATTTCGCCCAACATCCGCGAGAAGCAGTTGCGGCTTGATGCGCCGGCACTGCTGACGCCGTGCGGTCTGGCGATGCGGAGATTCGACGAATGAGAATTCGCATCAACCTGCTGCCGCACCGAGAGGCGCGGCGCGAACGGCAGAAGCGATCATTCTATTTTCTGACGCTGCTCAGCCTGGTGGCCGGCGCCGCGCTGGTGTTCGTGGTTTGGTCCGTCTTTCAGGGGCTGATCGGCGCGCAACAGGAACGCAACAATTTCATTGCGGCGGAGAACCGCAAGCTCGATCTGCAGATCCGCGAGATCGCGAGCTTGCGGCAGGAGATCGACGCGTTGCGGGCCCGCCAGCGCGCGGTCGAGGATCTGCAGGCCGACCGCAACCAGCCCGTTTACCTGCTGGACGAGCTGACCAAGCAGGTGCCCGAAGGCATCTATCTGCGGCAGATCAAGCAGGAGGACAAGCGCGTCAACGTGTCCGGCCAGGCGGCCTCCAACGAGCGGGTGTCCGAGCTGCTGCGCAATCTGCAAGCGAACTCGAAGTTCCTCGAGCGTCCCGAGCTGATCGAGATCCGGATTGCCGGCAACCAGCCGGCCAACGTCTCGCGGCGGCTGTTCGACTTCTCGCTGAACTTTCACCTGAGGCCGACGCCGGAGCGCGCGCAGCTGACACAGGCGCAGCAGTCTGCGCCGTCCACGGCGCCGGCGAAGAAATAGGGCTCGCGGGGGACAGACATGGCATCGATCAACTTCCGCGAGCTGGGCGATCAGTTCAAGGGACTGACGCTCGACAACGTCGGCCACTGGCCGATCCTGCCGCGCATCACCGTGTGGCTGTTCATGATCGCCGTGTGCGCGGTGCTCGGCTGGCTGCTGCTTTGGAGCAAGCAGAGCGAGGAGCTGGACCGCTTGCGGGCCGAGGAAGACGCGCTGAAGGGACAGTATCGGCAGAAGCTGCAGCAGGCGATCAACCTCGAGGATCTGCGCAAGCAGAAGGAGCAGGTCAGCCAGTACGTGCTGACGCTGGAAAAGCAGTTGCCGAGCAAGGCCGAGATGGACGCCTTGCTGTCGGACATCAACCAGGCCGGCATCGGGCGTGGGCTGCAGTTCGAGCTGTTCCGGCCCGGCAACGTCAACGTCCGCGATTACTACGCGGAGCTGCCGATCGCGGTGCGGCTGTCCGGGCGCTATCACGACCTCGGCGCGTTCGCCAGCGACATCGCCAATTTGCCGCGCATCGTGACGCTGAACAACATCACGATACAGGCCCAGCGCGACGGCGCGCTGTCGATGGACGCGACCGCGAAGACGTACCGGTACCTCGACGACGAGGAACTGGCGCAGCAGCGCAAGGCGCGCCAGGCACAGGCGAAGAAATAGGACGGACGATGAGGCTACGTCTGCTTGGCTTGATGCTTGTCTCCGCCCAGCTTGCGGCGTGTGGTGCCGCGGGCGAGGCGGAGATCCGGCAATGGATGACCGACGTTCGTCAGGGCATGAAGCCCACGACCGAACCGGTGCCGGCGCCGAAGGAGTTCACGCCGTACGCGTACGACAGCCGCGGGCTGGTCGATCCGTTCGATGCGCAGAAGGTCGTGATGGCGGTGGCGCGTCAGCAGCAGGCGCGCTCGACGGGCAGCTCGATCCGGCCGGATCTCGACCGGCGGCGCGAGACGCTGGAAGGATTCTCGCTCGACCAGATCCGTATGGTCGGCATGATGAAGCAGCGCGGCACGAACGTGGCACTGCTGGAAACAGGCGGCGCAACGCATCTGGTCCGGGTCGGCAATTACGTCGGCCAGAACTTCGGGCTGGTGACTCGCATCACCGAAACGGAAGTTCAACTGAAAGAAATCGTGCAAGACGCTGCGGGGGAGTGGGTCGAGCGACCCGCCAAGTTGGAGTTGCAGGAAAGCGCCGGGCGCCAGCAAGGGGGCAAACGATGAGCAGGCTTTGGGGTTCGATGTGGAACGCTGTGCTGGTAGCGGCGGCCGCGACATTCGCATTGCTTCCGCAGTCGGCGACGGCGCAGGCGGAAGCCAACAGCATCGAGCGCGTCGATGCAACGCAGACCGGTGCGGGCGTGGTGCTCACCATCCAGCTGAAGTCTCCAATGGCGGGCATCCCGCCGAGCTTCTCGATCGCCAATCCGGCGCGGATTGCGATCGATCTGCCACAGACGACCAACAACCTCGGGCGCAACGCGCTCGAGCTCAACCAGGGCGACCTGCGCAGCGTCAACGTCGTACAGGCGCAGGACCGCACGCGTGTGGTGCTGAATCTGAAGCGCTCGCTTGCGCATTCGATCAGCGTGTCCGGCAACACGGTGCAGGTCGCGCTGGGCGCGGTCGCCGATACGACGACGTTCCGCGCACCCGCGGCGGCCGGCGCTGCGGCGGCGGCACCGGCGGCCGCCACCGGACCACGGTCGCTCAAGGCGATCGACTTCCGGCGCGGCGCCGACGGCGAGGGACGCGTGGTCGTCGACTTGAGCGACCCCGCCACCAGCGTCGACATCCGCCAGCAAGGCCAGCAGATCATCGTCGACTTCCTCGGCACGAGCGTGCCGGAGGCATTGCGCCGTCGACTCGACGTAACCGACTTCGGCACGCCGGTGGCGATGGTCAACACGATCCAGCAGGGCAACAACGTGCGGATGGTGATCGAGCCGCGCGGGCTGTGGGAGCAGAACGCCTATCAGAGCGATACACGCTTCGTGGTCGAGGTCAAGCCGATCAAGGAGGATCCGACGCGTCTGTTCCAGGGCTCGCGCCCGGGCTACCAGGGCGAGCGCCTGTCGCTCAACTTCCAGAATGTCGACGTGCGCTCGCTGCTGCAGGTGATCGCCGACTTCACCGATCTGAACATCATCACCAGCGACTCCGTGCAGGGCTCGATCACGCTGCGCCTGAAGGACGTGCCGTGGGATCAGGCGCTCGACATCATCCTGCAGAGCAAGGGCCTCGACATGCGCAAGAACGGCAACGTTCTGGTCGTTGCCCCGCGCGAAGAGCTCGCAACCAAGGAGAAGCTCGAACTTGAGGCGCGCAGCCAGATCGCCGATCTCGAGCCGCTGCGCACCGAGAATTTCGTCATCAACTACCAGAAGGCGGACGACGTGCGTCGGCTGCTGATGGAAGGCCAGCAGCGCCTGCTGTCGAAGCGCGGCAGCGCGGTCGTCGATGCCCGCACCAACCAGCTCTTTGTGCAGGACACCGCGGCGCGGCTGGAAGAGATCAGGCGCCTGATCCAGCGCATCGACATTGCCGTGCCGCAGGTGCTGATCGAGGCGCGCATCGTCGAGGCGTCGGACACGTTCAGCCGCAACCTCGGGGTGCGGCTGGGTGCCACGACGGGCTATCCGCGGGAAGTCGGGGGCACCGGCGTATTCGGCACGATCGGCGGCGTCGGTGGCGGCACTTCGCTCACCGGGCCGGGCGGCGCGATCAGCATCGGCGGCGGCGGGACGGGCGGCATCACCACGCCGAACGCCGCGTCGAACGCGAACTTCGTCAACCTGCCGGCGGGGGGCCTGAGCGGCTTCGGCCCGGCCGGTGCATCGCTGACCCTGTTCAATTCGGACCTGACGCGCTTCATCAACCTAGAGATCACGGCCCTCGAGGCCGAAGGCCAGGGCAAGATCGTGTCGAGTCCGCGCGTGATCACGGCCGACAAGGTCAAGGCAACCATCGAGCAGGGCACGGAGATCCCGTACCAGCAGGCGACTTCCAGCGGCGCGACCAGCGTTTCGTTCCGCAAGGCGACGCTGAAGCTCGAGGTTACGCCGCAGATCACGCCGGAGGGCGCGATCTTCCTCGATGTCAAGGTCAACAAGGACAGCCGCGGCGCCGATACGCAGTCGGGTCCGGCGATCGACACGAAGAACGTGCAGACGCAGGTGCTGGTCGACAACGGCGGCACTGTGGTGCTCGGCGGGATCTACGAGCAGAACGAACGCACGACGACGACGAAGGTCCCGCTGCTGGGTGATCTACCTGCCGTCGGCTGGCTGTTCAAGAACCGCGTCCGCATCAACGACCGGACCGAGTTGCTGATCTTCATCACGCCGCGCGTGATTTCCAGCCAGGTTGCGGGCCGATAAGCAGCGAGCCACCTCGTCACCGAATCACTGAAGAGATCAAACATGTTCGATTCGCTCAAGATGGCACGGGCCGCGATCCGCGGCACAAGAAGGCTCGCTTGGATCACTGCGCTGGCACTTGCATGGTCGGCGCTGGTCAGTTCCTGCGGCGGCAGCGCGACCGGATCACCAACCGGGTCCGGCACCGGGATCGGCGGCGGAAGTGGCGCGGGCGGGACGATGACCATCAGTCTCACCGATCCGGCCGGGCAGGCGCGCAGTTCGCTCACCGTTGCATCGCCGTTGAACGTTACCGCCACGGTGTTGAACAACGGGCAGCCGGTCGGCAACACCCTGGTTCAGTTCACGCTCATTTGGCCCAACGGCCAGAGCCCGATCGCGGCCTTGACTCCGACTTCTGGCACGGGAATCACCGACGCCAACGGCCGGGTGACGGTGTCGCTGGTGGCACTTAGCGCGACTGCACAGGGCGCAGGCACGGTGTCCGCAACGGCCACGGTCGGGCAGGGCAGCGCGACCGCGCAGACTGCCTTTTCCGTCGGCACGGCCAACGTTTCGCTGAACAACGTCACGCTGACGCCGGCGACGATCAGCGCGTTCCAGACATCGCAGGTCAGCGTCACGGTGGGCGGCGTGCCGACCAGCGTTCCGGTGACGGTCAGCTTTGCCTCGCCCTGCGCCGCCGGCGGATTGGCCACACTGCCCGCCAGTGCAGTGACGGTCAATGGCGTCGCCTCTGTCACGTACACGGACAAGGGGTGCAGCGGGACGGACAACGTCACGATCTCCGCGCCCGGCGCGACGTCCGTGCAGGCCGGGCTGACGATCCAGCCCGCGCCGCCGTCAGCGATCCAGTTCATCAGCGCCACGCCCAGTACGATCGCGATCAGCGGCACCGGTGCGGCGACCTCGTCGTTGGTGACGTTCAAGGTCGTCAATGCGGCGCAGCAGCCGATCGTCGGCGTGCCGATCACGCTGGCGCTGTCGACGCAGGTGGGCGGCGTTCAGATCGATAGCCAGCCGGGCCCATTGACAAAGCAAACCGCCGCCGATGGCACGGTCAGCGTCACCGTGACGGCGGGGTCTCAGCCGGGTCCGGTGCGGGTCACGGCGACCGGCGCCGGTGGATTGAGCGCCGTTTCGAGCCAGCTCACGATCCAGAGCGGACTTCCGACGCAGAGTCGATTCAGTCTGTCGGTGCAGACCTTCAACATCGAAGGCTGGGATGTCGACGGTACGACGACGTCGGTCACGATTCGCGCCGCCGATCGCGTCGGCAATCCGGTCCCGGACGGGACGGTCGTCAACTTCCGCTCCTCCGGCGCTGCGATTCAACCTTCGTGCCGGACGACCGGCGGGGTTTGTTCCGTGAATTTCATCAGTCAGGAGAGCCGGCCGCGCAGTCCGCTGCCCACCGGCCGCGTGTCGATCCTGGCGTGGGCGGTCGGCGAGGAGTCGTTTCTGGACACGAACGGCAACAACAAGTTCGACAGCGGCGAGACGTTCGGCGATCTCGGCGATGCGTTCGTGGATGCGTATCTCGACGGTACGTTCCACGCGGACAGCGAATACATTCCGTTCAACCCGAACGCCACGTCGGCGTGCGCGGCGAGTTCGCTTTCGGCGCCGAGCCGTCCGAACAGCTGCGACGGCGTCTGGGGTCTCGCCCATGTGCGTGCGTCTGCACAGATCGTGCTGTCCGGGTCGAACGCGCGCGCCAACCTCCCTTCATCGATCAACCTAGGAGCGGCATGCGCGGCATCGTTGAATTTCGACTTGTTCGACGTCAACAGCAACCCGATGCCGGCCGGCACGACCGTCAGTGCCACGGTCAGTCCGGCTGGGGTGAGCGCAACGGTGCTCGGCTCGCCGGTCGTCAACACGACGGGGAACATCCCGCCGACATCTGCGCCGGGGACGCCGGTCGCGGTCGATCTGTCGGCAACTGGTTGTGACGGCACGAAGTCTGCGCTGCTGCGGATCAGCGTGAGGTCCCCGCTGGGTCTGACAACGATCCTCCCCAGCGTGACCGTCAACTATTGACGAAAACGACGGCATCCGACTTTCGAGGCCCGACCGCGGGCCTCGTTTCTTTTTGTCGACGGTCGACGCAGCGGTGCAATCGCGGATCTTCCTGATCGGCATGATGGGCGTCGGCAAGTCGACGATCGGGCGGCTGCTCGCGCGCCAGACCGGGCTGGAGTTCGTCGACTGCGACCGCGAGATGGAATCGCGCAGCGGCGTGACGATCGCGACGATGTTCGAGGTCGAGGGCGAGGATGCGTTCCGCCGCCGCGAGGCGGCGCTGCTCGATGAGCTGACCCAGCGGTCGGGGATCTTGCTGGCCACCGGCGGCGGTGCGGTGCTGCAGCCGGAAAGCCGCGAGCGACTGCGCGCGCGCGGACTGGTGATCTATCTGGAGTCGACGGTCGACGAGGTCCTGCGCCGCACGCAGGCCGACCGCACGCGCCCGCTGCTGCAGGCGATCGATCGGCGCGCGCGCATTGAGGAGCTGCTGCGGCAGCGCCGGCCGCTCTACGAGTCGACCGCGCACCTGACGTTCCACTCGGGCACGGTCAATCCGAAGAAGCTGGTCGCGCGCATCCTCGAAAGCGACGCGGTGCGCCGCGCCGTCGGGGTCGCGTGAACCTTCGGCGCCGGGCGGCCGCTTAGAATCGCCGCATGCTGCGGCTTGCGGTCGAACTGGCGGGGCGGTCCTACGACATCCACATCGGAAGCGGGCTGCTGCCGCAGCTTGCACGCTGGGTTGCGCCGCTGCAGCCGTCGCGCCTCATCGTCGTCACCAATCCGATCGTCGACGGATTGCACGGAGACGCGGCGCGCAGCTCGCTCGGTACCGTCGCGCCGCTGCACACGGTGCGGCTGCCGGACGGCGAGGCCACCAAGACGATGGCTTCGGTGCAGCAGGTGCTCGATGCGCTGGTCGATGCCGGTGCGGACCGCAAGAGCGCGATCGTCGCGCTCGGCGGCGGAGTGATCGGCGACCTCGCGGGCTTCGCCGCGTCGATCTACATGCGCGGAATCCGCTTCGTGCAGGTGCCGACGACGCTGCTGGCGCAGGTCGATTCCTCGGTGGGCGGCAAGACCGGCGTCAACCATCCGCGCGGCAAGAATCTGATCGGCGCGTTCCATCAGCCCGCGGTGGTCGTGTCCGACACGGACACGCTGATGACGCTGCCGGCGCGCGAACTGTCGGCCGGACTGGCTGAGATCATCAAGCACGGTCTGCTGGCCGACGCGGGCTACTTCGACGCGATCGAGCGCGATCTGCCGCGACTGCGCGCGTGCGATGCGGCCGCGCTGACGGAGACGATCGCGGGGTCGTGCCGGATCAAGGCCGGCGTCGTCGCGCGCGACGAGAGGGAAAGCGGCGAGCGCGCGCTGCTGAACCTCGGGCACACGTTCGGCCACGCGATCGAATCGCTGACCGGTTACGGCACCTGGCTGCACGGCGAGGCGGTCGGCTGCGGCATGTGCCTGGCCGCGGACCTGTCGATGCGCTGCGGGCTGATCGACGCGGCCGCCGTGGCGCGGGTCGAGCGCGTCGTGCGCGCGGCCGGGCTGCCGACGCGGATCGCGGGGCTGGCCAAACGCGATGTCATCGCTTCGATGCGCGGCGACAAGAAATCGGAGGCCGGACGGATCCGCTTCGTGCTGCTGGAGAGGATCGGGCGCGCGATTCAGCGCGAGGTGCCCGAAACGCTGCTCGACGCCACGCTGACGGCGGGCGGCTACGCATGAGCGCTTCGATCGAGGCGGGTCTCGCGCCGTATGCCATGCACGCGGGGCAGTCGCGCGGCCGCCGCTACCCCGAGCCGGCGGCGCAGGCGCGCACCGAGTTCCAGCGCGATCGCGACCGCATCGTCCATTCGACCGCGTTTCGCCGGCTCGAATACAAAACGCAGGTGTTCGTCAACCACGAAGGGGATCTGTTCCGCACGCGGCTGACGCATTCGCTCGAGGTGGCGCAGATCGCGCGCGCGATCGCGCGCAATCTGCGGGTCAACGAGGACCTGGTCGAAGCGATCTCGCTCGCGCACGATCTGGGCCACACGCCGTTCGGGCACGCGGGGCAGGACGCGCTGCACGAAGCGATGAAGCCGCACGGCGGGTTCGAGCACAACCTGCAGTCGCTGCGCGTGGTCGACGAACTGGAGGAGCGCTACGGTGCCTTCAACGGCCTGAACCTGACCTTCGAGACGCGCGAGGGAATCCTGAAGCACTGCTCGCTCGAGCACGCGCGCACGCTCGGCGAGCTGGGACTGCGCTTCATCGAGCGCCGCCAGCCGTCGCTCGAGGCGCAGATCGCCAATCTGGCCGACGAGATCGCCTACAACAACCACGACGTCGACGACGGTCTGCGCTCGGGCCTGATCACGTTGAAGCAGATCGAGGCGATCCCGCTGTTCGCGCGCCATGCCGGCGAGGTGCGGCGCGAATTCCACGACATCGCTGATCGACGCATGATCCACGAGACGACGCGGCGCATGATCAACGCGCTGATCGTCGATCTGATCGGCGAAACGCGGCGCCGAATCGCAGCCGTGGCGCCGCGGTCGATTGACGACGTGCGCGCCGCCCCCGCGCTGGTCGCCTTCTCCGACACGATGCGCGCCGACGCCGACGCGCTGAAGCGCTTTCTTAGCGAACAGCTGTATCGCCACTACCAGGTGATGCGGATGACGGAGAAGTCGCGCCGCATCGTGCGTGATCTCTTCGCCGCTTTTCGCGACGAGCCGCGCCTGCTGCCGACCGATCACCGCCAGCGCGTCGAGACCGAGGGGCCGCGCGCGATCGCAGACTACGTCGCCGGCATGACCGATCGCTACGCGATCCGCGAGCATCGGCGCCTCTTCACGGTCGGCGAAGGCTGACCCGTCGTCGCGATGGCCCGGCTCGCGCGGCTGAGCATCGCCGGCCATCCGCACCACGTGGTGTTGCGCGCCGCCGGCGGCACGACGGTCTTTCGCGCACCGGAGGAGCACCGCTATTTCCTCGACTGCCTGCGCCGCGCAGCGCACGCGCACCAACTGGCGATCCACGCCTACGTGCTGATGCCGGATCACGTGCACCTGCTGGCGACGCCGGCCACCCCCGATGCGCTCGGACGGGCGATGCAATCGCTCGGCCGCTGCTACGTGCGCTGGTTCAACCGACGCCACCATCGCAGCGGCGCGCTGTGGCACGGCCGCTACCGGTCGAGCGTGATCGAAGCTTCGCAGTACCTGCTCGACTGCTGTCGCTACATCGAAACGAACCCGGTCCGCGCCGGGCTCGTCGCAGACGCCGCGAGCTACCCGTGGTCCAGCCTGCGCCATCACGTCGGCCTGTCCGCCGACCCGATCGTGTCCGACCACCCGATCCTCTGGTCGCTGGGCAACACGCCGTTTGAGCGCCAGTCCGCATACCGCGAACTGGTTGCGCGCCCGCTCGCCGCGGAGCGGATCGAGCGGCTGCGCTGGGGTGCAAAGGGCGGCTGGGGCGTCGGCGATGCCGGATTCATCGGCGAGCTCGAGCGCGCGTGTGAGCGACCGCTTTCGCCGCGACCCAGGGGGAGGCGCAGGCGAGTGCATAGCCTTGATCAGACTCACTCGGAGCCAGCTCCATGAATTAATCTGTCCCCTTTTAAAACTAGCTTCGTTCAGAGACGGATTTAAACGGGGACAGACTAGGCGAGTTTTTCGTTGTATCGCTTGATGCGCCGCAGTACAGTGCGCACTTGGCCATCGCTTGCGGTGATCCGACCGTCAAGGAGACAGCATGAATTCCTCCGCATTCGACCACAGCCTCGACCACGCCGGCGCGCAGGGTCTTTACAGGCGCGCGCATGAACACGACGCATGCGGTGTCGGCTTCGTCGCGAACATCAAGGGCAAGGCGAGCCACTCGCTGATCCAGCAGGCGCTGCTGATCCTCGAGAACCTCGACCACCGCGGCGCGGTCGGCGCCGATCCGCTGTGCGGCGACGGCGCGGGCATCCTGATCCAGATTCCCGACGCGTTCTATCGCCGCGAGATGGCGAAGCTCGGCGTCGCGCTGCCGCCGCCCGGCGAGTACGGCGTCGGCATGATCTTCCTGCCGCGCGAGAACGCGTCGCGGCTGGCGTGCGAACAGGAGCTCGAGCGCACGGTGCGCGCGGAGGGGCAGGTCGTGCTCGGCTGGCGCGACGTGCCGGTCGACCGCGACATGCCGATGTCGCCCTTCGTGCGCGACAAGGAGCCGATGATCCGGCAGGTCTTCATCGGCCGCGGTCCCGACGTGATGGTCCCCGCGGCGCTGGAGCGCAAGCTCTATGTGATCCGCAAGACCGCGAGCCACAAGATCCAGGCGCTGGGGCTCAAGCACGGCAAGGAGTACTTTGTGCCGTCGATGTCGGCGCGCACGGTTGTCTACAAGGGCCTGCTGCTCGCCGACCAGGTCGGCCGCTACTACCACGATCTGCGCGAGCCCGAGGTCGTCACCGCGATCGCCCTCGTGCATCAACGCTTCTCGACCAACACCTTCCCCTCGTGGGAACTGGCGCACCCGTACCGGATGATTGCGCACAACGGCGAGATCAACACCGTCAAGGGCAACTTCAACTGGATTCGCGCACGCCAGGGCGTGATGGCCTCGCCGGTGCTGAAGGACGACCTGAACAAGCTGTGGCCGCTGATCTACGCCGGGCAGTCCGACACCGCGTGCTTCGACAACTGCCTCGAGCTGCTGACCATGGCGGGCTACCCGCTCGCCCACGCCGTGATGCTGATGATCCCCGAGGCGTGGGAGCAGCACACGCTGATGGACGATAACCGCCGCGCGTTTTATGAGTACCACGCGGCGATGATGGAACCGTGGGACGGCCCGGCGGCGATTGCTTTCACCGACGGCGTGCGCATCGGCGCCACGCTGGACCGCAATGGCCTGCGGCCGGCGCGCTACGTCGTCACCGACGACGACATGGTGGTCATGGCGTCCGAGGTCGGCGTGCTGCCGATCCCCGAGAGCAAGATCGTCAAGAAGTGGCGCCTGCAGCCCGGCAAGATGTTCCTGATCGACACCGAGCAGGGCCGCATCATCGACGACGCCGAGCTGAAGGACCAGCTCGCCAAGAGCCAGCCGTACAAGGAGTGGATCCGCCGCATCCAGATCAAGCTCGACGCGCTGCCCGCCGAAGGCGAGGCGAAATCGGCCGCGAAGCTCGAAGTCGCCCTGCTCGACCGCCAGCAGGCGTTCGGCTACACGCAGGAGGACCTGAAGCTGCTGCTGGCGCCGATGGCCGAGGCGGGAGAGGAGGCGATCGGCTCGATGGGCAACGACAGCGCGCTGCCGGTGCTGTCGGACCGCGCCAAGCCGCTTTACAACTACTTCAAGCAACTCTTTGCGCAGGTCACCAACCCGCCGATCGATCCGATCCGCGAGCAGCTGGTGATGTCGCTGGTGAGCTTCGTGGGACCCAAGCCCAACCTGCTCGACATCAACAACATCAATCCGCCGATGCGCCTCGAAGTGAGCCAGCCCGTGCTCGATTTCAAGGACATGGCGAAGATCCGCGGCATCGAGCAGTACGCGTCGGGCAAGTTCCGCAGCTACGAACTCGACATCTGCTATCCGGTCGCGTGGGGCAAGGAGGGCGTGGAGGCACGGCTGGCGTCGCTGTGCGCCGAGGCGGTCGACGCGGTGCGCGCCGGCTACAACGTCCTGATCGTCACCGACCGCAAGCTCGACGCCTCGCAGGTCGCGATGCCGGCGTTGCTCGCCGCGAGCGCGCTGCACCAGCACCTGATCGACGCCGGGCTGCGCACGGCGACTGGACTGGTGGTCGAGACCGGCTCGGCGCGCGAAGTGCACCACTTCGCGCTGCTCGCGGGCTATGGCGCCGAGGCGATTCATCCGTATCTGGCGATGGAAACGCTCGCCGCGCAGTACGCGCACAAGCCGGGCGGCGTCGATCCCGACAAGGCGATCAGGAACTACGTCAAGGCGATCGGCAAGGGCCTGCAAAAGGTGATGTCCAAGATGGGCATCTCGACCTACATGTCGTACTGCGGCGCGCAGATCTTCGAGGCGATCGGCCTGAACCGCGACCTCGTCGACAAGTACTTCCGCGGCACCGCGAGCAATATCGAGGGCATCGGTCTGTTCGAGGTGATGGAAGAGGCGGTGCGGATGCACCAGGCCGCGTTTGGCAACGACCCTGTGCTGGCGAACATGCTCGACACCGGCGGCGAGTACCAGTGGCGCAACCGCGGCGAAGAGCACATGTGGACGCCCGATGCGATCGCCAAGTTGCAGCATTCGACGCGCGCCAACTCGTACCAGACCTACAAGGAATACGCGCAGATCATCAACGACCAGAGCCGCCGCCGCATGACGCTCAGGGGGCTCTTCGAGTTCAAGGTCGATCACAAGCGCGCGATTGCGCTCGCCGAGGTCGAGCCGGCGAAGGAGATCGTCAAGCGCTTCGCCACCGGCGCGATGTCGCTCGGCTCGATATCGACGGAGGCGCATTCCACGCTCGCGATCGCGATGAACCGCATCGGCGGCAAGAGCAACACCGGCGAGGGCGGCGAGGATCCGCGCCGCTACGCGCAGGAACTGCGCGGCATCGCGATCAAGCGCGGCGACACGCTGGCGAGCGTGCTCGGTTCCGACCGCGTCGAGGTCGACCTGCCGTTGCAGGAGGGTGACTCGCTGCGCTCGAAGATCAAGCAGGTCGCCTCCGGCCGCTTCGGCGTCACGACCGAGTACCTGGTCAGCGCCGACCAGATCCAGATCAAGATGGCGCAGGGCGCGAAGCCCGGCGAGGGCGGACAGCTCCCCGGCCACAAGGTCAGCGAGTACATCGCCGAGCTGCGCTTCTCCGTGCCCGGAGTGGGACTGATCTCGCCGCCGCCGCACCACGACATCTATTCGATCGAGGACCTGGCGCAGCTGATCCACGACCTG
>JAKOQB010000091.1 GCA_029778535.1 Pseudomonadota bacterium | reverse complement strand
CGGCCTGCACGACGACCCGCTGTTCGCGCTGGCGATGAAGCTGGAGCGGATCGCGCTCGAGGATGACTACTTCGTCAAGCGCAAGCTCTACCCGAACGTCGACTTCTACTCCGGCATCGTGCAGAAGGCGCTCGGAATCCCCACCGAGATGTTCACCTGCATCTTCGCGCTGGCGCGCACGGTCGGCTGGATCTCGCAGTGGAACGAGATGATCGCCGATCCGGACCAGAAGATCGGCCGCCCGCGGCAGCTGTTCACCGGCCACGTGCGCCGCGACGTGACGCCGCTAGCGGGTGCGGGCGGGAAATGAAAAACCGTATGGAACAATTGGTTACAGGCGTTTCGTGAAGCTAGAAGTAGCTTCAATTGTCATCGGCGAAGATGGCTGAACTGATTGTCCGGCGCCTGCTGATCGACCTGGAAGCGCCGTTCGGGCGGCACTGGTGCGGCGGCGACCCGTTCCGTACCGCGCTGTTCAACGCGTTGTCGATGAGCTTCCCGGTCGGCGAGCAGTTCTTCATCGATGCGGTGCGCCGCGGCCTCGCGGCGCTCGACGCCGGGCGGCGACGGGCGTTCGAACCCGAAGCCCGTGGCTTCATCGGGCAGGAAGCGACCCATCGGCGGGTCCACGCGCTCTTCAACGCGCAGCTCGAGCGCCAGGGGCTGGTCAACGACTGGGAGCGGCGCGCGGCTGCGCGGCTGGAGCTGCTGCAGGGCGCCGACCCGCGCCACTGGCTGGCGATCACCGCCGCCAACGAGCACTTCACCGCGATCCTCGCCGAGTGGCTGCTGCGCAACGCCGACCTGCTTGGCGACACCGAGCCTAGGCTCAGGACGATGTGGCTGTGGCACAGCGCCGAAGAGTCCGAGCATCGCAGCACCGCCTTCGATTTGTACCGCGCGCTGGGCGGCGACGAAACCTGGCGGCTGCGCTGGTTCCGGCGCATCACCATCATCTTCGTCGGCGACACGTTGCGCCAGACCGTTTCGAACCTCCGGCGCGACCGCACGCTGTGGAAGTGGCGCACCTGGCGCAGCGCGGCGGCGTTCCTGTTCGGGGCGCGCGGGCTGGTGCGCCAGACATTCGCGCCGTGGCGGGCCTACCGGCGCCGCGACTTCCATCCGGACGACCTGCGCAGCGACCTGTCGAGCCGGTGGCTGCGCGACAACGCATCGGCCTGGTCGGCAGTCGGCGCGTCCGCAGCGCTCAGTTCCAGGTGATCGTGACGGTCAGCGTGTCGGAATAGACGCCCGCGCCGACGGTCTGGCCAGCGGGAATCACGCCGATCATCGGAATGCTCAGCGGCTTGCGCGGGGTGGCCCTGTTGACGGTGATCGAGCCGGTGGCCGGAACCGAGCCGCCGGTGCCGTCGCCCCAGATCGTCGACGGCGATACCCGAGTCAGGAACACGTTGTAGGCGAGCCGGTCGGTCCGGCCCGGGGCCCGCATCGTGCGCCGCGCGAAGCTGCCCGAATCGCCCGCGCCGATCGCGATCGAATACGAGATGCGATGCGCCGCGTTCGGCGCGATCAGCTCGCACGCGAGCGTGACGTCGCCGTTGACCTGGTTGTCGACGCGGCTCAGCGTGTCGTAGACCCCGAAACCGAGCGGCGCGACCGAGACGTTGCACGCGACCTGCGCATGCGCGCCGCCGGCAGCCAGCGCCAGGCACACCGCCGTGATCAGGCGCTTCACGGCCGCGTGCCGCCGCAGGTATAGGGCCCGAGATCGAGCACGGGGTCGTTGCCTTCGGGAGTCACCGCGACGTCGCACGCCGAGTGGTTCCATTCGACCCTGACCCGCGCACCCGCGTCGGGCAGACCCGACATGAACACCTGCCCGTCCAGGCCCACGGGAAGCCGCTCGCCGGTGTCGAGATTCGAGACGCGGGCGGCGGGCGGCACCGGCGTGCCGTCGGCCAGCTTCAATCGCACCAGGGCACTGCGCCCGCGGCGCATGTCGAACTCGACGACGTTCCCGGAGCGCCACATCGGCGTGATTCGCTGCGTCGTGTTGCCGAAGCCGACGCCCATCGGCGCGCTCAGCGGGTCGACGGCGATCAGGTTGGGCAGGTAGGCGCGCAGCGGCGTGATCAGCAACAGGCCGTCGCGATCGGTCTTGCCCGCCGGCTGGTTTTCCTGCGTCACCGACACCCCTTCGACGCCGCCGGTCGACACCAGCGCGAAGCTGTCGACGATGGGGCGCGAGAGGAACGCG
>JAKOQB010000090.1 GCA_029778535.1 Pseudomonadota bacterium | reverse complement strand
GGCGCAGCACTCGGGCTCGGCTTCCTGAGCCAGTTCGAGGCCGTGTTCGTCACCGTGCTGCTGCCGCTGTTCGCGGCGCTGGCGCTGCTGGCCAACGCGCTTGGCTGGTTCAACCACCGCCAGTGGCACCGCAGCGTGCTCGGCATGATCGGTCCGGCCATCGTGCTGGTTGCTAGCTTCACCGTGGCCGAGAAGCTTCTCTACGTGGGCCTCGCGACGATGGTCGCGGTGTCGGTGTGGGACTTCGTCTCGCCGGCGAACCTGCGCTGCGGTCCGGATGGCTGCGCAGTCCCGCCCAAGCACGCCTGAAGCCTTCACGCTGCGACTCCACCAGAAAGGCATTCCGATGACCGAACTCGCGATCAGCGGCATGACCTGCGAGTCGTGCGCCGCGCACGTTCGCCAGGCCCTGGAGAAGGTGCCTGGTGTGCGTTCGGCGCAAGTGTCCTACCCCAACGGAACGGCGCGCCTCACCCTTGCGACTGACACACCCGTGGCGGAGCTCGTGTCGGCCGTGGCCGCCGCCGGATATCGCGCTCGCGTGCCCGAGGCTGCCTCCGGTCCGTCGCGCGACGGATTCCTCGATAGGGCACGCAGTTGGCTTGGCAGTGGCCAGAAGGAGCGCAGCGGCGGCGATGCGTCGCACGTTGCCGTCATCGGCAGCGGCGGCGCCGCAATGGCCGCGGCGCTCAAGGCGGTCGAACGCGGTGCGCGGGTCACGCTCATCGAACGCGGCACGATCGGCGGCACCTGCGTCAACGTCGGCTGCGTGCCGTCCAAGATCTTGATCCGCGCCGCGCACGTCGCGCACCTGCGGCGACGCAGCCCGTTCGACGCTGGCGTCTCCGCTGCCGAGCCGATCATCCTGCGCGACCGGCTGCTCGCGCAGCAGCAGGCGCGGGTGGACGAACTGCGCCACGGTAAGTACGAGAGCATCCTGCAGGGCACACCGGCCATCACGGTCGTGCACGGCACGGCGCGCTTCACGGATGCCCACTCGTTGACGGTGACCCTACGCGACGGCGGCGAGCGGGTCGTGCCGTTCGACCGCTGTCTGGTGGCTACCGGTGCCAGCGCGGCGGTGCCGGCGATCCCTGGCCTCGCAGACACGCCGTTCTGGACCTCGACCGAGGCGCTGGCCAGCAGCGAGACGTCGCCGCGGCTGGTTGTGATCGGTTCGTCCGTCGTCGCAGTGGAACTCGCTCAGGCCTTCGCGCGCCTGGGCAGCCAGGTCACGATCCTCGCGCGCAACAAGCTGTTCTTCCGCGAGGACCCAGCCATCGGCGAGGTACTCACCGCCGCGTTCCGCGAGGAAGGCATCGAGGTGCTCGAGCAGACGCAAGCCAGCCGCGTCGCTCATGCTGGCGGCGAATTCGTGGTGATGACGAACCACGGGGTACTGCGCGCCGACCGGCTGCTGGTGGCCACGGGACGCACGCCGAACACGGGCGCGCTCAACCTCGAAGGCGCCGGCGTGAAGGTGGACGGTCGGGGCGCCATCGTGGTCGACGGCCACATGCGCACCAGCGCACCGAACATCTATGCCGCAGGCGACTGCACCGATCAGCCCCAGTTCGTGTACGTCGCGGCCGCCGCAGGCACGCGGGCGGCGATCAACATGGCTGGCGGCAATGCAGCACTGGACCTGCGCGCGATGCCGGCTGTCGTGTTCACCGATCCGCAGATCGCGACGGTTGGTCTCAGCGAGGCCGAAGCGCACCAGGGGCGGATCGAGACCGACAGCCGCACGTTGACGCTCGACAACGTGCCGCGCGCGCTGGTCAACTTCGACACGCGCGGCTTCATCAAGCTCGTGGCCGAAGCGGGCACCGGCCGGCTGCTGGGCGTGCAGGCGGTCGCCGCCGAAGCCGGCGAGGTCATCCAGACCGCCGCCATTGCCATCCGTGCCGGCATGAGCGTGCACGACCTCGCCAACCAGTTGTTCCCGTACCTGACGATGGTCGAAGCCCTGAAGCTCGCGGCGCAGACCTTCACCAAGGACGTGAAGCAACTGTCGTGCTGCGCCGGCTGAGCTCAGCGGGACTTGAACAAGGAACGTCGCGGAGCATCGCCACCTGCGGCAAAGCTCGTGAACGGTCGTCCCTGACAACCGTTGAAGGCGCCGTCGGCCATGAGAGCCTGATCGGAGATCAACTCCGAGGCATCCCATGCAGCCGCTCCGACTCACCCTCAAAGGCTTCCGCGGCATCCGCGACGGCCTGGGCCGCGACGAAATCACCCTCGACCTCGAGCGCCTGGCGGACGGCGCCAACCTGATCGCCATCGTCGGCGCCAACGGCAGCGGCAAGTCGACGATCATGGACTGCCTCACGCCCTTCATGGGACTGCCAAGCCGGGTCGCGTTGGCCGGTGCGGGCGGCTTCTCCTACTACGACCACGTCTACCTGCCCGAGAGCGTGAAGGACCTGACCTGGGCGCACGAGGGCCGATGCTATCGGTCGCAGATCGTCATCCGCCTCAACGGCCGCCGCCGCACCGAGGCGTTCCTGCACACGCTCGACGATGCCGGATGCTGGCGGCCGGTGCAACTCGATGACGGTATGCAGTCCGACGGCCGGGTGGAGACGTACACGCGCTGCGTCGAGAGCCTCTGCGGCAGTGCCGAGACGTTCTTCACCTCGGTGTTCGCCGCACAAGGCAAACGGCAGCTCAGCACCTATCGCAACGCTGAAATCAAGACGCTGCTGGCCGACCTGCTCGGGCAGGAGGAGATCCAGGAACTGGGCCAGAAGGCCGCAGAAATCGTCCGCCTGCTGAAAGCGGGACTGGCAACCCAGCGTCAGGAACTGGCCGGGCTCGACGCGGAGGATCAGCGCCTCGACGCGGTGCGCCGAAAACTCGACGGCGCCGACGATCGTGTGTCGGCGGCCGAGCGCGCGAAGACGGCGGCACAGGCCGCCCTGGAGGCCGCCCAGGCGCGGCACGCCCGCGTGGTGGTCGAACGCGAGCAGTCGCAGGCTACCGATGCCCGGCGGGCACAGCTCGTGGCCGAACGGCAAGCCGCGCTGGCAAGCGCGACTCAGGCGCTGCGCGCGCTCGATGCTCAGGAACAGGCCGAGCAGCAGCGGCTGGAACGCCTCGATCAGCGGGTCGCCAGCCGATTGCAGCAGGAACGACAGCGGCGGCGGGCCTTGGGCCAGTCCCGGCAGCGATGCCTGGTGGTGCTTGCCGAGGCCGGCGCGGTGCGGCACGCCGAAAGGCGCCTGCCGCTGGCGCAACGCGTGCAGACGCAGCGCAGTGCACGCACGCAGGCGTGCCGCGAGCAGGTTCATCAGCTGACGCAGTGCCAGGGGGCGGTACGTCTTGCAGAGCAGCGCGTCGCCGGCATCGAACGGGACGCGGGTCGGGCCGTGCTGAAGGCCGAGGAACTGGCGCGCCGGTTCGGATTGACCGGCGAGGTGCCTTGCGCCGGCACGGACCTGCAGGGGCGTTGCAAGCTGCTGGGTGATGCGCGCGAGGCGCAGGCGCTGATCCCGAACGCCCAGGCGCAGGTCGCTCGGCTGGCCGGCGAGAAGTCCGAGGCGAAACGGGAGCTCACCGACGCACGCCAGCGCTACGAGGCACTGGCCGGCGCGCCGCAGGCCCTGGCGCAGGCCGAGTTCCACGAGACCGTCGCACGCGAGCGGGTGAACCGCTTGTCCGTGATGTGCTCGAAGGCCCAGGCGTGCGCGCAGGCGCAGGCGACCTTGGTCGAGGTCGAGCGGGAGCTGCAGGCGCTGGGGCCCGAGGTGGGTGACGGTGCCGCCGCCGAGACCGCCGACGAGCGCGCGGAGCGCCAACAGATCGCCGCAGCGCGGGCGGCGATCGGGCAACAACGGGATCTTCAGACCACGCACTCCGGCGCGGCGCTGGCGCGCCTGGATCAAGCGCTCGGGTCGCTGCCTCCCGCCTTCGACGAGCAGCAGGTCGCGCAGGCTGCGCGGGCACTGGGCGCCGCGCGGGAAGCGCTCGCCGCAGCCGAGCAGTCGATGCTCACGGCGGTGCGCGAGGCGCAGACGCTCGACGAGGTCGCCAAGCAAGAGGGCGTGCTGGATGAACGTCGCGAACGCCTGCGCGCGCATTGCGCCCGCGTCGAGGATGAACTGGGCAACTGGAGCCTCTTCGCGCGCTGCATGAGCAACGACGGGCTGATCGCGCTGGCGATCGACGACGCGGGGCCTGCGCTGTCGGCACTGGGGAACGACCTGCTGCTGGCCTGCTACGGACCGCGCTTCACGGTGTCCATCCACACCTTGCTGGAAACGTCCAAGGGCGAGCAGAAGGAGGGCTTCGACATCGTCGTGCACGACGGCGACACCGGCGACAGCAAGAGCGTCAGCATGATGAGCGGCGGCGAGCGGACCTTGGTGGAGCTGTGCCTGACCCGGGCGATCGCGTTGTACCTTGCCCGCAACACCGGGCGCCGCTACACGACGCTGTTCACCGACGAAGCAGACGGCGCACTGGATCCGCAGCGCAAACGCATGTTCATGGCGATGAAGCGGGAAGTGCTGCGCCTGGGCGGCTACGAGCGCGAGTTCTTCATCTCGCAGACCCCCGAGCTGACGGCGATGGCGGACGCCGTGATCGACATCGACGCGCTGAGGGCGGACGGGTGCGATGCGGATCGGTGCGTGTCGCTGGCGTAGCCGATGGCGTCGCAGCGGCATCGATCACTGCGGCCCGGGCCCTGGCGTGCGCAGACGCGCTGCGCCGGCGTGCCCACCGACGCTCCACAGGTAGGCATGATCGAGAATCGGTTCGCATCCCGGATCGCTTCGGGCGAGTCGTTCCAGGGCACACAGCAGTTGGTCGGCTACGCCACGGTGCCCATCGATCACGGCCAGCTTGAAGAGCCGCAACAGTCCTCGCGCGAGCACGAGGTTCGATCCGAGGTCGCAGTTCATCGCAGACCTCCATACGGGACACCACTGCCCCATTGCTTGCAGCGTAGACCTTGTCCCCGTGTCAAGGTCAACTCCGGTTCCCGGGTGAGCGCTGCAATGGGATCACCTGGGGCCTGTGGATCCGGCGCAGGTCGGCCAACTCCCGATCGCGCCGCTCGAGCTGCAGCCGCGTCTCTTGCCAAGCCGCGAAGTAGTGGTCGACCAGCGCGGCCAGCTTGGCGAGGTGTTCGCGCAGTTCGCGATTCTCCCGGCGCAACTGGGCGGCGACGCGCTTCGCAGCCTCGGGCCGATCGCGGTGGCGGCTCTGGGCGTCGTGCAGCGCCAGCAGCACGTCGCGGTGGTACCGGTAAAGCGCGTTGCGCGAGATGCCGGCCGACTCACAAAGCGCCTTGGCGGTCAGCTCGCGCGGCGACAGGCCGGCGCCGTGCTGGCGAACCATCTCCGCCAGGGCGTCATGCAGGCGCTGGGCAGCAGGCGGTTCTGCGGAGCTGACGGGCGTCTTCCTAGGCATGATCAGTCTCCTCGGCTGTGTCCGAGCCGAGCGCGCGCAGCAGGCCACGGGCCTCGTTCATGCGCGCGCGGACGATGCGCAACGTCTGCAGCGGCAGGGCGGGTTCGTTGAGAAGCCTCTCGCTGCGTCGCACCTGTTCGAGCCAGTACGGCCGGTGCTGCGCCGAGACGACGAAGTTCTGGCAGCGCGCGCAGGTCGAGGGCTCGCGCCGGGCTGGATTGGGCCCGGTCGCGTTGCCGAGGCAGGCGCTGTGTTCCTCGCGGTAGACGCAGTAGCCCCAGTCGCACACGCCGAGCACCAAGCCGGCGTCGACGAGCAAGCGGGCGTAGCTCCTGAGGTCCTGCTTCATGCGGCTGCCCCGAAAGCGCGGGCGCTTGGCGACGATCTCGGCGCCCGCGCGCCCGCCGAGCCCGGGCGCCGCCAGCATGTGCTCCCACGCGGCGACGGACTGGTTGAGGATCTCGGCGTCGATCTCCTGGTTGAGCCGATAGTCGCTGCCGACGTAACCGTGGTCGGTCTGCGCGCGCTCGCGGTGGCCAAGATGCTGAGCCAGCGCGAAGAGGCAGCTGCGGTCGCGCAGCGCGGCAAACCTGGCGAAGGTCTTGCGCCCCTGATGCGTCGTCAGCCTCCAGGGCTTGTCGAGGTGCGACAGGCCGAGCGCGGCGCCGAAGCGCCGCAGCAGATGGCTGACGCGCGGGGCCGACGCGATCTCCAGCAGTTCGGGCTGCACCTCGTGCCACTCCCACGCGCCGTTGCCACGGCGCCGGCGCAGCCACAGTTCCGGGCGAGCCGTGAGGGCGCGATGCGGCTCGGACAGCGCCTCGAGCACCGAGATCGCCTGGACGGCCACGGGCGGTGCGACCCATTCATGGGGACAGCCATCGTAGCCGGGCTGGCGCTTGAAGATGCTGCCGACGATCACGCTCACGGGTGCGCCGGCCGCATCGCCGACCAGCCGCCGCACGCAGCCGGCATGAAGGTGGAGGATCTCGCTGACACGCGGACCGACCATGTAGGAGAGGACCACGAAGCACGCCGCGTAGAGCATGTCGATGCGCCGCACGAGTTCGGACACCGACGTCACCGGCCGCTCGACGCCCGACGTACCCTCGCGTGCCCGACGCAGCGCCCTCGTTGCCCGGCCGACAGGTGCTGAGCTGTGGGGCGGCGCGGCTGCGCTCGCCATCACGCGCCGATAGGTCTCTCGGGCTTGCAGGACATGCGCCGCGTCGTGCGTCACGATCTTGACGGCGGCCTGCAGCAACACCACCGAGACAGTGTCCGGCGTGTACGGCCACGGCCGGCGCAGTCCTTCCCGGGCGCCAGCGGCTTCGTGATGGTTGCTCCCCGGGAACGGGTCGAACGAAAGACCGTCGCCGAGTTCGGCGCGACAGCGGTAGAGGTAGTTGAACAAGGCGAGGTGCCGCTGCACCGTTGAGGCGGCGCGTGTCGAGTGCCTGGACGTCGGAGACACCGACAGCCGGTGCTGGAACTGCAGCAGCGCCGGCCGATCGAGGTCGGCAAAGCGCCTGAGGCCTTCCAGGTCCATCCAGCGCACCAGCAGGCGCAGCGTGTGGAAGAAGTTCAGGACGGAACTCGGCCGCAGCGGCAGTCCCGTGTACAGCGAGCGGCCGCGTATGAGGGCGATCAGCCGCTTGCTGGTTTGCAGCAGCGGGGCATGGCGCGCGTCGGTGAAACTGCAGCCATCCTCGACCGAAAAGTCCCAGTGCAGGCGCACGGGCAGCCTCTC
>JAKOQB010000089.1 GCA_029778535.1 Pseudomonadota bacterium | reverse complement strand
GCACGCGCCGGCGCGCTGCAAGCATCGCGCCGGCGTGGGCTCAGCGCACGCGGAAATCGATGACGATTTCTCCCGGATTGCGGCTGACGTAGCTGATCTCGACCTGGTCGCCGAAGTGCCCGACGATCTGGTTGAGCAGCGGCAGCGGATCGTGGTCGTTCATGAAGCGCATCGTTTCGCCGGGATGCAGCGCCGACAGCGCGCCGAAGATCGCGGCGTGCCGGAAGCGCTTGGCGATGCCGCGGGCGTCGAAACCGTAGGTGTCCTGCCCGAGGATGGGCAGCGCGTTGTCTTGCATGGAGAGGCTCCTGGAGTCGGGTCGGGGGACGGTCGGCCGCGCCGGAACAGGCGGCCGGACTGAAGATCACTGTAAAATATAGCTTAACGGGCGTCAAGCCCCTCCGGGGACGGCCATCACTCGCATCACGGCCGCGGTGCGCGTCTCGACGCCGAGCGCCACGTAGACGCGCTGCAGGTGCTTGCCGACCGTGCGCGGGCTGATGCCGAGGATCGCCGCGATCTCCCGGTCGGTCTTTCCCGCCGCGACCCACTGCAGCACTTCGCGTTCGCGCGGGGTCAGGCCGCAGTCCGCCCCCGCGGTCGGCCAGGGCGAATCGTCGCTGGGATCGACCCGGCGCTCGCCGCCCGGTGGCTGCGGCCAGCGTGGTCGCGTCGCGTGTCGGTACAGCGCGGCGAGGCCGGTGCGCGTCAGTTCCAGCAGTGCACGATCGCGGCCGCTGAAGTCGCGGCGCGTCCGGTTGAGCACGAAGCTGACCAGCAGACGCGCGTCGGTGTGCACCGGCAGCGCGACTGCGTGATCGAGGCCGACCGAGCGGTAGTACTCGTTGTACAGCGCGGTGCGCCGGAAATCGGCGAACGGCACCGAGTCGCTGATCCGCTGGACGCGGCGCCCGTGGGCGACGCCGTGGTAACGCACCAGTGGATGTTCGCGGAAGAACCGGTCGAACGAGGCGCGGTCGCTCGCGCCGATGGCGTCGTGCGGCGCGGCGACCACGTGGCGCCTTCCGGTGACGAGGTCGCAGACCGACAGCGTCGTCACCTACGAGGCGACCAGCCTGGGCAACAGCTCCACGCCGGCGCGCGCGAACGAAGCGGCGTCGGCGCTGCGCTCGAGCATCGCCTGCACGACGCGCAGCGCCGCGCGGTAGCCGCCGGTGTCGATCGTCGCCATCGCCGCTGCCCCGCCTTCCGGGCCTCCGCGGGTCTACGCAATGATGCGCATGGACGGCCACCGCGGATCCGTGCCACAAGTATAGGCGTGCAGTGCCCCGCTGCAAGGAGGATCCGATGGCAGCCAACGATGCCGGCGCCCCCGTAACACCCGGCGATGGCCCGTATCACGAGGGCATGCGCCGACTGCAGGATCGCTTCGATTCACGCCGGCTCGCCGACCGGTTGTCCGAGCGGCTGTCGCGCGCGGCGTCTTCGGTCGAAGACCGCGCGTTCGTCGAACGTTCCCGCATGTTCTTCCTGGCCACCGCCGATGCGCAGGGCCGTCCCGACTGCTCGGTCAAGGCCGGCGAACCCGGCTTCGTGCGGGTCACCGGCGAGAACGAGCTGGCGTTTCCCAGCTACGACGGCAACGGCATGTTCCGCAGCCTCGGCAACCTCCTCGTCAACCCGGCCGTCGGCCTGCTGTTCGTCGACTGGGAGCGCCCCGACCGGCTTCGCGTGAACGGCAGCGCCGCCATCTGCGAGGCCACCGATCCGCTGATCGATGCCTTCGCCGGCGCGCAACTCGTGGTGCGCGTGACCGTGTCGCTGATCTTTCCGAACTGCTCGCGCTCAGTGCACCGGATGGCGCTGGTCGAGCCGTCGGTCTATCTGCCGCGCGCGGGCCACCAACCGCCGCAACCGGCGTGGAAGCGCTTCGAGGCCTTTCGCGACGTGCTCCCGCGCGGCGATCGGGGCTGAAGCTGCGCCCCGTGGCCGGGCGCGCGACCGCGGACGCGTTCGACGCACTGGTCACCCGCTTCGGGCGAGCGCTCGCGCGCACTGGCCCACCAGCGCCGGGCCGCGATAGACCAGGCCGGTGTACAGCTGCACCAGCGTCGCGCCGGCGGCGATCTTCGCGCGAGCGTCGTCCGCGCTCAGGATGCCGCCCACGCCGATGATCGGATAGTCGCGCGGCAGCGCGGCGCGCAGCGCACGGATCACGCGGTTCGACGGCTCGAACACCGGCGCGCCCGACAGGCCGCCCGCTTCGTCGGCGTGCGGCAGGCCGGCGACCGCCTCGCGCGACACCGTCGTGTTGGTCGCGACGACTGCGTCGATGCCGTGGCGCTCGAGCAGCGCGGCGATCGCCGCGATCTGGTCGTCGTCGAGGTCGGGCGCGATCTTCAACGCGAGCGGCACGCGCCGGCCGTGCTGCGATGCCAGTTCGCCGCGGCGCGCCTGCAACGCCGCCAGCAGCTCGTCGAGCGCGTCGCCGCCCTGCAGCTGGCGCAGGTTCTTCGTGTTCGGCGACGAGATGTTCACCGTCACGTAGCTGGCGTGCGCGTAGACACGCTCGAGGCAGGCCAGGTAGTCGTCGAGGGCGCGCTCGATGGGTGTCGCCGCGTTCTTGCCGATGTTCAGCCCGAGCACGCCGCGCCACTTCGCGCGGCGCACGTTCGCGACGAAGGCCTCGACGCCGGCGTTGTTGAAGCCCATCCGGTTGATCAGCGCGTCGCGCTGCGGCAGGCGGAACATGCGCGGCTTCGGGTTGCCCGGCTGGGCCTTCGGCGTCACCGTGCCGACCTCGATGAATCCG
>JAKOQB010000088.1 GCA_029778535.1 Pseudomonadota bacterium | reverse complement strand
TGCCGACCGCTCCGAACGCCAGCGCCATCAGCATGCCCTGGCGTCCGCCGATCACCGAGCCCACGACGCCGAACAGCGCCATGATCCCCGCCATCAGGATCGCAGTCTTCATCCAGTTGAACATTTCGTTCGTGCTCCTCGTGCGTGTCCGCAGGACACCAGTGTGCCGGATATCGGGGCGATGGCCGCGCGCTGCAAGGGCGTCGTGGCCCGGCCCGGCGCGCCCGACGGGGGCTCGTCTGGCACGGCGCGCCCGACGGGCCTCGTCCTGCCCGCCCGAGCCAGGCCCTACGTCGCCGCCGGCATGACGAACCTTTCGCCGGGCTCGACGGGGCAGCCGCGCAGGAAGTCGGCGACGGGCAGCCGCCGGCTGCCGGGCCGCTGCAACTCGAGCAACTCAACCGCGCCGTCGCCGCAGGCCACCCACAGGTGCCCGGGCGCGGCCAGCAGCACCGTGCCGGGGCGCGCCGACGGCGCCCCCGCGTCGATTGCGCCGCGTGGCGCGCCGTGTTGCGCGCCGCCTTGCGCCGTTTGCGCGGGCCGCGCCGCCCAGACCTTGACCGGCGAATCGGGCATGCGCTCGAGCAGCGCCGTCGCGCCGGGCACCGGGTCGAAGGCGCGCACGCGATCGACGATGCGCCGCGCCGGCTGCGACCAGTCGATCAGCGCGTCGGCGCGAGAGAGCTTGTGCGCATAGGTGACGCCGTCGGCCGGCTGAGGCTGCGCGCGCAGCTTGCCCTCGCGCAGCCGGTCGAGCGCGGCGACGATCGCGCGCGCGCCCAGCACCGCGAGCCGGTCGTGCAGGCTGCCCCCGGTGTCGTCGGCGCGGATCGGCTCGCGTTCAGCAAGCAGCATCGGCCCCGTGTCCAGCCCCTCGTCCATCTGCATGATCGTGATGCCGGTTTCGGCGTCGCCCGCCTCGATCGCGCGCTGGATCGGCGCCGCACCACGCCAGCGCGGAAGCAGCGACGCGTGGATGTTCAGGCAACCGTGTCGCGGAATCGCCAGCACTTCGGCCGGCAGGATCAGCCCGTACGCGGCGACCACCATCGCGTCGGCGTCGAGCGCACGCAGCTTCGCCTGCAGCGCGGCGTCGCGCAGCGTGCGCGGCTGCTCGATCGCGAGGCCGCGCTCGCGCGCGAGGCGCTTGACCGGACTCTCGTGCAACGCGCGCCCTCGCCCGGCAGGCTTGTCGGCGCGGGTGAGCACCAGCACGATCTCGTGGCCGGCCGACGCGATCGCATCGAGCGCGGCCGCGGCGAACTCGGGG
>JAKOQB010000011.1 GCA_029778535.1 Pseudomonadota bacterium | reverse complement strand
TGGTTCGTGATCGAGAGCCAGGCGCGCGGCGGCATGGGCGCGCCCGAAGCGGTGCCGTTCTCCGAACGGGCCGCGGCCGAGGGGTTCCGCGCTTCGCAGGGCGGCCGCGTGGTCCGCCTCGACGAGATCCCGGACGACTACCTGTTCGGTTTGCCCGGGCAGCAGGCCGGTGCGCCGGCCGCAGCAACGCATTGAGGAGAGCAGACATGGCCGATCGCCGACGCTTCCTGTCGATCGTGGCCGCCTGCGCGGCGGCCGCGCCGTGCGTGGGTGCACGCGCCGCCGCCGCCGTCGCTGCCGCCGCCGAGCCCGAGGCCGTCGACTGGCGGGGAACGGCGATGGGCGCGCTGGCGTCGATGACGCTGGTTCACCCCGACCGCGACAAGGCCCAGGCGCTCGTGCGGCGCTGCGTCGACGAGATCGACCGGCTCGAGTCGGTGTTCAGCCTGTATCGACCCGAGTCGTCGCTGTCGCGGCTGAATGCCGTCGGTGAATTGCGCGACCCGCCGCTCGAGCTGGTCGAATTGCTGTCGCAGAGCCTCGACCTCGCGCGATCGAGCGGCGGTGCCTTCGATCCGACGGTGCAGCCGCTCTATCGCCTCTACGCCGCGCACTTCGCGCGACCGGACGCCGCCGCCGCGGGGCCGTCGCCGGCGGCGATCGCCGACACGCTGGAGAAAGTGGGGTTCTCTGGCGTCGAGCTGCGTGCCGATCTCGTGCGCTTGCGCCGCCCTGGCATGGCGATCACGCTGAACGGCATCGCGCAAGGCTTCGTGACCGACCGCGTGGCCGACCTGCTGCGCGGCGCGGGTCTCGTGAACCTGATGATCGACCTCGGCGAGGCACGCGCGCATGGCCGCAGCGCCCGCGGCGATGCGTGGCGCGCCGCGATCGCCGATCCGCGCCGGCCCCGGCGCGCGTTGCTCGAACTGCCGATGGGCGACGACGCCGGCGCGTGGCCGGCGCTGGCCACGTCGGCCGGATACGGCACCCCGTTCGGAGCCGATCCGCGCATCCATCACCTGTTCGACCCCGGCACGGGCCGCAGCGCGAACCGCTATCTGTCGGTCTCGGTCGCGGCGCAGCGCGCCGCCGTGGCCGACGGTCTTTCGACCGCGTTGTCGGTCATGCCTGCCGGGCGCGCTGCTGCGCTGCTCGCAGCCTATCCGTCGGTGCGCGCCTGGTTCGTGCAGCCCGACGGGCGCGTCGAAGTGCTCGGTCGTGGTACGCGGGCCGACGGCGTCGGATAGCGGAGCGAGGCCGGCCCGGCATCGGCGAAGGTGCCTTCCATCGCCGCGGCCGCTGCGCGGAGTGTCCCGCGAGAGCCGGAAAGACTACACTGCTCGGCGACATCGTGATGGACGAGATCAAGGAGAACGGGGTGCCCGATCTGCCCGAAACGCGGTCGCGCGCATGACGGCGGTCGCTGCGCGGCCTGCCGCGCGCATCGAGGTCATCGCGCCGTCGGGCGCGCACCTGTCGGTCGATGCCTTCGACGCGGCCGTCTCCGCGCTGCGCGCGCGCGGCCACTCGGTGCGTTGCGACGTGCCGCGCGAGGGCTGGCAGCGCTTCTCCGACACCGACGACGCCCGTCTCGAGCAGGTGCACCGTGCCGCCCGAGCGAAAGACATCGACGTGGTGATGATCGCGCGCGGCGGCTACGGGCTGTCGCGCCTGCTCGACCGCATCGACTGGGCGCTGGTCGCCGCTTCGGCCACGCGCGGCGTGCGCTGGGTCGGCTACAGCGACTTCACCGCGTTCCAGCTCGCGCTGCTGGCGCGCACCGGTGCCCGCAGCTTCGCCGGCCCGGGCGTGAGCGGCGATTTTGGCGTGGCCACGCCCGACGCGTTCATGCTCACGCACTTCGACGCGCTGGTCGAAGGCCGGCTGCTGCCCGTCCAGTGGACC
>JAKOQB010000087.1 GCA_029778535.1 Pseudomonadota bacterium | reverse complement strand
CTGCCGCGCAAGCGCCGCCTGTAGTGTCGCGGTGGCACGGCTCGTCTTCGCGCCGGGGGCGCTGCGCGATCTCGATCGCCTGGCGGATTTCCTGCTCGAGCAGTCCCCGGCAGATGCCGTCGCTACGGCGCCGCTGATCTCCAGCGCCCTGTCCGTCCTGAAAGAGCATCCGATGATCGGCCGGCCGGCCGACGCGGGGCTTCGCGAGCTGCTGATCTCGCGCGGACGAAGCGGGTACGTCGCGTTGTATCGCTACGATCCCGCCTCCGACACCGTCGTTGCATTGGCGATCCGGCACCAGCGCGAACGTCGCTGAGACGGCGGTGCGGCCGGCACGCGCCTCCCCGAGCGGCACCGCTCACCGATACCGGGTCGGATCCGCAACGCCCGCCGCCGCAAACCCGTCGCGCCGGATCCGGCACGCGTCGCAGCGCCCGCAGGCGCGTCCCTGCCCGTCGGCCTGGTAGCACGACACCGTCGCCGAGAAGTCGACGCCGAGCCGCGCGCCTTCGCGGATGATCTGCGCCTTGCTCATGTCGATGATCGGCGCGCAAATGCGGATCGGCCTGCCTTCGACGCCGGCCTTCGTCGCGAGGTTGGCCATCCGCTCGAACGCGGCCACGTACTCGGGGCGGCAGTCCGGGTAGCCGGAGTAGTCGACCGCGTTGGCGCCGAAGTGGATCTCGCCGGCGTCGAGCACCTCGGCCCAGCCCAGCGCAATCGACAGCATGATGGTGTTTCGCGCCGGGACGTAGGTGACCGGGATTGCGCCGGGCGCGCCCGGTCGCTCCGGGACGGCGATCGTCGCGTCGGTCAGCGCCGAGCCGCCGAAACGCGAGAGGTCGACGTCGACGATCTCGTGGCGCGCGGCCCCCAGCGCTGCCGCGATGCGCGCAGCGGCGCCCAGCTCGGCGGCGTGGCGCTGCCCGTAGCGAAGCGAAAGCGCGTAGCAGTCGCGGCCCTTCTCGCGGGCCAGAGCGAGCACGGTGGCCGAGTCGAGCCCGCCCGAGAGCAGGACGACGGCGCGCATCAGCGCGCCGGCAGCTTGGCCAGCCGGTCCTTGGCGAGCGGAGCCGCCTGGCTCTGCGGGTACCTGGCGATCACCGACTCGAGCGTGCTGCGCGCGGCGCGCCGGTCTCCGCTCTCGGCCTGGGCGTAGCCGACGTTGAGCAGCGCGTCGGGGGCGCGCGGGTTGTCGGGATACTTCGTGATCAGCGCCTGGTGGCTGGCGATCGCGCCCTTGTAGTCCTTCAGCGCGAACTGGCTGCTGCCGATCCAGAACAGCACGCTCGGCAGGTAGGGACTGTCGGG
>JAKOQB010000086.1 GCA_029778535.1 Pseudomonadota bacterium | reverse complement strand
CTGCATGCCGTAGCAGATGCCGAGCACCGGCACGCCGAGCTCGAACACGACCGGCGCCACCTGGTCGGTCGATTCCTCGTACGCCGACATGTGGCTGCCCGACAGGATCACGCCTTTCGGCGCGAACGCGCGGATGAAATCCGCGCCGACGTCGTTCGGGTGGATCTCGCAGTAGACCTTCGCTTCGCGCACCCGGCGCGCGATCAATTGCGTGTATTGCGCGCCGAAGTCGAGGATCAGGATTCGTTCGTGGCTCAAGCTCGCTACTCGATCCGGTAGTTGGGCGCTTCCTTGGTGATCTTCACGTCGTGCACGTGCGACTCGCGCATGCCGGCGCTGGTGATCTCGACGAACTGCGCGCGCGTGCGCATCTGCTCGATCGTCTGGCAGCCGCAGTAGCCCATGCTGGAGCGCAGCCCGCCGGCAAGCTGGAAGATGATCGCCAGCACGCTGCCCTTGTACGGCACCATGCCTTCGATGCCTTCGGGAACGTACTTGTCGACGTTGGCGTCGTTGTCCTGAAAGTAGCGCTCGGCCGAGCCCTTGCTCATCGCGCCCAGCGAGCCCATGCCGCGGTAGCTCTTGTACGAGCGGCCCTGGTACAGGATCACCTCGCCCGGCGCCTCTTCGGTGCCGGCGAACATGCTGCCCATCATCACCGCGTAGGCGCCGGCGGCGATCGCCTTGGACACGTCCCCCGAGTAGCGGATGCCGCCGTCGGCGATCAGCGGTAGCCCGGTACCATCCAGCGCCTTGGCCACGTTGGCGATCGCGGTGATCTGCGGCACGCCCACGCCGGCAACGATGCGCGTGGTGCAGATCGAGCCGGGTCCGATGCCGACCTTGACGCCGTCGGCGCCGGCTTCGAGCAGCGCGCGAGCGGCTTCTGCCGTGCCGATATTGCCGCCGATCACGTCGACCTGCGGGTAGTTCTTCTTGACCCACTTGACGCGGTCGAGCACGCCCTGATGGTGGCCGTGCGCGGTGTCGACGATCAGCACGTCCACGCCCGCCTTGACCATCAACTCGGCGCGCTCTTCGGAGTCCGGCGCGGTGCTGATCGCGCCGCCGACACGCAGCTTGCCCTGCTCATCCTTCGCCGCGCTCGGATGCTCGGTCGCCTTGGTGATGTCCTTGACCGTGATCAGCCCGCGCAGCTCGAACTCGCCGTTGACCACCAGCACGCGCTCGAGCCGGTGCCTGTGCATCAGCGCCTTGGCCTCGTCGAGGCTGGCGCCTTCGCGCACGGTGACCAGCCGCTCCTTCGGCGTCATCACGTCGGCTACCTTCGCATCGAGCCGCGTTTCGAAGCGCAAGTCGCGGTTGGTGACGATGCCGACCACGCGCTTGCCCTTCACGACCGGCAGGCCGGAGAACTTGTGCGTGCGCTGCAGGGCGATCGCGTCGCCGACGCGCATGTCGGGCGGGATCGTGATCGGGTCGCGCAGCACGCCGGCTTCGAAGCGCTTGACTTTCAGCACTTCGGCCGCCTGCTGCTGCGGGGTCAGGTTCTTGTGGATGATGCCGATGCCGCCTTCCTGCGCCAGCGCGATCGCCAGCTGGGCCTCGGTGACCGTGTCCATCGCCGCCGACACGAGCGGCAGGTTCAGCGTGATGTTGCGGGAGAGCTTGGTCGCGAGCTGGGTCTCGCGCGGGAGGACGGTCGAATGAGCCGGCAGGAGAAGAACGTCATCGAAGGTCAGTGCCTTCTGGACTAGCCGCATGGGGAGCCTCGTGACGCAAAATAAAATTATACGCACACGCGTCGGCGCGCGTGGCGTGCGGCCCGTTATGGATCGGTCTGACGGACTATTGCCGGGTCCTCGCCCGGACCGCAGAATCCGCGCGAACCTGGGAGCCACCATGGCACAACGCGTTTGCAAGTCGATCTTCGCCATCGTGATGTGCGCCTTCACCGCGACGGCCGCCGCGCAGTGGGCCTGGCGCGACGACAGCGGCAAGCTCGTGGTTTCCGACCAGCCACCGCCCGCCGGCGTGAAGCCGAGTCAGATCGTGCGCCAGCCCGCCGGCGCCGGATCGGGCCAGCCGGCTGCGCCGGTGTATTTCGGCGATCAGCCTGCCGCCAAGCCTGAAGCCAAAGCCGAGCCGAAGAAGTCTGCGGCCGCGGCCCCGCCCGGACCGAAGACCCTGGCCGAACGCGAGATGGAGGCGCGCAAGCAGGCACAGCAACGCGCGGAGGCCGAGAAGAAGGCGGCCGAGGAGCAGACCCGCAAACAGCAACTCGCGCAGGACTGCGAGCGCACACGCGGCTACCTGCGCGCGCTCGAGGACGGGCGCCGTGTCGCGCGCACCGACGCACAGGGCAACCAGGTCATACTCGACGATGCCGCCCGCGCCGAAGAGGTGGCACGCGTGCGTTCGCGCATTGCAAGCAGCTGCAACTAGCGCAGCTGCTTTCTCCTGAGTGCCGCGCGCAGGCGGCGCGCCTCCTTGGGGTCGATCGTCAGCGGCCGGTAGATCTCGATCCGGTCGCCGTCTGCGACCTTCGCGTCGAGCGATCGGACCTCGCCGAAGACGCCGACCGGCGGCGCGTCGCGTGTCAGCTCATCGAGGGAAAGCATGCCAGCGGCGACGATCGCATCACGCAGCGTCGCGCCGGCGGGGACTTGAATCTCGACCCGGGTCGATCGGCTCGGGTGCGCGCGCACCACGCTGGCGCGCACGAGCGCCGATTCAGCTCCCATGCAGCGCCTCGGCGCGACGCGTGAACGAATCGACCATCGTGGTGGCAATCTCCTCGAATACCGGCGCGATCGCGCGCCCGAGCAGGCCGGCCGCGAACTGGTAATGCAGGTTCAGGTGCACGCGGCACGCATCGGCGCGCAGCTCGCGGAAGGTCCACTCGCCGTACAGGCGGCGAAACGGACCGTCGACCAGTTCCATGCCAATCCGCTCATGCGGGTAATGGCGGTTGCGGGTGGTGAAGCGACTGCGCGCGCCGTGATAGCGGATCTCGATCGTCGCCTCGTGGCTGCCGTCGGCGCGCGGGCGCACGTGGCTGGCAGCGCACCACGGCAAGAACTTCGGATACTCCTCGACGCGCGCGACCAGATCGAACATCTGTTGCGTGCTGAACGGCACCAGAACGCTGCGTTCGACGCGATGCATGGGCGTGCGATTATTTGGGCGGACTTGCGTGGCGACGATGTCGATTATCCAGAACAAGAAGGCCTTTCACGACTACTCGATCGAGGAGCGCTTCGAGGCCGGGCTCGTGCTCGAAGGCTGGGAGGTCAAGTCGATCCGCGCCGGCCAGGTCCATCTGCGCGAGGCATACGTGATCGTGCGCGACGGCGAGCTGTACCTGCTGAACGCGCACATCACGCCGCTGCAGACCGCTTCGACTCACATACAGCCCGAACCGACGCGAACGCGCAAGCTGCTGCTGCACGCGGCCGAGATCCGCAAGCTGATCGGCAAGGTCGAGCGCGCCGGATATTCGCTGGTGCCGCTCGACCTGCACTATTCGAAGGGCCGCATCAAGCTGGAGTTCGGTTTGGCCAAGGGCAAGAGGCAATTCGAAAAGCGGGCCGCGGAGGAAGAAAAAGATTGGAAGCGCCAGCAGCAACGGCTGCTCAAGCACAAGAGCCGGTGATCAGCGCACCCAGCGCGCCGCGCGCGCGAGCTTCCGCATCGCGTTGAAATCGCGCGCGCCTTGGCGCCGCGCCTCCGGCAACAGCCGCGCCGCGAGCAGCGCGGTGGCAAACGCGTCGGCCGCGGCGCAATGGCGCTCCGATACCGGGATGCCGTAGTGCTCGAGCCATTCGTCGAGCGCCTTGAAGTGCGCCTTCGGATCGAGCGCGGGCGCGAGTTGCGCCAGATCGAGCCAGGGGTTGTCGAACGGCTGGTTGACGAAAATCTTGACCGCGCGCGCCAGGAAACCGTGATCGAACGGCGCATGGAACGCAAGGATCGGACACGTGCCGACGAAGTCGAGAAACGCGCGCGTCGCGTGCGCCGGCTCCGCCCCTTCGAGCTGCGCCGCCACGCCGATGCCGTGCACGAGGATATTGTCCTTCGAGCTGGCCCGGCTCTGGCGATAGACGATCTCCAGGCTGTCGGCCGGAATCACATGGCCGTCGGCATGCATTGCCACGGCGCCGATCGCGATCAGGCCGTGCGCGGTCGGATCCATTCCGCTCGTCTCGACGTCGACCACCACCCAGCGCGTTGCCGCCGGATCGACGGGCGCGCCGCCGAACGCGCGCTTCAACCAGTCGAGCATCGCTCAGCCCGGATAATCCAGTTCGAGCCGTTGCTGCACCTTGCGCGCCTGGCGAAACGCCACCTTCAGGATGCGGCGGTCCAGCGCCGAAAGCGTCGCGGTGTCGATCGAATTCGGGTTGTCGTCAGCGGCCGCGGGCTGCTCGCCGCGCTGGTGCTGCCGTCGCAGCCGAAGCAATTGCAGGAACTCGAACGCGTCGATCCATGCGGCGACGTCGGTCGCGGGCAGCCGCCCGATCTCGCCGAGGCGCCGGAAGCGCTCCGCGGTGCGCGTTTCGGTGAGACCCGCGGCGAGCGCCCAGATGCGCGCGGCGTCGACGAACGGCACCGTGCCATTCATCTTCAGGTCGACGGTAGCGGGCATCTCCGCGCCCAGTAGCGACTCGAGCATGCTCGCCGCCGGTGGCCGGTTGCGCAGCGCGTTGTCGGACATCTGCTTCAGAAAGCGGGAATTGCGCTGCGCGCGCGCGGTGACGCTCTGGCGCAGGTCGGCCGCCAGCGCGGTGTTGCCGAAGATGCCGCGAAAGTCGAAGAAGATGCTGCTCGCCAGCAGGCTGTCGGGATCGCCGCGGTCGATCCAGTGGGCGAACAGGCCGTCCCACTGCGCCGGCGTCAGGCACCACTGCGGGTTGCGCGCCATGATGTTGCCCTTGCACAGCGGGAAGCCGCACTCGGCCAGGGCCACGTTGACCCAGTCGGCCAGCGCGAGCCATTTCGGCTGATCGGAGGTCGCGCCGCTGTAGATAATGCCGTTGTCCTGATCGGTGGCGATCGTCTGCTCGCCGCGCCCCTCGCTGCCGAGCGCAAGCCAGCAGAAAGCGTTCGACTCGACGCCGAAGCGCGCGCATGCGAGCGTCAGCAGGCGCGCGGTCAGCTGGTCGTTCAGGTGGCTGATCAGCCGCGTCAACTGCGCGGCCGCCACGCCCTGCGCAACAAGATGGTAGGAAAGCTGCCGCACGCCGGCGGCGCTCGATGCGAGGCTCTCGACGCTATCGGCGCGACGCAAGTCGGCGGCGAGCTGGCGCACCGTCAGCCGCTGCAGCGTGAAGAGATCGCGCTCCGACACCAGCCCGATCACGCGCGTCTCGCCGTCGACCGCGCGCACGACCGGCACGTGCCGGATCGAATGCTCCGCCATCACCAGCGTCGCATCGGCCGCGGTCGCATCGTGCGGCAGCGACAGCACGTTGGGCGACATCACCGCGCGCACCGGCGTGTCGAGCGGCAGCGCCGGCAGGATCACGCGCCCGATCAGGTCGGTACGAGTGACGATGCCGATCAGGTTCTCGCCGCCGTTCGCCGGCTCCGTGACGAGGATCGAGCCGACGTGCGCCGCGTGCATGCGCTCGAACGCAGCGCGCAGCGTTTCATCGGGGCGGCAGGTGATCGGCGGGCCGCGCACCAGGTCCGCCAGTTGCATGCCCATCGTGCGCTCCGCGCTCGCCTCGGCCGCGTAGTTGGCCTGCAGTTGCTGCCGCGACAGGTCCAGCAGGCTCGCCAGCCGCCGCTTGCAGAAATCGAGGAACACGCTGCTTCGCTGCGTCAGCTGCGCGAAGCGGGCGCGCGGCAGCAGCAGGCAGAACGTGTCGCCGACCGCGACGTAGGTCAGCGCGACCGGCCGCTCGGCGAGCAGCGCGGTGACCGGAAAGCACTCGCCCGGTCCGCCTTCGAACGCGACCTTGCCGGGGTCGGCGTCGCGCAGTCCGCGCACCTGCCCCTGCTTGACGATGTAGAAGTACGGCGAAATCTCGGCCGAAGGCGCGAGGATCGTCTCGCCGGGCGCGTAATAGGCGACCTGCAGATGCGCGATCAGGAACTCGACATCCGCATCGGCCATGCGGGAGAACGGCGCATGCGGGGCAAGAACCTGCTTCAGTCCCGCGACGATCGTGGGCGAAGGCATCGCCGCGCTATGCCGGCTTGACCTGGCTGCGCACGACCGTCATCGCGGTGGCGATCAGGCTGCCCACGTCGGCGAGGTTGGCCGGCACGATCAGCGTGTTGTTGGTCTTCGCCAGTGCCGCGAACGCATCGACGTAGCGCTCGGCCACCTTCAGGTTCACCGCCTCCATGCCGCCCGGCGCCTGGATCGACTGCGCGACCTTGCGGATCGCCTCCGCGGTGGCCTCGGCGATCGCCAGCACAGCGGCGGCCTGCCCCTGCGCGTTGTTGATCTGCGCCTGCTTGTCGCCTTCGGACTTCGCGATCGCCGCTTCCCTCTGTCCGGTGGCGATATTGATCTGCTCCTGCTTGCGGCCTTCGGAGGAGGCGATCAGTGCGCGCTTCTCGCGCTCGGCGGTGATCTGCGCCTGCATCGCGTGCAGAATCTCCGCCGGCGGCGTCAGGTCCTTGATCTCGTAGCGCAGCACCTTCACGCCCCAGGTGCGCGCCGCCTCGTCGATCGCCGACACCACGCTGTGGTTGATGAAGTCGCGCTCCTCGAAGGTCTTGTCCAGTTCCAGCTTGCCGATCACCGAGCGCAGCGTGGTCTGCGCCAGCTGCGTGATGGCGACGATGTAGTTGCTCGAGCCGTACGATGCCCGCTGCGGATCGGTGACCTGGAAGAACAGCACGCCGTCGACGTGCAGTTGCGTGTTGTCGCGCGTGATGCAGACCTGGCTCGGCGTGTCGAGCGGAATCTCCTTCAGGCTGTGCTTGTAGGCGATCCGGTCGACGAACGGAATCACGATATTGAGGCCCGGCGACAGCGTCGCGTGGAACTTGCCGAGCCGCTCGACCACCCATGCGTGCTGCTGCGGCACGATGCGGATCGCCTTGATGATGAAGGTGATGACGACCGCGAAGACGATCAGTGCGACCAGCGTCGCGCCGCCCGGCAGGAAGGTCATGATGTTCTCCGTGTTGTTGGGTATCAGGTCGTGGGACGGCGCGCCACGATCAGCCGGCTGCCGAGCACGTCGCGGATCACGAAGTCGCCGGCCACCGCCTCCTCGCCGGGCGCCAGCTCGACGTCCCACTGCGCGCCGCGATACGCGGTGCGCGCGGTCCGGCTCGGAGACCACTGCTCGATCCGCACCACCTGACCGACATCGAGGTTCTGCAACGGCTCGCGCCGCGTGCCATGGCGGCCGAAACGCGAATTGCGCAGCCACAGCGAGCCTGCCAGCCCGATGCCGGCGGCCACGACCAGCTGGATCACGAACGGCATGCCGATCAGGCTCGTCGTGCCCGCAGCGGCGAACGCCAGCGCGATCACCAGCAGGTAGAACGTGCCGGTCGTCAGCTCCGCGATCAGCAGCACGAAGCCGAGGACGAACCACCAGACCCAGGCGCTCATGCCGCCGCCTCAGGCTGCGTGCGCCAGCCGGCGCCAGGTCTCGACCACGGTGTCCGGATTCAGCGAGATCGACTCGATCCCCTGCTCCATCAACCACTGCGCGAAGTCCGGATGATCCGACGGCCCCTGGCCGCAGATGCCGATGTACTTGCCGCGGCTGCGGCAGGCGCCGATGGCGCGCGCGAGCAGGCTCTTCACCGCCGGGTCGCGCTCGTCGAAGCCCTCGGCGACCAGCCCCGAATCGCGGTCCAGCCCGAGCGTGAGCTGCGTCAGGTCGTTGGAGCCGATCGAGAAGCCGTCGAAGTATTCGAGGAACTCGTCCGGCAGGATCGCGTTGGACGGCACCTCGCACATCATGATCAGCCGCAGGCCGTTTTCGCCGCGCTTCAATCCGTTGGCAGCGAGCAGTTCGGTCACCCGCCGCGCCTCGGTCAGCGTGCGCACGAACGGCACCATGATCTCGACGTTGGTCAGCCCCATGTCGTCGCGCACGCGCTTCAGCGCCCGGCACTCCAGCCGGAAGCATTCGGCAAAGCTTTCCGCGATGTAGCGGGCCGCGCCGCGGAAGCCGAGCATCGGGTTCTCTTCGTCCGGCTCGTAGCGCGTGCCGCCGATCAGCTTCTTGTACTCGTTGCTCTTGAAGTCCGACAGCCGCACGATCACCGGCTTGGGCCAGAACGCCGCGGCAATCGTCGCGATCCCTTCGGCCAGCCGCGACTCGAAGAACGCGCGCGGATTGGCGTAGCCGTGCGCCAGCGACTCGACCGCGCGCTTCAGCTCCGCGTCGACGTTCGGATAGTCGAGCACCGCCTTCGGGTGCAGCCCGATGTTGTTGTTGATAATGAACTCCAGCCGCGCCAGCCCCACGCCCTGGTTGGGCAGCGCCTGAAAGTCGAATGCGAGCTGCGGATTGCCGACGTTCATCATGATCTTGACCGGCAGGCTCGGCATGGCGCCGGCCTGCACCGTCTCGACCTCCATCGCGAGCTTGCCGTCGTACACATGGCCGGTGTCGCCCTCGGCGCACGACACGGTGACCGCCGCGCCGTCCTTCAGCGTCGCGGTCGCGTTGCCGCAGCCGACCACCGCCGGGATGCCGAGTTCGCGCGCGATGATCGCCGCGTGGCACGTGCGCCCGCCGCGGTCGGTGACGATTGCCGCCGCCCGCTTCATCACCGGCTCCCAGTTGGGGTCGGTCATGTCGGTGACCAACACGTCGCCGCCGCGCACCTTGTCCATTTCGGCGATATCGCGCACGACGCGCACTTCACCGATGCCGATCTTCTGCCCGATCGCGCGGCCCGACGCCAGCACGGCCGAGGTTTCCTTCAGCCTGTAGCGGTGCTGCACGTGCGCCACGAGCTGTGACTTCACCGTTTCCGGCCGCGCCTGCAGGATGTAGATGCGGCCGTCCTCGCCGTCCTTGCCCCACTCGATGTCCATCGGGCGGCCGTAGTGTTTCTCGATCGTCACCGCGTAGCGCGCGAGTTCCAGCACGTCGTCGTCGGTCAACGCAAAGCGATGTCGTTCGGAGTCGGGCACGTTCACCGTCCGCACAGTGCGGCCATCGGCCCTGGTCGGGTCGAATTCCATCTTTACGAGCTTGGAGCCGAGTGCGCGGCGGATGATCGGGTACTTGCCGGCGGCGAGCATCGGTTTGTGCACATAGAACTCGTCCGGGTTGACGGCGCCCTGTACGACGGTCTCGCCGAGCCCATAGCTGGCAGTGATGAACACGACGTCCTTGAAGCCCGACTCGGTGTCGATCGTGAACACCACCCCCGATGCGCCGAGGTCGCTGCGCACCATCCGCTGCACCCCGGCCGAAAGCGCGACCTCCGCGTGGGTGAAGCCCTTGTGCACGCGGTAGGCGATCGCGCGATCGTTGTACAGCGATGCGAACACGTGCTTGATCCGATCAAGCACCGCGTCGATGCCACGCACGTTCAGGAACGTTTCCTGCTGGCCTGCGAAAGAGGCATCGGGCAGGTCCTCGGCGGTCGCACTGGACCGCACCGCAAGCGAGAGTTCGCCTGAAGTATCTTTCGTAAGCCACTGATAAAATTTGCGTATTTCTTCTTCGAAGTCGACGGGGAAGCGGCCGGTCGAGACCCAGCCGCGGATCTCGGCTCCCGCCTCGGCGAGCGCGCGAACGTCGCTGACATCGAGCTTCGCCAGGCGCTGATGGATGCGCTCTTCGAGGTCATTGGCGTGCAGGAAGCGGCGGAATGCATCGGCGGTGGTAGCGAATCCGTCGGGGACGCGTATGCCTTCTTCGCTTAACTGACTGAGCATCTCGCCCAGCGACGCGTTCTTGCCGCCGACTTCACCCACGTCGGTCATCCGCAGTCCGCTGAACGGAATCACGTACCTGCCGCGTTGCATTCCCTCTCCCATGACTGGCGCGATTGCCCGCGCCGCTGTGACACAATCCGCCGCGATCGAAATCCGCGTTGCGACCGATTCTAGCGACCGGCCCGCCGCCCCCTCGATGCCTGACCGATTCCAGCCCGCCGAACGCACGGTGTTCTTCGTTTCCGACGGCACCGGCATCACCGCCGAGACGCTCGGCCACAGCGTGATGACGCAGTTCGAACCGGTGCGCTACCGGAAGATCCGGATCCCGTTCGTCGATACGGCGGACAAGGCGCAGGAGGTCGTGGCGCGCATCAACGAGACGCGCTTCAAAGACGGCAAGCGACCGATCGTGTTCTCCAGCCTGGTCGATCCGTTCGTCAACGAGGCGCTGCGCCAGGCCGACGCGCTGATTCTCGACCTGTTCGAATCGTTCGTCGAACCGCTCGAAGCCGAACTCGGCGTCAAGTCGACGCATACGATCGGCCGCTCGCACACGATGTCCGATTCGGAAACCTACCACCGGCGCATCGACGCCATCAACTTCGCGCTCGCGCACGACGACGGCCAGTCCGCGCGCAGCCTGGAGCAGGCCGACGTGATCCTGGTCGGGGTCTCGCGCAGCGGCAAGACGCCGACCAGCCTTTACCTGGCGATGCAGTACGGGATCAAGGCGGCCAACTATCCGCTAATCCCGGAGGATTTCGAGCGCGACCAGTTGCCGAGCGCGCTGCCGCCGTACCGCCACAAGCTGTTCGGCCTGTCGATCGCACCGGAGCGGCTGGCCGAGGTGCGGCACGAGCGCCGCCCCAACAGCCGCTACGCGTCGCTGGAGAATTGCCACTACGAGATCATCGCCGCCGAGAAGCTGATGCGGCGCGAAGGCATCCGCTGGATGTCGTCGACCACCAAGTCGATCGAGGAGATCGCGGCGACGATCCTGAACGAGATCGGCCTCGAGCGCCGGATCGGCTAGGCAATCAGCGGTACAGCCACTCGCGCGACAGCGGCAACTCGGTCGGCCCCGCGGTCGTCTGCTTGCTGGCGAGCACCTGGTAGATATTCATCCAGCCCTGCGAAAACCCGTACGCGCAGCCGGCCAGGTACGCGCGCCAGACGCGCAGGCGGCGCGCGTCGATCGTCTGCGCCGCTTCGCCCAGCCGCGCCTCGAGCCGCCGCGACCAATGCGTCAGCGTCTTTGCGTAGTGCGGGCGCAGGCTCTCGACGTCGAAGACCTCGAAGCCCTGCGCCGACATCTCGCGGATCGCCACGTGCAGGTGCGGCAGTTCGCCGTGCGGGAACACGTACTTGGCGATGAAATCGCCGACCCCGGAGCCGATCGGCCGACTGTCGACGTCCGACGAAGTGATGCCGTGATTGAGGAACAGACCGCGCTCGCGCAGCGCACGCTGCGCGATGTCGAAGTACTGCGGCAAATTGCGGATGCCGACGTGCTCGAACATGCCGATGCTCGACACCTTGTCGAAGCTCGCCGCGCCGCAGCGGTCCACGACCTCGCGATAGTCGAGCAGCAGGATCTCGACCCGGTCGGACAGGTTCGCCTGCGCCACGCGCTCGCGCGCGAGCTGGAACTGGTTGTCCGACAGCGTGATGCCGGTGGCGCGCACGCCGTAGCGCTGCGCGGCGTGCAGCACCAGCCCGCCCCAGCCGCAGCCGATGTCGAGCATGCGCTCGCCGGGCGCGAGCCTGAGTTTGCGGCAGATGTGGTCGAGCTTGGCCTCCTGCGCGGCGTCGATCGATTCGTCGCCGCGCGGGAAGTACGCGCACGAGTAGACCATGCGCTCGTCGAGCCACAGCCGATAGAAATCGTTGCCGACGTCGTAGTGAAAACCGATGTCGGCGCGGTCCTGCTTCGGGGTGTGCCGGGCAAGCGCCGCCGCCACGCGCGCGGTCACCGGTGCGCCGCCCGCGGCCGCGAGTCGGTCGGCGACCGGCAGCACCTCCATGAGGTCGCCGTCGACGTCGATGCGCTGGTCGATGAACGCTTCGCCCAGCACGGCGAGCGTCGGATGGGCCAGCTGGGCGACCGTCGCCTCGTCGTGGATCGTCATCACCACGCGCGGCGTCTGGCCGAAGGAGATCCGCGCGCCGTCAGGCAGGATCACGTCCAGCGGCAGGCCGCCGCCGGCGCGGAGCCGCTCGGCGAGCCGCTCCAGCCCGTCGCCGACCGCGCGCGCCGTCGCCTTGCGCGCCTTGGATCGCAGAGTCTCGCCCCACATGATCGCTCCCGCTGGTCGTGTGCCGCGGCCCCGATTCTTACCGAAGCCACTTCGGCCGCCAAGTCCGCACGATCACGCGTCGGCGCCCGTCTTCGTCTTCAAAACTGCGGCCGGTCAAGTCGGCGGCGGCGCTCGAACAGGCAGATCGCGGCGGCGGCCGTGACGTTCAGCGATTCGATTCCGGCGGCCAGCGGGATACGTACGCGTTTGCCGCAGTGCGCCAGCATCGCCGCGGAGACGCCCTGCCCCTCGGCACCGAACACCCAGCCGATCGCCGACCGCGGCAGCACGGCGTCCAACAGCGACTCGGCCTGGTGCGCAGCAGCCGCAATCCACACGCCCCGGAACGAGCGCGCCGCGGCCTCAGGAACCACGCCCTCGACGATGCGCAACGCGAAGTGCGCGCCTTGCGCCGCGCGCAGCGTCCGCGGCGCCCACAGCGCGGCGGTGCCCGACGCGCCCAGCGCCCAGCGCACGCCGGCGGCGGCGGCCACGCGCAGCAGCGCGCCCGCATTGCCCGGATCCTGTACGCCGTCAAGGTAGACGAGATCTTCGTCGATCGCGTCCGGCAACTCGGTGCGTGCAACGGCCAGCTCGAGCATCAGACCGACGCTCGTCTGTACCGGGGCCAGGCGATCGAACAGCGGCGGCGCCAGTTCATAGGTCGGTGCATCCGCGGCCGCGGCGGCAACCTCGCTGCTCGCGCTGCCGCGCCGGACCAGCACCGCCGCGATCGGCACCCGCGCGGCGAGCGCCGCCTGCGCCAGGTGCAGGCCCTCCGCGAGCGTGCGGCCCGTTTCGCGCACCGCGCGCGGATGGGTGGCGAGCTTCAGCCAGCGGCGGAAATTCGGGTTGGCGTCCGACGTGATCGGTTTCATTCGGCGTCACCGAGCAGTGCACGCACCGGTGCGAACGACCGCCGATGCGCGGCGCACGGCCCGCGTTGGCGCAGCCGCGCCAGATGCTCGGGCGTCGGATAGCCGACGTGCGCGGCGAAGCCGTAGCCGGGGTGAACGCGGTCGAGTTCGCGCATCAGCGCGTCGCGCTGCGTCTTGGCCAGGATCGACGCGGCGCAGATCGCCGGTTCGACCGCGTCGCCGCCGACGATCGCGCGCGCCGGGATCGCGAGCCGCGGCAACTGGTTGCCGTCGATCAGCGCGAATTGCGCCGCCGGCTGCAGCGCCTCGATCGCGCGCCGCATCGCGAGCAGGCTCGCCTGCAGGATATTCAGTGTGTCGATCTCCTCCACGCTCGCCTGCGCCACCGCCCACGCGGTCGCGCGCGCGCGGATCGCCGCGGCAAGCACCTCGCGCCGCGCCGCTGCGAGCTGCTTCGAATCGCGCAGCCCGTCGATCGGCTGTTTCGGGTCGAGGATCACCGCCGCCGCCACGACCGGGCCGGCGAGCGGCCCGCGTCCCGCCTCGTCGGCGCCGCACACGAGCCCGAGCGCGCGCGCCGGCGCCTCGAACAGGCTGTGCGCGCTGGCCGCTTTCATCGCTTCATCGTTGCGATGATCGCGTCGGCGGCGAGCGCCGGCGAGTCGCGCCGCAGGCTCTCGTGCATCTCTCCGAAGCGCCCGACCAGCCGCAGCCGGCGCGGCTCGTCGTCGAGCTGGTCCAGGACCGCGCGCGCCAGCGCCGCGGGCGTGGCTTCCTCTTGCAGCAGCTCGGGCACGAGGAACTCGCCGGCGAGGATGTTCGGCAGCCCCACGTAGGGAAGATAGCCGCCGATGGCGCGCATGATCCAGGCGGACAGCCGCGGCATCCGGTAGGCGATCACCATCGGCTTCTTGTACAGCGCCGCTTCCAGCGTCGCGGTGCCGCTGGCGACCAACACCGCGTCGGCGGCCTCCAGGCACGCGTGCGATTGGCCGTCGACGACGCGCGTGCGCTCGCGCGCCGCGGCGCGCGTGGCAAGCAGCGCGTCGATCTTCGCGCGCAGGCGTGCTTCGGCTGCGGGAACGACGAACGTCATGCCCCGATCGCGTGCGGCCATCACTTCCATCGCATCGATGAACACCGGCCCGATGTGTTCGACCTCCGCGCGCCGGCTGCCGGGCAGCACCGCGACGCACGGACCGGCGGGAAGCGCGAGCCGCGCGCGCGCGCCGGCAACATCGGGCTGCACAGGAATCTGCGCGGCCAGCGGATGCCCCACATAGGTAGCGGCGATGCCGGCGTCATCGTAGATCTTCTGCTCGAACGGAAACACCAGCAGCACGCGGTCGGCCGCGCGCCGGATCTTTTCGATGCGGCCGCCGCGCCAGGCCCAGATCGACGGGCTCACGTAATGCACGGTCGGAATCCCGGCCGCGCGCAACTGCATTTCGAGCCGCAGGTTGAAATCGGGCGAATCGACGCCGATGAACACGGCCGGGCGTTCGCGCGTCAGCCGCGCGCGCAACTCGGCCCGCATGCGCAGCAGGCGCGGCAGGGCAGCGAGCACTTCCGCGTAGCCGCGCACCGACAACTCGCGGATGTGGTGCCAGGCCTCGCAGCCCGCCGCGATCATGCGGTCGCCCGCGATGCCCGCGAAGCGCGGCTGCGGTAAACGCCGCGCAAGCGCCTCGAGCACCGGCGCCGCCAGCAGGTCCCCGGAGGCCTCTCCCGCGGCGCAGGCGAGGAACGCGCTCGCCATCGCGGCTCAACGCACGATGCCGCGCTTCGACGATTGCAGAAAGTCGCGCAGCGCCGCCAGCTGTGGCGCGGCCACGCGGATCTCGGCGGCGATCGCGTCGACGGCCTGGCAGGCGTCGGCGATCGTGCGGCCTTCCTTGTAGACCGCCTTGTACGCACGGCGCAGCGCGGTGATCGCTTCGGGCGCGAAATTGCGCCGGCGCAGCCCTTCGATGTTGATGCCGTGCGCGGCGGCCGGATTGCCGTTGCAGATCACGAACGGCGGCAGGTCCTGCAGCAGCGTCGTGCCGCCGCCGGTCATCGCGTGCGCGCCGATGCGGACGAACTGGTGCACGCCGGTCATGCCGCCGAGGATCGCCCAGTCGCCGACCTGCACGTGGCCCGCCAGCTGCGAAAGATTGGCCAGGATCGTGTGATCGCCGATCACGCAGTCGTGCGCAATGTGCGCATACGCCATGATCCAGTTGTTCGAGCCGATCCGCGTCAGGCCCTGGTCCTGCACGGTGCCGGTGTTGCAGGTGCAGTACTCGCGAATCGTGTTGTCGTCGCCGATCACGAGCCGCGTCGGCTCGCCCGCGTACTTCTTGTCCTGCGGCGCGCCGCCAAGCGCGCAGTGGGAGAAGATTCGATTGCCGCGCCCGATCGTCGTGCGCCCTTCGACCACGGTGTACGCGCCGATCGAGGTGCCGGCGCCGATCCGCACGTGGGGGCCGATCAGCGCGAACGGCCCGATCTCGACGTCTTCGAGCTCGGCCTTCGGGTCGACCACCGCGCTCGGATGGATGCGCGCCATCAGGCGCCTCCCGCTCCGCGGTCCATCCTGCGGTATGCGCACAGCATGTCGGCTTCCGCGGCGACCTGCCCGTCGACCAGCGCGCGGCCGCTGAACTTGCCGACGCCGCGCATCTCGCGCACCAGTTCGACTTCCAGCCGCAGCTGGTCGCCCGGCTCCACCGGCCGCTTGAAGCGCGCGCCGTCGATGCCCGCGAAGTAGTACAGCGAATCCGCGTCGGCGCGCTTGTCGAAGGTGATGAACGACAGGATCGCGGCCGCCTGCGCCATCGCCTCGATGATCAGTACGCCCGGCATCACCGGGTAGTGCGGGAAATGGCCGGAGAAGAACGGCTCGTTGATCGTCACGTTCTTCAGCGCGACGATGCGCTTGCCGGCCTCCAGTTCCAGCACCCGATCGACCAGGATGATGGGGTACCGGTGCGGCAGGTGGCGCAGGATTTCGTGGATATCCATCACGACGAGCCTTTTTTATCCAGTTGCCGTTCGAGCGCGCGAATGCGGTCGCGCAGTTCGTCCAGGTGCCGCACCAGCGCGGCGTTGCGTTCCCAGTCGCGGTGCGGCATCAGCGGAAACACGCCGCTGTAATGCCCCGGCGTCGTGATGCTGCGCGCGACCAGCGTGCCGCCGCCGATCACGCAGCCGTCGGCGATCGACAGGTGCCCGGCGATCATCGCCGCGCCGCCGAGCTGGCAGCCGCGGCCGATGCTGGCGCTGCCGGCGATGCCGACGCAGCCGGCGATCACCGTGTGCGCGCCGATGCGGCAGTTGTGCGCGACCTGCACCTGGTTGTCGAGCTTGCAGCCGTCCTCGATCACGGTGTCGCCCATCGCGCCGCGATCGATCGTGGTGTTGGCGCCGATCTCCACGTCGTCGCCGATCACCACGCGGCCGGTCTGCGGGATCTTCACCCACGCGCCTTCGAACGGCGCGAAGCCGAAGCCGTCGGCGCCGATCACCGCGCCGGAGTGCACGATGCAGCGCGCGCCGACCACGCACTGCGCGTGCACGTGCACGCCCGGCATGATCCGCGCGTCGGCGCCGATTTGCGCGCCGCGGCCGACGAAGCTGCCGGCGCCGATCTGCGCGCGCGCGCCGACCTGCGCGTCGGCCTCGATCGTCGCGTGCGGCCCGACATGCGCAGCGGGGTCGATCCGCGCCGCTGCGTCGACGCTCGCGGCCGCATCGATTCCGGCGCGCGGCAGCGGTGCGGGCGCCAGTTCCTGCGCGGCGAACGCGAACCACGCGTACGGCGCCGCGCATTCGATCAGCGTGACGCCGGCGGGTGGCTCGGAAAAGATCTGCTGCCGGTCGCCCGGCGACAGCACGATCGCGCCGGCGTGCGTGGCCGCAGCGGCCGTGCGATAGCGGCGGTTGGCGAGGAACGCGAGCTGATTGGATTGCGCGCTCTCGATCGGCGCCGCGCCTTCGATCGTGCGCGCGCCATCGCCGATGATCCGGGCCGCCAGTCGCGCTTGGGTCCGACGCTCGATGACGTCAGCGAGCCGCGCCACCGTGAGGCCGCCGGCCATGGTCTACTTGGCGTTGTTCAGCGACCGGAGCACCTTGTCGGTGATGTCGACCCGCGCGCTGAAGTAGACGGCATCCTGCACGATCAGGTCGTACTTCTCCTGCTCGGCGATCTGGCGCACGATGCGCTGCGCGCGCTCGAGCAGCGACTGCAGTTCCTCGTTGCGGCGCTGGTTCAGGTCCTCGCGGAACTCGCGCTGGCGGCGCTGGAAATCGCGGTCGAGCTCGGTGAGTTCGCGCTGGCGCCGCGCGCGTTCGCTCTCGGCCAGCACCGGCGCGTCCTTTTCGAACTTGTCCGCCGCGGCCTTCAGCTTCGCGCCCATGTCCTGCAGTTCCTTGTCGCGCTTGGAGAACTCCTGCTCCAGCTTGGCGGTGGCGGCCTTGGCCGGATTCGAATCGCGCAGGATGCGCTCCGAATTCACGTAGCCGACCTTCAGCTCCTGCGCCGCCAGCGGCGTTGCAGCGATTGCGGCCAGCAGCGCCAACGCTAGCAGGCGGGTCACGTAGCGGATCTTTCGTTTCATTCGCGCCCCTATGCGCAACGGGTGTCGAATTCTGCCATAGCGATCGCGGCCGAAGTCGCGCGCGCGGCGGATTCAGAACCCGGTGCCGATCTGGAACTGGAAGCGCTGCAGCCGATCGATCGCCTCCTTGCGCAGCGGGAACGCGAAGCTGATCTTCATCGGACCGATCGGCGAGATCCACGCGATGCCGAAGCCAGCCGACGCGCGCAGATCACCGAAGCGGATGCGCTGTCCATCGCCCCACACCTGGCCGGCGTCGACGAACGCCAGCGCGCGCAGCGTGCGATCGGCGCCGGGCAGCGGCGCCAGCGCCTCGATCGAGCCGTTGATCCGGCGCGTGCCGCCGAGCGCCTGGCCGTTGGCGTCGCGCGGTCCGAGCGAGCCGCCCTCGAAGCCGCGCACGCTGCCGATGCCGCCGGCGTAGAAGTTCTTGAACAGCGGATACGACTTGCCGCCGTACGCGCCGCCGACGCCCGCCTCGCCGTTGAAGGCGAGCGTGAAGCGGCTGGTCAGCGGCAGGAACTGCTGGTACTGATAGGTGGCGCGGTAGTACTTCAGATCGAGCACCGGCAGCGCCGCCTCGAGGAACGCGCGCTGATAGCGGCCGCGCGTCGGCACCAGCAGGTTGTCGCGGCTGTCGCGCGACCAGCCGATGGTGCCGATCAGCGCATCCGGGCTCTTGCCGAAGCGGTTCACGTAGTCGATGTAGCGAAACGGCGAAAGGTCGGTCAGCGAAATGCGCGTGCCCTCGTAGCCGAGACCGAAGAACACGGTGTCGAACTCGGTGAACGGCACGCCGAAGCGGACTGCGCCGCCGCGCTGCGACAGATCGACGCTGCCGAGGTTCAGCCGCGCCAGGTCGGACTTGCGGTCGAACACCTCGACGGTGCGGCTGATGCCATCCAGCGTCACGTACGGTTCCACATGCGTGATCGCGAGCGTGCGCGTGGCGCGGCTGGTGTTGACCTCGAACGAGATCGCCTGCCCGCTGCCGAGCACGTTCTGCTGTGTGTAGGCCGCCTGCAGCACCAGCTTCTCGGTGCTGGAGAATCCCGCACCGGCCTGCACGCTGCCGGTCGGCCGCTCTTTCACGGAGAGATTGACGTCGACCTGGTCGATCGACGCCGGCACCGCGGGCGTCTCGACCTCGACCTTCTCGAAATAGCCGAGGCGGTCGATGCGGTCGCGCGACAGCCGCACCTTCTCCGCGTCGTACCACGCGCTTTCGAACTGCCGCACTTCGCGCCGGATCACGTCGTCGCGCGTGCGCGAGTTGCCGGTGATGTTCACCCGCCGCACATACACGCGCCGGCCGGGATCGACGAACAGCGTGAACGCGACTTCGCGCTTGTCGCGATTCGCCTCCGGCACCGGATTGGCGGTCGCGAACGCATAGCCGAGCTGGCCGAGGCGATCGGTGATGCGCTTGGAGATCACGTTCAGCCGCTCGGCGTTGAAGGTGTCGCCCGGCTTCACGTCGACCAGCGCCTGCAGTTCGTTGTCGAGGCCGAGCAGCTCGCCGGCGAGCTTGATCTGCGACACCGTGTAGCGCTCGCCTTCGACCAGGTTGATCGTGACGTAGATGTCCTGCTTGTTTTCGCTGATCGAGACCTGCGTCGACTCGATGTTGAAGTCGAGATAGCCGCGGTTCAGATAGAAGCTGCGCAGCGTCTCGAGGTCGCCGGTCAGCTTCTGGCGCGAGTACTGGTCGCGCTTGGTGTACCAGGTGAACCAGCCGGGCGTCGACAGTTCCATTTCGGCGCGCAGCTGGCTGTCGGTGAACGCCTTGTTGCCGGTGAAGCGGATCGCGCGGATGCTGGCCGCCTCGCTCTCGTCGACCGCGATCGTGACGTTGACCCGGTTGCGCTCGATCGGCGTCACCGTGGTCGTGACCTTTACGTCGTAGCGGCCGCGGCTCAGGTATTGCCGCTTCAGTTCCTGCTCGGCGCGCTCCAGCAGCGAGCGGTCGAGCACGCGCGCCTCGGCCAGGCCGACTTCGCGCAGCGACTTCTTGACCGTGTCCTTGTCGAACTCCTTGATGCCGGTCAGTTCGACCGCGGCGATCGCCGGGCGCTCCTCGACGATCACCACCAGCACGTCGCCGTCGGCCTCGAGTCGCACGTCCTTGAAGAGGCCGGTGGCGAACAGCGCGCGGATCGCCGCCTGTCCCTTTTCCGGGTCGTAGCGATCGCCGACGCGCAGCGGCAGGTAGCTGAACACGGTGCCCGCCTCGGTGCGCTGGATGCCTTCGACGCGGATGTCGCGCACCGTGAATTCCTGCGCGGCGACGCCGAGGCTGAAGGTGGTGAGTACGGCCGCCGCGGCGGCACGCAGCGAGAAGGCGGCGCCGCGCGGAAGTCCGCGGCGCAGCGTCTGATGCGAGGTCAAGGTGGGACGGTTCTTCTTAGAACAGCAGCCGCGTGACATCGTTGTAAAGCGCCAGCGCGGTAAGGAGAACGAGCACGCCGATGCCGGCGCGGTGACCCCATTCGACGACCCAGTCGGCCGGCGGGCTGCCCTTGAGGATTTCGATCAGATAGTACAGCAAGTGTCCGCCATCGAGCATCGGAATCGGCAGCAGATTGAGCACGCCGAGGCTGATCGAAACCAGCGCGATGAAACTCGCGAACGCGGCGCCGCCGATGCGCGCGGTCTGCCCCGCGTAATCGGCGATCGTGATCGGGCCGGACAGGTTCTTCCACGATGCTTCGCCCGCCACCATCTTCCACAGCATGTGCAGCGAGAACACCGACGTTTCCCACGTGCGATTCAGCGCCAGCCCGAGGCTTTCGATCGGGCCGTAGTGCACTTCTGTCATCTCGGGCCGGTCGGAAATCTCCGCGCCGATGCGGCCGATGGTCTGCCCGTCCTTGTCGGTCACGCGCGCCGGCGTCACCCTGACGGCGAGCTGCGCACCGTCGCGCTCGACCAGGAACTCGAGCGTCACTCCCGCTGCGCCGCGCACGCGCTCGATCAGCGCGCGCGCCGAGGAAAGCGGCCGGCGGTCGATCTCGAGCACGCGATCGCCCGGCTTCAACCCCGCCTTGTCGGCCGCGGCTGCCTCGGCGATGCGACCCAGCCGCGGCGGACCGCCGTACAGCGACAGACCGGCGCGCGCCATCGGATTGGCTTCCAGATCGGTGCGCGCCAGATGCGACAGATCGAGCCGCAGCTCGCGCGTGACGCCGTTCGATTCGACCGTCACGTCGAGCGCCTTGCGATCGACCGCGCCGCGCAGTACCTGCCAGTTGACGTCGTTCCACGAGCGCACCGCTTCGCCGTCGATCGCGCGCACGACATCGCCCGCGCGAAAACCCGCGCGCTCGGCCGGCGTGCCGAGCGCGGGCGCGGCGACCACCGGGCGCGGCTCGAACACGCCGATCACGTTCAAGGCCCAGTACACGCCGATGGCGAGCAGGAAGTTGGCGGCCGGGCCGGCCAGCACGATCGCGATGCGCTTGGCGATCGGCTGCCGGTTGAACGCGCGCGGCAGATCGCGGGCGGGGATCGGACCGAGGTCGGTATCGCGCTCGTCGAGCATCCGCACGTAGCCGCCTAGCGGCACGGCGGCGATCACCCATTCGGTGTCGCCGCGCCGGCGCCGCGCGAGCGCCCGGCCGAAGCCGATCGAAAACCGCAGCACCTTGACGCCACAGCGGCGCGCGACCCAGTAATGCCCGAATTCGTGCACGATGATCAGCACGCCGAGCGTGACGATGAAAGCGATGACGGTCGTCAGAAAAGCCACGTACCCTCCTACGCGCCGGTGACGACCGCGCGCCGTTCAACCACCTCGCGCGCCACGCGGCGCCCTTCACGGTCCAGCGCCAGCACATCGTCCATGCCCGCCGGCGCGCCGCGATCGACGCGCGCCAGCGTTTCCTCGATCACGCCGGCGATGCGCGTGAACGGCAGCCGCTGCGCCAGGAACGCTTCGACCGCGGTCTCGTTGGCCGCGTTCAGCACCGCGGGCGCGCCGCCGCCCGCGCGCAGCGCCGCGTAGGCGAGCCCCAGGCAGGGAAAGCGCGCGCGATCGGGCGCTTCGAACGTCAGCGCGCCGAGCGACTGGAAGTTCAGCGCGGTCGAGCCGCTCGTGATGCGATCCGGATACGCGAGTGCGTAGGCGATCGGCGTACGCATGTCGGGCGTGCCGCACTGCGCGATCACCGACGCGTCGGCGAATTCCACCATCGAATGCACAACGCTCTGCGGATGCACGACGACCTCGATGCGGTCGGGACCGATGTCGAACAGCCAGTTCGCCTCGATCACCTCGAGCCCCTGGTTCATCAGGGTGGCCGAGTCGACCGAGATCTTGCGGCCCATCACCCAGTTCGGATGCGCGCAGGCCTCGTCGGGAGTCACGTCTGCGAGGTCGGCGCGGGTGCGGAAAGGCCCGCCCGACGCGGTCAAGATCAAGCGCCGCACGTCGCGCGCGCCACCGCGCGCGCCCGCCAGGCACTGATGCAGCGCGCTGTGCTCGCTGTCGAGCGGCAGCAGTTCCGCGCCGCCGCGCCGGACCGCGTCGAGCAGCAGCGCGCCGGCGCACACCAGCGCTTCCTTGTTCGCGAGCAGCACGCGCTTGCCGGCGCGCGCCGCGGCGATCGTCGGCAGCAGGCCGGCCGCACCGACGATCGCCGCGATCACCGTATCGCAGCCGGCGTCCGCGGCCACCTCGGCCAGCGCCTCGGCGCCACCGCGCGCCTGCGTCGCGAGCCCGCGGGCGCGCAGTGCATCGCGCAGCACCGGCAACATCGCCCGATTGGCGATCACCGCGACCTGCGGCCGGAAACGCGCGGCGAGATCGGCCAGCGCATCGGCTTTGTTCTGCGCGGTCAGCGCGAACACCGCGAAACGATCCGGATGGCGCGCGATCACGTCGAGGCTGCTGGCGCCGATCGATCCGGTCGCGCCGAGGATCGTCACGCGCCTCATGTCGCGACCTTCGCCGCCAATAGCGCCGCAGCGGGCAACACCGGCAACAGCGCGTCGATGCGATCGAGCACGCCGCCGTGCCCGGGCAGCGTGGTTCCGCTGTCCTTCGCGCCGGCCTGCCGCTTCAGCAGGCTCTCGAACAGGTCGCCGACGATCGACAGCGTGACCAGCCCGCACAGCACCAGCAATGCCAGCACCGGCGGCAGCCGCTGCAGCAGCAGCGTGGTGAAGAGCGGCCAGCCCGGTGCCAGCCACGCGAGCGCGACCGCCAGCGCCATCACCGCGACCAGTGCGCCGCCAACGCCGGCCCAGGTCTTGCCGGGGCTGATCTTCGATGCCAGCCTGGTCCTGCCCCAGCGTCGGCCGGCGAAGTAGGCGGCGGTGTCGGCGACCCACACGAGCGCCAGCGAGGAGATCAACAATGTAACGCCGTGGCGCATCAGGTCGAGCGCGGCGATCGCCGCCGCGCCGAGCAGCAGCACGCACAGCAGCGACGAGGTGGCGCGCGCAATGCGCACGCTACCGCGCTGCGCGCGCACCAGCACGAACGCGACGCCGACCCAGACCGCCAGCATCGACGCCGAGGCGAGCAGCACGACGCCGGACGTGGCGAGGTGCGCCAGTTCGACTGCGAACAGCGCGGCGCCGAACACGATCGCGGCGACGAGCGCCGTGGTCGCCGTGTGCTGCGCGAGCCGCAGCCACTCAAAGGCGCCGGCGCCGAGCAGGATCGACATCGCCGCGGCGAACGCGGTCGCGCCCGCCGCCAGCGCCGCGGCCAGCAGCGCCAGCAGCACGGCCGCGGTGATCACGCGCTGTTTCAGCATCGGAGTCAGCCGGCCAGCGCCACTTGCGCGCTGGTGCGGCCGAAGCGCCGCTCGCGCGTGGCGAACCATGCCAGTGCCGCGTCGAGCGCGGTGGCGTCGAAGTCCGGCCACAGCAGATCGGAGAAATACAGCTCCGAATACGCGAGCTGCCACAGAAGGAAGTTGCTGACGCGCCGCTCGCCGCCGGTGCGGATCAACAGGTCGGGCTCGGGCGCGAACGCGAGCGCCAGGTGCGATGCCAGCAGCTTCTCGTCGATGCGTTCAGGGTGCGCGCCCAGGGTTGGATCCTCCCGCAGCAGCGCGCGCACTGCCTGCGTGATGTCCCAGCGCCCGCCGTAGCTGGCGCACACGGTCAGGTTCAGGCGATCGTTGGCGGCGGTGCGACGCTGTGCGTCAACGATCAGCGCCTGCAGGCCGGCATCGAACGCGTTCATCTCGCCGACCACGCGCAGCCGCACGCCGCTTTCGTTGAGCTTGTCGACTTCCTTTTCCAGCGCATTGACGAACAGGCGCATCAGCGTGCTGACTTCGTCCTGCGGGCGCGTCCAGTTCTCCGAGCTGAACGCAAACAGCGTCAGGTACTGCACGCCGCGCCGGCCGCAGGCCTCGATCGCGTGCCGCACCGCGTCCACGCCGCGCGAATGCCCGGCCACGCGCGGCAGGTGGCGCGCGGTCGCCCAGCGGCCGTTGCCATCCATGATGATGGCCACATGGCGCGGTATCGCGGGGCGCGGTGCTGCTTGCACTGGGAGGGGCTACGAGGCGGCCGGGCGGTCCGCGGCGTCAGACCGTCATGATTTCCTTTTCTTTCTCGGCGACGAGCTTGTCGATGTCGGCGATGTGCCGGTCGGTCAGTTTCTGGATCTCGTCCTGCGCGCGCCGCTCTTCGTCCTCCGCGACTTCCTTCTTCTTCAGCAGTTCCTTCAGGTGCGTGATCGCGTCGCGGCGCAGGTTGCGCACCGCCACGCGCGCGTTCTCGCCTTCGTGGCGCACCACCTTGGTCAGTTCCCTGCGCCGCTCCTCGGTCAGCGGCGGCATCGGAACGCGGATCACGTCGCCGGTGGTCGCGGGGTTCAGGCCGAGGTCGGAGTCACGGATCGCCTTCTCGATCGGCTGCACCAGCTTCTTTTCCCAGGGCTGGATCGTGATCGTGCGCGCGTCGCCGAGGCCGACGTTGGCCACCTGCGCGAGCGGCACCAGCGCGCCGTAGTAATCGACCTGGATGTGGTCGAGCAGTCCGGTGTGGGCGCGGCCGGTGCGGATCTTGGTCAGGTCGTGCTTCAGCGCGTCGACCGATTTCGCCATCTTCTGTTCGGTCGACTTGCGAATCTCGGCGATGTTCATCGTCAGCTTCTCCTTCGCTTCAAGCCTACACGTGCACCAGCGTTCCCTCGTCCTCGCCCATCACCACGCGCTTGAGGGCGCCCGCCTTGTTGATGTTAAAGACCTTGATCGGCAGCCTTTGATCCCGGCACAGCGCGAACGCGGTGGCGTCCATGATCTGCAGCCGCTTGCCGAGCGCTTCGTCAAACGAGATCGTCGCGTAGCGCGTGGCCTGCTTGTCCTTCTTCGGGTCCGCCGAGTACACGCCGTCGACCTTGGTCGCCTTCAGCACGACCTCCACGCCCATCTCGGAACCGCGCAGCGCGGCCGCGGTGTCGGTCGTGAAAAACGGGTTGCCGGTGCCGGCGGCGAAGATCACCACTTTGCCTTCCTCCAAGTACCGGATCGCCTTGGGCCGGATGTAGGGCTCGACCACCTGCTCGATGTTCAGCGCCGACTGCACGCGTGCTTCAATGCCGGCGCGGCGCATCGCATCCTGCAGCGCCATCGCGTTCATCACCGTCGCCATCATGCCCATGTAATCGGCGGTCGCGCGGTCCATCCCCTCGGCGCCGAGCGCGATGCCGCGGAAGATGTTGCCGCCGCCGATCACGATCGCCAGCTCCACGCCGAGCTTCACCACTTCGGCGATGTCGGCGACCATCCGCTCGATCGTCTCGCGGTTGATCCCGAACGGATCGTCGCCCATCAGGGCTTCGCCCGACAGTTTCAGCAGGACCCGCTTGTGCGCCGGCGTCGCCATCAGGGCACCGCCTACGCGCGCGCCGCGGCCGCCTGCGCCGCGACCTCGGCCGCGAAATCGGACTGCCGCTTCTCGATGCCCTCGCCAACGACGTAGAGCACGAAGCCGTTGACCGCTGCGCCCTTGGCTTTCAGCAACTGCTCGATCGTCTGCTTGCCGTCCGCCGCCTTCACGAACACCTGGCCAAGCAGCGTGTTCTCCTTCAGGAACTTCTGCACGCTGCCCTCGGCGATCTTCTGCAGCATCGCCTCGGGCTTGCCGGCCTCGCGCGCCTTCTCGATCGCGATGCGGCGCTCCGAATCGACGAGTTCCTGCGGCACGCCGCCGGCATCGAGCGACTTGGGCTTGCTGGCGGCGATGTGCATCGCCAGGTCCTTGCCCAGTTCGGCATCGCCGCCGGTCACGTCGACCAGCACGCCGATCTTGGAGCCGCCGTGCACGTAGCTGGCGATGCGACCCCTGGCAGCGATGCGCGCGAAGCGGCGGATCGCCATGTTCTCGCCGATCTTGCCGATCAACGCGGTACGCGTCGCCTCCACGGTACTGCCGCCGATCGGCAGCGCCGACAGCGCGGCCACGTCGGCCGGATTCTTCTGTGCGACCAGCGCGGCGAGATTGCGGACGAAGGCCTGGAAGTCGTCGTTCTTCGCCACGAAATCGGTTTCGCAGTTCACTTCCACCATCGCCGCCAGCGTGCCGGCCGCATCGACGTGCACCGCGACCATGCCCTCGGCGGTTACGCGCGACGCCGCCTTGGACGCCTTGCTGCCGAGCTTCACGCGCAGGATCTCTTCGGCCTTCGCCATGTCGCCGCCGGCCTCGGCCAGCGCCTTCTTGCACTCCATCATCGGCGCATCGGTCTTTTCGCGCAGTTCCTTGACCATGCCCGCGGTAACTTCCGCCATCGCATACTCCCCGTATCCAGTTGATCCGATCAGTTGCTTAGAAAAAAGGGGCTTGCGCCCCTTTTCCCGTTGAAGACGTGCGCGGCGGAGGTGCCCGTCGCGTCCGGGCTCACGCCGCGTCTTCTTCGACTTCGACGAACTCGTCGCCGGTCGTCGCCTGCACCACGCCCTGCAGTGACGCGGACTTGCCTTCCAGCACCGCGTCGGCAATGCCGCGCGTGTACAGGCGCACCGCGCGGCTCGAGTCGTCGTTGCCGGGAATCACGTACGCGATTCCCTCCGGCGAGTGATTCGTGTCGACCACCGCGACCACCGGGATGCCGAGCTTGCCGGCCTCGGCGACCGCGATCTTGTGATAGCCGACGTCGAGCACGAACAGCGCGTCCGGCAGCGCGGTCATATCCTTGATGCCGCCGATCGACTTGTTCAGCTTGTCGACCTCGCGCTGGAACGTCAGCGCCTCCTTCTTCGACATCCGCTCGAGACCGCCTTCCTCGATCGTCTGCTCCATTTCCTTCAGGCGCTTG
>JAKOQB010000085.1 GCA_029778535.1 Pseudomonadota bacterium | reverse complement strand
GTGCGACGCGCCCGTACCCGGGCCCGCAATGGGCCATGGAGCCCTCCCCGGCAAGGGCTTTGCCGATACCGCCTTCACCGAGGCGCGGCTCGATGCAGTGCTCCGCGCGCCGCGCGATTTCTCGATCCTGCATCTCGGCACGCATTTCAACCTGCGGCCCGGCAATGCGCTGCGCTCCTGGTTGCTGCTCGGCGATGGCGGTTATCTCACGCTCGACAGGATCGGCGCGCTCGACTTTTCCGGCATTCTCCTTGCGACGCTGTCCGGCTGCCAGACCGGCATGGGCGGCGCGATCACTGCCGACGGACGCGAGATCGAAGGCTTGAGCGCAATCGTGCAGCGACGCGGTGCGCGCAGCGTGATCTCGAGCCTGTGGCGCGTCGAGGACCGCAGCACCGCGAGCCTGATGCGCCGCATGTACGATGCGATGGCCGCGCACGCGTCATCGCGCGGCGAAATTGCGCAGGCGCTGCGCATTGCGCAGCTCTCGCAGCTCGACCGCCACCCGTATTACTGGGCGGGCTTCCTGCTCACGAGCCAGTAGCGATCAGGGTGCGACCGGCACGCCGATCCACTTCAGGTGCAGGTACACTGCAAAGACCACGTAGGCGCCAAGCCCGAGCACGACCGCGATCGCATCGTTCCACTTTCCCGCCGGCGCCGACGGAATCGCGCGCTGCACGCGCTTCTTGAACGAGATGCGGTCGAACACGGCCCACGCGAGCAAACTGCCGAACAGCACGACATCCGCGAGCGTGCCGTTGGCGAGCAGGTGCGCGAACGCCCACAACTTCACCGCGACGAGCATCGGATGCTTCATCTTCGTCTTGATACGGCCCGGGAGGTACGCCGCAAAGAGCAGCGGAAACACGGGCAGCATCAGCAGTGCCGTGAGGCTGCGCATCCAATGCGTCGGCTGGTAGAGGACCACCGGCTCCTGACGCGCGATCCCGTAGCCCCAGATGAGCAGCACGAAGCCGCCGATCGACAGCAGCGAGTACACCGCACGCCACGCGTTGCCGAGCCGCGCGGCCGTGCGATCACGCCAGGCCGGCGCG
>JAKOQB010000084.1 GCA_029778535.1 Pseudomonadota bacterium | reverse complement strand
GCGCGTGATCGGCCGCCAGCAGCAGTTGCTGCGGGTCGACTTCGAGCAGGCGCCGGGCGCCCAGGCGCTCGCGCAGACCTTCGACGCGGCGCGCGACGCGATGGGCCGCGCCGACGTCGTGGTGCTTTCCGACTACGGCAAGGGCGTGCTCGCGCAGATCGACCGCATCGTTGCGCTGGCGCGCGCCGCAGGCCGGATCGTGATCGCCGATCCGAAGGGGGACGACTATGCGCGCTACCGGGGCGTCACCGTGCTGACGCCGAATCGCGGCGAGCTGCGCCAGGTCGTCGGCACCTGGCGCGACGAGGCCGACCTTGCCGAGCGGGCGCAGGCATTGCGACGATCGCTCGACGTGCGCCACCTGCTGCTGACGCGCTCGGAGGAGGGCATGACGCTGTTCTCCGAGGACGGCGTCCTGAACGTGCCGGCGCAGGCACGCGAGGTCTACGACGTCTCGGGCGCGGGCGACACGGTGGTCGCCGTGCTCGCTTCGATGCTGGCCGCGGGACGCCCGATCGCCGAGGCGGTCGGGCTGGCCAATCGCGCGGCCGGCATCGTCGTCGGCAAGCTCGGAACCGCGGCGGTCACGCCGCAGGAGCTGTTCGCGTGAACCCGGGCCGCGCGCTTCGCGCGATCGCGGCGATCGCGCTCGGCATCGGCTTCGCCGGCGCGGCCATCGCGCTGGACGCGAACACCGCGACGCAGGCCGAGCTCGAGACCATCCGTGGCGTCGGGCCGGCGTTGTCGGCGCGCATCGTCGAGGCGCGCCGCGCCCGGCCGTTCACCCACCTCGACGACCGGAAGGCGCGCGTGCGCGGCATCGGCGACTCGAACCTGCGCCGCATGCGCGAGGCCGGTCTCGCGGTGGGCCCGTCGGCCCGCGTGCAGACCTTCACCGGGCAGCCCGCCGCCGCGCGCGCGAAGCGCGAGGCGGGGCGGCGCTCGGGTCCGCCGGACGCGGCGCGCCGGTAGTCGTGGCGCAGGTGCTCCGGAAGCCTTGCCCCGCGCCGACGCTCGCGCCATGACCGCACCCACCGCCTCTGGACGCGTCGCCGCCATTCGGGAGCGGGCGGTCCTGTACTGGCGCCTGACGCGGATGCACCGCCCGATCGGCACGCTGCTGCTGCTGTGGCCGACGCTGGCCGCGCTGTGGATCGCGTCGCGCGGCTGGCCCGAGCCCTACCTGCTGTTCGCGTTCGTGCTGGGCACGCTGCTGATGCGCTCGGCCGGATGCGCAATCAACGACTGGGCCGACCGGGACTTCGACCGCCACGTCGCGCGCACCCGCGACCGCCCGCTCACGTCCGGCGCGATCGAGCCATGGGAGGCGGTGGCGGTCTTCGTCGTGCTGTCGCTCGTCGCGCTGTTGCTGATCGTGCCGATGAACCGCCTGGTATGGGCGCTGGCCGTCGTGGCGGCTTTCCTCGCGGCCAGCTATCCGTTCACGAAGCGCTTTCTCGCGCTGCCGCAGGCCTACCTCGGCATCGCGTTCGGCTTCGGCATCCCGATGGCCTT
>JAKOQB010000083.1 GCA_029778535.1 Pseudomonadota bacterium | reverse complement strand
GCGACAACATCAAGACCGACGAGGCGCTGGCGAAGAAGTGGTTCGCCAAGCACGGCATGAACGAGCTGGTCAACGACGTCGTCGCGCGCTGCCCGACCAAGGCGATCCAGATCAAGGAGATCAAGGACGTCCGCCGCGGCGATTCGATCTCCAGCGTCGCGGTCAACGACACGCAGGCGCTCGAAATCGACAACCGCGACTGCGTGCGCTGCATGCACTGCATCAACGTGATGACCGGCGCGCTCGCGCACGGCGACGACACGGGTGCCACGATCCTGTGCGGCGGCAAGCGGACGCTGAAGATCGGCGACCTGATGGGTACCGTGATCGTGCCGTTCATGAAGCTGAAAACGGACGAGGACCGCGAGGCGCTGGTCGATCTCGGCAAGCGCATCGTCGACTTCTTCGCCGAAAACGCGCTCGAGCACGAGCGCATCGGCGAGACGATCGAGCGCATCGGGCTGGTCAACTTTCTCGAGGGCGTGGGCCTCGAGGTCGATCCCAACATGGTCGCCGCGCCGCGCACCAATCCGTACGTGCGCACCGACGGCTGGGACGAGGAAGTGGCCAAGATGCAGGCCAAGAAGAAAGCGGCTTGAGAGGAATGACGATGACGCAAGTCGAAGCACCAGTAAGGCCCGCGGCGCCGAAGACGCCGCGGCGCGCGGTCGAAAGCGGCGTGCCGGACAACTGGCAGTTCCTGCACCCGCTGATGAAGAAGAACTACGGTCAGTGGAAGTACCACGACCGGCCGCGTCCCGGCGTGTTGCACCACGTAGCCAAATCCGGTGACGAGCTGTGGACGGTAAAGGCCGGTACGCAGCGGCAGATGGACGTGTGGACCATCCGCAAGCTCGCCGACATCATCGACAAGTTCGGCGAAGGCCACGTCCGCTTCACGATCCGCAGCAACGTCGAGATCGGCGTGTCGAAGTGGGACAAGGTCGAGCCTCTGATCAAGGCGCTCGAAGCCGCCGGATTCCCGGTCGGCGGCACCGGCAACTCGGTGTCGATGATCGCGCACACGCAGGGCTGGCTGCATTGCGACATCCCGGGCACCGACGCGTCCGGCGCCGTCAAGGCGCTGATGGACGAGCTGATCGACGAGTTCCGCAAGGAGGAGATGCCCAACCGCGTGCATCTTTCGACCTCGTGCTGCGAGATCAACTGCGGCGGTCAGGCCGACATCGCGATCATCGTTCAGCACACCAAGCCGCCGAAGATCAATCACGACCTCGTCGCCAACGTGTGCGAGCGGCCCGCGGTGGTCGCACGCTGCCCGGTCGCGGCGATCCGGCCGGCGCTGGTCAACGGCAAGCCGTCGCTCGAAGTCGACGAGAAGAAATGCATCTGCTGCGGCGCCTGCTATCCACCGTGCCCGCCGATGCAGATCAACGATCCCGAACACTCCAAGCTCGCCATCTGGGTCGGCGGCAAGAACTCGAACGCGCGCGGCAAGCCGACCTTCATGAAGATGGTCGCTTCGGGCCTGCCCAACAATCCGCCCCGCTGGTCCGAGGTAGCCGAGGTCGTCAAGCGCATCCTGCGCGTCTACAAGGAAGACGCGCGCTCGTGGGAGCGCATGGCCGACTGGATCGAGCGCATCGGCTGGCCGCGCTTCTTCGAGAAAACGGGGCTCACCTTCACCAAGTACCTGATCGACGACTGGCGCGGCGCGCGCGCGAACCTGAACGCGTCGACGCACATCCGCTTCTAGCCGCGCGAGGCAACGTGAAGATTGCAGTCCTGGTCAACGAAGGTCCGTACCAGCATCAGGCCAGCGATTCCGCCTATCTGTTCTGCCAGGCGGCGCTGGCCAAGGGGCACGATCTGCTGCGCGTGTTCTTCTATCACGACGGCGTGAACAACGCGACGAAATTCACCGAACCGCCGCAGGACGACCGCAACATCGTCGCGCGCTGGAGCAAGCTGGCCGAAGAGCACAAGGTCGACCTCGTCGTTTGCGTGGCGGCGGCACTTCGCCGCGGCATCGTCGCCGACACGCTCGCGCCGGGCTTCCGCATCTCGGGGCTCGGGCAACTGATCGACGCCGGCATCAAGGCCGATCGGCTCGTGACCTTCGGAGACTGATCGATGGCCAAGAAATTCATGCTGGTCAACCGCAAGGCGCCGTACGGGTCGATCTACGCGCTGGAGAGCCTCGAGGTGGTGCTGATCGCCGCCGCGTTCGAGCAGGACGTCTCGCTGGTGTTCGCCGACGACGGCGTGTACCAGTTGAAGAAGGGTATGCAGACCAAGGCGATCGCGACCAAGAATTTTTCGCCGACCTATCGCGCGCTGGAGGACTACGACATCGACAAGCTGTATGTCGAGGCCGAGTCGCTCGCCGCGCGCGGGCTGACCGCCGAGGACCTGGTCACCGACGTCAAGGTCGTCGACGCGAAGGCGCTGGCCGGCCTGATGGAGCAGCAGGACGTGATTCTTAGCTTCTGAGGAACGGGATGCTGCACATCGTCAACAAATCGCCGCTGGAAAAGCCGATCCTGGATACGGTGCTGCGTCTGGCCCAGTCGGGCGCGCTGCTGCTGATCGAGGACGGCGTGTACGCCGCCACGCGCGGCAACAAGGCGGAGTCGAAACTGCGCGACGTGATGGGGAAACTGAAGGTCTACGCGCTCGCGCCGGATCTGGCGGCGCGCGGCGTGGCGGATCGCGTGATCGACGGTGTGGCGACGGTCGACTACGAAGGTTTCGTCGATCTGGTCACCCAGCACCCCAACTGCCAGTCCTGGCTGTAGCAATATTTCAACGAGGAGCAACACATGCCGACCATCGAAGTCAGCGGCAAGAGTTACGAAACGGACGAGGAGGGCTACCTCGTCAATCTGGGCGACTGGAACGAGGACGTGGCCAACGCGATCGCCAAGGCCGAGAACATCGAGATGTCCGAGAACCACTGGGAAGTGGTGAACTTCCTGCGCAAGTACTACGAGGAATACCAGATCGCGCCGGCCGTGCGCGTGCTGACCAAGGCGATCGGCAAGACGCTCGGACCGGAGAAGGGCAACAGCCAGTACCTGTACGAGCTGTTCCCCTACGGCCCGGCCAAGCAGGCGTGCAAGATCGCCGGCTTGCCAAAGCCGACTGGGTGCGTTTGAACAAACGTTCGGGCCCCTCACCCTAGCCCTCTCCCCGTGATCGGGAAGAGGGGACAGAGGCACCCTCGCCCGCATCAGCGGGAGAGGGCGGGGGGTGAGGGCAAGAGCGCCACGCCATGTCCGCCGCCAGCATTCTGTTCGCGCTGCTGTTCTATGCCGCGACCGTAGTGCTGGTCGCGGGGCTCGCCGCGCGCATCGTCGACTACGCGCGCACGCCGGCGCCGCTGAAGATCCCGACCACGCCTGCGCCGACCACGCGCGGCGGCGTGGCACTGCGCATGCTGCGCGAGGTCGCGCTGTTCGAAAGCCTGTTCAAGGGCAGCCTGTGGACATGGCTGTTCGGCTGGGTGTTCCACGCGAGCCTGGCACTCGTGCTGGTGCGCCACCTGCGTTACTTCACCGAGCCGGTGTGGTTCTGGGTCGTGCTGGTGCAGCCGCTCGGCATCCTCGCTGCGTTCGGCATGGTGATCGGGTTGGCGGGACTGCTCGCCCGCCGGGTACTGGTTGAGCGCATCCGGTACATCTCGGTGCCGTCCGACTACCTGATGCTGGTGCTGCTGATTCTGATCGCGGCCTCCGGCCTGTCACTGAAGTACCTGTTCCACACCGACATCGTCGCGGTCAAGGCGTTCTTCCTCGGCCTGATGCGTTTCGACTGGCAGCCGCTGCCCGCCGATGCTCCGCTGTACGTGCACCTGTCGCTGGTGCTGGCGCTGATGGTCGTGTTTCCGTTCTCCAAGCTGCTGCACGCGCCGGGCGTGTTCTTCTCGCCCTCGCGCAACATGGCCGACGATCCGCGCGAGTCGCGCCACCTCGCGCCGTGGGCGGCCGAACTGGAGCGCAGATAGATGGCAGCCGAAGTCACCGCACCTGCGCTGCGCGAGTTCCCTGCTCCACCGGCGCTTCTGCCCGGCGCGATGGAGAAGTCGCGGCCCTACGTCGCGAACGAGAAGATGCAGCAGGCGATCGGCTTCCCCGGCCAGCTCGTCGACGGCTGGGAGCGCCGCGCGCTCGAGCACATGGGCACGCTGCTCGGCAAGTACCGGTCGCTGAAGGTCTTCATGGATTCGTGCGTGCACTGCGGCGCGTGCGCGGACAAGTGCCATTACTTCATCGGCACGCAGGACCCGAAGAACATGCCGGTCGCGCGGCAGGAGCTGATGCGGAGTGTGTATCGGCGCTACTTCACGCTGCCGGGCAAGCTGTTTCCGAAGCTCGTCGGGGCGCGCGACCTGACCCGCGACGTGCTCGACGAGTGGTACACGTACTTCAACCAGTGCTCCGAGTGCCGCCGCTGCTCGGTGTTCTGCCCCTACGGAATCGACACTGCCGAAGTGACGATGGCGGCGAAGGAGATCCTCGACGTCGTCGGCTACGGCCAGAAGTACACCAACGAGATCATCGGCAAGGTGCACAAGGTCGGCAACAACCTCGGCCTGCCGGGTCCGGCGCTCGCCGACACGCTGAGCGGTCTCGAAGAAGACACGAAGGAGGACACCGGGGTCGACGTACGCTTCCCGCTCGACGAGAAAGGCGCCGAAGTGCTGCTGGTGACGCCGTCCGCGGACTTCTTCGCCGAGCCGCACGTCGACAGCCTGATCGGCTATGCGAAAGTGTTCCACGCCGCCGGCATCCGCTGGACGCTGTCGTCGATGGCGTCGGAGGCGGGCAACTTCGGTCTGTTCATCGGCAACTATGAACAGTTGCGCACGATCGCGCTGCGCATCCGCGAGGCCGCGCTCGAACTCGGTGTAAAGCGCATCATCGTCGGCGAGTGCGGCCACGCGTGGCGCGTCGCCTACAGCTTCTGGAACACGCTGGTCGGCATCGGCGCCGGCGGCAAGGATCCGTTCGCGATCCAGTTGCAGAGCCAGCTCGATTCGAGCGTGCGCCAGCCGATGCACATCTGCGAATTCACCTGGGACCTGATCCAGCGCGGGGCGCTTAAGTTCGACAAGGAAGCGAACGACCACCGCGTGATCACGTTCCACGATTCGTGCAACGTCGCGCGCGCCTCCCGCATGGGCGATCAACCCGGCGGCCAGTTCGAAATCCCCCGCGCGATCATCCGCGCGGTCGCCCGCAAGTACGTCGAGATGGCGCCGGAGACGACGCGCGAGAAGACCTTCTGCTGCGGCGGCGGCGGGGGACTGCTGACCGACGAGCTGCTCGACCTGCGCGTGAAGGGAGCGCTGCCGCGCATGGAAGCGCTGCGCGCGGTGGCCGATGAGCACGGCGTGAACTTCATGGCCACCATCTGCGCGATCTGCAAGGCGCAGTTCACCAAGGTCCTGCCGTACTACGGTTTCAAGATGAACATGGTCGGCGGCGTGCATCAGCTCGTCAGCACTGCGATCAGATTGGGAACGCCCTCATGACCGCTCGGCCGTCGTCCCGGCGCAGGCCGGGACCCAATTTCCAGCGCCGCAGATTGGGCCCCGGCCTGCGCCGGGGCGACCAGAGCTTGCGCGTATCGAATTGAGTACCTGGAGACATCGATGTCCAGCCCAGCCCAGACCGAATCCCAGCCGCTGACCTTTCGCCGCTTCAGGGATGGCGAGTACCAGTGGAAGGATCTGCACCAGAAGATCTTCAACGCGGATCACTCGCACAAGTGCCCGACGTACATCCAATCGACGCCGCCGTGCCAGGGAAGTTGTCCGTCGGGCGAAGACATCCGCGGGTATCTCAACATCGTGCGCGGCATGGAGAAGCCGCCGGCGGGAATGAGCTGGCAGGAGTACGCGTGGCGGCGCCTGACCGAAGCGAACCCGTTCCCGTCGATCATGGGGCGCGTGTGCCCGGCGCCGTGCGAGACGGGCTGCAACCGCAACGAGGTCGAGGATCACGTCGGCATCAATTCGGTCGAGCACTACCTGGGCGAGTGGGCGATCAAGAACGGCATGAAGTTCAACGCGCCGGGCAAGCGCAGCGGCAAGAGTGTCGCGGTGATCGGCGGCGGGCCGGCCGGCCTGTCGTGCGCGTACCAGCTCGCGCTGAAGGGCCACGACGTCACGATCTTCGACGAGCGCGAATACCTGGGCGGCATGATGCGCTATGGCATCCCGGGCTTTCGCACACCGCGCGAGGTGCTCGATGCGGAGATCCAGCGCATCCTCGACCTCGGCGTGAAGGCGCGGCTGAAGTGCCGCGTCGGCACCGACGTCACGATCGACGAGCTGAAGCTCGAATTCGACGCGCTGTTTCTCGGCATGGGCGCGCAGGCCGGCCGCGCGCTGCCGATCAAGGACGGCGACGCGGCGAACGTGGTGACCGCAACCTCGTTCCTGCGTGCGTTCAACGACGGGCGCCTGCAGTACGTCGGTAAGCGCGTGGTCGTGGTCGGCGGCGGCGACACGTCGATCGACGTGGCGACGGTGGCGCGGCGGCTCGGCCACATCGAGCACGCGAAGCCGACCGATCTGGAGGCGGCGATCGCCGGCTTCATGGCGCACGACGTGGCACACATTTCCGCCAAGCAGGGCGCGGAAGTCACGCTGACGACCGTGTTCCCGGTCGACAAGATGCAGGCGAACAAGCACGAGGTCGAGCAGGCGCTGGCCGAGGGTATCGATATCCGCGGCAGCCTGGCTCCGATCGGCATCGTGCGCGGGCCCGACGGGCGCGCGACCGCGCTGCGCGTGGCCGAGTGCGATGCGAAGATGGTCGGGCCGCGGCTTGAAATCAAGGTCAAGGAAGGCACCGAGCGCGACATCCCGTGCGACCTGATCGTCTCCGCGATCGGCCAGGCGGTCGACTTCACCGGGCTGGAGCAGTTCGACAACGGCAAGGGTGCGGTCGGCGCTGACCGCAACTACCAGGTTGCGGGCAAGCCGGGCGTGTTCGCCGGCGGCGACGTGCTGCGGCCGCACCTGCTGACGACCGCGATCGGCCACGGCGCGATCGCGGCCGAAGGGATCGACCGCTTCCTCGCCGGCGAGGAGCTGGAGAAGCGGCCGAAGATCGACGTGCACGCGTTCGACCTGATGCGCAAGTACGTGGAAAAAGGCGTGCAGCTTCCGGCGGTGCAGGAGCCGCTGCGCGGCACCGACAAGACGCCGGGCGCGATCCACAACTTCGACAACCGCTCCGACCGCTACGTGATCCCGCACACGCAGCTCTTCCTCGGCCACTTCGGCTTCGTGGCGCGCAACCAGCGCAAGTTCATCACGCTGACGCGCGAGACCGCGCTCGGCAATTTCGAAGAGCGGCTCGAAGTCCTCAACGAGCAGCAGGCGGTCGCCGAAGCCAAACGCTGCATGAGCTGCGGCCTGTGCTTCGAATGCGACAACTGCGTCGTGTACTGCCCGCAGCTCGCGGTCAAGAAGGTGCCGAAGAAGGAGGCGACCACCGGCCGCTACGTGTACACCGACTACGACCGCTGCGTCGGCTGCCACATCTGCGCCGATGTCTGCCCGACCGGCTACATCCAGATGGGGCTCGGGGAGTAGGGATGCGCAGGTTTGCGCTGGCGATCGCGCTCGGGCTGGTGGCGATGGCCGCCGGCGCCGAGGTGCCGCTGCCGAACATCTCGGTCGACAAGAGCACGAAGTGCGTCGCGCCGCCGGAGGTGATGCGGCGCACGCACATGCAGATGCTGCTGCACCGGCGCGACCGCACCGTGCACCTCGGCATCCGCGGCGGCGACGAGGCGCTGACCCGCTGCATCTCGTGCCATGCCAGCAAGACGACCGGCGCGGCGGTCGGCGCGCCCGACGCCTTCTGCCAGTCGTGCCATGACTACGTCGGGGTGAAGCTCGATTGCTTCGACTGCCATCAGGGGCGGCCGGGGGCGGCGGCCAAGGTCAGCGCGCGACAGCCATGAACGAGCGGGCTGAAGCCACCGTGTCGCGACGCGCGCTGCTCGCCGGCGCCGCGGCTGCACTTGCCGGCGTCGCGCTCGCGCCCGGCGTGCACCTGGTCGAGATCGCGAAGGCCGCGGGCCAGCCGGTGTCGTCGAAGGTCCGCTGGGGCCTGCTGATCGACGCCAACCTCTGCAGCGAAGGCTGCAACGAATGCGTGCTCGCGTGCAACCGGGAGAACGGCCTCGACGGCGGAACGCGGCCGACCGATTCGCAGTGGATTCGCAAGGTCGAGCTGAAGGAGCACAAGACCGGCAAGAGGGTGAGCCTGCCGGTGATGTGCCAGCACTGCGCGGAGCCGCCGTGCGTCGACGTGTGCCCGACCGGGGCGTCGTTCAAGCGCGCCGACGGCATCGTGCTGGTCGACCGCCACACCTGTATCGGCTGCCGCTACTGCATGATGGCGTGCCCGTACAAGGCGAGGAGCTTCGTGCACGAGACGCTGACCGCGCAGAAGCCCGACGTGCCGCGCGGCAAGGGGTGTGTCGAGTCGTGCACGCTGTGCGTGCAACGGATCGACCGCGGGCAGACGACCGCGTGCGCCGAGGCATGCCCGACCAAGGCGATCGTGTTCGGCGATCTGAACGACCCGAACTCGGAGATCTCGCGCCGCATCGCGCAGATCCGCACGACCCGGCTGCGCGCGGACCTGAATCTGAACACCGGCGTGCAGTATGCGGGGCTGTAGATGGCAACAAGCATGGTCCGGTCCGAATCGTCGATCGAGCGCCGCTTCTGGTGGCTGCTGCTGGCGGGCGGCGTCGCGCTCGCGGCCGGACTTGGCGCGGCGTTCGTGATGGAGCACGAAGGCCACATCGTCACCGGCATGAACAACGAGATCGTGTGGGGCACGCCGCACGTGTTCGCGATCTTCCTGATCGTCGCCGCGTCCGGCGCGCTGAACGTGGCCTCGATTGGCAGCGTGTTCGGGCAGAGCGCGTACAAGTCGCGCGCGCGGCTGTCGGGCCTGCTGTGCATTGCACTGCTCGCCGGCGGGCTGATGGTGCTGATGCTCGACCTCGGCCGCCCCGAGCGCATCGTGGTGGCGGCGACGCACTACAACTTCACTTCGGTGTTCGCGTGGAACGTGTTCCTGTACACGGGCATGTTCGCGCTGGTGGCGCTGTACCTGTGGATGCTGATGGAAAGGCGGATGAACCGCTACAGCAAGTCCGCGGGCGTGGCGGCGTTCGTCTGGCGCTTCGTGCTGACGACCGGTACCGGCTCGATCTTCGCGTTTCTGGTCGCGCGGCAGGCGTACGGTTCGGCGGTGCTGCCGCCGCTCTTCATCGCGATGTCGCTGTCGTGGGGCATGGCGGTGTTCATCGTCTCCGAGGCGCTGCTCAACGCCTGGCGCGGCGGACGGATGCCGGCCGAACTGCTGCGGCGGATGAAGAACCTGCTCGGCGTGCTGGTCGTGCTGGTGCTGTACTTCACGGTCGTGTATCACATGACCAACCTGTACTTCGCGAAGCAGACCGCGTTCGAACGCTTCATCCTGCTCGAAGGCGGCATCTATCCGCTGCTGTTCTGGGTCGGCTACGTGCTCGCCGGCACCATCGCGCCGCTGCTGCTGCTGTGGGGGCCCGGCAGCGGCACGCGCGGCACCGTGCTGACGGCGGCGGCACTGGTGATCGCCGGCGCCTTCGCGCAACTGTACGTGTTCATCATCGGCGGGCAGGCGTTTCCGCTCGATATCTTTCCCGGCTACGAGGTCGCGAGCAGTTTCCGCGACGGGCAGATCGCGTCGTACGCGCCGAGCGCGCCGGAAGTGCTGCTCGGCCTCGGCGGCGTGGCGGCGGCGTACCTGATCACGCTGATCGGCGTGCAGGTGCTCGACTTCATGCCGGGCGAAAACGCCTGACCATGTACCGGCTGCTCGTCTCAGCGGCGCACAAGTCGTCGGGCAAGACGACGGTCGCGATCGGGCTTGCCGCCGCGCTGCGCGCGCGCGGCCTGGCGGTGCAGCCGTTCAAGAAGGGGCCCGATTACATCGACCCGCTGTGGCTGTCGGCAGCAGCGGGGCGCACCTGCCGCAACCTCGACCTGTACCTGTCGCCGGCGGACGAGGTAAAGCGCGCCTACGAGGCCAACTGCGCCGGCGCGGATGTCGCGCTGGTCGAAGGCAACAAGGGTCTGTACGACGGCCTGTCGCTCGACGGCAGCAATTCGAACGCGGCGGTCGCTAAGCTGCTGGGCCTCCCGGTGGTGCTGGTGCTCGATGCGCGCGGCATGACGCGCGGCATTGCGCCGCTGATCCTGGGTTATCAGGCGTTCGATCGCGACATCCGCATCGCCGGCGTGATCCTGAATCGGCTGGGCGGCGCGCGGCACGAGTCCAAGCTGCGCGCGGTGATCGAGCACTACACCGACGTGCCGGTGCTCGGCGCGCTGCAGGAGAACCCGACGCTGTCGATCCAGGAACGCCACCTCGGACTGATGCCGGCGACCGAGGTGGCGCAGGCGCAGGCGCATATCGAGCGCCTCGCGGGCGCGGTTGCCTCGGCGGTCGATCTCGATCGGCTGCTCGCGTGCTGCGGCACGCCGGGCGCAGCGGCGGCGCAGCCGCGCACGCCGCTGCCGCCGGCCGATCTGACGATCGGCATCGCGCGCGACCGCGCGTTCGGCTTCTACTACGCCGACGACCTGGAGTCGTTCGAGCGCGCCGGAGCGCGCATCGTTTTCTTCGATGCGCTGAATGATCCGCGTTTGCCCGCGGTCGATGCGCTGTTCATCGGCGGCGGATTTCCGGAGGTGCTGGCGGCGGAACTCGCGGCCAATCGCACCCTGCTCGCGGACATCCGCGCCGCGGTCGATGGCGGATTGCCGACCTACGGCGAGTGCGGCGGGCTGATGTATCTGGCGCGCTCGATCAGTTGGCGCAACGTCACCTATCCGATGGTCGGTGCGATCGCCGCCGACGTGGTGCTGCAGGAGCGCCCGGTAGGGCGCGGTTATGTCCACCTGCAGGAAACCGACGCTCATCCGTGGCCGCAGCCCGCTGCGACGACGATCCGCGCGCACGAGTTCCACCACTCCAAGCTCGTCAACGTCGACCCGTCCCTGCGCTTCGCCTATCGAGTGCAGCGCGGCCACGGCGTGGATGGCGCGCACGACGGCATCGTGCTGCGCAACGTGCTCGCGTCGTACACGCACCTGCGCAGCGTGGCCGGTCACGACTGGCCGGCGCGCTTTGTCGCCTTTGCGCGAGCCATCAAGACCAGGCCGGCGGTGAAAACCGGCCGCAGCAGCAGGCGTCACGCCTCGGCGTGACCGGAGACCAGCGATGATCGAAATCAAGCCGGCGGCGGCCGAACAGATCAGGGCTGCGCTCACCGGGCCGACGGCGTCTGGCCTGGTGCTGCGCGTCGCCGCGCGCGAGGGCGACGACGGCGAGATCGAGTACGGCATGGGACTGGACGAGCGGCGCGAGCAGGACGAGGAGATCGTCACCGCAGCGGGGATCACGCTGCTGGTGTCGCCTGCGTCGCTGGAGGCGGTGGCCGACATGGTGATCGATTTCGTCGAGGTCGAGCCGGGGCGGCACCGTTTCATCTTCTATCGTGCGGGTTCGCTGCCGGAGGAACGTTCCGCGAGTGGCTGAAATCCGCGAACGACTCGCGCGGTCGTCCCGGCGGAGTCCGCAACGCAGTGGCGACGGCAACAAATTAGACCCCGGCCTGCGCCGGGGCGACGGAGACACGGAGGCAAGGCAGACACCATGACCGGATCCATCAGCACCGCGACGATCGTCGTCTGGGGCGGCTTCGTGCTCGCATTCGTGCTCGGCTTTGTCGCGAACCGCGCCAACTTCTGCACCATGGGCGCGATCTCCGACATCATGCACATGGGCCACTGGGGGCGGATGCGGATGTGGCTGCTGGCGATCGCGGTGGCGATCATCGGCGCCAGCGTGCTGAGCGGACTCGGCCTCGTCGACCTGTCGAAGTCGATCTACCCGCGGCCGCGGCTGGCGTGGTTGTCGGCGCTCGTCGGCGGGCTGACCTTCGGCATCGGCATGACACTCGCCGGCGGCTGCGCGAACAAGAACCTGCTGCGCATCGGCAGCGGCAGCCTGCGTTCGCTGGTGGTGCTGGTGTTCATCGGCATCTCGGCCTACATGACGATCAAGGGCCTGTTCGGGCAATGGCGCGTCGATTACCTCGATCGCTTCGCGATCGACCTCACCGCGCACGGGTTCAAGGGCCAGGACCTGCCGACGCTGCTCGCGCAGGCCACCGGCATCGCGCCGAAGACGGCGCTCGCATTGATCGCAGCGGTGCTCGGCGGCGGCCTGATCGCGTTCGTGTTCGCGGACCCGCGCTTCCGCGGCAATCCGACGCAGGTCGCGACCGGCATCCTGATCGGGCTCGTCGTCACCGCCGGCTGGTACGTCAGCGGTCATCTGGGCTATGGCGAAAACCCGGACACGATGGAGATGGTCTTCTTCGCGACCAACACCCGCGCGGCCGAGTCGATGAGCTTCGTCGCGCCGCTGGCGTACACCCTCGAGTTGCTGATGCTGTGGACCGACAAGTCGCTGACGATGAGCTTCGGCATCGCGACCGCGCTCGGAGTGATGCTCGGCGCGGCCGTCTGGGCGTTCGCGAACGGGAAGTTTCATCTCGAGGCGTTCGCCTCCGTGCGCGACACGCGCGATCACCTGATCGGCGCGGTAATGATGGGCTTCGGCGGCGTCACCGCGCTCGGCTGCACGATCGGGCAGGGGATCTCCGGGGTTTCTACGCTCGCGCTCGGATCTTTCCTTGCGATCGGCTCGATCGTCGCGGGCTCGGTCCTCACCATGAAGTACCAGTTGTGGCGCGAAGAGGACGCGTAGGACCGGCCTGGACGAACAACTGACCTGCGCCAGGAGCACTTCGGACACTGGGGCTACGGGGCCGGGTCGAACGGCAACCGGGGTGCGACTTCGAGCATCGCGGGTCGCACTCGCGGCGCAGGACGCGGCGCCGCCGCCCACGGGGTCCCGTGTTTGCATGACGGATCGCGCGTATCCGTGCCCCGCGGTTCAACGGGTCGCACTCGCTTGCGACAATCGGACCCCGACGGTGCCGGAGGGGGCCCGGATGTGGGGATACCTGATTCTTGCCGTTCTGGCTGCGGCGCTGGCGTACGTCGTCTGGCGGCGCAACGCGGAGCGGCAACGCATCGAGCGCGAGCGCGCCGAGCGCCGCGCCCGCACCGACGAGTTGCTGGCGCGGGTGCTGCTCGGCGAGGACTCGAGCCGGGGCCGGCCAACCGCGAGCGGACGGCCGTCGTCGATGGCCAGACCGGTGCCGCCGCCGATCGATCGCATGGTCAAGCCCACGGCCGGCGGCGAGCGAATCGACGTCAACATGCTGCTGAGCGATGAGCCCACGACGATCGCCGCGCGCGCGCGGCGCCAGCTCGAGCAGCCGACGAACATCGTCGGTGATGGCGGCAGTCCCACGACGGCAGCCCACGCGACAACCGCGGCGCCGGCCTCGCCCCTGTCGCTGCACGACGGGCAGCTCGACGTTCCGCTCGACGGCCTGGTCGTCGCATGGTTCGAGGCCCGGGGTTATGCGGTACGGCGCGCGCGGGCCGAGGCGCAGCCGATCACGCTGCTGCTGCACCACGCGGAGGAGCCTGCGCGCAACTACGCATTCTTCTATTTTCGCGGACGACTGACGCCCGCCCGCGCCGCCGCCGTGCTCGACAAGGCGCGCGCCATCGGCATGACCAAACTGCTGGTCGCCGCTGAACACGGTGCCGATCCCGCAGTCGGGTCGGGCCGGTTGGCCGATGTCCAGGTGATGGACTGGCCGGCGATCGATCGCGCGATGAAACGGATCGACGCCCGCGTCGCGGCCAAGATCCTTGCGATCGCGCGCAGCAACCGGGGATCGCCCGGCCCGCAATGAACGGTGCGGGAACGATCGCAGCGCCGGGCCGTGCGACGTCGATTCAGCGCAAGTCGCTGCCCAGCGCGGCCCGGTTCTGCACCGCGAACACGGCCGCCTCGACGCGGGAGCTCAAGCCGAGCTTGGCGAGGATGTGGCGCACGTGCAGTTTGACGGTGTCGTGGCTGATGCCGAGCGCCTTGGCGATCGCCTTGTTGCTCTTGCCCGCGGCCACGTGGCCGAGGATCTGGCGTTCGCGCCCGGTCAACTGCTTCAGCAGGCTCGCCGCGCTGCCGGGTTCCTCGCCGCTTTGCAGGATCGTCGACAGTTTCCCCGCGATCGACGGCGCGACCACGAGTTCGCCGCGCGCGGCGCGCCGGATGCCTTCGATCACGTCCGCGGGCTCCATATCCTTCAGCAGGTAGCCGCGCACGCCCAGCCGCAGCGCGGCGGCGAGATCTTCCGCCGCCTCGCTCATCGTCAGCACGATCACCGGCGTCTGCACGCCGTGTTCGCGCAGGTCCTTCAGCACGGTGATGCCGTCGGTCGGCCCCATGCGCAGGTCGAGGATCAGCAGGTCGGGCTGGTGCTTGTCCAGCAGCGCGCGTGTTTCGTCCGCGCGGCCGGTCGTCGCCAGCACCTCCATGCCGGCGCCCCGCGACAGCAGGTCGGCCAGCCCTTGCCGCACCAGCGCGTGATCGTCGACGAGAACGAGCTTGATCGGCGCAGCGGTCATGACGGCGCGCGCCCCTCGGCGCGTCGCGGCGCGTGGTGGACCGCCAGCGTGACGCGCGTGCCGCCGGCGGGCAGTGCCTCGATCGTCAGATAGCCGCCGGCGCGGCCGGCGCGCTCGCGCATGATCTGCAGTCCGTGATGGCCGGCCTCGGTCAGACGTCCGGCGCAGCGCGGATCGAGGATCTCGGCGCTCGGGCCGCAGCCGTCGTCCTCGACGATGAAGCGCAGTTCGTCGTCCGTGCGGTCGATGCGCAGCCGCGCCTCGTGCGCGCCCGAATGGTGCGCGACGTTGGCCAGCGCCTCCTGCAGGATGTAGAAGGTCTGCAGCTGCTGCTCCGTGGTCAGGTTGAAGTCCCCGTCCGGCGGTTCGAACTGCAGTTCGATGCCGGTGCGCTGCCGGAACACCGACGCGAGTTCGTTCAGCGATGCGGCGAGCCCGCGCGAGCCGATGCCGGCGCGATACAGCGAGATGATCTCGCGCAGCCGGCCGTGCGCGTTGCGCAGTTCGTCGCTGGCATCGTTCCAGTACGCCTGCGCCTGCGCGTCGTTGCGCTCCTGCATCGCATCGAGCAGCAGCGACATGCGCATGCGGACGAAGGTCAGCGATTGCGCCAGCGCATCGTGGATGTCGGCCGCCATCGATTGCCGCTCGGCGGCCAGCCGCGCCTGCAGGTTCTCGCGGGTCAGCCGCTCGTTCTCGAGCGCCAGGCCCAGGAGCTGCCCGAACGGCCGCAGCAGGTGCGCGATGCCCGGCGGCGGGTCGGAGCCCTCGGAGAAGAACAGGTTCAGCACGCCGATCGGCTTGTCGAGGTGGTCGAGCGGCACCGCGACCGCGCGGCCGCTGAACTCGCTCAGCGCCGCATGGTTGGAATGGATCGCGCAGCCGATCGCCGCCGTGGCCTGCCGCGTCAGCAGGCTTTGCAGCGCAGCGCCGCACATGCCGCAGTTCACCGGCATCAGGTTGTCGCGCGCGCAGATCTCGTCCGACAGGCCGACGGCGGCCATCAGCCGCAAGCTGATGCCGTCGGGCGTCGGGGCGCGGATGGCGCCGGCGCGCGCGCCGGTCAGCCGGACCACCAGTCCCAGGAAATCGACCAGTACCGAGTGCGGCCGGCCGCCGGCTTCGGGCTGCAGCGCAGCCGCTTCCGGGGCGGCGGTGGCGGGCTCGATCTGCAGATCCCTGGCGTTCAAGTCGGTCTCGCGGTGCGATTGGGCGACAGCGTGATGCTATTCCAACTGCGCGCGCCGTCCCCGGCTTTCCTCAATTCTGCCGTTCAGGCGACCTGCTGGTAGTAGAGATTCTGGGGATGATTTGCCTGCGCGAAGAAGAACCAGCGCTCCGCCAGCAGGCCGGCATATTGCACGAGAAACGCGGCGATCAGCAGCACCGCCGAGGGCAGTGTGAGGCCGGTCACAAGCAGCAGCGCCGGCACCGGGAAAACGAGTACCAGGAAGGTCCACTTGATCGCGCGCAGCAGCGCGCGCGTGCGGCCGTGGACGAACTCGCGCGTGTTGAACGAGCCACCCATGAAGCCCATCGACTTCTGCACGATGCGCGGATGCTTGACGCCGATCGCCGTCTGCAGCGTCGACTTCGGTTTCAGCCGCGCATTGCGGATCAGCGACGCTGTGCGGGTGGCGAGCGCGGCGGCCGTCAGCACGACCGCCCAGGCGACGAAGAAGTCGAGCAGTTGCGGCGCGCCGATCGCTGCCCAGCCCGCCGCCAGCGTAAACCCGGAGCTCGCGCCGAGCAGCAGGTAGTTGGCGACCGTCAGCGGCGTGGCCCATTCCTGCAGAAACTTCAGGCACGCGTAGATCATCGCGGTGCACAGGTACAGCGCCAGCGCGAGCAGCGCCGCAGCCGCGCCGAGTACCAGCGTGCGCAGGTCCGGCTCGCCTCCGAACCAGTGCGCGGCGCCGTACAGGACGGTCGCCGCCATGAATGCAGGCAGAACGATTACCTCGCGCGACAGCCACGACGTGCGCCAGCGCGCCGCCGCGCGCCAGCCGCGCTCGGGCCGGCCGAGGTGGAACACGGAAGCGATGAGCCCTAGGCCGGTCAGCATGACCGCGATCGCGGCGCCGAGCGCGAAGAAGTTGCTGTCGGCCGGCGCGGCGAGCCACCAGCGGTAGCGCGCGCCGAACTCGGCCGCGAAGAGCGCGAGCAGCAGCCCCTGGCCGGCACCGATCAGCGTGGTGAGGAAGACGACGGAGAAGGCCGGATGCATCGCAGTCGCGTTACCAGGACATTACGTCGTCGAGCGACGGGTCGGTCTTCGCCGGCTTGGGCAGCTTGCCGTCGATCTTCAGCGGGTTATCGACGCGCTGCAGTTCCTCCACGGCGATCGGCAGCTCCGTCTTGCGCCGCGGCAGGTAGTGGTTGGCGGGTTGCGTGCCCCATTCGGGCATCAGCGCGTACCCGGCGCGGTCGCGGATCGCGCGCGAGACCTCGGAGTCCGGATCGTGAACGTCGCCGAACAGCCGCGCGCTGGTCGGGCACGCCATCACGCACGCAGGCTTGCGCTCGGCCGCCGGCAGCTTCGGGTCGTAGATGCGGTCGACGCACAGCGTGCACTTCTTCATCACCTTCTGCTTCTCGTCGAGTTCGCGCACGCCGTACGGGCAGGCCCACGAGCAGTACTTGCAGCCGATGCACTTGTCGTAGTCGACCAGCACGATGCCGTCCTCGGGCCGCTTGTAGCTGGCTCCGGTCGGGCACACCGGCACACACGGCGGCTCCTCGCAGTGCAGGCACGACTTCGGAAAGTGCACCGTCTGCGTGTTCGGGTACTCGCCGACCTCGAACGTCTGCACGCGGTTGAAGAACGTGCCGGTCGGATCGGCGTCGTACGGGCGCAGGTCGGCCATCGTGCCGGCACTGCCGGACGTGTTCCACTCCTTGCAGCTCGTCACGCACGCGTGGCAGCCGACGCAGACGTTCAGGTCGATGACCAGGGCGAGTTGCGTCATCGGTGCACCGTCGTTTGCGTCACCGCGCCCCTCCATCCCTGCGCGTCGTATACGTCAGCCACAGCTTGCGCGCGGTGGCCATGCCCGGAAACGCCTTTATCGGCGCGAACTGCGGCGAGGTTTCCTGGTCCTCGTGCGCATCGGCCTTGCGGATGCGCACGCGCACGTCGTACCAGCCGGCCTGGCCGGTGATCGGATCGGAGTTCGAGATCGTGCCGTTGCCGGCGGCCGGCAGTTCCTCGCTGATCAGGTGGTTCAGCAGGAAGCCCTTGCGCGACTCGTTCGCGTCGGGCGACAGCGCCCACGCGCCTGCGGCCTTGCCGATCGCGTTCCACGTCCACACGGTGCCGGACTCGACCGCCTCGGAGTAGCGGCACATGCAGCGCACCTTGCCCCATTGCGACTCGACCCAGATCCAGTCGCCGTCGCCGATGCCGTCCGCGCGCGCGGTGCGCGGATTCACGAACAGATAGTTGTGCGTGTGGATCTGGCGCAGCCATGCGTTCTGCGAATCCCACGAGTGGTACATCGCCATCGGCCGCTGCGTGATCGCCGCGAGCGGGTAGCGCTCGGTGTCCGTCGCCTGCACCTCGAGCGGCGGGTAGTAAAAGGGCAGCGGATCGAAGTAGGTCGCGATGCGGTCGCGCAGATGCGCGGGCGGTTTGCGCGTCAACCCCTTGCCGCGCGCCGCAGTGCGGAACCGCTGCAGCACTTCCGAATACAGATGGATCAGGATCGGTTCGTCGTAGCGCGTGATGCGATTGCGGCGCGACCACTCCAGATAGCCCTTGTTCCAGTTGCGCATGTACTGGTACGAGGGCGGCAGCTTGTAGTGGAACACGCAGTTGTTCTGCCGGTAGCGCTCCCACTGCTGCGGGTTCGGTTCGCCGTGCATGAACTTCTCGCCCGCGCTTCCGCGCCAGCCCGACAGGAAGCCGATGCCCGAGCCCGGCTCGGTCTCGTAGTTGACGATGAAGTCCGGGTAGTCGCGGAACTTGCGCGTGCCGTCCGGGCGCGTGAACGCCGGCAGCTTCAGCCGCGAGGCGAGTTCGATCAGCACTTCCTGGAACGGCTTGCACTCGCCCGTCGGCGGCACGACCGGGATGCGCACCGAATCGACCGGGCCGTCGAACTCCGAGATCGGCCGGTCGAGGATCGACATCACGTCATGCCGCTCGAGGTACGTGGTGTCGGGCAGCACGAGATCCGCGAACGCGGTCGTCTCCGACTGGAACGCGTCGCAGACGACCAGGAACGGGATCTTGTATTCGCCGTTCTCATCGCGGTCGTTGAGCATCCTGCGGACCTCGACCGTGTTCATCGTCGAGTTCCACGCCATGTTGGCCATGAAGATCAGCAGCGTGTCGATGCGGTAAGGATCGCCGCGCCACGCGTTGGTGATCACGTTGTGCATCAGGCCGTGCACCGCCAGCGGGTACTCCCACGAGAACGCCTTGTCGATGCGCACCGGGTTGCCGTCGCCGTCGACGAAGAGATCGTCCGGGTCGGACGGCCAGCCAAGCGCGAGCCCGTCGAGCGGGTGGTTGGGTTTGACCGCCAGGTGCGTGGAGGGCGGCCGCGCGCACGGCGGGATCGGGCGCGGGAACGGCACCTTGTGGCGAAACCCGCCGGGCCGGTCGATCGTTCCGAGCAGCGACATCAGGATCGCCAGTGCGCGGATCGTATGGAACCCGTTCGAATGTGCCGCGAGCCCGCGCATCGCGTGGAACGCGACCGGATTGCCGGTCAAGCTTTCATGCTCAACGCCCCACGAGTCGGTCCACGCGATCGGCAGTTCGATCTTCTCGTCGCGCGCGGTGATGCCCATCTCGTGCGCGATGCGCGTGATCGTCTGCGCGGGAATTCCGGTGATGTCGGCTGCCCACTGCGGCGTGCAGTCCTTCACCCGCTCCTGCAAGAGCTGGAACGACGGCTTGACCGTCGTGCCGTCGCGCAACTTGAAAGTGCCGAACAGGAACGGGTCGGCGCCTGCGGTGTGCGTCACCACCGGCTTGTCGGTGATGCGGTCCCACCACAGCTTGTTCTGCGGCTCGTAGCAGACTTCCTCTTCCGGCACCTCGGTACGCACGAACATGCCGAACTCGTCGTTCGCCTCGTCGACGTTCACCAATTGCCCGGCGTTGGTGCAGCGGACCAGGAAGTCGCGGTCGTACAGGCCGAGCGCGATGATCTCGTGGATCAGCGCCAGCAGCAGCGCGCCGTCGGTGCCGGGTTTGATCGGTACCCACTCGTCGGCGATCGCCGAGTAACCCGTCCTCACCGGATTGATCGACACGAAGCGCCCGCCGCGGCGCTTGAACTTGCTGATGGCGATCTTCAGCGGATTGGAGTGATGGTCCTCCGCGGTGCCGATCATGAAGAAGAGCTTTGCGCGATCCAGATCGGGTCCGCCGAAGTCCCAGAACGAGCCGCCGATCGTGTAGATCATCCCGGCGGCCATGTTGACCGAGCAGAAGCCGCCGTGCGCCGCGTAGTTCGGCGTGCCGAACTGGCGCGCGAACAGTCCCGTCAGCGCCTGCATCTGGTCGCGGCCGGTGAAGAGCGCGAACTTCTTCGGGTCGGTCGAACGGATCTTCGCCAGCCGCTCGGCCAGGATCTCGAACGCGCGCTCCCAACTGATCGGTTCGAACTCGCCCGCGCCGCGTTCCGCGCCTTCCTTGCGCAGCAGCGGCCGCGTGAGCCGCGCCGGCGAGTACTGCTTCATGATCCCCGACGAGCCCTTGGCGCAGATCACGCCGTGGTTCAGCGGGTGCTCGGGGTTGCCTTCGATGTAGCGGACCTTGCCGTCCTGCAAATGCACGCGGATGCCGCAGCGGCACGCACACATGTAGCACGTGGTCGTGCGGACGTCGGTCGGAGTGGGGGTCTGGTCGGGCACCGGAAATGAGGTCCAGCAAGAGGCGTCGATAGCCGCAGACGCGCACAAGCGCGACGGCGATCCGATCGCGGTCGCGAAAGTACCAATTACGGCGGCGCTGGCCGGCCCTGTCTACACCCGATGCAGGGGGGCGGCAGAATAGCCCACGTTGGTAGGACGGCGCGCGCGAAGGCTGGGATACTTCACCGCTGCGGCGTCGCGCGCGAGCATGGGCACGGCGCGGTTGACGCGCTGGTCCGCGAACTCGAATCGGCGCGCGTCCTCGGTTTCGAACCCGGAACGAGATTCCAATGAAAGTGTGCATCGTGTCCGACAGCCACGACCGCGGCGAGCTGCTGGCGAACGCGATCGAGCGCGGTCGCGCGTGGGGCGCGCAGGCGGTGCTTCACTGCGGCGATATCATCGGCCCGAACACGCTGAAACGCGCGCTGACGCTCGGCCTGCCGCTGCATGTAATCCACGGCAACAACCTCGGCGACCTGCCGAACCTGATGCGGCTGGCGTACGAGTCCGACGGGAAGCTCACGTATCACGGCGGCGACGCCACGCTCGAACTCGGGGGGCGGCGGCTGTTCATGATCCATTACCCGCATCTCGCGCGCGGCATGGCGACCACCGGAGACTACGACGCCGTGCTGTGCGGTCACAGCCACGAGGCGAAGGTCGAGCAGGTGCCCAACGTGCGTGGCGGCCGCACGCCGCTGGTCAATCCCGGCACCGTCGCCGGGCTTGGCGCTCCGGCGACGATGGTGCTCGGCGATTTCGATGCGATGACGTTCGAAGTACTGGCGCTCGCATGAAGGTACCGCTCCTCGTCGCTCTGCAGCTGTTCGCGCTCGGCGCGGCCGCGCAGCCGCTCGAGACGTACAACGTGTCGACCGGCAAGTACGACGTGCCGGTCGAAGTCGCCAAGCCCGCGCGACCGGGGCCGCACCCGCCAGTGCTCTACATCCACGCGCGGCGCGGGCTGGAGGACGAGGACCGCGCACACATGCGCGAACTCGCCGCGCAGGGGTTCCTCGTGCTCGCGCCCGACTGGCAAAAGGCCAACATGATCGAGCGCTGGCCCGATCGCCACTATCCGGAGAGCGAAGACGACGTCGAGGCGGGACTGAACGCGCTGCTCGCTCGAAAGGACGTCTGCAAGGGCGCGGTCGGCGTCGTCGGCATCTCGCGCGGGCCGTACTTCGCGCTCCGGCTGGCGGCGAAACGGCCGCAGGACATCGCGGCGATCGTCTCCTACTACGGACACTTCCAGAACCCGAATGCCCCCGAGCCGCAGCAGCTCTACTCGGTCGCGCCGGAGGTCGGGAAGATCAAGGCGCCGCTGTTAATGCTGATTGGCGACGCGGATTTCGAGTTGCGGCGGATCGTCAACGGACGCGCGTTCTACGCGCTGTGGGAGCGCGGCGTGCCGGTCGAGCTGCAGATGTACCCGATGGCGCGGCGCGCCTTCGATTTCCGCCGCGACGCGTCGCCGGAGGAGAAGATCGCCACCCGGCATGCGCGCCAGCGTGCGCGGGACTGGCTGGTGCGCCACATGAAGCTCGGCGCCGATGCGCGCTGTGCAGCGTAAGTCGTGAGGAAACCGGCTGGCTCCAATCGCGGCCAAAGGCGCGAGCGGGAGATCAACCTGCGGCGGCTGAAGGGCAACCGCAACGTGCGCGTTCTGACTCTACCGGAAGTGAAATAGCTCACCGGCACGCACTGCGACTTCACCGCAACGATCAAGGTCAGCCCGAGCGACGTCAGCGCCAACTGCACCGCGTGCGGCGACTGCGCGAAGGCGGTGACCACCGAAATCGTCAATCCCTGGAATTCCGGCCTCGACAAGCTGAAAGCCGCGTACCCGCCGCAGACGACGGCGCACCAATCGTCCGTCGCGAGCCGGTACGACCACGGCGCCGACATGATCGTCACGCCGTGTCCGCTCTGCCGGACGAACGCGGACATCTACCAGAAGGACGTTAACGAGCGCTACGGCACCAAGTTCAACATGCCCGTGACGCATTAAAGCTAGCTGATGACGATCGCGTACGGCGGCAGCGCGAAGGGTGCGGCGCTCAACGGGCAGATGATCCGCGCGGCGAAGGTGGAAGAGATCGCCGCCAGGGCGGTGACGAAGTAAGCGCAGAGCGCTCCCTCTCCCGCATCAGCGGGAGAGGGCCGGGGTGAGGGCGCCTTTCGCTGCACATGCGACCGGCGTTGCGGTTGAATTCCGCTATCGCAGCAGAGGAGGAACCGCCATGGTGCAGACGACCGATGTGATGCGTGGCCAGGAATTCGTGCCCGATCCGCGCTTCCGCCATGCGCCGCCCGAGTGGACGCCGCAGGTGGCGCTCGACATCGCGCGGCAGGAGCACCTCGCGCTGAACGACGATCACTGGGAAGTGGTGCGCAGCCTGCAGGAGTTCTTCGCGCGCCACGAGGACGCGCCGGTCACGCTGCGCGAGCTGAGCGACGCGCTCGACGAGAAGTTCCACCACAAGGGCGGCGTCAAGTACCTTTACACGCTGCTGCCCGGCGGCCCGATCGCGCAGGGCTGCCGGCTCGCGGGACTGAAGCCGCCCGGCGGCGCGGTCGACACGAGCTTCGGCAGCGTGGCTTAGAGGTCACACCTCATCCAAGCCCGCCTCGCGCTGATGCCGAACGCGCGGGACGAGCACGATGTCGGCAGCGGGTCGAGCCGGTAAAGCGCGATACGTCCCGAGCGACCGCGCGAAATCAGCCGTTCGCGCAACCCCTCTTCGACAGGCCGGCCGATCGGCGGATGCCGCTTCAGTGTCTGCAGCGCCTCGATGATCAAGGGGCCGGTCTCCGCCGCAATACGCGGTGATGGCTCGAGCAGGAAGTCAGCCGGCCGGTCGAGGTCGTCGAGCGCCCGACCACGGGCGCAGGCTACTTCATCCCCAGCGCCTCGCGCGCGATTCCGTCGAGCAGCGTCTCGACTTCCTTCAGTGCCGCCTTTGAGGCGGCGGAGCCGTCCGGCCGCCACGGGCGGCGGTAGGACACGTAGACCCTCTGCAGTTCCTGCGCGGTCGTGTACACGGCCATCGTGTACGGGCACATCGCCACGTTGGCGGCGTCGGCCTCCATCATCTTGCGCGACAGCGTCGCGCTGCAGAACACGAACGCCTGCGCGTCCGCGTAGAGCTTCTTCGCGGAGCCGACATCCTTGCCGGTGCGCTCGAGCATGCGGTTGATGTGCGACTGGTAGTCGATCACCAGTCCCTTGCCTTCAATCGCGGCCTTCAGGTCGTCGCGCACGTCGTCGAACTTTGCCGCCTTCGAGTAGGTCACAACGGGGTGCGGATCGGCCGCGTACGCCGGTGCGATGAGCGCGGCGAGCGTCAGTAACAGGGCGCGAAACATGGGGTACCTCCTCGAAGATGTGCGGCCGAACCGCATCGGTTGGATGTGGCGATTCGCGACGCGGTCTGCCCGCGACCCCGCTTTCGTCGTGGGCTTGAACCTGCCGATTGTGCGACGCTGCGGGCTTGAACGAGCGTGGGTCGACCCCACGTCCGGCTCTGCAACGAACCCAGGAGACATCGATGTTCGGTCCGATCACCATTCCGTACGGCGGCAGGATGCTGTTCAACACGGTGAAGCTGAAGCCCGGCGTCACGTACGACGACGTCGAGCTCGCGCTCGCCGAAATGTGCAACGTCGTGAAGGAAACGTACGGCGGCGACAAGGGCGGCTTCATCGCCGGCCAGGTATTCAGGTTCTCCGGCTTCGTGTCGGCCGAAGGATCGCTCGGCGACACCGGCGACACCGGCGGCACCGATCACGATCTCGTGATCGTGACGTACTGGCGCTCGTTCGAGGAGCACGAGCGCTCGCATGCCGACAAGACCTTCAGGGAGAAGTTCGCGGCACTGTCCGCGCTGTGCACCGAAACGCATGAGCTCGGCTACGAGATGATCTGGCAGGGAGCGCCCGAAGCGGCGTCGCACTCGACGGCGAGCCTGATGGCGGCGTGAGCCGCCCGGCTCAGCCGGTGCTCCACGCGCGCGGCCGCCGCATGCCGGCGATCTTGCACGCCTGCTTGACGTAGCCGTACGGGAAGAGTTCGAACAGCCGCTGCCGCGCGGCCTCGCCGAGCCCGACTTCCTTCTCGAGGAACCAGATCACGAAGCGGGCGTCGGGGATCAACTGGTGCTCGTCGAGGTAGTTGCGCATGTAGCGCAGCACCTTCCAGTGCTCCTCGGTCAGTTCGATACCTTCCCTGCGCGCAAGGGCGACGGCGACATCGTCGCTCCAGTCGTAGGGGTCGATCAGGTAACCCTCGTCGTCCGTGGCCGGAAGCGCGCCGGCCACGCCTTGCAGTGGTGCGTTCATTGCTGCACCTTCAGTGATTGGCACTGCTCGTCCCGCGCGTCCGTACGCTGCCTGGCCGCTGCCGAGTCACGAGCCCTATGGCTGCTTCGGCGTCTGGTATTCGACTTCCTTCTGAAACGGCTCCCAGATGGTTTCGTAGCCGACGAACCCCTTTTCGTTCGGCGGCATCTGGCGTGTGGTAAAGAAACGCGAATGTCCGTCAGGAACCTTGGTGATGGGTTTCTGTTCGCTCGCACTCATCGTTCACCTCTCAGTTGACCTTTCATACAGGCCGCATCAGCGACGGATCGACATCCGGGCTCGCGCCGATCGCCCCGCCGGCTTTCATCTCTGCGTCGGTCGCGTCGCGCACCGTCAGAATCTCGAGCACGAAGACGACCTGCCTGCCGCAGAGCGGATTGTTGCCATCGACGGTCAGTGTCTCGTCGTCCATGTGAGTTACGAGAAAGCTGCGCGTCTGGCCCTTGTCGTTTTCCATGAGTATGGAGGTACCGACCTGCCGATACTCCTCGGGGACGTTCTCGAGGTAATCGGAGAAGACCAGCGATTCGTCGCGGGGGCCGAAGATCTGGTTGCCGTCGATCAACACTTCGATGACGTCGCCGGCGCACTTGCCTTCGAGCTGCATGTGGACCGACGGGGCCAGGATCTCGTTGTATCCGTGGACGTAGCCGAGCGGGAACTCGACCCGGGTGAGGACGTGCCCGGTCTTGCGGTCGGTGACCTTGTAGGTCAGCTCGACGAACTTGCCGGCGCGGATGGCTTCGCTCACGTCAG
>JAKOQB010000082.1 GCA_029778535.1 Pseudomonadota bacterium | reverse complement strand
GCCTACACGGTCAACGACGGGCGCGCGGTGCGGGTGCTGGGCGCCGCGCCGGTCGTCTTCTACTGGCTGGTCAACGTGGTGCAGGCGCTCGCGCTCGCACCGTGGCTGGGCCGCGACGCGGGCGCGCGCACGCTGGTGGCGACGCACTGGCGAACGCTGGTCGCGGTGGGCGTGCTCTCGCCGCTCGGCTACATGCTGGCGTTGCAGGCGATGAAGTACGCGCCGGTGAGCCACGTGGCGCCGGCGCGCGAATTGTCGATGCTGATCGCGGCGTTCTTCGGCGTGCGCCTGCTGGGCGAGGGTGAGTTGTGGCGCCGTGTGGCCGGCGCGGCGCTGATCGCGTCGGGCGTGGTGAGCCTCGCGCTGGCGGGGAGCTGAGCGTGGACGCGGCCCGTCCTGCGGTTCGCGCGCTGCTGTTCGGCAACTTCGCGATCGGCGCCGGCGTGATGGTGGTGCCCGGCATGCTCGCCGACCTGGCGTACGGGCTCGGCGTGTCGGTGCCCACCGCCGGACAGCTGATCACGCTGGCCGCGTTCGTCACCTGCGTCGGCGCGCCGCTGTCGGCGGCGCTCACCTCGCGCATCGACCGGCGCGCGCTGCTGGTGGGCGCGCTGGTGCTCTACGCGGCGGGCCACTCGGCGTGCGCGCTGGCGCCCGGCTACGCGCCGCTGGCGGCGTTTCGCGCGATCACCGTCGTGTCGGCGGCGATCTTCACGCCGCAGGCGGCCGCGACGATCGCGCTGATCGTGCCGCCGGCCGAGCGCTCGAAGGCCGTCTCGGCAATCTTCGTCGGATGGTCGATCGCGTCGGTGCTCGGCATGCCGATCGGCAACCTGCTCGGCGCGTACGCCGGCTGGCGCTGGGGCTTCGGCGCCGCCGCGCTGCTCGCGGCGGTCGCGGCGTGGTCGGTGGCGCGCACGATCCCGCGCGGCCTCACCGGTCCCGCGCTGTCGGCTGCCGCGTGGCGCGAGGTGGCGGGCAACCGGCTGCTGCTGGGGGTGCTCGGGGTCACGCTGCTGTCGGCGGCGGGGCAGTTCACGCTCTTCGCCTACGTCGCGCCGGCGCTGAAGGCGGCCACGCAGGCTTCGGCGTCGGTGACCGCCGCGCTGATGGGGCTGTTCGGCGTGTTCGGCGTGATCGGCAACATGTGGACCGCGCGGCACATCGGCCGTCGCGGGCCCGACCGCGCGGTGTCGACGAGCCTGGCGGCGATCCTCGCGGGCGTGGGCTTCGCCACGGCCATCACGCTCGCGCTCGCGCCGGAGCTGCTGCCGCCGCAGGTTGCGCGCCCGGCGGTGTGGGCGCTGCTGCTGGCGGCGTGCCTGGCCTGGGGGTTGGGGTGCTTCGCGATGAACTCGGCGCAGCAGGCGCGGCTGGCGGCGATCGCGCCCGCGCTCGCGTCGGCGTCGATCGCGCTGAATACCTCGGGCATGTACGGCGGCCAGGCGGTCGGCGCGGCGCTGGGCGGCGCACTGATCGCCGCGGTCGGGATCGGCGCGCTCCCCTGGGCCGCGGCGGCGCTCCTCGGTGTAACCTTCTGGCTCTCGTCGCGGCTTCGCACCGACCAGTGAACCCCCACAAGAGCAAGGCCGGACTGGCCAGGATCTGGCGTGCGCTGCTGTACTCGCGCAAGGGCCTGCGCGACGCGTGGCGGCACGAGCACGCGTTCCGCCAGGAGCTGACGCTGGTGCTGGCGCTCGCGCCGGTCATCGTGGTCGTGCCGGTGAGCCTGCTCGAGCGGGCCGCACTGGCTGCGAGCCTGCTGCTGGTGCTGATCGTCGAACTGCTGAACTCGGCGATCGAGGCGGTGGTCGACCGCGTCTCGCTCGACCTGCACGAGCTGTCGGGGCGAGCCAAGGACATGGGTAGTGCGGCCGTGCTGCTCAGCCTCGTGCTGGCGGGCATCACCTGGTTCGCGGTGCTCTTTCCGGTAGTCCGCTCGTTGCTGTCCTGAGCCCTTCGTCGGCCCGCGGGTTCCCTCGACGCCGACTGCTGGGTACACTGCACCGGTGTTCGCAGCTTCGCGGCATCGCGATCCCGCCATGAAGAACTCCGAACGAACCCTGTTCGACGCCGAAGCCAGCGGTTCCGGCGAAGTCGACCGGACCACGCGCCGCGCGCTGCTCGGGCTGGTGGGCGCCGCCTCGGTGCTGTCGGCCTGCTCGACGATGACCTCGCCCGTGCCCGGCGCGCTGCCCGGCGGCCCGGACGGCGGCGCCGATGCCGGCCTGGGTGCGGGCCCCGAGGGCCGGGTGCCGGAAGGCCTCGCCCGCGAGGCGAGCTTCCTCGCGTTGAGCCTCGTCGACACGCCGTACCGCTACGGCGGCAACACCCCTGACAGCGGCTTCGACTGCAGCGGGCTGATCGTCTACGTCTACCGGGAGGTGGCGGGGCTGGCGCTGCCGCGTACCGTTTCGCAGCTGGCGCGGGTCGGCACCCCGGTCGCGCTCGGCGCGGTGCGCAGCGGCGACCTGGTGCTGTTCGACACGCGCGGCCGCTTCTCGCACGCGGGCATCTACGTCGGCGACGGGCGCTTCGTGCACGCCCCGTCGACGGGCGGGACGGTGCGGCTCGACGGGGTGCGGGCGCGCTATTGGCGGCCGCGGTTTTCGGGGGTGCGAAGGGTCTGACGGACCTTCGCGCCGAGTGCCTGGACGGCCGCGCGCACCGCCTGCCCGACCCGGATCCCGGCCGCCGCCGCGGCCGCGTTCACGTAGGTCACGACCCCGTTCTGCAGCCCGTCGCGCGCATCCCCGATCCGCGCCGAGTCGTGCGAGTAGGTCGCGCAGGCCACCCCGATCGCCTCGAGCAGTTCCAGCGCGACGATGCCGGCGCGCTCCTTGCCGACCCCGGCGTCGTTGAAGAACACCGCGAACGGCCTGGCCGGCACCGCGAGCACGAACCCGGTGGACGACACCCCGCCGTGCGAGCCCGAGACGATCACGCCGTCGGCGCAGCCTTCGTCGATCGCGGTGATCGTGTCGAGCAGGTGCAGGGCGCGCGCGGGCATCGGGAGACTCTAGCGCATGCACAAGAAGGGATTTGCGCACGCGCGGAACGGCGACGACCGATATACTGCTCGTCCCACGCGCGTCCCACGCGTCCCACTCCGTCCCACTTTCGATGAGCCCGACCGAAGCCCGACTGCGCGACCTGCTCGAACGCCGCATCCTGATCCTGGACGGCGCGATGGGCACGATGATCCAGCGCTACCGGCTCGACGAGGCGGGCTACCG
>JAKOQB010000010.1 GCA_029778535.1 Pseudomonadota bacterium | reverse complement strand
GGATGCGTGCCGCCTCCGGACAGGCCCACGTTGAGCTTGCCCGCGCACTCGACCAGCGCGTCCCGGGTCTCGCGAAGATGCGCGAGCACCTCGGCGTAGTCGGCGCAGACGCCGGTCGACAGTTCGATCATGCTGTCGGTCATCTCGGGCTTCACGTCGCCGGGCAGCTTGCGCCGGCCGACCAGGCGCAGCAGGTCGCGCGCGCCGTGCGAGAGGTCGAAGTCGTGCGTGTTGACGATCTGCAGCTCGAGTTCGACCCCGAGCGTGAGCGCGCGCGATTCGGCGAAGGCTTCCAGCGGCATGGGCGTCTCCGTCGGGTCAGCGGATGTTGTCTTCGTTCACGTATCGCAGTGCCGCCTGCACCGCGATCGGACCGACGAGCTCGAGGACGGCCACTGCGCTGAACACGATACCGGTCAGCTTCGCGGCGAATTCGGGGAATACGGCCTGCAGGTCGGCCATCATCACCAGCGCGGCACCAGAGATCGGCATCAGCGCGACTCCCAGCGCCAGCCCCTGCCGCACCGACAGGCCGCTCGGCCGTCCGAGCACGACGGTCACGACCGTCTTGGCCGCGAACCGCGCGACGATCACCGCCGCGCCGAGCGCGGCGCCGGCCATCAGCGCGTCGACCGACCACACCGATCCGGTGATGACGAACAGCAGCAGCACCAGCGCGCCGCCAGCCGTGCCGAAGTGGCGCGGCCAGATCCAGGGCCGCTCGGTGCTGTTGCGAAGCATCAGGCCGGCGAGCAGCGGCACCAGCAGCGTCGACAGGTTGGCCATCTTCGTGACCGACAGCGCGAGCAGGATCATGCCGAGCAGCAGCAGCGCCGAGTTCTCGTTGCGCAGGTCGAGGCGCCGGGCGATCCGCGACACGCAGAACGCCAGCAACGCGGCGACGATCGCCGATCCGGCGAACAGGTACAGCGGGTGCGCGATCGAGCGGAACCAGCTGCCGGCGAGTTCGGCGTGCAGCCAGCCGACCACGAACTTCGACG
>JAKOQB010000081.1 GCA_029778535.1 Pseudomonadota bacterium | reverse complement strand
GGACGAGCGTCGACCTGGGCTCGTCGTTTTGCGGCGACGAATTGCCGCGTAGGTCCCGCAAAAGTCCCGCAGGCACACTGGGCGCGCTCGTCGATGAACTGTAAGTGCTTGAAATCGTGGTGGGTCGTGCAGGATTCGAACCTGCGACCAACGGATTAAAAGTCCGCTGCTCTACCGACTGAGCTAACGACCCGCTCGGGAATCGCCGGCAGAGGGAAACGCGCCGACGAAATGGTGAGGCGCGGATTATATCCGCGTGCGAGGAAGGCCGGTCAAACCGACATCCGCTGCAGCCGCCACGCCTGGTACTTCACGCCGATGACCGCGCCGCCGATGATCGAAAGCCAAGCGATGATCGAGCCCGCCGCGAGCGTCGACACGCCGCTCAGGCCCTGTCCGACCGTGCAGCCGAGCGCGGTGATGCCGCCGAAGCCCATCAGCGCCGCGCCGACGACGTGGTTGGCGGTGTCTTCGGTGTCGCGGAAGCCTTCCCAGCGGAACGTGCGGCTCGCCAGCGCATAGGCGGCGGAGCCGGCGACCATGCCGATCACGGCGGCGATGCCGAGCGTCAGCACCTTGCTCCTGTCGCTGAAGAACATCAGCCAGTCGAGCGTGTAGGCGATCGGCGCCACGAACGACAGCGATTCCATGCGGCCCGAGTTGGTCGCGAGAAACGCTTCTTCCAGCGTCTCCGGGTGCTCGGCCAGGTGCCCGAGATGCCCCGACACGTACCAGACGCCGACGATCACCGCCCCGATGGTGATGCCGGCAAGCAGGTTGTCGAACTGCAGGAAGTCGCGGCGCGCGAACACGAACGCGAGCAGCGCGCCGCCGGCCAGGAGCGCGGCGATCGGCTGCAGCCGTGCCTTTGCAAGACCGGTCGCGGCGGCGAGCAGCGCGGGCACGTCCTGCGTGGTCGCGAACTGCGCGCCGAGCGGGTCGATCACGCCGCTGCGAAACACGCCCAGCGCGCCGCGCAGCGTAATGAAAGCGACGACGCCGAGCACGAAGAACACGACCAGCGACTTCAGGCTCCCGCCGCCGAGCCGTACCAGCGTGCGGCTGCCGCAGCCGCCGGCGAGCACCATGCCGAAGCCGAATGCGAATCCGCCGAGCACGTAGCTGGCGAGCGTGAAGCGCGGCGCGGTGTAGATGGACTTGGAAAGATCGATCGCGCCACTGGCCGCGAGCGCGGCGGTGCCGAGGATCGCCACCGCGATCGCGAGCAGCCATTGCCGCATCCGCGTCCAGTCTCCGAAGTTGATGATGTCCGCCACCGCGCCCATCGTGCAGAACCCGGTGCGCTGCGCGACCGCGCCGAACACGAACGCGAGCGCGAACGTGGACCACAGCACGGTGGCGCGGAGCGCGGGCAGATCGGCGGCGGTGATTTCGGCGGGCATGCGGCAATGCTATCGCCGAGGAAAAAGTCGTACCCGCGCTTCAGCGCGGGATTTCCTACCGTTTCATCGCGGGCAGCCGCTCGCGCGCGGCCTTGGCCGCCTCGCTGTCCGGATAGTCCTTCAGGATCCGCTGCAGCGTGGCCTGCGCCTGCGGCCTCTGGTTCAGTTCAACCTGGCTCGAGGCGATGTTCAGCAGCGCGTCGGGCGTGCGCGGCGAATCGCGATAGCGCTCGACCACCACCTGCTGCGCGGCGATCGCGCTGCGGTAGTCCTTGAGCTGGTACAGCGAGTTGCCGAGCCAGTACTGCGCCGACGCCGCGTACGGCGACTGCGGGTAGCGCGCGACGAACGACTGCAGGTTGGTCGCGGCGCCGCGAAAATCGCCGGCGCGAAACTGCGCCAGCGCCGCGTCGTACGCGGCCTGCTCGTTGCGATCGACGCTGGCCTGCTGGCCGTCGACGGTCACCGCGACCGGCTCGAGCTTCTTCAGCCGCGTGTCGATGTCGGTGTAAAGGTCGCGGCTGCGCTGCTGCTGGGTGGCCACATCGCGCGTCAGCCGCTCGATCTCGCCGCGCAGCGTGGCGATCTCGCGCCGCAGCGACTCGATCGTGTTGGCGAACTCGAGCTGCGCGCGATTGGCGGTCTCGAGCTGTTCGATCCGCTTCGCCAGCTCGGCGTCCTTCGCCTGCAGCTGCTGTTCCTGCTCCGCGACCTTGGCGCGCAGCTCGATGATCGCCTTGCGCGCCTCGTCGTCGCCGAACAGCGCGGCGTGCGCGGGCGCGGCGAGCGCGCTCCACGCCAGCAGGGCGAACGCGAACTTCCCCGGATCACGGATCACGGCTCACGCCTCACTTGTAGTTGATGTCCGCGCGCCGGTTCTGCGCCCACGATGCCTCGTCGTGGCCGGTGGCGCGCGGCTTCTCCTCGCCGAAGCTCACGGTCTCGACCTGGCCTTCGGCCACGCCGAGCAGCGCCAGGCGGCTCTTGACGGCGTCGGCGCGCTTCTGCCCGAGCGCGAGGTTGTATTCGCGGCTGCCGCGCTCGTCGGCGTTGCCCTCGATCACGATCCGGCGCGCCTTGTTGGTGGTCAGGTACTTGCCGTGCGCCTCGACCAGCGTCTGGAACTCCGGCTTGACGACGAAGCTGTCGAAGTCGAAGAACACGCTGCGCTTGGCGAGCGGACTGTTCGGATCGTTCAGCGGATCGCCGCGGCTGCCCGCGTCGACCGGCGCGACCGCGCGCGTGTCGGCGCCGGTGCCCGGCGTCGCGGGCTTGGCCGCGGTGCTCTTGTCGGTGACCGGCGCCGGTTCCTCCAGCTTGGTCGTGGCGCAGCCGGCGGCGAGCAGCGCGGCGGCGGCGAAGCTTATGAAGCGCAGTGCGATCGTTTTCTTCACGGTTGGTCTCCTACTTGATAAAAGGTCCCCAGGTCGGCTCGCGCACGTCGCCGCTCGGGCCCGACAGGCGCGTGCGCACGCGCGCGTCGGTAGAAACGGTGGCGAGGATGCCGCGGCCGTTGATCTCGGTCGCGTACAGCAGCATGCGCCCGTTGGGCGCGAAGCTCGGCGATTCGTCCATCACGGTGTCGGTCAGCGGCATCTCCTGGCTGGTCGCGAGGTCGAGCGCATAGACCTGGAACTTGCCGCCGCGCCGGCCGATGTACGCGATCAGCCGGCCGTCGCCGCTGACGCGCGGGCTGACGTTGTAGTCGCCGTTGAAGGTCACCCGCTGCACGTTGGAGCCGTCGGGCGCCATCCGATAGATCTGAGGGCCGCCGCCGCGGTCGGACGTGAAGTAGATGTACTTGCCGTCGGGCGAGTACACGGGCTCGGTGTCGATCGCGTTCGAATGGGTCAACCGCTTCAGCCCGCTGCCGTCGAGGTTGATCGAGTAGATCTGCGAGATGCCGTCGCGCGTCAGCACGACCGCGAGCGAGCGGCCGTCGGGCGCCCACGCCGGCGCGGAATTGCTGCCGCGGAAATTCGCCACCGCGCGCCGCTCGCCGGTGGCGATCGTGTGCACATACACGACCGGCTTGCCGCTTTCGAACGACACGTACGCGAGCCGCGTTCCGTCCGGCGACCATGCCGGCGACATGATCGGCTCGCGCGAGCGCAGCGCGGCCTGTGCGTTGGCGCCGTCGGCATCGGCCACGTCGAGCTGGAAGCTGTTCTTTGCCAGTTGCACCACGTACGCGATGCGGGTGGCGAACACGCCTCTTTCGCCGGTGATCTTCTCGTAGATGCGGTCGGCGATCCGGTGCGCATTGAGCCGCAGCTCGGCGACGGTGGAGACGTACGACAGGCCGTCGAGCTGCCCCTGCTTGACCGCGTCGTACAGGCGGAAGCGCAGATCGTAGCGGCCATCGGCCAGCCGGAACACCGAGCCGACCACGACCGCGTCGGCGCCGCGGCCGCGCCAGTCGGAGAAATTCACCGGCGCGGTTTCCGACAGCGTCGCGCCGCCGGTGTCGACCAGGCGGAACAGGCCCGAGCGCTGCAAATCGGCGCGCACGATCTCGTCGATCGGCTGCGGGGGATTGCCGTCGCGCTGGAAATTGGCGATCGCGATCGGGAACTGGTTGGAGCCGACGCCGGTGATCTCGACCCGCAGTTGCGCGAAGGCAAGCGAACACCAGGCGAGCACGGCGACAACCGCCGCGCGAAGAAGTCCGGTCTGCATGTGAATCAAATTATAAGAAACCGTTCAGGGTTATCGATCGCGCGGGCTAGCGTCATTGCGCGTCAACCGGACGAAAGCGGATCATCACCGTGCGGTCGACCGTGCCGTCGCGCTTGCGCGGAAACGGGTCGGTGCGCCGGATCGCGCGCTCGACCGCGGCGTCGTAGCCGGGCAGGCCGCTCGGTTTGAGCAGCCTGACCGCGAGGATCTCTCCGGTCGGCAGCAGGTCGACCTGGAAGTCGGCATAGATTTGCGGCGACGTGCCCTCGGGCACCGCGAACACGATGCGTGGCTTGATCAGCGCGACCAGTTGCGCCGCATAGCTCGCGTCGCCGCGGCCGCCCCCCGCCGCGCCGGGCGTCGGAGCGCCGGAGGCGAGCTGTTGCTGCATCCGCTGTTCCTCCGCCTTGCGGATCGCCTCGCGCTGGGCGGCCGCGCGTTTGTCTTCCTCGGCCTTGCGCTTGGCTTCCTCGAGCTTGCGTTGCTCGGCCTCGCGCTTCTTCTCTTCCTCGCGCTTGCGTTCTTCCTCCCGCTTTCTTTCTTCCTCGCGCTTCTTCTCCTCGGCCAGCTTCTTCAGCCGTTCCTGCTGCAGCACGATGTCGGCGTTGGGCTGTTCGGGTTGCGGCGTGCGAACGGCGGGCGGCGGCGGGGGCGGCGGGGGAGGCGCGACCTCCGCCGGCGGTGGCGGCAGCGCGCCCCACAGTTCGGCCACGACCGGCCCTTGCGGCTGCGTGCGCCATTGCACCGCGACCCACAGCGCCGCGACCAGCAGCGCGTGCATCGCCACCGCCAGCACGAACGAGCCGGCCATGTTCTCGGTCGGCTTGGGCCCGCGCGGCGGAGTGAGGGCGGCAGCGGTCATCGGCTCTCTGGCACGACGGCCAGGCCGACGCGCGCGACGTTCTCCTTCTGCAGCGCGCTCATCACCTTCATCACCTGCTCGTAGCGCACGTCCTTGTCAGCGGCAATAACGACCGGTGGCGGCGAATCGGGTCTGGCCTTCTGCCGCTGCTTGATGACCGCCACCGCACCGGGCAGGTCGTTGGCGAGTTCCTTGCCGGTCTCCCGCAGCAGCAGCTTGCCGTCGGACTTGATCACGATCTCCAGCGGCCGGTCGGGCGTCTTCGACGACTTGCCCACGCGCGGCAGGTTGACCAGGCTCGGATTCACGAACGGCGCGGAAACCATCAGGATCACCACCAGCACCAGCATCACGTCGATGTACGGCACGACGTTGATGTCTGCCAGCAGCCGCCGGCTGCCGCCGTCCTTGCGCCGCAGGAGCAGTGCCATGGCTTAGCGGTGCCGCTGCAGAATGTTCGAGAACTCCTCGATGAAGGTCTCGAACCGGTTGGCGAGCCGATCGATGTCGTGCGCGAAACGGTTGTACGCGACCACCGCCGGGATCGCGGCAAACAGGCCGATCGCGGTCGCGATCAGCGACTCGGCGATGCCGGGCGCCACGCTGGCGAGCGTGGCCTGCTCCAGGCTCGCCAGTCCGGTGAACGCGTGCATGATCCCCCACACGGTGCCGAACAGGCCGATGTACGGGCTGACCGAGCCCACCGAGGCGAGAAACTGCAACCGGCCTTCGAGCGCGTCCATCTCGCGCTGGTAGCTGGCGCGCATCGCGCGGCGCGCGCCGTCGAGCGTGGCCTGCGCGTCGCCGCGCCCGTGCAGCTTGTGGTACTCGCTCATGCCGGACTCGAAGATGCGCTCGAGCGCGCAGGTGCGGCGGCGCCGGTTGGTGGCGCGCTGGTACAGCGCGTTCAGATCGGTGCCGCTCCAGAACTCGCGCTCGAACGTATCAGTCTCCTTGCGCGCACGGCGGATCGAGAAGCCCTTGCCGAAGATCACCGTCCATGAGGCGAGCGACACGATCAGCAGCAGCGCCATGATCAGCTGCACGACCAGCGTGGCCTTGGTCACCAGCGACAGGATGGACAGGTCGGCGGAAGCGTTCATCTCGGCGGGCTTTCGGTCTTGATCTTCATTGCCAGCGAGGCCGGCAGGCGCGCCGGTGCCATCGACTGCGCGTCCAGGCATGCCACCTTGACCTCGGCCGTGGCCAGGAGTTCATCGCCGCGCAGCGCCTGCTGGGCGAAGACCAGCCAGGTGCGCGCAGTTTCGGCAATCTCGGCGCGGATGGTGAGACGGTCGTCCAGCCTAGCCGGACGGCGGTAGTCGATCGAAGCGTTCACCACCACGAACTGCAGCCCGTCCTTTTCGCGCAGGCGTTGCTGCTCGATGCCGAGCGCGCGCAACCATTCGGTCCGGCAGCGTTCGAAGTACCGCAGGAAGTTGGCGTAGTAGACGATGCCGCCCGCGTCGGTGTCTTCGTAGTACACGCGGACCGGCCAGTCGAATGGGGCGAGCGTTGTGGCGACCACGGACGCCGAGTCTATCGCGGCAGAGGCGCGCCCGTCGCAGCGCGTTGATTCGAGCGGGCGGCACCGTACAATCCGCGCCTTCGTAAAAAGGCGAGCGCGAGACGGTTCCCCCTCACGAGGGGCGGGGCGAAGGAGAATCGCGAAGATGGGGCAAGGAGCTGGAGTTCCGTGGCGCGTGGCCGCGCTGCTGCTGCTCGTCGCCGTGTCCGGCTGCAGCCAGGTCGTCAACAGCCCGCACCCGCGCGGCTGGGAGAAGACCAACACGCTGTTCACCGCGTTCCAGGAGCGGCCCAAGTATCTCGATCCGGTCAGCTCGTACGCGAACAACGAGACGCCGTGGGTGTTCAACATCTACGAGCCGCCGCTGCGCTACGACTACCTGAAGCGGCCGTACACGCTGGAAGGCAACACGATGACCGGGCTGCCCGAGGTCCGCTATCTGGACCAGGACGGCCGGCCGCTGCCTGACGATGCGCCGGCCGACCGGATCGCGCTGTCGATCTACACGCTGCACCTGAAACCGGGCATCCGGTTCCAGCCGCACCCGGCGTTCGCGCGTCGCGCCGACGGCAGCTACCTCTATCAGAACCTGACGCCGGCCGACATCGCGGGCAAGTTCGAGATCGCCGACTTCCCGCTGAAGGACGCGGCCGTCACCACGCGCGAGCTGACCGCCGACGATTACGTGTACCAGATCAAGCGGCTCGCGAGCCCCTATGTACCGACGCCGTCGCCGCTGTACGGACTGCTGAACCAGTACATCGTCGATCTGAAGGGACTGGGCGACCGGCTGCGCGCCGAGCACAAGCAGAGGCTCGCGGGCCGCGATCCGCAGGACCTCTATCTGCCGTGGCGCGATCTGCGCGAGGTGCGCTTCGACGGCGCGCGCGCGATCGATGCGCGCACGCTCGAGATCCGCGTGCTGGGCAAGTACCCGCAGTTCAAGTACTGGCTGGCGATGCCGTTCTTTTCCCCCGTGCCGTGGGAGGCGGACAAGTTCTTTGCCCAGCGCGGCATGGCCGACCACGCGCTGACGCTGAACCAGTGGCCGGTCGGCACCGGTCCGTTCATGCTGGTCGAGCAGGGGCCGAATCGCTACGTGATGGAACGCAATCCCAACTATCGCGGCGAGCCGTATCCGTGCGAAGGGATGCCGGGCGACAAGGAGAAGGGCTGGCTCGAAGACTGCGGCAAGTCCACGCCGTTCGTCGATCGCGTGGTGTCGACGATCGAGAAGGAGCGCCAGCCGCTCGAAGCGAAAGTGATCCAGGGGTACTACGACGTGCCGCAGATCGAGCGGCTCGACGATGGCTTCAAGCTGCAGCAGGAACTGCGCGACCACACCGGGCGCTGGAAGCTGCTGCAGGACCACGGGATCCAGTTGCCGACGTCGGTGGAGCCGAACAGCTGGTATATGGGCTTCAACTGGCTCGACCCGGTGGTCGGTAAGGGTGCCACGCCGGAAGAAGCAGAGCGCCATCGCAAGCTGCGCCAGGCGATCTCGATCGCGACCGACTGGGAGGAATACACGAACATCTTCTTCGACATCTACGGCGCCGCCGAGACCGCGATGAGCCCGATTCCGCCCGGGCTGTTCGGTTATCGCGCCGGCTGCGACGGCATCAATCCGGTCACGCACGTATGCAAGGACGGCCGCCCGCAGCGCCGTTCGCTGGACGAGGCGAAGAAGCTGCTGGCCGAGGCCGGCTATCCCGGCGGGCGCGATGCCAAGACCGGCAAGCCGCTGGTGCTGTACTACGACAGCAACGGCGTGGGGCCTGCGTATCAGGCGCGGCTCGACTGGCAGCAGAAGCAGATGGCCAAGCTCGACATCCAGCTCGAGATCCGCGCCACCGACTACAACCGCTTCCAGGACCGCATGCGCAAGGGGCTGGAGCAGATCTTCTTCTGGGGCTGGAACGCCGACTATCCGGATCCGGAGAATTTCCTGTTCCTGCTGAACAGCACGCAGTCGAAGGTGAAGTTCGACGGCGAGAATGCCGCCAACTACGAAAACCCCGAGTACGACAAGCTGTACGACGAGATGAAGAACCTGCCCGATGGCCCGCAGCGGCAGGCGCTGATCGACAAGATGGTGAAGATCCTGCAGAACGACGCGGTGTGGATGTTCGGCATCTTTCCCGGCGCCACCGGCGTGTACCAAATGTGGGTGCACAACGCCAAGCCGACGCTGATCCTGAAGGACCAGGCCAAGTTCCTGCGCATCGACGTGCCGCTGCGCGCCGCGAAGATCGCCGAATGGAACAAGCCGCGGCCGTGGCCGGTCGTGGTGTTCTTCGCTCTCGCGCTGCTCGTGGTCTGGCCCGCGTGGCGCCTGTGGCAGCGGCGTGAGCGCACGAGCGCGCGCGGACAACTGGTCGAGGCAGGGCAGGGCTGATGCTGGCCTACCTCGCGCGCCGGCTGCTGTACGCGGTGCTCGTGCTGGCGGGCGTGAACCTGCTCGTGTTCATCCTGTTCTTCACCATCAACACGCCGGAGGACATGGCGCGGCTGCAGTTGGGTGGCAAGCGCGTCACCGCCGAGGCGGTCGAGCGCTGGAAGGCCGAGCGCGGCTACGACAAGCCGCTGTACTTCAACGCCAAGGCGCCGGGGCTCGCGAAACTCGCCGACACGGTGTTCGTCGACACGACCGTGCGACTGCTGCATTTCGATTTCGGCAAGACCAACGAGGGGCGCGACATCGCCGAGGAGATCCGCGAGCGGCTGCCGATCTCGTTCGGCATCGGCGTGCCGGTGTTCATCCTGACGGTGGGCGTGTCGGTCGTGTTCTCGCTCGGGCTGGCGATGTTCCGCGGCACCAGGCTCGACGCGGCCGGCGTGGTGCTGCTGGTTGCGCTGATGTCGATCTCGTCGCTGTTCTTCATCATCATGGGACAGTACGTGTTCAGCAAGGTGCTGCGGCTGGCGCCGCTGTCGGGCTACGTGCCGGGGCCGCAGATGTTCAGCTTCGTGATGCTGCCGATCCTGGTGCTGGTGGTCGCGCGGCTCGGCCCCGACGCGCGGCTGTACCGCACGATCTATCTGGAGGAACTCGGCAAGGACTACGTGCGCACCGCCCGCAGCAAGGGACTGTCTGAATTCGCCATCATGTTTCGCCACGTGCTGCGCAATTCTTGGCTGCCGATCATCACCTCGTCGGCGTCGCTGCTGCCGGTGGTGTTCGGCGGCGCGATCGTGACCGAGACGTTCTTCGCGATCCCGGGGCTCGGCGCGCTGACGATCGAGGGCATCACGCAGCAGGACTTCTCGATCGTGCGCGCGATGGTGTTCTTCGGCTCTGCGCTGTACATCGCGGCGTATCTCGCGACCGACGTGCTGTACGCGGTGGCGGATCCGCGGATTCGGTTGCATTGAAGGCATGCGACCGGAATTCTTCCCTCACCCCAACCCTCTCCCACTGATGTGGGAGAGGGAGTCTTGGTCCCCTCTCCCCGATCACGGGGAGAGGGTTAGGGTGAGGGGCGCATTTCGAGGCGATCGTTGAAACCCGTCATCCTCTGGACCGATTGGGCAGTCCTGATCGTGCTGGCGGGTGCGGCCCTGTACACGTGGCGCGTCGCGCGCACACCGCACCTGGCGGCGACGTGGCGCAAGGCATTCGCGCGGCCGGTCGGCGCGGTGACCGCGACGCTGCTCGCGATCGTGGCGGCGATCGGCGTCGCCGACTCGCTGCACTTCCGCGAGCGGCTGGCGGACGAAGGCGGGCAGGTCGCGTACTCGCCGGTCACGCGCTCCGTGCTCGACGTGTTGCTGGCGCGGCAGGAGTCGGGGCGTGAAACCACTTACTCGGAACCGCTTGCTTATTTGAGCTATCAGAAGGAAACCGTCGAGGTCGACGGCAAGCCGGTGCGCGAATTTCCGCGCCTGAAGTACGGCGGTGCGCACCTGAAGCATCCAGAGCACGAGTGGGCCGCGGACATCGCGCAGCGCACGGCCGCCGGGATGGCCGGCGGCGCGTTTGCCGCCGCCGTGCTCGCGCTCACGGTAGCGGCGCTGCGCGCGCGCCGGCTGCAGGTTCCGCTGGCCGAGTCCCTGCGCGATCTCGCGCGCGGCCGCACGGAGCTGCCGTTGCGCGCGCTGCTGGTCACGCTCGGCGTGCTGGCGCTGCTGATCGGTCCGATCGCGACGCTGTCGGCCGCGTACCACGTGTTCGGCACCGACCGCACCGGCAACGACCTGCTGTATCTGGCGCTGAAGAGTATCCGCACCGCATTGGTGATCGGCACGATGACGACGCTGGTCACGCTGCCGATCGCGGTCGGGCTCGGCATCGCGGCCGGCTACCTGCGCGGCTGGGTCGACGAGGTGATCCAGTACGTGTACACGGTGCTCAATTCGATTCCGTACCTGCTGCTGCTGGCCGCGGCGGTGCTGATCCTGATCATCTTCATCGACAACAACCCGGACCTGTTCCAGACCGCAGCCGAGCGCACCGACGCGCGCCTGTTCTTCCTGTGTGTGATCCTGGGCGTGACGAGCTGGACCGAGCTGGCGCGCCTGATCCGCGCCGAGGTGCTGCGGCTGCGCGAGCTGGAATACGTGCAGGCCGCGCAGGCGTTCGGCGTGCGCACCTGGCAGATCATGACCGTGCACCTGGTGCCGAACCTGATGCACGTGATCCTGATCAACGTGGTGATCGCGTTCTCCGGCCTCGTGCTGGCCGAGGCGATCCTGTCGTACGTCGGCGTGGGTGTGGATCCGTCGATGGCGAGTTTCGGCACGCTGATCAACACCGCGCGCGCCGAACTGTCGCGCGAGCCGGCGATCTGGTGGACGCTGGCGACCGCATTCACGTTCATGTTCGTGATCGTGCTGTCGGCGAACCTGTTCGCCGATGCGGTGCGCGACGCGTTCGATCCGCGCTTCATCGAAAAAAAATAGGGCTTCGGGAAGCCGTGGACGCACGGCGCTTGTCGGCTAATAACATATTTGTTATAGTGGTGGCGTGGACTTCGTCATCGAGTACTACAGCGAGGAAGTCGAAGAGCGGATCCTTGCGCTGCCCGACTCGCTGGCTGCTCGGTACGTGGTCCTGACTCGCCGTATGACCGCTGTTGGTGCGAATCTCGGCTCGCCTCACTCGGAAGCCTTCGGCGATGGTCTGTTCGAGTTGCGCCTGAAGGGCGCGGAAGGAATTGCGCGGGTCTTCTTCTGTACGTTGATCGGCCGCCGTATCGTGATGCTGCACTCGTTCATCAAGAAGTCGCAAAAGACTCCGCCAAGGGAGATCGAAGTCGCGCGCAAGCGCATGAAGGAGGTCAAACATGCGAACTCATGATCAAGTCGTCAGAAGGCTTATGCGTCGGCCGGGCGTCCGCAAAGAGGTCGAGCGCATCGAGCGAGAGGAAGGCGCGCTTCTCGATCTGTTGTTGAAAGCACGGCGCGATGCCGGCCTGACCCAGGCCGACGTTGCGGCCCGCATGGGAACGCAGCCGCCGGCAATCGCTCGTCTGGAAAGAGCGCTTGCGACCGGCAAGCATTCGCCGTCCTTGGCTACTCTGCGCAAGTATGCACAGGCGTGCGGGAAAGAGCTCGTCGTGCAGCTCGCGAAGTGAACGATGCTCAGCCTGCGCCACGTCCGCACCGAGATCGCGTCGTCGCAGGGCACGGTCGTGCCCGCCGACGACGTGACGTTTGACATCGCGCCGGGCGAGACCTTTGCGCTGGTCGGCGAGTCGGGCTGCGGCAAGTCGATGACCGCGATGTCGATCGCGCGCCTGCTGCCGGACAACGCGCGCATCGCCGCCGGCAACGTGCTGCTCGACGGCACCGATCTCGCCGACTTGCCCGAGCGGCGGATGCGCGAGTTCCGCGGCGCCAAGGTGTCGATGATCTTCCAGGAGCCGGCCACCAGCCTGAACCCGGTGATGACGGTCGGCCGCCAGATTGTCGAGGCGATCGAGGCGCACACGCCGTTGCGCGGCGACGCGGCGCGCGCGAAGGCCGTCGACTGGCTCAGGCGCGTCGGCCTGCCCGAGCCCGAGCGCCGCGTCGATGCGTACCCGTTCCAGCTTTCCGGCGGGCAGAAGCAGCGCGTGATGATCGCGATCGCGCTGGCAGTCGAACCGGACCTGGTGATCGCCGACGAACCGACCACGGCGCTCGACGTCACGATCCAGAAGCAGATCCTCGACCTGCTGAAGGAACTACAGGCGGCGCAGAAGATGTCGATGCTGCTGATCACGCACGATCTGGGCATCGTCGCCGAGATGGCGCACCGGATCGCGCTGATGTACGCAGGGCAGGTGGTCGAGGTAGCCGACACCGCCGAGTTCTTCGCGCGCCCGTTGCATCCGTACGCGCAACTGCTGTTCGCCGCGATTCCAGACACCGGCAAGCGCGGCCGGCAGCTCGCGGCGATCCCGGGCACCGTCCCGCCGTTGAATCGCCCGTTCAGCGCGTGCCGGTTCGTCGATCGCTGTCCGGCGGCGCTGCCGAAATGCCGCTCGGCGCCGCCGCCGCTCCATGAACCGACCGCGACCCATCAGGTGCGGTGCGTCCTCTATGACGCATCTCCCTCGCCCGCATCAGCGGGAGAGGGCGGGGGTGAGGGCAAAGAGCCTTCATTGGACTCGAGTGCGGCCATCGCCGACTTCTCCACAAAGCCCGACGCTGGTTCTCCCTTGCTCGAAGTCCGCGACTACCGCGTGTGGTTCCCGATCCGGCGTGGACTGCTGAAGCGCACGGTCGGGTACGTGAAGGCCGTCGACGGCGTGTCGTTCTCGCTTCAGCCTGCGCGCACGCTGGCGCTGGTGGGCGAATCCGGCTGCGGCAAGACGACGACCGGCAAAGCGCTGCTGCAGCTGCTGCGCGGTTCAGCGCAGGTGGCGGGCGACGCACGACTGGCGGGCCGGCCGCTGGATCAACTGGAAGGCGAGGCATTGCGACGCGCACGGCGCGACATCCAGATCATCTTCCAGGACCCGTTCGCGTCGCTGAACCCGCGCATGCGCGTGGCCGAGATCCTGGAGGAGGGCGTCGCGTCGCTGCGGCCGGAGATCGGCGTCGAGGAGCGCCGCGCGCGCATCGCCGCGCTGCTGGAGAAGGTCGGCCTGCGCGCCGACAGCATGCAGCGCTATCCGCATGAATTCTCGGGCGGCCAGCGGCAGCGGATCGCGATCGCGCGCGCGCTCGCCG
>JAKOQB010000003.1 GCA_029778535.1 Pseudomonadota bacterium | reverse complement strand
GCGCAGCGCGACGCCTGGCTGCGCGGCAGCGCGGGCTACGTCGGCGCCAGCGACGGCTGGCAGGACTTCGACCGTCATGCGGCGATGCGCTGGGAGAATCGGCGCGCCGGACCGGGCAACGTCGCGTTGATGGGCGAGCTGCCGCGCCGCTGCGTGCTCGCGCTCGGGTTGGCGAGCAGCCGCGAGGCAGCGGCCGCGCTCGCGATCGCATCGCTCGCGCAGCCGTTCGAGCAGCCCTGGCAGCGGCAGGTGGCGCAGTGGACGCGCTGGCACGAGGAGCTGCCGGTGCGGCTGCCGGCCACGCTGTCGCCGCGGGTGCGCGAGCAGGTCGCGGTGTCGGCGATGGTGCTGCGCGCGCACCAGGACAGGATCTACCCCGGCGCGATCGTCGCCAGCCTCAGCGTCCCCTGGGGCAACCGGCGCGACGAGCGCGGCGGCTACCATCTCGTCTGGCCGCGCGACCTGGTCGAATGCGCCGGCGCGCTGATCGCGCTCGGCGAGCTGGAGCGCGCACGCAACGTGCTGCGCTACCTGATCGCGTCGCAGCAGGCCGACGGCCACTGGCACCAGAATCAGTGGCTCGGCGGTACGCCTTACTGGCGCGGCTTACAGCTCGACGAGGCCGCTTTTCCGGTGCTGCTCGCGGCGCTGCTCGCCGAGCACGATGCGCTCGACGGTATCGAGGTCGGCGACATGGTGCGGCGGGCGATCGCGTTCGTCGCGCGCACGGGCCCCGCGAGCGAGCAGGACCGCTGGGAAGAGGACGCGGGCGTCAACGCGTTCACGCTGGCGGTCTGCATCGCCGCGCTGGTCGCGGGCGCCCGCTTCGTCGAACCCGGCTTGCGCGAGTTCGCGCTCGCACTCGCCGACGACTGGAATGCGCGGATCGAAGAACTGACCGCGGTCTTCGACACCGCACTTGCGCGACGCCTGGGCGTGCGCGGCTATTTCGTCCGGATCGCGCCGCCGACGGCGCCGGGCGGCGAGGCGGCGCTGCATCGGCGGCTACCGATCCGCAACCGGATCGAGGCGGCGCCGCCGGCCGACGAGCAGATCGCGACCGACGTGCTGCAACTGGTGCGCTTCGGCCTGCGCCGTGCCGACGACCCGCTGATCGTCGACACCGTG
>JAKOQB010000080.1 GCA_029778535.1 Pseudomonadota bacterium | reverse complement strand
GCGCGGCGCACGATCAGGCTGATCTTCTGCCAGTTGGTGCGCACGTGGCAGCTGGTTTCGATGTCGCAGTTGCCCGAGGTGGCGCTGCACTCGGTGAGTCCGAACGGCTGGTCTTCGAGCGCGTCGACCACGTCGGCGACGGTGATTTCCTGCGGCGGACGCGCCAGCGAATAGCCTCCGTGCAGCCCGCGCACACCGGCGACGAGGTCATGGCGCGCGAGGCTCTTGAGCACCTTGCTGACCGTCGCCTGGCCGAGGCCGAGCGAGGTCGCGAGGTCGCTCGTGCTGAAAAGGCGCTCGGGATGGCTTGCCATCTGGGTCATGACTTGCGTGCCGTAGTCGGCGAGCCTGCTGATCCGGAGCATTGCTGTCGGTCCTCCCTGGCGTCGCGGTCGTCGCGCCAGTACGGTTCAAACAGTACTGTTTTGGTACTGTTTGTGTCAACCGCGTCGCAGCAGGGGTCTTTCGGCGCGGCTGCGCTACCGGGGAACGGGAACGATGGCGATCAGCTCGGGGTCGTCGGCGTGATCGACCAGGATGCGGCGGACGCGGTCCTGCCACAGCTCGCGGAACAGCGCCGCCTCGTCCGGGGCGGCCGTGCCGCCCAGGTTGCGAGACATCGCCCAGGCCATCCGCGGGTCGCCGGGCACGCGATCGAGCCGCGTCGACGCGTCGACGGCGCGGCCATCGTCGAGCCGCGTGAAACGCACCTCGCCGTGGACTACCGGCTGGTCGAAGTGCAGACGGTCGCGCCGCACGAAGCGGCCGCCGATGCCGCGGAAGCCTCCGTCGCCCGCCGCGCCCGTGACCAGGCCCAGCACGGTCGCGATCACGCCGGTCACGCCGGCATCGCGCGCGTCGCGGCAATCGACGCGGATCTCCCCGCGCTCGGGCAACTCGCGCGGGTCGGGATAGAGCGCGCGAAGCGCTGCCCGGGCCATCATGAACGCGCCGGCCACGGTCGGGCACGAGTGCCCGGCGAGTTTCACCGCGTCGGCGTAGCGGTATTCGACGATCCCGCCCTCGGCGGCGCCGAGGAACTCCGCCAGCGCGTCGTGAACCAGGATCGCCGGCGCCTCGTCGAAGAAGGCAGGAACGGTCGGCGCGGGAAGCACGGAAGTCATGACGGGC
>JAKOQB010000079.1 GCA_029778535.1 Pseudomonadota bacterium | reverse complement strand
GACGGCCCTCGACGCGTGTCGTGCTGATCAAGGAGTTCGACCAGCGCGGAATCGTCTGGTATACGAACTACGAGAGCCGCAAGGGGCGCGAGCTGGCCGCGCATCCGTTCGCCGCGCTGCAGTTCCACTGGGTCGAACTCGAGCGCGTGGTCCGCATCGAGGGGCCCGTCGAGCGGGTCCATCCCGCCGAGTCGGACGCTTACTACGCATCCCGGCCGCTCGCGTCGCGGATCGGCGCCTGGGCGTCGGACCAGAGCCGCCCGCTGTCGTCACGGGCGGCGCTGGTTGCGCGCGCGGCCGAGTTCGGGTTGAAGTTCGGCCTGCATCCGCCGAGGCCGCCGCACTGGGGCGGCTATCGGCTCGCCCCGGACTATTGGGAGTTCTGGCAGGGAAGACCGTCCCGGCTGCACGACCGGATCGCCTATCGTCGCGAAGGCGAGGGTTGGTCCCGCCAGCGCCTGGCGCCCTGAGGACGCCCGATGTCAGTGAAGCCTTGCTCGCAACAACTCGAGCAGGGCCTTCGGCAGCACCGCCAGCGGGTGCGCTTCCGCCTGGAGCATGTCGGCCAGTTCGCGCAGCTGCGGCGTGAGCTCGACGAGGCCGGCGAGCGCCTGCTCGTCGCTCATCCCGGCCAGCCGCTGGATGCGCTCGGCGAGCAGCGGCGCGCACAGCGTGCACGGCGCCGGCGGGACTTCGTCGGAGGGGGTCGGATGTTCGCAGCGCGCTGCCAGTTCGACGAGCGCCAGGCGCGTGGCCATGCGCAGGCGGGTCTCGCCCGCGAGCGTGTCGGTGAGTTCCGCCGCCGACAGCGCGCTCGGGGTGCCGGGCGCGCCGTCGAGCAGGCGCGAAACAGCCTGGAGGACCGGATTCATCGGCGCATTGAACTTCGCGCCGCGCGATTGCGGTTTGATCGCCATCATCACCGCTGCCAAATGCCCAAATGGTTTGGGGAAATCATTGATCGGCGGCAGACTCGCGGAGATCATCCGCGCTTTCCCTCAAGGGGAGTAGCCGCGGACCGGTAGCGCCGGTCCGAGGGCGATCCGGTCAATACGGGCGGAACCCCCGCCCCCGGGTCGCACGCGGTCAAGCGCCCGTCCCGCGCGGGACGGCTCGCCGCTGGCAAGACCTTGAAGACGTCGGCCGACCCTCGTCGGCCGCGGGCCGAAGCGCAGGGCCCGGCGTCTCCATGGGCAATGCCTGCGCCAGATGGCTTCCGATGCGACTCCTCCACTCCGATTCCCGTTCGGGGCCCCGACGCGTGCGTCTCCGGGTTCCGCTCCTTCCGATCGCGCTGGCCGTCGCGGTCGCCGCGACCGGCGCCGTGCACGCAACCGACGGGGCCGATCCGCCCAGCCGGATGGCCGCGCCCGGCACGGCCGACGTGATCGCGGCGCGCACGGCGGCCACGGCACCGACGGCCGTCGACGGTGCCTCGGCGCTGCCGAGCTTCACGCTGACCCAGTTGCTGGAGCAGGCGCGCGCCGGGAACCCGGGCCTCGCCGCCGCGCGCGCGGAGGCCCTGGCGGCACGGGCCGGGATCGCCAGCGCGCGCGCCTATCCGAACCCGGAGCTGCATTTCGGCGCCGCCAACTCGGGCGCGCGGCTGGCCGGCGCGCCGGCCGGCACGGGTGGCTCGGTCGGCTTGTCCCAGCGGATCGAATCGCCGGGCTTGCGCGAGGCGCGCAGCCGCGGCGCGGCCGCCTCGGCCGAAGGGGCCCGGTTCGCGCTCCAGTCGGCCGAGCAGTCGCTCGTCGCCGCGATCAAGACGCGCTTCTTCGACGTGCTGCGGGTGCAGGAGCTGGTGCTCGCGGCGCGCGAGGACGTCGCACTGACCGAGCAGATCCAGGCCCGGATCGCAGTCCGCGTGTCGGCTGGCG
>JAKOQB010000009.1 GCA_029778535.1 Pseudomonadota bacterium | reverse complement strand
CGCGTCACCGGTGTCGCGCCGTTCGGCGTGTTCGTCACGCTCAACGACCTCTACGTCGAGGGGCTGGTGCACGTCTCCGAGCTGGGCGGCGAGTACTTCCAGTACAACGAGACGACCCACGAGCTGCGGGGCGAGCGCACGGGGCGGCGCTTTCGCCTCACCGACGAGCTCGACGTGCAGGTCTCGCGCGTCGACCTCGAGGCGCGCCGCATCGATTTCCGGCTGGTCGAGCGCACGGATTTCCGCACCATCAGCCGGATCCGCCGCCGCGAGGGCGCCGAAGACGGCACGTTGCGCCCGGACGCGGCCAGTGCCGTGACGCCGCCACCCGAGGACATCGCCGCGCCGCCGCCGGCCAAGGCCGCTCGCGGCCGGGCGCAGCCGTCGAAGGCCGGCTCGAAGGCCGCCGGAGGCAAGGCGCGCAAGGCCGCCAAGCCCAAGAGCGACACGGTCAAGCGCGCGCGCGCCGAGCGCCTCGCGGCCCGCGCGCGCGGCGCCGCACCCGCGGCGGCGGCCGGCGCGCGCCGCAAGCGTCGCCGCTGACACCAGGAGCGATCGTGCTGATCCACGGCTTTCACGCGGTGCTGGCACGGCTGCGGCGCGCCCCCGAAGGCGTTCGCGAGCTCTACGTCGACGCCTCGCGCGAGGACGCGCGCGTGCGCGACCTCGTCAAGGTCGCCAACCAGGCCGGGCTCAGGCCGCACTTCGTCGACGGCGCGCGGATCGCGAAGATGTGCCCCGGCAAGCGCCACCAGGGCGTGGTCGCGATCGTCGACTTCGCGCCACCGACGCTCACGCTCGAGGACCTGCTCGAGTCGGCCGTCGCGCCGCTCACGCTGCTGCTGCTCGACGGCGTCACCGATCCGCGCAACCTGGGCGCCTGCCTGCGGGTGGCCGACGGGGCCGGCGCCGCGGCGGTGATCGCTCCGAAGGACCACGCGTGCGCGCTCACCGAGGTCGCCGTGCAGACCGCGAGCGGTGCTGCCGAAAGCGTGCCCTACATCATGGTGACCAATCTCGCGCGCGCGATGGACACGATCCGCGAGCGCGACGTCTGGCTGATCGGAGCCGACGACGCGGCCGCGACCTCGCTGTTCGACGAGACGCTTCCGCCGTCGGTGGCCTGGGTGCTCGGTGCCGAAGGCAGCGGCATGCGCAGGCTCACGCGAGAGCGCTGCGACTCGCTGGTGCGTATCCCGATGGCCGGCAAGGTCAGCAGCCTCAACGTCTCGGTCGCCGCCGGCGTCGTGCTCTTCGAGACGCTGCGCCAGCGGTCGAGCCGCGCCAGGGCGTGAGCGGCGCCGGCAT
>JAKOQB010000078.1 GCA_029778535.1 Pseudomonadota bacterium | reverse complement strand
TCCTCGGCCTGGCCGGAATCCTGGTGTGTTCGTTCCTCGGCGGGATGCGCGCGGTGACGTGGACGCAGGTGGCGCAGTACATCATCCTGATCGTCGCCTACATGATCCCGGTGGTGTGGCTGGCGGTGAAGCAGACCGGCGTGCCGCTGCCGCAGTTCGTGTACGGCACGGTGCTGGCCAAGGTCACCGAACGCGAAAAGGCGCTGACCGCGGATCCGAAGGAAAGGGAAGTGCGCGACATCTTCAAGCAGCGCGCCGCCGAGGCCAAGGCGCGCGTCGACGCGCTGCCGAAGTCATGGGAAGACGGCAAGGTCGCGGCCGAGAAGAAGATCGAGGAACTGCGCGCCGCCAATGCGCCGATGACGGAGCAGAAGGCCGCCGAAAAGGCCTTGGCTGACTATCCGAAGTCCGCAGCGGATGCGAAGAAGATCTGGACCGGGCAGATCGCCGCGAACACCGCCCGGTCGGCCCCACCGATTCCGCACGCGGAACCGTTTTTCAGCCGCAATCCGGACCCGGTCAAGGCCGAACAGGAGCGCAATACCAAGCGGCTGAACTTCCTCGCGCTAACTTTCTGTCTGATGGTCGGAACCGCCGCCCTGCCGCACATCCTGATGCGCTACTACACCCCGCCGTCGGTCAACGAGGCGCGCAAGTCGGTGTTCTGGTCGCTGTTCTTCATCTTCCTGCTGTACTTCACCGCGCCGGCGCTGGCGGTGCTGGTCAAGTACGACATCTACACGCTGGTCGTCGGCAAGGCATTCGCCGAACTGCCGGGCTGGGTGGCGGCGTGGCAGAAGGTGGACCCTGGGCTGCTGTCGATCACCGACATCAACAAGGACGGCATCGTGCAACTGGCGGAGATTTCGATCGGCCAGGACATCATCGTGCTGGCCACCCCCGAGATTGCGGGCCTGCCGTACGTGATTTCGGGCCTGGTCGCCGCCGGCGGCCTGGCCGCCGCACTTTCGACCGCGGACGGCCTGCTGCTGACGATCGCCAACGCGCTGTCGCACGACCTCTACTACAAGATGATCGATCCGAACGCATCGACACACAAGCGCATCACGATTTCCAAGGTGCTGCTGCTCGTCGTTGCCATCCTGGCGGCATCGGTCTCCGCGCAGAAGCCGGCGGACATCCTGTTCCTGGTGTCGGCGGCGTTCTCGCTTGCCGCCGCGGCGTTCTTCGTGCCGCTGGTTGCGGGCGTATTTTGGAAGCGTGCAACCAAGTGGGGCGCGATTGCCGCCATGCTCGGCGGCGTCGGCATGACGTGGTATTACATGTCCACGACCCAGCCCTGGTTGCGCAGCGTGTTCGGCGTGACGGGTTCGATCGCGGACCACACGTGGTTCGGCATCACGCCGATCTCCTCCGGCATTTTCGGATTGCCGGTCGCGGCCGTGCTGATGATCGTGGTATCGCTGCTGACGCCCGCGCCCGACAAGCAGACGCAGGAACTGGTCGAGCACGTGCGCTATCCGAACCTGACCGGAGATACGCTCGATACGCGCGGGACGTGATCGACGCGTGCGCCTGAAAACGAACGGCCCCGAAAGGGGCCGTTTGTCTTCGTGGCGGAGAGAGTGGGATTCGAACCCACGATGGGCTATTAACCCATACACGCGTTCCAGGCGTGCGCCTTCAACCGCTCGGCCATCTCTCCGTCGCTGCAGCGCGCGGATTATAGAGGCCGCTCGCTCGCACTCGGCTCGAGCGCGGGGAAGGTGATCACGTGATCGGCATCGAGCCGGATGCCGATCCGTTCGCCGATCGCGTGGTCGTGATGGCTCGGCACCAGCGCGAGCACCTCGCGGCCGCTGTCGAGCTTCAGCGTGTAGACGAAATCGCCGCCGCGGAAGATCTTGCGCACCACCTGCGCGGTCATCGGGCTGGCGTCATCGTGCACGACATCGTCGGGACGCAGCAGCACCTCGACGCGGCAGCCCTTGCCGCACACGTCGCAGCCGATGCCGCACGGCGCGGGCACGTCGCCCGACAGCTCGCCGAGCTCGATCGCCACGCGGCGCGGATTGAGCACCTTCGCGGGCAGGAACACGCCCTGGCCGATGAAGTCGGCCACGTAGCGGCTCGCGGGCCGGTGGTACAGCTCGTACGGCCGGTCCCACTGCTCGAGTCGGCCCTGGTGCATCACGCCGACGCGATCGGCGATCGCGAATGCCTCCTGCTGGTCGTGCGTGACGAGGATCGCGGACGTGGCGCTTTCCTTCAGGATCTGCCGCACCTCTGCGCCCAGCCGCGCGCGCAGCTCGACGTCGAGATTGGAAAACGGCTCGTCCATCAGCAGCAGCTTGGGCGCCGGCGCCAGCGCGCGCGCCAGCGCGACGCGCTGCTGCTGTCCGCCGGAAAGCTCGTGCGGATACTTGCCGGCAGCCGCTCTCAGTCCCACTAGCTCGAGCATCGCGTTTACCCGCGCAGCGCGCGCGCGCGCATCGGCGCCGCGCAGTCCGAACGCGACGTTTTGCTCGACCTTCAGGTGCGGAAAGAGCGCGTAGTCCTGGAACACGAGTCCCACACCGCGCCGCTCGGGCGCGACGTTTGCTCCGGCACCGGCCACCACGTCGCCGTCGATCGCGATCGTTCCCCGTTCGACCGTGATGAATCCCGCGATCGCACGCAGCAGCGTCGTCTTGCCGCAGCCGGAGCTGCCGACCACGCAACCGATCTCGCCGCGCGCGAGGGCGAGCGCAAGGCCTTCGACGATCGGCGCGCCGCGCCGATAGCCGACGTTCAGGTCGCGGATGTCGAGAATGCACGCGTTCGTCATGGCGCGATCTTACGTCAGATGCATATAATTCCCGTTCGCATCGGAGTTGGGCAAATGCCCGCGTCCATCGGCGCAGAGCGTCACGATCACGACCTTTCACCCGTTGAACGCACGGCTTTCCACCCCGCTTTCAATGCGCGCACGCGATCCGGCGGCCTTCGCGCTCGCGCTCGCGCTCGCCTGCGCGGCCGGGGTCGCGCTGCCGGTGCTCGGCGTAGTCGCCAGCTTCTTCCAGGCGCCCGAATCCGCGGAAACGCTCGCGCATCTGACCCGGACTGTGATTCCGCGCGCGGCGCTCGAGACCTTCCTGCTGGTGCTGCTGGTCACGGCCGGCGTTACCTTCCTCGGCACGACCTCGGCGTGGCTGGTCGCCGCGCTCGATTTTCCCGGGCGGCGCGTGTTCGAGTGGGCGATGCTGCTGCCGCTGGCGATGCCGGGCTACATCGTCGCTTATGCATACACCGACTTCCTGCAGTTCTCGGGGCCCGTGCAGAGCGCGCTGCGCGATGCATTCGGCTGGCAGCGCGGCGACTACTGGTTTCCGGAGATCCGCACGCTGCCAGGCGCCGCGTTCGTGTTCACGGTCGTGCTTTATCCGTACGTCTACCTGCTCGCCCGCACCGCTTTCCTGGCGCGCACCGCGTCGATGATCGATGCGGCGCGCAGCCTCGGGCTGTCGCCGCTTTCGACGTGGCTGCGCGTGAACCTGCCGCTGGCGCGGCCGGCGGTCGCGGCCGGCGCGCTGCTGGCGCTGATGGAGACGATCGCCGACTACGGCGCCGCCGCGTACTTCGGACTGCAGACCTTCACTACGTCGATCTACCGCGCGTGGTTCTCCCTCGGCGACCGGATGGCGGCGAGCCAGCTCGCCGCCATCCTGCTGCTTGTCGTGCTGGTGATCACCGCGCTCGAGCTGCGCGCGCGCGGCCGCGCGCGCTTCTTCGCCGCGCCCAACAGCGCGCGGCCCGCGCCGCGCACGGAATTGGCCGGCTGGCGCCGCTGGCTCGCGTTCGCTGGCTGCTGCGTGCCGATCGCGCTCGGCTTCGTATTGCCGGTGGCGATCCTGATCCATCTGCTGCTGCCCACGCTCGAGACCGCGCCGTTCGGTCGCTATGCGCAGTGGCTCGCCAACAGCCTGCTGATCGGCGCGCTCGCCGCCGCGCTGACGCTGGTGTTGGCGCTTGCGCTTGCCTACGCGGTGCGGCTGATGCAGGCAGGAGCGGTCGGCCGCGTGGTGCGGTTGGGCGCGCGCACGCTCAACCTCGGGTACGCGGTGCCGGGCGCTGTGATGGCGGTCGGCATCCTGATCCCGCTGGCGGCGTTCGACAACGCGCTCGATGCGTGGCTGCGACAGACGTTGGGAATCAGCAGCGGACTGCTGATCACCGGCACGCTGGTCGCGCTGCTGTACGCGTACCTGGTGCGCTACTTCGCGGTCGGCTACCAGCCGGTCGAGGCGGGGCTGGCGCGCGTCACGCCGGCAATGGACGCGAGCGCGCGCAGCCTCGGCGCCACGCCGATCGAGGTGTTCCGCCGCGTGCACTTGCCGCTGCTCGCCCCGTCGGTGCTGGCGGGCTGCCTGCTGGTGTTCGTCGACGTGATGAAGGAACTGCCGGCCACGCTCGTGCTGCGGCCGTTCAACTTCGATACGCTCGCGGTGATCGCGTACCAGTTCGCCGCCGATGAGCGTCTCGGCGAGGCCGCGCTGCCGTCGCTTACCATCGTGGCCGTCGGCGTGGTGCCGGTGATCCTGCTGTCGCGCGCGATCGCGCGCGCGTCGGTCGTCGAGGCGATCGGGTGATTCGTTGTCCGTTGTCCGTTCTCCGTTGTCCGTTCAACGGGCAACGAGCAACGAGCAACGGACAACGAGCAACGGACAACGAGCAACTCTCGAGAGATCTTGCCATGAGCTACGTCTTCGCCGCGCCCCCTCAGCCCGTCGTTCCGGTCGCCGGATCGACGGATCTCTACCCGGTGCACCGGATCTACTGCGTCGGCCGCAACTACGAAGAGCACGCGAAGGAGATGGGCTTCTCCGGCCGCGAGGCGCCATTTTTTTTCACCAAGCCGGCCGATGCGGTGCTGCCGGTCCCCGAGGGCACGACGGGCGAGATGCCGTACCCGAGCGAGACCAGCAACCTGCACCACGAGATCGAGCTCGTGGTCGCGATCGGCAAGCGCGGCAAGCGCATCGCCGCTACTGAGGCGCCGAACTACATCTGGGGCTATGCGGTCGGGCTCGACATGACGCGGCGCGACCTGCAGGGCGAGGCGAAGAAGCTCGGCCGGCCGTGGGAAGTCGGCAAGAGTTTCGATTGCTCGGCGCCGATCGGGCCGATCAAGCCGATCGCGCAGACCGGCCAGATCAGGTCGGGGCGGATCTGGCTGAACGTCAACGGCGAGACGCGACAGGCGAGCGACGTGAGCAAGCTGATCTGGAATGTCGCGGAGACGATCGAGCACCTGTCGAAGTACTTCGAACTCGCGCCCGGCGACCTGATCTTCACCGGTACGCCCGAAGGCGTGGCGGCGGTCAAACCAGGCGACCTGCTGGAAGGCGGCGTCGACGGCGTCGGCACGCTGAGAGTGCGAATTCGCTGATCTGCGCTGATAATCACGCGCGCAAGAACTACGAGGAGGCAACGATGAAGCTACGCCGCGCGCTTGCCGCGCTGGGTCTGGGATGGATGCTCGCGGGCGGCGCCGCCGCGCAGGAAGTGGTGCTCAAGGTGCACCACTTCTGGCCGCCGGGCGCGATGGGGCCGACCAATTTCCTCGTTCCGTGGTGCGACAAGATCGCCCGCGAGTCGAACAACCGGATGAAGTGCCAGATCTACCCGGCGATGCAGCTCGGCGGCACGCCGCCGCAGCTGATCGATCAGGTGCGCGACGGCGTGGCCGATATCGTGTGGACGCTGCCCGGCTACACGGCCGGACGCTTTCCGATCATGGAGGTGTTCGAGCTGCCGTTCATGATCCCCAGCGCCGAGGCGGCGAGCCGGGCCGCGTGGGACTACTACGAGAAGTACGCGGTCAGGGAATTCGCCGGCATCAAGCCGCTCGCGTTCCACACGCACGACCGCGGGTACGTGCACACGCGCGACCGGCAGATCAGGACGCTCGCCGACTTCAAGGGGTTGAAGATGCGCGCGCCGACGCGACAGACCAACAAGATGCTCGCCGCGTTCGGCGCGACCCCGGTGTCGATGCCGCTGCCCGCGGTGACCGAGGCGATGTCCAAGGGCGTGATCGACGGCTTCGTGCTGCCGTGGGAAGTGATCCCGTCGGTCAAGCTGCAGGAGATGGTCAAGTACCACACGGAGACCGACCCTTCGATGCCGGCGCTGTACACCGCGGTCTTCATCTTCGCGATGAATCCGAAGAAATACGACAGCCTGCCGCCGGATCTGAAAGCGGTGATCGACCGCAACAGCGGTCCCGAAGTGTCGCGCGAGCTCGGCGCGCTGTGGGACCGCTCGGCGCCGCCCGCGCGCAAGACCGCGGTCGATCGCGGCAACACCTTCTATACCGTGCCGGCGACGGAACTGTCGCAATGGGAGCGCACCACGCGCGTGCTGTACGCCGACTGGATCAGCGACATGAACAAGCGCGGGCTCGACGGCAACCAGATGCTGTCCGACGCGCGCGCGCTGATCGCGAAGTACGAACGTCCGGCCGCCAAGCCCGAGGCGAAGAAGGCAGCGCAGAAGTAGGTCTCGTGCGACGCTGCCCGCGATGAAAGCGCCGGCGCCGCCTGCCGACGCGGCCGACCCGATCGCCCGCGCGCTGGCCTGGCTGGCGCAGGCGTTCGCGCTGGCCGGCGGCGTGGTGCTGTTCGGCATGACGCTGATGTCGACGATGTCGATCGCCGGCCGATGGCTGTTCGCGCAGCCGATCCGCGGCGACTACGAGGTCGCTCAGTTGGCCACCGCCGTGGCGGTGTCGTCGTTCCTGCCATGGTGCGCGCTGCGCGGCGGCCATGTGCTGGTCGATTTCCTCACCAACGGCGCGCCGCCGCGGATCCGGCACGCGCTTGATGCGCTCGGCCAGTTGTCGATCGCGGTGGTCGGTCTGCTGGTCGCATGGCGGCTGGTCAACGGCATGACGAGCCTGCGCGATTCCGGCGAGACGACGATGGTGCTCGGCATTCCGACGTGGTACGCGTACGCGCCGATGATCCCGTCGTTCCTGCTGCTCGGCGCGGTGGCGCTGCATCGTGCAGCGACGCATGCGCAACGCGCATTGACAGGACGATGAGCGGCATCGAGTTCGGCTTCCTGATGTTCGGCGCGCTGGTCGTACTGCTGCTGGCGCGCGTGCCGATCGGCGCGGCGATGTTCCTGGTCGGCGTGGCCGGCTACGTGACGATGACGGGTTGGCAACCGCTGCTGAGCTACCTGAAGACGCAGGCGTATGGCCGCTTCGCCGTGTACGACCTGTCGGTGATCCCGCTGTTCCTGCTGATGGGCAACTTCGCGACCCACGGCGGGCTGTCGCGCGCGCTGTTCTCCGCGGCCTCCGCGCTGATCGGCCACTGGCGCGGCGGTGTCGCGATGGCGGCCATCGGCGCTTGCGCCGGCTTCGGCGCGATCTGCGGGTCGTCGCTCGCGACCGCGGCGACGATGGGCCAGGTCGCGCTGCCGGAGCTGCGGCGGCTCAACTACTCGCCACGGCTCGCGACCGGCACGCTGGCGGCGGGCGGCACGCTCGGCATCCTGATTCCGCCGTCGGTGGTGCTGGTCGTGTACGCGATCCTCGCGCAACAGAACATCGGCAAGCTGTTCGCGGCGGCGTTCATTCCCGGCGTCCTCGCCGCCCTCGGCTATATCAGCGCGATCGCGATCTACGTGCGCATCTTTCCCGATGCCGGCCCGGCCGGCCCGCGCCATGCGCTCGCCGAACAACTGCGCGCGCTGCGCGACGTGTGGCCGGTGGCGACCATCTTCCTCGTCGTCGTCGGCGGCATCTATGGCGGCGTGTTCACGCCGACCGAGGCGGCGTCGGTCGGCACCATCGGGGCCGGCGCGGTGGCCTTTGCGCGCGGCATGCGGCGGCGTGAGTTCGTGCAATGCCTGCTCGCGACCGCGGAGGCCAGCGCGATGATCTTCTTCATCCTGCTCGGCGCCGACATGCTGAACGTGTTCCTCGCGCTGTCGCAGATGCCGGTCGAGCTGGTGGCATGGGTGACGGGGCTCGGCGTGGCGCCGTTGGCGGTGCTGTTCGTCATCCTGATCGTCTACGTGATCCTCGGCTGCCTGATGGACAGCCTGTCGATGATCCTGCTGACGATCCCGATCTTCCTGCCGATCATTCTCGGGATGGACTTCTTCGGGCTCGACGCGGCGGAGAAATCGATCTGGTTCGGCGTGCTGGCGCTGATGGTGGTCGAGATCGGGCTGATCACTCCGCCGGTCGGCATGAACGTCTACATCATCAACAGCATGGCGCGCGACGTGCCGATGGCCGAGACCTTCCGCGGCGTCGCGCCGTTCCTGCTCTCCGACGCGCTGCGCGTGACGCTGCTGGTGTTCTTTCCGATACTGTCGCTTTGGCTGGTGAGGCTGATCGACTGATGAAACTCTTCAATGCCGCCCGCTCCTCCGCGTCGGTCCGCGTGCGCATCGCGCTGAACCTCAAGGGTCTGCCGTTCGAATACGTACCGGTCGGGCTGGTCAAGGGCGACCAGTTCAAGGACGACTTCCGCGCGTTGAATCCCGCCGAGCTGGTGCCGGTGCTTCAGCTCGACGACGGCAACACGCTCGTGCAATCGCTGGCGATCATCGAGTACCTGGAGGAGAAGTACCCGCAGCCGCCGCTGCTGCCGCACGATGCGCTCGGGCGCGCGTACGTGCGCGCGATCGCCCTTGCGATAGCGTGCGAGATCCATCCGCTGAACAACCTGCGCGTGCTGCGCTATCTGGTGCGCACGCTCGGCGCGAGCGACGACGCCAAGAACGCGTGGTACAGGCACTGGGTCGAGCAGGGACTGGCGCAGGTCGAGGCGCAGCTCGTCGCCGGCCGGCGGTGCGGTCGCTTCGTGCTTGGCGATCAGGTGACGCTCGCGGACGTGCTGATCGTGCCGCAGATCTTCAACGCCCGGCGCTTCGACTGCCGGCTCGACCACGTGCCGACCGTGATGCGCATCTTCGACGCCTGCATGCAGCTGCCCGCGTTCGTCGCCGCGCAGCCGGAGCAGCAGCCGGATTTCGCTTGAGCTATGCCGGCGCGCGCTCGCGCAGCGCGCTTGCCAGTTCAACCACCGCGGTCGCGTAGAAGTAGCTGCGGTTGTAGTGCAGGATGCTGGCGAAGCTCGCGGTGCCGAGCCGGTAGTCGCGCCGCTGCGTGCCGTCGGCTTCGACGATCGGCAGGTCGATCAGCAGCACCGGTGCGTCGAGCGGCAATGCGGCATCGACCTCGACGCCGCGGCCCGAAAGCATCGACCACGGCGTGTCGGCCTGGATGCCGCCGCCGAATTCCTCGATCAGCCCGTCCAGCGTCGTCTCGCCGGCGTCCTCGCCGAGGGTGGCCGGCAGCAGGATCGGCAGATCACTCTGCCAGCCGTGCTCGACGAGGAAATGCGCGACCGAGCCGATGCTGTCGACCGCGCTGCGCTCCAGATCGATGCGGCCGTCGCCGTCGAAATCCACCGCCCACTTGCGCACCGAACTCGGCATGAACTGCGGCATGCCGATCGCGCCCGCGAACGAGCCGCGCACCGCGAGCGGATCGAGCCGCTGCTCGCGCGCCAGCCGCAGGAAGTGCTCCAGCTCGCCGCGGAAGAAATCGGCGCGCCGCAAGTAGTCGAAGCTCAAGGTCAGCAGCACGTCGAGCGTGCGGAAGGTCCCGGTCATGCGGCCGTAGCGCGTCTCCACGCCGAGGACCGCGGTCACGATCGCGCGCGGCACGCCGTAGCGCGTCTCGGCACGTTCGAGCGACTCTTCGTGCACGCGCATGAACGCGACGCCGTCGCGAATGCGCTGCTCCTCGACGTAGCGCGCGCGGTACTCGAGCCAGTTGCGGCTGCCGAACGGGATCGGCGGTTGCATCAGCCGCTCGACCTCGGCCAGATAGCGCCCGTGGGCGAGCACGCGTTCGATCCAGCCGCGCTTCAGTTCGCCACGCGCGGCGACGGCCTCGATGTATTCGCGCACCTCGTTTCGCCGTGGGTAGGGAACGAACGCGGCGTGCACGCGCGCCAGCGGCGCGGCGAGCGCGCCGAGCGCGGCGAGCTGACAAAGCAAGGCGCGTCGATTCATCCGCGGCGAACTATGCCACCTTCGGCCGGAAGCGCCGCACCGCGCGCCGCAGCGCGCGCACTTGCGCGCGGGTCACGCTGGCGCCTGCGCGCGTGTAACGCCAGCGTTCGATCGCGCCGAGGATCTCGGCGGCATCGCGCTGCGCCGGCGCAGCCAGCCGCGTGGCAAGCTCGCTCTGCAGCGCGCGCGGGCCGAGGCTCGGGTCGACCTGCACGCCGCCGTCGATCAGCCGGCGGCGGAAGCGGTCGAATGCCTGCGCCAGCGGATCGCGCGGGCTGCGATAGCGCAGCGAGAAATACGCCAGCAGCGACAGCAGCGAGACGACGGCGATCGCCAGCAGCAGGCCGAGCATGCGCCAATCGGGCTGCAGGCCCAAGTGCTGCAGCAGCGCGCGCTGACGCTCGGGAGAATACGCGAGCACCCATTGGTTCCACGCGTTCTGCAGCGCTTCCCAACGGAAGCGCGCGGAGCGGATCCAGCGCCACCAGTCCGACGCGCCGGCCGCGCGTTCGCTCAATCCGAGGTCGATGCCGGCTTGGCGCGCGATCTCGACCGCGCCCTGTTCGATCCGGATCGGCGCCACCACCGCGGTCGGGTCGATGCGAACCCAGCCGCGGTCGGCGAGCCACACTTCGGCCCACGCGTGCGCGTCCGACTGCCGCACCGTCATGAAGCCGTCGACCGGATTGATCTCGCCGCCCTGGTAGCCGGTGACCACGCGCGCCGGGATGTCGAGCGCGCGCATCAGCACCACGAACGCGGCCGCGTAGTGCTCGCAGTAGCCCTGCCTGGTGTCGAACAGGAACTCGTCGACCGAATTGCGTCCGAGCAGCGGCGGCGTCAGCGTGTACACGTAGCCGCCGCGGCGGAAATGGTCGAGCACCGAGTTGACCAGCACGCGGTCGCCCGCGCGCTCCTGCGCCGCCGGCGTGCGGCGGCGCAGGTCGGCCGCCCATTGCAGCGTGCGCGGATTGAATCCCGCCGGCAGCGCGACCCAGTCGCGCAGCGACAGCTCGGTCTCGTTCAGCCCCATCGTGTAGCGCGTGTACGAGCGCAGCGAATAGCGCACGCGCTGCGTGACGAGCGCGCCGGCGACCAACTGCCCTTCGCTGTTGATGCGCGCCCGCAGCTCCTCGTGTGCCGGCGGCACCAGCGGCAGGTCGAGCGCGAACAGCCAGTCGCGCTGGTTCGGCTCCAGCGTCATCGTGTAATCGGTTGCCGAGGCCGGATCGGCCTGCGCCGCGACGCGCGGCGGCGCGGCAAGCCGGTGCTGCAGCGGGCCCCACACGCGGCCGGTGAAGTTTCCGAACACCGGCCCGCGCCAGTACAGCGCTTGCTTCGGCGGCGGCGCCCCGTCGAACTTCACCCGGAACGCAATCTGGCTCGATTCCAGCAGCCGGCTGATCGAGCCGGGCGCCATCGAATTCGACAGCCCGGTCGTTCCGGAGTACGCGTCGCCGGGCAGACCCCACAGCGGTTCCGACAGGCGCGGAAACAGCACGAACAGCGCGACCGTCAGCGGCAATGCCTTCAGCACGATCACGCCGACCAGCTTCAGCTTGTGCCGCGCCGGCAGGTCGGCGTCGGTCAGGTTCACGCTCACCAGCACGAAGAACAGCAGCAGCACCGCGGCCACACTCAGAGCCGCGACCGGCAGCCCCTGGTCGAACAGGAATTGCGTGAGCAGGATGAAGAACGCGAGGAAGATCACCACGAAGATGTCGCGCCGGGCGCGCAGCTCGAGCAGCTTCAGCGCGATCAGCAGCAGCAGGAACGTCACGCCCGCGTCGCGGCCGAGCAGCGTTCGGTGTTCGAGCCAGACCGCCGCGGCAGCGATGGCCAGCAGCGGCAGCATCGCGAGGTGTCCGGGCGACGGGCGTTGCGCGAGCGTCAACCACAGGCGCCACGACCACAGCAGCGCGAAGATGCCGATCGCCCACCACGCGAGGTGTTCGAAGTGCGGCGCGACCACGAACGCGATCGCCAGCAGCAGCAGCAGCACGTCGCGGCGCTCGCGCGCGGCGCTCGACACCTGCGGCTGCACCAGCGACAGCGCAAGCCGTCGCAGCGCCTGCCACGCGCTCGCCGGCCAGGGTACCGATCGCCCGGCGGCGTTCATCCGATCACGCCAGCGCAAGGGCGACCAGGCAGCGCTCGCGGTGCTCGGCGCCGCTGCCCAGATCGATCCGGCGGCCGTGCAGTTGCAGCCCGTAGCGCATGTGCGCCGCGTCGGCCATCAGCACCCAGCGCGTCAGCCGCGCCAGCCGATCCTCGTACCGCATCTGGCGCGGCAGCGCGTCGAGGTCGAGCACGAGATCGCCGCCGCCCTGCGCATCGAAGAGTTTCACCGACAGCTCGTCCGATCGCGCCGCGAGCCGCCACGCGATCATCTTGCGCGGATCACCCGGCTGGTACGGGCGCACGCCGGCGAAGTCATCGCCGGTCGACGCCAGGCCGATGCCTTCGCCCTGGCCGCCGGGAGCGACCGGCAGCGGCGGCGCGTCGTCTTCGGGCTTCGGGTACACGATCGCAGCCAGCGGCGGCGTGTAGTACGCCCACGCCTGCCACAGCCCGAACGGAAAGCGCGTCTCGACGCGGATGCGCGGGCAGGACAGGCGCCCGCGCTTGGTCGCCGGCAGCGCGAGACGAACCGTGCGCGCGCTGCCCGCGGGGATGTCGGCGGCGACGCAGACCAGCCGCGCGCGCGCCGGCGACAGCAGCGCGAATCCGAGCGCGTGGCGCGGCTCGTCGACCGGATTGGTGGCGACGATCTCGAACGTCGCCACGTCGCCTGCGAACACGTTCTGCACGCGCTGGCCGCGCAACTGCAGGCGCGTGAGATTGCGGTGCGTGTGGTACATCGCCACCAGCGCGATGCTGGTCACCAGGAACGTCAGCATGAAGCCGAGCTGCAGCGCGTAGTTGATCGAGCCGATCAGCAGCACCAGCATCGCCACCCCGAACACGACCCCGGCGCGCGTCGGAATGATGTACACGCGCCGCCGGTCGAGCACCACGTCCCCATGCTCGACCCCGTCGCGCCCCGCGATCCACGCGGCGATGCGGATGGAGAGGGGGTGGGTGGTGATGCTCATCAGCGCGGCTCGGATCGCGGATTGCGGATTGCGAGTAACAGCAAGAGCCCGGCATGCCGAGATGCAGCGCAATCCGCAATCCGCATTCCGCAATCCTACGGAACCGCCACCGCCGCCGTGAGCTGCGCCACCAGCTCGCGCCCGTGCAGCACGCGGCCGCCTTCACGCTGGGTGACGTGCAGGCGGTGGCCGGCGACGGCGGGCAGGACGTTCTGCACGTCCTCGGGGATCACGTGATCGCGGCCGTCGAACCACGCCCACGCGCGCGCGGCGGCGAGCAGCGCCAGCCCCGCGCGCGGCGAAAGCCCCTCGGCGTACTTGCCGGAGGCGCGCGTGTGCGCGAGCAGCGCCTGCACGTAGTCGAGCAGGGCGTTGGACACGAACACCTTCTTCACCTCCGCCTGCGCGGCGAGCAGGTCGGCCGGCCGAGCCACGGCCTGCAGCGCGCGCAGCATGTCGCGCCGCGCCGCGCCGGCGAGCAGCGCGCGCTCCGCGGCGCGATCGGGGTAGCCGAGGCTGATGCACATCAGGAAGCGGTCGAGCTGCGACTCGGGAAGAGGGAAGGTTCCGACCTGATGCAGCGGGTTCTGCGTGGCGATCACGAAGAACGGCTGCGGCAACGGGCGTGAAAGACCATCCACGGACACCTGGCTTTCCTCCATCGCTTCCAGCAGTGCGCTCTGTGTCTTCGGGCTGGCGCGGTTGATCTCGTCGGCCAGCAGCACCTCGGTGAAAATCGGGCCCGGGTGGAACACGAACTGCGCGTTGGTGCGGTCATAGACCGACACGCCGATCACGTCCGAAGGCAGCAGGTCGCTGGTGAACTGGATGCGGCGGAACGGCAGTCCGAGCGATAGCGCAATCGCGTGGGCCAGTGTGGTCTTGCCCACGCCGGGAGCATCCTCGATCAGCAGGTGCCCTCCGGCCAGCAGGCAGGTCAGGCTCTGGCGGACCTGCAGGTCCTTGCCGACGATCACGCCCGAGATCTGGGCCGCGCTCTTTCTCAGTTGTTCCAGCATTAAACTGATCCTGAAGGGCGTTGTTCGCTGTCCGTTGCTCGTTTCTCGTCACGAACAACGAACAACGAACGACGAGCAACGGGCAACGGGCAACGGGCAACGAGCATGCATACCGGATTCATCACGCACAACGCGTGCGCCGCGCACGAGATGGGATCGTGGCACCCGGAGAGCCCCGAGCGCCTGGCGGCGATCCAGGACCATCTGATCGCGATCGGCCTGGCCCCGCATCTGGAGTACTCCGACGCCCCGCCCGCGACCCTTGATCAGGTCGCGCGCGCGCATGATCGCGAGTACATCGATGCATTGCGATCGAGGATACCAAAGCACGGTTATCAGCCGCTCGACCCGGACACGTCGATGAACCCGGCCACGTGGCAGGCGGCGCTGCACTCGGCCGGCGCGGTGATCGCGGCGACCGACCAGGTGATCGAAGGAAGCCTTGGCAATGCCTTCTGCGCGGTGCGCCCACCGGGGCACCATGCACGGCCCGGCGCGGCGATGGGGTTCTGTTTCTTCAACAATGTCGCCGTCGGCGCGCTGCACGCGCTCGAGCACCATCATCTGAAGCGCGTAGCGATCGTCGACTTCGACGTGCACCACGGCAACGGCACCGAGGAGATCTTCGCCAGTGATGAGCGCGTGCTGATGGCGAGCTTCTTCCAGCACCCGTTCTATCCGTACACCGGCACCGACAACGTTGCGCCGAACATGGTCAACGTGCCGCTGCCCGCCGGCACCAAGGGCGACGTGGTGCGCACCGTGGTCGACGAGACCTGGCTGCCGCGACTGGAGCAATTCGCGCCCGAGTTGATCTTCATCTCCGCCGGCTTCGACGCGCACCGCGAGGACGACCTCGGGCAGATGGGGCTGGTCGAGGCCGACTATGTGTACATCACGCGACGGCTGATGGAGATCGCGCAGCGGCACGCGGGCGGGCGCATCGTCAGCTCGCTCGAAGGCGGCTACAACCTGAGCGCGCTCGGCCGCAGCGTGGCCGCGCACGTGAAGACGCTGGCGCAGCTGTGAGTCGGCAGTTAGCAGACGGCGGTCGGCAGTAGCACAATCACGACTGCCGACTCCCGACTGACAATTGCCGACTGCGCACTGCCGACCATGCCATCCGCCATCTTCGACACCGGCCTGGACAGGAATCCGGCCAACTACGCACCGTTGAGTCCGCTGACGTTCCTCGAGCGCTCGGCGGCGGTGTTCCCGGACCGCATCGCGGTGATTCACGGCAAGTCGATCCAACGCAGCTGGGCCGAGCTGTACGCGCGGTGCCGCCGGCTGGCGAGCGCGCTTGCCGCGCGCGGGCTGGGCCGCGGCGACACGGTCGCGGTGATGCTGCCGAACACGCCGGAGATGGTCGAGGCGCACTTCGGCATCCCGATGGCCGGCTGCGTCCTGAACGCGATCAACACGCGGCTCGACGCCGCGTCGGTCGCCTTCATGCTCGAGCACGGCGAGGCGAAGCTCTTCATCGTCGACCGCGAGTTCGCGCCGGTGGCGAAAGCGGCGCTGGCGCAGATCAAGCGCCGGATCGAGGTGATCGACGTGCTCGATCCCGTGTACGACGGGCCAGGCGATCGGATCGGCACGCTCGACTACGAAGCGCTGCTCGCGGCGGGTTCGCCCGAATTCCGCTGGCAGCCGCCCGCGGACGAGTGGGACGCGATCGCGCTGAACTACACGTCGGGGACGACCGGCAATCCGAAAGGCGTCGTCTATCACCACCGCGGCGCGTACCTGAACGCGGTGTCGAACATCCTGGTGTGGGCGATGCCGCACCACCCGGTCTATCTGTGGACGCTGCCGATGTTCCACTGCAACGGCTGGTGCTTCCCGTGGACGGTCGCCGCGATGGCGGGCACGAACGTGTGCCTGCGCAAGGTCGAGGCCAAGGCGGTGTTCGACGCGATCCGCGACCACGGCGTCACCCATTACTGCGGCGCGCCGATCGTGCACGCGCTGCTGGTCAACGCGCCGCCGGAACTGAAGCAGGGAATCTCGCATCGCGTGTACGCGATGGTGGCCGGCGCAGCGCCGCCGGCCGCGCTGATCGAGGGCATGGAGCGCATGGGCTTCAGCTTGACGCATGTCTACGGGTTGACCGAGGTGTACGGCCCGGCGACCGTGTGTCCGCCGCAAGAGGGCTGGGACAAGCTCGACGTCGGCACGCGCGCGATGCTCAACGCGCGGCAGGGCGTGCGCTATCCGATGGAGGAGGCGGTCGATGTGCTCGACCCGCAGACGTTGCGGCCGGTGCCGCGCGACGGCGAGACGATCGGCGAAGTGATGTTCCGCGGCAACATCACGATGCGCGGGTATCTGAAGAACGACAGGGCGACGCAGGAGGCTTTCGCCGGCGGCTGGTTCCACTCCGGCGATCTGGCGGTCGTCCATCCCGACGGGTATCTGAAGATCAAGGACCGCAGCAAGGACATCATCATCTCCGGCGGCGAGAACATCTCGTCGATCGAGGTCGAGGACGTGCTGTACCGCCATCCGGCGGTGATGGCCGCCGCGGTGGTCGCGCAGCCGGACCCGAAGTGGGGCGAGGTGCCGTGCGCGTTCGTGGAACTGAAGCAGGGCGCAAGCGCGACCGCGGACGAGCTGATCGCGCACTGCCGCCAGCACCTGGCCGGCTTCAAGATTCCCAAGCGGGTCGTGTTCGGCGAGATCCCGAAGACCTCGACCGGCAAGATCCAGAAATTCCAGCTGCGGCAGCAGGCGAAGTCCGCTGCCGCGATCGACGTCTAGGAGACAACCATGAGCGCCGTTCCGCAAGCGATCGAACCCCATGTGCTGCGCGACGATGCCGACGGCATCGCCACGCTGACGCTGAACCGGGGGTCGCAGTTCAACCTGCTGACCAGCGAGATGATCGACGCGCTGCAGGCCGCCTTCGATGCGATCGCGCGCGACGAGTCGGTGCGCGTGATCGTGCTGGCCGCGGCGGGCAAGGGTTTCTGCGCCGGTCACGACCTGAAGGAGATCCGCGCGCTGCGCGAGCAGCCGAAGATCGAACAGTTGTTCGTGCGCTGCAGCCGCATGATGGTGACGATGACGCGGCTGCCGCAGCCGGTGATCGCGCGCGTGCACGGCGCGGCGGCGGCGGCCGGCTGCCAGCTGGTCGCGCAGTGCGATCTGGCGGTCGCGGTCGATACGGCCAGGTTCACCGCGCCCGGCGTCACCTGGGGCTTCTTCTGCTCGACGCCCGGCGTCGCGCTGGCGCGCAACCTGCCGCGCAAGCGCGCGCTGGAGATGCTGCTGACCGGGGACATGATCGACGCGCAGACCGCGCTGCAGTGGGGGCTGGTCAACCGCGTCGTGCCCGCCGATCAACTCGATGCGGAAGTGCGCAGCCTCGCCATGAAGATCGCCGCCAAGCCGCGCGCGACGGTGGCCGACGGCAAGCGCGCGTTCTATCAGCAGGTCGAGTCCGGACTCGAGCGTGCGTACGAACTGGCGGGCCATACGATCGCGACGAGCTTCGCGCATGAAGAAGGGCGCGAAGGCATGGATGCGTTCATCGACAAGCGCGCGCCGCGCTGGGCGCGCTGATTCACCGCGCCGTCAGCGCGCCATCAGCAGCGCATAGGCGACCAGCAGCGCCCACGCGGTGACGAGGACCGCCGGCAGCCAGGCCGACGGTGCCTCGCTGCGGCTCGGCGGGAACATCGGCACGCGGCCGAATTCCTGCTGCAGCGACATCTCGACCGCGCGCCGCTGCAGCCTCAGCATCGCGATCTCCTCACGTGCGCGGCGCAGCGCGGTGTGCAGCGTCAGCGCGGCGGCGACGCCGAGCGCGGCGAGTCCCACCAGCAGCCACTTGACGAACGGCAGCGGCACGCGGCTGCCGAGCACCAGCACGATCAGGAACGCATTGACGAACAGCGCCTGCGACAGCAGCAGCCAGTTCAGGTGCTGCCCGGCCGACTGCTGATCGACCTGCAGCGCGTGCTGCAGGCGGTCGAGCTCGCGTTCGAGGATCGCGCGGCGGTCGGTCGCCGGATCGGGCGTGTCGGAGGGCGGCGACACCGGCGTGGTGGCCACGCCGTTTTCGATCCGCAAGGTCGTGCGCTGCGCGTCGCTCGGCGCGCGCGCTGCGTCCGACACCGAGACAATCTTCATGAACAGCCTTGGCTTTTCCATCGGTTCCAAGGCTGAAATATGAAGACGGTCCGCGCGGCTGTTGATCCGTTTTTTGGATGAGAAAGCGGCCGCCGATCGGATGGCCGGCGGTGTAGCGCGAGCGACTATCGCTCGAAGCGCCTGAGTACCTCGACGAACACGTCGATGCCGTAGTCGAGCGATGCGCGCGCGATCGTCAGCGGCGGCGCGAAGCGGATCACGGTGTCGTGCGTCTCCTTTGACAGCACGCCATGTTCGGCCATCCGTTCGACCACCGCGCGCGCCGACACGCGCGCCGGATCGAGGTCGACGCCGACCCACAGGCCGCGCCCGCGCGCCGCGCGTATCAGCGGCGAGTCGACTGCCTGCAGACGCTGCAGCAGGTGCGCGCCGAGCACCGCGCTGCGCACGACCAGGCCCTCGTCCTCGATCACCTGCAGTGCCTCGAGCGCGACCGCCGCGGCGAGCGGATTGCCGCCGAACGTCGAGCCGTGGCTGCCGGGATCGAACACGCTCATCAGCTCCTCCGTCGCGACGAAGCACGACACCGGCAGCAGCCCGCCGCCGAGCGCCTTGCCGAGGATTAGCCCGTCGGGCCGGATACCCTCGTGCTGGAACGCGAACCAGCGGCCGGTGCGGCCGAGCCCCGACTGGATCTCGTCGAGGATCAGCAGCACCTTGCGTTCGTCGCACAGCCGCCGCGCTGCGCGCAGAAAGCCGTCGGGCGGCACGATGATGCCGGCCTCGCCCTGGATCGGCTCGATCAGCACCGCGCAGGTGTTGTCGTCGATCGCCGCCGCCAGCGAGTCGGCATCGCCGAACTCGAAGTGGCGGAACCCGGGCGTGAACGGGCCAAAGCCGTCGCGATAGGCGGCCTCGGTCGAGAAGCCGATGATCGTCGTCGTGCGGCCGTGGAAGTTGCCGCGTGCGACCACGATTTCCGCTCGGTCCTTGGCGATGCCCTTGATCCGATAGCCCCAGCGGCGCGCGGCCTTGATCGCGGTTTCGACCGACTCGGCGCCGCCGCTGGCCGGCAGCGCGCGGTCCAGCCCGGTCAACTGGACCAGCTTCTCCAGGAAGGGCGCGAGCGTGTCGGTGTGATACGCGCGCGAGGTCACACTGACGCGCTGCGCCTGCTCGGTCAATGCGCGGACCAGGCGCGGGTGTGCGTGCCCGTGGCTGACGGCGGAATACGCGCTCATCATGTCGAGATAGCGCTTGCCGTCGACGTCGGTCAGCCATTCGCCGCGCCCGCTCTGCAGTACAACCGGCAGCGGGTGGTAGTTGTGCGCGGCGACCGCCGCTTCGCGTGCGATCGCCTCGGTGGCCAGGGTGCGCCGGATGTCCATGATTCGCCTCGTTTGCGGGCCTCGTCCCGCATGAGGAGGAGTTTAGAAACAACCCGCGACGGCGGCGGCGAAAGGCACGCCGCGCGGCTTCCGCTTCGGTCGCGCCGCATGCGCCGGACCGCCGATTCTGCAGCGGCGCGTCAGACGGCATGCGCGTGCCGCATTTGTCGAATATTCACGCCGATTTTCGTTGGCCCGCGGCGCGCGCGCTTCTACGATCTGCGCATGACAACCTTCTTCACCGTGCCGACCGGCACGCATCCCGCGCTGGCCAGCCTGCGGCGCGCCGGCTTTCCCGCACCGCGCATCGACCAGGTGCTCGCGTTCTACGACGAGCCGCACCGCCGTTATCACGACCGCGAGCACATCGGCGAAATGCTCGACACCGCGCTCGGCCTGGGCGCGATCCTGACGCCGGCGCAGGGGCTCGCGCTGCTGTTCCACGACGCGGTGTACGTGCCGGGCGCGGCGCGCGGCGCCAACGAGGCGATGTCGGCGCAGCTGCTGCGCGTGTACGCGCACGGGCTGGCGCTCGACTGCATCGAGCGCGCAGCACGGATCGTGACCGACACCGCCGAGCATGAGCCGAGTTCGTTCGAGGCGGAGTTCGTGCTCGATCTCGATCTGCTGCGGCTGGCGGCGCCGCCGATGCAGTTCGAGCGCTTCTCGCGCGCGGTGCTGGCGGAGCAGCGCGCGCTGATCCGGCTCGACGACGACGAAGCGGCGTACCGCTACTTCTGCCGCGTGCGGCGGCCGTTCTTCGAGCGGCTGCTCGCGCGCGATGCGATCTTCCGCCATCCGCTGAGCCACAAGGCGTTCGAGGCGGCGGCGCGCGCGAACCTGAACGCGGCGCTGGCGGCGTCGAGCGGACCGCCCGCGGTCACGGAATCGGATAACCGCGAAACGGCTTGACCGTCTGCAGCTCGGGCTTCGACGCGATCCGCTCCACGCCCAGCGTCGGGTCGTCGGTCCACGCGTTGGTCAGATCGCGGTAGTGATCGAGGCTGCGGCACGCGAGCCGCAGCACGTAGTCGCACGCGCCGGAGACAAGGAAGCATTCGATCACCTCGTCGGCCGCGCGCATGCGCGCCTCGAAGCGCGCGTGGGTGGCGGCCGACTGGTCGCGCAGCGACACCTCGACCACGATCGTCAGCAGGCCGCCGAGTTTGCGCGGCTCGACCAGCGCCATGTAGCCGCAGATGTAGCCCGCCTTCTCGAGCCGGCGCACGCGCTCCAGGCACGCGCGCGGCGACAGCGCGACGCGCTCCGACAGCGCCTGATTGGTGAGCCGCCCTTCCTGCTGCAGGATCGCGAGAATCTGCCGGTCGATGCGGTCGAGGTTCTTCATGGCGCGCGAGTATAGGTGCGGCGCCCGTGCGCAGGGCGGTAGCATGCGCGGCCCATGCCGCTGTTCGATCCTGCCGCGCTCAACCCCGGCGTGACCCGGCGCGAGGTCTTCGCGTGGGCGTGCTACGACTTCGCCAATTCCGGATATACGACCGTCGTGCTGACCGCGGTGTTCAACGCGTACTTCGTCAGCGTGGTCGCGCGTGGCGCCGATTGGGGCACGCTGGCGTGGACGCTGGCGCTGTCGGCGTCATACCTGGTCGGCATGGTGCTGATGCCGCCGCTGGGCGCGTACGCGGACGTGCACGCGAAGAAGAAGCAGATGCTGTTCGCCGTCACCGCTGGCTGCATCCTCGGCACGATCGCGCTCGCCTTCGTCGGCCCCGGTGATCTCGCGCTCGCGCTGGCGGCGATCGTGGTGTCGAACTTCTGCTTTTCCGCCGGCGTCACGCTTAACAGCGCGTTCCTGCCCGAGCTGGCGCGGCCCGAGGCGCTGGGCAAGGTGTCGGGCTGGGGCTGGAGCTTCGGCTACCTCGGCGGGTTGCTGGCGCTCGGTCTCGGCCTGGGCTACGTGCAATGGGCGCAGGCGCGCGGCCAGACGGCGCCGCAGTTCGTCGCCGTGACGATGCTGATCACCGCCGCGGTGTTCGCGCTGGCGGCGGCGCCGATGTTCCTGATCGTGCGCGAGCGCGCGGTGGCGCGCGCCGATGTATCCGTGCGCAACTTCCTGGCGGATTCGGCGCAGCGCATGTGGCGCACGCTGCGGCACATTTCGGCGCACCGCGATTTCGGCTGGCTGCTCGTGTGCGGCTTCTTCTACCAGGGCGGAATCGCGGTGGTGATCGCGCTGGCGGCGATCTACGCGCAGCAGGCGATGCACTTCACGATGGCGCAGACGATGCTGCTGGTGCTGCTCGTCAACATCACCGCCGCGATCGGCGCCTTCCTGTTCGGCTACGTGCAGGATGCGCTCGGCCATCGTGCCACACTGGCGATCACGATCGCCGGCTGGATCGCGATGGTGCTGATCGCCGCGACGACGACCGGCGCGACCGGCTTCTGGATTGCCGCCAACATCGCCGGTCTGTGCATGGGTTCGAGCCAGTCGGCCGGCCGCGCACTGGTCGGCGTGTTCGCGCCGAGCACGCGGCTGGCGGAGTTCTACGCGCTGTGGAACGCCGCGCAGTGGATGTCGGGCGTGTTCGGACCGGTCACGTACGGCCTCGTGACCTGGCTCACCGACAACGACCACCGGCTGGCGATCCTGGTGACCGGGTTGTACTTCGTGGTCGGGCTCGTGCTGCTCGCGCCGATCGATATCGAGCGCGGGCGGCGGGCGGCGCTGGTGGAGTAGCCGCTCATCCTGACCTGGCTGGGGGAGCACGAGGGGGCCAGCCGAGCCCCCTCGTTCCC
>JAKOQB010000077.1 GCA_029778535.1 Pseudomonadota bacterium | reverse complement strand
TTGTGAACGACTTCCAAAAGCTCTTTGAGCGCCGAGTCTTAAGGTCAGAACTTAAACCAAAGTCTCACGAACCTCGTCCGTCCGGACGAGTTCACGACCGCTAGAATCGACCGCCGACCCCCCGCATTGCCCGTGCCCGACGCCGCTCCAGACCGCTTCGCCCGTGTCGCGCTCGACGTCCCGATGGCGCAGCTCGGTGCGTCGCTGTTCGACTACTCGATCGCGCCGACGCAGGCCGCTGCAGTCGTCCCCGGGAGCTGGGTCGTCGTGCCGTGGGGGCGCGGGCGCCGCGTGGGCCTGGTGGCCGGGCTGTCCGACAGCAGCGAGATCGATGCCGCGCGCGTGAAGCCGCTGCTGTCCGTGCTCGACGATGCGCCGGTGCTGCCGCCGTCGTGGTTCGAGCTGGTGCGATTCTGCGGCGACTACTATCACCGGGGACTCGGCGAGGTAGCCCTGCCGGCGGTTCCGAAGCTGTTGCGAACGCCGCCGGCGGCACGCGCCCGCGGCTCGGCCTTCGTGCGTGCGCGCGAGCGTTTCGTGCCCGCGGCATCGACGCAGGCCGCGTCGCAGCCGCCGCCGCTGAACGACGCGCAAGGTGCGGCACTCGATGCCCTGCGCTCGGCCGACGGCTTCGCGGTCTTCCTGCTGCACGGCATCACCGGCAGCGGGAAGACCGAGGTCTACCTGCACTGGCTCGCGGACGTGCTCGCGCGCGACGCGCGCAGGCAGGTGCTGCTGCTCGTGCCCGAGATCGCGCTGACGCCGCAACTCGGCGCACAGGTGGCTGCGCGCTTCCCCGGCCACAGCGTCGCGGTGCTGCACAGCGACCTGGCCGACGGCGATCGCGCCGCGCACTGGCTGGCTGCAGTCGAGGGCCGGGCCCGCGTCGTGATCGGCACGCGGCTCGCGGTGCTCGCGCCATTGCCGGCACTGGCCGCGATCGTCGTCGACGAGGAACACGACGCGTCGTACAAGCAGCAGGAGGGCGTTCGCTACTCGGCGCGCGACCTGGCGATCGTGGCCGCGTCGCAGCGCAAGGTGCCGATCGCACTGGGGTCGGCCACGCCTTCGCTCGAGAGCTGGCACGCCGCGCGCCGCGGCCGCTACCGGCTGCTGACCTTGCCCGAGCGCGTCGGCGGCGCGCAGTTGCCGACGCTCGATCGCGTGGATCTGCGCGGCCGCAAGCTGCGCTGCGAGCTCGCGCCCGAATCGATCGATGCCATCGGCGAGACGCTGGCGCGCGGCGAGCAGGCGCTGGTCTTCATCAACCGGCGCGGCTACGCGCCGGTGCTCGCGTGCGAGAGCTGCGGGTGGCTCAGCCGCTGCAGCGACTGCTCGGCCTACCGCGTGCTGCACCGCATTGCGGCGACGCGGCCGTCACGCTATCGGCTGGTGTGCCACCACTGCAG
>JAKOQB010000076.1 GCA_029778535.1 Pseudomonadota bacterium | reverse complement strand
TGAGCCACTTCGACGATGTAATCGTGGCCCCGCCGGGTTCACTGAGCGGCAGGTCTGGTGTGATTCTGGTCGACCTCATTGCGCCGGGTGAATCACCGGCTCCGCATCATCGCGAGGGTGTACGGATCGTGGCGCAACGCGTCTATCGGGACGCCGCACCCTGGATTGTCGTCGCCATCGCGACGCGTTAGCGCCACGCGCTCGCGACCCACTGGGTACTTCACACCGAGCCAACCTGTGTTGATGCGACCATCGCCGGGCCTCCGCACCGGTGGTAGCTGCCATGATCCCCTCCTGACGATGAATTGATGGAGAGGCAACGATGCGCCGGCAGCAGACTTTGAGTCCGCCGGACGACGCGCAGCAGATAGTTCTCGCCAATGACCGGTATTCTCGACGTCGACGGGCAGCAACGGGTCGGGTACTGCCGACCAAGTGAAATCATTGAACGGCCGTTTCCCCTCGGGTTGCCGACGTTCGATTGGCCTCGCACGACAGCACCCTCATGGCCGGGTCCACCCGTTGGCAGAACGAGCAAGCAGACCGTCAAGTTGCTGCCCGCCGGGGCTCATACGGCCGCGACATTGAATCGGTTGCACAGTTCATCAAGGATGCGGCCCTTGAGCCGCTCCGCGCTGAGCTTGACGAGCCCGCTGCGATCGAAGATCGCATAGGCGAAGCCCTTGTTCATCTGACGGGAGATGTACCGGATGCCTTCCCAGCGCGTGCCCGCGTCGTGGATTGCCTGCGCCCAAGCCTGCGAAACGGTGTAGTCATCGGAGGCGCTGATGTCGTTGTTCAGCCCGAGCGCCTTGAGCGCCTCTCCGGTCAGGTCGGCGAGCACGAGCGTCCTGCGCCGTTCACTCCGGAAGCGCACAACCGATCGCTCGGTCAACTCGGCCTGCGGCACCTCGTAGCGCCCCGCGACGAATCGACCGGCTTCGTGGATGACGCTTTCCGCGAAAGCGACGGCGATCGAGTTCGCGGCATAGCAGGTACCGAAGGCGCCGCGCCGATCGGGCTGCGGATCGTCGAAGCGATGCACACCGGCTGACCAGTAGGGCTCGGTCGCGGGCCTGCGACTCAACCGGACGAGCGATGCGATTTCGATCCGGACAGGGTGAAGCCGGTCTTCGAAGGTTCCGCGCTCAGGCAGCCGCAGCGACACGCGCGGCTCCTCGTTCGCGCGCCCAGGCGGCAGCCAGTCGCTCCACCTTCGCGACCGGCACTCCCGAGTCGAGGGCCGCAGCCACGCTCTTGCCAGCCAACGCCCCATGCGGCCGCAGCCAGAACACCAGCTTCTCGCTAGACCCGAGATCACCGAGTGCGCGACACACCTTCGCCACCGCTTCGCGATCCAGGACCAGGAACGATTGCGGGTAGTAGAGACGATTGCCGACCTTCACCGCGAAGATCTCGCCCCGGTCCGCCGCCGGCGCCAGGGCTTGGCGCGTGAGCCCCCAGGACTGCGCCAACTTCTCGCCGGGCACGACCAAGCCGTCGTTGACCCACTGGACGCGCGCGGCCTCGCCCCGCGCCTCGGCGCCGGCCAAACCACCCAGTTCTCCGGCGCCCGGGACTTCGGCTGCGCGCACATCATCGGACGCGCGCCGGCGCACGTTTGAGGGTTTCTTCGGGCGCACCCCTTGCCGCCGTATGACCGAGCGCAGGCTGCCCAGATCCTCTTTGAGACGGCCGACAGTGGCTTCGAGGCGGGCGATTCGCCGCAGCAGGACCGGTGGGCTGAGATTGGTGCTCATGGCGCAATTCTACGCAATTTCAGACAACGGAGCAAATCCAGACAACGCAGCAAGCGCGGTGGGAGGAGCGACAGGTGGTGCGGCCCGCCCACGGACGGGTTAGCGCGCGGAGTTCGAAGCCGCGAAATGCAGGTTGTGCCCTACGAGCATTCGTCGGCGAAAATCGTTGCGTCGGCCTGAAACACGGGCGGTCATTCACGTCGATTCCGACAGGAAGCGCAGTTCAGGCCGCCAAGGGCTCCGCAGCCTTCAGCGTCCGCTTCTCTACCAGCGTCGGTGCCCGCTGCACGGCGCCTAACGGCTCGATGCCCATCGCGTTCAGCCGCTCAACGAGTTCAGCTTGCACTTCGTCCTTGCGCAGCTGCCACGTCGAAGCAAAGCACCGCCAGAACGTCCACCCGGCGCGTTCGAGCACGCGCTGACGTGTAATGTCGTGCGGCCACCGGTCGGGGCCGTGGAACTCGTCGCCGTCGCACTCGATTGCAAGTCGTACGTCGCCCGAGCCCTCCACGACTATGTCGATTCGATAAGCGCCGGTCTGCACCTGCGGTACGACGCGATAGCCCTTGTCCACCAGCGCGGCGTACACCTGTCGCTCGAATCCCGACTCGCAGCGGTCGATGAGTATTTCGGCCTCTTCCTTGTCGGCGACGATGGGCTTGTCGAAGTGCTGCAGCAGCGTTAGGCGCAGGTCCTTGTCCGACAGGTCGGAAGCGGACACCGACCGCACGAGATACATGCGGTCGCGCGCCCGGCTGGCCGCCACGTTGAAGCGCTGCTCGAACATGTTGCCCGACAGCGCCCTGCAATTGCCCGGGTCGACCACCATCGACAGGAACATGATGTCGCGCTCGCTGCCCTGGAATGTCCGCGCATCGCCGCACTCGAAGCGCCGACGCAAGAGCTCGGACGCGCCGCACTTGCGCCGCACCAGTTCGTCTACGAGCTTGGCCTGCTCCATACCGAGCAGCGACACGACGCCGAGCGAGCGGCCGGCAAAGTGCTCGTCTTCGAGCAGCGCCTTGATTTCGTTGGCGATGAACTCCGCTTCTTCGTGATTGCAGTCACGCCGGTCGCGCAGTCCGCCTTCCACGTGGACGTCTACTAGCGGCGGGTCGATGCGCTCCGTGCCCTTCGGAATTCGCAGCGGCTGGATGCTGCCTTTGTAGAACACGCGATTCGAGTAGGCGATGATGGGCGGCACGCAGCGGAAGTGCTCGCGCAACATGACCTGCCGCGCGGCGAATACGCGCGCCGCGAGGTCATAGAGCGACTTTTCCGGCGTCATCTCTTCCTTGAAAGGCTGGTCGCGCAGGAACCGGTCGCGCAGTTCCTGGATGCGCTGTGAAGCGATGAATCCGCCGTCGGGCGAGACCTGCTTGTCGTCGCCCACGACAAGGATTCGCTTTCCCCGCAGGATGGCGGGCAGGGCCCACAGGTCTGACTGGCTGGCTTCGTCTACGATGACGAGGTCGAAGGCGCCGACTTCGGCCGGCATCGACTCCGATATTTTGGCGTGACTCATAATCCAGCACGGCACCGCACCGGCCGCACTGGTCATGTGGTGGCGCGCATCACGGCGGTACCGCGTCGCGTTGGGCCCGGTGCCCTGTCCGATGCGGCGAATGGCGGTCGCATAGCCCTGCAGCGCTTGCAGAACACGCGGTGAGGCGCCGCGCTTCGTTTCGAGCCAGGCCGCCTTCGCGACCATCTCCCGATACAGCTTTGCCAGACCCTGCTCGAGGTCGCGACGGCGCGCAGACAGCGCCAGTAGCTCCTCACGCGCCTCGATTTGGTCGAGGTGGCTCCTGATGCGTGCCCAAGTCCACGCTTGGCGCCACGTGACCGGAAACGCGGTGTCCTCGCCGCTCTGAGGCACGACGACGGAGCGAACGCGCGCCGCCAGTTTCGGTGCCCCGGCCCGTTCCAGGCGCGCGGCGGCTTCCCGAACAAAGCCGAGGTCCGGACTCAGGCCCTGGATGCGCCGCAGTTCTGCGATGAGGCGCGCGTAGTCAGCGGCAACTCGCTCCGAGGCAAGGCCTTCTTGTCCGAGCTTCTTGTCGATGAATGCCGCTAGCGCCTCGGCCACCGGCCCCGTCGCGCCGGCGAGCTTCGCTTTGAGCGTCGACAGTTCCGTTGCCGCGCGCGACAGGTCGGACTTGGTCAGATGCGAGAGCAACTGCTCGCGGACGGCGGCCAGTTCGCTCGCGGTGCCATTCAACTGCTTCGTCGGCACCTGTGCAAACACTTCTTCGGCCTCGCGCACTAGCACGACATCGTGATGCGTCGCAAGCCGATGCGCCTTGCGCGCAGCGGAAGCGACCATCTGGATGCGCCGCAGCTCGGCGATGCCTCCTTCCAGCTTCGGGGCCGCCAGCGCAGAAGCGAACTGGTTCCATCGCGTGACGAACGCCGTGACGCGCCAGTGCAAGTCGAAAAAGCGTTTGACGTGGCGCCAGTCGTCGACCGCGGCCGGGGCAAGACCGGCGACCCTGACATGCGCAATCGCCTCCTTGACGTCTCCGTTGCCGAAGGACACGAACCCGAACGGTTTGCCCGTCTCAGCCGCGCGCTTTACGGCTTCGCAAACCTTCGGTGACGTCAGCGCCGCGGGCGGCATGTCGACCGGTCGCTGCATGAACGCCGCGCGCGCCTCCGTCAACGCGGCAATCTCGGTGAAGAGTGCCTCGAGCGCCGCGCGCTCGGCCTGGAACGACGCCAGCCGGCACTTCAGTCGAAGCTCGTGCGCCCATGGCTCGCCCAGCTCGTCGATTTCGGCCAGCACGGTGCGCGCGGCGTCGATGGCCGCGAGCAGTTTTCGGGCGGCGTCCAGCACTTCGGGCGTGGCGGCCTTCAGTGGCAGCAGCGTGCCGTTGCCGACCTGATTCTCAATTTCGCGCATGCGCAGCAGGACCTCGTGCAGTTGCGCCACGTCGCCGACGGACAGCAGGTCGTCCGCCGCGGGTACCCGCGCCTGGACGTAGGCGAGGTCGGCGCCGAGACGGCGCCGCACTTCGCGCAGGCGCCCGGCTTCGTCCGCATCGAGCGGTGGAGCGTTCTCGGGAGCGAGCGTGACGGCGTCATTGAACCAGCCGTGCTCGGCCTCACCGTTGACGACCAGCTCCGCGAGCTTCTGCGCTCGCATTGGCTGGCCGTCAATTTCGACTTCCGCCAGCTGCGCCAGCGCAATCTCGTCCACGCGCCGGTCGATAGCGGCGAGCTCCGCATGCGCGCGATCAATCTGGCTTCGGCGGTGCTCGATTTCCTGGCGGGTGAGCTCCGGGTTCAACTGCGAGACCTGCGCCTGGATGGTGTTGATGGCACTTTCGAATTGCCGCAGGCTTTCTCGGTCGCTGGTGAGCAGCGCCACCGTGAGCGGACGTACTTCCGCAGGAATCTTGTCCTGCAGGACTTCGAGCGCGGGTTCGCCCTTCGACGTCACGAGTACACGCCGACCCGTTGCGAGGTAGTGGCAAATGATGTTTGCAATCGTGTGCGTTTTGCCGGTGCCCGGCGGGCCCTGAACCGCCACGCCTTCGGCTTGCTCCAGCTGCTGGACGATGGTGACCTGCTCCTGGTTGTAGGCCAGGGGGAAATACAGCTCGCGCATCTCGCCTACGCCGCCGCTGCCACGGCTCGAAAGCCCACGAAACTGGATGTTGGCGAACGGCACCGGTTCGTCGGACGGCGCGGTCACGAGCGCCGCCGGTCCCGCCGGAATTTCGCAGCCTTCGACCAACCGCTGCTTCAGTCGGTGCAGGTCATCGAGCAGGAAGTTGTTCGAGCGCGGTCGGACAAAGAGTGCCCACGCGTCGGTCACGACCAAGTGCTCGCCGGAAGGCGGCACCGGCTCGTTCTCCTGTAAGGGCCGATACGCTCCCTTGCTGTCGAGGTTCGCGGCGGCAAGCTTCAGCACATCCGAATAAGATCCGGGGTCGAAAGGGGACACCGGCCTCTCCTCGTTTCTGGCGAGCTGCTCGCGCGCGGCACGCTCCACCTCCGCGGCATTGCGGCCCAGGCAGACCGCGAACGCGTCGCCCTCATAGCGAGTGTCGGTTGCACGCGGACGCAGAAACAGCGCCATCGTCGCCTCGTCGAGGCCGACCTCCATCTGCTGCGTCAGCAGCGGATACTCGAAATCAACGGCTGCTGCATTCTCGGAAGACTCCTGCCATCGGAGCTTCCAGGTCGCAACACCCACACCCCAGACGAGCTCCGCCGGGCTGGCGGTTTCCTCCGCCTCTAGCTGATGCTTGATGGCGAAGAGCTCACCGTACAGGTCGATGCTGCGCCGACGCGGCTTTTCGCCCTCGGCCCACGCCTGCCACAGCGGCAAGTACTGCGCGAGCGCCTGTTCGATCATCGCGCGCCCTCGGCGTTCGAGTTCTGCACGTTCATCGACCGTCTTGCCAGTCGCGGTAGCCGAGATGCGCGCCTTCAGCGCGGCTTCGTCGATGGACGGCTTGGCACCGTTCGGGTCATCGCTGACACGGATGAGTCCCTTGACCTTTTCATCCAGCGCCGGCGGCTTGTGCGCCTGCAGACGCTGTATGCGCAGCCACAGGTGGTCACCCTGAACGTTCAGGTCGAACTCAACACCAGGCAGTCCGGAGAGGTCGGCACGTCGCTTCAGGAACCCCTTGGCATTCGCCAGCCGATACGCGCGTGGGTCGATGTCCTTGGCCTGCTCCTCGATGTAGTCGAGCAATCTGGTGAGCAGATCGCGCGCACTCATTTCGCGTCTCCGCGCGACAAGACTTTGACCCGATGGCGCTGGCACCACTCGACGACCATGACTTCGAGCATGCCGGTCTGCGAGCGTCGCTCGCGGTTCGCCGCCGCGTTCAGAAGCTGCTTGACGTCGCTGGACAGCCGGAAAGAGGTGGGAGCGTTTGTTTTTGTTGGCATTGAGGCGGACCCGTAGTGCGCGCTGCGCTACAGGCTATCTGGCTTTAGGAGCGATGCCAATACGAAGCGGTTGCCGATTCAGCCGCGTTCTGCCCACGCCCTTCGCGAGCGCGTCATTTGTAGTCGAGGAAAGATCATGCCGTGCCATGCGTTACTACGACCCCAACCCAGTTTGCCGATCTTCGTGTTCAATGTATCTGAGCCAAACGTATCCTGCGAACTTTAGTCTGCGACCCCTTGGCAATCGTCGCAGTTCGCGCGCCTGTGACGCCGGTCATCTGCGACTTTTTTCGGCAAATTGTGCAGCAATCGCGGCCGACCGCGCCTGGACGAATCGGAAGGATCACGGTTCGTTTTCCCGCGGCGGCCTCCGGATCGTGTTGACCGATTGCGCGGGTCATTTCGTCTCAAGCGCTCGTTCGCCGAACCTTAATGAAACTGCGAAGGGATCACGTCCTCTTCAATGGACAGCTCATGAGGCCAATCTGCAGCGCCACCCTCGAGTCAGAGCGAGTCGACGCATCACCGAGCCGACTTTGACGGACCCGAGCCGACCCGCTGCTGCCCCGTCGACCCTGCGCCGGGCATGACAGCAATGCAGCGGTTGCGGCCGGTCGCCGCCAGCCCTCGAATTAGCGGTATCGGACACCTCGCAGTCGTTCGGGCTCGCAGCGGCTGTCGCCACCACCGGCCGCTTACAGGGGTACTGCTGACATCGCTGGCGACCGCGGTGGCGACCGGAGGCGCAGACCCTCCAACCCACGTCAAACGTCGTCACGGCCAAGTCGAACGACTGCTCATCCTCGCCTCGACGGGTCACTGCCGACCCTGAGCCGACATCCGCGCCCTCGAATTCGTCGCCCTGAAGCCGCCGGTCAGACTAAAGGGACACACCCGAATGTGGTCCCGCGGCGGAGGGCACACATCGGTAGCCGGCCGTCAGGGCGATTGTTGCGCGCAGCACGGCTTGAGACCGTGCGGGCTCACCTCACCGGGAGCCCATCGTGCAAGCCATTGGCCGGCAGCCCCAGCGGGCACCGGATGGCGCCCCGCTCCACTACGAACGCCATCGTCCCGAGCAGACCACGCTGTACCGCCTGGTGCAGCAGCACGCGGCGAGCTTCATCGCCCGGACCGAGGCCAGCACTGGCAGTGAGCTGCCGCAGTTCATCAAGGCCGAGTTCGACGCCTTCCTGGAGTGCGGCATCCTCGCGCACGGCTTCCTGAGGCTGCGCTGCGGCGAGTGCGGGCACGACAAGCTGCTGGCTTTCAGCTGCAAGCGGCGCGGGTTCTGTCCGTCGTGCGGCGCGCGGCGCATGTCGCAGACCGCGGCGCATCTAGTCGACCACGTCATCCCCCATGTGCCGGTCCGCCAGTGGGTTCTGTCGCTGCCGATCCCGCTGCGCGTGCTGCTCGCCGCGCAGCCCGAGCTGGTCACGCCGGTGTTGCAGGTGGTGCAGCGCGTCATCCCGCGCCACCTGCTGGACGATGCCGGGCTCCGCGCCGACGAGGGCCACGGCGGCGCCGTCACGCTGATCCAGCGCTTCGGCTCCGCCGCCAACTTGAACATCCACCTGCACTGCCTGGTGCTGGACGGCGTCTACCGCTGCCGCGGCGACGGCGTGCCGAACTTCGTCGAGGTGGGCACGCCCAGCGACAACGAACTGCACGCGCTGCTGCAGACGGTCATCGCCCGGCTGATGAAGCTGCTCACGCGCCGGGGCGTGCTGATCGAGGAGATGGGCCAGACCTACTTGGCCGAGCCCGATGACGGCGAGGAGGCGCGCACGCTGCGGCCGCTGCAGGCTGCGGCTGTGACTTACCGCATCGCCTTCGGCCCCCGCGCCGGGCAGAAGGTACTGACCCTCAGGGGCGCGATGCCGCGCGAGGCCTCGGCGCGCCAGTCGCTGTGTGCGGACATCGACGGCTTCAGCCTGCACGCTGCGGTGCGGGTCGAAGCCCACGACCGCAAGCGGCTGGAGCAACTGTGCCGCTACATCACGCGGCCGGCGCTCTCCGACGAACGGGTGCAAGTCAACGCCGCCGGGCAGGTGGAGCTCAAGCTCAAGACACCCTGGCGCGACGGCACCACGCACCTGGTCATGAGCCCGCTGGAGTTCATGCAGCGGCTGGCCGCGCTGGTGCCGCGGCCGAGGCTTCACCTCATCCGGTTCCACGGCGTTCTGGCCCCGAACGCGAAGCTGCGGCCGCTGGTGGTGCCGCAGGGACCCGAGGTGCAAGAGCAGACCACCGAAGTCGCAGTTGCCGACGAATGCGAGACCGAGACGGTTCACAGCCGGCCGCACCGCATCAGCTGGGCGCGGCTGCTCAAGCGTGTCTTCGACATCGACATGCAGCACTGCCCGAACTGCGGCGCCGGAGAATTGAAGATCATCGCGGCCATCCTGGAGCGGCCGGTGATCGAGAAGATCCTCACTCACCTGGGGCTGGATCCGCAGCCGCCGCCCAGGGGCCGAGCGCGCGAGGCCGGGCAAGACTTCGCCACCTGAGCTGCGCCGGCCGTCATAAACACCTCCCCTCCCCAGGCTGCATCGCCAGACCACAGCCGGGGCGTCGTCGCGCCACGCGTCAGCGCGGCACCATCGGAATCAGGGTCAACTCTGAGAGCGAGGTCGCCCGCGAGCGTCATGAGCGCTGAAGAGCCTACCAACGCAGCCTTGCGCGACATCACGGTCGCCAAGTCCGAGCACCTCAGACCGCTGCGGGACCGTCACAGGTCGACCTCGAGGGCGTTTGAAACTACTATGCGCAATCCGAGCGCGGCACGGACGTCGTCGAGCGTCTGCGCGGCGCTGTGCTGCGCGAACGCGGTGCCCGCGCGCAGCACAGCGTCGACCTCGCCTTCGGTCAGCGCGATGCGGCGCGCGCGCACTGCGCCGATGAACTGCTTCGCGACGTTCGCGAACAGCCGCTTGAAATCCGCCATCACCTTCTCGCCGGCGCGATGCGCGGCCAGCAGCCGGCGCAGCACGGAGACGCTCGCGGCATCGAGCGCCTCGATCAGCCGCGCATGGCTTTCCAGATGCGGCGACGATTCGCCTTCCGGCGCGGTCTGACAGGTCGCGATCTTGCGTTCGATCGCCGCATCGGTATCCGACAGCAGCAGCGCGGTGTCGGGATCGCTCTTGCTCATCTTGGCGTCGCCGCGCAGCGCGAGGATGCGCAGCGCATCTTCCTGAAGCGGCTGCGGCTCGACCAGCGTCGCACCGTAGTCGGCGTTGAAGCGGCGCGCCATCAGACGCGCCAGCTCCAGATGCGCGAGCTGGTCCTGTCCCACCGGAACGCGCGCGGCGCGATGCAGCAGGATGTCGGCCGCCATCAGCACCGGGTACATCAGCAGCGCGGCGGTGGCGTTCTCCGGCTGCTGGCCGGACTTCAGTTTCTCCTTCAGGCTCGGCTGCCGCATCAGCTCGGACACGCGCACTTCGCGCGCCAGAATGCCGGCCAGCTCGTTGACCTCGTGCGTCAGCGCCGATTGCACATAGACGTGCACCCGCGTCGTGTCGATGCCGAGCGCAATCAGGTCGCGCACGGTCGACTGCGCCTGCTGCGCGACGACCTGCGGCTCGGTGTCGGTCAGCGCGTGCAGGTCGGCGACGAAGAGCAGGATCGGCAACGCGGCCGTCGCCTGCAGGCGCAGGATCGGCTGCACCGCGCCGACGACGTTGGCCAGCGTCAGCGATCCGGTCGGACGCAGGCCCGTCAGCAGCGCGCCCCGCGGCGCGACAGCGATCGGTTCACTCGACATCGAAGCCGTCCTCGACCTGCTCGGCCGCGCGCAGCACCGCCCGCGCTTTCGCTTCGGTCTCGCGCCACTCCATCTCGGGCACCGAGTCGGCGACGATGCCGGCGGCGGCCTGCGCATACAGCACGTTGCCCTTGATCACACCGGTGCGGATCGCGATCGCCAGATCCATGTCGCCGGCGAACGAGAGATAACCGACCGCGCCGCCGTAGATGCCGCGCTTGACCGGCTCCAGCTCGTCGATGATCTGCATCGCCCGCACCTTGGGCGCACCGGACAGCGTGCCGGCGGGAAAGGTCGCGCGCAGCACGTCGAGGTTGGTCAGGCCCTTCTTCAGCCTTCCCTCGACGTGGCTCACGAGATGCATCACGTGCGAGTACTTCTCGATCACGTACTGCTCGGGCACCTTGACGCTGCCGATCTCGGCGATGCGGCCGATGTCGGTGCGCGCCAGATCGATCAGCATCAGGTGCTCGGCGCGCTCCTTGGGGTCGGCGGCGAGTTCTTCCGCGAGCCTGGCGTCCTGCTCCGGCGTGCCGCCGCGCGGGCGCGTGCCGGCGATCGGGCGGATCGCGACGATGCGCTCGCCGTCGCGCACTTCGCTCCTCACCAGGATCTCGGGCGAGGCGCCGACGATGTGCGCGTCGCCGAGGTCGTAGAAGTACATGTACGGCGACGGGTTCAGCGTGCGCAGCGCGCGGTACAGCGACAGCGGCGCGTCGGCGTACTGCTTGCTGATGCGCTGGCCGATCTGCACCTGCATCACGTCGCCGGCGGCGATGTATTCCTTGCTGCGCGCGACCGCAGCGAGGTACTTCTCCTTGCTGAACTCGCGCGTCTCCGGCCGCCGCACGCTGGCGCGTGTGTGCGGGGGCTCGATGTGCCGGTGTAGCCGCGCCTTCAGTTCGCGCAGCCGTTCGCGCGCGCGCTGGTAGCCCTCCGGGTGCGTCGCGTCGGCGTAGACGATCAGGTACGCGCGGCCGCTGAGGTTGTCGATGACCGCGAGTTCCTCGGTCAGCAGAAGGTGGATGTCCGGCAGCCCGAGGTCGTCGGGCTTCGGTTGGGCGAGCTTCTTCTCGATCAGCCGCACCGTGTCGTAGCCGAAGTAGCCGGCCAGGCCGCCGCAGAAGCGCGGCAGCCCCGGCCGCACCGCGACCTTGAACTGCGACAGATACCTTTCGATGAACGCCAGCGGATCGCCGCGATCCTCCTGCACTTTGCTGCCGTCGGTGACGACCTCGCTGCGATGGCGACCGGCAATGCCGCCCTCGCCGATGAAACATCTGAGGGCGGTGCGCGCCGGCAGGCCGATGAACGAGTAGCGGCCGAAACGCTCGCCGCCGACCACCGATTCGAGCAGATAGGAATTCGTGCTCGCCGCCTGGCTCTTCACCAGCTTGAGATAGAGCGACAGCGGCGTGTCGAGGTCGGCGAAGCTCTCAGCGATCAACGGGATGCGGTTGTAGCCCTGGGCGGCCAGCGCCTTGAATTCAAGTTCGGTCATGCGTCACCTGCGGGGTTTGCGCGTGGAGGCGCGCAGTCTGGACAACGGGCGGCCGTGCGGAGCACGGTCTTGTGGCGTCAGCTACGCCAGAACCAGACCCCCTGGGCGTGCCAGCCGCGGCACCAGGCCCAGAGATGGAGGTCGACCCGTTCGTCGAGGAAACGCATTACTGAATGAGCTGTTGAACTCTATCCGCCGCATCGAGCAGCGTGGGCACTATAGCAAAGACCCCCGGCTGGCCCGCGAGCGTGCCGATGTGCTCGCCCTCGTTGTAGCCGGTCTCCACCAGCACCGCGCCGCAGCCGGCCGCGCGCGCGGCGAGCGCATCGTTGATCGAGTCGCCGATCATCAGCGCCTCGGCCGGCGGCACGCCGAGCCGCTCGCACGCGGCGAGCAGCAGCGCCGGGTGCGGCTTCTTCTCCTGGACGTCGTCGCCGGCCACGACCGTGTCGAACCAGCGCGCGAGCTGCACGCGCGCGAGCAGCGGCACGGTGAACTCGCGCGGCTTGTTGGTCACGCAGGCGAGCTTGAGCCCGGTTTCCCGGAGTCGCCTCAGGGCATCGGGCACGTGATGGAACACGACCGCGCCTTCGCCGTTGGTCGCGTGGTAGTGGCGAAAGAACGCCGCGCGGCCGCGCGCGAAGTCGTCCGGCGCGGCGCGGCCGTCGAGATCGTCGGTCAGCGCGCGGTGCACCAGCACGTCGGCGCCCTTGCCGACGAACGCGGCGATCCGTTGCTGCGGCAGCGGCGGAAGCTCGAAGTCCGCGCGCATCCGATTCGCGGCCTCCGCGAGATCCGGCGCGGTGTCCATCAGCGTGCCGTCAAGATCGATCAGCGCGGCGCGGATCATCAGGGCCGCCGCGCGAGGAGATCGACCTCGACGCGCGCGCCTCTTGCAGGCGCGGTCACGCCGATGCACGTGCGTGCCGGCAGCTTGCCTGGCGCAAAGCAGCTCGCGTACACCGCGTTGAAGCGCGCGTAGTCCTGCTCGAAGTGCGTCAGGTACGCGCGCGCCGACACCACGTGCTCCAGTTTCAGCCCGACGCCGGCCAGCACGAGCACGTGGTTGTTCATCACGCGCCGCGTCTGCGCCTCGATCCCTTCCGGCAGCAGAGCTTCGGGTGCGCCGGGCAGCGTCGGCATCTGCCCGGTCACGAACACCCAGCCGTCGACTTCGGTCGCATGCGAAAACGGCGCCACCGGCTCCGGCGCCGCATCGACCCTGTGGAACCGGATCGGGCTCACGTGCCCGCGCGCTGGGCGGCGGCGATTTCGCGCCGCATCGCGTCGATCGTCGCCTTGTAGTCCTTGGCGCCGAAGATCGCGCTGCCGGCGACGAACGTGTCGGCGCCGGCAGCGGCGATCGAGCGGATGTTGTCGACCTTCACGCCGCCGTCGATCTCGAGCAGGATCGGCCGCCCGCTCGTGCGCTGATAGGCGTCGATGCGCGTGCGCGCCTGGGCGAGCTTGGCGAGCGCCTCCGGAATGAACGCCTGCCCGCCGAAACCCGGGTTCACCGACATCAGCAGCACGAGGTCGAGCTTGTCCATCACGTGATCCATGTACGCGAGCGGTGTGGCGGGGTTGAACACCAGCCCCGCCTTGCAGCCTTGGTCGCGGATCAGCGCCAGCGTGCGGTCGACGTGGCGCGACGCCTCCGGATGGAACGTGATCACGTTGGCGCCGGCCTTGGCGAACATCGGCACCAGCGCATCGACCGGCTCGACCATCAGGTGCACGTCGATCGGCACCGGCACGTGCGGGCGGATCGCCTCGCATACCAGCGGGCCGATCGTCAGGTTGGGAACGTAATGGTTGTCCATCACGTCGAAGTGAATCCAGTCGGCGCCGGCGGCGACGACGTTGCGCACCTCCTCGCCCAGACGCGCGAAGTCGGCGGACAGGATGCTGGGCGCGATGCGAGAATCCATGGCGGTCGTCCGTTGGGTCAAGGTCCGGCTCGATTCTACGGAACGACGGTTGAAGTCAAAGGTCACGGATCACAGAGCGGGAAGCCGTTGCTCGTTGCCCGTTCCTCGTTGCTCGTTAACTCCGGATGCAACGTGGAGCACGGGTAGCGGACAACGAACAACGAGCAACGAGCAGCGAACCATGGCCAAATACGAATTCCGCGTCAGCGTGCAGCCGCAGTACCTGCCCGAGCACTCGGACCCGGACGAAGACCGCTACGTGTTCGCCTACACGGTCACGGTGCGCAACACGGGCGAGATCACCGCGCAACTGCTGGCGCGGCACTGGATCATCACCGACGCCGAAGGCAACGTGCAGGAGGTGCAGGGCGAAGGGGTGGTCGGCGAGCAGCCGATCCTGCGCCCCGGCGAGTCGTTTCAGTACACCAGCGGCTGCCCGCTTGAGACGCCCGTCGGTTCGATGCGCGGTTCATACGCCTGCGTCGCCGAGGACGGCACGCGCTTCGAGGCGGAGATTCCCGAATTCGTGCTGTCGATGCCGCGCACGCTGCATTGATCATCGATCGGGCGGCTTGCGGCCGTGGAACATCGTCCACCAGACGATGAAGATCAGCAGCGCAAGCGCGAGCAGTGCTTCGAGGATGATGAGCCACATGGAGAGTGTCGGGCGTCGGGCGTCGGGCGGCAGTCGGATCGCGGATCACGGATCACAGATCACGGATCACGGATCACGGGTCACAGATCACGGGTCACGGATCACGCACCTGGGTCGGCGGTCGGCAGTCGGCAGCCATTGTAGGTGGGCGTGGATCGCGCTCGCTGCGCTGCTGCTCGCGGCGTGCGTGACGCCGCCGAAGCCGGTCGCGCCGCCGGCGGTCAGGACGATCACGACCGCGCGCTACGAGCCGGTCGCATTCGACGCGCTGCCGCCGTTGGCCGATGCCGACCTCGGCCAGGCGTGGCCGGCGCTGCTGGCGTCGTGCCGCGCGTTCGAGCGCAGTACGCGCCGCGCCGAGTGGGCAGCGTTCTGCAGCTCGGCCCGGCAGGCGGACGCAGGCGACCCGCGCCAGTTGCGCGCGCTGCTCGCCGCGCAGTTGCAGGCGTGGCGCATCGTCGCGATCACGCGCGAGGACCTCGGCGCCGACACGAAGGCCGAGCCGCGCGAGCTTTCGGTCTCCGACCGCGGCCGCATCACCGGCTATTACGAGCCGCAGCTTTCCGGCAGCCGCACACGCGGCGCGCCGTACCTGCATCCGCTGTATCGCGTGCCCGACGACCTGCTGACGGTCGAACTCGGATCGCTGTACCCGGAACTCGCGGGCCGGCGCGTACGCGGCCGGCTCGATGGACGACGCGTGCTGCCCTACTGGTCGCGCGCGCAGATCGAAAACGGCGCGCGTCTCAGCGGCGCGGAGCTGCTGTGGACCGACGATGCGCTCGAAGCCTTCTTCCTGCAGGTGCAGGGATCGGGCCGCGTGCAACTGACCGACGGCAGCATCGTTCGCGTCGGCTACGCGGACACCAACGGGCATCCGTATCACTCGATCGGCCGCATCCTGGTCGAGCGCGGCGAGCTGACCGTCGAGCAGGCGTCGCTGCAGGGCATGCGCGCGTGGGCGCGCGCGCATCCGGACCGGCTGCCGGAGCTGCTGAACCAGAATCCGAGCTACGTGTTCTTCCGCGAACTGCCGCTCGGCGATCCGCAGGCGGGGCCGGTCGGCGCGATGAACCTCGCGCTCACGCCCGGCTATTCGCTCGCGGTCGATCCGCAGTTCGTCCCGCTCGGCAGCCCCGTGGTGATCAGTACCGCGCATCCGGCCAGCGGCGCGCCGCTGGCGCGGCTGATGCTGGCGCAGGACATCGGCGGCGCGATCCGTGGACCGCTGCGGTTCGACTTCTTCTGGGGCTTCGGCAAGGAGGCCGGCGAACTCGCCGGCCGCCAGCGCAACGACGTGCAGGCGTGGCTGCTGCTGCCGAGGGGCGTGGCGCCGGATCAGATGCTGGCGCGGTGATGTGTGTTTCCCGCGGAAGCGGGAATCCAGCCGTTTCGTTGCACCCACTGGATCCCCGCTTTGGCGGGGATGACTCGAAACGCAAGCGAGCTTGCGCCTCGATTCATTTCTTGCCCGCCGCGCGCTCCAGGCCCGCTTCGATGCGCTCGAGCGGCACCGCGCCGGGCAGGCGCCGGCCGTCGGTGAACACGATGGTCGGTGTGCCGGTCACGTCGAGCTTCTGCCCGAGCGCGAGGTTCTGCTGCAGCGGATGCTTGCAGTCGGCGGGCGCGGCCGGCGGCGCCTTGCCGTCGAGCATCTGCGCGTTCCACGCCGCTGCGCGGTCGGCTGCGCACCAGATGCCGCGCGCCTTCTCGAACGAGTCCTGCGACAGGATCGGGTACAGGAACGTGTAGATCGTCACGTTCTTCATGCCCGCCAGATCCTTCTCGAACTTCTTGCAGTACGGGCAGTTCGGATCGGCGAACACCGCGAACTGGCGCGAGCCGTCGCCGCGCACGACCTTGACCGCCTGGTCGAACGGCAGCGACTTGTAGTCGATGATCATCAGCTCGTCGCGGCGCGCCTGCGTGATGTCTTCCTTCGTTTTCGCGTCGACCACGCGGCCGACGAACAGGTACGCTGCGTCCTTATCGACGTACGCGACCTCGGTGCCGATCGTCACTTCGTACAGCCCGAACGGCATCAGCTTCACCGACGCGGGCTTCAGCCCGAAGCGCTGCTCGACGCGCGCGCGGATCGTCTCTTCGACCGACGCCGGTTTCGCGGCCGCCTTGTCCGCGGGCTTGGCCGGCTGCGCGGGTTGCGCCGCCGCGAGCGTGGCCGCGACGCTCATGATCAAGGCCAGAAGAACTCGCTGCATGGGACTCCTTTTCAACCGTCGCGATTCTACCGGCGCGCCGCAGGCCGATCCGCGGCGAACGGCCTAGCGCGTCGCGGCGTGCCGGATCAGCGCGTTCTTCAGCGGCGTGATGCGGTCGACCAGCGACAGGCCGGCGTTGCGCAGCGTACGCGCGAATGCGTTGTCGGCGCCGAACAGCCGCGCCAGCCGGTCGGTGGTGAATCGCATCAGGTCGATCGACTCGGCGCGCGCGCGCGCATAACGCCGCAGCAGCACGAGGTCGCCTGGATCGCGATACTCCTCGCGGCTGCCCAGCACGCGCAGCAGTTCCGACACGTCGCCGAGGCCGAGGTTCAATCCCTGCCCCGCCAGCGGGTGCACGACGTGCGCGGCATCGCCGATCAGCGCGATCCGGTCGTCGACCAGCCGATCGACGCGGATCACCCGCAGCGGGAACGCGTGCACATCGCCGCGCAACTGCAGATCGCCGAGGACCGACTGCGTTCGTTCGGTGACGCGATGCGCGAACGCGGCCGGGTCGAGCGCCTGCAGTTCGGTCGCCAGCGCCTGCGGCGCGGACCAGACCAGCGATATGAAGTCGCCCGGCAGCGGCAGCAGCGCGATCACTCCCTCGTCGCAGAACCACTGGAACGCCACGCCCTGATGCGGCCGCGCGCATGTGAAGTTTGCGACCAGCGCGGTCTGTCCGTACGGCGTCTCGTCGGCGTTGATGCCGGCCGCCGCGCGCAGCGCGGAACGCGCGCCGTCGGCGCCGATGATGAGGCGCGCGTCGACCGCGGTCGCGTCGTCCAGCTCGATGCGCGCGCCATCGACGCCGCGCTGCAGGCGGGCGAAGGACGCCCGCAGCCGCGTGATGCCGGGCGTGTACCCGCACGCGGTCGCCAGCACGCGAGCGAGCTCACCCTCCTCCACGATCGCGGCGAGCCGCTCCAGCGCGGCCTGGTAGGCGTCGAAGCTCAGCTCGTTGCCGGCGTCGCCGAACACGCGCATCCGCGCCACCGACTGCACGCGCGCGGCAGTCATCTGCGGCCACGCCTTCAGCCGTTCCAGCAGGCCGATCGCGGCCGGTGCCAGCGCGTAGATGCGCGCATCGAAGGGGGCCGCTTCCGTCGGCGCGAACGCGCGCGCGTCGGGCCCGATCAGCGCGACCTTCAACCCCAGTTGCGCGATGCCGAGCGCGGCGGCGAGGCCAGCGACACCGGCGCCGACGACCGCGAGATCGAAACCGGACCGCTGCGAGGCCGCTGCGCTCATGATGCGACGATTATCGCCGACCGGTGCTACTTCTTCGCCCCCTCCTTCGGCAGCACGTCGGCCGGCACGTCGAAATGGAACACGATCTGATGCCGGTCGCCGGCATGGATCGTGGTCCGGCGGGTCAGGCTCTGGCCGTTGTACGACGCCTCGACCTCGTAGCGGCCGAGCGGAAGGTCGACCAGCAGCCACGGGCCGGCCATCGTGTGGTCGAGCACGACGGCCTTCTTCGCATCGGTGACGCGCACACGCACGTCGGCGAGGTATGCGCCCGACACCTTGGCGGCGGTGATCACCCACAGGCTGTACTTGTCGCGCTGCGCGTCGAGCGCGGCGATCTCGCCTGCGCCGATCCCGCCCGACACATACGCCCCGCCGAGCGCCGTGCGCCCGCTCGCTTCCGCGAACGCGGCCGGCGCGGCCGCCGCCAGCGCCAGCAACGCGCCGCCGCAGGCAAGCCATCTGCTGATCCGATTCATCGGTTCTCCTCTCGCGAAAGACACGATCGCATTGTGATCCACGACGCGCGCGACGCGTGCGCAGCCACGGCCCGGAACTGCGGCGGGTCAAGTGCTTAGAGCTTGTCCGTGAGTAATTCGTGCGTGCGACGGGCCGCTTTGGCTTGCAGTGCTAGGCGCGAGGAGCGCGGTTTGGTTCATCCAAATAAGCGACGAGAAACAACGCAATGCGAGCCAAATCGGCCCGTCCCTTCGGGTTGCCGCCAGAAAGCCCGGCTGCGGTGTTGCGCGGCTTGGCCGTCGACACGGCTACTGTCCTGCGCCGCGCGCCTTGCATCCGGGCTTTCTGGCGGCAACGCATCGTACGAATTTCTCACGGACAAGCTCTTAGCCGCAAGCGGAGCCGCAGCGTCAATCGGCGTTGACCCCTACGCGGATTCGCGTAACACGGCGCGCATTCGCGCCGGCCCGATTCGATCCGCAATCGCCTAAATTCACGCCCATCGATCAACACCTGAAGCCACTGGAGGGGGCGTCGGCGTGCGGCTTCTCGATCTTCCCTTTCTGCCGGCGTGGCCGCCCGTGATCGGGCCGCTGGGCTGGGTCGCGGTGTTGCTGTTCGCGGCGATCCTGGCCGGCGAGGCCGCGCGCCGCTGGTCAGGCACCTCGCGCGTGATCGGCTACCTCGCGGTCGGCTGCGTGCTCGGTCCGCAACTGGCGGGCGTGATCGATCGCGCCACGCTCGTGCAACTGCGGGTGGTGGTCGACATCGCGTTCGGCCTGTTGCTGTTCGAACTTGGCCAGCGCGTCGACCTCGGCTGGCTGCGCAGAAACCCGTGGCTGCTCGTGACCAGCGTGCTGGAAGCGGCGCTGACCTTCGTCGCGGTGTTCGCGCTGACGACGCTGTTCGGGGTGCGGCCGGTCGCGGCCGCCGCCGCCAGCGTGATCGCGGTGGCGACCTCGGCGGCGATCGTGATCACCGCGGTCAAGGACCTGCGCGCGCAGGGACAGGTGACCGAACGCGTGCTGCTGTTCACCGCGCTGAACACCGCGTACGCGGTGGTGGGGCTGACGCTGATGTTCGGCTGGCTGCACTTCGAGAGCGCGAGCCCTGTGCTGACCGTGCTGCTGCATCCGCTGTACCTGCTGGCCGGCTCGCTGCTGCTGGCAGGCGCGCTGGCGTGGGTGCTGATCCGGCTGCTGCGCGCCTTCGGCCGGCGCACGTCGTTCCAGTTCGCGCTGACGCTGTCGATGGTGCTGCTGACGGTGGCCATCGCCGGCCTGCTCGAGCTGTCGGTGCCGCTGGCACTGCTTGCGCTCGGCGTGCTGGCGCGGCTGGTCGATCGCGAGCGCCATTTCGTTTCGCTGCGCTTTCCGGAAACCGCGATGCTGTTCGTCGTGCTGCTGTTCGCGCTGACCGGCGCCAGCCTCGAATTCCGCGGCTGGGCGGCGGCGCTGCCGCTGGCGGTCGGCATCGTCGGCGCGCGCTTCGTCGGCAAGCTGGTGCCGGTGCTGCTGCTGGCGCGCCCGAGCAGCATCACGATGCGCAAGGCGTCGCTGATCAACTTCGGGCTGGCGCCGATGTCCGCGCTCGCGCTGCTGATGCTCGACGAGCTGATGCGCGAGGCGCCGCTGATCGCGCAGGAGATCGCCGCCGGCATGCACCTGGCGATCACGATCCTCGCCTTCCTGGGTCCGCCGCTGCTGCATTACGCGCTGCGCGCGGCTGGCGAGGCGGTCGCGGACGAGGGAGTTTCGCGATGAACGAACTCGACTTCAAGGCCTCGGAGCCGCTGACGATGGGGATCGAACTGGAGCTGCAGATCCTCAATCGCTACGACGGCGACCTGACGCTGGGCGCCAACGACCTGCTGCGCGCGATCAAGCGCCGCAAGCACCCGGGCGAAATCAAGCCCGAGATCACCGAAAGCATGATCGAGATCGCCACCGGCGTGCACACGCGCTACGCGGCCGCGCTGCAGGAGCTGATCGGCATCCGCGACGCGGTGGTCGCCGGCGCCGACCGGCTGAACCTGCTGATCGCCGGCGGCGGCGCGCATCCGTTCCAGCGCTGGAGCGAGCGGCAGATCTACGACACGCCGCGCTTCCGCCAGGTCTCGTCGCTGTACGGCTACCTCGCCAAGCAGTTCACGATCTTCGGCCAGCACGTGCACATCGGTTGCGCCGACGGCGACGCGGCGCTGCGGCTGCTGCACGCGATGAGCCGCTACATCCCGCACTTCATCGCGCTCGCCGCGTCGTCGCCGTATCACCAGGGCGTCGACACCGGCTTCGACTCGTCGCGCCTGAACTCCGTGTTCGCGTTCCCGCTGTCGGGGCGCGCGCCGCTGGTCGACCGCTGGGATCGGTTCGTCGCGTTCTTCGACAAGATGCGCGCGGCGAAGGTGGTCGAGAGCATGAAGGACTTCTACTGGGACATCCGCCCCAAACCCGAATTCGGCACGATCGAGATCCGCGTGTTCGACACCCCGCTCGCCGTGCACAAGGCGGCGGCGCTCGCCGCCTATGCGCAGGCGCTGGCGCGCCTGCTGCTGCACGCGCCGCCGGTCGAGGTCGGCGACGACCTGTACCTCGCCTACACGTACAACCGCTTCCAGGCCTGCCGCTTCGGCCTCGACGGGCTGCTGATCGACCCGCGCACGCACGAGCACGTGCCGCTGCACCAGGACATCGCCGAGACCTGCGCGCGCCTTGCGCCGCACGCGCAGGCGCTCGAATCGACCGCGGCGATCGCGCAGATTGCACAGTGGGCCGCGGCGCGTTCGAACGACGCGCGCTGGATGCGCGAGCAGTACGCGGCGACCGAGTCGCTGCCGGATCTGATGTGGAAGCAGAGCGAGCGCTGGCGCGGGGGCGTGGCGTAGCGGCGATGCGCGCTGCGAAATCGATCGCGACCACGCCGCAAGCTCAGGAGTGCGTCGCCTCCTGCAGCGCCTCGGTCGCCCACTGATTCAGGCTCTTGCCCGACGCCTGAGCGGCAACCAGCGCGGCGCCATGAACCTCCGGCGGAACGCGCAGAAGGATCTTTCCCGAGGCAGGCTTCTCCGGTTGGATGCCTTGCTCAAGGCAATCGGCGACATAGTCATCCACGGCACGCTTGAATTCCTTGCGGAGTTGGCCGACCGTGCTGCCGTGAAAGCTGATCATTGCGCGAATCCCCAGGATGCGGCCGACAAAGATGTTGTCGCGCTCGTCGAACTCGACGCGGGCGGTGTAGCCCTTGTGGGTCATGGTGTTCATGGTCTGACTCCTGCTCTTTCCAGCAACTCGCGCTCTTCCTCGACCTGGTAACGCCTGGCTTCCTTCCCGGGATGCGGCCGATGGCAGCGCCACTGCTCACCGCGCAGTTCGATCTTCACTCGTGAGCCCTCGCGCTCGGTCACCGTTCCGCCGAGCGCCTTGACCAGCGCCTCGATGTCAGCGAACCGGATCGATGCCGAAGTGGCTCGCGCAAAGATCGCCGCGAGCGCCCGTCGGTGTCTGGCATTCACGCACCAACGCTAGCACGCAGTGCTAGCAACGGCGGTCGCGGCCCGCGCCTCCGGGCTGACTCATAGCGTCTCCCGCTCGGCGGTCGCGGCAAGGCTGCTTCAGCCCGACGGCGGGATTCGGCCCGTCGCATCGGCCTTCAGCGCCGCCTTCACCAGCAGGTGCGCCGAGATCGGCGCGGTGAGGAACACGAACAGCGTGATCAGCAGTTCATGCAGGCTCGCGCGACCGGTGGCGACGCTGAAGGCCAGCATCGACGCGATCAGCACGCAGCCGACGCCGAGCGTGACGGCCTTGGTCGGCCCGTGCACCCGCTTGTAGAAGTCGCCGAAGCGCGCCAGCCCGATCGAGCCGATCAGCGCGAAGGCGCTTCCGGCGACGATCAGCAGCGCGGCCAGCGCATCGACCCACAGCGGCAGCGCGTGCGTCATCGGACGATGTCCCCGGCCAGCGCGAACTTGGAAAGCGCCACCGTGCCGACGAAACCGAGCGCGGCGATCACCAGCGCGGCCTCGAAGTTCAGCGTCGTGCCGAACCGCAGGCCCAGCAGCACCAGCAGCGCCATCGCGTTCACGTACAGCGTGTCGAGCGCGAGGATGCGGTCGGGCAGGCTCGGTCCGCGCGCGAGCCGCCACGCGGCGAGCGCGAGCGCGACCACGAACGCGCCGATGGCGAACGGCAGCACGGCATCCGTCATTCGAAGATCTCCCGCAGCGGTCGTTCGTAGCGCGACTTGATCGCTTCGATCAGCGCGGCCTCGTCAACGACGTTCAGCGCGTGCACCAGCAGGTGGCGGCGATCGTCGCTCACGTCGGCCGTCAGCGTGCCGGGCGTCATCGTGATGATGCCGGACAGCAGCAGGATGCCGTGCGCGTCACGCAGCTCGAGCGGCACCCGGACGAAACGCGGGTTGAGCGCCGATTCGGGGCCGAGGATGCGGCGCGCCACGTCGATGTTCGAGCGCGCGATGTCCCACAGCACGACGAGCGCCAGACGCGCGATCGCGGCGGGCCGCTTCAGCCGCGGCGTGTCGGCCCCGCGATCGACGCAGCGCGGCACCGCGAGCGCCAGCAGCGCGGCGAGCGCGACGTGCGCGGGGTCGATCGAGTTGGCGAGCAGCAGCCAGACCGCGAACAGCGCGGCCGACAGCAGCGGCGCGGGCAGCCAGCGTTTCACGGCTTGCCTCCGAGCAGATCGCGCACCGGGAAGGCGGGCGGCACCGGTGCGGCGCCCAGCACCGCATCGATGTATGCGCGCCGTTCGAACAGTTGCCGCGCGGCCGCCTGCGTATACGCCGCCAGCGGCTGCGCCGCCACCGCGACGGCGACGAGTGCGGCCACCAGCGCGCCGATCGCGCCCGCCTGCAGCGGCAACGTCGGCGCGGCCGCCGGTGGCGCCGCATCGGGCAACGCAGGCTGCCAGAACACCGTGCTGCCGGCGCGCGCGAGCGCGACGATCACGCCGAAGCTCGACACGAGCACGATCGCCCACACCCACGGCGCGTACGGCGTGGCCAGCGCCGCGTCGAGCAGCAGCGCCTTGCCGAGGAAGCCGCCCAGCGGAGGCGTGCCCGCCACCGCGACCGCGCAGAAGAAGAACGCCGCGCCGAGCACGGAACGTTCGGCGCCGAAGCGCGCCGGTGCCAGCGCATCGCCGGCGCGCTGCGCGCCGATGCGATCGATCAGCAGGAACAGCACCGCCGCGACCAGCGTGCTGTTGACGAGATAGAACAGCGCCGCGGCCACGGTCGCCGCGCGGCCGAGCCCGAGCCCGAGCAGCAGCGTGCCGGCCGATGCGATCACCAGGTACGCGACCAGCGTGCGCAGCTTGGTCGCGGCGAGCGCGCCGAGCGCGCCCAGCAGCAGGGTCGCCAGTGCCAGCGCCGGCAGCCACGGCTGCGCGACGTTCGCGGCCACGCCGCCGTCGGCGCCGAACACCAGCGTGTACAGGCGGGCGACCGCGTACACGCCGACCTTGGTCATGATCGCGAACAGCGCCGCCACCGGCGCGGTCGCCGCGCCGTACGTGTCGGGCAGCCAGAAGTACAGCGGCAGCAGCGCCGCCTTCACGCAGAAGACGACCAGCAGCAGCAGCGCCGCCGCGCGCGCAAGCTGCGCCTGGTCGGCCGGCAGCGACGCGACGCGCTGCGCGAGATCGGCCATGTTCAGCGTTCCGGTCAGCGCGTACAGCGACGCCACCGCGATCAGGAACAGCGCCGATCCCGTGAGGTTGAAACCGACATAGTGGATCGCCGCCTTCAGCCGCGCCGCGCCGCCGCCGTGCAGCAGCAGCCCGTACGAGGCGATCAGCAGCACCTCGAAGAACACGAACAGGTTGAACAGGTCGGCGGTCAGGAAGGCGCCGTTCAGCCCCATGAGCTGGAACTGGAACAGCGGGTGAAAGTGCGCGCCGCGCGCCTCGTCTGCGGCGCGCGCGTACAGCACGCTCGCCAGCGCGACGACCGCGGTCAGCGTCAGCATCAGCGCGGTCAGCCGGTCGAGCGCGAGCGCGATGCCGAACGGCGCGCGCCAGTTGCCGAGCAGGTACGCGTCGATGCCGCCGTCGGCCGCGCGCGCTAGCAAAGCCAGCGCAATCAGCAGCAGTGCCGCGGTGGACGCGATCGACAGCGGCGCCACTCGCGCCGGCGCACGGCGCTCGACCAGCAGCAGCAGCGCGCCGGTGAAAAGCGGCAGCGCGACCGGCGCGATCAGCCAGTGCGCAGTCATTCCTTGCGCTCCCGCGCCAGCGGCTCGCTGCCGTCGACGTGATCGCTGCCGGTCTCGGCGCGCGCACGCAGCGCGATCACCAGGATCAGCGCGGTCATCGCGAAGCTGATCACGATCGCGGTCAGCACCAGCGCCTGCGGCAGCGGATCGGCGTAGTTCGCCAGGGTCGGCGCCCGCCGCGGATCGACGATCGGCGCCGCATCGATGCGCACGCGGCCCATCGCAAAGATGAACAGATTCACCGCGTACGACAGCAGCGTGAGCCCGAGCATCAGGTCGAACGTGCGCGCGCGCAGCGCGAGCCAGATGCCGGCACCGGCCAGCACGCCGATCAGCGCGGCGAGCAGCAGTTCGACGCTCATGCTTGCCCCCTACGGCGCTGCGCGCCGGTCCCCCCAAGAGGGGTGAGAGCCGCGGCTCCAAGCCCGCCTGCGCGGGCTTGGACGGCTCGAACGCCCGTCGCGTCCCGCGACGGGCTCTTCAAGCGCCTTGGGAGCGGCCCGGCGGCGCTCATCGGATGAAACTCAGCCGGCCGATCGACGTCAGCGCCACCAGCGTGGCACCCACGACCGTCAACAGCACGCCCAGATCGAACAGCGCGGCGCTGGCGAGCGGCACGGCTCCGAGCACCGGCAGCGTCAGATATGCGTACGTGCTGGTCAGGAACGGCGCGCCGAAGACCAGGCTTGCCGCGCCGGTTGCGCCCGCGACGAGCAGGCCCCAGCCGATCAGCGCGCGCGAGTCGGCAGCGCCGTGCGCATCGAGCCATTCCCTGCCGTAACCGATGAACTGCAGCATCAGCGCCAACGCCAGCACCAGTCCGGCGCTGAACCCGCCGCCCGGCGCGTTATGCCCGCGCAGGTACAGATGGATCGACAACAGCACCGCCAGCGGTAGCAGCAGCCGCGCGGCGAGCGAGAGCAGCAGCGACCGCGCCGCCGGCGCCGTGCCCGCCTTCGGCGCAAAACCGGACAGCAACGCGTGGATCACGACGCCGGCGATGCCGAGCACGGTGATCTCGCCCAGCGTGTCGTAGCCGCGGAAGTCGACGATGATCACGTTCACTGCGTTGGCGCCGCCGCCCTGCGCGACCGTGTTGTGCAGGAAGTACGGCGAAATCGAATCGAACGGCTGCGTGATCAGCGCGTAGGTCAATGCGCCGATACCGGTGCCGCCGACGAGCGCCAGCAGCGCGTCGCGCCGCTTGCGCGCGTCTCGCGCCTCGGGCGCGCTTTCGGCGGGCAGCCAGCGCAGCGCCAGCATCATCAGGATGATCGTCGCCATCTCGACCAGCAACTGCGTCAGCGCAAGGTCGGGCGCCGACAGATAGACGAACGCGAGGCTGACCACCAGACCCACCGCGCCGAGCAGCACCAGCGCGATCAGCCGCTGCCGGTACATGCGCACCGCGCCGAGCGTGGCGGCGACACCGATCGCCCACACCGCGACGACCGCGCCATCGGCCGGCGTGGCGAACCGCGCGCTTTGCCCGCCGAACCCGCGCTCGAGAAACGGCGCGAATCCCGCCGCGATCGCCAGCAGCACCAGCAGCATCAGGTAGCGCTGCAGGTTGCCGTTGCCGATCGTTTCGGTGACCGCGCGCGCGGCGCGCACCTTGACGTCGGTGAAGCGCAGGAATGCCTCGCGTCCGCCGCCGGCGATCCACAACGGCAGCCGCACCAGCCGGTGCAGGTTCACCGTGCGCTGCAGTCCGAAGTACAGCGCCGCGCCGCCGGCGATCGCGATCGCGCTCATCAGTAGCGGCAGGTTGAAGCCGTGCCAGACCGACAGCGTGTACGCCGGCAGCGGCGCGTAGGGTCCGCCCGCGAGCGCGGCCTGCGCGCCGACCGCGAGCAGCGGCGCCACCGTCAGCGACGGCGCCAGCCCCACCGCGAGGCACAGCACCACCAGGATCTCGACCGGCACGCGCATGAAGTGCGGCGGCTCGTGCGGCGTCTTCGGCAGGCCCACCGGCTCGCCGTTGAAGAACACGTCGTGGATGAAGCGCGTCGAATACGCGACGCTGAAGATGCCCGCGACCGTCGCCCCGAGCGGCAGGATCCAGTCCATCGCGCCGGGAGCGTCCTTGGCCACCGAGGCGGCGAAGAACATCTCCTTCGACAGAAATCCGTTGGCGAGCGGCACTCCCGCCATCGCCGCCGCCGCCACCGTGCCCAGCATTCCCGTCACCGGCATGTACTTCCACAGGCCGTTCAGCTTGCGCATGTCGCGCGAGCCCGATTCGTGGTCGATGATGCCGGCGGCCATGAACAGCGACGCCTTGAACGTCGCGTGGTTGAGGATGTGGAACACGCCCGCCACCACCGCCAGGGGCGTGTTCATGCCGAACAGCAGCGTGATCAGCCCGAGGTGGCTGATGGTCGAATATGCGAGCAGCCCTTTGAGATCCTGCTGGAAGATCGCGATGTACGCGCCGAGCACCAGTGTGGCGAGTCCGACCGGCGCCACCAGCCAGAACCACGCGTCGGAGCCGCCGAGCGCCGGATACAGCCGCGCGAGCAGGAACACGCCCGCCTTGACCATCGTCGCCGAGTGCAGGTACGCCGACACCGGGGTCGGCGCGGCCATCGCCTGCGGCAGCCAGAAGTGGAACGGGAACTGCGCGCTCTTGGTGAAGGCGCCGAGCAGGATCAGCACCAGCGCCGGCACGTACAGCGGATGCGCGCGGATCAGGCTGCCCGACACCAGCACGAGGTCGAGGTCGTAGCTGCCGACGATGTGGCCGAGCAGCAGCACACCCGCAAGCAAGGCGAGCCCGCCGGCGCCGGTGACCGCCAGCGCCATGCGCGCGCCGCCGCGGGCGTCGCCGCGATGATTCCAGTAGCCGATCAGCAGGAAGCTCGCCAGGCTGGTCAGCTCCCAGTACACGACCAGCAGCAGCAGGTTGTCGGCGAGCACGATGCCGAGCATCGCACCCATGAAGAACAGAAGCTGCGCGTAGAAGCGCGCCGCCGGATCGTCGGGGCTTAGGTAGTACGCCGCGTACAGCACGATCAGCGCGCCGATGCCGCAGATCAGCAGCGCGAACAGCCACGCCAGCCCGTCGAGCCGGAAGCCGAACGCCAGCCCGAGCTGCGGCAGCCAGTCGACCTGCCAGCGCACGAGGTCGTCGGCGAACACGGCCGGCGACAGCGCCAGCACGATCGCGCTGCAAGCAAGCGCGACGATGCCCGCGATCGCGGCGGCGCGGCGGCGCTGCGCGTTCGGCGTGGCGAGCAACACGAGCCCGCCGGCGAAGGGCAGCAACGCCAGCAGCGGCAGCAGCGCGGCGAAAGTCATTTCCGATGCCGGTTCGAACGGGGGAAGGCGGGAGCGGTTGCCGGCGAGCGACAGGCACTACTACGTACCACCCGCGGACCGGCGCCGCAGTATAGGAGCGCGGCGGCGCAGGGCACAGCCGCGCGCGGGCTGCGCGTTTACCCGCGCGTGCGGCCGGCGATCGGTGGCTCGCAAGCGCCGGGAACTCGCGCGGATATGCGTGATCCGAGCAACCTCGTACGCGATAATTCGTAGACTCGGGCTCGCAAAGAATCACTCACGGCAGATGACGACTCTTCCTCGCGTGTACATCATCGACGACGATCCCGCCGTGCGCGACTCGCTCGCGCTGTGGCTCGGAATGCGCGGGAATCGCACCCAGGTGTTCGACTCGGCCGAGGCGTTTCTCGCCGTCGCGCACGCGCCGATGCGCGGCTGCGCGATCGTCGATCTGCGGCTCAGCGGCATCGACGGGCTCGAACTGCAGCGCCAACTGAATGCGCGCGCGGTCGCGCTGCCGCTGATCTTCGTCACCGGCCACGGCGACGTGGCCACCGCGCGCAACGCGCTGAAGGCCGGCGCATTCGACTTCATCGAGAAGCCGATCGACAACGACCGGCTGGTCGAACTGGTCGGCGCCGCGCTCGCGGAGGATGCGCGGCGCGCGGCGCAGGAGGCGCAGGCGCAGAACCTGTCGGAGCGGCTGAGGCGGCTGACGCAGCGCGAGCGGCAGGTGCTGGCGCAGGTCGTCGCCGGCAAGCACAACCGCGAGATCGCGGCCGAACTGGGCATCAGCGCACGCACGGTCGAGGTCTACAAGGCGCGCGTGATGGACAAGCTGCACGTGCGCCGCGTGCCCGACCTCGTGCGGCTGGTGCTGAACGCCGAGGGCGAGGCGGGCGCCGGCCTGCTCGACGGCACCGGCACGCAGCCGGCCTGACGGCCGGCTGCGCACAGGCAGCGACTAGCGCGCGAGCGAGGAGAACTCGCTGCCGCGCAGGTTCGGATAGCGCACGTGCTCGACCAGATCCTGCGTCTGCGCGTCGGGCGCGGGCGTCAGCAACGACACGACGATCATCGCGACGAGCCCGCCGGAATGCCGAAGATGCCGGCCGAGATCGGCTCGATGCCGAACCAAAGCGCCATCTTCGCCGTGCCGAACCACTGGATGAACTGCGGATACGTGTGCGCCATGTAGTACAGGCACGTGCCCAGGCCGAACACCATGCCGGCGACCGCGCCCCACTTGTTGGCGCGTTTCCAGAACACGCCGAGCACGAGCGCGGGGAAGAACACCGACGCGGCCATCGAGAACGCGGCACCGACCAGGAACAGGATGTTGCCGGGCTTCAGCGACGTCACCCACGCCGCCACCAGCGCGAGGAAAATCAGCCGCTGCGTGTCGCGCTCCTGGGCCGCCTTCACCGGATCGGGGTTGGTGCTGTCGAACGGCTCGGCGTGCGAGCGCGGCGGCGCCGCGCGCCCTTCTTCCCATGACTTCGGCAGCGCGTCGACGCGCGCCTTGGCCTCGGCGGCGCGCTGCTTGAAGATGTCGCGCACTTCCCTTTCCTTCGGATCCGCGGTCAGCACCTTTTCGCGTTCGGTGACCTTGGCCAGCACCGTGCCGTACACGAACTGCGGCAGCGGCACGCCGGTCTGCTTCACCGCCAGCCACACCACCGGGATCATGTAGGCGACGATCAGGATGATGTACTGCGCCACCTGCGTCCACGTCACCGCGCGCATCCCGCCGAGGAACGAACACACCAGGATTCCGGCCAGGCCGAGGA
>JAKOQB010000075.1 GCA_029778535.1 Pseudomonadota bacterium | reverse complement strand
GCGCGAGGTCTGCGATGCGCTGGTCGCCGCCTACCGCAGCGGCGATTTCGAGCGGGGCACGCTTGCCGCCATCGAGCGCATCGGCGAGCTGCTGATCGATGCCTTTCCGGCGGCTGGGGGCGACGCGAACGAGCTTCCGGACCGGCCTGCGATCCTCTAGAACGGATCGGGGCGCGCGGCGCCCGTCGCGGCGAGCAGCGTCTCCACGCGCTCGGCGACGTCGAGCAGCGTTTCGTCGCGACCGTAGTGCCCGACCAACTGCAGGCCGACGGGAAGCAGGCGCTCGCCCGGTGCTTCGCGCGCGAATCCGGCCGGCAGCGTCAGCGCCGGGTGGCCGCTGACCGTGATCCAGTAGCAGCTCGCCACCCAGTCGATGTAGGTGGCGAGCGGTTTTCCGTCGATCTGCGCCGGGTAGGCGATCTCGTGCGGGAACGGCAGCAGCTGCGTCGTCGGCAGCAGCCAGGCGTCGAAGCCGCGCAGGAACGCCGCGACGCGAGCGAAGATGCCCGACCTCGCGCGCGCCGCCCCGGCGATCCGATCGGCCGCGAGCTGCAGGCCCTGCTCGATGTTCCAGGCCACGGTGTCCTTCATCCGCGCGCGGTGCTCGCGGTACAGGCCGGCGAAGTTCTCGACGAAGTACTGGGCGCGCAGCACCTGGAAGCACTCGTCGGCGCCGCGGAAGTCGGGCCAGGCCTCGACGAGCTCGACGCCCTGTTCGCGCAGGGCGCCGAGCGCGAGGCCGATCGCGTCGCGCACCGGCGCCGACACCGCCATCGCGCCGCCGCAGTCGATCGACCACGCGAGCCGCAGCGGGCGCTCGGCGCTCGCGCGTCGAACCGCCGCCTCGGCGTCCCAGCGCGCCAGCCACTCGGGCAGCGGACGGCGACCCGCCGGCTCGCGAATCGCGCGCTCGATGCAGCGAAGGTCGGCGACACGCGTCGCCATCGCACCGACCTGGTTCAGCGTGCCGAACGCGTCGGCGCCGCTGCCGAGCGCGCGGGCGCTCCGCGACGACGGGCGCAGGCCGACCACGCCGCAGAAGCTCGCCGGATTGCGCAGGCTCGCGGCGAGGACGGAGCCGTCGGCGACGATCGTCATCCCGCAGGCCAGTGCGGCCGCGCCGCCGCCCGACGATCCGCCGACGGTGCGCGACAGGTCGTACGGATTGC
>JAKOQB010000002.1 GCA_029778535.1 Pseudomonadota bacterium | reverse complement strand
GGCAACCGGCTGCGCGTGGGCCTGACGGGCCTGACGATGGCCGAGCGTTTCCGCGACGAGGGCCGCGACATCCTGTTCTTCGTCGACAACATCTACCGCTACACGCTGGCGGGAACGGAGGTGTCCGCACTGCTCGGCCGCATGCCGTCGGCGGTCGGCTATCAGCCGACGCTGGCCGAGGAGATGGGCCGGCTGCAGGAGCGCATCACGTCGACTAAGACCGGCTCGATCACGTCGATCCAGGCCGTGTACGTGCCGGCGGACGACCTGACCGACCCGTCGCCGGCGACGACGTTCGGCCACCTCGACGCCACCGTGGTGCTCTCGCGCGACATCGCCGCGCTTGGAATCTACCCGGCAGTGGACCCGCTCGATTCGACCTCGCGCCAGGTCGACCCGAATACGATCGGCGAAGAGCACTACGAGACCACGCGCCGCGTGCAGGCCACGTTGCAGCGATACAAGGAACTGCGCGACATCATCGCGATCCTCGGCATGGACGAGCTGTCGCCGGAGGACAAGCTGGCGGTGGCGCGCGCGCGCAAGATCCAGCGCTTCCTGTCGCAGCCGTTCCACGTCGCCGAAGTGTTCACCGGCTCGCCCGGCAAGTACGTGCCGCTGAAGGAGACGATCCGCGGCTTCAAGATGATCGTCGATGGCGAATGCGACGCGCTTCCCGAGCAGGCGTTCTACATGGTCGGCACGATCGACGAAGTGTTCGAGAAGGCGAAGAAACTGCAGTAGCGCGCGGCCGGAAAGCGACCCATGTCAACGATCCATGTCGACGTCGTCAGCGCCGAGGAGAACCTCTTCGCGGGTGAGGCGGAATTCGTCGTGCTGCCCGGCGAGGCAGGCGAGCTCGGCATCTATCCGCGTCACGCACCGCTGATCACGCGCATCAAGCCTGGCGTGGTGCGCATCAAGTTGCCGGGCGCAGGCGAAGAGGAACAGGTGTTCGTCGCCGGCGGCATCCTCGAGGTGCAGCCGACGGTGATTACGGTGCTTGCGGACACAGCCATTCGCGGCAAGGATCTCGACGAGGCCAAGGCGAACGAAGCGCTGAAGGCGGCCGAAGAAGCACGCAAGAACGCTAGCAGCGAACTCGAGATCGCCAAGGTCGAGGCCGAGATGTCGGCCTTGGCCGCTCAGCTGGCGGCAATCAAGAAGCTGCGCGGCAAGTAGCCGAGCGCAGCGCGGAACGGAGCTCCCGCCCATGACCTCGCGAGTGCTGGTCGCGACCGATGGCTCGCCGAAATCGGAAAGGGCGGTCGCCGTTGCCATAGGCTTGGCGAAGGCGCTGAACGCTTCGCTGGTCGGGTGCACGGCCGCGCCGCCTTATCCCTACTATGGGCTCGGTGAAGTCCTGCCGGACAGCCAGGCGCAGTATCAGTCGGCAGCAAGCGCCGCTGCGACCGAGCGTCTGACGCAGGTCGAACGCGCCGCGCGCGCCGCGGGCGTGGCCTGCTCGACCGTCATCAAGGAGCAGCAGCATCCGCATCTGGCCATCCTGCAGACCGCGCGAGAGAACGACTGCGACCTGATCGTGATGGCCTCGCACGGCCGCGGCGAAGTGACCGCACTGTTCATAGGCAGCGAGACGCAGAAGGTACTGGCGTTCGCCGATCGGCCCGTGCTGGTCGTCAGATAGCCCGCGCCGTCCTTCGCTCGCGTCCTTGCGCGAGTCTGCGGCAATGTGGCCCGATGGACGGCGCAGTTCCCGGCTCGTATAGTCGGCGCCCCGCGCGGGCGCGCGGGCACCGCCACGGTCGACGCACGGGGAGACACACATGAAGGCGAAACGAAGCGCAACTGCGCTGGCAGTCCTGCTTGTTCTTGCTGGCGCGGCCACGGCACAGCAGAACATAGAGAAGCTCAAGCAGATGAAGGTCTCAGGCACCGACCTGAACATCCCCACGGTGCCGCAGACCGGCAAGAACGCGGACGCGATCCGCGACAACCTCAAGCGCATCAAGCTGCCGCCGGGTTTCAAGATTGACCTGTTTGCGATCGTTCCCGACGCGCGCCACATGGCGGTGGCGCCGAGCACGAACATGCTGTTCGTCGGCACGCGCAAGACAACGGTGTGGGCGGTGACCGACCGCAACGGCGACATGGTGGCCGACGAGGTCAAGCCGTTCGCGCCGTCGCTGAAGTTCCAGGTGCCCAACGGTGTGTGCTGGACCAGGGACGGCTTCCTGATTGTGGTCGAGCACAACCGCGTGCTCAATTTCCCCGCCGCGGAGTTCTTCTACGAAGGGCCGGATGTGGCCGTGATCGAGGTCGTGCCGCAGGGCCAACTGATCCCGGTCGAGGAGGAGTCGTTCAACCACGGCGCGCGCACGTGCCGCGTCGGGCCCGACGGCATGCTGTACATCACCCTCGGCCAGCCGTACAACGTTCAGCCGCGCGACAAGGTCGCGCTGTACGAGAAGCTCGGCATCGGCGGGATCATTCGCATGAATCCGTTCGACGGCAGCAAGCGCGAGGTCTACGCGATCGGTATCCGCAACTCCGTCGGAATGGACATCAACCCGAAGGACAAGGTGGTTTGGTTTACCGACAACCAGACCGACGGCATGGGCGACGACACGCCACCGGGCGAACTGAACCGCATCACCAAGCCGGGCGAGCACTTCGGCTACCCGTACATCCATGGCAGGAACGTCAAGGTCGCCGGCACGGCCGCGGCGCCGGATCTGAAGGACTTGAAGGCGCCGGCCAACTGGACTGCGCCGCAGATCGAATTCCCGGCGCACCAGGCGCAGCTCGGCATGACCTTCTACACCGGCAAACAGTTTCCGGCCAAGTACCAGGGCGGGATCTTCGTCGCTGCACACGGTTCGTGGAACCGCACGACGCCGACCGGCGCGCTGATCAACTTCGTGTCGCTGAAGGCCGACGGCACCGCCGACAAGAGCGAAGTTTTCGCCGAGGGCTGGCTCGACGAGGCGACCGGCACTTATCGCGGGCGTCCGGTCGACGTCGCGGTGATGAAAGACGGCTCGGTGCTGGTGTCGGACGACTTCGCCGGCGCGATCTATCGCATCAGCTACCAGCCCTGAGCGGATGGGATTCAGGCACGCGGCCGCCGCACTGATCGCGGCGGCGGCCGGCCTGTCGGCGGCGCACGCGCAGGATGTCGCCGTCGGCGCGCGCAAGGCGATCGCCTGCCAGGCGTGCCACGGACTCGATGGCGTTTCACGCCTGCCGGAGGCGCCGCATCTGGCCGGCCAGCCCGCGCTCTATCTCGAGCGCGCGCTGCGCGCGTATCGCGCGGGCGAACGTCGCAACGAAGTGATGTCGATCGCCGCGAAGTCGCTGAGTGACGACGACGTGCGCGATCTGGCGGCGTACTTCGCGGCGATCCAGATCGAAGTCAAGTCGCCGCCGAAGTGACGTGAAGCCCCGCGTTTCGATTCCTGCGCGCGCGCGCCCTCTGGCGGGCGCATCGCTGGCGGCGCTCTGCGCGATCGCGCTCGCGCAGCAGCCGGACGGCGGCCAGGCGGCGCTCGCGCCGGTCGTGGTGACGGCCACGCGCGTCGAGCGTCCGCTGTTCGACGTGCCGGCATCGATCGACGTGATCGGCCGGGACACGATCCGCGACGCGCAACTGCGGGTGAATTTGTCCGAGTCGCTCGACCGCGTGCCCGGGCTGGTGGTGCTGAACCGCGAGAACTACGCGCAGGATCTGCAGATCTCGATCCGCGGCTTCGGCTCGCGCTCGACGTTCGGCGTGCGCGGCGTGCGCCTGTATGTCGATGGCGTTCCAGCATCGTTTCCCGACGGCCAGGGACAGGTTTCGCACTTCCCCCTGAACGCGGCGGAACGCATCGAAGTGCTGCGCGGCCCGTTCTCGGCGCTGTACGGCAACTCGTCGGGTGGCGTGATCGCGCTGACGACGGCGCTGAAAGCACAGCCGTTTCGCAGCGAACCGAGCGGCGCCGCGGGCGACAACTCGACCTGGCGCATCGGCCTCAACGCCGTCGGCGGCGCCGATCCGTACGCGTTCGCCATCGACGCCGGCCGCTTCGATACCAACGGAACGCGGCCGCACAGCGCGGCGCGACGCGACACGCTGAACTTGCGCTGGGCTGCGCTCGATTCGCCGCTGGGACGGCTGCGGCTCGGGCTCAATTCGGTTTCGATGCCTGACGCGCAGGACCCGCTCGGATTGACCCGCGCTCAGTTCGACGTGAATCCCGACCAGACCGCGGCGGTCGCCTTTCAGTTCGACACGCGCAAGTCGACGCGCCAGACTACGGCCAGCGTCGATCTCGAATCGCGGCTGTCGGAGCGCGCGACGTTCACGGCCGCGGCGTGGCTCGGCACGCGCGCGGTGACGCAGTTCCAGGCGATTCCGGTGGCCGCGCAGGCCAATCCCCGGCACCCCGGTGGCGTGATCGACTTCGACCGCAATTTCGGCGGCGCGGACGTCCGCGCCCGCTGGGAGGGTCGCAACGTGACCGCAACGCTGGGGATCGATATCGAGCGGATGGAGGAGACGCGGCGCGGCTACGAGAACTTCATCGGCACGCAGCTCGGCGTGCAGGGGCCGTTGCGCCGCGATGAAACAAATCAGGTTCAGTCGGCCGATCCGTATGCACAGGTGGAACTGCGGTGGGGCGACGCCTGGCGCATGCACGCGGGGGTGCGGGCCTCGCACGTAAGCTTCGATTCGCACGATCATTACATCGTCGGCGTCAACGGCGACGATTCCGGCAGCAAGTCGTTCTCCGCGGTCAATCCGACGGTCGGCATCGTTTTTCGTCCGAGCCCGCTCGCTTCGGTGTATCTGTCCTACGGGCGCGGATTCGAGACGCCGACGCTGAACGAACTCGCCTATCGCCCCGACGGCACGGCCGGCTTGAACACCAGCCTCAAAGCCGCCCGCAGCAACAACTACGAGCTGGGTGCCAAGACGCAGTGGACGCCCGAACTGCTCACGACGGTGGCGATCTTCACGATCGATACGCGCGACGACCTGGTCGTGCTATCCAACAGCGGCGGACGCAGCGGCTTCGGCAACGTCGGCAAGACGCGCCGCGACGGCGCAGAGCTCGCACTCGGCGCGCGCATCACGCCGCGAGTGTCCGTGCATGCGAGCGCGGCGTACATCAACGCGCGCTTCGACGCAGCGTTTCTCGCGTGCGGCCCGGCGCCCTGTCTTGCACCGTTCATCCCGGTCGCGGCAGGCAACAAGCTTCCGGCCGTTCCGGCGCGTACCGGCTTCGTCGAAATCAAATACCAGGGTGCATGGGCCGACTTCGGCGCGCAGGCGCGCGCTCAGTCGGCGCTGTATGTCGATGACCGCAACAGCGATCGCGCTGCCGGCTACGGAACGATCAGCCTCAGCGCGGCACGAGGTTTTGCGGGCGCCGGACGCGGCGGCAAGGTGTTCGCGCGCATCGACAACCTACTTGACCGCCGCTATGCCGGCTCGGTCATCGTCAACGAAGCGAACGGCCGCTTCTTCGAGCCTGCGCCTGGGCGCACGTGGCTGATCGGCGTCGACGTGACGCTGTAGTCGTTTCGCGGTGACCGGGGTCGGCCGTTTGCCGCATTTTCATGGCCGCGCTTTGTGCGCACACTGGGGACTGCCTCTGACCCTCATCCGGAGCCGGACGATGAACCCGCTTGCGATCTTTCGTGATTCGCCCGCACCGCGAAGCGCGCCCGTACTTGCGCTGGCGGCCGTGCTCGCTGCGGGCTGCGCCACACAGGCGCCTGAATCGCCGCAGCCAGCGAGCCCGAAGCAGTCCGTGAGCCGACCGGCGCCGGCCGCTGCCGCGCCGTCCCCCCGGGTCGAGACGGCATCTCCGCGCTCGCTTGCGGAGTGGAAGCGCAGCGCCGCAGAGCGTATTCACGCCGCCAATCGATCCCAGATCTTCACGGGTGCGCCGCCCAATCCGTTGCGCGCGGTCGTCGTAGTCCAGATGACGGTGGCGGCCGATGGCACCGTACAGCGGGCCGATCTGATGCGGGTGCCCGGCCATGCCAAGGAACTCGGCGCGGTCGCGCTGAAGACGCTGACTGCCGCGTCTCCGCTGCCGGCGCCGCCGCGAGCCCTCGTTGCCCAGGGGCCGATCCGCACCACGGAGACCTGGCTGTTTCGGGACGACGGCCATTTTCAGATCAGGACGCTGGCCTCGGCGCAGGCGACCGAGTAACGAGCGGCCGTTTACCGTCCGCCTGCTTGCAGTCGCAGTCCCGGCCGTGCTCGAAAAAAGGCCGGCGCGCGTCAACCACGCGTCGGCCTGACCGTTAGCCCGTTCAACCTGTGTCCTGTGGCCGGATCACTCGGGCCACAGGCGCCGGTTGATCCCATCCCGCAACCAACCTGTTCCAGGACTTCAAATCAAATGGATAAGCTTATTGCCGCACTGATCGCCGGTACGTTCGCGTTCGCCGGTGTTGCCGTTGCCCAGGAAAAGAAGGCCGAGGCGAAGAAGCCGACGGCTGAGGAGTGCAAGAAGGCTGCCGAAGCCAAGAAAGAACTGGCCGGCTGCGAGAAGCCTGCCGCCAAGAAGTAATCTCGGCGTCAGACTCGCACGGCAAGAGGGCAGGCCAACGGCCTGCCCTTTGCTTTTTCCGAGCCGGCGCAGTTGGCCGCGGTGTTGCCCATAGCGCCGTGCGAGAATCCGACCCTTCCTGAAGGCTGGTGGCGGCTCCGTCGCATGAGACCTGAGAACGACATGCTCCTGCGCGCATTGTTGCGTGAGCCGACCGAATACACGCCTATCTGGCTGATGCGGCAGGCGGGCCGTTATCTGCCCGAGTACAACGCCACGCGCAAGCGGGCGGGAAGCTTCCTGGCTTTGGCCAAGTCGCCCGCGTTCGCGACCGAGGTCACGCTGCAACCGTTGAATCGCTACGCGCTGGACGCGGCAATCCTGTTCTCGGACATTCTGACGGTTCCCGACGCGATGGGCCTCGGGCTTTATTTCGCTGACGGCGAGGGTCCGCGCTTCGAGCATCCTGTGCGAACCGAGTCCGACGTCGCGCGGTTGGCTGCGCCCGATCCGGAACTCTCGCTCAAGTACGTGCTGGATGCCGTGCGCGAGATCCGGCGCGGGCTCAAGAATCGCGTGCCGCTGATCGGGTTCTCCGGCAGCCCGTTCACGCTGGCGTGCTACATGGTCGAGGGCGGCGGGTCCGACGATTTTCGCCAGATCAAGACCATGCTGTATCAGCGGCCGGATCTGCTCCATCGAATCCTCGCGATCAATGCCGCGGCGGTCGCTGATTACCTGAATGCCCAGATCGAAGCCGGGGCGCAGGCGGTGATGATTTTCGACACGTGGGGTGGCGTGCTCGCGCACGACGCTTTCGAGTCATTCTCCTTGCGCTACATGGCCGACGTTCTCAGCAGAATAAGGACCGAACACGAAGGTGAGCGCATACCATCGATCTGCTTCACCAAGGGCGGCGGGCTTTGGTTGGAGGAGCTGGCGGCGACCGGCTGCGACGCGATCGGGCTGGACTGGAGCGTCGATCTGGGGCGCGCGCGCAAGCTGATCGACGACCGATGCGCGCTGCAGGGCAATCTGGATCCGATGGTTCTTTTCGCCGGGGACGCCGCGATCGAGGCAGCGGCGCGGCGCGTCTTGGGCAGCTTTGGAGTGCCTCGGCGCCCCGATGGAGGCTGGGGTGGCCATGTCTTCAACCTCGGCCATGGGATCTCGCAGTTCACGCCGCCGGAGGCGGTTGCGACGCTCGTCGACACGGTGCATTCGGAAGGGCGCGCACTGCGGCGTTCGTCTTGAGGAGTCCGAACTGCCGGGAGTTGTTTTTTGGCGACCCCTCTTGACTTATTCACAAAGACGCGAACCGGGTATTCGCCGCTTCGACGCTGTCCGACGGCGGCGGCGAGCGAAGGCTAACCGCTTGATTTATCTTCATTTCGGCGTTGGTCCAGCACGCGTGCAGCGCGCGTTTCCTAGCCACAGCAAGAGTCGGGCCGAGCGGCTTGCATTCTTTTCCACAAAGTTGTCCACAGCGCAAACGGCCCCTCGATCGTGCAAGAGAATCATGAACTTGCGCCGTCCACTTCAAGTTCTTTCAAATTTTCGGGCGGCCGCAATCGATGTACCTGCGCGTCATTGTTGATCTGGCGATCGAGCAGCCGCTCGACTACGCAGCGCAGTCAGCGGCTCCGCCGCTGCCGCCAGGTCAGCTATGCGTGGTTCCAGTGGGTCGACGCCCGTGCATCGGGATGTGCGTCGGACACTCGACCTCGACCGCAGTCGCCATCGAGCGGATCCGGCCGATCAGTCGGCCGCTCGGCGAAGTCGATCCGGTCGTGCCGGGCTGGCTCGAGCTGACCCGATTTGCGGCGGAGTACTACCAACACGCCTGGGGCGAGGTTGCGATTCCAGCCTTGCCTCCGCTGTTGCGTTCACCGCCGGGTCCGCGGTTCGCGTCCGTGCTGCGCCACCTCCGCGACCGGGGTTCCGGCCTTGCCGTCGAGATGCCGCGATCCTGCGCGGTCAACCTGAATATTGAACAGCAGGCGGCGGCTCGGGCGATCGACGAGCAACGCGGCTTCGCTCCAACCCTGCTGTTCGGCGTGACGGGCAGTGGCAAGACGGCTGTCTATCTCGAGTCGATCGCCCGGATGCTCACGCGCATGCCCGACTCGCAATGCCTACTGCTGGTACCGGAGATCAATCTGACGCCGCAGTTGATGGCGCAGGTTATGGCCCGGTTTCCCGGCGTGCTCGTCGTGAGCATGCACAGCGGGATGGCCGACCGGGAGCGGTCGAGCGCATGGCTGGCCGCGCATGAAGGCCGCGCACGCATCGTGATCGGCACGCGGCTCGCCGTTTTCGCTTCGCTGCCGCGGCTGCGACTGATCGTCGTCGACGAAGAACATGACGCGTCGTACAAGGCGGGCGACGGTGTGCGCTACTCGGCGCGCGACCTCGCGATCAAGCGCGCTCAGGTCGAGTCCATTCCGGTGGTTCTCGGCTCGGCAACGCCATCGCTCGAAACCTGGGCACGGGCTCAGGCAGGGCACTACCGATTGCTGCGGTTGACCCAGCGCGTCGAGGCGCGCGCGAGCCCGGCGATCGAGCTGATCGACATCGGTCGCGCGCAGCCGGCGCAGGGAATTTCCGCCGCGCTCGAGCAGGGACTCAAAACAACGATCGATGGCGACGAGCAGGCGCTCGTCTTCATCAATCGCCGCGGTTATGCGCCGGTGCTGTCGTGTTCGGCCTGCGGCTGGCTATCCAACTGTCGTCGCTGCTCCGTCTACGCGGCATTCCACAAGATCGACGCAACGCTGCGTTGTCACCGCTGCGGCTGGCAGATCAAGGTGCCGCGCGCCTGTCCCACCTGCGGCAACCACGATCTGCAGGCCGTCGGCCACGGCACGCAGCGCATCGAGGAGACGCTGCGCCGACTGCTGCCGGAAGCACGCATTGCGCGCATCGATCGCGACACGGCCCGCCGGCGCGGCGCCGCCGAGTCCGCGTTCGCGGCGGTTCACGCCGGCACAACCGATGTGCTGGTCGGCACGCAGATGATCGCCAAGGGGCACGACTTTCAGCGTGTCGCGCTGGTCGGCGTGCTGAACGCGGACGCGCAACTGCTATCGCACGACTTCCGCGCACCCGAACGGCTGTTCGCGACGCTGATGCAGGTGGCCGGCCGGGCGGGACGCGCCGGTCGCCCAAGCCGGGTTCTCGTGCAGACGCGCTATCCGCAGCATCCGCTGCTCGCAGCCTTTGCGCGCCAGGATTACGAGGGCTTTGCCGGCGCCCAACTGTCCGAGCGGCGTGCCGCGGGAATGCCGCCTTTCGTATCGCAAGCATTGCTGACGGCAGACGCCCGGCAGCTCGAATCGGCGCTACGATTTCTCGCCGACGTTCGTCGATGCGGCCGAGAGGCGGAGGCCGATGTTCGAATCTACGACCCGGTACCGATGCCGATCGAGAAAATCGGTGGCCTGTACCGGGCCCAGCTTCTGATCGAGGGCGATCAGCGGCGCGGACTTCAGTCGTTCCTGAGGCACTGGCTGAAGCAGGTGCGCGAGCATGCCGGACAGCACAGGCCGAGATTGAACTGGCGCATCGAAGTCGATCCACAGGAGATCTGAATGTGCGCCGCGATGCCGAGCCCGGAATAAAGTGGACCCGATGCCCGTTTTGATCGGTGGATCATCGCAACGGACCGCGAATGGTCAAGGATGCCGGCCGATGCGATCGAATCGGTCCGACTGCGCGACTAGCGTGAGTCGACGGATCGATCGGTGACGCCGTCCTTCACCGCCGCGGATCTCGAGGCGCACATCCCACGGCTGCGCCGGTACGCGCGCGCGCTGACCGGCAATCGGGAAGCTGCCGACGACCTGACGCAGGACACGCTCGAGCGCGCCTGGACGAAGCGTGCACTGTGGCGCGCGGGTGCGGGAGATCCATCGGGCAGCTTGCGCGCGTGGCTGTTTGCGGTGATGCATAACGTGTTCGTCAATTCCGTGCGGCGAATGAAAGCGGTCGAATCGCTCGACGCTGCCGGCGATTCGTTGCCGGACATCGCCGCGACCGGCGCGAGCGCGGAGACGGGCGCGGCGGTGCGCGACATCCGGCAGGCATTGATGCGGCTGCCGGACGACCAGCGCGAGGTGATTCTGCTGGTGGGCCTCGAGCAGCTCTCTTACGCGGAAGCCGCGTTCGCCCTCGAGGTGCCGATCGGGACGGTGATGTCGCGACTGTCGCGGGGGCGCGACCGGTTGCGCCAGCTTCTCGATGAAGATGGGGGACGCGAGCCGCGCGGTGCGCCCTCGACCCTGCGGCGAGTCAAGTGATCATGGCGACGATTCAGGACGACGAGCTGCACGCCTATGTCGACAACGCGATGTCGGCGCCGCAGCGCGAGCGCTTCGAGGAACTGCTGCGCGAAGATCCCGAAGCGGCGGAGCGCGTCCGCATCTATCGGCAGCAGAACCAGGAACTGCACGCCGAGTTCGACGACGTGCTGGGCGAGCTGCATGCGCTGAAACTCCCGGGGCCGCGCGCAAGCGCTCGGCGAGGCGGACCATGGGCGCTGGCGGCCTCGCTGGTGATCGGCGTCGGCATCGGTTTCGTTGCCGCGCGCAGCATCTCCCTGCCGCCGGCGCCGCGCGAATCGCTGGCGCAACAGGCCGTGCTCGCGCACGTGGCCTATCTGCCCGAGGTCCGGCATCCGGTCGAAGTCGGCGCGCAGGAGGAGGACCACCTGATCGCGTGGCTATCGAAGCGGCTCGCCGTGCCATTGCGCGCGCCCAGGCTCGATGCGGCCGGCTACCGGCTGCTCGGTGGCAGGCTCCTGCCCGCGACCGGCGGCATCGGCGACGCGCCGGTGGCACTGCTGATGTATGAAAACGCGAAGGGCAAGCGCGTGTCGCTGCTGTTCCGGCGCGAGCCCGAGAACAAGGACACTGCGTTCCGCTTTGCGCAGGAGGGCGACACGCGCGTGTTCTACTGGATCGACGGCCCGTACGGCTGTGCACTGGCCGGCGACATCGAGCGCGACGAACTGCTGCGCCTGTCGCGCCTTGTCTACCAACAGCTGAATCCCTGAGAATGAACCGGGCCCGCTCCGCAGCGGCCCCGTGCATATCGAGTGACGCCGCCGCTTCAGGCGCTCACTTTGCCTGCGCGATCAGGTATTCGACCGCCGCGCGGATTTCCGCATCGCTCGCGTTGCCGGCCGAGCCGCGCGGCGGCATCGCGCCCTTGCCCTTGATCACGTTTGCCACCAGCGCATCGACGCCCTGCTGGATCCGCGGCGCCCAGGCCGACTTGTCGCCGAACTTCGGTGCACCGGCCACACCGGTGGCATGGCACGCGCTGCAGGTCTGCTTGTACAGCTTCTCGCCCGCGCCGCTGTCCGCCTTGCCCGCAGCTGCCGCAGGCGCGGCGGCTGCAACCGCGACCGGCGCGGCGGTGGCCGTCGTCGTGCTGGACGGTTTGCCGTAGGTCTCGAACATGTACTCGACCGCGCGCTTCATTTCCGCGTCGGTGATTTCGGCCATCCCGCCTCGCGCCGGCATGCCCTTGTGGCCGCGGATTGCCGACGCGGTCAACGCCGCCAGGCCCTTGGCAACGCGCGGCTTCCAGTCATCCCACACACCGATCTTCGGCGCGCCGCCCTTGCCTTCGGCATGGCAGTTGCTGCACACGGCCAGCACGATCTGCTCACCCGTGCGCTCGCCGGGTTTGCCGGCCGCGGCCAGCGCTTCGGGCTCCTTGAACTTCGCGCCCGCCTGGTTTCCGAGATAGGCCACCGCGCGCGCTACTTCGATCGGATCGAGGGCGGCGTTGCCGCCCTTGGCGGGCATGCCCTTGAAGCCTTCGGTCGCATGCTTGACCAGCGTCTCGAAACCCTGCTTCAGGCGCGGCCCCCATTGCGCGGCGTCGCCGATCTTCGGCGCGCCCGCCGCCCCGGTGTCGTGGCAGGCGGCGCAGGTGGTCTTGTAGACCGCTTGGCCCGTCTGCAGTGTCCGCGCACCGCCCGCTTCGGCAAGCACCACGGTCCCGACCGGCTTCAAGCGATCCGCGACCGCCTCGGGCGTCATTGAGGTCGATCCGGCGCCGCTCGTCTGTTCGCCGGCGACGAATTTCACCAGCAGGACGATCAGGAGGACGGGGACCACGAATGCCAGCACGATGACCGTAACCAGCTGCTGCGGTGTTTTTATGGGGGAGCTGTGCTGATCGGACATGAGCTCGACTCCGGGAGCATGCGGCGCCCGGGCATCGCACGGGGCAACGCGCTCTGCGCGTCAAAGGGTGAGGACGGAGCGCGGATTATATCCACGCGATACCGCACGCCCGCACCGGCGCGGCGTGCGCAGGATCGCGGCGCGCTGATCATGGCAGCGCGGGCCGCTTTGTCCGATACTCGCGCGCGATGGCGGGCCGACTCTATTCGGGCGTCAAGGGAGTCGCCGCGACGCTCGTGCTGGTGCTCAACACGCTGGTGTTCACCACCGCGATGGTGCCGTTCGCGCTGGCGAAGCTGATCGCGCCCGCGGCCGCGGTGCGGCACGTCGTCGACCGCGTCCTGAACGCGCTGGCCGGCTACTGGATCCGCGTCAACGGCGCGTGGATGGCGGCGGTCGGACGAACGCGGATAGACGTGCAGGGGGTCGAGGGCCTGAAGCGGCGCGGCTGGTATCTGGTGGCGAGCAATCACGCGAGCTGGGTCGACATCCTGGTGCTTCAGAAGGTATTCGACGGCCGCATCCCGATGCTGAAGTTCTTCCTGAAACAGGAGCTGATCTGGGTGCCGGTGATCGGGCTGGCGTGGTGGGCGCTCGACTTCCCGTTCCTGAAGCGCGGCCGCGGCGGCGCGTCGGGGCAGGTCGACCTCGAAAGCACGCGCCGCGCGTGCGAGCGCTTCAAGCTGATCCCGACCTCGGTGATCATTTTCGTCGAGGGCACGCGCTTCACCCGCGCCAAGCACCACGCGCAGCGCTCGCCGTACGCACACCTGCTCAAGCCGAAGGGCGGCGGCCTGGCGATCGCACTGGCGACGATGGGCGAGCGCTTCGATGCGTTGCTCGACGTCACGCTCGCGTATCCGGAGGGCACGCCGACCTTCTGGGATCTGCTGTGCGGCCGCGTGCGTTCGGCGGTCGTACGCGTGCAGACGCGGCCGATCCCGGCCGAACTGCTCGGCGGCGGCGCCAGGCGCGCGCAGGTGCAGGAGTGGATCGACGCGCTGTGGCGTGACAAGGACGCGCTGCTCGACGCACTCGAAAGGGCTCGTTGAGGGATCCGCGAGGTCCGTCGGAACGCGGCGACACAAATGAGGCAGGACCGAAGGTGCGCGAATTCGACCTCGCGGTGATCGGCGGTGGTCTCGTCGGCGGCGCGCTCGCGTACGGACTGGCGCGCGCCGGCCGCCGCATCGCGCTGCTCGACGAAGGCGATGTCGCGTTTCGCGCCTCGCGCGGCAACTTCGGCCTCGTGTGGGTGCAGGGCAAGGGGCTCGGGCTGGCGCCGTACGGCAACTGGACGCGGCACGCGGCGCGGTTGTGGCCGCAGTTTGCGCGGCTGCTCGCGGACGAAACCGGCATCGACGTGGCGCTCGAGCAGCACGGCGGCCTGCACGTGTGCCTGTCCGAAACAGAGCTGACGCAGCGCGTCGCCGCACTCGCCATGCTGGTCGAGCAGGCGGGCTTCGAGCGCTACGCTTTCGAGGCGCTCGACCGCGCAGCGCTCGCGGCGCGCGTGCCGGGCATCGGCCCGACCGTGGTCGGCGCCACCTATTGCGCGCTCGACGGCCACTGCAATCCGCTGCGCCTGCTGCGCGCGCTGCACGCGGCGTTCGAGAGGCGCGGCGGCGAATACCTGCCGCTGCACAAGGCCGAACGGATCGAGCGCCGAGGACAACGCTTCGTCGTGCACGCGGCCGGTGCGCGGATCGGCGCGGCGCAGGTCGTGCTGGCCGCCGGACTCGGCAATGCCGCGCTGGCGCCGCAGGTCGGACTGGATGCGCCGGTGCGGCCGCAGCGCGGCCAGGTGATCGTGCTCGAGCGCGTGCGCCCTTTCCTCGCCTATCCGCTGTCGACGCTGCGGCAGACCGACGAAGGCACGGTGCTGATCGGCAATTCGCACGAGGACGCCGGCTTCGATGATTCGGCCGGCACCGCGGTCTGCGCGACGCTGGCCGAGCGCGCGCTGCGCATCTTTCCCGGCCTGCGCGACGTGCGCGTCACGCGCACCTGGGCCGCGCTGCGCGTGCTCAGCCCCGACGGTTTTCCGATCTACGATCGATCGGCGAGCCAGCCCGGTGCTTTCATCGTCACCTGCCACTCCGGCGTCACGCTCGCCGCCGCGCACGCGCTGGAGCTGGCGCCGCGCATCGCGGCCGGCGATCTGGGCGCGGACCTGCGACCATTTTCGGCGAGGCGACTGAGTGTTTCGAAGGCTGCCTGACGCGCAAACGGCGGACGTGCCGGTCACGATCGATGGCCAGCCATTCGCTGCGCGCGACGGCGATTCGGTCGCGGCCGCGCTGCTCGCCACCGGCGTGAGCGCGTGCCGCAGCACGCCCGTGTCCGGGGCGGCACGCGGTCCGTACTGCATGATGGGCGTGTGCTTCGACTGTCTGGTGACGATCGACGGGCGGCCGAACCAGCAGGGCTGCCTGGTGCCGGTGCGTGCCGGCATGCGCATCGAACGCCAGTCGGGTGCGCGCATCGCGGTCGACGCGCAGGCTGCGCCATGAGTCTGGCCAGCAGCTACGACGTCGCGATCGTCGGCGCCGGCGCGGCGGGTCTCGCAGCGGCGATCGAGTGCGCGCGCGCGGGGCTGGCGACGGTCGTGTTCGACGAGCTGCCGGCGCCGGGCGGGCAGATCTATCGCGCGATCACGACCACGCCGTTCGCCGATCGGCGCGTGCTCGGCCCCGATTACTGGCGCGGCGAAACGCTGGCGCGTGAATTCGAGCACGCGAATCTGGCGTATGCGCCGCGCGCGACGGTGTGGGCGGTCACGCGCTCGGGCGGCGGCTTCGAGATCGGCGTGTCGGGCGACGGCGCCGCGCGCCTGATCACCGCGTGGCAGGTGATCCTCGCCACCGGCGCGCTCGAGCGGCCGTTTCCGATTCCCGGCTGGACGCTGCCGGGCGTGCTGACGGCCGGCGCGGCGCAGATCCTGCTGAAGACGTCGGGGCTCGTGTCGGAAGGTCGCGTGGTGCTCGCCGGCACCGGGCCCCTGCTGTATCTGGTCGCCGCGCAACTGGCACGCGTGGGCAGCAAGATCGACTGCCTGCTCGACACCACGCCGCGCGGCCGCGTACGCGAGGCGTCTGCGCACGCGTTCGAGTTCGCCATGTCGCCGTATTTCCTCAAGGGCCTCACGATCCTGCGCGACGCGCGCGCAGCGGCGCGGATCGTCCGGCACGTCGAACGCATCGAGGCGCTCGGCGACGGCCGGCTCGAACGCGTGCGCTACGTCGCGGACGGCGGCACCGAAGAGCGGCCCGCCGACCTGCTGCTGCTGCACCAAGGTGTGGTGCCGAACATCAACCTGTCGAACGCGATCGGCTGCGAGCACCGCTGGGACGATGCGCAGCTCGCGTTCGTGCCCGTTGTCGATCAATGGGGCGCCAGCTCGGTGCCCGGCGTCACCATCGCCGGCGACGGCGCCGGCATCGCCGGCGCGCGCGCGGCCGAGGCGCGCGGCCGCCTCGCGGGGCTCGCCGTCGCGCACGCGCTCGGCAAGCTCGACGAGGCGGCGCGCGACCGGGCGGCCGTGTCGGTGCGCGCGGAACTCGCGCGTAACACGCGCGGGCGCGCGTTCGTCGATGCGCTGTTCCGGCCCGCCGATGCGTTCCGCGTTCCGAGCGGCGACACGATCGTCTGCCGCTGCGAGGAAGTGACCGCGCAGCAGGTGCTCGATACGGTTGCGCTGGGCTGTACCGGGCCGAACCAGATGAAGAGCTTCCTGCGCTGTGGCATGGGGCCGTGTCAGGGCCGGCTGTGTGGGCTGACCGTGACCGAGCTGATCGCTCGTGCGCGCAACGTTTCACCGGCCGCGGTCGGTTACTACCGGCTGCGCTTTCCCATCAAGCCGATCACGCTCGGTGAACTCGCATCGATGCCGCAGACCGCGGAGTCGCTGCGCGCGGTGGCGCCGCTTGGCAAGGCGTACTGAGCGCGCCGACCGCCGCCTGATCTACGCGGCCGGCCTGCTGCGCGGCCTCGCGGCCGGCGCGATCAGCGTGCTGGCGGCGGTGTATCTGGCCAAGCGCGGTTTCCCGGAGACGGAGATCGGCATCGTGCTGAGCGCGGGACTCGCGGGCGTGCTGGCTGGCACCGTGTACGGCACGTTCTGCGCCGATCGCGTCGGCCGGCGGCGCAGCCTCGTGCTGCTCGCGTCGCTGGCAGGTGCCGGCGGGTTCGCGCTGGCGTGGGCCGAATCGCCGTGGGCGGCGAGCGCGGCGGCGTTCTGCGGCATGGTCAGTGCGCAGGGCACCGACCGCGGCGCCGCGCAGGCGCTCGAGCAGGCGATCCTGCCGGGCATCGTGTCGGCGCAGGAGCGCACGCGCGTGTTCGCCTGGTACAACGCGCTGCAGGACGCGGGCGGTGCGGCCGGCGCGCTGCTCGCGGCACTGCCCGCCGTGCTGCGCGACGGGCTCGCGCTTCCCGAGGCGCGCGCCTACGAGGCGACGATCTTCGCGTACGCGGCGCTCTTCGTCGCCGTCGGCCTGCTGTATGCGCGGCTGTCGCGCGCGGCGGAAGCGGGCGCCTCCGCCGCATCGAGGCTCGACGCGCAGGCGCTGCCGCCAAGCGCAAAGCGCGATGTCTATCGCTTCTCCGCGCTGTCGGCCCTCGATGCGGTGGGCGGCGGCTTCATCGGCTCGGCGCTGATCGCGTACTACCTGTACGCGCGCTTCGGCGTCGGAGAGGGGGCGCTGGCGCTGCTGTTCACCGCCGCGCGCGTAATGAACGTGCTGTCGCACTTCGCGGCGGCGTGGATCGCCGCGAGGATCGGGCTGGTCAACACGATGGTGTTCACCCACATCCCGTCGAGCCTTCTGCTGCTGACGCTGCCGATCGCACCGACTTTCACGGTCGCGGCGGCGCTCTTCATCCTGCGCGAAGGCCTGACCGAGATGGACGTGCCGACGCGCCAGTCGTATCTGATGGCGATCGTGCCGGAACACGAGCGTTCCTGGGCGGCGGGGCTGTCGCAGCTTGCGCGCGCAGCCGGCCGCATGATTGCGCCGGCCTTCGCGGGCGCGGCGATGCAGGCCGGCGCGCTGTGGCTGCCGCTCGCGGCCGGCGCGACGATCAAGATCGGCTACGACCTGCTGCTGTGGCGTGCCTTTCGGCGCTTGAAGCCGCCGGAGGAAGCGGAGGCTTGAGCTACGCCAACAAGCACCGCGGCGGTTCGGGCACAGTGAATCCGCTTCTGAACACGGCGGCATCACGATGAAACACGCACTCGGAATCGCATTGGCGCTCGGCTGCGGCGTCGCATCGGCGCAAGTGGCCGACTACAAGGTCGAAGGCGACGGCATCCCGAAGCCGCTGACCGCGACGCCGGGCAACGCCGCGCGCGGCAAGGCGCTGCTCGCCAGGCGCGAAGCGGCCAACTGCCTGACCTGCCACACGATCAACGACAAGGACCTGACGCCCGGCGGCAAGCGCGGCCCGGCGCTCGACGGCGTCGGTGCGCAGTTGACGGCTTCGCAGTTGCGGCTGTCGGTGGTCGACTACTCGCGGATCTCGCGCTCGACCGACATGCCGAGCTTCCACAAGACCGGCCGCGGCACCGACAAGGACATGCCGGTCCTGAGCGCGCAGGAAATCGAGGACGTGGTCGCGTTCCTCGCCACCTTGCGCTACCGGTAAGTCCGAACGGACTGCCGCGATCGCGGGTCGGATCGATCCCGCGTCGGCGCGTGCCGGAACGATTCCGCGCGGCGCCGGACCAAAATCTCCATGGGTCATAGCGCACGGGAGGTGGCATGGAAGAGCAGCGCAATTACCTGGGCTGGGTGATCGGCATCGCGGTGCTGCTGGCGGTCGGCGCGATCGGCTACAACGCGTGGCGGCAGTCGCGTCCGGTCGAAGTGCCGCCGCCGGTGGCGCAGAGCGAGCCCCCCGCGCCGGCAGCGGCGCCGGCGCCCGCCGAGCCGCAGATCCAGCATCCGCTGCCGGCCGCCGAGACCGAGCCGCTGCCCCCGCTCGAGAAGAGCGATGCGCTGCTCGGCGAGTCGCTGTCGCAGTTGCTCGGTGCCAAGAACTTCGGCGAGCTCTTCCTCTCCGAGGGCATCGTGCGGCGCATCGTCGCGACGGTCGACAACCTGCCGCGCGAAAAGGTGTCCGAGCGCATCATGCTGGTCAAGCCGGTGCCCGGGAGGCTCGCGGTCGACGGCGGCGGCGACGACATGGTGCTGGCCGCGCGCAATACCGCGCGCTATGCGCGCTACGTGCAGCTCGCGCAGTCGATCGACGTGAAGCGCGCGGTGGCGCTGTACGTGAAGCTGTATCCGCTGTTCCAGCGTGCGTACCAGGACCTTGGCTATCCGAAGGGTTACTTCAACGACCGGCTGGTCCAGGTGATCGACCACCTGCTCGCGGCGCCCGACGTGCGCGCGCCGATCAAGCTGATGCAGCCGAAGGTGCGCTACGAGTACGTCGACCCCGCGCTCGAATCGCTGTCGGCGGGGCAGAAGATCATGCTGCGCATCGGCGCCGACAATGCCGCAAAGGTGAAGGCCGTGCTGCGCGACGTGCGGCGCGAGGTCGTGGAGCAGGCGCCGAAGCAGTAGCGCACGTCACCACGGCACCTCGCGCTCCGGCGTGGCACCGATCTTGTGGATCGACAGGTCCGCGCCGTTGAATTCCTCTTCGGGCCCCAGGCGCAGGCCGAGCAGTTGCTTGAGCAGCCCGTAAACGGCGAATCCGCCGGCGAGCGCGATCGCGATGCCGAGCGCGGTGCCGACGAACTGCGCCACGAAGCTCACACGGCCGAGCCCGCCGAGCGCCTTCGCGCCGAAGATCCCGGCGGCGAGTCCGCCCCACGCGCCGCACAGGCCGTGCAGCGGCCACACGCCGAGCACGTCGTCGATCTTCCAGCGGTTCTGCGTCAGCGTGAACAGGTATACGAAGAGCAGCCCGGCAACCGCACCGGTGACGAGCGCGCCGATCGGATGCATCAGGTCGGAGCCGGCGCAGATCGCGACCAGCCCCGCCAACGGGCCGTTGTGCACGAAGCCGGGGTCGTTGCGCCCGGCGGCGAGCGCCGCCAGCGTGCCGCCGACCATCGCCATCAGCGAGTTGATCGCGACCAGCCCGGAGATCTTGTCGATCGTCTGCGCGCTCATCACGTTGAAGCCGAACCAGCCCACCGTCAGCACCCATGCGCCGAGCGCGAGGAACGGGATCGACGACGGCGGGTGCGCGGAGATCGCGCCCTCGCGCGTGTAGCGGCCGCGCCGCGCGCCGAGCAGCAGCACCGCCGCCAGCGCGATCCAGCCGCCCATCGCGTGCACGACCACGCTGCCCGCGAAATCGTGGAACTCGGCGTCGAAGAGCGACTTCAGCCACGCCTGCACGCCGAAGTTGCCGTTCCACGCGATGCCTTCGAAGAACGGATAGACGAGACCCACCAGCAACCCGGTAGCGAGCAACTGCGAGTTGAACTTTGCGCGCTCGGCGATGCCGCCGGAGACGATCGCGGGAATCGCCGCGGCAAAGGTCAGCAGGAAAAAGAACCTCACCAGCTCGTAGCCGCTCTTCTGTGCCAGCGCCTCGGCGCTCGAGAAAAAGTGCACGCCGTACGCGATCCCGTAGCCTACGAAGAAGTACGCCAGCGTCGACACCGAAAAGTCGGTCAGGATCTTCACCAGCGCGTTGACCTGGTTCTTCTTGCGCACCGTTCCGAGTTCGAGAAACGCGAAGCCGGCATGCATCGCCAGGATCATGATCGCGCCGAGCAGGATGAACAGAACGTCGGCCGATGTCTTCAGCGGCTCCATGAATCCCCCTGTTGTTGTTCGCGGCGCGGCACTCCGCGCCGGCTGCGGATTATGCGGGCTGCGCCAGCGCGACCAGATGCTGCACGTCGGGCGCGGTACCGATCCTACGGCAGGCGTCGATCAACCGCTGCGCGCGCGGCGCGGAGGACCGGATCGGCGAGCGCGTGGAACTTCGCGTCGAGGTCGGCATCGGTCATCGGCCGCGCGAGCGAGCCGATCGCGTGTTCGACGCACACATGCACGCTCCGGCCGCCGACGAGATGCGCGGCGACTTCGGCCGACTCCTCGCGGATGCCATCGTCCACGGTGGCCACGACCTTGCGTCGCAGGGCGACCACGTCGGGCCGGCGCACGCTTTCATCGGAGAACTTCTGCTCGCTGGCGCGGCCGATGATCAGTTTCGGCGGCGCAGCCTTGGGCGACACTGGCGATCGCGGTGAAGTCGTGGACGGCGTCGTACGGCGGCTTGCCCACGGCCGGATTGGTGCCTTGCTTGCCGACGCAGCCGGCCATCGGCGTGTAGCCGTCGGGTGCGGCACGCGTCAGCCGCTCCGCGACCGTGCGACCGACCAAATCGCCGCCGCCGGGCTGCACCGTCGCGATGATCCGCACCGGCTTGTCCGGATACGTTGGTCTGCGCGTGCGGGCCGGCGATCAACGCGACGGACAGGGAGCCGGTGAGCAGAGCGACGGCGCATCAGGCGGATCGGCAGTGGCGGACGGTCGCGATGCGACCGGTGCGCCGCGGCGTCAGTCGGATGCGGTACGAAAACCCGCGAAAAGGTCGCAGCGCTCGGGCAGCGCGAAGTTGCGATAGCGCGCGTGATGCAGCCGCGCGTGAGCGGCGAAGCTGCCGCCGCGCAACTCACGGTGCGTATGGAACCACGGCGCCGAGTAGTCCGCGTACGGGCCGGCGACGAATCCCGGGTAGGGCTCGAACGGATCGGACGTCCACTCCCACACAGTGCCGCCCCAGTCGATGCGGCCTTCGAGCGCGGCGTGCTCGAACTCGGCCGCGCGCGGCAGGCGACGGTCGGCCCAGCAACAATAGGCTTGGGCTTCGTACGCGTTGACGTGCACGACCGGCTGCTCGGGGTCGAGGGGCAGCCAGCGATCGAACCAGCGCACTTCCCAGTCGCTGCCGGCACGACGCCAGCGTTCGGGATGATCGCGGCCGCAAGCGGCGCGCCAGCGCCGCGCGTCGTCGCCCTGCCAGTAGTCGTCGCGCTCATAGCCGCCCGCTTCGACGAATTCGCGGAACGCGCCGGCGCTGACCGGCGTGCCGTCGATCGTGTACGGAGCCAGCGCGACCTCGTGCTCGGGGTTCTCGTTGTCGAACGAGAAGCCGCCCGCGTCGGCTGGCCAGCCGACGTGAACGACTTCGCCGAGAATGCGCGCCGCCTCGCGCGGCGCCGGCTGCGGCAGCGCCACGCCGCGCGGCGCGGGATAGCCGAGCGCGGCGCGCATCCACATGAATGCCTCGTTGTGCATGTCCTCGTGCAGCAGCGCGAGCCGGTAGAAGTACAGCGACGCGTCGTCCTCGTCGGCGCGCGCCAGCGAATCGAGCGCGGCCGCGAGCGTGGCATCGAGCATCGCCTCGACCTCGCGCCGCGGCGGCAGCGGCGTGGTCCAGCGCGCGGCGTGGGCGAGCCGCGCGGAGTCGAGCAGCGCATCGGGGCCGGCATGGATCGGCGCGCGCGCCGCATGGATCAGTCCATCGTCGCCGCGCCGGTGCGGGCCGCGCTGCACCCAGAACTCCCAGAACCATGCGACGTGGGCGGCTTCCCAGGCGACCGGGTTCACGCCGGCCCGCTGCGGCACTTGCCACTGCGCGTCGGTCAGATCGTCGATCAGCGAGCGCAGCCGCTTGCGCGCGCCCTGGATCGCCAGTCGCAGTTCGTCGCGGAAATAATGGCGCGCACGGCGCCCGACCGAATGCAGGGTCGCGGTGTCCGTCTTCATTGCGCACTTGCCAGAAACAGCGCAAACCAGTCGCGTTCGTCGGTCCAGTGGTGCTGCGCCTGGAAGCCCGCATCCCGCAGCACGGCGGCGAACTGCGCGGGCGTGTACTTGTACGAGTTCTCCGTGTGGATGCGCTCGCCGCGCGCGAAGCGACGCGCGCCGCCGTTGAAGCGGACCGTCACGGCCTGATGCGCCTGCAAGTGCATCTCGATGCGCTGTTGTTCCGGATCGTAGAACGCGACATGGCGCCAATCCGCGGTGTGGAAATCGGCGCCGATCAGATGGTTAACGTGGTTCAGCACGTTCAGGTTGAATGCCGCGGTGACGCCGAGGGCATCGTCGTAGGCCGCCTCCAGCACCCGCGCGTCCTTGACCAGATCGACGCCGATCAGCAGCGCGCCGTCGCCGGCCATCGCCGCGCGCACCCGCTGCAGAAAGGCAAGTGCTTCGGCCGGGGTGAAATTGCCGATCGACGAGCCGGGATAGAAGAACAGCCGCCGCGCGTGCGTGACTTCGTCGGGCAGCGCCAGCGAACGGGTGAAGTCGGTGCCGACGCCGAGGATTTTCATCGACGGGAATTCGCGCTGCAGGCACTCGAGCGAAGTCGTCAGATATTCGACCGCGATGTCGAGCGCCACGTACGCGGCCGGGCGCAGCGCGGGAAACAGGCGCGCCGCCTTTTCGCAGTTGCCCGCGCCGAGGTCGATCAGCGTGCAGCCCGGAAGGCCGTACGCGTCAGCGATCGCGGGCAGGTGCGCGGCGAAGATCGACGCCTCGGTGCGGGTCGGGTAGTACTCGGGCAGTTCGGTGATCGCGGCGAACAGGCGCGCGCCGAGCGGATCGTAGAAGTACTTCGGCGCGATCGTCGCGGTCGGCGCCGCGAGTCCGGCCAGCAGTTCGGCGCGCATCGCGTCCGCGTTCGGACGGTGCAGTTCCAGCAGTCGCGGCGGCGCGGGCGCGGCCGGATGCGCGGGTGTCAGCGAACCGATGTCGCCGTTCCGAGGCATGGGGATTGGGCGATGACGTCCCACGCGACCTTACACGCCGGCCCGCCTCGGGTCGATCCGTGCGCGCCCTATTCCGCGGTCGCGTTACGTGTTCTTCTGCTGCTGCTGCTCGTAAAGCGACGGCGTGGCGCCGCCGCGGCCGAGGAACTCGCGCAGGTGCTGAACCGAATTGCGGTCCAGCGTGTTGCCGTGGTGCGGCCGGTGCAGGATGCCCTCGGCGCGGCCGAGCTTCACCCGGATGCGCGCGCCGGAAAGCATCTCGATCTGCGCGCCCAGGTGCTTGAGCAGCGACTCGATGTCGCGCCAGTGGATGTTGCCGCTGATCGGGTCGTGGAAGATCGTCTTCAGCAGTTGCTCGTGCTTGTGGCTCATGGCTGCGCACCGATCCGGAGTCGCCCACGATCAGGATACTCGCGCGCCCGCCGCGCCGCACCGCCGGGCACGAGCGCGGCGCCGGATCAGCGCGGCGGTGGCGCGTTCGGCGGCGGAATGCTGCCCGGTGGCCGGTAGTCGGGGGGCGCGTAGTCGCGCGGCGGCGGCGCATTGGGCGGCGGGTAGGCCGGCGCAGAGTGCTGCCGATACTGGCGCGCGAAATGCCCGGTCAGCGCGACTCTGTTGCCGGCCGCGTACATGCACTGCGAGTACGCGGTGTCGTAGCGCTGCTGGGTGGCGTAGTAGGACGTCTGCGCCGCCCCGGCGCCGGCGGCCGAGCCGGCCAACAGGCCGACGCCCGCGCCGACGCCCGCACCGGCGCTGTTGCCGCCGATCGCTGCCCCGGCAGCGGCGCCGATCGCGGTGCCGACGATCGCGCTGGCGACCGCGCTCTGATTCGCGTTGTCGGTCGCCGAAGTTCCGCCGATCTGCGCCGACGCGTACTGGCGGCAGCGCGCATCGTCGGCCTGAAACTCCTCGAACGTCTTGCGGCTGCCCGGCAGCGCGGCGTTGCTCGGGCCGGTGGGCACCGTCACGCACGCGGTCAGTCCAAGCACGGCGGCGCTCGAGGCGAGCTTGAGCAGGCGATTCATGGCGTGCTCCGTTTCACTGTTGCGGGGGGACCCGCTGCCAGCCGCCCGGGCATTCCTTCACGTACGGGTAATAGCCCCTGGCGCTCGGGCACCAGTACCACCACGTCGGTTTCGAGGCGGCGTCGTCACCGCGCTCCACGTACACCGGCGGCGAGGCCGGCGCGACGACGACCGGCGGGCCGTAGTCGTAGTAGTAGGCAGGCGGTACGCCGTAGTACACCGGCGGGCCGTAGTAGTAGCGCGGTCCCCAGTACGGGAACGGCACGCCGAAATTCAGGAAGACGCCGCCGCGCCAGTGATGACCGCCGCCATGCCAGCGTCCATCGGCATGGGCCGGCGCGGCTGCCGCAAACATCGCAAGCGCCGCGGCGAGCGCTGCGAACAGGACTCGAAGGGATTTCATCTTTGCCACCTCGGTGCGAATGACCCCGTGATGCAACGGTCATTTGTCTAACGTCCATTGTCGACCTCAGCGCACCGGCGGCAAGGCGAAAAGCGTTGAAGTTGTAACTCTTCGTTGCCGGGCGCGGGTGGACGCTCACCCCGGCGTCGCGCTTGCGGCCTTCGCCCTTTCCTCCAGCGCCGACCAGCGTTTGAGTTTGGCCAGCAGCAGGAGTTCGATCTCCTCGTGGCGCACGGCGTCCTGCCGCATCTGCTGCGCGCCGCGCGCGTGGTAATCGGGCGCGCTCATCGACGCGTGCAGCGCGGCCTGCTCGCGCTCGAGCGCCTCGATCTCGCCCGGCAAACCGTCGAGTTCGCGCTGCTCCTTGTACGACAGCTTGATCCGCTCGCTCTTGCGCGCGACGGCCGGAGCCTTTGCCACCGCCGCGGGCGCAGCGGTCACCGGCCGCTGAGCGATCCAGTCCGAATAGCCGCCGACGCATTCGCGCCAGCGTCCGTCGCCTTCGGCGACCAGCGACTGCGTGGCCACGCTGTCGAGAACCGCGCGGTCGTGCGACACCAGCAGCAGCGTGCCGGCGTAGTCCTGCAGCGTGGCTTCCAGCAGTTGCAGCGATTCGAGGTCGAGATCGTTGGTCGGCTCGTCGAGCACCAGCAGGTTGGCCGGCCGCGCGAACAGGCGCGCCAGCAACAGGCGATTGCGCTTGCCGCCCGACAGCATCGCGACCTTCGCGTTCGCGCGCCGCGGCGGGAACAGGAAGTCGGCGAGGTACGTCATCACGTGCCTGCGTGCGCCGCCGGCCTCGATCCAGTCGGAACCGGGCGCGATCGTCTCCGACACCGTCTTGTCCGGATCGAGCGCCGCGCGCATCTGGTCGAAGTACGCGACCGCGAGGTTCGTTCCGAGCCGCACGCTGCCGGCATCCGGCGCCAGTTCGCCGAGGATCAGCCGGAGCAGCGTCGACTTGCCCGCGCCGTTGGGTCCGATCAGCGCGAGGCGATCGCCGCGCAGCACGCGCAGGTCCAGATCGCGCACGATCACGCGTTCGCCGAACGACTTGCCGACGCCCTTCAGTTCCGCGACCAGCTTGCCGCTGCGCGCGCCGGCGTCGAGCGCGAGCTTGATGTTGCCGACGCGTTCGCGCCGCGCGGCGCGCTCGACGCGCAGGTGCTCTAACCGGCTGACGCGCCCCGCGTTGCGCGTGCGGCGCGCTTCGATGCCCTTGCGGATCCAGGCCTCCTCCTGCGCCCAGAACTTGTCGAAGCGGCGGCGCGCCGATTCCTCCGCGTCGAGTTCGTCGTGACGGCGCGACTCGAACGCGGTGTAGTTGCCCGGGTAGCCGCGCAGCGCGCCGCGATCCAGTTCGACGATGCGCGTGGCCACGCGATCGAGAAAGCGGCGATCGTGCGTGATCACGATCGACGCACCGCGCTTGAGCACCAGCTCCTCCAGCCGCTCGATGCCGTCGATGTCGAGATGATTGGTCGGCTCGTCGAGCAGCAGCAGTTCGGGCTGCAGCGCGAACGCCAGCGCGAGCGCCGCGCGCTTGCGCTCGCCGCCGCTGGCGCCGGGCAGCGCGCGCGTGCCGTCGACGTCGAAGCGGTGCAGGTACTCCGCCAGCCGCGCCTCGACGCGCCAGCGCTCGCGTTCGTCGTGAATCGACGCGATCGGTCCGCGCGCCAGCAGCGCATCGAACAGCGAGGGTGCGTCCGGCAGCGTCGGTTCCTGCTCGACCAGCACCACGTGCAGTCCTTCGCGCAGCTTCAGTTCGCCGCCGTCGAGCTGGATCCGCCCGGCGAGCACCCCGAGCAGCGAGCTCTTGCCGGTGCCGTTGCGACCGATCAGGCCGATGCGCTCGTCCTCGAGCACCGTGAGCTGCGCGCGGTCGAGCAGCGGCTGGTCGCCGTAGGCGAGCTCGGCGTCGATCAGCGTCGCCAATGTCATATCGGGCAAAGATACCCGAGCGGCCATTCACAGCGGCGACCCCACGGCGTATCTTGCGCCGCTGCGCGGCCGCGCGAGCCGTACTCGACCGACAACAAGGGAGACGACGATGAGCAGTCGCTTCATCAAGCTGGCCGTCGTCTGGTTTCCGGTTGCGTTCGTGATCGGCACCCCGATCGCGATCGCGGGGTCGTTCACGATCCTGACCGGCGCGATTGGGCTTGCGTTCCGAATGTTCAATGGCGTTTCGGCGACCCGGGTCGCGTCCGCCCGAGAGCGCGCCGCGCGTTCAGCGCGGACTCGCCGCGCACGGCGCCGCGACGACGACGGTGCCGTCGGCGAGCTTTCCGGTCAGCGCCTGCAGCGGCCGGCACGCGTGCTCGGCGCACAGCTCGTAATCGGACGTGAACGATGACACGGTCAGCCGCAGTTGCCGCAACGGCGGCAACGCGGGCGTCCAGCGCCAGGATCCGTCACGCCACACGGCATCCGGTGCCGGCTCCATGCCCGCGCCGCTGCCTTCGACGCGCGCGCGTTCGAGCACGAGCCGCGCGCCGTCGATCCGGTAGCGCTCTTCCCAGCGCGACTGCTGCACCGAATGCGTCCACGCCAGCGTGAATTCGGTGACCGGCAGCGTCGCGAGCAGCCGGCCCGCGACGATCAGGCACAACCCGGTCGTCACACGGCGGCGGCGCGCGCCGCGCGCGCGCGCCACAGGTGCCAGGCGATGAAAATCGCGCTCAGCGCGAATCCCGCCTGGTCGGTCCACGGCACCGCCGCCACCAGCAGCGCTGCGGCGGCGAAGGCGAAGACGCGCTCGACCGAGTTGATCGGCGCGCGCAGGTGGCCGATCGCGGCCGCGCCCCATAGCCCGATCGCGACCAGCGCCTTGAACACGACGTAGGCGATCGCGAGCGGATCGAGCGCGCCGCCGCGGGCGGCCGGCTGCAGCATCAGCGCCGGGTCGTACACCGCCATGTACGGGATCACGAAGCCGGCGATCGCGATGTGCGTGGCCTTCCAGCCGATCTTCATCGGCGAGGCCTTGGCGATCGACGCCGCGGCGAACGCCGCCAGCGCCACCGGCGGCGTGAGGTCGGCCATGATGCCGAAGTAGAAGACGAACATGTGCGAAACGATCAACGGCACGCCGAGCTTCAGCAGCGCCGGCGCGGCGATGGAACTGGTGATGATGTAGTTCGGAATCGTCGGGATGCCCATGCCGAGCACCAGGCACACCGCCATCGTCAGCAGCAGCGACAGCACGAGGCTGGTGGCGCCGACGTGCAGCACGAACTCGGCGAAGGTCGAAGCGGCGCCGGTCAGCGTCAGCGTGGCGATGATCACGCCGACGATCGCGCACGCGATACCGACCGCGACCGCCTGGCGCGCGCCGTCGATCAGGCTGGCGCGGATCGTGCGCAGCGTGTCGCGGCCGCCGGCGACGACGAAGTTCGCCGCGACCAGCAGCGCGATGCCGATGATGATCGGCCCGATGCCGTACTTGAAGAAGCTGGCGGCCACCAGCCCGACCGCGACCCAGAACAGCACGCGGAAGAAGATCGACTTCGTGCCGCCGACGATCGCCACGCCGAGGATCAGCATCGCGGTCAACGACAGCCCGACGATGCCGGAGAACATCGGCGTGAAGCCGTCGAACAGCATGTACACGAGCACCGCGAGCGGCAGCATCAGGTACCACTGGCGCCGGATCGCCAGCCATGGATTGGGGCAGTCCTCCTTCGGCAGGCCGAGCAGTCCGGCGCGTCCGGCTTCGAGGTGCACCATCCAGAACGCGGTCAGGTAGTACAGCACCGCTGGCACGACGGCCGCCTGCACGATCGTCACGTATGGCACGTTCAGCGTCTCGGCCATGATGAACGCGACCGCACCCATCACCGGCGGCATGATCTGCCCGCCCATGCTGGACGTCGCCTCGACCGCGCCGGCGAACACCGGCGCGTAACCGAAGCGCTTCATCAGCGGGATCGTGAACTGGCCGACGGTGAGGACGTTGGCCACACCCGAGCCGGAGATCGTCCCCATCATGCCGGACGAGATCACCGCGACCTTGGCCGGGCCGCCGCGCGCGTGGCCGACGAAGCCGAGCGCCACGCTGTTGAACAGGTTGATCATCCCGGCGTGCTCGAGGAACGTGCCGAACAGGATAAACAGGAAGATGTACGTCGCCGACACCAGCGTCGGGATGCCGTAGATGCCTTCGGTGCCGAGATACAACTGCCCGACGATCTGGTCGTAGCCGTACGGCCGGTGCGCGAGAAAGCCCGGCAGGTACTCGCCGAACAGGCCATAGAACAGGAACGCCGCGGCGATCAACGGCAGCGCCGTGCCGAGCACGCGCCGCGCCGCCTCGAACAGCAGCACCACGGTGGCGGTGCCGACGACGAGGTCCATCGTGCTCGGCTCGCCCGCGCGCGCGATCAGCTCCGCTTCGAACACGAGGTGGTACAGCGCGAGCAGGAACGCGACCGCCGCCAGCAGCGCGTCGTACCACGCGATGCGACGCCTCTCCGCGCTGCGCGAGACCGGATGGATCAGGAACGCCAGCGCCATCAGGAAGCCGACGTGGATCGAGCGCGTCGGCAGACTCGACAGCGGGGCGAACGCGGCAATGATCAGCTGGTACGTCGAGAACGCCAACGCGACCGCCGCCAGCGCCTTGGCGGCCAGCCCGGTCAGCTCGCGTTTGACGCCGGTTTCGTCGAACGGCACCTCGGCCGGTGCCGCCTGCAGCTCGGGCGCTGCCATGACAGGCGTTGCGCGGCTACTTCTTCAGCAGCCCGACTTCGCGGTAGTAGCGCTCGGCGCCCGGGTGCAACGGCACCGGCATGCCGTCGAGCGCGTGCTTCAGGTCGATCGCCTTGGCGGCCGAGTGCGCGGCCACCAGCGAGTCCAGGCCGGTCCACAGCGCCTTCGTCATCGCGTGCACGATGTCGGCCGGCACGCCCTCGTGCGTGACGAGGAAGTTCTGCACCGCGGCCGTCGGCACGTCCTTGGTCTGGCCGCGATACGTATCGGCCGGGATCGTCGCCGGCAGGTACGCCGGGTCGTTGGTCTTCTTCACGATGTCGGGCGGAATCGGCACCACGACGACGTCCATCGCGGTGGCCAGATCGCGCAGCGATGCGACGCCGAGGCCGGCCGACTGCAGCGTGGCGTCGAGCTGGCGGTTCTTCATCAGCTCGACCGATTCGCCGAACGGCAGGTACTCGACCCGGGAGAAATCCCTGTACGACAGTCCGGCCGCGGCGAAGATCACGCGCGCATTCAGCTCCGTGCCCGAGCGCGGTGCGCCCACCGAGATCTTCTTGCCCTTCAGGTCCGCCAGCGTGCGGATGCCGGCGTCGCCGCGCGCGACGATCTGGATGTAGTTCGGATAGATGGCGGCGATGCCGCGCAGCTTCTTCAGCGGTGCCTTGAAGCCGGCTTCCTCGTTGCCCTTCCAGGCATCCGACAGCGAGTCGCCGAGCGTGAACGCGATCTCGCCGCGGCCGGCCTGCAGCAGATTGAGGTTCTCGACCGAGGCCTTGGTCGCCTGCACGGAGACCTTCGCGTTCGGCAGCGCCTTGCCGATGGTGCCCGACAGCGCCACGCCGAGCGGGTAGTACACGCCGCTGGTGCCGCCGGTCAGAACGTTGATGTACTGCGCGGCCGCGGTCAGCGGAATCGCCGCGCACGAAAGGGACGCCATGAACGCGAGGCGCCGCAATAGCTTCAGCATGTTTCCTCCTGCTTTGCCAAATGCCGGGTAAACGTGCGGCGGCGTCGCCGGCGGATCGTGGAAACGCGGAGTTTACGACCATGCGGCAGGGAGATAATCGTCCGTGCCCGGCTTGTCCGCATGACTTCGATGGTGAACACCGCAACCGGCGCGGCGGTCTGGCGCCCGGCCGCAGAGCGCATCGAGCGCGCGCGCATCACCGCGTTTCGCGCGTGGCTGGCGCGCGAGCGCGGCCTCGTCTTCGGCGACTACGAATCGCTGTGGCAATGGTCGGTGACCGACCTCGAGGGTTTCTGGAGCGCGGTGTGGCAGTTCTTCGACATCCGTGCCTCGCAGCCGTACACGCGCGTGCTGGCCGAAGCAAGGATGCCCGGCGCGGTCTGGTGTCCGGGGGCGCGGCTGAACCTCGTCGACCAGGTGCTGCGGCACGTGAAGGACGAGCGCGCCGCTGCTGGGTCTCACGACGAGCGCGCAGCCCTGGGATCTCACGACGAGCGCATCGCCCTCGTGTGCCGCAACGAACTCGGCCGGCGAACGGAGGTCTCGTGGCGCGAACTCGAGCGGCAGGTGGCGGCGGTGGCGGCGTCGCTGCGCGCGCTCGGCGTGGCGCCGGGCGACCGCGTGGTCGCGTACCTGCCGAACGTGCCGCAGACGATCATCGCGTTTCTCGCGGTGGCGAGCCTCGGCGCGGTGTGGTCGGTGTGCTCGCCCGACATGGGGCCGGTCGCCGTGCTCGACCGCTTCCGCCAGATCGAGCCGAAGGTGCTGATCGCGTGCGACGGCTATCGCTACGGCGGCAAGCCGTTCGGTCGCAGCGAGATCGTCGGCGAGTTGCGGCGCGAGCTGACGACGCTCGCGCACACGGTGCTGGTGCCGGTGCTGAACGAGCAGGTCGATGCGACCCGCTTTCCCGGCGCGCTCGCGTGGCGCGAACTGGCCGCGGGCGAAGCGACGCTGCGCACCGAGCAGGTCGCGTTCGATCACCCGCTGTGGATCGTCTATTCGTCGGGGACGACGGGCGTGCCGAAGGCGATCGTGCACGGGCACGGCGGCATCCTGCTCGAGGCGTTGAAGGGCATCGGGCTGCACCGCGACCTGCAGGCCGACGACCGCTTCCAGTGGTACACGAGCACCGGCTGGATCATGTGGAACGTGCAGGTCAGCGGCCTGATGGTCGGCGCCACCGTCTGCCTGTACGACGGCAATCCCGGCTGGCCGGATTTGTCGACGCTGTGGAAGTTCATCGCCGACGAGCGCGTCACGTTCTTCGGCGCCGGCGCGGCGTTCTATGCGAGCTGCATGAAGGCCGGCGTCGAGCCGGCGCGGATCGCGGATCTGTCGCGGCTCGCCAGCATCGGCTCGACCGGTTCGCCGCTGCCGGCGGAGGCGTATCGCTGGATCTACGCGCATGTCAAGCGCGACGCGTGGCTGGTGTCGATCGCCGGCGGCACCGACCTGGCGGGCGCGTTCCTCACCGGGCTGCCGACGCTGCCGGTGTACGAGGGCGAGATGACCTGTCGCGCACTCGGGCTGAAGGTCGAGGCGTACGACGACGCCGGCCGGCCGGTCGTCGGCGAGGTCGGCGAACTCGTGTGTAGCGCACCGTTTCCGTCGCTGCCGCTTTACTTCTGGAACGACCCCGACGGCCGCCGCTATCGCGAAAGCTACTTCGACACCTGGCCCGGCGTCTGGCGCCACGGCGACTGGCTGCGGCTGGTGCCGCGGCCGGAGGCGATCGGGGCGATCATCTACGGCCGCTCGGACGCGACGATCAACCGCCATGGCATCCGCATGGGCACCGCCGAGCTGTACCGCGCGGTCGAGGCGATACCCGAGGTGCTTGACTCGCTGGTGGTCGATCTCGAATACCTCGGCCGCGCGTCGTACATGCCGCTGTTCGTCGTGCTGCGGCCGGGCGTTGAGTTGGACCAGGCATTGAAGTCGCGCATCAACGCGCGCATCCGCGACGCGCTGTCGGCGCGCCACCTGCCCGACGAGATCATCGCGATCGCCGAGGTGCCGCGCACGCTGTCGGGCAAGAAGATGGAGCTGCCGGTGAAGAAGCTGCTGCTCGGCCAGCCGGCGGCGAAGGTGGTGCACGCCGACGCGATGGCGAATCCGGCGAGCCTCGCGTGGTTCGTCGACTTCGCCCGGCGCGGACGGAAGTCGCAGTGAAGCGCAAGGCGGCGCCGGTTCCGCAGGGCCGGCTCGAACGGCTGGCGCGGCTGGGGCTCGCCGCCGGCGAACTGGCGGTCGGCGGCGCGCTCGAGGGGCTGCGTCGGCTCGCACAGCAGCGTTCCGAGTCGACGCCGTCGCTGCTGTCGGCCGCCAACGCGGAGCGGCTCGCCGAACGGCTCGCGCGGCTGCGCGGCGCGGCGATGAAGCTCGGGCAGATGCTGTCGCTGCAGGGCGAGGACGTGCTGCCGCCGGAGTTCGCGCGCGCGCTCGCGGTGCTGCGCGCCGAGGCCGCGCCGATGCCGGTCGAGCAGGTGCGGCGCGTGCTCGGGCGCGAGTACGGCAGGGGCTGGGAACGGCGCTTCGCGCGCTTCGATTGGGAGCCGATCGCGGCCGCGTCGATCGGACAGGTGCATCGCGCACGCACGCGCGACGGGCGCGAGCTGGCGTTGAAGATCCAGTATCCCGGCGTGGCGCGCTCGATCGCGAGCGACGTCGACAACGTCGCCGCGCTGCTGAAGCTGTTCAACCTGCTGCCGTTCGACGTCGACGTGGCCGGCATCGTCGCCGAGGCCAAGCGGCAGCTCTTGCAGGAAGCCGACTACCGCGCCGAGGCGGGGTTCCTCGAGCACTACGCGCGACTGGTCGCCGACGAGCCGCGACTGATCGTGCCGCGCGTGCACGCCGACTTCACGACCACGCGCGTGATGGCGATGGACTACGTGGAGGGCGCGCCGCTCGAGTCGCTCGCTGCCGGCGCGCCGCAGGCGCAGCGCGACGCGGTCGGCGCGCTGCTCGAGCGGCTGCTGTTCCGCGAGCTGTTCGAGTTCCGCGTGATGCAGACCGATCCGAACTTCGCCAACTACCTGGTCCAGCCGGGCGGGCGCGTGGTGCTCCTCGACTTTGGCGCCACGCGCGCGTTCAGCGCGCAGTTCGTCGTCAACTACGCACGCATCACGCGCGCTGTGATCGACGGCGACCTAGACGCGGTCGCGCGCCACGCAGCAGCGATCGGCTACGTGAACGCGGACGATCCGCCGGAGCGCCTGCAGGCCGCGGTCGACGTGATCCGGCTCGTGTGCGAGCCGCTGCGCCATCACGGGCCGTACGACTTCGCGGCGAGCGACCTGCCGTCGCGGGCGCGTACGCTTGGCATCGACCTGGGGCTGAAGCGCGGGCTCTTGCGCGCGCCGCCGGCGGAGACGATGTTCCTGCACCGCAAGCTGGTCGGCTCGTTCCTGCAGCTGGCGCGCATCGGGGCGCGCGTCGATGCGCGCGCGCTGGTGCTGCCGCTGATCGACCGGGCCTTGGCGGACTAGACTGTGCCGATGCTCGGGAAACGGTTCTGGCTGCTGGTTTTACTCGTCGCGCCGGCGCTGGCTGCGGCCGACGCGATCGCGTGGCACACCGGCGACATCGACGCGGCATTCGCGCAGGCCAAGCGCGAGGGCAAGCCGCTGTTCCTGTACTGGGGCGCGGTGTGGTGCCCGCCGTGCAACCAGGTCAAGGCGACCATCTTCCCGCGCCGGGACTTCATCGAGCGCGCGCGCTTCTTCGTTCCGGTGTACCTGGACGGCGATGCGCCGGACGCGCAGAAGATCGCCAGCCGCTTCAAGGTCAGCGCGTATCCGACCATGATCCTGTTCCGGCCCGACGGCACCGAGATCACGCGGCTGCCGGGCGAGGTCGACGGCGCGCGCTACATGCAGGTACTGGCGCTCGGGATGAACGCCGGCCGGCCGGTCAAGGCGCTGCTGGCCACGGCGGGCAAGCGTCCGGCCGCGCTGACGGCAAACGACTGGCGGCTGCTCGCGTTCTACTCGTGGGAGACCGACCATCAGGCGCTGGTGCCGAAGCACGAGCTGGCGCCGCTGCTGTGGCGGCTCGCGCAGGCGAGCGCCACCAAGGCGCCGGACGCGGCGGCACGCTTCACGCTGAAGGCCGCGTCGCTCGCGGCCGATGCGAAGGACAAGGATGCGTCGGGGATCGACCGGCGCGCGGCGCTGGCGCGCATCGAGCAGGCGCTCGGCGACGCCGCGCTGGCGCGCGCGAACTTCGCCGAGTTGACCTACGGCGCGCAGGACATCGTCCGCACGCTGACCGACGCCAACACGCCGGCGCGCGCGCAGTTGCAGCGCGCCTGGGATCGGCGCCTGACCGCGTTCACCGAGGACGCGGCGCTGTCGCGGCTCGATCGCATCGCCGCCGCGGACACGCGGGTGGGGCTGGCCCGGCTCGATGCGCGCAAGGGCCCGCTGGCGCTGGCGCTGCAGACGGAAGTGCGCGGCGTGGTGCTGAGCGCCACGCGCGATGCGACCGACCGCTACGAGCGCGCGGCGGTCGTCACGGCGGCGGCGGACCTGCTCGCCGATGCCGATCTGCTCGACGAATCCGATGCGTTGCTGCAGGCGGAACTGAAACGCTCGGCGACGCCCTACTACCTGATGCTCGGGCTGGCGAGCAACGCGCGCAAGCGCGGCGACGGCACGGCCGCATTGAACTGGTACGAGCAGGCCTACGCCACCTCGCAGGGGCCGGCCACGCGGCTGCAGTGGGGCGCGATCTACGTACGCGCGCTGATCGATCTGGCGCCGCAGGACAGCGCGCGCATCGAGCGCGCGGTGCAGAGCGTGCTCGCCGACATCGAGCCGAAGCCCGAGACATTCTACGAGCGCAATCGCGCGGCGCTCGACCGCCTCGGCGCCAAGGTCGCTGAATGGAACAAGGACGGCCGCCACGATGCGGTGCTGGCGCGGCTGCGCGCGCAGCTCGCCTCGCTGTGCGCGAAGTTGCCGGCCGCCGCACCGGAGCACGCCACCTGCGAAGGGATCTTCGCCGCGCGCGGGCCGGCCGCATGAGCGGTCCGATTGGTTCGAGCCCGATGGGTCCGAGCCCGATCGCGCGCGCGGTTCAGCGCCGCGCCGTGGCGATCAGTACCACGCCCGCGCTCGCCAGCAGCAGCGCGCCGGCGTGCAGCGGCGTGAACTGCTCGCCGAGGAAAACGACGCCGACCGTCGTGGCCGCGATCGGCAGCGCCACGGTGAACACGCCGGCGTGGTTGGCCGGCACGTGCTTCAGACCCGCCATCCACAGCCAGACGGCGAACAGGCTCGCCGCCAGCGAATAGAAGACCAGCAGCGCCCAGATCGGCGCGGAGACCGCGCCGAAGTCGAGGCGCGCCAGCTGCCACAGGCCGAACGGCGTCATCAGCGCCAGTCCCCACAGGTTGATCAGCGCGGACACTCGCAGCGGCGCACGCGTGGCGGCGAGCCGCTTGCCGATGATCACGTAGCTCGCCTCGCACACCACCGCGCCGAAGATCAGCGCGTTGCCGCGCAGGGTCGTACCGTGCGACCCCTCGGCGCCGCGCGCGAACTGCAGCAGCGCGATGCCGCCGATCGCGAGCGCGATCGCGGCGAGCGAGCGCGCGGCCAGCGGCTCGCGCAGGAAGAGCCGGGAGCCGATCGCCACCACCGCCGGGATCGTCGCCATGATCACGCCCGCCGCGGTCGCGGTCGTAAGGCGCACGCCGCTCAGCATGCAGATCGAGAACAGGAAATTGCCGAGGAACGACATCAGGAAGAACAACGCGTGCTCGCGCCGCGTCAGCGGCACCTCGTGCGGGCGCGGCAATGTCCACGGCAGCATCGACACCGCGGCGATGCCGAAGCGCAGGAAGGCGAGCGCAAACACCGGGATCGCCGCCACCAGCGGCTTGGATAGCGCCACGTACGAGCCGACCAGCGCCATCGACGCGGTCAGCAGCAGGTACGCGCTGAAGCGATGGCGGCGGTCGGCGGGCATGGCCCGCGACGATACCGAAGCGACGCCGGCGGGCACCGTAAGTCGCCCGGCGTGTTTCCGCCCGCGCGGGGCTGACCTGCCGCCGCGCCGCAGGTCACTTGGTTCCGAACAGGCGGTCGCCGGCGTCGCCGAGCCCCGGCACGATGTAGGCGTGGTCGTCCAGGTACTCGTCGAGCGCGGCCACGTACATCGGCACGTCGGGGTGATTCCGCTGGTAGACCGCGATGCCCTCCGGCGCGGCCACCAGCGCGAGGAAGCGGATGTCGCGCGCCGCCACGCCGCGCTTCTTCAGCACGTCGACCGCGTGCACCGACGAGTAGCCGGTGCCGATCATCGGGTCGCAGACGATGAACTGCCGGCCCTCGATCTCGGGCAGCCGCACGAAGTATTCCTTCGGCCGCTTGTTCTCGTCGCGATACGAGCCGATGTGGCCGACGCGCGCCGACGGCACGAGTTCCAGCAGCGCGTCGACCATGCCGAGCCCGGCGCGCAGCACCGGCACGATCGCGAGCTTGCGGCCCGCGATCACCGGCGCTTGCATCGGCGCCAGCGGTGTGTCGATGTGCATCGTCGTCAGCGGCAGATCGCGCGTGACCTCGTAGCCCATCAGCAGCGTGATCTCGCGCAGGAGGCTGCGGAACGTGCGCGACGACGTCTCGCGGTCGCGCATGTGCGTGAGCTTGTGCTGGATCAGCGGGTGATCGACGATAAACAGATTCGGGAAGCGCGGGTCCTGGCGCATGTCGGTCCCGACGACGGTCAGTGCTCGGCGGCCGGCAGGCGGACCAGTTGCTGGCCGGTCTTCTCGTCCTTGGCCACCGTCAGCACGCCGCGCTCGGCGGCATCGTCGATCAGCGCGCCGAAGCTCTTGTAGCCGTGGTAGCTCTCGTTGAACTCGGGCCGGCGCCGCTTCAGCGCCTGCTTGACCATCGACGCATAGATGCGCGCATCGGAGCCGCGCGCCTCGATCAGCTCCTCCAGCGTCTCGAGCACGAGGTCGATCGCGGCCTGGCGGCGGCGCGCGGCGTCGTCGTCGTTGGCGGCGGGCTCGCCCGGCAGTCGGTGCTCGGCCTTCTTCGGCTCGACCTTCTTCGGCTTCTTCGCCGCCTGCCGGCGCTTGGCCTCGCCGGCGCGCACGAGGTCGTCGTAGAAGATGAACTCATCGCAGTTCTTGATCAGCAGGTCCGAGGTCGACGCCTTGACACCGACCCCGATCACCGTCTTGTTGTTCTCGCGCAGCTTGGATACCAGCGGGGAGAAGTCGGAATCGCCGCTGACGATCACGAAGGTGTCGACGTGCGATTTCGTGTAGCACAGGTCGAGCGCGTCGACGACCATGCGGATGTCGGCGGAGTTCTTGCCGCTCTGGCGCACGTGCGGGATCTCGATCAGCTCGAACGCCTGCTCGTGCATCGGTGCCTTGAACTCCTTGTAGCGCGCCCAGTCGCAGTACGCCTTCTTCACCACGATGCTGCCCTTGACCAGCAGCTTGTCGAGCACCGCCTTGACGTCGAACTTGTCGTACTTGGCGTCCTGCACGCCGAGCGCGATGTTCTCGAAGTCGCAGAACACCGCCATGTTTTCGATTTCGCCCGCTGCGGCCATCGCAAATCCTCCTCGTGGCTCAGTCTAGCCGCCACGCGGCCCATCCCAGCAGCAGCCAGCCAGCCAGGAACAGCACGCCGCCGACCGGTGTGATCGCGCCGAGCCAGCGCGCACCGGTCAACGCGAGCAGGTAAAGGCTGCCGCTGAAGAGCGCGGTGCCGGCGATGAAGCACCATCCGCTCGCGATCAGCATCGCGCTCGAGCTGCGCGCAGCGAGCCATGCGACCGCGATCAGCCCGACGACGTGGAACATCTGGTAGCGCACCGCGGTGTCGAACACCGCCAGCAGGTCGGGTGCCAGACGCGCCTTCAGCGCATGCGCGCCGAACGCACCGGCGGCCACCGCGATGAAGCCGCTCGCCGCGGCCAGGACGAGGAAGACCCGGACCATCAGCGCATGAAGCTGGTCAACGCCGGCCGGCCCGGCAGGTCGAGCGTGGCCGTGTTCGGCGCCGTGCGCGCGACCACGCGCCCGCGGCGGACGACGGCGAGCCGAGTGGCGCGCAGCCGGATCGCCTCGGCCGGATCGCGCGCCTGCAGCAGCACGAAGTCGGCATGGCAGCCGGGCGCGAGGCCGTAGCGGTCGAGCCCGAGGATCCGGGCCGGCGCGCTCGTCACCGCGGCAAAGCACTGCTTCATCGCCTCGACGCCGGTCATCTGTGCCACGTGCAGTCCCATGTGCGCGACCTCCAGCATGTCGCCGCTGCCGAGCGGATACCACGGGTCCATCACGCAGTCGTGGCCGAACGCGACCTCGATGCCGGCCGCCAGCAGCTCCGGCACGCGCGTCATGCCGCGCCGCTTCGGATACGTGTCGTGGCGGCCCTGGATCGTGATGTTGATCAGCGGATTGGCGACCGCGCTGACGCCTGCCTCCTTCATCAGCGGGATCAGCTTGGACACGTAGTAGTTGTCCATCGAGTGCATCGACGTCAGGTGCGAGCCGTTCACGCACCCCTGCAGCCCGAGTCGCTGCGCCTCGCGGGCCAGCGTCTCGATGTGGCGGCTCATCGGATCGTCGGTCTCGTCGCAGTGCATGTCGACGCGCAGGCCCCGCCGCGCGGCTTCCTCGCACAACAACCTCACGCTCGCGGCGCCGTCGGCCATCGTGCGCTCGAAGTGCGGGATGCCGCCGACCACGTCCACGCCCAGATCGAGCGCGCGCTTCAGCGTTTCGATCCCGTGCGGCGACCGCAGCACGCCGTCCTGCGGGAACGCGACCAGCTGCAGGTCGACGTACGGCTTTACGCGCTGCTTGACGTGCAGCAGCGCCTCGACGGCGAGCAGACGCGGATCGCAGGTGTCGACGTGCGAGCGGATCGCCAGCAACCCCTTGGCGACCGCCCAGTCGCAGTACGCGAGCGCGCGCTCGACGATCGCCTCCTGCGTGAGCTGCGGTTTCAGTTCGCCCCACAGCGCGATGCCTTCGAGCAGCGTGCCGCTTTCGTTCACGCGCGGCATGCCGAAGGTCAGCGTCGCGTCCAGGTGGAAATGCGCATCGACGAAGGGCGGCGTCACCAGCTGCCCGGCCGCGTCGAGCGTGAGCGCGGCCTGGGCGGCAATCGCAGGCGCGACCTCGACGATCTCGGCGCCGCGCACGGCGATGTCGATTCCCGTGCGGCCGTCGGGCAGGTTGGCGTTGCGGACGATCAGGTCGAGCATGGGCGGGCGAGCACGGGGCCGGCCGCTAATCTAGCCTGCCTGTGGCGTCAGTGCGCGCCGCCGTCGACGCCGGCCGACGCGCCGCGCTGCGGCCGCGTCAGCCAGACCACGCCGACGAGCACGAGGAACAGCAGCGCCGCGAGGCGGAAGATCTCGTCGGCGGCGAGCATGAACGACTGCGTGTCGACGCCGCGGTTCAGCAGCGCCAGCGCCTGTTCCGGCGTCAGTCCGGCGCGGGTGGCGAGGTCGAGGAAGCGCTCGGTCGGCAGGCTGCCGAGCGTCAGGTGTTCGACCAGCTGCGAGTGGTGCAGCGAGGCGCGGTGGTCCCACAGCGTGGTCGAGATCGACGTGCCGAACGAGCCGGCGGTGATGCGCGCGAAATTGGTCAGCCCTGAGGCGCCGGCGATGCGGTCCGGTGTGAGTCCCGACAGCGCGATCGACATCAGCGGGATGAAGAAGCACGCGACCGCCGCGCCCTGGATCACGGTGGGCACCATGATCGTCGCCAGATCGGTTTCGGTCGTGAAGAGCGACCGCAGGTACATCACGAACGCGAAGATCAGGAACGACGCGGTGACGATCGGGCGCGGATCGACGCGGTTCACGTAGCGGCCGACGACCGGTGTCAGGATCAGCGCCAGCGCGCCGACCGGCGCCAGCGTCCAGCCTGCCTGCGTGGCGGTGTAGCCCATCCACTGCTGCAGCCACAGCGGCAGCAGCACGAGGCTGCCGAAGAACAGGCCATAGGCGACCGCGATCGCGAGCGTCGCGAACAGGAAATTGCGGCGCGCGAACAGGCGCACCTCGACCACCGGATGCGCGTCGGTCAGCTCCCACGCGACGAAGAACGCGAACCCGACCACCGCGACGATCGCGAGCAGCACGATCTGGTTCGATCCGAACCAGTCGAGTTCGCGCCCCTTGTCGAGCATCACCTGCAGGCTGCCGACCCACAGCACGAGCAAGGCGAGCCCGAGGCCGTCGATCGGCACCTTGCGCGTCGGTGTTTCGCGCCGGTGATACAGCGTCCAGGCGGCGAACGCCGCGCCGAGTCCGATCGGCACGTTGATGAAGAAGATCCACGGCCAGCCGATGTTGTCGGTGATCCAGCCGCCCGCCAGCGGCCCGACCACCGGAGCGATCAGCGTGGTCATGCCCCAGAACGCCAGCGCGGTGCCGGATTGCCGCGGCGGATAGCTCGCCAGCAGCAGCGTCTGCGACAGCGGGATCATCGGCCCGGCGACGAAGCCCTGCAGCACGCGGAACGCGATCAGTGTTTCGAGGTTCGGTGCCAGACCGCACAGGAACGACGCGAGCACGAACATCACCACGCTGCCGACGAACAGCCGCACCTGCCCGAAGCGCTGCGTCAGCCAGCCGGTCAGCGGCAGCGAGATCGCGTTGGCGACGCCGAACGACGTGATCACCCAGGTGCCCTGGTTCGGCGCCACGCCGAGGTCGCCTGAGATCGCCGGGATCGACACGTTGGCGATCGACGTGTCGAGCACGTTCATGAACGTCGCCAGCGACAGCGCGAGCGTGCCGATCACAAGCGCGGTCCCGCCCAGCGGCGAATGCGCGTGCGACGGCGCCGGTCGGCCCCTTTCTTCTGCGGTGGCGGCCATCGGGAGACGGCTCAGTCGAGCGCGGTCGTCTGCGCGTGACGCGCGAGCCGGCCCGATGCCTGCGCCGTCTTGTGCGCGCCGATCGCGTGGCCGAGGTTGGCGGCGATGATGCGGTCGATCATCGCATCGGCTGCGCGCGATGATGTGGCGAACGCCTCGGTGGTCGCGGCCGGCTGCGTGGGCGGCACATCGGCGAGCATCTTGCCGCTGCGGTCGGCCACGTCGACCGTCGCCTCCATCGACAGGCCGATCCGCAGCGGATGCGCGGCCAGTTCGCGCGGATCGAGGGCGACGCGCACCGGCACGCGCTGCACGACCTTGATCCAGTTGCCGGTCGCGTTCTGCGCCGGCAGCAGCGCGAACGCGGCTCCGGTGCCGATGCCCAGCCCCTCGATCGTGCCGTGGTACTCGACACGGCCGCCGTACAGATCCGCGGTCAGCGTGACCGGCTGGCCGATGCGCATGTTGCGCAGCTGCACTTCCTTGAAGTTCGCTTCGACCCACACATGGTTCAGCGGCACGATCGACATCAGCGGCGCGCCGACCTGCACCCGGCTGCCGACCTGCACGCTGCGTTTGGCGACGTAGCCGGTGACCGGCGCGGGCAGCTCGACGCGCGACAGCGCCAGGTACGCCTCGCGCACGCGCGCGGCGGCGCGCAGCACGTTCGGATGGTTTTCGGGCGTGGTGCCCGCGGTCAGCGCCTGGTTGGCCGCCAGTTGTTCGCGCGCGGCGTTGGCAGCGGCCTGCGCGGCGGCGAGCGCGCTCTTCGCGTTCGCGTAGGCGGTGGCCGCGTGCTGGATTTCCTCGTCCGACACCGCGCCGGTCGATGCCAGCGACTGGCGCCGCGCCAGGTCGTCCTGCGCCTTGGCCACGTCGCTCTTCGCCTTGACCACCTCGGCGTCGCGCAGCGCCACCGCGGCCGCCTGCGACGCGTTGTTCGCGTACAGCGTGCGCACCTCGCGCACCGTTTGCGCCAGCTGCGCCTGTGCCTGCTCGAGTGCGACCTTCGCGTCGGCGGGGTCGAGCTTCACCAGCGGCTGGCCGGCGCGCACGAAGTCCGTCTCGTCGGCCTCGATCGCCAGCACGGTGCCGCCGACCTGCGGCGTGATCTGCACCAGGTTGCCGGCGACGTAGGCGTTGTCGGTGCTTTCGTAGTGGCGGTCGAACAGGTACCAGTACACGCCGTAGCCGAGGGCGGCGAGGCTGAACACGCCGGCGAGCGCGGCGAGCGCGACGCGGCGCGGGCGGGAGGAATTCGGATTCCGGTTCTCTGTGACGGCGGAGCTCATCGTGGACTCGAAGTGTCGGTGTGCGCGACCTGCGCGGCGTCGGCACGGTCGCCTCCGCGGGTTGCTTGGTCGGCGTCAAAGCCGCCGCGGGATGCTGGGTCGGCGCCGGCGTCAAAGCCGCCGCCGAGGGCCCGCGTCAGCTGGATCGCCGCGTCGACGCGGCGCGCCTTCAGATCAATGCCGGCGCGGCGCTGCGCCAGCACGTTGGTTTCGGCGGCGAGCACCGTGAGGTAGGAGCCGAGCCCGGCGCGATAGCGCAGCACCGCCAGGTCATAGGCGCCTTCGGCGGCCGCCTGCGCGGCGCGCTGCTCGGTCGCCTGGCGCTCGAGCGACCGCAGCGCCGCGATCTGGTCGGCCACGTCGCGCACCGCGTCGATTAGCGTCGCGTTGTAGTCGGCCACCGCCGCGTCGACATCGGCAGCCTTGCCGCGCAGATTCGCGCGCCGGCGGCCGGCGTCGAACACCGGCAGGCTCACGGCCGGGCCGATGCCGAAGGTGCGGCTGCCGGCGTCGAGCCAGTGAGAGAAGCCGAGGCTCTGGAAGCCGGCGAACGCGAGCAGGTTCACGTTCGGATAGAACTGCGCCTTCGCCGCGTCGACATCGGCGGCGGCGGCTTCGACGCGCCAGCGCGCCGCGCTGATGTCCGCGCGGCGGCCGATCAGCTCGGCGGGAAGCGCCGCCGGCAGCGACGGCGCCTGGGTCTGCGCCAGATGCGGCGCGAGATCCCGCGTCGCGTCGGGTCCGGCGCCGAGCAGTGCCGCCAGCGCGTGGCGCGCGATCCGCATCTGCTCGTCGACCGCCTCGATCTGCTGCTTGATCTCGGGCACTGCGCCCTCGGCCTGCTTGAGCTCGACCTGCGTGTCGAGGCCGCTCTTCACGCGCGCCTGCACGAGTTTCAGGATCTGCTCGCGCTGCGCGAGCGTGGAAACGAGCGCGTCGCGCGTTTCGACCAGGCGCGCGAGCTGCATGTAGGTGCGTGCCACCGAGGCGGCGATCAGCACGCGCGCCGCCTGCGACTCGGCCGCCGCGGCGCGGCCCTGCGACAGCGCGGCGCGCAGGGCGGCACGATGGCGGCCGAAGAAATCCAGCTCCCAGCCGCCGAAGAGCTGCAGCGAATTGCTGCTTTCCACGTGCCCCGCGAACGGCGGCGGATACAGGTAGTTCTCGTTGAAGCGCTGCCATGTGGATTGCGCCTGCGCGTCGACGCGCGGCGCCAGCGCCGCCTCGGTCGCCGCGACCGCGGCCTGCGCGCGCGCCAGCCGGGCGCGTGCGAGGTCGAGTTGCGGATTGCCGGCGAGCGCGCGCGCGACCAGCGCGTCGAGCTCGCGATCGCCGAACCGCGTCCACCAGTCGTCGCGCGGCCATGGCGCGGCCGTTCCGGTCGCGCCGAGCTGCGCCGGCGTGCGCTGCGCGACCGTCGGCGCTATGCCGTCGAAGCTGGCGCAGCCGGCGAGCAGCAGCGCGGTCGCGAGCGCCGTCGCGCGTCCGATCATGCCGCACCCTCCGTGTTGGCGACGATGCGGCGGAGCATGCCGCGCAGCGTCTCGACCTCGGCCGCGCTGAAGTCGCGCAGCGCCTCGTTCAGCGTGTCGGCGATCGCGTACGGGATCTTCTCGGCGATCGCGCGGCCGGCGGCGGTCAGCTCGAGCTGCACCACGCGCCGGTCCTGCGCGCTGCGCGCGCGCTTGAGCAATCCCTTGGCTTCCAGGCGGTCGAGCATGCGCGTGGTGGCGCCGGCATCTATGTCGTTCAGCCGAGCCAGTTCGGCCGCGGTGCCGCATACGCCGCGGCCGATCATGAACAGCGGCAGCATCTGCACGCCGGTCAGATCGTGCCCGGTCATCTGCCGGTCGAGCCGCCGCCGCAGCGCCGACAGCGCGAGCTTCATCAGGTAGCCGACCGAATCTTCGATCCGGTAGCGGTCGCCGCGATAGTGGCGCGGCCGGCGGGGGGCGGTTATCGGCACGGCGGGTTCGGACAACGAGCAACGGACAACGAGCAACGGATTTTCCTGCCTAGGCAATGATTGTCAAGGCAGGTACCATCGCGGCTGCGCGGGTCGGGTACCTTCCGTCCCGCGTTCAGGTTTCCCGCCTCTCCGTGTCGCCTCGCCCTCCGCCCGCCACGCTGCGCCGGCACGCCGGCGCGTGGACGCCGCTCGCCGCGCCGGTGTTCCGCGGCCTGTGGATCGCCAGCCTCGGCTCCAACATCGGCACCTGGCTGCAGAACGTCGCTGCCGGGTGGGAGATGACCAACCTGACCTCGTCGCCGCTGATGGTGGCGCTGGTGCAGGTGGCGATCACCGCGCCGTCGTTCCTGCTCGCGATCGCCGCCGGCGCGCTGGCCGACATCGCCGACCGGCGTGCGATCCTGATCGGCACGCAGATCGCGGGTGCGCTGATCGCCGGTCTGCTCGCGCTGGCGACCGCGCTCGGCGCGCTGAGCGCGTCGGGTCTGCTGCTGCTGACGTTCCTGCTTGGAGCGCAATGGGCGCTGACAATTCCCGCCTGGGGCGCGACGGTGGCCGACATCGTGCCGCGCGCTCAGCTCGCCTCGGCGGTTGCGCTGGGTTCGATCTCGTTCAACCTCTCGCGTTCGATCGGCCCGGCGCTCGGCGGGCTGATCCTTTCGATCTCGCATCCGTCGGTCGCGTTCGCGCTGAACGCGCTGTCGTTCGTCGGCGTGCTGGTCGTGCTGCTGCGCTGGCGGCGCGAACGGCCCGTGCCGCGGCTGCCGCCGGAAGGGTTCGCCGCCGCGATCCGCGCCGGGCTGCGCTACACGCTGGAGGAGCCGGCGCTGCGCGCGCTGCTCGCGCGCTGCGCGGTGTTTTCCGCGCCGGCCGCCGCCGTGTTCTCCCTGCTGCCGGTGGTGGCCAAGGATTCGACCTACAGCAGCGCCAACGGTTACGCGTTCCTGCTCACGTCGATCGGCATCGGCGCGGTGGCCACCGCGCTCGCGCTGCCGCGGCTGCGCAGCCGCTACACGCACGACCAGCTGATCGCGGTGTCGGCCGTCCTGTTCGCGGTCGCGCTCGCGGCGCCGGCGCTCACGCGGCAATTCATCTGGATGCTCGTCGCGATGCCGCTCGCGGGCGCGGCGTGGCTGACCACGCTGTCGAGCCTGCAAAGCGCCGTGCAGCACGTGGCGCCATCCTGGGTGCGGGCGCGCGGGCTGGCGATCTACTTCATGACATTGAACGGCGCGATCGCGGCCGGCGGCGCACTGTGGGGCACGATCGCGTCGAGCGCATCGGTGCCGGCCGCGCTGGCGGTCGCCGCCGCGGCGTTGATCGCGGCGGCGCCGTGGTTCGCGCGCGGACGCATCGGCATGGCGGAAGCGGGTGACAGCGGCGAGACCGGCGAGGCGCCGGCACCGCATTTCGCGGACGACGTTCCCAACGATGCCGGGCCGGTGATGGTGACGATCGAGTACCAGGTGCGCCCCGACGCGCGCGACGAGTTCATCGCCGAGATGCGCGAACTCGGGCGGCTGCGCCGGCGCGACGGCGCGTTCGCGTGGGAGTGCAGCTTCGACATCCGCAACCGCAGCCTCGCGGTCGAGGCGTTCCAGGTCGAGAGCTGGCTCGAGCACCTGCGCCAGCACGAGCGGCAAGGCGCCCAGTTCCATCGCCTGCAGGAGCGCGTGCGCGCGCTGTGCGAGCGGCCGCCGCGCGCGCGGCACTTCGTATCGATCAACGCCGGGCCGCTGCAGCTCGACCCGCACCCGCGGGTCGCCGACGAGTAGTAGCCGCCCTTGAGCCGGATCCATGGGCCCGATCGCCTTGACTTGCATTCTTATTTGCGAATGATTATCATTCGCTCGACTTCTGGAGAATCGCAATGCCGTCCCGACCCTTCACACTCCTGCGCTGGCTGGCGGCGCTCGGCATCGCCGTAGTCGCATCGGCGGTGCTTGCCGACGACGACTTCGCGCTGACGATCCAGGACCACAAGTTCCAGCCGGCTGAGTTGCACGTGCCCGCCAATCGCAAGCTCAAGCTGGTGATCACCAATCGCGACGCGAGCGCGGAGGAGTTCGAAAGCCACGCGCTGAATCGCGAGAAAGTCGTGCCGCCGGGCAAATCGGTGACGATCTATATCGGGCCGCTGGCGCCGGGACGTTATCCGTTCTTCGGCGAGTTCCACCAGAAGACCGCGCAGGGCGTGGTGATCGCGGAGTGAGGCCATGCTCGGTGCGGCGCTGATCGTGTTTCGCGAATCGCTGGAAGCGGCGCTGCTGGTCGGCATCATCGCGGCGGCGACCTCCGCGCTGCCGTTCGCGCGCCGCTGGATCGGCGCCGGTATCGCGGCCGGGCTCGCCGGTGCGGTGCTGCTGGCCTTGGCGATGAGCCGTATCGCGGGCGCATTCGAGGGCATGGGACAGGAATTGCTGAACGCGTCGATCCTCGCGGCGGCGGTGGCGATGCTCGGCTGGCACGCGGTGTGGATGGCACGCCATGGTGCGCAACTGTCGGCCGACGCGCGCGCGCTGGGCGACCGCGTGCGGCGCGGCAACGCCGCGCTGTCGGCGGCATTCATCGCGGTGGCGCTCGCGGTGCTGCGCGAAGGCGCGGAAACCGTTCTGTTCATGTTCGGTCTGCTGTCCGGCGGCGACGCCAGCGCGGCCGGCGTGGCGGCCAGCGGCGCGCTCGGCGCCCTCGGCGGCGCGGCGCTCGGCGTGCTGATCTATGCCGGCTTTCGGCGCGTGCCGCTGCGCACGCTATTCAACGTGACCGGCGTGCTGATCGTCTTCCTCGCCGCGTCGATGGCCGCGCAGCTGGCGCGCCAGCTGATCCAGGCCGACCTGCTGCCGGCCCTGGTCGGCACGCTGTGGGATACGTCGAAGTGGCTGCCGATGGATTCGCTGTTCGGCACGCTGCTGCACGCGCTGGTCGGCTACGACGCGCGGCCGAGCGCGATGCAGGTGCTGTTCTACGCGACCGTGCTGCTGTCGCTGCTGGTCGCGCGCGCGCTCACCGCGCCGCCAGAGCCCCGACCAAGCACCTCCTAGGAGAACGGGTTGAATCGGTTGCATGCCGCCGCCGCGGCAGGGGCCGTGCTGTGCCTCGTTTCCGCCGCGCGCGCCGATCCGGCCGACGAGGTGCTGTCGCCGATCGTCGTGCAGGGCGAACGCGAACTGGAGCTGAAGCTCGGCACGCAGTCGAAGAACGGCGAGCCGCGCTTCAGTGCGACCGCGCTCGGCATCGGTTACGGAGCGCGGTCGTGGTGGGCGATCGAACTGGAGCTGAAATACGAGCGCGAAGGTGCCGCGACGCGCTTCGATGCGATCGAGCTGGAAAACCGCTTTCAGCTCACCGAAACCGGCAAGTACCCGTTTGACCTCGGCGTGCTGCTCGAAATCGAGTGGCCGCGCGATCGCGCCGAGGGCTGGGAGTTCGCGTGGGGCCCGCTACTGCAGTTCGAGGCGGGGCGCATGCAGTACGACGCCAATCTGCTCCTGAAGCGGCAGGTGCGCGGCGATTCGCCGTCGGCCACCGAGCTCGGCTATCGGCTGCACGCGAAATACCGCTGGCGCGAGGCGCTCGAGTTCGGCGCGCAGGCGTTCGGCGAGCTCGGGCCGTGGCGGCACTGGAGCCCGTCGTCGGAGCAGTCGCACCGGATTGGGCCGGCGCTGTTCGGCAAGGCGCGCCTGGCGCCCGGTCACGCGCTGCTGTGGAATGCCGGCTACCTGTTCGGCACCACGCACGGCAGCCCCGACCGCGCGCTGCGCGCGCAAATCGAATACGAGTTCTGACGCTCAGCGGCGCCGGGCCGGCTTCCTTGGCGCCGGGTACTGCTCGACCTTGCCAACGCGGCGCTCGAACGGATCGGCGCGTGCCAGCGCGCGGATCTGCCGCGCGGCCAGCAGCGGATAGTGGCGCAGCGCCTCGAGGCGGTCGTGCGCTTCCCAGCACGATTCGGGGTTGGTGACCCACAGCGCCGGATCGATCCGGCGCAGGTCGAACGCGGCGGTGTAGCTGCGCAGGGTCTTCTCGCCGCGCTTGTTCGTGTACTCATGGAAATACGACAGCGCGAGTTCGCGTAGTGACCGGTACACCGGATCGCGGAAGCGCAGCCGCGAGCCGTTGGTCTTCGAGATCGCACCCCAGCAGCCGTCGCGCCGGTAGACGGTGATCACGTGCGGATAGTCCGACAGGTCGCAGTCCATGTGCATCACCAGCGGCGGCTCGCCGCGCAGCCACAGCGCGAACGCGGCGACGAACGCGCCCTCGATGCAATGGGCACGCCGCTGCCGCAGCACCTCGCGCACCGACAGCACGGTCTCGCCGTCGTGCTCGTGGTTGATCGGGATGCGGTTCAGGAACGCCTGGATCTTCGCCGGCGTGTCGAGCCGCCGCAGCACGGCCAGCTCGCGCGCGGTCAGGCCGACGCTGGTCGGCCGCAGCGATCTCCACGCGGTGCGCACGTCGCTCATTTCGGTGCCGCGATCCGATACGGCGGTTTGCCGCGCGTGCCGATCAGCACCTCGTCGCCCACGTACTCGACGCGCGGGTCCGCCTTCACCGCCGCAGCGATCCGCCGGATCTGCGCGCGGTCGTGCACGCAGCCCTGCACGAACACGAACTTGCGCTGCGTGATGACCCAGAGGCTGGTGTCGCGCAGGCCGGGGTCGGCGCGGATCGCGGCGACCGCCGCGGCGTTGATCTCCGGGTCGCGCTTGTAGGCGTTGGGCTCGTCGCACTTCTTCTCCAGCCAGCACGTGGTGCCGCGTTCGATCCGATAGTGTGCCTCGCGCTTCTGCTCCGCCTCGGTCAGCAGCGGACCTTCCGGCACCGGGCAACCGGGCAGCCCGCGCGTGGCCTGTTCGAAAGGGTCGTTGAACCAATTGCGCCGCTGCTGCGCCGGTGCTGCGACGCTGACGCCGGCCAGCAGCGCGACGAGCAGCAGGCGAGGGTCGCACATGCGCCCGATTATCCACGCGGCGGCACTCGGGCCGCGCGCCCGATCGACGCGATCATAGAGCCACGCGTGGCGCGGGGGAGCGTTACCCGCCTCAACGCAGCGGCGCGCGGGCCAGAAAGTCAGCAGTTACTTCAGGGGGCGCGAAAGAGGAGAAGACGGTCCGGCCGCATCCGAAATCGGTCCCGATTGCGGCCTTCATGCGGCTGCGCGCGGGCCGCCGTACCGGGAACCGGTCGCGGACGCGGGCGTCGCGTGTCCGCGAGTATCGCGGTGACGGCTAGCGCAGCGGGTAGCGAATCGTCAGTGCATGCACGTCGGCTCGTTCGACTCCGCCCGCGTCGATGTTGGTCACCGTTGCAAGCGCCTCGAACGTTCCGCTGCGGCCGCCTTGGTGCACCTTGATGACACCGACTCCGGGAGTCGAGCCGGTGCTAACGTGAGGATCGGCGGTCAGCGGATTCGGCCCGCGCAGCGACATGAAGACGTGGCTGCCATTGGGAGAAAGCGCCAACAGATCGGGCGTCGGGTCCGCACTCAACGTGCCATAGAGCGCGATCGTGTTCTCTAGCCGGTCCGTTTGCGTGTCGATGACCCAAATGAAGTTGCGTCCGCGGTCGGCTACCCACAGGTAGCGCTGATGCTTGGTGAGCGTCGCGCCGTGGGCATCGGCCTCCGCGGTCGGGTCGCTCAGCACGACCTTCGGCGCCGGCACGTTGGGCGGATTCGCGGGCGAAAACCCCGTGACGGGAAACGCATAGATGTCGGCGCCGAAAAGGTGCGACGCCGTGCCGCCGCCGGAGTCGACGTACATCTGGTCGCCGGCCTGCGCGCCCAGGCAGCCGTTCGGGTGCACGGTCTGAATGTCGTATTCGGCGACGATCTGCATTGGCGTGCGGGTGGCGTCGACGACGAACAGGCCGCCGCCGCGCAGCGTGACAAACACGTAGCGGCTGGTGGCGTCGATGATCGGGCAGATCGGCGCATTGTCGGGGCGCAGGTTCGGCGCCTCGCACGGCGCGCCGTTGGGCGTGGTGCAGGTGGCCAGGTTGATCAGCGCCTGCGCGTTGAGCACGAACGAATTGGTCGCGTAGTTCGTGTCGATGCGCTCGAACAGCTTGCCGTTCTGGTTCGCCACCGCGATGAAGGTCTCGTCCGGCGACGGAATCGCGAAGTGCACCTGGCGCGCGCCGTTGGCGCCGGCGGTGGTGCCGATGCATTCGATCGGCTGGCGCGACGCAGCGTCGATGATCAGCACGTGCCCGGTTGAAACGAACGAGACGATCGCGCGCGTCTGGCTCGCGTTCATCGCGATCATGTGCGGCCGAACCGGGTTGACCCCCGTGCGGGCGAAATCTTGCCGGACGAGTTCGACTGATCGATCGCCCACACCTCGTACGCCGGCGACGCGAACGCGGCGCCGGACGAGAATGCGAGCAGTCCGACCGCGACGGCAATGCGCTTGGCCAAGGGGCTTGCATGGTAAACCTCCGGTCGGAAGTGATTGGGCTGCCCTCCGTGAAGAGGTCAAACGGCGGCTAATCCGGAATCCGCGTGCGGGAGCCGCGCGCCAATGCGGTATTCGCTCCCCGAAGTTGGTTAGCCATCCGCGTCCTTGTCGAATTCCCACTGGCTTGTCGAACGCTGCTCTGCTATCGATGCACAAGCCGCGCGGTCAAGCGGTCGGCGCGGCCGGCACGGGGAGTTCGCGGCATGTCGCAAACCAACGATGACGCAAGCGCGGGAGCCGACGCCGTCGACGCGCTGTTCAGCGCCACCTATCGCGAACTGCGTCAGCTCGCGCGCGCGCGGCTGCGCAGCGGCGGTCGCAACACGCTGCTCGACACCACCGCGTTGGTGCACGAGTCGTATCTGCGCCTGAGCCGCGCCGGCGACGTCGAGTTTCCGGATCGGCCGCGGTTTCTCGTTTATGCAGGTCGGGTGATGCGGTCGGTTATCGTCGATTTTGCGCGCCAACGGGTGGCCGAGCGGCGCGGCGGCGAGGCCGCGCACGTCACGTTCACCGTGCAGTTGGCCGACGGCGGGGCCGCCGGCGAAGCGGAAATCCTGCGCGTGCACGAGGCGCTCGATGAATTGGCCAAGGTCGACGAACGCATGGCCAAGGTGGTGGAGATGCGCTACTTTGGCGGACTGACCGAGGTCGAGATCGCGGAGGCGCTGGGCGTGACCGACCGCACCGTGCGGCGCGACTGGGAGCACGCGCGGTTGTTCCTCGCCGAGGCACTGAAGTAGTCCGTGCGCGGAAGACATGCGCGGCAACTTCGATCTCGCGCCCGGGCAGTGGACCGCGCTGCGGTCACTGCTCGATGAAGCGCTCGCGCTGGCCCCGCCGCAGCGGGCGCACTGGATCGCTCGCCTGCCAGCGCAGCACGAGCCGCTGAAGGCGCGGCTGCGCGCGCTGCTCGAAGAGGCCGCCCGAGGTCCTGCCGCGCTGCCGTTCGCCACGCTGCCCAGGTTCGAGACCGCGCAGATCCTGGCGCGCGCGCCCGGCTCGGGCGCGGACGGCCGCGCGGACGCGCCCGGCGATCCGATCGGGCCCTATCGGCTCGTGCGACGAATCGCAGAAGGCGGCATGGGCAGCGTGTGGCTGGCCGAGCGCGCCGACGGGCTGGTCGACCGGCCGGTCGCGCTGAAGCTGCCGCGCCTGCTCGATCACGGCGCGGCACTCGCGCAGCGGCTGGCGCGCGAGCGCGGTTTCCTCGCCGTGCTGAATCATCCGCACATCGCGCGCCTGTACGACGCCGGCGTGACCGCCGAGGGGCGGCCGTTCCTCGCGCTCGAATACGTCGAGGGCGAGCGGATCGACGCTTACTGCGCATCGCGCGCGCTCGACACGGCCGCCCGGCTGGCGCTGTTCGTTCAGGTGGCCGATGCAGTTGCACACGCGCATGCGCGGCTGATCGTGCATCGCGATCTGAAGCCGGCCAACATCCTGGTCACCGAAGGCGGCGAGGTGCGGCTGCTGGACTTCGGCATCGCCAAGCTGCTGGAAGAAGGCGGCACGCCGGAAACCGAACTCACGCAGCTCGCCGGCCGCGCGCTGACGCCGGATTACGCATCGCCCGAGCAGATCGCCGGGCAGCCGGTCGGCGTCGCGTCCGACATCTACTCGCTCGGCGTGGTGCTGTTCGAGCTGCTGGCGGGGCAGCGGCCGTATCAACTGAAGCGCGATTCGCGCGCGGCGCTGGAGGAGGCGATCCTCGCCGCTGATGCGCCGCGGCCGAGCGCGGTGGCGACCGATCCTGCCGCGCGCAAGGCGCTGCGTGGCGATCTCGACACGATCATTCTGAAGGCGCTGAAGAAATCGCCCGAGCAGCGCTACGCGACCGCGCATGCGCTGGTGGAGGACATCGAGCGGCACCTGGCGAGCCGACCGGTGCAGGCGCAGCCGGACAGCCGACTCTATCGGCTGCGCAAATTCGTCGCGCGCAACAGGCTCGTGGTCGGTGCCGCGGCATCGATCGCACTCGCTGTCCTTGCCGGCGCCGGCATTGCGCTGTGGCAGGCGCGCGTCGCACTGTCCGAGCAGCGGCGCGCGGAGGAGGTCAAATCGTTCATCACCTCGCTCTTCACCGAGGCGGATCCGAACTCCACGAGCGCGGGTCGCGCCGTGACGGCGGTCGAGCTGCTCAATCGCGCTCGTTCCAGGCTCGACCGGGAACTGACTGGACTGCCAGCCGTCCATGCCGAGCTGTTGCGAGTTCTGGGTCGAAGCTACGCCGGCCTGTTCGCCAATGAAGAAGCCGAGTCGGTACTCGCCCAGGCGATCGAAGCGACACGGAGCCTGAAAGGATCAGCCGCACGCGAACTGGCCGTTGCCGAGCTTCAGATCGCGCTGGGTGAAGTCAAGAAGTTGCTGGGGAAGTGGAACGAATCGCACGCGCTGCTGCGCGAAGCGCTCGCGGTGCTCGCGCGGGAGCGAAGGGAGCGCAGCGATGCGTTCGCCGACGCCAAGCTGCTCGAGGCCGGCTTGGCGTTGAACGGCGGAGATTTTGCGGCGATGAGTGCGGCGGCGCGCGACGCAATCCGGATCAGCACGGACCTGCATGGCGAGGTCAATGCGCGCACCGCGGCCGGCTTTGTTCTGCTCGCGCAGGGGCGCGGGACTTCCGCTGCGGATCAACAGCAGGCGGTCGAGGCGGCCGGTCGGGCACTCTCGATCCTGCGCGAGTTGCACGGACATGGAAAGCCGCACCCGGCGGTGGCTGAGGCCCAGCACGCCTATGGTGTCGCTTTGATCGGCGTCGGCGACTTCCAGAGCGCCGCGCCGCACATCGAGCAGTCGTATGCCGATGCAGAGGCGCTCTACGGGCCGTCAAATATCATGGTCCAGCATTTCAACGCGCGCATGGGTCAACTCGAAGTCCTTCGCGGCACACTCAAGGCGGGAATTCAACGCCTGCGGGACGCCACGTCGCAGCTCGACCGCATCGACCCGAACCCGAATGTGGCAAGTGCAGGCAGACTGCGCGCTCTCGCGCTTGGACTGCTGTGGGCGAATCGGCCCGGCGAAGCTGTCGCACCGCTGCAGCGCGCAGGGGCAATCCTCGCGGGACTCTCGGATCGGCGATTCCTTTTGATCATTCAGGCGGATCTTGTCGTGGCACTGACGGAACTCGGTCGTTTCAGCGAGGCTCGGCAGTTGCTGGATCGAATCGAAGCCGAGGGTCGCGCACTGCAGCCGCCGGAGCAACCACTCCGGGCGGCGGCGCGGCTGCATCTGGCGCAGGGCGACGCGGAGCGCGCCGTTCCGTTGCTCGAGGCCGCGATCGACCGCGAGAAGCGCGATGCGCGCCGCTTCTTCTATGCCGATGTACTCCTCGATCTGGGTCGCGCGCATGTCGAACTTGGCAACAACGACCTCGCTGTGACACTCGCAGACCAAGCGTTGCGGGAACTCGATCGCGTGAAGATCACGCCGACGCCCAGTCACGCAACGGGCTGGGCACTGCTCGGACGCGCCAGACTTGCGCAGGCCGCCCTCATGGAAGCTGTCAAGCTAGCGGAACGCGCGGATCAGTTCTGGCGCGAGTTCGACCCGGACAACCGCGGCGCAGGCGAAGCCGCGTTGCTGGTGGGCCGCTGCTATGCGGCGCTCGGTCGCGACGCGGATGCAAGGCAGGCCTACACACGCGCCGCCAGGATCCTCGCGCGCTCGCAGGTCGCTTCCGACGCGAAACTGCTGAAACGCGCACGAGGGAATCGCTGAGGTCGTCGAATATCGGACAGCGCGCCATACCGTTGTCCGGTTGATCCGGTCCGTCGCGTTCTCCGTCCTGCAAGCGGCCTCTTGCGCCGCGCGAGGACGCCTCAACGCATGGACTGGATCTGCAAGGCGGTGCTGACTGCCGCCACCGTGGCGCTGCTGCTGGCCGTGGCGCAGCTCTTCGGCCGCCGCTTCGCCGGCATCCTGGCGGGACTGCCGACCGTCACCGGCCCGGCGCTGATCTGGCTCGCGCTGGAGTTCGGCGCGGGCGATGCGGTCGAGGCGGCGATCGGCAGCGTGGCCGCGTGCGCGCTGTGTGCGCTGTTCGCTCTCGTCTATGAGCGCGCGAGCCGGCGCGCCGGAATCGCCGTCGCGCTGATGTCGAGTCTCGCGGTGAGCGTGCTCGCCGCGCCGCCGCTGCGCTGGTTGAGCGCCGACCTGCCGCTCGCGCTGCTGATCGCCGCGATCGCGTCGGTCGTCGTCCATGGCGCGATACCCGATACGCTCGACGAAGCCGCGCCCGCGCGCCGCCTGCCGGGCGAGGTCGTCTTGACGGCCGTCGTGTCGGGCTTGGTGAGCGGCGCGGTCGCGCTTGCCGCGCCGCAGGTCGGCCCGTTCTGGTCCGGCGTGCTCGCGTCGCCGCCGCTGATCGCGGCCGCGGTCGCGATGCATCAGCATGCCCGCGAAGACCACGCGTCGGTGCGACGCTTTCTGCGCGGCTACGTCGGGGGGTTGCTGGGGCGCGCGGCGTTCGGTGCCGGCTTCGCGCTGCTGATCGCGCCGCTCGGCGTGACCGCGGCCGCGCTGCTCGCAACGTTCGCCGGCTGCGCGGCCACGCTGGTCGCGCTGCGCCTGCTGGCGTGGCGCGCCGGCGCGTGATTCCTCCCACTCGCCGGCGCAGCTCGCGCGTCCTTGTCGAATATCCGACCGCGCCGCCGTTTCGAGTCCGGTTCGTTTCGTCCGCCGCGTTCTTACCCTTCATCGACGCAATCCTTCGGCCGCGCATGTCGCGCGGGGGATTGACGGGAGAACCGGCATGACGCACGTGACCTTGATGTCGAGCGCGCGCGCCGCCATGGGCGGCAGCGCCAGCGCGGCGCTGCCGTTGCCGCGGGCACTGGCCACCGCGCACGTCGGCGCGCACGATCAGTCCGCCTCCGCCGAAGAGCCCTGTGTGCCCGGGCCGCACGGCTGCCGAGCCGTCCGTGCGCAGCGCGCCCGCCATCGATTACCGAAGTCGTTTCTGGCCGGGATCGACCGCGGTTCCCGACTCACTCCGGCCGACTCAACCCAGATGGAGATTCAGCATGGCTTTCTTTGATGACATGACCAGCGCCGTCAGCACCTATCCCGAGACCGAAGTGACGATCGAGATCATCGACGTCGTCACCGAGGGCAATGCGCTGAACGTGAACGAGCAGGCGAGCTTCAAGATCAAGGTGACCAACAACGGCCCGCTGAACCTGACCGGCGTCACGCTGCGCGTCAAGGGACTGAACGGAACGACGCTGAAGAAACCGCTCGTCGTCGACAGCCCGGGCATTCCGGCCGCGTCGTCGAAGAGCGCGCGGATCGATGCGCAACCGGCGCAGTTCGTCAGCGAATTCGTCACGACTGCGCTGCCGCAGATCAGCGGCCACGGCGGCTCTCAGACGTCGGCGGCGTTCACGCTGAAGGCGCCGGCATCGGCCAGCAACGGCACCGCGAAGAACCTCGTCAAGGCCACGCTCGAGGCCTGGGACGCGAACCTCGACCACATCCTGATCGGCCACAGCGATCCGCTCGACACCGTGAAGGGCATCTACAGCGCCGAAGTGGTCGCCGCCTGACCGGCACGCGGAACCCGCTTGCCCGCGGCGCGGCGCGCGACTCGTACCTGCGGTCGATCGACCGCAGGTACGGCACCAGCAGGCACCCTTGGCACGGAATCGCGCGGCCGGCGCTCGACAGCGCGGGCCGCGGTTGCGCGGCGTCGAACGCGGCGAACGGCAGCGCGCCGGCATGCTGGCCGCGGTCAAAAACTCCCCTGTATGGGCAGAATGCAGAACGCTGCGGCGATTGCAGAACAACGCTTCGCCTGCGCCGTGACAAAGGTCAACATCGCGGCCGCTCTGTGACGTGGTTCGCATAACGCGCACGCGTCGCAGACTTGCTTGATGCACCGCAAGAGGGCGCGCGCGCGCCGGTATGCAATGACGGCGATGCAACGAGATGGCTCTCCGTCATGGTCGTTTCCCTTTCCCCTCCCACGCTTTCCCGCCGCCGTTTCCTGAAGATCACCGCGGCCACGTTCGGCGCCGCCGCGGCCGGCACGCAACTCGGCTGCACTTCGGACAAGGCGGCAGGCGAAAAAGGCATCCGCACGGTGGCCACCACCTGCGACGTGTGCTTCTGGAAGTGCGGCCTGATCGCCACCGTGCGCGACGGCAAGCTGTGGAAGCTCGAAGGCAATCCGCTCGATCCGCTGTCGCGCGGGCGGCTGTGCACGCGCGGCACCGCCGGCATCGGCATGGTCGAGGACAAATACCGGCTGCGCACGCCGCTGATCCGCACCGGCAATCGCGGCGCCGAGCAGTGGAAGACGGCGACGTGGGACGAGGCACTGGACTACACCGCGGAGCGCCTGAAGAAGCTGGCCGCGCGGCATGGGCCGGAGACGATCGCGCTCTTCAAGCACGGCATCGGCGCCTATTTCGTCGAACATGCGCTGAAGGCATTCGGCACGCCGAACGCGGCGGCGCCGTCGTTCGCGCAGTGCCGCGGGCCGCGCGATGTGGGCTTCAACCTGACGTTCGGCACCAACCCCGGCACGCCGGAGAACACGGATATCGCCAACGCGAAGACGCTGGTGCTGATCGGCACGCACCTGGGCGAGAACATGCACAACTCGCAGGTGCAGGAGTTCGCCGACGCGATCCGCGCCGACGCGACGATCATCGTCGTCGACCCGCGCTACTCGACCGCCGCGAGCAAGGCCAGGTACTGGCTGCCGGTCAAACCCGGCACCGACATCGCGCTGCTCTTGGCATGGATGAACGTGATCGTGCGCGAGGGGCTGTATGACCGCGAATACGTCGGCAAGTACGGCACCGGCTTCGACAAGTTCAGCGCCGAAATCGCCGACAAGACGCCCGAATGGGCCGCGGCCGAGGTCGGCGTCGACGCGGAACTGATCCGGGCCAGCGCGCGCGAAATGGCGCGCACGCGGCCGGCCACGCTGATTCATCCCGGCCGCCGCACCACGTGGCACGGCGACGACGCGCAGCGCGCCCGCGCGGTCGCGCTGCTCAATGCGCTGATGGGCAACTGGGGCCGCAAGGGCGGCTTCTACCTGCCGGGCTATATCGGGCTCGCAGAGTATCCGGGCGTGCCGAAGTATCCGAAGTCGCCCAAGGGCAAGGCCGATAACGGCGACCCGGCTGCCAAGCGCTGGCCGTTCGCCGACCAGACGGTCACGACCGGGCTGCGCGAAGCGACGATCACCGGAAAACCGTATCCGCTGAAGGCGTGGGTGGTCGACGCGACCAACCTGCTGCAGTCGATGCCCGATCGCAAGCGCACGCTCGCGGCGATCGATGCGCTCGACTTCCTGCTGGTGATCGACACGGTGCCGAGCGAGATCGCCGGCTATGCCGACGTCGTTCTGCCGGAGGCGGTGTATCTTGAACGCTATGACACGCTGAACGACGATGCGTTGCGCACGCCCTTCATCGCGCTGCGCCAGCCGGTCGTGGAGCCGCCGCACCAGCAGAAGCCGGGCTGGTGGATCGGGCGCGAGTTGGGCAAGCGGCTCGGCGTGGAAGCGTACTTCCCGTGGACGGACATCGAAGAGTACCTGCGCACGCGCGTCACCGCCGGCGGATTCGACTGGGCCGAGCTGAAGGCGAAAGGCATTCTGACCGGCAAGCAGCCGCCGATCTACGTCGACGACGGCGCCGAGGTCAGTTACGACACGCCGTCGGGCAAGGTCGAGTTCTGGTCACAGCAGCTCGCGGACAAGGGGTTCGATCCGGTGCCGAAATACACGCGGCCCGAGGCGGGGCCGCCGGGCACGTATCGGCTGCTCAGCGGGCGCGCGCCGATGCACACGTTCAGCCGCACGATCGGCAATCAACGCGTCGCGCAGCTGATGCCGGAGAACAAGGTCTGGCTGCACCCCGCCGAGGCTCGCAAGCTTGGCATCGCCAACGGCGCGCGCGTGAAGCTGCGCAACCAGGACGGCGTCGAGAGCGGTCCGGTCGCGGTGCTGGTGACCGAACGCATCCGCCCCGAGTGCGTGTACATGGTGCACGGCTTCGGCAGCGAATCGAAGGCGTGGAAGGCCGCCTATCACAAGGGCGCGAGCACGGCGCAGCTTTCCACGCGCGTGAAGATCGATCCGCTGATGGGCGGCACCAGCATCCACACCAACTTCGTCACGCTGGTCGGCCCAAGTGGAACGATTCCGCAAGTCGCGGCGGCTGACAAGCGAGTGGGGAGCTGACCATGGCGCGCTACGGAATGGTCATCGACACCCGCCTGTGCGTCGGCTGCGCCGACTGCGTGGTCGCCTGCCAGGCGGAGAACGACGTCCCCATCGGCTACTGCCGCGACTGGATCACGACCGAAGTGCGCGGCGAGTTTCCGAAGCTCGCGCTCGAGATCCGCAGCGAGCGCTGCAACCACTGCGACAACCCGCCGTGCGTGGCGTGCTGCCCGACCGGCGCCAGCCACGTCGAGCCGCTCGGCCGGACGGTGCAGGTCACCGCAAACCGCTGCATCGGCTGCAAGGCGTGCATCGCCGCGTGCCCGTACGGCGCGCGCTACGTGCACCCCGACGGCTATGTCGACAAGTGCTCGTTCTGCCTGCACCGGGTGAAGGAGGGCAAGGACCCGGCGTGCGTGTCGGTGTGCCCGACGCGCTGCATGCACTTCGGCGACCTCGACGACCCGAAGAGCACCGTGGCCACGCTGCTGCGCACGCGCCGCTGGCACACGCTCGCACCCGAAGCCGGCACGAAGCCGCGCGTCTTCTACCTGACGTAGTTCGATCGACGAGGCTGCGATGCTCGAGATCACCACCACCCGCCACAACCCGCTGATCGACCCGCGCCTGCACGTCTGGAGCTGGGAGATCCCCGTTTATCTGTTTCTCGGCGGCCTGGTCGCCGGCATGATGGTGCTGGCCGGCTACCAGATGCTGAAGGTAGCGCGCGGCGACACGCGCGACACCTACGCGGTGCAGGCGCCGATCCTCGCGTTCGTGCTGATCAACCTCGGCATGGGCGCGCTGTTCCTCGACCTCGCGCACAAGCTTTACGTGTGGCGCGTGTACCTGACCTTCGAGCCTACCTCTCCGATGTCGTGGGGCTCTTGGGTGCTGATCCTCGTCTATGGCGTGGTCGCGGCGTCCGCGCTGATCCGGCTCGACGAGGCGTGGCCCTGGCTCGGCCGCAAGGTGCCGCGGGTCGGCGCCGCCTCGCGCTGGCTGCTCGCGCGGCCGGGTTGGCTGCGGCTGATCGCGGCGCTGAACATCGGCTTCGGCGTGGCGCTCGGCATCTACACCGGCATCCTGTTGAGCACGATGGTCGCGCGGCCGCTGTGGAACTCCGCGCTGCTGGGCCCGCTGTTCCTCGTGTCGGGACTGTCGGCCGCGTGCGCGCTGATGCACCTGCTGACCGTCGTGGTGCCGGTCAAGCGGCCCGCCCCGGCAGGCATGATCGCCGGCGCGTTCTCCGCGCTGCTGCAGCCGCTGACGCCCGAGCCGCCGCCGAAGGCAAGCGCGGTGTCGCTGGTGCGCTTCGACCAGATCTTCCTCGCCACGGAATTCGCGCTGATCGCGCTGCTGCTGATCGGCCTCGTGTCGACCACCGCGGCTCATCAGAACGCCGCCGCGCTGCTGCTGAGCGGGCCGTACGCGTGGCCGTTCTGGGGTCTGGTCGTCGGGCTTGGCATCGTGGTGCCGTTCGCACTGCAGGCGCTCGAATTGAGGCATCGCATTGCGCACACCGTCGCGCCGGCGCTGCTGGTGCTCGTCGGCGGCTTCGCGTTGCGCTGGATCCTGGTCGACGCGGGACAGGCCAGTTCGTTTCTTCCGCTGATCGGAATGGGTCAGTGAAATTGCTTCACCAGGGGGTATCGATGAAAACCGCATTCATCGCCACGGCGCTGATCGTTGCCGCGTTCGGCGCGGCCGCGCAGGCGCCGGCCGCCAAGCCGAGCCAGCCGGCGGTCTGCAACAACTGCCACAAGCCGGAGGCGGGTGTCGTCGCCGGCTACTTCGAGAACGTCGCCTTCAAATCGCAGTCGATCCAGCTCGGCATCGACGCGAACAAGGAGATCGTCCGCTTCGACGAGAAGACGCTGAAGGTGCTCGACGCCGGCGCGGCGAAGCAGCCGGAGTTCATGCGCGACGCCCGCAAGGGCCACGAAGTCCGGATCGCCTATGTCGAGAAGGACGGCCAGAAGTGGGCATCCGAGATCCGCTTCAAGGGCCCGGTCAAGGTCGCGAAGGAGGATCTGGTCGATTACGCGTTCGTGAAGAAGCTCGTCGATCAGGGGACCGGCAACGCGGTGCTGATCGATTCGCGCCCGCTGCCGCGCTTTCAGCAGGGCACGATCCCGGGCGCGATCAACGTGCCGTACCCGGCGTGGGACAAGGTGTTCAACCGGCTGCCGGCCGACAAGAACACGCTGCTGGTGTTCTTCTGCCAGGGGGTGACCTGCCAGATGAGCCCGCTGTCACAGCGCAAGGCGATCGCGCTCGGATACAAGAACACCAAGGTCTATCACGAGGGCGTGCCCGAATGGCAGACGAAGGACTATCTCGCCACGCGGCCCGAGTTCGTCAAGGAAGCGTATCTCGACAAGGACATCCCGGCCGTCATTCTCGACGTGCGCTCCAGGGACGAAAGCGCGAGCGGGCACATCAAGGGTGCGGTCGGCATGCCGCCGGCGGACGTGAAGAAGAACCTGAAGACCTTCCCGGATCCCGCGCTGAATGCGCCGATCATCGTCTATGACGGCCGCGGCGGAGCCGATTCGGTCGCGGTCGCGCGCCAGTTGATCAAGGCGGGCCAGAAGAACGTGCAGGTGATGGAGAAGGGTCTGCTCGGCTGGCAGGCGGCGGGGTACGCGATCGAATCCGGCGTGCCCGCACTGGCCAAGGTCGCGTATGCGCCGAAGCCGCGGCCCGGGTCGATCTCCGTCGACGAGTTCAGCAAGCTCGCGCGCGCTACGCCGGCCGACGTGCTGATCCTCGACGTGCGCAATCAGGACGAGGCCAACGCCGGCATGATCAAGGGCGCGCTGCTGATCCCGGACGAGGACCTGCTGGCCCGTATCAAGGAAGTGCCGAAGGACAAGCGCGTCATCGCGCACTGCTCGACCGGCATCCGCGCCGAGATGGCGTATCACAAGCTGAAGGACGCCGGTTACAAGGCCGGTTTCCTGAACGCCGAGATCGAGATCGCCAAGGACGGCTCGTTCAAGGTGACGGCGGCGAAACAGTAGTCATGTCGACCCCCCGGTGTGATGCGGCATCTGCAGGTTCCCTCCCCACGTGTGGCCCGCGTGATGCCGATCACACCGCCCTTTCCATGGACGGGCGCATGATCGCCCCGTCAAGATCGCTCGAGGAGCAAAGATGAGCGCCGCTTCCATCGCATCGCCCGACAAACGCGTCGAGCACGCGCCTGTCGCGGGCCGGCGCGCACTGATGAATCCGTATCTGGCCGGCTTCGCGCTCGGCCTCGTGCTGCTGGCGACGTTCCTGATCATGGGCCGCGGCCTCGGCGCCACTGCCGGCTACGGCTCGCTGCTGGCCGCGGCGTTCGGCGCGATCGCGCCCGACTGGACCGCGGCCAACCCCGCGCTGAGGGGCTACTTCGCCGATCCGCCGGCGACCAACTGGACACTGTACCTTCTGATCGGCGCGTTCGTCGGCGCGCTCGCCTCGTCGCTGCTCGCGAAGCGCGCGCAGTGGCGCATCGAGCGCGGGCCGAACGTGTCGATCCGCCTGCGGCTGCTGTTCGCATTCAGCGGCGGGCTGCTGGCGGCGATCGGCGCCAAGCTTGCCAAGGGCTGCACCAGCGGGCAGGCGCTGACGGGCGGATCGCAACTGAATGCCGGCAGCTGGGTGTTCATGCTGTCGGTCTTTGCCGGCGGCTACCTGCTGGCGTACTTCGTGCGGAGGCTATGGCGATGAACCTGCCACTGTATGGCTTCGACCTGATCACCGATTCGCAGGGCCTTGTCACCGCGCTCGTGCTCGGCTTCGGCTTCGGCTGGATTCTCGAGCGCGCCGGCTTTTCCAGCGCGCGCAAGCTCGCCGCACAGTTCTACCTGTACGACATGACGGTGCTGAAGGTGATGTTCACCGCGATCGTCACGACCGCCGTCGGGCTGTGGCTGTTCTCCGCGATCGGCTGGCTCGACCTGTCCTACGTGTACGTGACGCCGACCAGCTTCGGCGCGCAATTGTTCGGCGGGCTGCTGCTGGGCGCGGGCTTCATCCTTGGCGGCTTCTGCCCCGGCACGTCGGTCACCGCGACCGCGACCGGCAGCGGCGACGGCCTGACCTACATGGCCGGGTTCGTCGCCGGGCTGGCGGTCTACGCGATCGCGCTGCCGTCGTGGGAACTGTGGGCCAACGCCCATAGCGTCGGCGAACTGACGCTGCCGCAACTGTTCGGCATCCCGTACGGCGCGGTCGTGCTCGGCGTGGTCGTGCTGGCGCTCGCCGCCTTTGCCGGGGCCGAGTGGACCGAGCGCAAGTTCAGCCATTTGCGCCCGCAATAGCGTTACCGCACTTGATCCAGGTCTAAGCGGGCCCGGTCAACCCTTGACCGGGCTCGCGCGCTTACGCAAAGTACGCCGCTCGCGCTGTTCGGCGCGGTGAGTACTCCGGCAGCGGGTTCGAGCTCGCGGCCGCCACAACTCGCTTGCTCGCAAGCACCAACCTGAGGAGTGATCCCATGAACAAACTTCTGGCTGCCCTGATCGCCGCCGCATTCGTCGCCGCGCCTGCCTTCGCGCAGGAGAAGAAGGCCGACGCCAAGCCGACACTGGAACAGTGCAAGAAGGACCCGAAGATGAAAGGCTGTGACGAGGTGCTGAAGAAAGAGAAGAAGGCCAAGGGCGGCTGCTGATTCTCACCGAAGTCTGCAACGAAAACGGGCCGCATCTGCGGCCCGTTTTGTTTGCGGTTTCGAGGCTCAGAACTTCCAGCCGTAGCCGACGCCGAACTCGATCTGCCGCATCCTCACATTCACTTCGCCGCCGCCGAACGGCGCCGGGATCGAGCCCGATCCGTTGACCTTCACCGTCGGCGCGTACATGAACGCGAACGTCAGCTCCGACTTGCTCGGCATGGTCCAGGTCGCGCCGAGCGTGTAGTGGTCCTCCATCACGCCGGGCGCGAGGATGTTGAACAGCGTGTCGCTCTTCGGGATCGGCTGGTCACCGCGGTTATAGCCGGCACGCAGCGTCAGGTCGGGCCGCATCGCCCAGTCGGCGCCGAGCTTGACCACGGTGATGTCCTTCCACGCGAACCCTGCGCCGCCGGGTGTTCCAAGCTGCGCCTGGAACAGGTTCGGCAGCAGCGGATTGTTGATCGACCTGATGCCGGAGTATTCGATCTTCACCACGTCGAGCGCGACGTTGAACGCGGGCGTGGGCTTGAACGCGACGCCGATGCCGTAATTGGCCGGGATGTCGAAGCCGCCTTCCTCGGCGAACAGTCCCTTGTACTTGTCGAACTTGCTCATGCTCGTCTTGGTCTGGTAGGTCAGACCGAGCGAGAACTGCGGCGTGAGCTGGCCCAGATAGCCGACGCGCACGCCGGCGCCGTATGAATTGTCATAGCCCTGGTTGGTCACGTTGCCGGGGAATGCGGAGAATTGCTGCGGGCCGCTGGGCGCTGTGAAGTTCTCCAGCCCGTGCGCCTTGAAGCGTTGATATGCAAGGTTCACGCCGAGCCCGATCGCGTGCTGCGGATTGATCTTGTAGCCGACGGTGGGCGTGATGAAGAGCTGCATCAGATCCACGCCGGGATTGCTGGTGCCGAACAGCGGCACCGGCGTCTTGTACGACGTGTTCATGCCGCCGTTGCCGAACACCGAGACGCCGAGGGAGACGTTCGGATTCAGCATCATGTTGTAGCCGAACTCAGGGATGAAGAAATCGCTTTCCTTGTTGCCGTTGTACGTGCCGTTGGCGTTCGCGGTGCAGCTCGGCGGGTTGAAGCAATTGCCGGCGATTTCGGATTCGCGCGTCGGCCGGAACCAGTTCAGGCCGAAGTCGATGCGGTTGCCGATCATCGCCATCCCGGCCGGATTGATCGCCCCGGCAATCGCATCCTGCGGATACGCGATGCCGGCGCCGGCCATGCCCAGCGCCTTCATGCCATAACCGTGCGGCAGGTAGCCGTTGGTGGCGCCGGCCAGCGCCGGCACGAGCAATGCCGCAACCGCGGCCGCGATCTTGAGCTTTCTCGTTGTCATCAGTGGTCTCTTTTCAGGTTGAGTTGTCTCTGAGAACCGTACGCCTGTGAACTTAGGCGCCGGGCGGCTGGCACGGTTGCCGGGGATCAACGGGATCAACACCCCCGCGACTTACTCCGTGATTTCCATCACAGTAGCGTCGCTTCGGCCCAACGATTCGGCGCAAATCCATTTTCGGTGACGGGTCGTACCCACTGGAACACCCCTTCGGGATTATTCGGACATGCTCGATGAGGCGATGATCAAGCGCCTGCTACTGCGCGCGGCGGCGCGAGACGAGGGCTCCGCGGCCGCGTTTGAGGCGCTGTACCGCGCCTGCGCGCCGCTGCTGCTCGGGATCGCGCTGCGCATTGTCGGTCGGCGCGAGGTCGCCGAGGACGTGCTGCACGACGCATTCGTCCGCATCTGGAACGGCGCCGGCAGCTTCGATCCGCTCGCCAGCCAGCCGGTCGCGTGGATGGCGGCGATCGCGCGCAACCGCGCGCTCGATGTCGTGTCCAGCGCGGAGGCCACCCGCACGCAGTCGTTGCACGGAAGCGACGATGACGACGACCCCGACGGCGCGCTCGACCGCCTGTTCGACTGGTCCGAGCCCGGCGCCGACGAGGCCGAGGATGCGCGCCGCGCGCGCAACTTCTTGCGCGAGTGCCTGAACGAACTGGCAGCCGCCGAACGGCAAACCCTGGTGCTTGCGTACAGCCACGGCATGAGCCACAGCGAACTGGCCGCGCATCTGTCGCGCCCGCTCGGCACCATCAAGACCTGGGCGCGGCGCGGCATGGAAGCGCTGCGCGAATGCGTCGAGCAGTGCATGCAGGGGGCGCGATGAGGCTCGCCCGTCGTCGTGAACTCGACGCGCTGTGCGGCGAGTATCTGCTCGGCACGCTGCGCGGACGCGCGCGCCGCCGCTTCGAGCGCGCGCTGCGCGACGAGCCGCTGGTCGCGCAGCGGCACGCCCACTGGCAGCAGGTGTTCGCCGTGCGCTACAGCGACCGCGTCGCGGTGACGCCCGCTGCGCGCACGTGGCAGCGGCTCGAACGCACGTTGGGTCTCGCGCGCTACCGGCGGCCGTGGTATCGCCGCCTGGCGCTCTGGCAGGGCTGGGCCGCGGCCGCGACCGCCGCGCTGGTGCTCGCGGTCGCGGTGCAGGTGCTGCGTCCCGCGCCGACGATCGAGCTGGCGCGCATCGCGCAACTCGCGTCCAAGGGCGAGGCGGCGACCGTCACCGCGCTGCTGTCGAAGGACGGACGCACGCTCGAACTGAAGTCGACGCGCGCGATCGTGGCGGGTCCGCAGCAAAGCTACGAGTTGTGGCTGCTGCCGGCAGAGGGCGCGGCGCCGATTTCGCTCGCGGTGCTGGGCCAGCTCGACGCGCGCTTCGAATTGCCGCCGGCGCAGGTCGGGCGGCTGAAGGCGGGAGCGAAGCTCGCGGTGTCGGTCGAGCCTGCCGGCGGATCGCCCACCGGCGCGCCGACCGGGCCGGTGATCCTGGTCGGCGCGATCAAGGTCTGATGCGCGCTGGCGCAACCGCCCGTTGCGGCGATTGCTTGCAGCGCTTTCCGGCGGCGGCACGCGACCGATCGACGACGACGCGCCGCGCAACTCGGTCGGCATCGGCACATCGCTGGCCGACGCCCTGTGACTCGGCCGATAATCGCGCGACCGTGTCGTGTAACGCACTTCACGGTCGCCGGCCCGCCGGCTGGCATCCTGACAACAACCGTCTGCAGGAGACCCGCAATGAAGAGAACCTGGCTGGCCGCGATCGCGGCCGTGATCGTGTTCGCGTCGCCCGCCTGGGCGCAGCAGATCGTCGACGCGGCATACGTGAAGGCGGCGTTGGCGCGCGGAGCCGTGCTGTGGGACGCGCGCGACGAGGGCTCGTTCGCCAAGGGGCACATCCCCGGTGCGGTGAACATCGGCGCGCCGACCGACGAGCTGCGCGACCCCAACACCGAGGACTACCTGCCGCTGCCGCAACTGGAGAAGATCCTGGGCAGCGCCGGGCTCGATCCGCAGCGCGAGGTGGTCGTCTATGCGCAGCGCGGCGCGTCGAGCGCGTACTTCGCGCAGTTCACGCTGCGCTACTTCGGCGCGCAGAAGGCGTACGTGTTTCACGACGGCATCGACGGCTGGCGCGCCGCGGGCGAAAAGGTGGCGACCGAGCCGACGGCGCCGAAACCGGTGGCGCTGAAGCTCGTGCCGGTGCCTGGGCTGACGGTCGACACGAAGGCGGTGATCGCCTCGGTGCGCAACCCGAACGTGCAGATCGTCGATGCGCGCACGCCGAAGGAATTCAAGGGCGAGGACATCCGCGCGATCCGCGGCGGCCACATCCCCGGCGCGATCAACATTCCGTACGAGCAGAACTGGCTCGATCCGGATGCGATCGGCAAGATGCGGCGCGGCCAGCTGAAGGATTCGTCGGGCATGCAGCTGAAGCCGCGCGACGAACTGCGCAAGCTGTATGCGGCGCTCGATCCGAACAAGGAGACGATCGTCTACTGCCAGAGCGGCGTGCGCGCGGCGGAGACCGCCGCTGTGCTCGCGGATCTGGGATTCAGCAAGGTCAAGCTGTACGACTCGTCGTGGCTCGGCTACGCGGCGGCGCTGTCGGCGCCGGCGGAAAACGAGGTGTTCGTCAACGTCGGCGCGCTGAACAACCAGATCCGCGCGCTCGAAAGCCGGCTGAACGCAATCGAGGCGGCACTGCAGAAGCGCTGAGAACGACTTCTCAGCCGAGCTCGCCTCGTTGCGCAAGCACGCGGATCCGCTGCACGGTGTCGAGGTCGGCGCTCTTGTACGCCTGCCGCCGCAGCTCGTCGGTGGCGGCGGCCAGCGCGCCGGTCTCGTCCGCGCCTTCGAATTCGTAGACGAAGCGCAGGAACAGCAGCTCGGGCTGCGGCTCCTCGATTGTGATCGCCAGCCGGCTCGCGGGCCACGTCGGGCCGGCATCGGTGCGCGTCAGCGAACCCTGCTGCGGCGTCAGCAGCACGCGGTCGTGCACGCTGAAGCTGCCGAAGTCGAGCGTGCGCGTCAGCATGGTCTGGCCGGCATCTTCGGCGCGCGCGTGGATCGCGCACCCCGTCAGTCCGAGCACGAACTGCATCGGCTGCTCCGCGCGCAGCACCAGCCCGCGCCACAACTGCGCGCGCGACAGCGGCTCCAGGAGCGGCATGAGCGGATCGTTGATCTGGACCAGGTGCTCGAAACGCATGCGGTCGATGCGGCCGTTCCAAACCGGAACGGCCGCATTCTGCGCCTCGATGTTCAGGAGGTGGAGCGCAACGCCGCGCCGCGCGTCGCCTGCCAGTGGTCCCACCCGGCCGCGCGCAGCGCGCACGCCGGGCAGATGCCGCAGCCGCGGCCCCAGGCGTGCAGCTTGTCGCGCACGCCCATGAAGCAGCTGTGCGTCTCGGTGCGGATCAGTTCGAGCAGCTTGGCGCCGCCCAGTTCGTCGGCCAGTTGCAGCGCCTGCCCCTTGTCGAGCCACATCAGCGGCGTCTCGATCGCGAAGTGCTCGTCCATGCCGAGCGACAGCGTGCGCTGCAGGCATTTCATCACCTCGTCGCGGCTGTCGGCGTAATTGGAATAGTCGGTTTCGCTCATGCCGCCGACCAGCACATGCAGGTCGCGCCGGTAGCCGATCGCCGCCGCATAGGTGAAGAACATCAGGTTGCGGCCGGGCACGAACGTCGTCGGCAGGCTCTTCTCCGCGAGGCGGCTGCGCGCATCGCTCGTCAGCGCGGTGGTCGCGATCTGGCCGAGCGCCGCCATCTTGATCACGTGATCGGGGCCGAGCCGCGCGCGCCAGTCGGGAAACGCCTCGCGCAATGCCTTCAGCACCTGCGGCCTGACCTCAAGTTCGACCGGATGGCGCTGGCCGTAGTCGAAGCCGACTGTCTCGACGTGCGCGTAGCGGGTAAGCGCCCACGCCAGGCAGACCGTCGAGTCGAGTCCGCCGGAGAACAGCACGAGCGCACGCTGATCAGGAGCCATCGGCATCGAACCGGTTAACCCGGTTTCTGAAGTCCACTCGTTGAATGCGACGTCATGTCTGCGGCAGGAGGTCGAAGATGCTGCGCCGAAGCTTCACGGCGACTGCGATTGTCGCGGCGCTGGCCGCGTGTGCCACGTCCGCGACAGACGCGAACGCGGTCGGCAGTCTGGCTGATGTCCAGGTGATCGACCGAACGAGCGGCGCAACGCTTCCGATCCACTTGCATGACGGCCGCCGCTACGTGGCCGGCACGCCCGGCAATCGCTATGCGATATCGATCCGCAATCGCACCGGCGGCCGGGTGCTGGCCGTGATGTCCGTCGACGGCGTCAACGCCGTGACCGGCGAAACGGCGGCCTGGAACCAGAGCGGCTACGTCTTCGATTCGTGGCAGCGCTGGGAGATCCGCGGCTGGCGCAAGAGCCAGGAGCGGGTCGCAGCCTTCGAATTCACCGCGTTGCCCGGTTCATACGCCGCGCGCACCGGCCGGCCGCAGAACGTGGGAGTGATCGGCGTGGCGCTGTTTCGCGAGGCCCGCCCGGCGCCGCCGGTCGAACTGCAGCGGCGCGAATCCGGCGCGCCCGGCGCGGCAGAGAACGGCGTTGCCGCGGCGCCGGCGACCGCCGACAGCGCCGAGCGCCGCGGCGACCAGAGCAAGCTCGGAACGGGTCACGGCCGCAGTGAGGACTCGCGTGTTTCGTTCACCGACTTCGAGCGCGCGCGGCCGACGCCCGACGAGGTGATCACGATTCACTACGACAGCCGCGACAACCTGATCGCGCTCGGCGTGATCCCGCCGCCGCGGGCTCCGGCGCCGAATCCGTTTCCCGGCGTCGGTTTCGTTCCCGATCCGCCGCGGTGACTGCCGCCGGCCAGCTCGCCGCAGCGCCGATAATCGGGCGCATGCGCGACGCCCCGCCGACCGCCGACGTTCGCAGCGACGAGCAGTTGATGCTCGACTACGGCGCCGGCGACGCGGCCGCGTTCTCCCGGTTGTTCGAGCGGCACGGGCGCCCGGTGTATCGCTTCCTCCTGCGCTCGCTCGGCGGCGACGCGGCGCGCGCCGACGATCTGCTGCAGGAGGTATGGCTGGCGCTGATCCGCAATGCCGCGAACTACGCGCCGCGCGCCCGCTTCACGACCTGGCTGTACGGCATCGCGCGCACGCGGCTGATCGATCATTGGCGCGCGCAGAGGAACGATGTCAGCCTCGACGCCGCCAACGATCCGCACGCCGACGATCCGGGCGAGGCGCTGGTCGACCGCATCGCCGGCGCGCGCAACGACGAGCCGGAGGTGCAGGCGATGTCACGCGCGCAGGCACGGGCGTTCGTGGCGGCGGTCGAACGCCTGCCGGCGGCGCAGCGCGAGGCGCTGCTGCTGCATCTGGAAGGAGAACTGACGCTGGACGAGATCGCGCAACTGACGGGCGTCGGCATGGAAACGGCCAAGAGCCGGCTGCGCTACGCGCTCGTCAAGCTGCGCGAGTCGCTCGAGGGATGGCGATGACAACCCGGCCCGATCCCGCCGACGCATACCGCGCGGCGAATGCGGCGCTCGACGAGCGGCCGTCGGACGCGACTCGCGCCGCGATCCTCGCCGCGGCCGCGCGCGCGGTCGACGCGCAGCCGCGCGCCGCCGGCAAGCCGCCGTCGCGGCGCTGGCGCATCCCGCTTGCCGCCGCGGCGACGGTGCTGATCAGCACCGTCGCGGTGATTGTCGCGCAACGGGCCGATCGCGAATTGCCGGCGACGGTGACCGCCGAGCCCGCGCCCGCGCCGGCCGAGAAGCAGGGCACCGCAGCCCCTGCCGCGGCCGAGCCGGCCGAGGCGGCGCGGCCGCCGGAAAAGCCGGCCGCCCCGGCGATCGCCAAGGCGCCGGCGCGGCGCGACAGCACGGCGACGATTGGCCGCGCGGCGCCGCCGCCCGAGCCGGCGCGCGCGCGCAGCGAGCAGGCCGCGGGCGCCGTGGCCGACACCGCGACCGCTCCGAGCGCCGCAGGTGTGGGCGCGGCACAAAGCGCAGCGCCGCAGTTGGCGCCTGCGGCGCCTGCGGCCCCGCCCGCCGCGTTCGAGCGGCGGGCCGCGGCGGCCGGCGATGCGGCCGAATCGGCGCCGGCGGCCGCAAAGGCCGAGTCGCCCGAGCAATGGCTGGCGCGCATCATCGAGCTGCGGCGCGCGGGGCGCGATGACGACGCGGACGCGGAGCTGAAGAAGTTGCGCGAGCGCTATCCGCAGCTCGTGATCCCGGAAGCGGCGCTGCGCCGCACCGGCACGCGCTAAAGGTCTCCGCCCGCGCGCCGATACGAAAGGCGAGGTCGTCCAATGCTCAAGCTCGCCCTGCCTGCCGGAATCGGCGCCGAATGGCTGTTCGGCCCCGCCGCGGATTCGTTCCTGTCGCTGGCGATCGCCGGCACACGCGCGCTGATGTTCGCCGCGCTGGCGTGGCTCGCGCTGGAGGCGATCGCCGCTGCGTACAAGGCGGTCGAATCGCTGGACGGATAGGTCGCCGCTGCTATCCTCCTTCGGTCCACCGACCGAGGAGATTCCCATGAAGCTCTATTTCTCGCCCGGCGCCTGCTCGCTGTCGCCGCACATCGCGCTCGCCGAGGCCGGCCTGTCCTTCGAACTGGAGCGGGTCGACCTGAAGGCGAAGAAATACGGCAAGGACAAGGACTACCTGAAGATCAATCCGAAGGGCTACGTGCCGACGCTGCAGTTCGAGGACGGCAGCGTGCTGACCGAGGGCCCGGCGATCGTACAGTGGATCGCCGATCAGGTGCCGGAGAAGCATCTGGCGCCGGCGCCGGGCACGATGGAGCGCTATCACCTGGTCGAGTGGCTGAACTTCATTTCGACCGAGTTGCACAAGCAGTTCTCGCCGCTCTTCAACCCGGCCAGCGGCGACGATCTGAAGCAGCGCCAGCGCGAGCTGCTCGCGCGCCGCTTCGACTACCTGCACAGCGCGCTCGGCAACCAGCCCTACGTGATGGGCGAGACGTTCACCGTCGCCGACGCGTATCTGTTCACCGTGCTCGGCTGGAGCAAGTGGGTCGAGCTCGATCTAACCAAGTGGCCCAAGCTCGCCGACTACGTCGCGCGCGTGGGTGCGCGGCCGAGGGTGCAGGCCGCGATCGCGGCCGAGAAGCCGCCCAAGAAGTAGCCCGATGCGCGCGGCCGCGCCGCGACTGGTGCTGCTCGTTTCCGTCACGACCGTGCAGCAGGAGCACGCCGGCTGCGTGGTCGTCACCGGATCGCATGGCGGCGCGAGCGTGGTGCGCTACGCGCGCGCGGTCGCCGCGCTGATCTACGTGTTCAACGACGCCGGCATCGGCAAGGACGAGGCCGGCATCGGCGCGCTCGCCGAACTGGAGCGCGCCGGCGTGGCCGCCGCGGCGGTGTCGCATCTGACCGCGCGCATCGGCGAGGCGAGCGATGCGTGGGAGCACGGCGTGGTGTCGCGCGCCAATTCGCAGGCGCTCGCGCTCGGCGTGCAGGTCGGGCGGCCGCTGCGCGATTCGCTGCACATCGCGTAAGGCGCCTCGGCGCGCGCCGACTACGGCGCAGCATCCGTCATCGGAGGGAACATGCCGTCGCTGAAAGTCGCGTTTCCCGGCAGCGCCGGCACAGCGCTCGCCGCCCGGCTCGACCTGCCCGACACCGCGCCGCGCGCCTATGCGCTGTTCGCGCACTGCTTCACCTGCTCGAAGGAGAGCCTCGCGGCGACCCGGATCGCGCGCGCGCTCGCCGAGCAGGACATCGCGGTGCTGCGCTTCGACTTCACGGGACTCGGCGGCAGCGAGGGCGAATTCGAGAACACCGACTTCTCGTCCAACGTCGCCGACCTCGTCAAGGCGGCCGACTGGTTGCGCGCGCACCATCGCGCGCCGGCGATCCTGATCGGCCACTCGCTCGGTGGCGCCGCGGCGCTCGCCGCCGCGGGCGCGATCGCCGAGGTGTGCGCGGTGGCGACGCTGAACGCGCCGTTTTCTCCCGATCACGTGACGCGCCAGTTCGCCGACCGCATCGGACTGATCGAGCGCGAAGGCGCGGCCGAGGTCACGCTCGCCGGCCGGCGCTTCCGGCTGCGGCGCGAATTCCTCGCCGATCTCGCCGGGCAGAAGCAGGCGGAGCGGATCGCGCAGCTCAAGCGCGCGCTGCTGGTGATGCACGCGCCGGGCGATGCGATCGTCGCCATCGACAACGCCTCCGCGATCTTCACCGCCGCGAAGCATCCGAAGAGCTTCGTATCGCTCGATAGCGCCGATCACCTGCTGACGCGCGAGCCCGATGCGCGCTATGCGGCGCAGGTGCTCGCGGCGTGGGTCGGTCGCTACCTGCCTGCGCAGCCGGCGTCGACGGTGCGGCCGGGCGTGGTGCGCGTGTCCGAGCGCCGGCTCGGCAAGTTCAGCACGCTGATCCAGACCGCCGAGCACACGATCTACGCCGACGAGCCGGTCAGCGCCGGCGGCAACGCCACCGGGCTCACGCCGTACGAGCTGCTGCAGGCCGCGCTTGGCGCCTGCACCGTGATGACGCTGCGGCTGTACGCCGAGCACAAGCAGTTGCCGTTGGTGCGCGCAAGCGTCGACATCGAGCACGACAAGATCCACGCCGCCGACTGCGCCGACTGCGACACGCGCGAAGGCAGGGTCGACTTAATCCGCCGACGCCTGACGCTCGAAGGCGAGCTGACCTTTGCTGCGCGCGCGAAGCTCGCCGAGATCGCCGACAAGTGCCCGGTGCACCGGACGCTGCACGGCGAGGTCAAGGTCGTGACGGAACTCGTTCAGCCGAGCGGCACGAGCTGAAGCCGGCCAGCGGCGGCGCGGGCGAGCGCGTCGCGCGCGATCCGGTAGGCGTCGGCCTCGAATTCGCGCGGCGCACCGCGCGCGAGGTCGTGCGCGGCGTCGAGCGACTTCACCGTGCCGAGCCAGCACCAGCGGTCGAAGACGTGCAGGTCCTCGCGGAAGCGCTCCGCGTTCGCCTCGACGATCGCGATTGCGCCCGCGTGCGGCCATGGCGCGATGCGCCGCGCCGCCAGCAGATCCGCCGCCCGTGCGCGGTGCGACGGCACGCTCTCCACGCCGACGCAGGCGCCGAGGCAGCGCTTCAGTTGATAGTTGAAGCAGGGGGCTTGCGCCGCCTTGCCGCGCGCGCGGCCTTCGAGCTTCATCGTTTTCAGGCACAGCCCGTTCTCGCGCGCCAATTCGACCAGGAAGCGCCGCGCGCCCGCGCGCGAGCCGAACGGGCCGTGGTAGTCGTGCAGATTGTCGAGCATCGCGTCGGCTGCCCTGATGAAGCGCGGCCGCCCGGCGTCGTCGAGCGTGAAGAACACCTGATTCATCCGTCGGCGCAGCGCGATGTTGTGCGCGGGCAGCCGCGTCTTCACCAGTTCCGCCTCGCGCAGCAGCGCGCCGATCTCGCCCGCGGTCTCCTCCCACTCGACCCGCTGCACCTCCTGCGACAGTCGCAGGTCGGCGCCGCTGGCGTGATCGTTGGCGAAATGGTTCGCCACGCGCGTGCGCAGGTCGACGCTCTTGCCGATATAGATCGGATGCGCGTTGGCGCCGAAGAACAGGTACACACCCGGCGCGTTCGGGATCTCATCGAGCGCGTGCGGCGGCAGCGCGGGCGGCGTGCTCGGACGCGCCAGCACGCGCTCGATCGCGGCGTCGATCTCGCGCCGCGGATGGCGCTCGTACAGCACCTGCAGCCAGCGCCACAGCACGCGCGCGTCGCCGAGCGCGCGATGGCGCTGCTCGCCCTCAAGCCCGAAGCGCGCGACGATCGCATCGAGCGTGTGCGGTCCGCGGTCCGGATAGAGCAGCCGCGACAGTCGCACCGTGCACAGCGTCGCCGCCTTCCACGGCAGGCCGACGCGCTCGAACTCGGCCTTCAGGAAGCCGTAGTCGAAGCGCGCGCTGTGCGCAACGAACACCGCATCGTGCAGGCGATCGAACAGCGGTTCGGCGAGGTCCGGGAAGCGGGGCGCGTCGCGCACCATCTCATTGGTGATCCCGGTCAGCCACTGGATCTCGGACGGGATCGGCACGCCGGGATTGACCAGCGACGACCACTCGGAGACGCGAAACTGGTCGCCGTCGATGTCGACGGTGACCACGCCGATCTCCGTCACCCGCTCGCGCGCGGGGCTCGACCCGGTGGTCTCGACATCGACGAAGCACACGCGCGGCGCGAACATAGGTTCCCAAGTTTAACGTTCACGCCATGCCCGCCACGCTGCGCGACCGCGTCACGCCGACCGCCGTCGGCCTCGTGTCGCGTGCGTGGGTGATCGGCGAAGTGGAGCGCTGGCCGGACCTCGACGCAGAGGCAAGGGCCCGCGCGATCGACGCACTGGTTGCGTACGAACCGCCGCGGCGCCATCCGGTGCGCGACAACGCGATCTTCTGGACCGGCACGTTGGGCTGCGCGGCGCTGGCGGACGCGCTCGGCGCGCCGGGCTGGGCGGGTTTCGTGGCGGCGCTGATCGGCTTTGCGCTGCTTGCGCGCGCGCTCGCGGTGCGGGCGCTGCGCTGGCGGCTGGAGCGCTTCGTCGACGAGGACGCGCCGCGCTGAGCCATTGCCGACTGAATCGCGGGGAAATACCGCGTTTTGGTCTAATATTTCTATTGACTCAAATATTGGACCAAATTATCTTGGCGGCGTTTTTAGCGGAGCCAAGCGGTGAATTCGGTCCAACGCATTGCGTCGATCTGTGTACTGCTGGCGGCGTGCTTGCTGCCCGACATGCCGACGGTGGCCGAATCGCCGGGCTTCGTTGCTTCGAAGTGATCTCCTGGATCGGACTGGTGGGGCCTGCGAGGATGCCGAGCGGCGTGGTCGATTTGCTCAGCGCCCGGATCAGCCGGATCCCGGCCCGGCGCGAAGTCCGCGAGCGGCTCGCCGATCTGGGCTCGGACCTTGCACCCCGCACCGTGGACGAGTTCGCCGCGTTCATACGCCAGCACCTCGATAGGTCGGGGGTGAAGGTCACCGCGGCTCGCATCCTGCCCGCATGAACGACTCGCCCCGCACGTCCATGTTCGACGAACGCACCCGGGCGCCGGTCGCAGCGGTCAGCCGGATCAACGCGCCGAAATCGTCCGACGTTCTGGCGGAGGATCTGCGCGCGCGCATTCGTTCCGGCGAATGGCCCGAAGGCATGGCGCTGCCGGCCGAGCGCGATCTGGCCGCGCAGACGGGTTTGTCGCGTACGACGGTGCGCGAGGCGCTGCGCATCCTGGAGATCGACGGCCTGATCCAGATCCGTCCCGGGCGCGGCGGCGGCGCGCGCGTGCGGCGCCCGCGCGGCGACGAGATGACGCGGCAGCTGGAGCTGTTCATCTGGGGCCGCAACATCACGGCCGAACACCTGCACGACGTTCGCACCGCGCTCGAAGCGCTCGGCGCCGAAGGCGCGGCGCGCCACCGGACCGACGCCGACATCGCGGACCTGATCGCGAAGACCGAGGCGGTCGAGGCCAACGTGGGCAACCTGCGTCGATATCTGGACGCGAACGTCGACTGGCACATGGCGGTCGTTCGCGCCAGCCACAACGAGCTGCTGATCGCGGTGATGGAAGTGCTGTCGAACGCGATTCACCAGGCGACCGAGCTGGAGGCGTTCGATTCCGACGAGGTGCGCGCCGCCACGCTGAAGATTCATCGGGCGATCCTCGACGCGATCGTCGCGCAGGACGCGGAGGCCGCGCGGCGGCGGATGACGCGGCACGTGTCCGCCGCGCGTGACCTCGCACTGCCCCCCGCGGCCGCGGAGACGGTCGCACGCGCCGCGAAGCCCGCCGCGAGAAGGAAAGGAAAGCGCAAGTGAGTACAGTCGTCGGCATCGATGTCGGTGGCACGTTCACCGACCTGTACTGCGTCGACTCCGCGACCGGCGCGGAGAAGATCCTGAAGGTCCCGTCGACGCCGGACGATCCGTCGCGCGCGCTGCTCGATTCGCTGCGCGCGGCCGAGATCGACCCGCAGAATCTCGAAGCGCTGCTGCACGGAACGACGATCGCGACCAACGCGGTGATCGAGCGCAAGGGCGCGCGCTGCGCGCTGGTGACCACGCGCGGATTCCGCGACGTGCTCGAGCTCGGCCGGCGCGATCGCCCGCACATGTACGGCCTGACCGGCGTGCAGCAGCCGCTGATCCCGCGCGACCGTCGCTGGGAGGTCGCCGAGCGCATCGATCATCGGGGACGCGTGCTGGTGCCGCTCGACGAAGCCGAGGTGCGTGCGCTGGGTGAAGTCATCCGGCAGCAGGATGTCGAGGCGGTCGTCGTGTCTCTGATGCATGCGTACGCGAATCCCGCGCACGAAGAGCGGATCGCCGCGCTGCTCGCCGCGGTGAATCCGGCGTGGGAGATCGTCACTTCGACCGGAGTGATCCGCGAGTACTACGAGTTCGAACGCACCAGCACCGCCGCGGTGCAGGGCTATCTGCAGCCGCTGGTGTCGCGCTACGCGAAAGGGCTGCAGCGCAAGCTCGCCGACTGGGGCTTCGATCGCGACGTGCTGATCATGCAGTCCAACGGCGGACTGTCGCCGCTGTCGCAGCTCGGCCGCCGCTCCGCCCACATCGTCCGCTCGGGTCCCGCCGCTGGCGTGACCGCGGCGGCGGGGCTCGCGCTCGAAGCGGGGTTCGACAAGATCATCACCGCCGACATGGGAGGTACCAGCTTCGATGTCGCCGTCGTGATCGGCGCCGAGCCGCGCGTAGCGGAGAAGACCGACCTCGACTTCCGCGTGCCGCTGAAGCTGCCGATGATCGACGTGCACACGATCGGCGCCGGCGGCGGCTCGATCGCGTCGGTCGACCGCGGCGGCATCCTCGAAGTGGGGCCGCGCAGCGCGGGCTCGGTGCCGGGGCCGATCTGCTACCGGCGCGGCGGCTGCGAGCCGACGGTCACGGATGCGAATCTGGTTCTCGGCCGCATCGCCGTCGACAGCCCGATCGGCGGCAAGGGCGCGATCGCGCTCGATCTCGACGGCGCGCGCGCCGCGTTCGCGAAGCTCGGCGCTCAGCTCGGTCTCGGCGTCGAGGAAGCCGCCGAAGCGGTGCTCGCGGTCGTCAACCAGCGGATGGCGGGCCGCATCCGGCTGATCTCGATCGAGCAGGGGCTCGACCCGCGCGACTTCGCGATGGTCGCCTTCGGAGGCGCGGGTCCGATGCACGGTGCCGCGCTGATCCGCGAGGTCGGCATCCGCACCGAGCTCGTTCCGCCGTATCCCGGCGTGCTGTGCGCGATGGGCTGCGCGATCGCCGACATCCGTTACGACTATTCGCAGACGTACGAGCAGCGCTTGGACCGCGCGGACGTCGCGCAGATCCACGCGATCCTGCAACGCCAGCGCGCGGAAGGCGAAGCGCAGCTCGCGCGCGGCGACGCGCCGCATTCGGCGGTCGAAGTGGTGCATTTCGCCGACATGGCGTACGCGGGCCAGATCCACTCGCTGCGCGTGCGGATCGGCGCGGACTGGAACGCGCAGCAGCTGACGCAGGCGTTCGTCGACACCTACCGCGCCGAGTTCGGCAACGTACTCGCGAACATTCCCGCGGTCGTCGTCAACCTGCGCACGCGCGTGATCGGCAAGCGCGGCGGCCTCGCGCGCCGGCCGCGTATCGAAGCGCGCGGCGCACTGCCCAAGCCGATCAAGCGCCGGCCGGTCTACTTCGGCGGCTGGCATGACACCGCGATCTACGCGCGCGCCGATCTCTCGCCCGGAATGAAATTCGACGGCCCGGCGATCGTCGAGCAGGACGACACGACGACCGTGATCGAGCCGGCGATGTGCGTGCGCGTCGATGCGTTCGGCAACCTGCTGGTGGAGCTGGCATGAACAGGATCGATCCCGTCACACTCGCGGTGGTGCGCGGCTCGCTCGAGCAGATCGCCGACGAGATGGATCTGCACCTGATCCACGCGGCGATTTCGCCGATCATCTCGGAGACCAACGACTGCGCGCACGGCATCTTCCATCCGGAGACGGGGGAGACGATCGCGCAGGGCCGCTACGGGCTGCCGGTGTTCCTCGCCAACATGCAGTTCACCACGCAGAACGTGGTGCAGCTCGCGCGGCAGCAGGGCGGCTTCAAGCGCGGCGACATCTGGATCCTGAACGACCCCTATGTCGGCGGCACGCACCTGCAGGACGTGCAACTGGTCGCGCCGTACTTCGTCGGCGACAAGCTGTTCGCGCTGCTTGCCAGCACCGGCCACTGGATGGATGTCGGCGGATCCGTGCCGGGCGGCTGGGTGCCGAAGGCGCAGTCGATCCACCAGGAAGGCACCGTCATTCCCGCGGTCAAGCTGTACGACCAGGGGCAACTCAACGAAGCGCTGGTCGCGATGTTCCGCGCCAACACGCGGCTGCCGAACGACATCGCGGGCGACCTGTCGGCGATGGTCAACGTATTCGCGGTCGGACAGCGCGGGCTCGACCAGCTGGTCGCGCGCTACGGCGTCGAGCGGCTCAACGAGTGCATCGCCGAGATGATCGCGCGCTCGGAAAGGCAGATGCGGTCGTACATCGCCGAGATTCCCGACGGCACCTACTGCTTCGAGGAGGTGATCGACAACGACGGCATTGTCGATGCGCCGCTGAAGATTGCGCTCGCGCTGACGGTGAAGGGCTCCGAGCTGCACTTCGATTTTTCCGGAACCTCGGATACGGCGCGCGGGCCGGTGAATCTGTCGCGCAACACGACGCTGTCGGGCTGCTACGTCGCGATGAAGCACATCTTCCCGGAGGTGCCCGTCAATGGTGGCGCGTTCCGGCCGGCGAGCTTTTCGATTCCCGACCGCACGATCATCTCGGCCGAGTATCCGACGCCGGTCGGCGGCTACCTCGAAGTGCTCGGCCGCGTGATCGCGGTCGTGTTCGGCGCGCTCGCGCAGGCGATTCCGGATCGCACGCCGGCGGCGCCGTTCGGCACGATCGGCGTGTGCACGGTCGGCGGCCGGCATCCCGACACCGGCAACTTCTTCGTCGGCGTGTTCCCGTATCCGGGCGGCTACGGCGCCACGAAGGCGACCGACGGGCTGGTGCACGCCACACCGCCGCAGTCGATGGCCAACTTCGTTTCGCTCGAGATGTCGGAGCACCGCTATCCGCTGCGCTTCGACTTCTTCCGCCTGCGCGAGGACTCGGGCGGCGCGGGCTGGCATCGCGGCGGCTGCGGCTCCGAATACCAGTTCACCGCATGGTCGGACTTCTCGACCAGCGTGCTCGGCGACCAGTGCGACAGCCGGTCGTTCGGCGTCGCCGGCGGCAGGCCCGGCGCGCCGAACGTCGTCGAGTTCCGCACCGATGGGAAAACGTGGCGGCCGCCGATGCGCAGCAAGCACGAGAGCCAGCCGCTGCATGCGGGCGATGGCGTGCGTTGCTGCACGCCGGGAGGCGGCGGCTTCGGCGATCCGATCGAGCGCGACGCGGCCGAGGTCGAACGGGATCTGAACCTCGGTTACATCAGCCGCGCGACTGCGGAGCGCGACTACGGCGCGGTGATCGCGCAGGCGATACCGCTCGGCGATCGCACCGTGTATCGAATCGACGTGAACGCGACGCAGGCAAGTCGTCGCGCTTTGAAGGACAGCAGATGAACACGCTGGGAAGCTGGCAATTGCCGGAAGAGCTGAGGATGCTGCAGGAGACCACGCGCCGCTTCATGGAGCGCGAGGTCCGGCCCGCCGAGGCGACCGAGCCGCACGACTCGTGGAAGCTGCCGAAGGAAAAGCTCGCGCCGCTGCAGAAGAAGGCGCGCGAGCTCGGCCTGTGGTGCGTGCAGACGCCGGCCGAGTACGGCGGCGCGGGGCTGAACCTGCTCGGCCAGTGCATCGTCGCGGAGGAGTCGGTCAAGTGCAAGATGGGCGCGTACATCGCCGCCTGCGGCGCATTCGGCTTCGACCCGCCCAACATCATCTTCAGCGGTACGCGCGCGCAGATCGAGAAGTACGCGCTGCCGTCGATCCAGAAGGGTGAGAAGACCTTCGTCGCGATCACCGAGGCGAGCGGCGGCTCCGATCCCGGCCGCGCGATCCGCACCCGCGCCGAGAAGAAGGGCGACCGCTACATCCTGAACGGCACCAAGATCTTCATCTCCGGCGCCAGCGAGTCGAGCTGGGGCGTGGTGTTCGCGCGCACCAGCGGACCGGGGCGCGAGGGCATCAGCGCGTTCATCGTCGAGACGGGAAAGCCCGGACTGACGATCTCGCCGATCCCGGTGATCCGGTCCTACTACCCGTACGAGATGCACTTCGACAACTACGAGGTGCCGGCGGAGAACCTGCTCGGCCAGGAAGGCAAGGGTTTCGCGCTGGCGGAAAAGTGGCTGGTGCACGGCCGCGTGCCATACGCGGCGGCGACGATCGGCCTGGGGCAGGCGTCGCTCGAGATCGCGATCGACTGGGCCAGGCAGCGCGAAACCTTCGGCGGCCGGCTCGCCGACCGGCAGGCGATCCAGTGGATGCTGGTCGATTCGGAAGTCGAGCTGCGCGCCGCGCGGCTGCTCGTCTACGAGGCCGCGTGGAAGGCCGACCGCGGCGACGACATCAAGCTGGATGCCGCGATCGCCAAGGTCTACGGCACGGAGACCGCCGGCCGCGTGGTCGATCGCTGCATCCAGGTGCTGGGTGGCATGGGCGTGTCGTGCGAGATGCCGCTGGAGCGCTGGTACCGCGAGTTGCGCATCAAGCGCGTCGGCGAAGGGCCGTCGGAAATCATGCGCATGCTGATCGCGCGCCATCTGGTCGGCGGCAAGAGCGTTCGAGCCTGACATGTCGATCGACGTTTCGGTTGCCGACGGCATCTGCACGATCGTGATCAACCGCCCCGAACGGTTGAACGCGATGGACGCCGAGCATTACGCGGCGCTTTCGCAGGCGTGGTGCCGCGTGCGCGACGACGCGGCGATTCGCGTGGCGATCGTCACCGGCGCGGGACCGAAGTCGTTCACGACAGGCGCCGACATCAAGAGCTTCCTGACCGGGCCGCCGGGCTATGACGAGATGTGGCTGACGCAGCGCGACCAGCTGCTCAATCGCGGGCTCGAAGTGTGGAAGCCGGTGATCGCGGCGATCAACGGCTACTGCCTCGGCGGCGGCATGACGCTGATGCTGGCAACCGATCTGCGCGTCGCAGTCACGCACGCGACCTTCGGCCTGGCCGAGGTCAAGCGCGGCGTGATTCCAGGCAATGGCGGCACGCAGCGGATCCTGCGGCAGCTGCCGCACGCGATCGCGATGGAGATGCTGCTGACCGGAGACGCGATCGACGCCGACACTGCGGCGCGCTGGGGACTGATCAACAAGGTCGTTCCGGCCGACAAGCTGATGGAGACCGCGCTCGACTATGCGCGGCGCATCGCGGCCAACGCGCCGCTCGCGCTGCAGGCCGCGAAGGAGCTCGCGCTGCGCGGCCGCGACATGGATCTCGCGACCGGGCTGAGGATGGAGCAGGTGATGAACCGTCTGCTGATGGCGACCGACGATGCGCGTGAGGGCCCCGCCGCCTTCGCCGAGAAGCGGCCCGCCAACTTCAAGGGCAAGTGAGCATGCAACGCCGCCACCCGCTCGAAGACATCACGGTCGTCGACCTGGGCCAGATCTACAACGGCTCGTACGCGACGTTCCTGATGGCGATGGCCGGCGCGCGCGTGATCAAGGTCGAGCCGCGCGAGGGCGAGCACTTGCGCAAGCGCGGCAACGTCGGCGGCGCGGGGCTGCCGTTCGCAATGCTCAATTCAAACAAGCATTCGGTCACCCTGAACCTGAAGCACGCACGCGGGCGCGAACTGCTGTTCGAGATGGTCAAGCGCGGCGACGTGCTGCTGGAGAACTTCGCGCCCGGCGCGATGGACCGGCTCGGCTGCGGCTGGAGCACGCTGCAGAAAATCAATCCGCGGCTGATCTATGCGCAGGGCTCGGGCTACGGCCTCAGTGGCCCGTATCGCAACTATCCGGCGATGGACCTCACCGTGCAGGCGATGGCCGGCGTGATGAGCGTGACCGGCTACGCGGATCGGCCGCCGGTGAAAGCAGGCCCAGCGATCTGTGATTTCTTCGGCGGCGTGCATCTTTTCGGCGCGGTGATGACGACGCTGTACGAACGCGAGAAGACGGGTGCGGGGCGCGCGGTCGACGTGTCGATGCAGGAGGCCGTGTACGCGTCGCTCAGTTCCAACCTGGGGCTGTACTACGGCAGCGGCGGCGAGAAACCGATGCGCACCGGCAACCGCCACGGCGGGCTCGCCGAGTCGCCGTACAACGTGTACCCGACGAAGGACGGCTTCATCGCGATCATCTGCGTCGGCGAGACGCACTGGAAGTCGCTGGTCAGCGCGATGCAGCGACCCGAGCTGCTTCACGACCCGCGCTTCGAGAGCCTGAAGACGCGCGTCGCGCACATGGACGATGTCGACGCGATCGTAGGGGACTTCACGCAGCGATTCGCCAAGCAGCAGCTGTTCGAGCTGCTGCAGAAGCATCGCGTGCCGTGCGCGCCGGTGCGCGATCTCGACGAGGTCGTCAACGATCCGCACCTGCACGCGCGCGGTTTCCTGCAATGGCTGGATCACCCGGAGCTCGGCCGCATCCCGGTGCCGAACTCACCGCTGCGCTTCGAGGGCGCCGAGCCGCTGCCGATCCGACCCAGTCGAAAGCTCGGCGAGGACAACGTTGCCGTGTACGGCGACTGGCTCGGCATTTCGAAGTCCGAGATCGCAGCATTGCAGGCCGAGGGAGTGATCTGATGCGCGGCCACGTGGTGATCGCGGGCATCGGCCAGACTGCGTTCGGCAAGCTGCCGGGCCGCGGTACGATTTCGCTGAACATCGAGGCGTGCCGCAACGCGCTCGCGGATGCCGGCGTCGAGAAGGACGCGGTCGACGCGCTGCTGGTCAAGCCGCCGACCTCGAACCCGCAGTTCATGTACGGCCAGACGCTGGCCGAGGCGATGGGGCTTCAGCCGCGCGTCGGCGGCGCGTGGGACCAGGGCGGTGCCGCCAACATCTCGCTGATCACGTTCGCGGCGATGGCAATCGAGCATGGCCAGTGCGAAGTCGCGCTGGTCTGCTACGCGGACAACCCGCGCACCGGCAGCCGCCACGCGTACGAGAGGGCGTGGGGCGACGACGCGGCGTACGGCTGGTTCGGCGTCCCTGCCGGCTACGCGATGCTGGCGCGCCGGCACATGGAGGAGTTCGGCACCACCGGCGACCAGCTCGGCGCGATCGCGGTGGCGATCCGCAGGCACGGCGCGGCGAATCCGGACGCGCAGCTGCGCAAGAAGCTCACGCTCGAGCAATACCGCGAATCGCCGTGGGTCGTCGATCCGCTGCGGCGCGACGACTGCTGCCTCGTGTCCGACGGCGCGGCCGCGGTCGTACTGATGAGCACGCAGCGCGCAAAGTCGCTTGGCGTCAAGAAGCCGGTGCCGATCCTCGGCTTCGGCCAGGGGCAATCGTCCTGGGATGTCGCGCAGCGCGCGGATCTCACGCGCACTTGCGCCGAGATCTCGGGACGGACCGCGCTCGCGATGGCGGGGCTGCGCGCGCAGGACATCGACGTGGCGCAGATCTACGACTGCTTCACGATCACCGTGTTGATGACGCTCGAGGCGTATGGCTTCGCGCCGCACGGACAGGGCGGGCCGTTCTGCGCCGGCGGCCGGCTGGAGATCGACGGCGAGCTGCCGGTCAACACCGCGGGCGGGCTGCTGTCGGAGACCGGCATGCCGGGGCTGCAACTGGTGCTCGAAGGCGTGCGCCAGATGCGCGGCGAAGCGAATCTGCAGGTCAGGGATGCGAAGACCTGCATCGTCAGCAATCAGGGCGGAATCATGCACACGCACTCGACGCTGATTCTGGGGCAATGCCAATGACCAGCGACATGAGCTTTCCCGCGCCGCAGTTCAACGAGATCACCGCGCCGTTCTGGCGCGCGCTCGAGGACGGCCGGCTCACCTTTCAGCGCTGCGCGGCGTGCGGCCACGCGTGGCTGCCGCCGCGCACCGAGTGCCCGCGCTGCCTCGCCGCGCAGCCGCGCTGGGAGACCGCGTCCGGTCATGCGCGACTGGTGAGCTGGGTCGTCTATCACCACGGCTACCACGACTGGTTCGCGCAGCGTCTGCCATACAACGTCGCGGTGGTCGAACTGGCCGAAGGCCCGCGGCTGATCAGCAACGTCAAGGCCGCGCAGGACAGGTTGCGCATCGACATGAAATTGAAGCTTGCGATCGAGCGCGAAGCCGGAGTGGCGCTGGCGCGCTTTGCGCCGGCGTGAGCCGATTTTTCATTCCACCAAGGAGGCAACGATGCAGATATCGGGAATTCTCAGGGCCGCCAGCGCTGCGATGCTGCTCGCGCTCGCAGCGGTCGCGGATGCGCAGACGCTGAAGATCGGCGCGATCAATCCGTATAGCGGTCCGCTCGCGCTGTACGGCGACGAAGTTGCGCGCGGCTACCAGATCGCCGTCGACGAACGCAATGCGAAGGGCGGCGTGCTTGGTCGCAAGATCGAGCTGATCCGCGGCGACGCCGGCAATCCGCAGCAGGGGATCGCCGCGGTCGACCAACTCGTCAATCGCGACAAGGTAGACCTCTTCATCGGCACCTACATCTCGGCGGTGGCCAATGCCGCCAGCGACGCCGCGCAGCGCTACGGCAAGATCTACTGGGACACCAACGCGCTGGCCTCCGATCTGACCGAGCGCGGGCTGCCCAATTTCATCCGTGTCGGCCCGAACGCGCTGACCTTCGCCGACATGAGCGTGCGCACGATCACCGACCTGATCGCCCCCGCGCTCGGCAAGCCGTTGCGCGACCTGTCGCTGTGGGTCGAGCACGAGGATTCGATCTACGGCAAGTCGATTGGCGACGCGCAAAAGAAGCTGCTCGAGGCGAAAGGCGTGAAGGCGCTGACGCAGGGTGCGCACAACTTCCGCGCCGCCGACCTGACCGACGTGATCCTGCGCACCAAGCGCGCCAATCCCGACGTGTGGGTGATCACAGGCTACGTGCCCGACATCAACCTGCTGCTGAAGACCGCGCGCGAGCAGGGCTTCAAGCCGCCGGTGATCCTGATTGTCGGTACCGGCGACACGCAGGAGACGCTCGACGCGCTCGGCGCCGAATTCCTCGAAGGCGTGATGGTCGTGTCGTATCCGCGGCCCGACATTTCCCAGAAGTTCGGACCCGGCGCGAGCGAGTACCTGGCGAACTATCGCAAGACGTACAACCGCGATCCGATCGCGCCGCAGAGCCTGACCGCCTACACCGGCATGAAGATCCTGCTGGAGACGATCGAGGCGGCCGGCTCGACCGAGGTCGACAAGGTGCGCGCTGCGGCGGCGAAGCTCGACAAGCCGTTCAATTCGTATCCGTCCGGCGCGGGCGTCAAATTCGACGACAAGTTCCAGAACACGCGGCCGGGTGTCACCGTGATCCAGTGGCAAGGCGGCAAGCAGGTCACCGTGTTCCCGGAGCAGGCGCGCGCCGCCGGCGTGGCGCTGAAGAACACGCCGAGAAAACAGTAGCGCGACCCATGCTGCTGACCTGTCATTCCCGCCCCCGATCGGAGTCGAGGGCAGGCTCCAGCGGGAACCCAGCTTTGCTCTGCCGCGCTGGATGCCCGCTTCCGCGGGCATGACACCGCGCGCCACCGCATGGACACATTGCTGCACATCGTCGTCGTCGGCCTGCTGGTCGGCGGGATCTACGGCCTGGTCGCGATCGGGCTGAACCTGATCTTCGGCGTGATCCGCATCGTCAATTTCGCGCACGGCGAACTGGTGATGCTGGCGATGTACGGCGCGTACCTGTGCCACGCGACGCTCGGGCTCGACCCGTACGTGTCGGTGTTCATCGTGGTGCCGGCGATGTTCGTGCTCGGCGTCATCGTGCACCGGCTGATCCTGCAACCGCTGCATGCCGAATCGTCGATGCAGATCTTTGCCACGTTCGGGCTGCTGATCCTGTTCCAGAACGTCGTGCTCGCGGTCACGCGCGGCGAGGGCTACAGCGTGCCGTCGAAGCTCGCGGGCCTCACCCTCGGCATCGGCGACATCCGCGTCACGGTGTCGCGGCTGGTGATCTTCGCCGCGGTCACGCTCGCCGCGATCGCGCTGCACCTGTTCCTGCAGCGGACGATGATCGGCAAGTCGATCCGCGCGGTCACGCAGGACCGGCAGGCGGCGCGGCTGATGGGAATCAACGTCGAGCGCACCTTCGTGATCACGTTCGGCATCGGCTCGGCGCTGGCGGGGCTGGCCGGCGTGCTGCTCTCGCCGATCTACACGTTGTCGCCGGGCATCGGCGGCAACTTCGTGCTGGCCGCGTTCGCGGTCGTCGTGCTGGGCGGGCTCGGCAGCGTGGCGGGCGCGTATTTCGGCGGCATGATCGTCGGCCTGGTCGAGGCGTTCGCCGGCTTCTACATCGATCCGGAACTGAAGCAGGCAATCTGGTTCCTGATCTTCCTCGCGGTGCTGGTAATTCGGCCGACGGGTCTGTTCGGTCAGGTGGGTGCCGAGGAGGTCGGCTTCCGTGAGCAGGGGTGACCGCATGAGCGCGATCGATGCCAACGCGGCCGCGGCGCCCGCGATCGTCGACGAGAAGCCCGATCCGGCGCTGGGACTGATTTCGTGGCAGCGCGTGCTGCTGCTGCTCGCGGCGGGGCTCGCGGTCGCGCTGCTGCCGCTCGTGCTCGCCGGCAAGGACTACTTCTGGGTCAACATCCTCACCTACACGTACCTGTTCGCGGGGCTCGCGGTCGCCTGGAACATCATTGCCGGCTTCGGCGGCCAGTTCTCGCTCGGGCACGGCGTGTTCTTCGCGATCGGCGCGTACACGACCGCGCGCCTGTTTCTCGACTGGCAGGTGTCGCCGTGGATCGGTGTGCTGCCGGGCGCGTTCGCGTGCGCGGTGATCGGGCCGCTGGTGTTTCTGCCGACGTTCCGACTCAAGGGCTCGTTCTTCGCGATTGCCACGCTCGCGTTCAACGAGGTTGGCTTCGTGTTCGCCAATTACCTCGAGTCGGTCACCGGCGGGCCGCGCGGGTTGCAGGTGCCGTTCCGCGCCGGATTCTTCAACATGATCTTCAGCGATCCGCGCGCGTATTCGCTTGTGATGTTCGCTTACCTCGTCACGGCGCTGGTCGTCGTGATCGCGCTGATGAGGAGCCGCCTCGGCTACTACCTGCTCGCGGTGCGCGAGGACGAGGATGCCGCGCGCGCGGCCGGCATCTCGGTGCGGCAGGTGAAGATTCGAGCCACCGCGCTGTCGGCCGCGCTGACCGCGCTGGGCGGCGGGCTGTTTGCGATCTACGTCCGCACGATCGATCCACTGACGCTGTTTTCGCTGCCCGACGTCGGCGTGAAGTTCGCGCTGCTGTCGCTGATCGGCGGCATCGGCACCATCACCGGGCCGGTGCTCGGCGCGTTCCTGATCATTCCGCTGGAAAGCTATCTGCGCGCCACGCTCGGGGGCGCCGATCCCGGCGTGCACCTGATCCTGGTCGGGCTGGTAATGCTGCTGGCGGCGTTGTTCATGCGGCGCGGCGTGACCGGCGCGATCGAGCACTTGTGGTTGCGCTGGCAGCATCGGAGCCGGCGGTGAACGAACCCTTCTTCCAGGTGCGCGGGGTGGTCAAGCGCTTCGGCGGCCTCACCGCGGTCAACGACGTGTCGTTCGATGTCGCGCGCGGAGAGATCGTCAGCATCATCGGACCGAACGGCGCCGGGAAGACGACGCTGTTCAACCTCGTCACCGGTCAACTCGCACCCACCGCCGGTGAGGTGCGCTTCGATGGCAGCACGATCAACAACCTGCGCCCCGACGCGCGCGCGCGGCTGGGTCTGGGCCGCACGTTCCAGATCGCCAAGCCGCTGCCGGCGCTGACCGCGCTGGAGAACGCGATGGTCGGCGCGTTCCTGCGCCATCCGAAGCTGCGCGATGCGGAAGCGCACGCGCACGGCGTGCTGCGCGAAGTGGGGCTGGCGCGACGCGCCGGCGTACGCGCGTCGCAACTGACGCTGTCGGAGCGGCGCCGGCTCGAGGTCGCGCGTGCCCTCGCGCTCGATCCGGCGCTGATCCTGCTCGACGAAGTGATGGCGGGATTGAACGCGAGCGAAGTCGCCGAGGCGATCGATCTGTTCCGCCGGTTGAACCAGCGCGGGCTGACGTTCCTGATCATCGAGCACAATCTGAAGGTCGTGCGCGCGTTCTCCAAGCGCGTGATCGTGATCGACCGCGGCGCCAAGATCGCCGAGGGCAACGCCGACAAGATCCTGGCGATGCCGCAGGTCGTCACCGCGTATCTGGGCAGGAGGAAGCAATGAGCCGTCGCCGGGCCGCCCCAAGATGGCTCGCAGAGCCCGTCGCGGGACGCGACGGGCGTTCGAGCCGTCCAAGCCCGCGCAGGCGGGCTTGGAGCCGCGGCTCTCACCCCCCTCGGGGGGACAGCGCCGCAGGCGCAAAGGGGGCAACTTGAGCCGATTGCTTTCCGTCGACAATGTGTCGTCCGGCTACGGGTTGACGCCGGCGCTGCGCAACGTGTCGATGCACGTCGATACCGGCGAGGTGGTCGCGGTGGTCGGTGCCAACGGGGTGGGCAAGAGCACGCTGTTGAGGACGATTTCGGGGCTGGTGCAGCCGAGCGAGGGAGACATCGTGTTCGACGGCGTGCACATCAACGGCATGGCCGCGCACGCGATCGTCGGCCACGGTTTGGCGATGGTGCCGGAGGGCGGGCGCCTGTTCATGTTCATGACGGTGCTGGAAAACCTCGAGCTCGGCGCGTTCGGGCCGACCGCGCGGCAGGACCTGAAGCCGACCCTCGACGAGGTGATGGACCTGTTTCCCATCCTGCGCGAGCGACGCGACCAACTGGCCGGTTCGCTGTCGGGCGGCGAGCGGCAGATGTGCGCGATCGCGCGCGCGCTGATGAGCCGGCCGCGGATGCTGATGCTCGACGAGCCGTCGCTGGGATTGTCGCCGGTGATGCTGGAGAAGGTGTTCGACCTGGTGCGAACTGTCGTCGCGTCGCGCGACCTCACGGTGCTACTGATCGAGCAGAACGTCGCGGATGCGCTCGAGATGGCCAGCCGCGCGTACGTGGTCGAGGGCGGGCGGATCGTCAAGACCGGTCCCGGCGCAGAACTGCTGCACGATCCCGACATTCAACGCGCCTACCTTGGGCTGTAGTGCGATGGCAACGCGGTCTTCAAAGGCAACATTCACGATCGGCGCCGGCGCCGGCTTCGCGGGCGACCGGATCGAACCCGCGGTGTCGATGGCGCGATCGGGCGAGGTCGACGCAATTGCGCTTGAATGCCTGGCCGAGCGCACGCTGGTCAATGCGCTGCGGATGCGCGCGGCCAATCCGGAGACAGGCTACGACCCGCGCCTGAAGCGCCGGCTGGCTCCGCTGCTGCCTTATGCCGCGCAAGGCTGCAAGGTGATCTCGAACCTCGGCGCCGCGAATCCGGCCGCGGCGGGGCGCGCGGCCGCGCGACTGGCGCTGGAGCGCGGGGTCAGGCTGCGGATCGCTTCGGTGATCGGCGATGACGTGCACGATCGCGTCGACGAAGTGCAGTGGACGCAGCCGATCGAGGACGGCCAGTGGATCGGCGCGCACGTGTATCTCGGGCTCGATCCGATGGTCGCCGCGCTCGACGCCGGCGCCGATGTCGTGATCACCGGCCGCGTCGCCGATTCGTCGCTGGTCGCTGCCGCGCCGGTGCAGGCGCTCGGCCTGACCGGCGACGCGGTCGCGGCGGCGCTGACCGTCGGCCACTTGCTCGAATGCAGCGGGCAGATCTCCGGCGGCAATCTGACCGAGCCCGGCGCGCCGGATCTTTCGGTCGATGAGCTGGCGCGGCTGGGCTATCCGCTCGCCGACATCGCGCGCGACGGCTCGGCGACGATCCGCCTGCTCGACGGCCAGCTTGGGCGCTTGAACGTCGCGTCGTGCACGCTGCAGCTTCTGTACGAAGTGCACGACCCGCGCGCGTACTTCACGCCCGACGCGGTGCTCGACTTATCGTCGATCCAGTTCGAACAGGCGGGGCCGAACCGCGTGCGCTTGACCGGCACGGGCGGCGCGCCGCGGCCGGACACGCTGAAGGTGATCGGCTTCCTCGCGCGCAAAGGGCAGATTGCCGACGTCGAGATCGCGTACGCGGGCAGCGGCGCGCTGGCGCGGGCGCGTTTGGCCGCCGGCGTGCTGCGCGAGCGGCTGCCGCGCGAACTCGGCATCCACGATTTCGTGATCGATCTGGTGGGCGTCGACTCGGTGCTCGGCGCCGGCTCCCTGCCCTTGCGTTGCGAGCCGCCGGAAGTGCGCGTGCACGTGTCGGCGCGCTGCGAGGACGTGGAACTGGCGCAGGCGGTCGAGGACGAGGTCTACACGCTGACGATCTGCGGCCCCGCCGGCGGCGGCAGCGTGCGCAGCGAGCGACGCGGGCGCGTCGAATCGATCACCGGCTTTCTGCCGCGCGAATCGGTTCCGACGCGGATCGAATGGGCGAGCGCATGAAGATCGGCGACATCGCGACCGGCCGCGCCGGCGACAAGGCCGACGTACTCGACCTGACGCTCGTTGTATACAACGACCGCGACTACGAGCGGGTCGAGCGCATCGTCACCGCGGAGTTCGCGGCGCGCGCGTTGAACCGCGTCGTCCCCGGCACCGTCGTGCGCTATGAACTGCCGCGGCTGCGCGCGCTGAAGTTCGTCGCGCCGAATGCGCTGCCCGGCGGCGTGCACGCATCGCTGCGCGCCGGTCTGCACTGGCAGAAGTCGGCGATCGCTTTGCTGCTCGATCAGGAACTCGACGAACGCTGAACCCATCCCTGGAGGACAACATGGCCAAGAATCGCAAGGTCATCATCACCTGTGCCGTCACCGGCGCGATCCACACGCCGTCGATGTCGCCGTATCTGCCGATCACGGCCGACGAAATCGCCGCCGGCGCGCTCGGCGCGGCCGAGGCCGGCGCGGCGATCGTCCATCTGCACGCGCGCGATCCGAAGGACGGGCGGCCTTCGCAGGAGCCGGAGCTCTTCGCTCCGTTCCTGAAGAAGATCAAGGCCGCGTCCGACGTGGTGGTGAACCTGACCACCGGCGGCGCGCCGACGATGCTGGTGCAGGAGCGCGTGCGGCCGGCGCTGCAGTTCAGGCCCGAGGTCGCGTCGCTGAACATGGGCACGATGAACTTCGGCCTGTACGAGATGCTCAAGCGAACGAAGGAATTCAAGTTCGACTGGGAGCGGCCCTATCTCGAGGGCAGCTGGGACCGGATCTTCCGCAATACATTCGCCGACATCGCGTTCATCCTGGAGTCGTGCAGCAACAACGGCACGCGCTTCGAGATCGAGTGCTACGACATCAGCCATCTGTACACGGCTGCGCACTTTCTCGAGCGCGGGCTGGTGAAGCCGCCGCTCTTCATCCAGTCGGTGTTCGGTCTACGCGGCGGCATCGGCCCGCACCCCGAGGACGTGCTGCACATGAAGCGCACCGCCGACCGACTGTTCGGCGACGACTACGTGTGGTCGGTGCTCGGCGCGGGCCGCAACCAGATGACGGTCGCCACGCTGTCGGCCGCGGTCGGCGGCAACGTGCGCGTCGGGCTGGAGGATTCGCTGTGGGACGGGCCGGGCCACCTGGCGCGCAACAACGCCGCGCAGGTCAGGCGCATCCGCACGATTCTCGAGGCACTGTCGCTGGAGGTTGCCACGCCCGATGACGCGCGCCAGATCCTGCAGCTCAAGGGCAGGAACAACGTCGCGTTCTGAGGCCGGCCGCAGCGGTCAGTCCGACGCCGCGGTTTCATCCGGCTGCGGCACCCAGCGCGGCAGGCCGATCCGCATCGAGGTTCCGCGCCCGGGCTCGCTCTGCACCTCGATCGTGCCCTGCATCAGCAGCACGAGTTGCCGGCTCAGTGCCAGCCCGATGCCGACGCCCTCGATGCGGCTGCTTTCGCGGCCGAGCCGGTCGAACGGAACGAACAGCCGGTCGATCTGCTCGCGCGTCATGCCGAGCCCGGTGTCGGCGACCTCGATCTGCACGCAATCGTCGGTCGGCGCGACGCTGACGCGCACCGATCCGCCCTCGCGGTTGTACTTGATCGCGTTCGACAGCAGGTTCAGGAGGACCTGCCGCAGGCGGGTCGGATCGGCCAGGACCTGCAGCGGCGCCGATCCGCGATAGTCGGCGCCGACGCTGACTTTGGCGCGCTCGGCCTGCCCGTTCATCATCAGCAGCGCCTCGTCGAGCAACGGCTGCAGGTCCACCGCGACGGTCTCGACCGCCAGCTCGCCCATCTCGATGCGCGAGATGTCGAGCAGGTCGTCGATCAGCCGCGTCAGATGGCGGCCGGCCTCGACGATGTTGTGCGTCCACTTGGTCTGCTGCTCGCCCAGGCGGTCCTTCGCCTGCATCAGCAGCAGTTGCGAGAAGCCGAGCACCGCGTTCAGCGGCGTGCGCATCTCGTGGCTCATCCGCGCCAGAAACTCCGTCTTCGCACGGCTCGCCGCCTCCGCCGCCGCCTGCGCGCGCGCGGCCTGTTCGGCGCGGCGCTGCTCGGTCACGTCGCGGATCATCGCGGTCATCAGCAGCCGCTCCCCTTCGCCGTGGTGCGAGATGGTCGCCTCGACCGGAAACTCGGTGCCGTCGGCGCGCACCGCCGTGATCTCGTGCGCGGTGCCCATGCGGCGCGGCCCGTCGCCGGTGGTCGCGAAGCGCTGCACCAGCGCGTGGTGATGGGGGCGCACGCGCGGCGGAACGAGCCGGTCCAGCGGGCCGCCGATCACCTCGGTCGCGTCGATGCCGAACATCCGCTCCGCGGCGCGGTTGAAGACGACGACGCGCTGGTCCCCGTCGATCGTGACGATCGCGTCGAACGCCGACTCGACGATGCCCGACAGCCGCGCCTCGCCCGCGCGCAACGCCTGCTCCATGCGCCGCCGCTCGGTGACGTCCTGCACCGTGCCGATCGAACGCAGCGGCCTGCCGCCGGCGTCGTAGTGCGTCATGCAGCGCTCGGTCACGTGCTTGATCCGGCCGTCCTTCATCACGACTCGGTGCTCGATCTCGTACGGAATGCGGCTGACGAGCGAGCGCGTGTACGCGTCGTTCACGCGCGCCCGGTCGTCCGGATGGACCCGGCCGAGAAAGTCGTCGTAGCCGCCGCCGAACTCCGCTGGCTCGGCCTCGAAGATCCGGTACGTCTGCGCGGACCAGATCAGTTCCTCGGTCGCCAGATCGAGTTCCCAGCTGCCGATCCCGGCGAGCTGCTGCGCCTCGGCCAGCCGCGCCTCGCTGGCGCGCAGCGCGTCTTCCGCCGCCTTGCGTTCGCTGATGTCGCGCAGGATCGCGAGCAGGCGCGCGTCCGGCAGCTGCCGGACGTTGACCTCGCCGGTGAAGATCGAGCCGTCCCTGCGCCGGAATTGCCATTCGCTCTTCACCGGCTGTCCGCCCTGCAGGCGCGCGACCTCGGGCGCGATGCGCGGCACCTCGTCGGCGGGAATCAGGTGCGCGATCGTCATGCGCAGGATCTCGTCGCGCGAGTACCCGACCATCTCGCAGCCGGCCGTGTTCGCGTCCAGATAGTGCCCGTCGGCGGTCGAGATGAAGATGCCGTCGGTGGCCTGCTCGACCAGCGTGCGGAAGCGCGCCTCGCTGGCGCGCAGCGCGTCTTCCGTGCGCCGGCGCTCGGAAACGTCGCGCACCACGCATAGCGTCATCGTCCCGCTCGAGGTTTCGAGCGGGCCGAGCATGATGTCGACCGGGAATTCGCTGCCGTCCTTGCGGCGCGCAAGCAGGTCGAGTCGCGCGCCATCGGCCGCACGCGGGGATTGGCGACGTACCTGGCGCGATGCGCGGCGTGGCGCGCGGCGAACCGCTGCGGAATCAGGCTTTCCACCGGGATGCCGACGAGTTCGTCGCCGCCGAAGCCGAACAGGCGCGCGCTCTGCGCGTTGGCGCGCACGATCGTGCCATCGGGGTCGACGACGAGGACCGCGTCAGGAATGACTTCGAAGATGCCTTCGTAGGCTTTCATTGCGTCGCTTCTGCGCCCTGTCCTTGAGCGATGCGTATTTATACGTATGAGCGATCCTACTTGCGAGCGACGCGGCTCGCCCGGGTCCAGGCGCGCACGCGCGCACCGATCGCGCACAGGCGGGAGGCGACCCGCTATGACTCGGCGGGCGGTGAACGAAACCGGCGCAGCAGCAAGGCGTTGGTGACGACGCTGACCGATGAAAACGCCATCGCCGCGCCGGCGATCACCGGTGACAGCAGACCGAGCGCGGCCAGCGGGATGCCGACCACGTTGTAGAAGAAGGCCCAGAATAGGTTCTGCCGGATCTTGCGCACGGTGGCGCGCGAGATCTCGATCGCGTCGGCGACCAGCCGCGGGTCGCCGCGCATCAGCGTGATGCCGGCGGCTTCGATCGCCACGTCGGTGCCGGAGCCCATCGCGATGCCGACATCCGCGGCGGCGAGCGCGGGCGCGTCGTTGATGCCGTCGCCGACCATCGCGACCACGCGGCCGCCCTGCTTCAGCGCCTGCACGCGCGCGCTCTTCTCGCGCGGCAGCACGCCGGCCTCGAAGTGCGCCAGCCCGAGCGCACGCGCGACGTGCGCGGCCGCGGCCGCGCTGTCGCCCGACAGCATCGTCGTGTCGATGCCGAGGCGATTGAGGCGTTGCACCGCGGCGCGCGCGCCGGGCTTCGGCTCGTCGCCGAACGCGACCAGCCCCAGCAGGTGCACGCCGTCGGGCGTGCGCTCGGCGAGCCACGACACGGTGCGGCCCTCCGCCTCGAATTCGCGCGCGTGATGTTCGTCGGCGTCGAGCGGCAGCCCGATCTCCTGCATCAGCCGTCGGTTGCCGAACAGCAGTTCGACCTGCGTTGCTTGCCCCTGATCGTCGAGCAGCCGCGCACTGGCGCCGCGGCCGGCCAGCGTCTTGTGTGCGGCGGCCCGGCGCGGTGCGATCTCCGCATGCGCGTCGAGCGCCGCGCGCACCGCGCTCGCGAGCGGATGCGTGGAGCCGGCGCTGACCGCGGCGGCCAGCGCGAGCACTTCGCGGCCGTCGAGCAGGTCGTGCCCGTGCGCGGCGACGACGCGCGGCTTGCCTTCGGTCAGCGTGCCGGTCTTGTCGAACGCGACCACGCGCACGCTGCGCGCGGTCTCGAGCGCCTCGGCATCGCGGATCAGGATGCCGTTTTTCGCCGCCACGCCGGTGCCGGCGATGATCGCGGTCGGCGTGGCCAGCCCGAGCGCGCATGGGCACGCGATCACCAGCACGCTGACCGCGTGGATCAGCGCGGTCTCGAAGGTGGCGCCCGCCAGCAACCAGCCGAGCACCGTCACCGCGGCGATCGCGACGACGACCGGCACGAACACCGCGGCGACGCGATCGACCAGCCGCTGGATCGGCGCCTTGGCTGCCTGCGCGGTTTCGACGAGGCGGATGATCCGCGCCAGCACGGTCTCCGCGCCTACCGCGGTGGTTTCGATCTCGATCCGGCCGGTCGTGTTCAGCGCGCCGCCGGTGACCTTGTCGCCGGGCTGCCTGTCGACCGGCAGCCCTTCGCCGGTCAGCATCGATTCGTCGACCGCGGTCGTGCCGGCGCGCAGCAGTCCGTCGACCGCGATGCGTTCGCCCGGCAGCGCGATCACGATATCGCCGACGCGGACCTCGTCGAGCGGCACGACCTGCTCGAAGCCGTCGCGCAACACGCGTGCATTCGTGGGCCTCAACTCGCCGAGCAATCGGATCGCTTCCGACGTCTGCCGTTTGGCGCGCGCCTCCAGCCAGCGACCGAACAGCACCAGCGCGATCACGATCGCGGCCGCCTCGAAATACAGGTGTCCGTGCCGATCCTGGCCGAGCCACAGGTACAGCGACAGTCCGTACGCCGCGAGCGTGCCGAGCGACACCAGCAGATCCATGTTGCCGGTGCGCGCGCGCAGCGCCTTCCATGCGGCCGCGTAGAAGCGGCGTGCACACCAGAACTGCACCGGTGTCGCGAGCAGCCATTGCAGCCACGCCGGCGGCATCACGTGGATCCCCGCCAACGCGAGCAGCATCGGCGCCGCCAGCGGCGCCGACAGCGCGAGCGCTAGAATCGCGTCGCGCTTGAGCAGCCCGAGCCGATCGTCGCGCGCCGGCGCGGCCTGCGCCTGCGGCGGCGTGGCTTCGTAGCCGGCAGCGGTCACCGCGCGCACGAGGTCGCGCGCGGACGCGGTACCGCTGACCAGTTCGACCGTCGCCGATTCCGACGCGAGATTGACGCTGGCGGCGAGCACGCCCGGCACCTCGGCGAGCGCCTTTTCCACGCGCGCCACGCAACTGGCGCAGGTCATGCCTTCGATCGCGAGCCGGATCTTCTGCGTCGGCACCTCGTAGCCGGCTTCGACGATCGCGCTGCGCAGCGCCGCCAGCGCGCCGCGGCGCGCGTCCGCGTCGAGCGGCGGCGTCTCGATCGCGGCCGATTCGGTCGCCAGGTTCACCGCGACCGCGCTGACGCCGGCGACGCCTTTCAGCGCCTTTTCGACGTGCGCGACGCACGAGGCGCAGGTCATGCCGTGCACGGGCACGACGAAGCGCGTCGCCGGCGCGGCGGCGCCCGGGGCTTGAGATTGAACGCGCTGATCCATCGGTGACTGCTTCCTGCCGAAGACTAGCGCGAGCGGCTCGCGCCGGGCGTGCGCCGGTTTGACCGGCGTCAGAGTGCGCCGATGTAGTCGCGCTTGCCCAGCTCGACGCCGTTGGCGCGCAGGATGTCGTACGCGGTGGTGACGTGAAAGAAGAAATTAGGCAGCGCGAAGTGCGCGATGTAACCGTAGCCGTCGAACACGATTTCGCGGCCGCCGATCGTGCGCACGACGCGGCGGCTCTCGCAGTCGGCGAGCTGCGCCTCGGTGAACCCCTGCACGTATTCGATCGAGCGCGCGATGCGGCCCTTCAGGTCCGCCAGGGTCGCTTCGCTGTCCTCGTACTTCGGCGGCTCCTGCCCCGCCAGCCTTGAGACGCCGCCGCGCGCGAAGTCGCACGCGATGCGCACCTGCATCGTCAGCGGGAACATGTCCGGGAACAGGCGCGCCTCCATCAGCACCGCCTCCTTGACCTTGCGCTGGTCGCAGAACGCGGCGGCCTTGTCGAGGATGCCGGACAGGTTGGTCAGCATGCGGACGAACACCGGAACGGTGATCGAATGCGCGGTGATTTTCGTCATGGGCTCTCCTAGCGTTTGCGCAGCGCCAGCATCGTGCCGCGGCAGTTCTTCGCGCCGCACAGGCAGCGGTACTGCTTCTTCAGCGTCGGCGTGATGCGCTCGTCGATGATTAGCGAATAGTCGTAGAACAGCTCCTCGCCGGCGCGGATGTCGCGCAGCGCCTCGATGTAGACGCGGCCATCCTCCTCCGTGGTCTCGCAGTTCGGATCGCACGAGTGGTTGATCCAGCGCGCGGCGTTGCCGCCGACCCCGGCATCGATCACGTGCTTGCCGTCGTCGAGCGAGAAGAAGAACGTGTGGTGCGGATCGTCGGGGTCCGACGGCGGCCGCCGGTCGGCCTCCCGCCACGTGATGCGCTCGCCCTTGTATTCGATCACGCGTTCGCCCTTCCTGATGCGGCGGCCGGCGTAGACGCCGCGGCCGTGCACGCCCGAGTTTCTGACGATGATCTTCGGCTTCGTTGCGTTGGACATGCGGATCGGTGCGTGGGCAAGGCGCGCAAGTATGCCGCAATCGTGCGCGCGTCACGCCGCGGCCAGCGCGTCGATCAGCGCGCGCGCCTGCGCGACATAGCCGCCGCCGAATAGGTTCGCGTGGTTCAGCACGTGATAAAGCTGATACAGCGGCAGCCGCCGCGTGCGGCCGGCGCACGCCGGCTGCGCGGCGTCGTACGCGGCGTAGAACTGCGGCGGAAAGCCGCCGAACAGTTGCGCCATCGCCAGATCCGTCTCCGGGTCGCCGTGGTAACTCGCCGGATCGAACACGACCGGCTGGCCGCGTGAATCGAATGCAAAGTTGCCGCGCCACAGATCGCCGTGCAGCAGCGCGGGCCGCGGCGCATGGCCGGCGAGCAGGCGATCGCTGGCCGCGCACGCGCGCGCCTCCAGCGCGGCGAGCGCGCTCGAGCCGTGCGCGCGAGCCAGCGCGAACTGCGGCCGCAGCCGGCGCTCGCGCCAGAATTCGGCCCAGTCGGTGCAGCGCGCATTGAACTGCGGGCTGGTGCCGATCGTGTTGTCGCGCGGCCAGCCGAATTCATTCGCCTCGACCGCGTGCAGTTCGGCCAGCAGAGCGCCCGCTGCATTCCAGTCGCCGTGGCCGGCGAGCTCGATCCATTCGAGCAGCAGGAAGCCGTGCGCGCCGGCCACGCCGTGCGCGAGCGGGCGCGGCACGCGCAAGGTGCGCGTGGCGGCGATCGCTTCGAGTGCCTGCGCCTCGGCATCGAACGGATGCGTCGCCGCGCCGAGCTTCAGGAAGAACTGTTCGCTGCCGGCATCGACGCGCAGCGTGGCGCCGAACGAGCCGCCGCCGAGTTCCCGCGCGGCGCGCAGCGCGCCCGCGCCGGCGGCGCGCAGCGCCCGGTCGACCGCCGCGGTCAGCGCGGGGCCCATGACCTCAGTCGGCCAACAGCACCGACTTCAGTTCCGCCAGCGGCTTGCTCTTCAGCACGTCGAGCAGGTTGTTGAACTGGTCGGTCCACAGCGAGAACTCCGGGCGCGGGTCGAGTTCCTCGACGCGATCGGCCAATGGCGGCGCGTCGAACACGCGTTCGTCGCGCGCGATCAGCACCCAGTCGGTGCCCGAGGCACCGAATTCCTCCGACGGCGCATCGGACACCAGCCGCACCGCCAGCCCCGTCGCGGCGCCTATGTTCGCCAGCACGGGCTTCAGGTCGAGGAAGCGGTTGGAGATGTGCACGGCGATGATGCCATCGGGCGCGATCGCGCGCGCGTACAGCTCGATCGCTTCCTTCGTGATCAGGTGCACCGGGATCGAATCGCTGGAGAACGCGTCGATCGCGAGCACGTCGTAGCGCTGCGCGCGGTTGTCCTTCAGCTCGCGCTCCATCGACAGGCGCGCGTCGCCGAGCGCGAATTCCAGCTTCGCTTTCGACGCGGAGAGATAGTCGAAGCGGGTGCGCGCCAGTTCCAGTACGTCGGGGTCCAGTTCATAGAAGCGCACGAGGTCGCCCGCGCGGCCGTAGGCGGAAAGCGTGCCGACGCCGAGCCCGACCACGCCGAGCCGGGCCGGACCGCGCGCCTGCTTGCTCTCGATCGCCAGGCCGACGCCGGAAGTGCGCGCGTAGTAGGTGCCGGGCTCCAGGTGGTGCGGGCCGCGCACGAACTGCTCGCCGTGCAGGATCACGCCGTGCAACAAGCGCCGCACCTCGAGATCGCCCGTGCCCTGCGCGCGCACGCGCAGCATGCCGTAGAAGTTGCGCTTCATCAGCAGCACGTCGTCCTGCAGGAACTGGCGGTACGTAAGGCCGTAGTACGAGGTGGCGATCGATGCGATCAGCGCCGGGCCGATCAGCGCCTTCACGCCCCACGCGAGCCAGATCGCGAGCGCGGCCAGCAGCGCGAGCGTCAGCGGCAGTTCGAAGTAGGCGGGAAAGTTGCGCGGCGCGACGAGGCCGACGAACAGGCCGCCGAGTGCACCGCCCGCCGACACCGTCAGGTAGAACTGCGTCAGGTATTTCGGCGCCGGCTTGCGTAAAGCGAGTTCGCCGTGGCACAGCACGCAGGCGAGGAACACGCCGAGGCTGTACAGCGGGATCGCCACGCTGATGTCGAGCACGCCGCGACTGGCCGACAGTCCCCACGCCATCGCGACCAGCACCGCGAGCGTGGGGAACATCCACCAGCGCCGGTCGTACCAGCCGCGCCCGCCGCGGCCTTCGAACGCGACCACGAAGCTCGCCAGGTACAGCGTCAGCGGCAGCACCCACAGGAACGGCACCGACGCGATGTTCTGCGTCATGTGGCTGGTCGCCGCCAGCAACATGATCGATCCGAGCGCGGCCAGCACGACCCACAGCGCGTAATCGGCGAACCGTGGCGGCGGGTCGGCCGCGGCGCCGGCCGCCGGCGCATCGACCGCGACCGGTTCGCCGCCGCGCGTGCGCGCCTGCCATGCGGTGGCGGCGCAGGCGAGCACGAACAGCGCATACGCGGCGCTCCAAGCGTACGACTGCACCGCCGACGAGGCGAACGGCTCGATCGCGAACGGGAACGCGAGCAGGCCGATCAGCGAGCCAAAATTCGACAGCGCGAAGAGGCGGTAGACGGTCTTTTCGGGAAAGCGGTGCGCGACCCACTTCTGCAGCAGCGGTCCGGTGGTCGACAGCAGGAAGTACGGCAGCCCGACGGTGGCGGCGAGCAGCGCGATGATGCGCAGCGCGGCGTCGCCTTCGCCCGCGGGCTTGAAGAAATCGCGCGGAATGATCGGCAGGAAGGCCAGGCTCGCGGCGAGCAGCGCGATGTGAACCTGCGACTGCCGGCGCGGCGCGAGCCTGCGCGCCAGCAGGTGCGAATAGGTGTAGCCCGCCAGCAGCAGCACCTGGAAGAACACCAGGCACGTGGTCCAGACGGCCGACGTGCCGCCGAACCACGGCAGGATCTGCTTGGCGACGATCGGCTGCACCAGGAACAGCAGGAAGGCGGACAGCAGGATCGTGAAGGCGAACAGCGGCATCGGGGGTGGACAACAGGCGCCGCGCGCGGCCGCGGCGAAGGTCGATCGCGGGCGCGCGATTGTCTCACGCGGGTCCGGCCGACGGACGAATCGCGTGCGCTGAACCGGAAAGGCCCGTCAGTTCGCGCGATCGGTCGCCGCGGCCGGGCTCAAGCGCAGGGCCGCGGCTGCCGACTAAGCAACGGAAGGCAGCAGCTCCGGAGGTATCGCTTGTTCGCAGCACCCGAGCATCGCGGCAGTGGCGAAGCGCCTGCACCCGACCTGCTGCACGCGATGCGCACCCAGTGGAGCGCGATCGTCGCGCGCGATCATCGGCCAATCGGCGTGCGGCTGGCGCTGCATCGCGACCACGCCGTTGGCGCGGCGAGCCCGCTGCCGCAGGTGTTGTCTGCGGTGATCGCGGGTTTCGAGGCCGACGCGGGCGCGCCGTTTCCACGCGGGCTGGTGGTGCTGGCGCCGTACGGATTCGAGCTCGACGATGCGCTGCTCGGATGGTCGGCGCCGCGCAACGTGCTGCTCGAGGTCGGCATCGAGGCACTGGAGCGTGACGGAGCGATCGAGCGGCTGCGGCATGTGCAGCACAACGGCACGCGGCTCGTGCTGCGCGCCGATGGCAGCGCGGCGCTCGACGCGCGGGTCGCGGGCCTGTTCCAGTACGCGCTGGCCGACGCGGCGCTGAGGGTCAGCGTGCTCAGCGGCATGGGCTGGCTGGCGCGCGGTCGCCTGACGCGCGCCGAAGCCGAACTGGCATTCGGCAGCGGCGCGCACGCGGTCGTCGGCTGGCCGCTCGACGAGCCGGTGCCGGACGCACCCGGAGCGCTGCGGCCGTCGCAGAAGACCGTGCTCGAGCTGGTTCGCCTGCTGCAGTCGGAAGCGGATGCCGCCGACCTCGAGCGCGCATTCAAGGGCGAACCGGTGCTCGCGTATCTGCTGCTGACGCTCGCCAACAGCACGGCGTTCCGGCGCGGCGCGCCGATCGGCTCGCTGGCGCAGGCGATCACGCTGCTCGGCTACAAGCGCCTGCTGAAGTGGCTGATCCTGCTGCTGGTGATCGCCTCGAAGGGCAGCCGCGCGCTGCCGCAGATCCACGCCTGCGTGGCGCGCGGCTTCTTCATCGAGAACCTCGCGCTCGCGCTCGACGCGCACGGCGTCGCCGACGACGGCTTCGCGGTCGGCGCGTTCTCGCTGCTCGACCGCATCACCGGCGTGCCGGCGCGCGAGCTGCTCGGCTCCATCGATCTGCCGCGCCCGATCATCGACGCGGTGCTCGACGGCGCCGGCCCGGCCGCGCCATATCTGCGGCAGGCGCGCGCGCTCGAGGGAATCAATGGCGCATCGTCCGGCGCCGATCTGCCGGTCGCGCCCGCGGCGGCGGTCAATGCGGCGCTGCTGCAGGCGCTCGCCGCCAGCGACGCGCTGCAAAGCCTGGTGTAGGGCTCAGCGCGCCGCGCGCTTGGCGCCGCGCGCCGGTTCCTTGGTCGCCTTGACCGCCCGCTTCGCGACCTTCTTGGTTGTGCGCTGGCGCGCGGTCTTGGCGGCCGGTTCGACCGCCGCAGCGCGCGCGCCCGCTTTCGGCCGCGCTCCGTAGGTCGCCGCGGGCTCGGCCGCCTTGGTTTCCTTGGCCGGGCCGCGCGGCGCGAACTCGAAGCCGATCGTGCCGTCGGGCTTCTTCACCAGTTGCGCGGAGAACTTGCGCCGCGTGCGGTTGGACACGAAGCCGCGCAGCGGATCGGTCTTGCCTTCGGCCAGCAACTTGCGCATCTGCTCGGGCTCGATCGGTTGCTGCAGGATCACCTTGCCGGAGCGAAAGTCGCAGCTCTTCGCGGGGCCGACCGAGTTCTCGCACACGTACGCCATCGGCTGCTCGAACACGCGCGCGCGGCACTTGGGACACGCGCCCAACGGCGTCAGGCCGTCAAAGCTGACCGGCTCGCCTTCATCGCCGGCCGGCGCGTTGCCGAAATCGAACTCGAGCTTGAACTGCGGCGGCGCGAGCTTCAGCACCGCGGAAAACGGCCGTCCCATCTTGCTGCGGAATCCCGAGAGCGGACCGATCTGCTTGTCGCGCAGCAGCTGCTCGACCTCGGCCGGCTCGAAGAAGCGGCTGCCCGGATGCTTGCTGATCGAGAACTCGCACCTGGTGCAGGCGTAGCGGCGGTAGTTCTCCTTGACCGTGCCGCCGCACTTCGGGCACTTGGCCTTCAGCGTCACGTAGTCGCCCGGGACATCGCCCTTCTCGGCGCCCTTCTTGATGCGCGCGACGATGTCCTTCGTCATCGCCGCGATCTCCTTCATGAACGCATCGCGCTTCAGTTTCCCGCGCTCCATCTGCGCCAGCTTGAACTCCCACTCGCCGGTCAGCTCGGGCGCGTCGAGATCGTCGACGCCGAAGCCGCGCAGCGCGCGCATCAGCTGAAACGCCTTGGCGGTCGGATGCAGCTCGCGCCCGTCGCGCACCAGGTACTGCTCGGTGATCAGCCCCTCGATGGTCGCCGCGCGCGTGGCCGGCGTGCCCAGCCCCTTGCCCGCCATCGCGGCGCGCAATTCCTCGTCGTCGATGAACTTGCCCGCGCCCTCCATCGCCGACAGCAGCGTGGCCTCGGTGAAACGCGCCGGCGGCTTGGTCTGCAGCGCGACGGCTTCGATCGCGTCGGTCTGCACATGCTCGCCGGCATCGACCTTGACCAGCGACGCCTGCTCTTCCTGCGCCTCCTTGCCGTACACCGCGAGCCAGCCGGGCTCGACCAGCACCTTGCCCTCGGTCTTGAACTGATGCTCCTGAACGGTCGTGATGCGCGTGGTGACCAGGTATTCGGCCGACGGATGGAAGATCGCCAGGAAGCGCTTGACCACGAGGTCGTAGATCTTCGCCTCGGCATCGGACAAGTGCTTGGGCTCCTGCAGCGTCGGGATGATCGCAAAGTGATCCGACACCTTGGCGTTGTCGAAGATGCGCTTGTTCGGACGCACCCAGTCGTTCTTCTGGATTGCCTTGGCGAACGGCGCGTAGGCGCGCTGGCCGCTGATCGCGTCGACCGTCTTCCGGACGACCTTCACGTAGTCCTCGGGCAACGCGCGCGAATCCGTGCGCGGATAAGTCAGCACCTTGTGCTTCTCGTACAGCGCCTGCGCCAGCGACAACGTGGTCTTGGCGGAGAAGCCGAAGCGGCCGTTGGCCTCGCGCTGCAGGGAAGTGAGATCGAACAGCAGCGGCGGCGCCTGCGTACTCGGCTTCGATTCCTCTTCGACGGTGCCGGTCTTGCCGGTGCAGGCGGCGACGATCGCCTCCGCACGCGCCTTGTCCCACAGCCGCTCGGCGCGGCCCTCGGGCTCGTCGTCCTTCTTCTTGAAGTCGGGATCGAACCAGCGGCCCTCGTACGAGCCGGCTCTCGCGCCGAAGGTCGCGCGCACTTCCCAGTAATCGCGCGGCACGAACTGCTGGATCTTCTCCTCGCGCTCGACCACCAACGCCAGCGTCGGCGTCTGCACCCGGCCGACCGTGGTGAGGAAGAAGCCGCCGTCCTTGCTGTTGAACGCAGTGAGCGCGCGCGTGCCGTTGATGCCGACCAGCCAGTCGGCCTCGGCGCGCGAGCGCGCCGCCTCCTCGAGCCGGTGCATCTCGGCGTCGCTGCGCAGTTCCGCGAACGCCTCGCGGATCGCCGCCGGTGTCATCGACTGCAGCCACAGCCGCCGGATCGGCTGCTTCGCGTGCGCGTACTGCACGATGTAGCGGAAGATCAGCTCGCCTTCGCGGCCGGCGTCGCAGGCGTTGATCAATTCGCGCACGTCCTTGCGCTTGATCAGCCGCGTCAGCAGCTTCAGCCGGTCTTCCGCCTTCTTGTCAATCGGCGCCACGTCGAACGCCGGCGGGATCATCGGCAGGTGGGCGAAGCTCCATTTGCCGCGCTGTACCTCGACCGGGTTCGAAAGCTGCAGCAGATGACCGACGGCCGACGCGAGCACGTACTCGTCGGACTCGTAGTAGTCCTGGTGCTTGGTGAATCCGCCGAGCGCGCGCGCGATGTCGGCGGCGACGGACGGCTTTTCGGCGATGATCAGGGTCTTGCTCATGGTGCGGGATCTGGAAAAAGAAACCGCCGTATTGGGCGGTTTCCTTGTTCCAGACTAACACCGAACGCGGGGGCGCTTGCAAGTCGCCTCGGCGGATCAATGCAGCGCGCGGTCCTCGCCGTCGTCGAGCAACTCCTCGATCAGCAGGATGTCGATGTCGGCCTGCTGGCTCCACAACACCATCAGCACGATCACCTTCAGCTTGGCGAGCGGCACCGGCGATTCGTCGATCGCCAGCGCGCGCTCGACCACGATCTCGCGCTGCGCCGGCGTCAGTTCGCCGTGGGTCTCGAGAAACGACAGGAAGCCGATCGCCTCGTTGCCCAGCCGGTTTGCCTCGAACACGGCGAACACGCGCGAGCTGCCTGCGGCCGGCGCGCGCACGACCTGCGACTCCTGCGTCACGCGCTGCAGCCCCTGCAGCCAGGCGATCGCGTCGGTGATTTCCTCCGCGTCGAAACCGGCGGCGGCGAGCTTGCGGGTCAGCGCGTCGCCGTCGGGGCAGGCGTTCAGCGCGCCGTAGTTTTCGTACAGATAGACGAGGACGTCGAACATCTGCCGCGGACTCTATCCGGTTCGCACAGCCGGCGCAATTGTTCGCCCGGTGCTCACCGCAACCTCTGGTAGCGATTGCCGGGCAGGCGCGCTACATCTTGGGCCAGTTCGAGCTCCAGCAGTTCGGCGGTCAGGCTGCCCGCGTCGCGACCGGTGCGCGCCGCCAGCGTGTCGAGATCGACCGGGTCGTAGCCGAGCGCGTCCAGCAGCGCGCTGGCGGTTGCGGTCGCCGCCGGCGCGGGCACCGCACTGCCGACCGGCAGCTGCAGCTCGTTCAGGATGTCGGCCGCTTCCTCGACCAGCTTGGCGCCGTCCTTGATCAGCCGGTGGCAGCCCTTGGCCATCGGCGAGTGAATCGAACCCGGCACCGCGAACACTTCGCGTCCGGCTTCGGCCGCCAGCCGCGCGGTGATCAGGGAGCCGGAACGCAGAGCGGCCTCGACCACGAGCACGCCGCGCGCCAGCCCGGCGATGATGCGGTTGCGGCGCGGAAAGTTGTGCGCGATGCCGGGCGTGCCGAGCGCGAACTCGGAGATGACGACGCCGCGCTCGCGGATCGCCAGGGTCAGCGCCTTGTTCGATGCCGGATAGATCACGTCCACGCCGGTGCCGACCACGGCGACGGTGGAGTCCGCCGCGCCTTCGTTCGCGGCGGCCAGCGCGCCGCGATGCGCGGCCGCGTCGATGCCGAGCGCCAGCCCGCTGGCGATCGTCAGCCCCGCGTGCGCCAGCCGCTGCGCGAACGCGGCCGCGGTGTCCATGCCCTGCCGCGTCGCGTTGCGGCTGCCGACGATCGCCAGCATCGGCCGGTTCAGCAGTTCGAGGCGGCCGATCGCGAACAGCAGCGGCGGCGGATCGGCAGTGGCGAGCAGCGCCTGCGGGTACTGCGCGTCGGCGAGCGTCACCAGCGCGTGCGCCGCGTCGGTATCGAGCCAGGCCTCGGCGCGGTCGATCGCGTGCGCGAGCGCAGCGTCGGCGGGCGCGGCGAGGGTGTGCGCGAGCGCCTGCGGCACGTAGCGCGCCAGTGCGGACGAGCTTGCGTCGAAGATCGCCGCCGGCAGGCCGAAGGCGCCGAGCAGCGCGCGTGCGGTGCGCGGGCCGACGTCGGGCGTCAGCGACAGGCGCAGCCACGCCGCGCGCTCGATGCGGTCCATGCGTGCAAAAGAAAAGCGCCGGCAGCGCCGGCGCAAAGAGGAGCGAGGTTCCGGTTCAGAACCAGCTGAACGGGTTGTACCAGCGCCGCTGCGCAGGGGCGGCCGGCGTGCTGGCCGGCGTCGACGCGCTGCTGGGCAGCGCCGCGGCGTCGGCTTCGGTGGAGTCCGGATCGGTGAACCGGTCGCCGACCTTGACCGGCTTGGTCACGCGCATCACCAGCCCGTAGGAGATCGTCTCGGCGACGCGGAACACGAACAGTTCGCCGATGCGCTCGTCGGGCAGCTTGACGAACTGCCGGCCGTCGACGGTGCGGTCGCGCACGGTGGCGCCGGTGTCGAGCAGCGCGAGCACGTGGCCGATCTCGAGGCCATCGCGCGCGCCGCGATTCAGCGCGACGATGTTCTGCGTGCCTGCCTGGTCGACGCCGCCGTAGATGGAGATGATGCGGCCATTCAATGCGCGCTCGGGCCGGTGCGGCACATAGTTGACCAGCGGCTGTACCGTGATCGGCACCAGCCGGTCGCCGACGCCGATCTCCTGCTTGCTTTCCTCCACGCGCAGCGTGGTGACTTCGCCGCCCTTGGCCACGCGCGCGACGCCGAGATAGAAAGCCTCGTACGCGATCGGGTTCTTGCGGTTCTCGTCGTCCGGGTCGTACAGCGGCCGCGCCGGACGGAACACGTGGTAGTCGCGCACCTTGTCGTCGGTGACGCCGCGCGCGTACGCGGTGTCGCCGCGGCCGAGGAACACGCGCCCTTCCTGCGTGGCGACGATGCGCGCGTACTTGTTCAACTCGTCGGCGGTCACGACCAGCGGCCGCGACAGGAACGGCTCGATCACCTTGGACGGAATGCTGCTGATCGCCTGCTTCTCGGTGCCGAGGTCGCGCACGCGCGGCGACAGCCGCACCACATCGCCCGCCGCGGCGCCTTCGCCGGCCACCTCGAGTCGCGCCCGATCGCCGGTCCTCACCAGCCGCAGCATCTGTCCCGGATAGATCAGGTGCGGATTGCGGATCTGGTCCTTGTTCATGCCCCACAGTTCGGGCCAGCGCCACGGCGACTTCAGGAACAGACTCGAGATGTCCCACAGCGTGTCGCCCGACTTGACCGTGTAGCTATCGGGGGCGTTGGGCGCCAGTTCCGACAGCGGCACGCCGGCTTGCGCAACCTGGTCGGCGACACTGCGTTGCTGGTCGGTGACCGGCCAACGCACGCTGGCGGGCTCCGCCGCGCGCGCCTGCTGGCTCACGGCCCAGGCGGCGGCGACGATCAGCGCGCCGGAAATCGCCGCGCGCATGCGAATGCGATGCACGTCGAGGCTACGGGATTGCGTCATCATTCGGTTTCCTCTTCTCGCCCCGCCTCGGCGCGGACGGCGGCGCATCCGCGCCGCGATGGATCGCAACAAGATCACAAGGCGCTTAAAATTCTGCCCCTAATGCCTTGATATCGCAACGCTAATCGGCTGAAAAGATGAGCCGGATATGGCGAAGCCGATCGATCGAGGCAATGCGGAAGCAACCGCTTGCGACGCGCATCGCGCGCAGGCATTGATCGAACAGGCAATTTCGTGGCCAGACTGCCCATTGTTGAATATCCGGATCCGCGACTGAAGAAGGTCGCGCGGCCGGTGCACGTGTTCGATGCGCGGCTGCGACAGTTGGTCGCCGACATGGCCGAAACGATGTATGCCGCGCCCGGCATCGGCCTGGCCGCGACCCAGGTCGACGTGCACGAGCGCGTGATCGTGATCGACGTGTCGGAAACGAAGGATCAGTTGCGCGTGTTCATCAATCCGGAGATCCTGTGGGCGTCGGAGGAGACGACGCTGTGCGAGGAGGGCTGCCTGTCGGTGCCCGGGATCTACGAAGAGGTGCGGCGCCCGGCGCGCGTCGGCGTCAAGGCGCAGAACGAGGACGGCGAGACGTTCACGCTCGAATGCGACGGCATGCTCGCGGTATGCGTGCAGCACGAGATGGATCATCTTGCCGGCAAGGTGTTCGTCGAGTACCTGTCGGCGCTGAAGCAGGACCGCATCAAGACCAAGCTGAAGAAGCGCAAGGCGAGAGAAGCGGCGTAGTTCGGATCACGGATCACGGATCACAGATCACGGATCACGAACCCATGCGCATCGTGTTCGCGGGCACGCCCGAGTTCGCGGCGGCGGCGCTGGCGGCCATCATCGAGGCGGCGCCCGCCAGCGGCTGGCAGGTTGCGCTGGTGCTGACGCAGCCGGATCGCCCCGCCGGACGCGGCATGAAGCTCGTGCCGAGTCCGGTCAAGCAACTGGCGCTCGAGCACGGAATCGACGTCGCGACACCGCCGACCCTGAGCCTGAAGAAGGGCGGCGAAGCCGCCGCGGCGGCGCACGCGCAATTGAGGAGCGCGAACGCGGACGTGCTCGTTGTCGCCGCCTACGGGCTGATCCTGCCGCAGTCGGTCCTCGACATTCCGCGCGGCATGCCCGATGCGGGCGCCGGCCGCCTCACCGCGATCAACATCCACGCGTCGCTGCTGCCGCGCTGGCGCGGCGCGGCACCGGTCGCGCGCGCGATCGAGGCGGGCGATCGCGAAACGGGCATCACGATCATGCAGATGGACGCCGGCCTCGACACCGGGCCGATGCTGCTCGCCGAGCGCGTGGCGATCGAAGAAGAAGACACCACCGCCGCGCTGACGGCGCGGCTGGCGGCGCTCGGCGCGGGGCTGATCGTGCGCGCACTGCGATCGGCCGAACGCGGCGAACTGCGCGCGCAGGCGCAGCCAACCGGTGGCGTGACCTACGCGTGGAAGCTCAACAAGCGTGAAGCGTGGCTCGACTGGTCGCGCCCGGCCGATGAACTGGCGCGCCGCGTGCGCGCGTTCGATCCGTTCCCGGTCGCCTGCGCGAGCCTGCGCGGCACCACGCTGAAGCTGTGGCGTGCGGCTTCGCTCGCCGACGCGAGCGCGGCGCCGCCGGGTACCGTGCTCGCCGCCGATGCGACCGGCATCCGCGTGGCCTGCGGCGTAGGCGCGCTGGCGATCACCGAGTTGCAGCGGCCGGGCGGCCGGCGGCTGCGTGCCGCGGAGTTCCTCGCCGGCATGCCGGTCGCCGCCGGCGACGTGTTCGGCGCCGCGCCGGCATCGAAGTGAACGAAGCTTGCGCGCCGCCGCTGGCCGATGCGCTGCGCGTCGCCGCACACGCGTGGGCGCGCCTGCGCGCGGGCACATCGCTCGACCGCGCGCTCGAAGCGGCGCGGCAAGCGACCGCGGCCGGGCCGCATCCGCGTCTGGCCGCGGCCGCGCAGGACATCGCGTACACCGCCACCCGCCATCTGGCGCTGATCGACGCGGCGATCGCGCGGCTGGCGGCGCGCCCGCCCGATGCGGCGGTCGGCGCGCTCGCGGCGGTCGCGCTCGGCCAGTTGGTCGCGCAACGTCACGCGGACTATGCGGTGGTCGATCAGGCGGTGGCCGCGGCCAAGGCCGACGCGAGCACGCGCGCGGCGGCCGGCTTCATCAACGCGCTGTTGCGCCGCTGGCTGCGCGAGCGCGATGCGTGCCTGCCCGAACTCCTGCGTGCCGACGAGGTGCGCTTCAATGCGCCGCGCTGGTGGCTCGAGCGTGTGCGCGCCGCGCATCCGCAGCGCGCCGACGCGGTGCTTGACCTGCAGCGCCGGCCACCGCCGCTCACGCTGCGGGTTAATCGCCGCCGCACGACGGTGGCCGCGTATCTCGATCGGCTCGCGCAGGACGGCATCGCGGCCGAACAGGTCGGCGCTGCCGCGGTGCGGCTGCGAACACCGCGGCCGGTCGACGCGATTCCGGGCTTTGCGCAAGGCGATGTGTCGGTGCAGGACGCGGGCGCGCAACTGGCCGCGCAGTTCCTCGGCGCACGCGACGGCATGCGCGTGCTCGACGCGTGCGCCGCGCCCGGCGGCAAGACCGCGCAACTGGCCGAGCTGGCCGACATCGAACTCGATGCGGTCGAAATCGATCGCGCGCGCGCGGCGCGCATCGAGTCCAATCTCGCGCGCACAGCGGCGCACGCGCACGCCCGCATTCGCGTGATCGTCGGCGATGCGGCGCAGCCCCAGTCGTATGCGCCTGCGGGCGGCTACGACCGCATCCTGCTCGATGCCCCGTGCACAGCATCGGGCATCGTGCGCCGCCATCCTGACATTCCCTGGCTACGCCGACCGGACGATGTTGCGCAATTAGCAACGCTGCAGTCGCGTTTGCTCGAAGCCTTATGGCCGGTGCTTTCGCGCGCTGGTAGATTGCTTTACGTCGTGTGCTCGGTGTTTCCGGAGGAAGGCGAGCGTCAGGCGCGGCAGTTCGCGGCGTGCCGGGCCGATGCGCGCGCGGTGCCGTTGACCGCGGGCGCTGAGCCGTTCCTGCAGCTGCTGCCCGACGAGGTCGCGCAGCCCTGGCGCGGCGGAACGCCGACCGTGCACGACGGATTCTTCTTCGCGCTGTTCGAAAAGACCTGACTCCCACGAAATGATCCGCGCGGCCCGTCGAATCGATGACTGCGCCGCGGCGACGCGGATCGCGGCGGCGGCGCGCGCGCTGCTGCTCGCCGCGGCGCTGGCAGTCGGCGCGTGGGCCGCGCCGGCGGTCGCGTCCGAGCGGATCGTCGTGGCGGGCGCCGAACTGCAGCCGGCGCTCGATCCGGACGGCGGCGTGGTGCTGAACGCGCAGTTCGACTTCGAGCTGCCGCCGGTGCTGGAAGACGCGGTCAACCGCGGCATCGCGCTGTACTTCGTGATCGAGTTCGAGCTGTACCGCGAGCGGTGGTACTGGTTCGACCGCAAGGTCGCGTCGCAGTCGCTGACGTACCGGCTGACCTACAGCCCGCTGACGCGGCAGTACCGGTTGGCGCGCGACTCTCTGGCGCAGCCGTTCGACACGCTGGCCGAAGCGGTCGCCACGCTGCGCCGGGTGCGCAACTGGAAGGTGCTCGACCGCGGCGTGCTCAAGCCCGACGAGGACTATCGCGCGCAGGTACGGATGCGGCTCGATACCTCGCAGCTGCCGCGGCCGTTCCAGATCAACGCGCTGACCCAGCGCGACTGGACGCTGGCGTCGGATTGGCGCAATGTCGGCGTCACCGCGGACCTCGGGCGCTAGCGCCCGGCTTTTGCGTTCATGTCGCGCGCATTGAGGTACGGATTCATCGCTGCGCTCGCGCTCGGCGGCGTGCTGCTGTTCCTGCTCGCCTCGGCCAGCAGCAACGTGCAGGCGTTCGAGCGCCACTATCCGCTGCTGCTGGCGATCAATGGCGCGGTGGCGGTGCTGCTGTTCATCTTCGTCGTCGCGCTGGTGCTGCGCGTGGTGCGGCGCTGGCGCGCGCGCCGCTTCGGCGCGCGGCTGATGGCGCGCTTCGCGCTCGCGTTCGCGCTGATGGGCGTGGTGCCCGGCGTGCTGATCTACGTGGTGTCGGTGCAGTTCCTGTCACGCACGGTCGAATCGTGGTTCGACGTGCGCGTGGACCGCGCGCTCGAATCGGGACTGTCGCTCGGCCGCGCGGCGCTGGAGGCGCAGCTCGCCGACGTGAGCGCCAAGGCACGCGTGATCGCGCTCGAACTCGCCGACGCGACCGAGTCCGCGCAGCTCGCGGTGCTCGACCGCGCGCGCGACCGCGCCGGCATCCAGGAGGCGCTGATACTGTCGGCCAACGGGCAGGTGATCGGCACCGCCGGCGGCCGCCCGACCGAGCTGGCGCCGGAACTGCCGACTGCGGCGCAGGTGCGCCAGGCGCGGCAGGGCCGCATCTTCGCGACGATCGAGGGCGATCCGCTCGCGATCGATGCGCGCTCCGGACTGCGCACGCGCGTGATCGTGCCGATCCCGACCGCGGGCCCCAACTCGGCGCGCGCGCCGAACTTCTCCCTCGGCGCCGCCTCACCCGCCGGTGAGCAGCGTTTCCTGCAGCTCGTGCAGCGGGTGCCGGCCAGCGTGGCCGCGAACGCCGAGGCCTTGCAGAGCGGCTATCGCGACTATCAGGAACTGTCGCTGTCGCGCGCGGGGCTGCAGCGCATCTACACGGTCACGCTGACGCTGACGCTGTTGCTGGCGATCTTCGCCGCGGTCGCCGCGGGCGTGCTGCTGGCCAGTTCGATGACCGCGCCGCTGCTGCAGGTGGCCGAAGGCACGAAGGCGGTCGCCGAGGGCGACTTCCGGCCGGTGCGCGAATACGCCGGCAGCGACGAGCTGAATCTGCTGACGCAGTCGTTCAACGCGATGACCCGCCAGCTCGCCGAGGCGCGCGACGCGGTCGAGCTGCGCTCGCGCGAGCTCGAAAACGCGCGCGCGTTCCTCGAGCGCGTGCTGACGAATCTTTCGGCCGGCGTGGTCGTGCTCGACCAGGACTTCCGCCTCGTCACCGCCAACTACGGCGCCAGTCGCATCCTCGGCCTGCCGCTGGCGGCGCGCGCCGGCGACCGCTTCGACGCGCTGGCACCGGTGCTGGCGGAGCGGATCGCCGCCGCGTTCGGCGAACAGGCGCTCGCCGCCGCGCCAGGCGAATCGTGGCAGCGCCAGATCGAACTGGCGCGCGCCAACGACGACGGCGCGCGCGAAGCGCAGGCGCTGCTGGTGCGCGGCTCGCGCTTGCCGCTGGACAACGGCCCCGGCTACGTCGTGGTGTTCGACGACATCACACAGGTGATCTCGGCGCAGCGCGCGGTGGCGTGGGGCGAGGTCGCGCGGCGCCTGGCGCACGAGATCAAGAATCCGCTGACGCCGATCCAGCTCGCCGCCGAGCGGCTGCAGATGAAGCTGGCCGACCAGCTGCCGCCCGAGCAGGCCGCGGTGCTCACGCGCGGCGCGGCCACCATCGTCAGCCAGGTGGCGGCGATGAAGCGCATGGTCGACGACTTCCGCAAGTACGCGCGCGTGCCGCCGGCGGAACTCGCCGCTCTCGACCTGAACGCGCTGATCGAGGAGGTCGCGCAGCTATATGGCGCGGAAGGCAACGGCGGCGTGATCGCGCTCGAGCTGGCACGCGAACTGCCGCCGATCGAGGGCGATGGCACGCAACTGCGCCAGGTGATCCACAACCTGATCGCCAACGCGCAGGATGCGCTGGCGCAGCCGGCGCCGCAGCGCATGCCGCGCATCGTGCTGCGCACCGAGGCGGTGACGGTGCGCGAACCGGGCGCGGCGCCGACCACCGCGGTGCGCCTGACGGTGGAGGACAACGGGCCCGGCTTCGCCGCGCATATACTTAAGCGCGCTTTCGAGCCCTATGTGACCAGCAAGCCGAGCGGTACCGGTCTGGGGCTGGCGATGGTGAAGAAAATCGTGGATGAACACGGCGCTCGCATCGAACTCGTCAACCGTACCGGTGGCAACGCCGGCGCGGCGGTGATCATCGTTTTCCGTCGACTGGCGACCGCGTCCGACACCCAGCGTCGCGTGGCCTGACGCATCCGCGACGCAACCCTGCAGCGATGAGGAACCGGCACGTCATGATTCACTCCTGCGCCGCGCACCGACGCGCGGATGCGCCGATCTAGCGCCCATGGCCACGATCCTGGTCGTCGACGACGAAGTCGGAATCCGCGAGCTGCTGTCGGAGATCCTGTCCGACGAGGGCCACGTCGTGTTCACGGCCGAGAACGCCTCGGTCGCGCGCGCCCTGCGGCAGGCCGAGCCGCCCGACCTCGTGCTGCTCGACATCTGGATGCCCGACACCGACGGCGTCACGCTGCTGAAGGAATGGGCGTCGGGCGGACAGCTGACGATGCCGGTGATCATGATGTCCGGCCACGCGACGATCGACACCGCGGTGGAGGCGACGCGCTTCGGCGCGCTCGATTTCCTCGAGAAGCCGATTGCGCTGTCGCGCCTGCTCGGCGCGGTGAAGGGCGGCTTGGAGCGCGGCCGGCTGATGCGCAACCTGCGCGCCGGCCCGATCGCCGCGGCGCCGGCGCCGCCGGCCGAAGCCCCGGTCGAATCCGCTGCAGCGCCGAGCATGCCGATCGACCGCAGCCAGGTGCGCGCGACCGCGGCCGCCGCCCCGGCCGGCGTGAACGCGAGCACGGTCAGCCTCGACCAGCCGCTGCGCGAGGCGCGCGATCACTTCGAGCGCGTGTACTTCGAATATCACCTGGAGCGCGAGCACTACAGCATGACGCGCGTGGCCGATCGCGCGGGGCTCGAACGCACCCACCTGTACCGCAAACTGAAGCAGCTTGGCATCGAGCTGGCACGCGGCACTCGGCGCGGCGAGCGCGCCGGCGCCCCCGCGCTGCCCAGCCACGAGCCGGCCGAATCGTCCGGCCAGGCTGCTCCGGAGCGTGGGCTGGAATAGCCGCGCCCGACCGGCCGGGTCCGGCACCGCGTGAAGATCATCATCCTCGGGGCCGGGCGAGTCGGCAGCTCGGTGGCCGAAAGCCTCGTGTCGGAGGCCAACGACATCACGGTGGTCGACACCATGGGCGAGCGCGTGGCGGAGCTGCAGCAGCGCTTCGACCTGCGCGGACTGGTCGGCAACGCCACGCTGCCGTCGGTGATGCGCGAGGCCGGCGCGGCCGATGCCGACATGCTGATCGCGGTCACCTCGGCCGACGAGATCAACCTGGTCGCGTGCAAGATCGCGGCCGATCTGTTCAACATTCCGACGCGGATCGCGCGCGTGCGCAACGTCGAGCTGCAGCAGCACCCGCAGCTCACCGGCGAGCAGGGCTTCAAGGCCACCCACATCATCTGGCCCGAGCAGAGCGTCACCGATTACATCCTGAAGCTGATCGAATTCCCCGAGGCGCTGCAGGTGCTCGAATTCGCCGACGGGCTGGTGTCGCTGATCGCGGTGCGCGCGGTGGCTGGCGGGCCGCTGATCTCGCATCCGATCCAGGATCTGCGCCGGCACATCCCGAACGTGGACACGCGCATCGTTGCGATCTTCCGCAAGGATCACGCGATCCAGTGCGAGGGCGCGACGATGATCCAGCCCGGCGACGAGGTGTTCTTCCTGTCGGCGTCGAAGGACATCCGCACCGTGATGGGCGAACTGCGGCGCATGGACAAGCCGGTCAAGCGCGTGCTGATCGCCGGCGGCGGCAACATCGGCCTGCGGCTGGCGCGCGCGCTCGATACCGGCGAGGGCATCGACTGGGGCGCGAGCTTCAACGTCAAGCTGATCGAATTCGACAAGCGCCGCTGCGAGTACCTGGCCGCCGAGGTGTCGTCGCGCGTGCTGGTGCTGCACGGCGACGCCACCGACGAGGACCTGCTGCAGGACGAGGGCGTGGCCGATACGGACCTGTTCGTCGCGCTGACCAACGACGACGAGAACAACATCATGAGCGCGCTGCTGGCGAAACGGCTCGGCGCGCGGCGCACGATCGCGCTGATCAACCGCAAGAGCTACGGCGACCTGATGCAGGGCGGGCAGATCGACATCGCCATCTCGCCCAGCCACGCGACGCTGTCGGCGCTGCTCAAGCACGTGCGCCGCGGCGACGTGGTCGCGGCCCACAACCTGCGGCGCGGCGCGGCCGAAGCGCTGGAGATCATCGCGCACGGCGACGCGCGCAGCTCGCGCGTGGTGGGACGCCGGATCGAGGCGATCGAACTGCCGAAGGGCGCGACCATCGGCGCGGTGGTGCGCGGCCAGGGCGACGGGGCGCGCGTGCTGATCGCGCACCACGACACCGTGATCGAGTCCGACGACCACCTGATCGTGTTCGTTCCCAGCAAGCGCATGATCCCGCGGCTGGAGAAACTGTTCGCGGTCGGGGTCGGGTTCTTCTGACGCTGCCGGGCGCCTGCGCGCCCGGCGCCAGGGCGTCACACGCCGCGGTACAGATCCTTGAGCAGGGCCTTGATGCCGTCCGTGGTCATCATGTCGCCCTTGACCATCTTCGAATCGTTCTTCATCTTGGTCATCGCCTGGTCGTAGAGCTGGCCCATGGCGTCGACGAACTCCTTGCGCGTCACCATGGAGTCCTTGTTCTTGTCGGCCATGTGCACGATGCGCTCGAGCCAGCGATCGTCCTCCTCGGCACGGGCCGGCGAGGTGGACATCAGCGTGGCAAGGGTCAGGGCCGATGCGGCCAGCAGTCTCAGTTTCATCGTTCTCTCCTTCGGGGTTGGTGGAATGGACTCGCGCAAGGCACGGCCTGCGCCAAACCGTGGCGCCGGCCGGCGGGAAGTGCGTTGCGGCGTTGCGGTTCGGGCAATTGGTCGCGGCGGCCGATACGGACTTACAACGGATTTCGGCTGACGCTGGCGGGCGCTTCTTCTAGAATCGACGCAAACGCGGCATCAAGGCCCGACCCGCAGGCGCCGCAGGCCAATACACGTGGGGACCCACTACCGTGGGCTGATTCAGGACCAACCGACAGGAGACCAACGATGGATTTCATCAAGCCCAAGGCGGCGACGCGCCGCAATTTCTTCGCCCGCGCGGCGGCCGGCGCCACCGTACTCGGAGTGCCGATGATCGCGAAGGGCCAGACCGGACCGATCAACATGCGCTGGCAGAGCACGTGGCCGGCGAAGGACATCTTCCACGAGTACGCGCTCGACTTCGCCAAGAAGGTCAACGACATGACCGGCGGCGAACTGAAGATCGAGGTGCTGCCGGCGGGCGCGGTGGTGCCGGCGTTCGGCCTGCTCGACGGCGTGTCGAAGGGCACGCTCGACGGCGGTCACGGCGTTCTCGTTTATCACTACGGCAAGCAGAACGCGCTGGCGCTGTGGGGTTCCGGTCCGGCGTTCGGCATGGACGCCAACATGCTGCTGGCCTGGCACAAGTACGGCGGCGGCAAGGAACTGCTGAACAAGCTGTACAGCTCGATCGGCGCCAATGTCGTGTCGTTCCCGTACGGGCCGATGCCGACGCAGCCGCTCGGCTGGTTCAAGAAGCCGATCACCAAGGCGGAGGACTTCAAGGGCCTGAAGTACCGCACCGTCGGCATTTCGATCGACGTGTTCACCGGTCTGGGCGCGGCGGTCAACGCGCTGCCGGGCGGAGAGATCGTGCCGGCGATGGATCGCGGCCTGCTGGACGCGGCCGAGTTCAACAACGCCACGTCCGACCGCCTGCTCGGTTTCGCCGACGTGTCCAAGGTCTGCATGCTGCAGAGCTATCACCAGAACGCCGAGCAGTTCGAGATCATGTTCAACAAGACCAAGTTCGATGCGCTGCCGACGAAGATGAAGGCGATCATCGAGAATGCCGTCGAAGCGGCCTCGGCCGACATGTCGTGGAAGGCGGTCGATCGCTATTCGAAGGATTACATCGAGCTGCAGACCAAGGACAAGGTCCGGTTCTTCAAGACGCCTGATGCGCTGCTGCAGAAGCAGCTCGAAGCCTATGACGCCGCCGTCGCCAAGAAGGCGGCCGACAACGCGCTGTTCAAGGAAATCATGGAATCGCAGCGGGCGTTCGCCGAGCGCGCGGTGCGCTGGGATCTCGACACCAACGTCAACCGGCGCATGGCCTACAACCACTATTTCGCGCCCAAGGCCGCCGCGAAGAAGGCGTAATTCAGAGAGCGCGCGCACATGCGCTGTTGCAGCCATCCGGCGCGAGCCGGATGGCTGTTTTGTTCCTGAGCGCGCGGCGCTCTGGCTGCAGGACGGATCCTCCAGATGCAAAAGCTATTGTTGTTCATCGACAAGGTCAGCACCTTCGTCGGCCACGCGTTCTCATGGCTGATCATCGCTCTCACGCTGCTCATCACCTGGGAGGTGTTCTCGCGCTACGCGCTGGACCACCCGCATGCGTGGGCATTCGACGCGATGATCATGTTGTACGGAACGCTGTTCATGATGTCGGGCGCCTACACGCTGGCCAAGAGCGGCCACGTGCGCGGCGACGTGCTGTATGGCTTCTTCGCGCCGCGCACGCAGGCGACGATCGACCTGATTCTTTACGTCGTCTTCTTCATCCCGGGCGTGATCGCACTGACCTATGCCGGCTATTACTACGCGGCCGAATCGTGGGCGATCAACGAGCACTCGAACATCACCGCCGAGGGGCCGCCGATCTATCCGTTCAAGACCGTCATTCCGCTGGCGGGCGCGTTTCTGCTGGTGCAGGGCGTCGTCGAGATCATCCGCTGCGTGATCTGCGTGAAGCAGGGCGAGTGGCCGTCGCGCGAGGAAGACGTCGAGGAAGTCGATGTGGACAAGCTGAAGGAGATGGTGCACGTCAAGGACGAAGATATCGCCAAGCTCGATGAACTGGTGGTGCGCCCGGAGCCGAACAAGTGAAGGTCCGCAAGGAACTGTGGTTCGGTTTCTCTCTGATGGCGGTGCTGCTGGCCGCCACGGCGATCTTCACGCCCTGGGGCAATCTGCTCGACGGGCACCTGGCCAGGGAGGACCTCGGGCACCTCGGCCTGTTGATGCTGTCGCTGGTCGTGGTGGCAATCATGCTCGGGTTTCCGACCGCGTTCACGCTGATGGGCATGGGCGTGTTCTTCGCCTGGCTGGCGTACCGCAGCGTGAATCCGGACCTGGCGGTCCGCCAGGTGCTCGACCTGATGGTGCAGCGCGCGTACTCGGTGATGTCCAACGATGTGCTGATCGCGATCCCGCTGTTCGTGTTCATGGGCTATCTGGTCGAGCGTGCCGCACTGATCGATCGCCTGTTCAAGAGCCTGCATCTGGCGCTCGCGCGCGTTCCCGGGTCGCTCGCGGTGGCCACCATCGTTACGTGCGCGATCTTCGCCACCGCCACCGGCATCGTCGGCGCGGTCGTGACGCTGATGGGACTGCTTGCGTATCCGGCGATGCTGCGCGCGGGCTATGACGCCAAGATATCAGCGGGCGCGATCACCGCCGGCGGCTGCCTCGGCATCCTGATTCCGCCGTCGGTGCTCCTGATCGTGTACGGCGCGACCGCGGGCGTGTCGGTCGTGCAGCTTTACGCGGGCGCCTTCTTCCCCGGGATCATGCTGGCCGCGCTGTACGTGGGTTACGTTATGCTGCTGGCCAAGCTGAAGCCGGCGTTGATGCCGCCTCTCAGCGCGAGCGAGCGTCGCGTGACGCTGCCGGCGTTCGCGCAGGCCCTGGCACCGCGCGGCGGACATGCAGTGCTTGGGCTGCTGCGCGCCGCGCGCGGTGCGGCGGGAATTCCTGCCGGGACCGTGCTCAAGCAGCTATTCGTATCTTCGCTGCCGTTGCTGGCAGTTGCTTCCATCGTGGCGGTCGCCTATCAGCTTGCGACCGCGCCGGCGGTGGTGGAGAGCACCGCAGGCTTGGTCGAGGCTGGCGGCGCCGTTGCGGCCGATGTCAAGGAGGAACCGTCCGGACTCATCGGCGGTTTGCAGGAGCCCGAGGAGGAGGGCACCGGCCTGCAGGAGCCTCCGGCCGCGGAGGCGGAGGACGCCAAGCCATCGGCGGCACCGACCAAGGCGCCGGCAGCGCAGCCGGCCGAGAAGCCGCAGGCCGAGCCGCCGGCGGCGGAGCGATTGCCGGCGCCGACGTGGTTCTGGGCGGTCTTCGGCGTCGCTGCGATCCTGTTGGCGGTTGTATATGCGGCATGGAACTGGCAGCGGCATGAAGTATTCAAGATGCTGCTCGGCTCGTTCTTCCCGTTGGCGCTGCTGATTCTCGCCGTGCTGGGTTCGATCGTGGTTGGACTTGCGACGCCGACCGAGGCGGCCGCGGTGGGCGCCTTCGGTGGGTTCGTGTTGGCGGCGATCTATCGTTTCTTTGCGCATTCTCGCAACGAGGCTCGCGCTGCCGGAACTCCTCTGGGGCGAACCGTGCGGGAACTCGGCGTCATCCTGAAAGAGTCGTCCTTCCTCACCGCCAAGACGAGTGCGATGGTGTGCTGGCTGTTCGTCGGCAGCTCGATCTTTTCGGCCGCGTTCGCGCTGCTCGGCGGGCAGGAACTGGTGGAAAAATGGGTGCTGTCGCTCGGGCTGACGCCGGTTCAGTTCATGCTGCTGGCGCAGTTCATCATCTTCATCCTCGGCTGGCCGCTGGAGTGGACCGAGATCATCGTGATCTTCATGCCGATCTTCATTCCGTTGCTGCCCAAATTCGGCATCGATCCGCTGTTCTTCGGACTGCTGGTGGCGCTGAACCTGCAGACCGCGTTCCTGTCGCCGCCGGTGGCGATGGCGGCGTTCTACCTGAAGGGCGTGGCGCCCAAGCACGTGACGCTGAACCAGATCTTCGCCGGCATGATGCCGTTCATGGCGATCCAGGTCCTCGCGCTGGCGCTGCTGTACGTCTTCCCGGGCATCGGTCTGTGGCTTCCCAGCGTGGTCTACGGCCGCTGACGCGACTCGAACCGTGATCGGGTGCGGCGGGGCCCGTCCCGCCGCCTGCGCTGCGGGCTGCAGCGCATAATCCGCGCCGACTTTTTCGCCTCGCCGCATGCACGCGCTCGCGTACTCGCTGTTCCCGATCCTTAACGTGCTCGGAGCGGTGGTCGCGATCTTCGCGGTGTCGATGCTGGTGCCGCTCGCGGTGGCGCTGGTCGGCGGCGACCGCGCGCTGTCCGCCTACGACGAGGCCTTCGTAATCACGCTCGTTGCCGGCGCGCTGCTGTGGTTCGCCACCCGCCGCTTCAAGCGCGAGTTGCAGCCGCGCGACGGATTCCTGCTGGTGTCGCTGGTGTGGACCGTGGTGCCCGCGTTCGCCACGCTGCCGCTGCTGCTGCATCTGCCCAACCTGTCGTTCACCGACGCGTATTTCGAGACGATGTCGGGCTTGACCACGACCGGTTCGACGGTGCTCAGCGGCCTCGACGAGCTGCCGCTGTCGATCAACGTGTGGCGGCATCTGCTGGTGTGGATCGGCGGCATGGGTGTGATCGTGCTGGTGGTGGCGATCCTGCCGCTGCTCGGCGTCGGCGGCAGCCAGATCTACAAGGCGGAAACCGCCGGCCCGCTGAAGGAGGCCAAGCTCACGCCGCGCATCGCCGAAACGGCCAAGGGACTTTATGCCATCTACGTCGCGATCTCGGCCGTCTGCATGCTCGCGTATGCGGGGGCCGGCATGTCGTGGCCGGACGCGTTCATGCACATGTGCTCGACGATGGGGCTGGGCGGATTCTCCTCGCACGATGCCAGCTTCGGCTACTGGGATTCGCCCGCGATCGAGTACACCGCGGTCGTGTTCATGCTGATTGCCGGCTTCAATTTCTCGATGCACTTTCTCTCCTGGCGGCGCCGTTCGCTCGCGGTCTACTGGCGCGATCCGGAAGGCAGGGCGTTCATCGGCGTGACGCTGGGCGCCTCACTGCTGATCGCGCTGTTCCTGCTGTGGCGCGGGCAATACCCCGACTTCTGGACCGCATGGCGCTTTGCGCTGTTCAACACGGTGTCGATCGCGACCACCACCGGCTATGCCAGCACCGACTACAACCAGTGGCCGATCTTCGCGCCGGCGCTGATGCTGTTTCTGTGCTGCTTCGCGACCTGCGCCGGCTCCACCGGCGGCGGGATCAAGATGGTGCGCGCGCTCATCCTGGTCAAGCAGGCCAAGCGCGAGTTCGCGCGCATCCTGCACCCGCGCATCGTCAACCCCGTGCACCTCGGCGGACAGGTGATCGAGAACAACGTGATCTTCGCCGTGCTCGCATTCATGCTGATCTACGGCGGCGCGCTGATCTCGAGCACGCTGCTGCTGATGGCCTCCGGGCTCGATCCGATCACCTCGTTCTCTGCCATCGTCGCGAGCCTGAACAACACCGGGCCGGGGCTGAACCAGGTGGGACCGGCGACCAACTATGCGTCGCTGACCGACTTCGAAACCTGGGTGTGCACGTTCGCGATGCTGATCGGCCGACTGGAGCTGCTGTCGGTGCTGGTGCTGTTCACGCCGACCTTCTGGCGCAAGTGAACGAGGTGGCGATCACGCTGCGCGTCGCGCGCGATGCCACCGCGCGGCAGTCGGCGTTCGACGCCTGGCTGGCGGCGCCCGACGCGCGATCGCGCGGCGGCCGCGCCGCGGTGATCGTCGAGGGGGCGCTGGCGGCGCTGAACGTCCCGGCCGACGTTTGCGTCGAGTCGGTGGCCGGCTGCTTCTGCTGCGTCGGCCAGGTCGCGCTGGTCGTGGCGCTGACGCGCCTGCTGCGCGTACGGCGGCCGGCACGCCTGCTGCTGCTCGCCGCGAGCGACGCGCATCTCGAGCGCATACGGCGCATGCTGGGCGAGGCGCGGTTCGCGATGCTTCGACTGACGGACTGAAAGCATGGCGCAGCGGTCGAGCGTGGAGCGGCCCGATCGCTTCAACGCGGCGCTGCGCGACTTCCTGCTGCGCGCGGTCCGATCCCGCTGACCGGCCGTCCGGGGGGCTTGAGAAAGGCCCGGCGCGTACCGATATCCGGTACAGATGGGTTCCGTCCACCGGGCGGGGCGGTACAGCGTTAGGATGCATATGAACATGATCTACAACAGCCAGCTTTTCTGCGTGGTCGAGTTCCCGCCGCTCGGCGAGGACGGAACCCAGACGACCGGCGGCTTCGAAATCATGGACAAGCAATTGCGGCGCGAAATCTTTCTCGGCGGCAAGGATGCCGAGCAATTCCGCGCCAGCGTTGCGAGGCTGATCTCCAGCGAACCGACCGCGGACGACATCGACGAATTCCTTGCCGGTTACGCCGGCCTGATGACGACGCCGCTGACGCTGCATTGAGCGGCACGTGCCCGGCAGCGGCGCGCCATGGCGCGCCGTTTTCGTCATTGCAGCTGCTTTGCGTGCGTTTCCCGCGTGGCGAGCAGCAGCACGAGCGCGACGGCGATCCACGCGAACAGGAACAGCAGCGCGGACTGGAACGCCGCCCGGTCGTACTGGCGCACGCCGGCAACGATCGCGCCCTTCCAGTGCGCATCGAGGATCAGCCCGATCACCGGCATCTGGATCAGCGTGCCGAGCATCACGCCCGCGTTGGCGACTCCGGTGACGACTCCCTGGAAGCGCGCGGGCACCGACTCCTTCACGTAGCCGAACGACAGCGCCATCGACGCGGTGCCGAAACCCGCGGCGAGCAGCAGCGGAATCAGCAGCGCGAGCGGCGCGTCCGGCCACATCGCGAGCGTGCCGAAGCCGATCGCGAGCAGCGCGCTGCCGAGCGCGAACGGCCGCCGGCGCAGCCGCCAGCGATCCGACAGATGCCCGAATGCGGGCGCACCGAGCGCGAACAGCACCAGCATCGCCGAGGTCACCGTCGAGGCCTTTTTCACGCTCAGCGCATGCTGCTGCACGAAGAACGGCACGCCCCACAGCCCGGTGAACGCGAGGAACGCACCGCAGGTGCCGGAATTGACGATCGGCAGCAGCCATACGTTGCGGTGGCGAAAAATCTCGCGCAAGCTGGCGGCGATCGACGCGTGCGCGCTCTGTCGCGCGCGTGCGCTCGGCGGTGCGTGGCTGTCGAAGCCGCGTTCGCTCGGATCGTCGCGCATGAAGGCGCGGATAGCCACCGCCAGCGCGAGCGCCAGGGCGCCCGACACCGCGATCACGCCGCGCCAGCCGAACGCATCGGCCAGTGCGCGCAGCGGCGGACCGGCCAGGATCGCGCCGAGCGTGCCGACCGCCAGCGACAGGCCCGACAGCGTGCCGAAGCGCCGCGGCGGGAACCAGTGCGTGACCAGCTTCAGCATCGACACCCACGCCATGCCGTGCGACGCGCCGATCAGCGCGCGGCCGAGGCCCGCCACCAGCACGCTGTCGCCGAGCGCAAACAGCATGGCGCCGGCGCCCGACAAGGCGCTGCCCGCGACGAACAGCCGCGACGGACCCCAGCGATCGACCAGGATGCCGGTCGGAATCTGCATCGCGGCGTATGCGTAGTAGTAGAAGGCCGACAGGTTGCCGAGCGCCGCCGCGGTCAGGTCGAAGTCGCGCATCAGATCCGCCGCCAGCGAGGCCGGCGTGACGCGCTGAAAGAAGCCGAACAGGTAGAACGCGGCCGCCAGCCCCCAGACGAAGTAGCTCAGGCGCGCCGGCGGTTGCTGCATGCGCGCCAGTGTATGGCACGCGGGCGCGCGAACGGCGTTCGCTACAACTGCTGCCAGGGCAGGCCGGCGACGCGCCAGCCGTTCACCGTGCTGCGGTGATGGCTGCGGTCCAGTTCGCCCTCGAAGCCTTCGAGCACGTTGGTGACATCGGTGAAGCCGGCGGCTTCCAGCGCTGCGGCGGCTTCCAGCGTGCGCCGTCCGGAGCGGCAGATCAGCAGCACCGGCCGGTTGCGGTCGCCCGCCGCCTCCTTCATCACCCCTTCGACGAAGCGGGGGTTGTGGTCGAAGTCGGGCGCCGTCTGCCACTCGACGTTGATCGCGCCGACCGGATGGCCGACGTAATAGAACTCGAACTCGGTGCGGCAATCGATCAGCAACGCGTTCGGGTTGTTCTGCAGGACCTCGTAGGCCTCGCGTGGCTTGGCGCTCTTCACACTGGTCGGCTCCGGGCGAAGGGCCCTCATTATCCCGCCCGCCTTCCGGCGGGTCGTTGTGCCGATGGGCATATGGTCATAGCCAATCGGCATGCCGCGCCGGACTGCTCCCCTAGAATGTCGGGCCCGAAGCCCCGCGCCGCCGCGCGCCCATCGATGAATGCCACCGAGCGCACGCTGCGCGACCTGCTCGCGCGCCGCATCCTGATCCTGGACGGCGCGATGGGCACGATGATCCAGCGCTACAAGCTCAGCGAAGCCGACTTCCGCGGCGCGCGCTTCGCCGACCATCCGGTCGACGTGCGCGGCAACAACGAGCTGCTGCTGCTGACCAAGCCCGAGGTGATCCGCGAGATCCATGCTGCGTATCTGGCGGCCGGCGCCGACATCATCTCGACCGACACCTTCGGCGGCACCTCGATCGCGCAGCACGATTACCGGATGGGCCATCTCGCGTACGAGATGAACGTCGCCGCCGCGCGGATCGCGAAGGATGCGGCGGCGCAGTTCGCGACCGCCGACCAGCCGCGTTTCGTCGCCGGCGCGCTCGGCCCGACGCCGAAGACCGCGTCGATCTCGCCCGACGTCAACGACCCCGGCGCGCGCAATGTCACGTTCGACGAACTGGCGCAATCCTACGGCGAGCAGGCGCGCGGGCTCATCGACGGCGGCGCCGACCTGCTGCTGGTCGAGACGATCTTCGACACGCTGAACGCCAAGGCGGCGATCTTCGCGCTCGAGGCGGAGTTCGAGCGCCGCGGCGCGCGGGTGCCGGTGATCATCTCCGGCACGGTGACCGACGCATCGGGTCGCATCCTGTCGGGGCAGACGGTCGAAGCGTTCTGGCATTCGGTGCGGCACGCGCGGCCGCTCGCGGCGGGGCTTAACTGCGCGCTCGGCGCGGCGCTGATGCGGCCGTACATCGAGGAGTTCGCGCACATCGCCGACGTGTTCATCAGCGTGTATCCGAACGCCGGGCTGCCGAACCCGATGTCGGACACCGGCTTCGACGAGACGCCGGAGGTCACTTCGACGCTGCTGCGCGAATTCGCGCAGGCCGGGTTCGTCAACATCGCCGGAGGCTGCTGCGGCACCACGCCCGAGCACATCCGCGCCATCGCGGCTGCCATCGAGGGCATCGCGCCGCGCGTGGTGCCGTCGTTGCCGCGCGCGCTCAGGCTGTCGGGGCTGGAGCCGCTCACCGTCACCGACGAGTCGCTGTTCGTCAACGTCGGCGAGCGCACCAACGTGACCGGCTCGAAGGCGTTCGCGCGGCTGATCCTCGCCGAGCAGTACGAGGAAGCGATCAGTGTCGCGCGCCAGCAGGTCGAAAACGGCGCGCAGGTCATCGACGTCAACATGGACGAGGCGATGCTCGATTCCGTGCAGGCGATGACGCGGTTCCTGAACCTGATCGGCGCCGAGCCCGACATCGCGCGCGTGCCGGTGATGATCGACAGCTCGAAATGGTCGGTGATCGAGGCGGGGCTGAAATGCGTGCAGGGCAAGTCAATCGTCAACTCGATCTCGCTGAAGGAAGGCGAGGCCGAGTTCCTGCGCCAGGCCGAGCTCGCGCGCCGCTACGGCGCGGCGGTCATCGTGATGGCTTTCGACGAACAGGGCCAGGCCGACACCTTCGCGCGCAAGTGCGCGATCTGCGCGCGCTCGTACAAGCTGCTGGTCGAGAAGGTCGGGTTCGCGCCCGAGGACATCATCTTCGACCCGAACATCTTCGCGATCGCCACCGGCATCGAAGAGCACAATAACTACGCGGTCGACTTCATCGACGCCGTGCGCTGGATCAGGGCGCATCTTCCGTTCGCCAAGGTCAGCGGCGGCGTCTCCAACGTCAGCTTCAGCTTCCGCGGCAACGACCATGTGCGCGAGGCGATCCACACGGTGTTCCTGTTCCATGCGATCAAGGCCGGCCTGACGATGGGCATCGTCAACGCCGGCCAGCTCGGCGTGTACGAGGAGATCGAACCCGAACTGCGCGAGCGCGCCGAGGACGTGGTTTTGAATCGAAGGCCCGACGCGGGCGAGCGGCTGGTGCATTTCGCCGAGCAGATCAAGACCGGCGGGCGCGAGAAGAAGGAGGATCTCGCGTGGCGCGCCGAGCCGGTCGAGAAGCGGCTCGCGCACGCGCTGATCCACGGCATCACGAACTACGTCGTCGAGGACACGGAACAGTGCCGCGCGCAGATCGCGTCGCGCGGCGGCCGGCCGATCGAGGTGATCGAAGGCCCGCTGATGGACGGAATGAACATCGTCGGCGACCTGTTCGGCGCCGGCAAGATGTTCCTGCCGCAGGTGGTCAAGAGCGCGCGCGTGATGAAGCAGGCGGTGGCGCACCTGGTGCCGTTCATCGAGGCCGAGAAGGCCGCCTCCGGAAGCGCGGCAAAGCCCAAGGGCAAGGTCGTGATCGCCACCGTCAAGGGCGACGTGCACGACATCGGCACGAACAACGTATCGGTCGTGCTCCAGTGCAACAACTTCGAGGTCGTTAACCTCGGCGTGATGGTGCCGGCCGACAAGATTCTCGCAACCGCGCGCGAAGAAAAGGCCGACATGATTGGATTGAGCGGCCTGATCACGCCGTCGCTGGAGGAGATGCAGCACGTGGCGCGCGAAATGCAGCGGCAGGGTTTCGGCCTGCCGCTGCTGATCGGCGGCGCGACGACGAGCCGCGTGCACACGGCGGTGAAGATCGCGCCGCATTACACCAACGGCCCGGTCGTGTACGTGTCGGACGCCAGTCGTTCGGTCGGCGTGTGCCAGAGCCTGGTGTCGGACGACGGCGCGAAGCGGTTCATCGCGGAGATCCGGACCGAATACGACAGGGTGCGCGCGCAGCACGCCGCGAAAAGGGGCCCGGAGCTGATCTCGCTCGCGGAAGCGCGCGCCAACGCGACGAAGATCGACTGGGCCGGCTACGTGCCGCCGAAGCCGAAGTTCCTCGGCCGCCGCGCGTTTCGCAACTTCGACCTGGCGATGATCGCCAAGTACATCGACTGGGGTCCGTTCTTCCAGACCTGGGACCTGCACGGGCCGTTTCCCGCGATCCTCGCCGACGAAGTGATCGGCGAGCACGCGCGCCAGGTCTTCGCCGAGGGCGAGAAGTTGCTCGAGCGCATCGTCGCCGAGCGCTGGCTCACCGCCAACGGCGCGGTCGCATTCTTTGCGGCGAACGCGGTCGGCGACGACATCGAGATCTACACCGACGACTCGCGCCGCAGGGTGCTGTTCACCTGGCACGGACTGCGCCAGCAGACGAAGAAGCCGGTCATCGACGGCGTGCCGAATCCGAACCGGTGCCTGGCCGATTTCATCGCGCCGAAGGCGAGCGGCATCGCCGACTACATCGGCCTGTTCGCGGTCACCGCCGGCATCGGGCTGGAGAAGCGCGAGGCGCTGTTCCTGCGCAAGCACGACGACTACGGCGCGATCATGCTGAAGGCGATCGCCGACCGGCTGGCCGAGGCGTTCGCCGAACTGATGCACGAGCGCGTGCGCCGCGACCTGTGGGGCTACGCGGCGAACGAAGCGCTGACCAACGAGGAGCTGGTCCGCGAGCGCTATTGCGGCATCCGCCCCGCGCCAGGCTATCCGGCCTGCCCCGAGCACGCGGTGAAGGCGAAGCTGTTCGAGGCGCTCGCCTGCGCCGACATCGGCATGACGCTGACCGAGAACTACGCGATGATCCCGCCGTCTTCGGTCAGCGGCTTCTACTTCTCCCACCCGCAGGCGAAGTACTTCAACGTCGGCCGCATCGGCCGCGACCAGCTCGAAGACCTGGCGCGCCGCAAGGCGCAGTCGGTCGAAGAACTGGAGCGGTGGCTGGCAGCGAATCTCGGTTGATCGACGTTGGCCGGCGATCGAAGGCCGCGGCGCGAGCGACTGCGCCCGGTGCTCGGGACAAAGGAGGGGCTTTCCGTCCGCGGTCGCCTTTCCTTCGGTGCGATCGCCGCGTTCCTGGGTGCGTTGCTCGGCTTCGTGACGGCTCTGAGTGTTTGGCCAATTGCCGCATGGCTCTCTTGGCATGAATGGGTCTCGACGGCGGCCGAATTCAAGTGGTCGGTGGTCGTGTTTGTCAGTGCCTATTGCGGCATGCTCGGCCTTGTTCACGGACCGCGCGCAGGCGACGTGCTCGGCGAGGCGTTCTCGTCAGTCGCGGTATTCACTCTGGCCGGAATGGGAGTTGCCGCAGGCGTGCCGGCGATCGATGGAGATCTGCCGCGATCAGCCTCGGAACAGAGCGATCTGCGCGGCGCTGCTTTTCGGTGGAAGCCCGCGCCGTTGCTGACGCTGCTTGCAGGCGTCCTGATACTGGGCCTGTTTGGCCCTTGGTAGCGGACCTGCGCGGTCCGGCGTCATCGCGGTGCATCCCGCCTGTTGCAGGCCACCGATAGCCGCGGGTAAGCTCGCGATACACATGCCAGGTGTAGCGATGCGAACCAACATCGTTCTCGACAAGAAGCTGATCGCCAAGGCGATGAAGAAGGCGGGCGTGACGACCATGCGCGAGACGGTCGAAATCGCGCTGCGCGAGTACGTGCGCGAAACGGACTTCGACAGCCTGCTGGCGCTGTACGGCTCCGACCTCATCGCGCCCGACTACGACCCCAAGCGGGCGGCGGGCGCGCCGCATCTCGTTGCAGAACCGCAGGCTCCCTATCGGGCTGCCAAAAGAAGATCGCCCCGCCGGTGATCGCGGACTCCACCGCGTGGATCGAGTACTTGCGGGGCACCGGCTCGCCGGTGGCGCTCGCCTTGCGATCCGCCCTTGAGCGGCGCACGAACGTGCTGATGGTTCCACCCGTGCTCCAGGAGTTGCTGCAGGGCGCGCGCGGCGCAGCGCATTTCGAGAGGCTCTTGCGCGGCATCGAGTCGCTGCCGCGCTTCTCCCCCGCTGACGCGTTCACCCACGCGCGCGACGCCGCGCTGCTGTACGCGCGATTGCGCTGGGAAGGTGTGACGATCCGGTCGTCGACCGACTGCTCGATCGCGCTGTGCGCGATCGAGGCGGGCGAGCCGCTGCTGCATGCGGATCAGGATTTCGACCGCATCGCGCGCGTCGATCGGCGGCTGCGGGTCGTCGCGCTTCCCGGTCGTTGACCGGCTTCGCTCCTGCGGTGGAGCAAGCTGGCGCGGGCATGCAGTAAGATATGGTCATTTCGATGACCATCATGGAGCGTGGCCATGGGTGCCTACAGCGTCGCCGAAGCCAAGGCGCATCTGAGCGAGATCCTGAAGAAGGTCGAGGCCGGACAGAAGGTGACGATCACGCGCCGCGGCCAGCCGATCGCGACCGTTGTTCCGGCGCTGGCGCGCGCGAGGAAGTCGATCGACTGGGAGGCGATCGAAGCCTTCCGTCGAACACTGCCCAAGAGCAAGATCTCGGCGGCGCAGCTCGTCCGCGAGATGCGCGATGCCGGCTTCTGACTGCTATCTCGATACGAACGTTCTTCTTGCTGCATGCCTGGCCGAGGAAGCCTCACCACGCGTGCGGCAGTGGATCGAGCGCGCCGATGCGCCGCTGGCGACCAGCGACTGGGCTGTGGCGGAATTCTCGAGCGCGGTGGGCATCAAGGTCAGGCGCGGTGAATTCACATCGGGGCAGGCCGACGGCGCGATCGAGGTGCTGGAAGGCAAGCTGCTGCCGTCGCTGCGTCTGATCGAAACGGACTCGGAGCTGGTGCGCGCGTCCACGGTGCTGCTGCGGACGTATCGGCTTGGCCTGCGCACCGGGGATGCCTTGCATCTCGCCTTCTGCCTGCGCGAGCGCGTGCTCAAGCTGGCGACGGCCGATCGCGCGCTCGCTCGGGCGGGCGCCGCGTTCGGCGTGACGATCGAACAGGTTTACTGAGTGCGGCGGCGGACTGGGAACATCATCGGCATGATCTCGCGCCGCATGGCGCTGCTGATGCCTGCGGTGCTCGCGCTGGCCGCGTGTTCCCGCGGCGACCCCGAGCGAGAGCTGCGCGACACGATTGCGGCAATGGCAAAGGCGATCGAAGGCGGCGAACCCGGTGCGTTCCTTGAGTCTGTCGCAGACGACTTCACGCGCGAATCCGGCGCGTTCGGCAAACAGGATGCCAAGCGCGTGCTGGCCGGCATCTATCTGCGCAACGAGAAGATCCATTTGGCCGCCGTCGTGACGGATCTGCGCATTGAGGGCGACCGCGCCCGCGCGCGCGTACGCGTGGTGGCCACCGGCGGCCCCGGCCTGCTGCCCGAGCGCGGCCAAAGCTGGGAGTTCGACTCCGCCTGGCGGCGCGACGGCGGCCAGTGGAAGGTGTTCAACGCCGAGTGGCGCGAGGGCTTCTGACGATGCGCGCGCGCAACCTGCTGTTCATTATGTGCGATCAGCTGCGCGCCGACCACCTGTCGTGCTACGGGCATCCGCGACTCGCGACGCCCAACCTCGATGCGCTCGCCGCGCGCGGCGTGCGGTTCGACCACGCGTTCGCGCAATCGGGCGTGTGCGGCCCGTCACGGATGAGCTTCTACACCGGACGCTACGTGTCGTCGCACGGCGCGACCTGGAACCGCGTGCCGCTGTCGGTCGCGGAACTGACCCTCGGCGACTACCTGCGCGCAGCCGGCCGCGAACTGACGCTGATCGGCAAGACGCACGTGATGCCGGACCGCGCCGGGCTGGCGCGTTTCGCGCTCGATGGCGCGAGCGAGCTGGGCGCGCTGCTGGCGCGCGGCAGCTTTGTCGAGGCACTGCGCCACGACGGCCACCATGCGGAGCCGGCCGCCGACTACGCCGATTGGCTGCGCGCGCAGGGCTACGCGGGCGATGATCCGTGGACCGACCACGTGATCAGCGTGACCGACGCGGCCGGTCGCACGCAGTCGGGCTGGCACATGCGGAACTGCCGCTGGCCGGCGCGCGTGCGCCGAGCGAACTCGACGATCCGCATCCGGCACTTGCCGCGTATCGCCGGCAGGAGGAGTGCGTGAACTTCGCGCGCGACGAGGTGATCGAGGTCGTGCGGCCCGCGTACGTGGGCCTCGTCAGGCAGATCGACGATCACCTCGGCCGCGTGTGGAAGCTGCTCGACGAGCTCGACCGCTGGCGCGACATGCTGGTCGCGTTCACGTCCGATCACGGCGACCTGCTCGGCGTCCACTGGCTCGGCGAGAAGGAACACTTCTACGACTGCGTGACGCGCGTCCCGCTGATCGTCGCCGCGCCGGGCGGCGCGCAAGGGCGGCGCATCGCCGAGTTGGCCGAGGCGATCGACGTCGTGCCGACCGCGCTCGATCTGCTTGGCCTCGATCCCGCCACGCACCGCGTCGAGGGCCGGTCGCTCGCGCCGTGGCTCGCGGGTGCGACGCCGGCGCCGTGGCGCGACGCGGTGTTTTCCGAACTCGACTTCAGCTACCGCGCCGCGCGCCGAACGCTCGGGCTCCCGCCCGACCGCTGCCGCGCGTGGATGGTGCGCACGCGCGACTGGAAGTACGTGCACTGGCTCGACCTGCCGCCGCAGCTCTTCGACCTGCGCAACGATCCCGACGAACTGCGCGACCGCGGCCGCGACAGCGCGCTCGAAAACGTGCGCGCGGAGATGCGGATGCGGCTGCTCGACTGGTTCGCGCGGCTGAAGCGGCGCACGACGGTGACCCTCGAGCAGGTCGAGCAGGGCACCGACGCGTACAAGCGCGCCGGCGTGTTCTTCGGCCAGTGGTGAGAACGACGACGATGAAGGAAGTGCTCGCCGCACTCGCCGCGCTCGCGCTGCTGGCATCGGCCGCCGCGCAGGACGTGCTCGCGCCCAACCCGCACCTGCGCGCCGACGGCATCCCGCCGATCCCCGCCGCGCTGGCGAAACAGGTCGGCGCGTACACCGAGTTCCGCGGCCACGGCTTCGTCGACTGGCATCCGAAATCGCGCCAGATGCTGGTGCGCCATCGCGATCGCGGCGCCAGTATCGCGCACATCTACCTGCTGCGCGAACCCGGCGGCGCGCTGGAGAAGCTGCTCGACTTCGACGAGCGCGTCGAACACGCCGCGTTCGAGCCGAAGGACGGCCGCTACATCGTCTACACGCGCGACGCCGGTGGCAACGAGGCCACCCGCGTCTACCGCTTCGATCCCGACACCCGCGCCAGCACGCTGCTGTCCGACCCCGACATGGCGAGCAGCTTCACCTTCAACCGCGCCGGCGACCGGCTGCTGATCGCTTCGGTGCCGCTCGACCGCACCGCGCAGGGCGGGCGGCGCGACCGCGTCGCCACGCTGCTCACGCTGGTCGATCCGCTGCAGCCCGAGTCGAAGCGCACGCTTGCCGAGCTGCCGGGGGTCGGTTGGGGCGATTTTCGCTTCGCGCCCGACGACAGGTCGCTGGTGCTGATCCACTACCGCAGCGCGACCGACACCACCGTGTGGCGGATCGATGCCGAAAGCGGCAAGCGCGGGCAGCTGCTGCCTTCGCAACCGGACGCGCGCGCGAGCTACTTCGGCTTCGAGTTCAGTCCGGACGGCCGAAAGCTCTATCTCGCCACCAGCGAGCGCAGCGAGTTCCTGCAGCTCGCCGAGTACGACTTCGCGAGGAAGACGCTGCGTATCCTGTCGGAGCACGTGCCGTGGGACGTCGACACCTTCAAGCTGTCCGACGACGGCGCGCGGCTCGTCGCGGTGTTCAACGTCGACGGCCGCGACGAGGCGGTGCTGTACGACCCGGCAACCGGCAAGGAGGTCGCGCGGCCGCCGCTGCCCGCGGGCCAGTTGAGCGGGCTCGAATGGCATCGCGCCGGCGCGCGCGAGATCGCGTTCTCGGCCGACTCGCCGCAGAGCCCGGGGACCGTGTGGTCGTATCGCGTTGATAGCGGCACGCTCACGCGCTGGACGGCGCCCGCCACCGAAGGCGTCGACCCGTCCACATTCGCCGACGGCCGGATCGTCACGTGGAACAGCTTCGACGGCCGCGCGATCAGCGGCATCCTGTACCTGCCGCCGGCGAAGTTCACCGGCCCGCGGCCTGTGCTGCTGCTGATCCACGGCGGCCCTGAAGCGCAGGCGAAGCTGCGCTTCAACAACCGGCTGAACTACCTGATCAACGGACTCGGCATCGCGCTGCTGGAGCCGAACGTGCGCGGCTCCGCCGGCTTCGGCAAAACCTTCCTCGATCTGGACAACGGCATCAAGCGCGAGGACTCCGTGAAGGACATCGGCGCCGCGCTCGACTGGATCGCGACGCAGCCGCGGCTCGATTCCGGCCGCGTCGTCGTCGCCGGCGGCAGCTACGGCGGCTACATGGTTCACGCGAGCCTGGTGCACTACAGCGAGCGGCTGCGCGGCGGCATCGCCGACGTCGGCATTGCCAACTTCGTGAGCTTCCTGCAGAACACGGAGAGCTACCGCCGCGAGCTGCGGCGCGCCGAATACGGCGACGAGCGCGATCCCGCGCTGCGCGCATTCCTCGAGAAGATCTCGCCCGTCAACAACGCCGGCAAGATCCGCGCGCCGCTGTTCGTGATCCACGGCCGCAACGATCCGCGCGTGCCGTACACGGAGGCCGAGCAGATCGTCGAGCGCGTGCGCGCCAACAAGGTGCCGGTGTGGTACCTGCTCGCCGACAACGAGGGCCACGGCTTCGCGCGCAAGGACAACGCCGACTTCCGCTTCTACGCGGTGGTGAAGTTCCTCGAACAGACGCTGCTCGCCCGGTCGTCGTCTCCGGCATCAACCGGCTGGCGCTGAAAGGCGCGCGGCTGCGCGTCGGCGCTGCGCTGCTCGAACTCGTCGGCCCGTGCCAGCCGTGCTCGCGGATGGAAGGGGCGATCGGCCGCGGCAACTATGCGGTGATGCGCGCCGGGTCACGCAAAGGAGGGCGGCAGGACCGCGCGCGTGCGCGCCGAGCCGTCAGCGTGACGCAAAGCGCGCCTTTCCTGAGCCGAGTCGAAGGGTCGCGGCCGACATCGGCGGCGCCGGCGCGAAGACCAGCGCCTGCTGCGCGGCGTGTCGGCGCGCGCGGCGCGGCACCGAGCGCATCTGCATCAACACCGCGGTCGCGCGCTGCGCGTCGGGTGCACGCGCGACGAACTCGCGCCGGTAGGCTGCGTGCGGATTGCGCAGGATGCCCGCGAGCCACGCCGCCTCGAGCGCGCTGAGCCGTGCCGGCCGCTTGTTGAAATAGATGCGCGCGGCCGCGCGCGCGCCGCAGATGCCCGGACCCCAGTCGACGGTGTTCAGGTACAGCTCGAAGATGCGCGCCTTGCCGAGCGTTCGTTCCATCTCGACCGCGTACAGCAACTCGCGCAGCTTGCGCACGGCGGTGCGCTCGCCGCCGGTGAAGAACGTGCGCGTGACCTGCTGGGTGATCGTGCTCGCGCCGCGCGCGGGACCTTCGGCCGGGAGGCGCGCGAGCGCGTGCGCGATCTCCTGCGCATCGAAGCCTGGGTGATCAGCGAAGCGCTGATCCTCCGCCGCCAGCACCGCGGCCGGCAGCAGCGCGCCGAGCCGGTCGGCCGCGATCCAGTTCGGCTGCCCGTCGCCGGTGACGAGCGCGCGCGGCGCGCCATGGCAGCGGAAGCCGAACGCGCCGTACCGCAGCCGCTCGGTGCCGAGCCCCTCGACCGCGAAGTCGTCGAGCGCGACCTGCGTGCGTGCGGTCGCCGCAGGAAGTCGCAGCGAACCCTTCGCCTCGATGCGGCCTTCGACCGTCGCCACTGCCGCTTCCGGGATCGCGTGGCGCAGCACGCGATACAGCGCCGCGATGTCGGTCGGCGCGAGCGACCAGTCGATGTCGATGCGGTCGCTCGCCAGCCGCGCGGTGAACGGCACCTGCACGCCGCCGCTGGCGAGCCAGCCTTCCATCAGCGCGCCGTCGCGCGCGGTCAGGCGCAGGTCGATCGCGTCGATCGTCACGACCTGCGTGTGCAGGCGGCGGTCGTCGAGCATGCACGGCGCGCAGCGCACGACCAGCGTGTCCCCTGCGCGGCGGAAGTGCAGCCGTCCGATCGGCGTGCTGCGCACCTGGCCGTCGAGCGCGCGCAACCCGAGCGGCGTGGTCGCGAGCCGCGCGAGCCCCGGCACGTTGACGTCGAACGCCGCGTGCGGCGCGACCGTCACGCGCAGGGTCCACGCGCCCGCGCGTGTGGCGAGCACGCCGCTGGCGGCGATCGTCACGGCGGCCAAGGTCGCAAGCGCGAGCAGACCAATCAGCGCGCCGAGCAACAGGGGCATCAGCAGTCGTTTCATGCGGCTTTCTCGTCGAGCGCAGAGATCACGGTGATCGCCCACCACGGGCCGGTGGAACCGAGCGCGCTCCAGTACCACGCCGACACGTCGGTGTAGCCCTGAGTTGCGTCGAAGCGGCCGGCCGCGATGCGCTCGCACACGCGCATGCGGGCGCCGTCGCGCGCGGCGACGAAGCAGCGCCAGTGCTCGCCCGATCCGTCGATCCGCGCGCTCGACGCCGTGGTCGCGTAGCCGGCGGCGCGGAAGCAGTCGGTCGCCGGGTGCAGCGTGCGCGTGGGGCGATCGACCCGGCGCACGATCAGCGTCTGCGTGCCGTCGGTGAAGCGCGCGATCGCGCCCGGGAAGCGGTGCGCGAAGCGCGCGTCGAGAGGCGCCGGCGCGAGTTGGGTCAGCGGCCGGCCGCGGAAGTGGGTCGGCCACTCGACGGAGGAGGTTCGAGTGGCGACCGCGGCGTTCGCGTCGACCGCGCGCGCTGCGCGGCGCGTGGCGATCGAAGCGAACACCGACAGCACCGCCGCGGCCAGGCAAGCGCCGACGAAGAGGGTGCGGACTTTCATCTTCAGTTCCAGTGCGTGAAGACCACCAGCGGCGCGATCGCCAGCGCGAAGGCGGCCAGCCCCACCGCGCGATGCGCGGCCTCGGGCCAGTGCACGAGGCCCGCTTCGGGAAAGAACAGCACCGCATTGCGCAGCACGTTGGCAGCGAGCACCAGCGCCGCGGCGACGAGCCCGCTGGCGAGCGTGCGCCGCGCGGATGCGCCGTTCAGGTACGACAGCAGCGCGGCGACGAAGCTGCCGACCCACAGCATGCCGATGCCCGCGCACGGCGGATCGACCAGCACCGTGGTGCCGTTCCATTGCAGCGACGCGCCGGCCGCGCGGGCGTCGATGCCGGCGGCCTGCAGCAGCGGCGCGGCGGCGTGCGCGGTCAGCGCGCGCAGCGGATAGCCGAGGTAGAACTGCAGCGATGCGATCACCGGCAGCGCCAGCAGCAGCAGCGTGGCGAGCGTTGCCGCGGGCCGGTGCGGCAAGGCCGACGCGAGGAACAGCGCCAGCGACAGCATCGCGATGCCGGCAGCGAAAATCGGCGGCACGAAGAACTGCGCGAGCGCCGCCGCGACCGCGAGCGCACCGCTGGCCGCCAGCGCGTGCCGCGACGGCAGCGCGAGTGCATCGCGATCGCGCCACACCAGCGCGAGCACGGCGGCGACGGCCAGGATGCCCCACGGCTCGTCGGAGCCGTCAGTCAGCCGGCGCGCCATCCAGACCCAGTGCGGCCACAGCGCGGCGAGCAGCAGCGCGAGCAGCGGCCACGCGGCCGGGATTGCGGCGCGCGCGCGACTCGATGCCATCGCCGCGCCGAACATCGGCCCCGGAGCCGTGCGGCCGATGCGTGCGTTCAGCGGTGCCTCATGCACGGCGTGCCTCCACCAGTACGCGGCGGCGGCGTAACCACCACGTCAGCGCGCCGGCCGCAGCCGCGAGCAGCGCGAATTCCGGTTCGGGCGTGGCGGGCGCGGCGGCGAGCGCGAGTTCGCTGACGCCGGCGGGCAGCGGCTGCGGCTGCTCGACGCTCGTCGACGCGCCACCCGCGTTGCGCACGACCTTGTCGATCGCGATGAACGACGTGTAGTCGGTCAGCAGGTTGTACTTCAGGCCGAGCGCGGTGATCGCCTGCCGGGTGTCGTCGTCCGCGCGCAGCTTCATGAAGTCGCCCAGCGCTGCGATGCGGCTGCGCGCCCACAGGTACCTGAGTGCCTGAGTGTCGTCGCCGCGTGTGGCGCGCGCCAGGTCGACCGGCAGCCTGACCGCGCCGCCGCCGGCGATGCCCTCGATCTCGATCGTGCCGGCCGGAGTGCCGCGATACTTGCCCATCAGCACGACCGGCCGCTGCGCGAACAGATCCGGCACCTGCGGCACGTCGAGGTCGTAGGCGTCGAAGCCGGCGGGAAATTTCACGCGGATGCGCGTCAGCACGGGCTGCTCGATCATCGCGCGGAAGCGCGCGGCCTCGCGCTCGGCCTGCGCCGCGTTCAGCACGAAGAACGGCTCGCCCTTGCCGGCGCGCGCCAGCCCTTCGATCAGGAAGCGGTTGACCGACGTGCCGATGCCGAACGCGAACACGTTGGCCTGGCCCAGGTTGGCGCGCACCAGCTCGAACGCCTCCTTCTCGATCGACACGTAGCCGTCGGTGATCACGACGAACGTGCGCGCGCGGCCGGACTGCGCCGGCAGCGCGAGCGCGCGCCGCAGCGCGGGCAGCAGTTCCGTGCCGCCGCCGCCGGTCTGCTGGTCGATGAAGCGGATCGCCATCGCGATGTTCTCTTCGCTCGCCGGCAGCGACTGCGGCGCGAGCAGCGAGGAGCCGCCGGCGAACGGGATCACGTTGAACGTGTCGCCCGGGCGCAGCCTCGCTACCTGCGCGCGCAGCAGCGACTTGGCGGTCGCGAGCGGGAAGCCGTGCATCGAGCCGGAGATGTCGAGGATGAACACGTATTCGCGCGGCGGCAGCATGCCCGCGTCGACGCGCGCGGGCGGCTCGGCGAGCAGCAGGAAGAAGTTCTCCTCCTTGCCCCGATGGAGCAGCACGCCGCTCTCGACCGTGCTGCCGGCGAGCCGGTACTCGAGCACCACGTCGCGGTTCGCGTGCGCGCGATCGGGCGGAAGGTGCGCGGTCGCCCGCTTCTCGCCGACGCCGTCGATGTCGAGCGCGTGCGACGGCGAGGCCAGCATCTTCACCGGCATCGGCGCCAGCACGGTCGCGTTCAGTCCGAACGTGTGCGGCGCGGGCTGGCCGGCGCGCAGCGTCGGCTGCGCGATCCACGGCTCGTTTTTGCGGCTTTCGGTCGGCGTGCCGTCGGGCTGCGTGCCGCCGTTGTAGCGCGGGCCGACCACGGTCGGGAACACGAAGCGGTAGGTGCCGTCGTCGGGGACGATCGTCTCCGTGTAGCGCAGGTCGACCGCGATCTCGTCGCCGGGCAGCACGTTGGCGATCGCCATGCTGAACACGTTCGGCCGCTGCTGTTCGAGCAGCGCGGCGCTCCTGCCCTCCTTCTTCGCCCGGTCGTAATCGCGGCGCGCCTGCTGCTTCTCGCGCACCTCGGCGTTGACCACGCGGTCGCCGACGGTGAAGCGCATCGCGTACACGGCGGCGCGGGTCGAGGCAGGAAACACATAGCGCGCCTCGATCGGCGTGGTTCCCTCGTTGCGGTAGCGCTGCGTGACCACGACGTCGGCGATCACGCCGCTGATCGTCACGTCGGCGCGGGTGGACTTCAGCGGCAGCGCGTCGACGCCGGGTGCGGCACCGCTGACGACGAAGTAGGGCGACAGCGTGCGGGACGCGTCGCCGGCGGGCTGCGCGCCGGCGGCGCCGGCGACCAGGAGCAACAAAAACAGGCGGGTCAGGAAGAACATGGCGGTCTCGCGTGCCGGTCAGCGCGGATGGGCTTCGCCGCCCCACTGCGCGATGCCGCGCGCGGCGCCGACATCGACGTCGACGACGAACTGCGTGCCTAGGTAGGCGCGGCCGGCGGGCACTTCGAGCTGCGCGCGCGGGCTGCCGAGGCCGGTCACCGTGCCGCCGTGCGTGGCCGACGCGAGCCGCGCGACGGCCGGGCTTTCCTCCACCGCCACGTCGGCGGAGAACTGCGGCGCGTACGGCGCGCTGCGGTCAACCGGCAGCGGCAGCGCGAGGCGCCAGCCGCGCGCGCGCGGCGCGAGCGCGGTCGTGCGCAGCGTCTCGATGCGGATCTCCTCGCCAGGCGCGACCGTCACGTAGCCGACGTCGATGCGCGGCGGCACCGGCTCGCCGACCTCGCGGTACTCCGCGTCCTGCGGCGATTCGTCGCCGGACTCGGGCGGATCGATCGACTCCGTTCCGATCGCGCGCCACGTCTCGCCCTGCTGCAGCAGCGCCGGGAACGGGAACGCGAAGCTCGCCGACACCGGCTCGGCACGCTCGTTGCGGTAGGTCAGCAGCGAGCGCACCTGCGCCTGGCCGCCGCGGATGCGCACCGCGACGTGCTGTTCGGTCAGCGTGAGCGCAGAGGACTCGTCGGTGACCGCTTCGAACGGCGGCTCGGCGACCTCAGGGCGCGGCAGTTGTGCTTCCGCGGGCGGCGGCGCATTCAGGGCGAACAGCAGCGGAACCAGCTGCGCGGCGCGCAGCGCACCTTCGGCGATCGTCTGACCCAGCATCTTGTTCTCCTCGTTGTGGCCCGCGTGCGGCGGGCGTGCGAGGCGAACTGTCGGCGCGGCGGGTGTGGTCCGTTCGAACCGGATGTGCGGGTACTGTGAACGCTATGTGAAGTCCGTTATGTCGACTTCGGCCGCGGCAGCGTCAGCGTCGCGACCGCGCCGCCGTCGGGATGATTGGCGAGCTTCGCCGCTCCGCCGTGCAGCGCGGCGACTTCCTTGACCAGCGCGAGCCCCAGGCCGGTGCTCTTCCTGCCGCTGTCGGGGCGCGCCAGTGAGAAGAACTTCTCGAACACGCGGTCGCGCGCGTACTCGGGCAGCCCCGGACCGCGGTCGCGGACGGTGAGTTCGACGTGCTTCTTCAGCGCGCGCACGGCGATGTCGATCTTCGAGAACCGCGGCGCGAAGTCGATCGCGTTGGCGAGCAGGTTGGCGGCGGCGCGCTGCAGCAGGAACGCGTCGCCGTGCACGGTCGCATTGGCGTCGGCGGTGATCGCGATCTCGATCTCCTTCTGCGCGGCGAGCGTCGCCAGTTCGTCGCGCGCCGCGTAGGCCGCCTGCACCAGCGACACCGGCTCGCTTTTGTCCAGCGCGGCGCGGCGCTCTAGGCCCGACAGCTCCAGCAGGCGGTCGATCAGCGTCTGCGCGCGCTCGACCTGCTCCTCGATGTTGCCGGCGAAGCGCGCGCGCGCCTTCTCCGGCATCGGCTCGCGCAGCAGCTCCGCCGCGCCGCGGATCGCCGCCAGCGGACTCTTCAGCTCGTGGGTCAGCGTCTGCACGTACTGGTCGACATAGCTGCGTCCGGCGAGCGCGTCGCGCATGTCGGCGAACGCGGTGCGCAGCGCGTGCACGAGGCGCCGGCCGAAGCTGCCGATCGAGCCCGGATCGCGCGCGAGCGTCCGCCACACGTCGCGCACGAAGCCGAACGGCCGCACCAGCCACACGGTCGCGAACACCATCAGCAGCGCGAAGCCGGCGGTCGAGATCACGCCGACCAACAGCAGCTTCTCGCGCGCGTTGACGATGAAGGGCCGGATCGACGCGATCGGCTTGCCGACGCCGACCATGCCGACGATGTCGCCGGTCGGATTGGCGGCGGTGCGCTCGCGGATCGGCGCGCCGACGTACATCACGGCCGAGTTCGGGTCGTTCGGCACGACGACGGTGGTGCGCGCGCCGTACGCGCCTTCGAGCGTGCGGCTGACGTCGCGCCAGTCGAGGTAGTTGGCGCCGACATCCCGGCCCTTCGAGTCGAACAGCACGGTGCCGTCGCGGTCGGTCACGTACACGTGCAGGTCGATCCTCGTCTTCTCGATGTCGAAGATGCGCGCGTACACCGGCCGCCGCGTCAGTTCGGCCAGCGTGCGCTCCAGCTCGTCGGTCGGGATCACGCCGTCGTAGGTGCGGCGCTCGAGCAGCGTGGCGAGCAGGTTGGCCGTGTCGACCAGCGACTCCTCGGCGCTCTCGCGGTAGCGCGGATCGAAATCGGCCGCGACGCGATACAGCAGCACGCCGATCGCGGCAAGGTACACGACGAAGATGCCGATGAAGATGCGCGAACGGGTGGACACTGCGACCGTGATCCGCGATCCGTGGTCAGGTTTCGCGCAGCGAATACCCGAGCCCGCGATGGGTCTGGATCGGGTCGTCGTCAGGGGCGATCGCGCGCAGCTTGGCGCGCAGCGACTTGATGTGCGTGTCCACGGTGCGGTCGAAACTCGCGCCGGGATCGTCCCACGCACGGCTCATCAGCTCGTCGCGCGAGAACACGCGGCCGGGCCGCTCGATCAGCACCTTCAGCAGCCGGTACTCGATCCGCGGCAATTCGAGCGCGACGCCGCGGTAGCGGATGGTCTTGCGTTCGTCATCAATGATGAACGCAGCCGAGGTCGCCGCCGGCCGCGGCGCCGGTTTGGTGAGCCGCCGCAACACCGCGCGCACGCGCGCGACCAGTTCGCGCGGCGAGAACGGTTTGGCGACGTAGTCGTCGGCGCCGAGTTCGAGCCCGACCACGCGGTCGATCTCGGCGCTGCGCGCGGTCAGGAAGATCGCCGGCAGGCCGGGATGCTGCGCGCTCACGCGCTTGAAAAGATCGAAACCGTTGATGTCGGGCAGGCCCACGTCGAGGATCGCCAGCGCGCACGGCTGCTTGTCCAGCGCCGCCAGCGCCTCGCTGCCGGTGGCGACCCACTGCACGTCGAAGCCGTCGGTCGACAGCGCGTAGACGATCGTGTCGGCGATCGCCGGCTCGTCTTCCACGACCAGGATGCGGGGGCGCGTGCTCATGGCAGGCGCGATGATCGCAAATCCGCGCTACCGCTTCAGCGCACGACCAGCGGCAGCGTGATCTGCGGCTCGTGCCCCCACACGATGGTGCGGTTGCGGCCCGACTTCTTCGCCTGCATCAGTGCGGCATCGGCGTGGCGCAGCAGTTCGTCGGCGGGGTCGGTGCCGTTCCACTTCGCCACGCCGGCGGAGAACGTCTGCCGCTCCGGCATCAGCGGCCGCAGCCGCTCGATCAGCGCGCACGCGTGCTCGGCGTCGCACGCCGGCAGCACCAGCGTGAACTCCTCGCCGCCATAGCGCACCAGCATGTCCATCGGCCGCAGGTGCGCGCGCCAGGCGTCGACCGCGCCGCGCAGCAGGCGGTCGCCCGCCTGATGGCCGCGGCGGTCGTTGAAGCGCTTGAAGTGATCGAAATCGATCATCGCCACCGTCAGCGGATAGGCGACGCGGCTGGCGCGCGCCAGCTCCACCGGCAGCCGCTCGTCGAGGCCGCGCCGGTTCAGCGCGCCGGTCAGCGCGTCCTCGTGCGCCATCTGGTCGAGCTGGCCGAGCAGGCGCGCGTTGGCGCGCATCGTGCGCCAGCCGACGTGCCCGAGCAGCGCCGCCAGCGCCAGCGCGATCACGCTGACGGCGAGCAGGATGCGGCGCGCGAGCTGCCCGTATTCCTGCGCGCGCTGCGACAGCCGGTCGACGTGTTCGTGCGTCGCGGCGACCAGCTCGGGCAGCGCGGCGTCGATCTGCGCCAGCGCCGCTTCGGTCGAAGATAGCAACTGGTCGCGCGCCGCGGCGGGTTCAATGCGCCGCGCGAGCACGTCGTCGTGGATGCGCTCGTTGGTCTGCGCCAGGCTGTCGAGCGCGGCGGCGATGCGCGCGATGGGCGACGCGGTGACGCCTCCCGCGTCGAACGCGCGCAGCTGCCGGGTCAGGCCGTCGAGCGCCGCGCGCGCCTGCATCAGCGCGCCGAACGCCTCTTCATACCGCTGCGCGCTCCCGCCATCGGCCAGGCGCAGCGCGAGCCGGACCTGCCAGCGGCGCAGGTCGGCGGCGGCCTGCTGCGCCTGCAGCGTCTTGCCCGCCAGCGTCAGCGCATCGTCGTAGCGGTCGTGCAGCGCGCCCTCGATCCTCAGCGCCGACAGCGCCAGCGCAGCGCCGCAGGCCATCAGCGCGACGGCGGCGACGCCGAGCCATAGCTGCTGCCGCAGTGACGAGCGTCGTGCCGATGCGTCGCGCTCCGGTCCGTTCTCGACGTGAGGCGGTTCGCTCACCGCTGCCTCGCGCCCGCGCCGCCGCGTCAGACGCCCCAGGTGACGTCGACGTTCCTCTTCTGCGCGGCGCGCAGCATCTCGAGCAGCGGATACGCCCGCTGCCCGAGCGTCACCGCGCGCTGGGCGCCGCCGGTTCCCTCTTCGCCCTCCTGCGGCTGAGCGGCCTTCTGCAGCGCCTTTTCTTCCTCGACCGCGGCGATCAGCCTGGCGATCGCGTCCGGCAGTTGTGCGGCGGTGATCACGCCGCGCGGCGCGGGGTCCTTGCCGATGATGTCGAACAGCCGGCGCGCGTTCTCTGCGAGATAGAAGATCTCGCCCGCGGCCTTGGACCTGAAGACGACGAGCGCCACGACAGCCTCCCCGGTTTTCGTTCTGGGGAGCCATTTTAGGCCGAGGCGCGGGCCGCTCAGCGCGGATCGGAGTCGTGCGTGCGGTCCGCGATCTCGTCGACGTCGGGGGCGTAAGCGCAGGGCACGAGCCCGATCGCGAGCGCGAGGCCGAGGATGAAGAGTGCCGGATCCGCCAGCAGCACGGGCACGCCGATCAGCGTCAGCGCCACATACGGGTAGTGACTCCTGAGCATCAGCCACATTGCCGCCTCCCCGGACCGACCGCATCCGCGTATGTGATCGGGCGATTCTGCGCCGACGCAGGCGCGCGGGGTTATCCGGAGATTCCTGATCCCGTCTCGCGGCTACCTATAATCCGTGCTCGACTCGAACGACGGAGCTTCAGATGGGCAAAGGCGACCTGCGCACCCGGCGCGGCAAGATCTACAACGGCAGCTACGGCAAGAAGCGGCCGCATCGCGTGAAGAAGAAGGCGGCCGCCGCCCGCACAGCGGGCCCGCGCAAGTAGCCGCGCCGGATGACGACGAGCCGGGCCGCGGCCCGGCTTTTTTCATGCGACGGAAGTTACTCGCGAGTCTGGCCGGCGCTCTGCTGCTGGCCGCGTGCAGTCCGAAGTTCGACTGGCGCGAGATCAAGTCCGCCGACGGCGGCTTCGCGATTTTGATGCCGGACAAGCCGCAGACGGCCACGCGCGAGATCTCCTTCGACGGGCACCCGATCCGGATGACCATGGTGTCCACCGGGGTCGGTCCGACGCTGTTCGCCGCCGGCGTGGCGCAACTGACGCCGGAGGCGGTCGATCCACCCCATATCGACGCGACGCTGGCGTGGTTCCGCGATGCGCTGGTGCGCAACATCGACGGCCGCACGAGCAGCGTGCAGCCGGCCATGCTGCCGGCGGCCGCGGCCGCCGGACATGTCGTTCGCGGCGGCCAGTCGGTCGAGGCGCGCGGGCGCGTCGGGCGGGATCGCCGGCCCGGGCAACTTGCCGCGCGCTTCTATGTGGTCGATGATCGCCTCTATCAGATTGCGGCGATCGGCGCCGAGGGCGAACTGACGGCCGATGCGCTCGACACTTTCTTCTCTTCCTTTCGCCTCACCCAATAAGGAGGCTGCATGAAACTCGAAAACCCGCTGACCGGCTCGATGGTTTCGCTCGACGAATGGTGGATGCCGTTCACCGCGAACCGGCAGTTCAAGGCCGCGCCGCGCCTGCTGGCGAAGGCCGAAGGCATGTACTACTGGACGCCGGACGGCCGCCAGGTGCTCGACGGCACCGCGGGGCTGTGGTGCGTGAACGCCGGGCACAACCGCAAGCCGATCGTCGAAGCGGTGCAGCGGCAGGCCGCGACGATGGACTACGCGCCGCCGTTCAACCTCGGGCATCCGGTCGCGTTCGAGGCCGCCACCGCGGTCGCGGCGGTGGCGCCGGAGGGGATGAAGCGCGTGTTCTTCACCAACTCCGGGTCGGAGTCGGCCGACACGTCGATCAAGATCGCGCTGGCCTATCACCGTGCGCGTGGCGAAGCCTCGCGCCGCATCATCATCGGCCGCGAACGCGGCTACCACGGCGTGAACATCGGCGGCACGATGGCGGGCGGCATCCCCGGCAACCGCAAGGCGTTCCCGGCGCTGATGGCGGGCGTCGACCACATGCGCGCCACGCACGACCTGGCGCGGAACAGCTTCTCGCGCGGCCAGCCGGCGCATGGCGTCGAGTTCGCCGACGACCTGGAGAAGCTGATCCTGTTTCACGACGCCAGCAACGTCGCCGCGGTGATCGTGGAGCCGATGGCGGGCTCGGCCGGCGTGCTGATTCCGCCCACGGGCTATCTCGAGAAGCTGCGCGCGATCTGCGACAAGTACGGTGTGCTGCTGATCTTCGACGAGGTGATCACCGGCTTCGGCCGGCTGGGCGCGCCGTTCGCCGCGCAGCGGTTCAACGTGAAGCCCGACCTCCTGAACTGTGCCAAGGCGATCAACAACGCAGCGGTGCCGATGGGTGCGGTGATCGTCCGCAACGAGATCTTCGATGCGATCGTCGATGGCGCGCCCGAGGGGCAGATCGAGTTCCTGCACGGCTACACCTATTCGGGCCACCCGCTCGCCTGCGCCGCCGCGATCGCCACGCAGAAGCTCTTCGCCGAGGAGAAGCTGTTCGACCGCGCGCGCGCGATGGAGCCGGTGTTCGAGGCGGCGCTGCATTCGCTGAAGGGCACGCGCCACGTGATCGACATCCGCAACCTGGGGCTGGTCGGCGGCATCGAGCTGGAGCCGCGGCCGGGCGCACCCGGACGGCGCGGGCTGGAAGCGCACGTCAAGTGTTTCGAGGCCGGCGCGCTGGTGCGCTTCACCGGCGACATCCTGGCGCTCAGCCCGCCGCTGATCGTCGAAAAGGACCAGATCGAGCGGCTGCTCGACACGATCCGCAACGCGTTGCAGGCGATCGAATAGTCGATCCGCGTGCTTGGCGCCGGCGGTCGCGCGGGAGCAGACTTTGCGGGCTGCGCCACTTTCCTCGGCGCGTCAAAGGAGGCTGCCATGTCGATGCCATCACGTCTGTCGAACTACCTGCAACGCTGCGGGGCGAGCTACGACCTGTGCTCGCATCCGCACAGCCGCAGCAGCGCGGAGACCGCGCGCGCGGCGCACGTCACGCCGCACCAGCTCGCCAAGTCGGTGATCCTGGAGGACGACCAGGGCTGCGTGATGGCGGTGGTGCCGGCCGACGCGCGCGTCAATGTCGGACAACTCGCGCAGATGCTCGGGCGCGGCGCGCTGCATCTGTCCGACGAGCAGCGCATCGCGGAAGTCTTCACCGACTGCGACCTGGGCGCGGTGCCCGCGATCGGCATGGCCTGGGGCGTGGAGACGGTCGTCGAAGACGAGCTGGAAACCAATCCGGAAGTGTTCATCGAGGCCGGCGATCACGAGATGCTGCTCAGGATGACGCGCGACGAGTTCAGCGCGATGATGAGCGACGCGCGCCACGGGCACTTCTGCAAGCCTGCGGTCCACTGAGCCGGACGCGATGGGAAAAAGCGAAACCAACCTCGACGACATCACCCACTGGATCGACGGCGCGCGCGTCGGCGGCACGCCGGCGCGCACCGGCGAGGTCTTCAATCCGGCCACGGGCGAGGTGACGGGGCTGGTAAGGTTCGCCGACGCGGCGACGGTCGCCGCCGCCGTGCAGTCGGGCAAGCGCGCATTCCCCGCGTGGGCCGACACGCCCGCGCTGCGGCGCGCGCGCGTGATGTTCAAGTTCAAGGAACTGCTGGAGAAGCACCAGGAGTCGCTGGCGGCGATCCTCACGCGCGAGCACGGCAAGGTGCTCGACGACGCGAAGGGCGAGGTGGTGCGCGGCATCGAGGTGGTCGAGTTCGCCTGCGGCATACCGCACCTGCTGAAGGGCGACTACTCGGAGCAGGTGTCGACCGGCATCGACCAGTATTCGCTGCGCCAGCCGCTGGGCGTGGTCGCCGGCATCACGCCGTTCAACTTCCCGGCGATGGTGCCGATGTGGATGTACCCGATCGCGCTCGCGTGCGGCAACGCGTTCGTGCTGAAGCCCTCGGAGCGCGATCCGTCGGCGTCGCTGATGATGGCCGATCTGCTGCAGCGGGCGGGGCTGCCCGACGGGGTGTTCAACGTCGTGCAGGGCGACAAGGTCGCGGTCGATGCGCTGCTCCATCACCCTGACGTCGCGGCAGTGAGCTTCGTCGGCTCCACGCCGATCGCCGAGTACATCCATCAGGAAGGCACCCGGCACGGCAAGCGCGTGCAGGCGCTCGGCGGCGCCAAGAACCATATGGTGGTGATGCCGGACGCGGATCTGGAGCAGGCGGTCGACGCGCTGATCGGATCGGCCTACGGCTCCGCGGGCGAGCGTTGCATGGCGATCTCGGTCGCCGTCGCGGTCGGACGGATCGCCGATGCGCTGGTCGAGCGGCTCGCCGCGCGCGCGAAGTCGTTGAAGGTCGGCGACGGCATGGACAAGGCTTCCGAGATGGGGCCGCTCGTCACCGGCGCGCATCAGGCGAAGGTCAAGGGCTACGTCGATCTCGGCGTGCAGGAAGGCGCGAAGCTCGTGGTCGACGGCCGCCGGCTTACGGTGCCGGGGCGGGAGAAGGGCTTCTTCCTCGGCGGGAGCCTGTTCGATCACGTGCAGCCGTCGATGCGCATCTACAGGGAGGAGATCTTCGGTCCCGTGCTCGGCGTCGTGCGCGTGCCCGACTTCGCTGCCGCGGTGGACCTGATCAACGCGCACGAATACGGCAACGGCGTGGCGCTGTTCACGGCCGACGGCAACACCGCGCGCGAGTTCGTGCGCCGCGTGAAGGTCGGCATGGTCGGCATCAACGTGCCGATCCCGGTGCCGATGGCGTTCTATTCGTTCGGCGGGTGGAAGAAGAGCCTGTTCGGCGACACGCACGCCTACGGCATGGACGGCGTGCGCTTCTACACGCGCATGAAGGCGGTGATGCAGCGCTGGCCCGGCTCGATCGGCAAGGGTGCCGAGTTCGTGATGCCGACGGCAAAGTGACTCAAAGCGCGGCGCAAGCCGCGCTTTGAGTCATCCCCGCGAAAGCGGGGATCCAGCTCGGTGCACCAAAGTCACTTGGTTCCCGCTGCACCCTGCCCCCGCGAAGGCGGGGTCGGGAACGACACATGTGCCGTGCCATCCGCCGTTCGCCCGACCGGCCTGTAACCGCGGAAACTTCCGTAGCACTTTCTTACCGCAACGCGGTCGACGCGGCGCGCGCGGCCTCGTTAGTCTGCGCATGGGGTCGTCCCATGGCACACGAACGGAGAGGAAGGATGAATCGCAACCACATTTTCGCGGCGCTACTCGCGGCCGCCGCTGTTCCGGCCTTCGCGCAGACCGGCATCGTCCAGCGCGACGTCAACCAGCAGCAGCGGATCGAACAGGGCCTGCAGTCGGGCGCGCTTAACACGAAGGAAGCGGGCCGCCTTGAGCGCGAACAGGCGCGGGTCGAAGGTGCCGAGGCGCGCGCGCTGCGCGACGGTAATCTGTCGCCGCAGGAAAAGGCGCGTATCACGCAGATGCAGAACCAGGCGAGCCGCGACATCTACCGCCAGAAGCACGACGCGCAGACCGGCAATCCCGACTCGGCGTCGTCGCAGCGCATGCAGGCCGCGGTGCAGCGCGATGTCAACCAGCAAAAGCGCATCGAGCAAGGCGTGCAGTCAGGCGCGCTGACGAATCGCGAGGCCGCGCGCATGGAGCGCGGCCAGGCGCACGATTCGCGCCTGCAGGCGCGCGCCGCCGCCGACGGCCATGTCGGGGTGCGCGAATCGCGCCGCCTGCAGCACGCGGAGAATGTGCAAAGCAAGCGCATCTTCCGCCAGAAGCACGACGCGCAGACGAAATAGCGCGACGCCGCGCCCGATCCGACGGCCGCCTGCGGGCGGCCGTCGTGTTTTCCGCGCCGGCGCGGGGCACAATCCGCGCATGCAGGTACGCAAGACCGTTCTGATGCCGTACCCGGCCGAATCGATGTTCGACATCATCGAGCAGGCCGAGTACTACCCGCACTTCATCCCCTGGTGCAGTGCGGCCGAAATCCTGGAGCGCAGCGAGGAGATCGTCGCCGCGCGCATATCGATGCGCGTGGCCGGCCTGAACCTGTGGCTGGAGACGCGCAACCCCAAACGGCGGCCCGAGTGGCTGCAATTGAAGATGGTGCGCGGGCCGCTGCGGCGCTTCGAGGGCGAATGGCGTTTGACGCCGCTCAATGCGTGGGCCTGCCGGATCGATTTCACTCTGACTTACGAGATCGGCGACGGAATGATCGAGCGTGTGGCCGGACCGGTGTTCGCGCGCATGGCCGATTCGATGGTCGATGCGTACGTGGGTCGTGCCGAGCGCGTCCTGCCGCGGGCGCAGAAGGCACCGCCCGCAATCGCCGCAGCGAAGGAAGCTGACATGACCGACCCCACCCTGATCGAAGCGTTGCGCGCATCCAAACTGGCGGCGGAGTTGACCGACGCACAGTGCCGCAAGCTCGCCGCCGTGATGACGGTGCACGACCTGAAGGACGGCGACGTGCTGGTGCACGAAGGCGCGCCCGACAACCACCTGTACGTGATCGTCAGCGGCGTGCTCGCGGTGGTCACCGGCGCCGACGGCGGCGAGCGCGTGACGCTGAACACGCTGAAGGCGGGCGAACTGGCCGGCGAGCTGTCCTGGCTCGACGGCGCGGAGCGCTTCGCCACGCTCGTCGCGGCCGGACCGACGCGGGTACTGGGGCTGGAGCGCGAAAAGCTCGAATCGCTGATCGCCACCGACGGTGATCTCGTCTACCGCGTCATGCGCGCCATCGTCCGCGTGGTGCACGCGATCCAGCGCCGGCTGTGGATGCAGCAGTCCGAACTCACCAACTACATCTACAAGCAGCACGGCCGCTACTGACGAACGTCCGGCCGGCCCGGGCGCCTTCGGGGCGCCGTGTGGAAATCCACATTGCGGCGCCGCCCGCGCATTGCCACAATGCCGGGCGGCGCGAACGCTTGCGCATGGTCAAGCCGCCAGGCGCGGCGTCGGTTAGAAGGGGCTGCCGCAGACCGGCGCGTCCGCCGGTTCGATTCACACATTTTTCGGGAGATGCACGATGGACCAAGTACTACGCGGCCGCCGGCGAGTGCTGGCAAGCGCCGGCGCCGTCACCGCAACGCTGGCTGCACCGATGATCGTGCGCGCGCAAGCGCCGATCGTGATCAAGTTCAGCCACGTGGTGGCGGTCGAGACGCCCAAGGGCAAGGGCGCGGAACAGTTCAAGAAGCTGGCGGAAGAGCGCACCAAGGGTCGCGTCAAGGTCGAGGTGTACGCCAACTCGACGCTGTACAAGGATGGCGAGGAGATGGAAGCGCTGTCGCTCGGCAGCGTGCAGATGCTGGCGCCGTCGCTGGCCAAGTTCGGGCCGCTGGGCGTGCGCGAGTTCGAGGTGTTCGACCTGCCGTACATCTTCGATGACTACAACGATCTGCACAAGGTCACGTTCGGCCAAGCCGGCGCGGCGTTGTTCAAGAAACTGGAGAGCAAGGGCATCGTCGGGCTGGCGTACTGGGACAACGGCTTCAAGGTGCTGAGCGCGAACCGGGCGCTGAACACGCCGGCCGATGTCAAGGGGTTGAAGATGCGCATTCAGTCGTCCAAGGTGCTGGAGGCGCAGATGCGCGCGCTGGGCGCGATTCCGCAGGTGATGTCGTTTTCCGAGGTTTACCAGGCGCTGCAGACCGGCGTGGTCGACGGCACCGAGAACCCGCCGTCGAACATGTACACGCAGAAGATGCACGAGGTGCAGAAGTTCACCACCCTCACCTACCACGGCTACCTCGGCTACGCGGTCATCACCAACAAGAAATTCTGGGAAGGGCTGCCCGCCGACATTCGCACCGCGCTCGACGGCGCGATAAAGGATGCGACCAGGTACGCCAACTCGATCGCGAAGGAAGAGAACGACCAGGCGATCGAGAAGATGAAGGCGTCGGGCAAGACCACGATCCACACGCCCACGCCCGAGCAGAAGGCCGCATGGCGCAAGGCGCTGATCCCGGTGCACAAGGAGATGGAGAGCCGGATCGGCCGCGACACCATCCAAACCTTCTACACGGAAACGGGCTTCAAGCCGGCATAAGCGGCCGGTGAAGGCGCCCGCCGCGACGGGCGCCTTCTTGCATTCGCAGGGCTCAACGGGAGGAGGGGCGGATGGGACTGCGGTTTCTCGACCACCTGGAGGAATGGCTGATCACCTTCCTCATGGGAGCGGCGACGCTCGTGATCTTCGTCGCCGTCGTGCACCGGTACCTGTCCGGCTTCCCGATCCCGTACGTGCAGGATGCGCTGCTGTCGATCAACCTGTCGTGGGCGCAGGAGCTGTGCATCTACATGTTCGTGTGGATGGCCAAGTTCGGCGCCGCCTACGGCGTGCGCACCGGCATCCACGTCGGCGTCGACGTGGTGATCAATCGGCTGCAGGACCGCGCCCGCGGACGGCTCGTCATCTTCGGGCTGCTGGCCGGCGCGTTCTTCACGTTCATCGTCGGCAGCTTCGGCGCCAAGTTCGTGTACGAGCTGGCGTTCACCGACCAGACCTCGCCCGACCTCGAGCTGCCGAAATGGATCGTCTATCTGTGCGTGCCGCTCGGATCGTTCCTGATGTGCTTCCGCTTCATCCAGGTCGCGTTCCGCTTCTATCGCAGCGGTGAACTGCCGCACCACGACGTGTCGCATGTCGAGGGGGTCGAAGAGGCGCCGCCGGTCGAGGCCACCGTGTTCCAGATGGACGACGACCTGCATCCGAAGAAGGTGGCCGAACCGCCCGCCAAGACCGACGCCGAGGAGGGCCGCAAATGAACGCGCTCATCATCTTCGGCCTGCTGATCGCGCTGATGCTCACCGGCATGCCGATCTCGATCTCGCTCGGCCTCACCGTGCTGACGTTCCTGTTCACGATGACGACGGTGCCGGTCGAGTCGGTCGCGCTGAAGCTCTTCACCGGTATCGAGAAGTTCGAGATCATGGCGATCCCGTTCTTCATCCTCGCCGGCAACTTCCTGACCCACGGCGGCGTGGCGCGGCGGATGATCAATTTCGCCACCTCGATGGTCGGCCACTGGGCCGGCGGCCTGGGGCTGGCGGGCGTGGTGGCGTGCGCGCTGTTCGCCGCTGTCTCGGGCTCCTCTCCCGCGACCGTGGTAGCGATCGGCTCGATCCTGATGCCGGCGATGGTCAAGGCCGGGTTCCCGAAGCGCTTCGGCGCCGGCGTGATCACCACGTCGGGCGCGCTCGGCATCCTGATCCCGCCATCGATCGTGATGGTCATGTATTCGGTGGCGACCAACACGTCGGTCGGCGCGCTCTTCATGGCGGGCGTGCTGCCGGGAATCGGGCTGGCGACGATGCTGGGGCTCGTGACCTGGTACCGCGCGTGGCGTTTCAAGTATCCGCGCAACCCGCCCGCGACGTGGCTGCAGCGCTGGAACGCGTTCCGCAAGAGCGTCTGGGGCCTGCTGCTGATCATCATCGTGATGGGCGGCATCTACTCGGGCCTGTTCACGCCGACCGAGGCCGCCGCGATGAGCGCGGTGTATGCATTCATCGTCGCGGTGTTCGTCTACAAGGACCTGAAGATCTCGGACGTGCCGCGCGTGCTGCTGTCCTCGGCCAACATGAGCGCGATGCTGCTGTACATCATCACCAACGCGGTGCTGTTCTCGTTCCTGATGACGAGCGAGAACATCCCGCAGGCGATGACCGAGTGGATGCTCGACAAGGGCCTTGGCGTGATCGCGTTTCTGCTGTTCGTCAACGTGCTGCTGCTGCTCGCCGGCAACGTGATGGAGCCGTCGTCGATCGTGCTGATCATGGCGCCGCTGCTGTTTCCGGTGGCGACCAAGCTCGGCGTCGATCCGGTGCACTTCGGCATCATCATGGTCGTCAACATGGAAGTCGGCATGTGCCACCCGCCGGTGGGGCTGAACCTGTACGTGTCCAGCGGCATCACCAAGATGGGGATCACCGAACTGACGGTCGCGGTGTGGCCGTGGCTGCTGACGATGCTGGTGTTCCTGCTCGTCGTCACCTACTGGCCGGGGCTGTCGATCTGGCTGCCGCGCGCGCTGGGGATGATGTAGGCGGCGCAGCCCGCCTTCCGGTTCCGGCAGCTCGCGCAGGAAATGCCGCGGCCGCACGTGCCGCCTTGCAGGCAGCGGCCGCTCGCCCGCTGCAGCAGCGCCAGCGCGCCGATGACCAGCGCGATCAGCGCGGCGACCGCGAGCAACACCGGCAGCAGCGCGGGAAGGCTCATCGAGTGTCCTCGACGCGGCGGCCGCCGAGCGCGGCGAACGCGCTCGTCATGCGATCGTGCAGCGTCCCGTCGAGGCGCCGGATGAAATACGCGGCAATGCCGCGCGACTGCGCGAGCGCGAAGCCGGCGTCAGGGCCGAGCACGATCAGCGCGGTGGCGAGCGCATCGGCCCGCATGCAGTCGTCGGCGACGACGGTAACCGACGCCAGCCCGTGCGCGATCGGCGCACCGCGCGCCGGATCGATCTCATGGCAGTAGCGCCTGCCGTCGCGCTCGTAGTAGATGCGGTAGTCGCCCGAGGTCGCCATCGCCCGCCCGGCGAGCGGCGCCACATGACGCGCGCACTGCGGCACGGCGTCCGGCTGCTCGATGCCGATCTGCCAGGCGCGCCCGTCGGCGTTGATGCCGCGCGCGCGCACCTCGCCGCCCGCCTCGACCAGGTAGTGCGCGATGCCGCGCGCTGCGAGCGCCTGCGCGGCGAGATCGACGCCGTAGCCCTTGGCGATGCCGTTCAGATCGGCCGCGAGCGTCGCGTGCGCCTTGGAGGCGGTGCGCGCGGCGGCGTCGAGCCGCAGCGCGCGATAGCCGACCGCCTCGCGCTCGGCGAGCAACTCGGCGCGCGCGGGCTGCGCGCGCCGGCCGCCCGGGCCGAAGCCCCAGCTTGCTACCAGAGGCGCGACCGTGACGTCGAATGCACCGTCGGACAACGCGCTCACTTCCTGCGCGGCCGCGAGCACGTTGAAGAGATCGCTCGACAACGCGAACGGCGCGTCCGACCGATGTCGGTTGAAGCGCGCCAGTTCCGAATCCTCGCGATACAGAGACATGCCGCGCTCCACGCGCTCGAACGCGTCACGCACGGCCGCGTGCAGTTCGTCGCGCTGCGCGCGACCGAGCGACGCGTGCGCGAGCTTGACGTGCCAGGTCGTGCCCATCGCCGCGCCTCTGAAGGCCGGTTCATCGCGCGCTGCGCGCCCGCAGGCGGCCAGCGCCGCGGCGCCGAGCCCGCCCGCCAGCAGCGCGCGGCGGCGGGTGCAAAGCAGTGCGTCCATCGTTGCCCTCATTCGTTCCGCGCCTCCTCGGCGCGCACTGCGGCTTCGAATCGTCCTTCGCCGTGGCAGATCAGCTGGTAGGCCAGATCACGCATCGACACCAGCCCATGCACGCGCGGGCCGTCCATCACCAGAAGATGGCGGTGCCGCTGCACGTGCATCAGCGCGAGCGCCGCCTCGATCGTGGTGCCGGGTGACACGAACTTCACGTCGCGCGTCATCACCAGCGAAATCGGCGTTTTGCGCGGATCCAGTCCCGGCTTCACCACGCGCACCAGCAGGTCGCGCTCGGTGAAGATGCCGCCGACCAGCCCGTCCTCGGTCATCACCAGCACCGCGCCGATCTCGTTGGCGACCATCATTTCGACCGCCTCCATCACGCTCGCTGCGGCCGGGACCACGAACATGTGGTCGCCGCCCTTGTCGTGCACCACGCCTTCGATCGTCAGGTTCGACATACTGCCTCCTCAGCCGAAATCGTCGAGCAAGATGTTGTCGCGATCCACGCCCAGGTCGAGCAGCATCGCGATCACCGCCTTCGTCATCGGGCCGGGGCCGCACAGGTAGTACTCGATGTCCTCGGGCGCGGGGTGGTCCTTCAGGTAGTCGTCGTACAGCACCTGGTGAATGAAGCCGACCGGTCCCTTCCAGTTGTCTTCAGGCAGCGGCTCCGACAGCGCGAGGTGCCAGATGAAGTTCTTACGCTCGGCCTGCAACCTGTCGAACTCGTCGACATAGAACGCCTCGCGCAGGCTGCGCGCGCCGTACCAGAAGCTGACCTTGCGCTTCGTGTGCAGCCGGTGGAACTGGTCGAAGATGTGCGAGCGCATCGGCGCCATGCCGGCGCCGCCGCCGACGAAGCACATCTCCGCGTGGGTGTCGCGCGCGAAGAACTCGCCGAACGGACCGGACACCGTGACCTCGTCGCCGGGCTTCAGGTTGAACACCCACGAGCTCATGATCCCCGGCGGGATGTCCTGCCGGTAATCGGGCGGAAACGCGATTCGGATCGTGAACAGCAGCACACCCTTCTCCAGCGGGTAGTTGGCCATCGAGTACGCGCGCGTCACCGGCACGTCGGTGCCCGACGCGAAGCGCCACAGGTCGAACTTGTCCCACACGTCGCGGTACTGCGGGTCGATGGCCATCGTACTGAACTGCAATCGGTGCGGCGGGCACTCGATCTGCACGTAGCCGCCGGCGCGGAACGGAACCTCCTCGCCTTCGGGCAGCGCGAGCTTCAGCTCCTTGATGAAGGTCGCGACGTTGCGGTTGCTTACCACGCGGCATTTCCACTTGCGCACGTTGAACACTTCGGGCGCGATCTCGATCTTCAGATCGCGCTTGACCTTGACCTGGCACGCGAGCCGGTGGCCGCGCCGCGCCTCGCCGGGCGTGATGTAGCCGGTCTCCGTCGGCAGCAGGTCGCCGCCGCCTTCGCGCACGACGACTTCGCACACGCCGCACGCGCCCTTGCCGCCGCACGCCGATGGGATGAAGATCCGGTGATCCGCAAGCGCGGTCAGCAGCGAGCCGCCGACGGGCACTCGCAGCGCCTTCGACTCGTCGTCGTTGATCACGATGGACACGTCACCGCTGGCGACGAGTTTGCGCTTGGCGCCGAGCAGCAGCGCCACCAGCGCCAGGATCACGCCGGTGAACATCGCCACGCCGAGCACGATCTCCGTCATAGCTGAATCCCCGAGAACACCATGAACGCCAGCGACATCAGCCCGGCGGTGATGAACGTGATGCCGAGGCCCTTCAGGCCGGCGGGCACGTTCGAATACGCGAGCTTCTCGCGCACCGCCGCCATCGCCACGATCGCCAGCGCCCAGCCGAGCCCCGAACCGACGCCGTAGACGACGCTTTCGGCCAGCGTGTAGTCGCGCTCCTGCATGAACAGCGACCCGGCCAGGATCACGCAGTTGACCGCGATCAGCGGCAGGAACACGCCGAGCGTGGCGTACAGTTTCGGCGCGAAGCGGTCGACCGCCATCTCGACCACCTGCACTGCGGCCGCGATGGTGCCGATGAACAGGATGAACGCGAGGAACGTCAGATCGATGCTCGCCAGAGACGGATGCAGCCACGCCAGTGCGCCCTCGGCGAGCAACTGCTTGAGGATGATCCGGTTCAGCGGCACCGTCAGCATCTGTACGAACACGACCGCGACGCCGAGCCCGAGCGCGGTCTCGACCTTCTTCGAGCAGGCGAGGAACGAGCACATGCCGAGGAAGAACGCGAGCGCCATGTTCTCGAGGAAGATCGACTTGACCAGCAGGTTGGCGTAGTGCTCCATGCGTTGTCCTCAACAGCGCCCCTCACCCTGACCCTCTCCCCGTGATCGGGGAGAGGGAACACTCCCTCTCCCGCATCAGCGGGAGAGGGCTGGGGTGAGGGCGCCTTTCACATCACTCCTTCTCCTGCAGCTCCGGCTTCACCGTCCGCAGCAGCCATACCAGCAGCGCCAGCAGAAACAGCCCCGACGGCGCAATCAGCATCAGCCCATTGGGTTCGTACCAGCCGCCGTCGGTCTGTGCGCGCAGCACCGTGATGCCGAGGATCCTGCCGGCGCCAAGCAGCTCGCGCGCGAGCGCGACCAGCAGCAGCACCAGCGCGTAGCCGAGTCCGTTGCCGATGCCGTCGAGCAGCGCGAGCCACGGCGGGTTCTGCATCGCGTAGCCCTCCGCGCGTCCCATCACGATGCAGTTGGTGATGATCAGGCCCACGAACACCGACAGCTCCAGCGACAGTTCAAAGAGATACGCCTTCAGGAACTGGTCGACCACGATCACCAGCGACGCGATGATCGCCAGTTGCACGATGATGCGGATCGAACCTGGCGTGTGATTGCGCACCAGGCTCACCGCGAGGTTGGCGAAAGCGGTGACCAGCGTCACGCCAATGCCCATCACCACCGCCTTGTCCACGCGCGTGGTCACCGCGAGCGCCGAGCAGATGCCAAGCACCTGCACCCCGATCGGATTGTTGGCGACGATCGGACTGACCAGCGCGTCGCGTGCGCGCTTGCCGAACAGCGGGGCGGAGGTGGTGGTCACGGCGCTCACGGCGTCGCTCCTTCACGAAAGCGTTTCAGGTACGGCCCGAAGCCGGCGTCGGAGAACCAGAACGCCATCAGGCGCGCCACGCCGTTGCTGGTGATCGTCGCGCCCGACAGCGCGTCGACGCGATGCGGGTCCTGCTCGGGCGGACCGGCGGGGCCCTTGATCACCGTGAGCTTAGGCTGCCATTGCGCGTCGAACACCTTGCGGCCGTGCCATAGCGCCTGCCACTTCGGATTGCTGATCTCGCCGCCGAGCCCCGGCGTCTCCTTCTGCTCGTAGAAGGTGAGCCCGCGCACCGTGTTGCCGTCGCGGTCGAGCGCTATGAAACCGTAGCAGGTGCCCCACATGCCGACGCCCTCGACCGGCAGAACCACCTGCTCGACCGCGCCGCCCATGCCCTGCACCAGGTACACGGCCGCGTAGTTCGGCAGCCGCTGGATCTGCGCGCTGTTCGGCGGCGCGGCGTGGCTCGTCGCGGGGTCGTTGCGCGCGCGGCGTTGGTCGTAGTTCTTCTCGTCGATCCTGCCTTCCGGCAGCAATTCGCCCGACTTCAGATCGACCAACCGGATGCGGATGTTCTTGTCGAAGATCTGCAGCAGTTCGCGGTCGGACAGATCCTCGCCCGGTTTCACCAGCCCTGCGGCAAGCAGCACGTTCTTCTGCCGGTACAGCCGCGCGTTCGTTTCCTGCTTGTTCTTCAGCCCCACCGCGGCGACCGACACCAACAGCGCGCACGCAACGCACACCGCCGCGGCGAACAGAAACGTGTAGCGGGTCGAATCAGTGCGCGCCACGACCTGATTGACTCCGACTGAGCCTGCGATTGATGTTGGCCTTCACGATCGGGTAGTCGATCAGCGGCGCCAGCACGTTCATGAACAGGATCACCAGCATCATCGATTCCGGATACGCCGGATTCACCGTGCGCACCAGCACCACCAGCGCGCCGATCAGGAAGCCGTAGATCCACCTGCCGCGCTCGGTGAACGGTGAAGTGACCGGGTCGGTCGCCATGAACACGGTGCCGAACGCCCAGCCGCCGAGCACCATGTGCCACCAGAACGGGATTGCGAAGTACGGATGCGCGGGCGCAGCGAGCGCGTTGAGGACGAGCGCCATCGCGATCGTGCCGAGCGCCACGCCGGCCATCGTGCGCCACGAGCCGATGCCCGTGATGAGCAGCAGCAGTGCGCCGAGCAGGCAGGCAGCCGCGGAGGTCTCGCCCATCGATCCGGGTTCAAGCCCGATGAAAGCGTTCCACCACGACAGCCCGAGCGCTTCGAACGAGCCCGTCATCTGTCGCGCCTGCGCCAGCATCGTCGCGCCGGAGAAGCCGTCGACCGCGACGCTTGGCGGCACGGCGGTCCAGACGCGGTCGCCCGACATCTCGGCCGGATAAGCGAAGAACAGGAACGCGCGCGCGGCCAGCGCCGGGTTGATGAAATTCATGCCGGTGCCGCCGAACACCTCCTTTGCCAGCACCACGCCGAAACTGATCGCCAGCGCCGCCTGCCACAGCGGCGTCGTCGGCGGCAGGATCAGCGGGAACAGAATGCCGGTGACGAAGAAGCCCTCGTTGACCTCCTCCTTGCGCGCGATCGCGAAGCCGACCTCCCACGTCAGCCCCACAACCATGGTCACCACGTACAACGGCAGGAAGTAAAGCAGCCCGTGCACCATGCACGCCCACGCGCTCGCCGGCGAGTAGCCGACGCCGAGCAACCGGATCACGTCGTGGCGCCAGCCTTCGAGCTGCGCGGCTTTCGCCGGATCGATGGCCAGATTCGCCTGCAGCCCGGTGTTGTACAGCGCCATGAAGACGCACGGAGCCGTGGCGATCACGACCAGCATCATCATGCGCTTGAGATCCAGCGCGTCGCGCACGTGCGCGCCGGTCGTCGTCACCCGCGCCGGCGAGTAGAAGAACGTGTCGGCCGCTTCGTACAGCGGCAGATACTTCTCGAGCTTGCCGCCTCTTTCGAACGGCTTGCCGGCGCGGTCCAGCAACCTGCGCAGCGCGCTCATCAGTGCTCCGTTTCGAGCCGGTGCAGCGTCGCGCGCAGCAGCGGCCCGTACTCGAACTTGCCGGGGCACACGAGCGTGGCGAGGGCGAGGTCTTCCTCGTCGAGTTCGAGCGCGCCGAGCGCGGCCGCGCGCTCGGCGTCCTGTGTGATCAGCGCGCGCAGCAGGAAGGTGGGCAGGACGTCGAGCGGCATCACGCGCTCGTAGGCGCCGATCGGCACCATCGCGCGCTGCGAGCCGTTGGTCGATGTCGTCAGCCGCAGCGGCTTGCGCGCCAGCGCGCCGAGCACCACGTTCCACAGCGAGAACTTGTCGCGCCCGGGTGCGATCCAGCCGAACAGTTCGCGCCGCGCGCCTTCGGGCAGCACGCTGACCTGCAGGTGATAGCGGCCGAGATAGCCGGTTTCGTCGCCCATCGCGGTGCGGCCGTCAAGCACCGAGCCGCTGATTACGCGCTGTTCGCCGGGCGCCAGCGCATCGCGCGTCAGGTCTTCGAGCGCTGCACCGAGCCGCGCGCGCAGCAGGCACGGATCGACGACGCCGGGGCCCGCGAGCGAAACCACGCGCTCGACCTCCAGCTTCCCGGTCGCGAACAGCGCGCCGATCGCCACCACGTCCTGGTAGCCGATGTGCCACGCGCAGCGGTCGCGGTCGACCGGATCGAGCAGATGAATGTGAGTGCCCGGCAGCCCGGCCGGATGCGGGCCGCGGAATTCCTCCACCTTGATCCGCTCCGAGGCGAACGCGGGGACGTGCGTGCGCTCGTCGCGGCACACGTAGACGTTGCCGGCCGTCAGGCATTCGAGCGCGCGCACGCCGAGCGCGAAGGTTTCGCCGTGGCCGTTCAGCGCCGCAGCCGGCTCCGGCGCGTGCGGGCGCGTGTCGATCGCGGTGACGAAGATCGCGTGCGGCTCGGCATCGAGCGCGGGCACCTTGCTGAACGGCCGCGTGCGCAGCGCGGTCCACAGTCCCGATTCCGCGAGCAGCGCGCGCACCGACGCGCCGTCGAGCTGCTCGGGCGGGCGGCCGTCGAAATTCGCGAATGTGACCTGCGCATCGGGGCAGTCGTCTTCGGCCACGTCGATCACGAGCGACGTGAACGCGCGCCGCTCGCCGCGATGGATCGCGCAGACCGTCCCCGCCGCGGGCGCGGTGAAGCGCACGCCGGGCGTTTTCTTGTCCTCGAACAGCGCCTGTCCGCGCAACACGCGGTCGCCGACCTGAACTAGCAGCGTGGGCTTGAGCCCCGGGTAGTCGGCGCCCAGCAGCGCAACGCGAGCGACCGGCACCGTGCGCAGCCGCGGCGCCGGCGCGCCCGCGAGCGGCAGATCGAGTCCCTTGGTCGTCGTATGCAGGGCCATCGTGGGCACCGGTATCGCCGCGATGGCCGTAAGGCAGGCGCCGCCCATGGCCGCGGACAGGCTAACCGTAGGCGAGCGCGCCACGAGGCGGCTTGACGGTTATCAACGGCAGCCGCCGGCGCGCCGGCGCCGCGCGTCAGCGCACCACGTCGACGGCTGCGTTGAATACGTAGCCCGCGCCGCGCTCGGTGCGGATGTAGGTCGGATTCGCCGGGTCGGGCTCGATCTTGCGCCGCAGGCGCAGGATCTGCACGTCGATCGACCGGTCGTAGACCTCGGCGTTATGCAGGCGCGACAGGTCCAGCAGCTGGTCGCGCGTCAGCACGCGCTGCGGCGCGGACAGGAAGGCGGTCAACAGGCTGAATTCGCCGTTGGTGAGATCGAGCGTCTTGCCGTCGGTCGACTTCAGCCGGCGCAGCCCGATGTTCAGTTCCCAGCCGCCGAAGCGGTATGCGCGCACCTTGGCGATCGCGTCGGCGACGGTCGCGTTCGACTGCGCGCGCCGCAGCAGTGCGCGAATGCGCGCCAGCAGCTCGCGCGGCGAAAACGGCTTGGTCAGGTAATCGTCGGCGCCGAGCTCCAGTCCCATCACGCGGTCGGCCTCGTCGACGCGGCCGGTCAGCATCAGGATCGGGATCGCGGACTCGGCGCGCAGCTTGCGCGCGATCTGCATGCCGTCTTCGCCCGGCAAGCGGAGGTCGAGCACAACGAGATCGACCGTCTCGCGCGCCATCGCCGCAGCCAGTTCGCGGCCGCTCGACACGGTGGTCACGCGCAGGTCGTTGTGCGACAGATACTCCGCGATCAGCGAACGGATGCTGGCGTCGTCGTCGAGCGCGAGCACGTGCGGCTGTACCACGGCCCCCGCCGGCGCGACCGGCGGCGCGTCCTTGAGCAACGGTCCGTGCATGGGTAACTCCTCCGGCACCGGCGATTTGATTTACTTTCTCACAATTGCCCGCAGCGCGCACCCAGCGCGCCGCGTGACCGCGATTACATATGTAATTCACCGATGCTTGCCGGAAATGGCCGGGCAACGCTAGGGTTGCCCAATGGATGCCATCCGCAGTCGGTTGCGGAGGGAGGGCGGCGCCGCGATCGGTGCGCCCGATCCGGTTCGTCGACAGGGAGACGCGCAGATGCAATCGTGGTGGTCATCGATCGGACGCAGGAAGCCGCGCCGATGATCGATCCTGCGCCGCTGATCCGGGTCGTCAACGCCGATCGCGCCACCCTCGGTCTGCTGCAGGAATGGCTGGGCGCGGCCGGCTACCGCGTCGTCGACGCGGACACCACGCAGGAAGCCGCGCGGCTGACGATCGTCGACGTGCCGTTCACGCGCCACGGCGGACTCGAGCTGCTCAGGCGCGTGGCGGCCGAGGACCCCGGCGTGCCGATCCTCGCGCTGTCGCCGACCTTCTTCTCCAACGTAAGTTGCGGCGGCGGCTGCGCGCGCGCGCTCGGCGTGGCCGGCGTGCTGCCCAAGCCGCTCGCGCGCGACGCGCTGCTGGCGGCGGTCGACGGCCTGTTGCGGCCCGCGGCATGAAGCTCGGCGCCGCGCTCGACGCGGTCGGGGCGCGCCCCTGGACGCGCCGCAGCGTGCCGTGGATCGGCGCGCTGTTCATCGCGATCATCGTCGCGATGGCGGCGTTCGACATCGTGCGCGGCTACCGGACCGCGGTCGACGACACCGGGCGCGAGCTGGAGACGCAGGCGCGCATCGTCGCGGAACAGACCGCGCGCAGCGTGCAGGCGATCGACGTCGTGCTGCGCCACATCGCCGCCGAATATCGCCGCGGCCGGCTGGCGCGCCTGAGCCCGGAGGATCTGCACGACTACCTCGTCGAGCAGTCGGTCGGGCTGGGGCAGATCGCCGGCCTGTCGATGCACAGCGCCAACGGCGATGCGCTGGCGATGTCGTGGCTCGCACCGCGCGCCGAGCTGAACATCGCGTACCTGCCCGGCTTCCAGCGGCTGCGCGACGATCCGAAGGCCGGGCTGGTGATCGGCGCGGCCACGCGCAGCCCGAGCGACGGGCAGTGGGTGATCCCGATCGGACGCCGGCTCGAATCGCCGTCGGGCGCGTTCGCCGGCACCGTCGGCGCGCGCGGCCGCATCGATTACTTCCAGGACTTCTACCGCAATGTCCGCCTCGACTCCGGCACCAAGATCACGCTGATGCATGGCAGCGGCACGCTGCTGGCGCGCCATCCGGCCATCGAGGGCGCGCTCGGCCAGCGCTTCCCGCTGCTCGATCAGATGATCGCGGCGCGCGACTCGGGCCAGCCGGGGCCGACGCGGACGGTGAGCCCGGTCGACGGGGGCGAACGCTTCGGCGCGGCGCGCGCGGTGCCCGACTATCCGCTCGAGGTGATCGTCACGCGCGATGTTGCCGCGGCCTTGGCGCCGTGGCGCGAGATGGCGTGGGGTACCGCGCTGCGCACGCTGGCGCTGGCGCTGCTCGCGGCCACCCTGCTGTGGTTGCTGATGCGCAAGATCGAGCGGCTGTCGGCGTTGCACGACAAACTCGACGCCACGCGCGAGCGCTTCGCGCTCGCGGTGGCCGGCTCCGACGATGGCATCTGGGACTGGGACCGGAAGTCCGATCGTGTGTTCGCTTCGGCGCGCGCGCGCGAACTGTACGGGTTGCCGCCCGGACCCGAGACGCAGACGCGCGAGGAATGGTTCGGGCAGGTCGAGTTCCATCCGGACGACGCGCCGCGCCGGCGCGAGGCGATCGAAGCGCACATGGCCGGCAAGACGCCGCATTACGAAGGCGAATACCGCGTGCGCCACCCGGACGGAAGCTGGCGCTGGGTGCGCGTGCGCGGGCTGTGCATCCGCGACGCCGACGGCGAGCCGCTGCGGATGGCGGGATCCGTCACCGACATCGACGCGCGCCGGCGCGCGGAGGAAGCGCTGCGGCTGTCGGAGCAGCGCTATGCGATCGCGATGACCGGATCCGACGAAGCGCACTGGGTCTGGGACCTGACGACCGACGAGCTGTACGCATCGGCGCGGATGGTCGAGATCTTCGATCTGCCGGCGGGATTCGTCGCGACGAAGCGCAGCGAATTCATCGCGCGGGTGCCGTTCCACCCCGACGATCGCGCGCTCGTGCACAAGGCGATCGACGATCACATCGCGGGGCTCACGCCGCGCTACGACCTCGAATACCGGATCGTCCTGCGCAACGGCGAGGTGCGCTGGGTGCACGCGCGCGGGCGCTGCTTCCGCGACGCCGACGGCAAGCCGCTGCGGATGGCCGGTTCCAACATCGACATCACCGAGCGCAAGCGCGCCGAGCAGGCGCTGCGCGAGAGCGAAGAGCGCTTCTCGCTTGCGGTGGCCGGCGCCAACGACGGCATCCTCGACTGGGACATCGTCAATGACCGCCACTTCACCTCGGTGCGCGCGCTGCAGATTCTCGGCATCGATTCGGACCAGACGCTGCGCACGCGCGCCGAGTGGATGGCGCTGATCGCGCCGCGCTTCCATCCCGACGACCGCGAGCGGGCGCAGAGGGAGATGCGCGACCGGCCCGACTTCCACGACGGCGAATACCGGGTGCGCGCGGCCGACGGCCGCTACGTGTGGGTGCGCTTCCGCGGCATGCAGGTGCGCGACCCCGCGGGGCGCGCGATCCGCTGGGCGGGATCGGTCAGCGACATCGATGCGCAAAAGCGCACCGAGGAAGCGCTGCGCGAATCGGAGCGCCGCTACCAGCTCGCGATCGCCGGCGTCAATCAGGGCGTGTGGGACTGGGATCTCGCCGGCGACCAGGTGTTCATGTCGGCGCGCGCGCAGCTGCTGTTCGGCCACGGGCCGGGCGAGCCGCTGCGGCCGCGGCGCGAATGGCTGGCGCACTGGACCTATCACCCCGACGATCGCGCGCGCGTGCGGCAGGCGGTGTCCGATTACCTGCGCGGCGTGACCAAGACGTTCGAGGTCGAGTACCGGATGCTGCATCCGTCCGGGCAGTGGCGCTGGTACCGCGACCGCGGCGTGGCGCTGCGCGACGACAACGGGCGCCCGTACCGGATGGCGGGCTCGATCGAGGACGTCACCGACCGCAAGCACGCGGAGGCCGAGCGCGACCGGCTCGAAGGCCAGCTGCGGCAGGCGCAGAAGCTCGAGGCGATGGGCACGCTCGCCGGCGGCATCGCGCACGACTTCAACAACATCCTGGCCGCGATCCTCGGCTACGGCGAGATGGCGCAGAAGGACGCGCCCGAGAGCAGCAACCTGCGGCGCCACCTCGACGCCGCGATGAGCGCCGGCATGCGCGCCAAGGCGCTGGTCGAGCGCATCCTGGCGTTCTCCCGCAGCGGCATGGGCGAGCGCGTCGCCGTGCACGTGCAGTCGGTGGTCGCGGAGGTGCTCGACACCGTCGCCGGGTCGCTGCCGCCCGGCGTACGGCTGCAGCGCAGGCTCGCGGCGGGCGACGCCGCGGTGTTCGGCGATCCGACCCAGCTGCACCAGGTGGTGATGAACCTGTGTTCGAACGCGGTGCAGGCGCTCCGCGCGGCGGGCACGGTCGCGGTGTCTATCGACACGTTCGAATCGGCGGCGCCGCTCGCCGTGGCGACCGGCGAGATCGCGCCCGGCGGCTACATCCGGCTGCGCGTGTCCGATACCGGCACCGGTATCGCGCCGCAGGTGATCGACCGCATCTTCGATCCGTTCTTCACCACCAAGGAGGTCGGCGTCGGGACCGGCCTCGGCCTGTCGCTGGTGCACGGCATCGTGTCGGATCTGGGCGGCGGCATCGACGTCGAAAGCGAGGTCGGCGCCGGATCGACCTTCACCGTCTACCTGCCATGGCAGGGCTGCGCGCCGCTGCCCGCGCGCGTCGAGGAGCCGATCGCGCACGGCGCCGGCCAGACGATCCTGCTGGTCGACGACGAGACGCCGCTGGTGCAGCTCGGCGAGGAGATGATGGCCGAGCTCGGCTACGAGCCGGTCGGATTCACGTCGAGCCGGCTCGCGCTCGAATCGTTCCGCGCCGAGCCGCAGCGCTTCGACGCGGTGCTGTCGGACGAAGCGATGCCGGGGATGACGGGCTCCGAGCTCGCGGCCGAGATCCACCGCATCCGGCCCGAGATCCCGATCGTACTGATGAGCGGCTACGCGACCGCCGAACTGGCCGCGCGCGCGCGCGCCGCCGGGGTGATCGAGGTGCTCGCCAAGCCGCTGGTGTCGCGCGACGTCGCGCGCAGCCTTGCCGGCGCGCTGCGGCAGTCGACTTCGATCGCCGCTGAAACCGCAGCGACATCGCGCTGAAACGTCGGTGCAGCGGCACCGGGTCCATGGCCGACGTAACCGCGGCCGATGGCCGGCTGCTGCTGATCGGCGGCGAGGACAAGTTACGCGCTGATTGCAACTGAAATCGCGGCGCGCCGGACTGAAATCGGCGCACAACCGCCGCGGCCCACCATGCGCTTGCGTTGGAAGCAAACGCATGGAGTCCGACATGAAAGCTCGATCGACGAAGGAAAGCCTCTCGCTCGCCGCGACCGCGGTCGTGGCCTCGCTGAGCTGGCTGCTGCTGTTGGTGGTCGCGCCGCTGGCGACGACCGTGTGAGCAATCGCCCGGCGCATCCCGGGCCCGGAGGGCAAGCGCGATGGACTCGAACCTGAAATGCGCGGTCAGCCAGTTGAAGCGCGGCGCGATGCTGCGGCTGAACGACGCCGCCGGCCGCACGGTCGCGGTGTTCAAGGGCATGGCCTGGATCACGCAGGACCGCGACCCGCGCGACGTGTTCGTCGCCGCCGGCGAAACCTTCCACGTCGACCGGCCCGGGCTGGTGCTGGTCGAAGCGATGGACGACACGAGCCTGATCGTGTTCGAGCCGCGGATGGTCGGGGCCGGCGATGAGCGCGCGGCTGCCTGACGCCGTCGCCGACGCGATGGCGCGCTTCGCGGTCGCGGCCCCGGTGACGATCCGTCCGCAGCGCGCCGACGACGGCGGGCGGCTGGCCGAGTTCGTTCGTGCGCTGTCGCCGGCGTCGCGCTACCAGCGCTTCCACGCGGTGATCAGCGACCTGTCGTCGCCGCTGCTCGCGCGGCTGACGCGGATCACGCCGCCGCGCGAGCAGGCGCTGCTGGCCACGCTCGCCACCGGCGGGCGCGAGATCGTGCTGGGCGAGGCGCGTTACGGCGAGGCCGACGATGCGATCGATGCGCGCGATGTCGCGCTGGCGGTCGACGACGCCTGGCAGGGCGCGGGCATCGGCTCGCGGATGTTGCGCGAACTGATGCGGTACGCGCAGCGCGCGGGCGTGCGGCGGCTCACCGGCGACGTGCTGGCCGCCAACGCGCCGATGCTGGCGCTGGCGCGGCGCTTCGGCTTCAGGCAGCGCCGCCATCGGACCGACGCGCGCCTGGTGCGGGTAGAGCGGACGCTCGACGACGTCGACTGGACCCTGGAGGTGCCGACATGAATGGACGGGCCGAAACTGGCGCGCCGACGCTGTGGTCGGCGGTGGGCCGTGCGCTCGACGCGTGGATGCGCCGCGCGCGAGACCGCGACGCACTGGCGCAGCTGACCGCGCGCGAGCGCCGCGACCTGGGTCTGTCGCGCTGCGCGGTCGAGGTCGAGATCCGCAAGGCGTTCTGGAGCGCTTGAGGACATTGCCGAAGGAGGATGGGGATGAACGACGAAATGCAGGACGCCGCGGATCATCAGTTCGCCGACGCCGGCTTCGAGCCGGCGGCCGACGAGTATCCCGAAGACTACGCGGACGAATACGCGCTGAACGACATCGGGCTGGCGCTGCGCCTGCACGCGCTGGCCGACTGACCGCGCCTTTCCGCATCGTGCGCGGCGGGAACTACCGGCGCGCGCTGCGGACGAAACAACGATGCCTGCCGGGCTCCGGCAGGCATCGACGCGCATCAAGCGGGGAGGATGCACGATGCAGATTCTCGAAGTGGCGGTGACGGACCGGCAGGGCCTGCACGCTCGCACCTGTGCGCGGTTGGTCCGGATCGCGTCGCGCTTCCGCTGCGAGGTCTCCCTGATCGTCCGGGACCGGCGCGCGAGCGCGCGCAGCATCATCGCGATGATGCTGTTGGCGGCATCGGTCGGCACGACGGTACGGCTGGAAGTCGACGGCCCCGACGAAGTCGATGCGATGCAGGAGATCGCCGCGCTGTTCGACGCCGGCGGTGGACCGGCGTGAGGCGCGCGGTCGCGGCGTTCACCGCACGTCGCGCCGCGCGAGAGCGTCGCGAAAGAACGCATCGAGATCGTGGCCGGACGCCGCACCGGCGAATCCCTCGAATTTCCCCTGTTCCGCGATCTGCTTCGCGGCATGGATGAAGCCCGCCCACGCGCAGCGCGCTAGTGCGCCGCCGACGCTGACGCGACGCACGCCGAGCGCGGCCGCGTCCTGCAACGTGAACGGCGTCGCGGCGCCGATCAGCAGATTGACCGGCTTCGGAGCGACCGCGGCGACCACCGCGGCGATCTGCTCGCGCGCGCGGATGCCGGGCGCGTACAGGCAGTCCGCGCCCGCGTTCGCATAGGCTTTCAGCCGCGCGATCGTTTCGTCGAGATCCGGCCGGCCGACCAGAAAGCATTCGGCGCGGCCGACCAGCAGCACGTCGCCGCCCGCGCGGTCGATCGCGCCGCGCGCGGCGCGGATGCGCGCCACTGCGGTGTCGAGGTCGTGCAGCGGCCGCGCCGAAGCGCCGGTCGAATCCTCGATCGACAGCCCCGCCACTCCGGTGCCGATCGCCAGGCGCACGCTGTCGGCGACGCCGGCCGGATCGGCCGCGAAGCCGCTCTCGAAATCCGCGCTCACCGGCACGTCGGTCGCGGCGACGATTTCGTGCAGGTGCGCGAGCACCGATTCGCGCGGCGCCGATCCGTCGGGCCGCCCCTGCGACCACGCGAAGCCGGAACTGGTAGTCGCGAGCGCCTTGAAGCCGAGGCTCTGCAGATAGCGCGCGCTGCCGATGTCCCAGGGATTGGGGAGCACGAAGCAGCCGGACGCGTGCAGCTGCTGAAAGTCGCGGCGCTTGTCGGCGATGCTGGGGCGGGATGCGGACATGCGGGGCTCCGACGCAATGACGGGCCGGATTCTGCACGCGCGCGCGCAGCGCGGGCACCCGTTGTCGCGGGACACGCGCCTGCAACAAATCGGAATCGCCCGGCTCTAAGCGCTGTCCTTCACCAAACCACCCGGGGGTTCAGGATGACGACAACGATGGCAGCATCCCCGTCGATTCCGGAACACGAACACCGCAGGCAACTGCGGCGCGCGATCATCGCCAGCACGATCGGCACCGCGATCGAGTGGTACGACTTCTTCCTCTACAGCATCGTCACGGGGCTGGTCTTCGCGAAGCTGTTCTTTCCGAACTCGGACCCGCTGGTGGGAACGCTGCAGGCGTTCCTGATCTACGCGGTCGGCTTCGTCGCGCGGCCGGTGGGCGCGGCGATCTTCGGCCATTACGGCGACCGCATCGGCCGCAAGTCGACGCTGATCGCCACGCTGCTGCTGATGGGGCTGGCGACCTTCGCGGTCGCCTTCGTGCCGACCTACGAATCGATCGGCATCTGGGGCGCGGTGATCCTCACCGTGCTGCGCTTCATCCAGGGAATCGGCGTCGGCGGCGAATGGGGCGGCTCCGTATTGATGTCGATGGAATGGACGCGCACCAACGCGCACCGCGGCTTCGCGGCATCGTGGCCGCAGTTCGGCGTTCCCGCGGGGCTGTTCCTGGCCAACCTCGCGGTGCTGGCGTTCAGCCAGATGTCGGGCGACGCGTTCCTGGCCTGGGGCTGGCGCGTGCCGTTCGCGCTTTCCATTGTGCTGGTCGCGATCGGGCTGTACATCCGGCTGCGGATCCTGGAGACGCCGGTGTTCGCGCGATTGGCGCAGGAGCAGCGCATCGAGCGCACGCCGGCGCTCGAGGTGATCAAGCGGCAGCCGCGCGAGATCCTGCTGTCGGCGCTGCTGCGGATGGGCGAGCAGGCGCCGTTCTACGTATTCACCGCATTCGTGTTCGCGTACGGCGTCACGGCGCTGAAGGTGTCACAGGACTTCCTGCTGACCTCGGTACTGGTGGCGTCGGTGCTGTCGTTCGTGACGATCCCGCTGTGCGGGCACCTGTCCGACCGCATCGGCCGCAAGCGCATGTACCTGCTCGGCGCGGCCGCGATGGCGGTGTTCGGCTACGTGTACTTCGCGCTGCTCGACACCGGCAACCCGGTCTGGATCTTCATCGCGATCGTGCTGTCGCTGGTCCCGCACGACATGATGTACGGGCCGCAGGCCGCACTGATCGCCGAATCGTTCACCGGGCGGCTTCGCTACAGCGGCGCGTCGCTCGGCTACCAGCTCGCCTCGGTGATCGCCGGCGGTCCGGCGCCGCTGATCGCCACCGCGATCTTCGCGCGCTATCACTCCGGCTATGCGATCGCGGGCTACATCCTGTTCTGCGCGCTGGTGAGCCTGGCATCGACGTGGATGCTCGAGGACTACACGAACAAGGACATTTCGCAGGAACATCACTACTCGCCGGCCGCATCCTGACGAGCGGGCCGGCATTGCAGGCAGGGAGGCCATCGCCATGCGCTTCCGGGTCGCCGCGTCGGCCCCGCCGCAGCGCGGGGCGGTCCAGGCCGCGGCGCCGCGCGCGGCCGCCGTGAAGCCGCGCGGCAACGGACGCGCGGGGTCGTCGTGGATCGACTTTTCCGGATTGTTGCAGCGCCTGCGGCGTGCGGCCAGCCGCCCGCTGTCGTCGCGCGACGCGAATGCGAGCGCGCGGCGCGCGCTCGCGCTGTGCCATGCGCTGCTGTCGGAGCGCGGCGAAGTTTCCGGCGCGCGACTGGCGCGCGAGGCGCTCGCCGCGTACCAGGCGCTCGACGCGGCCGCGAGCGCCGCGTTCTTCGATCTGCTGGTCGAGGAATTTTCGCCCGACCCCGCGGCGCTGCTGCGCGCGGTCGAGCGTTACTGCGGCGAGCCCTCGCAGTCGAACCTGATCCTGCTGCAGTTGGCGGCGGAGCCGCCGCGGCAGGAGCTGTTCCGCCGGCTGAACATGGCGCCCGGCGGCACCGCGCGGCTGGTCGACATGCACCGCAGGGTGCTCGACGGGCTCGGCACGCATCCGCACTGGCAGGGCATCGACGCGGACTTCGTGCACCTGCTGCGCTCGTGGTTCAACCGGGGTTTCCTGAGCCTGCAGCGGATCGACTGGCGCACGCCGGCCGCCGTGCTGGAGAAGCTGATCGCCTACGAGGCCGTGCACGCGATCCAGGGTTGGCACGATCTGCGGCGGCGGCTCGAGTGCGACCGCCGCTGCTATGCCTACTTCCATCCGGCGCTGCCGGAGGAGCCGCTGATCTTCATCGAGGTCGCGCTGACCCGGGGCGTCAGCGCGACGGTGCAGCCGCTGCTCGATCCCGAAGCGCCGGTGACCGACCCGGCCGCGGCCGACTGCGCGATGTTCTACTCGATCACCAACTGCCAGCGCGGACTGCACGGCGTGTCGTTCGGCAACCTGTTGATCAAGCAGGTCGCCGAAGTACTCGGCCGCGAGTTGCCGCGGGTGAAGACCTTCGCGACGATCTCGCCGGTCCCGGGGTTCCGCGCGTGGCTCGCGGGCTGCGCCGAACGCGCCGAGCATGAGCCCGAGCGCGCGCAACTGATGCAGCTCCTGGCCTCGATCGACGCGCCGCGCTGGTTCGAGGATGCGGCGCGCAGCGCCGAGCTCGAGCGCCAGCTCACCGCGCTGTGCGCGCACTACCTGCTGCACGCGCGGAACGGGCAGGAGCCGCGCGATCCGGTCGCGCGCTTCCATCTGCTCAACGGCGCGCGGCTCGCGCGGCTGAACTGGCTCGCCGATCGTTCGGCGGCGGGCATGCGCCAGTCGGCCGGCATGATGGTGAACTACGTGTACCGGCTGGCCGAGGTCGAGCGCAATCATGAAGCGTATGCGCGCGAGCGCCGGGTCATCGCGTCGCGCGCCTTGCATCGGCTCGCGCGCCAGTCGCTTCTCGCGCGCGGACACGGCAACGCCGGCGCACGACGAACAGACAGCGTGGCGGTCGCGCCGGACGCCTTGCCGTCGCAGTAAGCCGCACCGGCACGGCGATTTCAAATGAAACGGCCGTTGCACGCGATGCAACGGACGCGAAACCGCTGCCCGCGACGATGCGCCCACTTGCACAGTTGAGGCGGATCGATAGGGAAGCGAACCATTCCACGCGCAGGCGTTCAAGAGCGGCGGCGCCGCTGGCCATCGCGGTCGCGGTCATCGCGGCCGTCGGCGGCGGCTTCGCGTACTTCAACGCGCCGGTGAACGCGGCACCGCAACCCTCGCCGCCGATGGCGGTGCCGGTGTCGGTGGCGGCGGCGCTCGAGCGGCGCGTCACCGAGTTCGACGAGTTCTCCGGACGGCTGGAGGCGATCGACAAGGTCGAGGTGCGCCCGCGGGTGGCGGGCTACATCGAATCGATTCACTTCGCGCCCGGCGGGATGGTGAAGAAGGGCGACACGCTGTTCGTGATCGATCCGAAGCCGTACGCGGCCGAGGTCGAGCGCGCCGAGGCGGCGCTCGCCGCCGCGCGAGCCAAGCTCGCGCTCGCGACCTCCGAGCTCGATCGAGCCAAGCGGCTGCTCGACGATGCGGCGATCGCGCAGCGCGAGTTCGAGGAGCGCGTCAACGCACAGCGCGAGGCGCAGGCGTCGATCCAGTCGGCGCAGGCCGCGCTCGACATCGCGCGGCTGAATCTCGGCTACACGCGCGTGACCGCGCCGATCAGCGGGCGCGTGAGCCGCGCCGAGGTGACCGTCGGCAATCTCGTCGCGGCGGGCGCCAACGGGCCGGCGCTCACGTCGATCGTGTCGACGTCGCCGGTCTACGCGACCTTCGAGGTCGATGAGCAGGCGTATCTGAAGTTCGCGGGCGAGGCGCACGGTCGCGGCGCGAAGCAGTTGCCGGTGTACATGGGGCTGGCCAACGAGCCGGGCTTCCCGCGCAAGGGCGCGATCGAATTCGTCGACAACCGGCTCGATCCGCAGTCGGGGACGATCCGCGTGCGCGCGCTGTTCGACAACGCTGACGGCGTGCTCACGCCCGGCATGTTCGCGCGGCTGAAGGTCGGCGGCGCCGAGGCGAAACCGGCGGTGCTGATCGACGGTCGCGCGGTCGGCACCGACCAGAGCAAGAAGTTCGTGTTCGTGGTCGGCGCCGACGGCAAGGTCGCGTATCGCGAGGTCAGGCTCGGCCCCGTGATCGACGGCCTGCGCGTGGTGCGCGCGGGCCTCGCGGCCGGCGAGCAGATCGTCGTCAACGGGCTGCAGCGCGTGCGCCGCGGCGTGCCGGTCGCGCCGACGGTCGTGCAGTTGGAGCGCAAGCCGGAGCTGGCGCAGCAGACCGGTGCAGCGACCGGAAGCTGACGCTGCCCTCACCCTCGCTCCCTCTCCCGCTGATGTGGGAGAGGGAGGAAAAGCTCCCTCGCCCGCATCAGCGGGAGAGGGCGGGGGTGAGGGAAGAGTGCCCTGCCAACATCGACAGACGAGCCGCTCCATGAGACTCCCCCACTACTTCATCGACCGCCCGATCCTCGCGGGCGTGCTGTCGATCGTGATCTTTCTGGCCGGGCTGCTGGCGATCTTCAAGCTGCCGGTGTCCGAGTATCCGGAGGTCGCGCCGCCGAACATCGTCGTCGTCGCCAACTATCCGGGCGCGAATCCGAAGGTCGTCGCCGAGACCGTCGCTACGCCGCTGGAAGAAGCGATCAACGGCGTCGACGGCATGCTGTACATGGGCTCGCAGGCGACCAGCGACGGGCGCCTGACGCTGACCGTCACGTTCAAGCTCGGCATCGATCCGGATCTGGCGCAGCAACTGGTGCAGAGCCGCGTGCAGCAGGCGCTGCCGAGGCTGCCGGAGGAAGTGCGCCGGCTCGGCGTGGTCACGTCGAAGCGTTCGCCCGACCTGCTGATGGTCGTGCACCTGCTGTCGCCCAATCAGCGCTACGACGCCAATTACCTGCGCAACTACGCGGTGCTGAACGTCAAGGACGTGCTCGGCCGCATCCCGGGCGTGGGCGACGCGATCGTGTTCGGAGCCGGCGACTACGCGATGCGCGTGTGGCTCGACCCTGACAAGGTCGCCGCGCGCAATCTCACCGCCACCGATATCGCGCGCGCGATGCGCGACCAGAACGCCAACGTCGCCGCCGGCGTGATCGGCGCGCCGCCGTCGGCGTCCGGCGTCGACTACCAACTCGCGGTCAACGCGCGCGGGCGGCTCGCCACCGAGCAGGAATTCGGCGACATCGTGATCAAGACCTCACCCGACGGCGCCGTCACCCGGCTGCGCGACGTGGCGCGCATCGAACTCGGCGCCGCCGACTACTCGGTGCGCAGCCTGCTGAACAACCACCCCGCGGTCGCGGTGGCGATCTTCCAGGCGCCGGGGTCGAACGCGCTGGCGATCGCCCGGGACGTGCGCGCGGCGATGGAGGAACTGAAGGGCAACATGCCCGAAGGAGTGTCCTACCAGATCGTCTACGACACCACGCGTTTCGTGCAGAGCTCGATCGAGGAGGTGATCAAGACGCTGCTGGAGGCGGTCGCGCTGGTGGTTCTGGTGGTGATCGTGTTCCTGCAGACCTGGCGCGCATCGGTCATCCCGCTGGTGGCGGTGCCGGTGTCGATCGTCGGGACGGCCGCGCTGCTGCTCGCGTTCGGCTTCTCGATCAACGTGCTGTCGCTGTTCGGTCTGGTGCTGGCGATCGGCATCGTGGTCGACGACGCGATCGTGGTGGTCGAGAACGTCGAGCGCAACATCGCCGCCGGGCTGTCTCCGCGCGAGGCGACGGTCAAGGCGATGAACGAGGTCAGCGGGCCGATCGTGGCGATCGCGCTGGTGCTGGTTGCGGTGTTCGTGCCGCTGGCGTTCGTGTCGGGACTCACGGGTCAGTTCTACCGGCAGTTCGCGCTGACGATCGCGATTTCCACCGTGATCTCGGCGTTCAACTCGCTGACGCTGTCGCCGGCGCTGGCCGCAATCCTGCTGAAGCCGCACGGCGCGCGCGAGGACCGCTTCACCCGCGCGATGAACGCGGTCTTCGGCGGGTTCTTCCGTGCGTTCAACCGCTTCTTCCGGCGTTCGTCGGACGCGTACAGCGGCGGCGTCGCGCGCGTTCTGAATCGCAAGGCCGCCGTGATGGGCGTTTACGCGCTGCTGATCGGCGTGGCGGCGTTCGTGTTCCAGCTCGTGCCGCGCGGCTTCGTGCCGACCCAGGACAAGCAGTACCTGGTCGGCTTCGCGCAGCTGCCCGACGGTGCCACGCTCGACCGCACCGAGAACGTGATCCGCCGCATGTCGGACATTGCGCTCAAGCAACCGGGCGTCGAAGCGGCCGTCGCCTTCCCCGGCATTTCGCTGAACGGCTTCACCAACAGCCCGAACGCGGGCGTCGTGTTCGTAACGCTGAAGCCGTTCGACGAGCGCCGCGCGCCCCAGCTATCGGGCTTCGCGATCGCGGGAGCGCTGAACCAGCGGTTCATGGCGATCCAGGACGCTTTCACGATGGTGTTCCCGCCGCCGCCGGTGCAGGGGCTCGGCGTGATCGGCGGCTTCAAGCTGCAGATCGAGGATCGCGGCGCGCTCGGCTACGAAGCGCTCGACGGCGCGACCAAGGCTTTCCTCGGCAAGGCGTACCAGACGCCGGAGCTGGCGGGCGTGTTCTCCAACTACCGGATCAACGTGCCGCAATTGTATGCGGACGTCGATCGCGTGAAGGCGCGCCAGCTCGGCGTCTCGGTGACCGACGTGTTCGACACGATGCAGGTGTACCTCGGGTCGCTGTACGTGAACGACTTCAACCGCTTCGGCCGCACCTACCAGGTCAAGTTGCAGGCCGACGCCCCGTTCCGCGCGCACGCGCAGGACATCGGGCGGCTGAAGACGCGCAACGACCGTGGCGAGATGGTGCCGCTGTCCTCGCTGCTGGCCGTTTCGCCGAGCTTCGGCCCTGACCGCGTGATGCGCTACAACGGCTACACCGCGGCCGACATCAACGGCGGACCCGCGCCGGGGTTCAGCTCGGGGCAGGCGCGCGACGCGGCCGAACGCATCGCGCGCGAAGTGCTGCCGAAGGGCATCTCCTTCGAGTGGACCGAGCTCACCTACCAGGAGATCCTCGCCGGCAATACCGCGGTGATCGTGTTCCCGCTGGCGGTGCTGCTCGTGTTCCTCGTGCTCGCGGCGCTGTACGAGAGCTGGACGCTGCCGCTGGCGGTGATCCTGATCGCGCCGATGGCGCTGCTGGCGGCGATCACCGGCGTGTGGCTCACGCGCGGCGACAACAACGTGTTCACGCAGATCGCGTTCGTGGTGCTGATGGGACTGGCGGCGAAGAACGCGATCCTGATCGTCGAGTTCGCACGCGATCTGGAGCGCGCCGGACGCAGCATCGTGCAGGCCGCGATCGAGGCGAGCCGGCTGCGGCTGCGGCCGATTTTGGTGACTTCGTTCGCGTTCGTCATGGGGGTGGCGCCGCTCGCGTTCTCGACTGGCGCCGGCGCCGAGATGCGGCGCGCGATCGGCATCGCGGTGTTCTCCGGAATGCTCGGCGTCACCTTCTTCGGCCTCGTGCTGACCCCCGTGTCCTACGTGCTGCTGCGCACGCTCGCCGAGCGCTTCGCGCGCAAGCCGGCCGGCGGCGCGTTGCCCGTCACTGTGCGCGCGGCGCCGCGCGACGAGTGAGCGAGGGAAAGACATATCAACCACAAAGAGCGCAGAGAACGGCCATCGCGACGGGCCGATTCGATCTTCCTGTGTGCCGTCCGTGCTCTCTCTGCTGAATGAGGCTTTGGAGAATCAACGATGAGACCTTTGCTTCGCACCACTGCACTCGCAGCAGTGCTGTTCCTCGCCGCCTGCAGCGTCGCGCCGACGTATCAGCGGCCCGACGGGATGGTCGGAGCCGCGTTCAAGGAGACCGTGCCCGAATCGGCGCAATGGAAACGCGCGGAGCCGAGCGAGGCGATCGCGCGCGGCCAGTGGTGGACGATCTTCGACGACGCGAAGCTCGACGAGCTGCAGGCCGACGCGGCACGCGCCAATCAGACGCTGAAGGCGGGGCTGGCGCGGCTGGCGCAGGCGCGCGCGGCCGCGGGCAGCGCCGAGTCGCAGCGCTTCCCGCAATTCGAAGCCGGCGCCGGCGCGACGCGCCTGCGCGCGTCGCCCGTATCGCTGGGACTGCCGGCCGGCACCGACGTGCCGCCGCAGACGCTGTGGCGCGCGCAGCTCAGCGCGAGCTACGAGGTCGATCTGTTCGGCCGCGTGGCGAACGAGGTCGCCGCGGCGCGGGCCGATGTCGCGCAGACCGAAGGCCTGTACAAGTCGCTGCTGCTCGCGATCCAGGCCGACGTGGCGCAGACGTATCTCGCGCTGCGCGGGTTCGACGCCGAGATCGCGCTGCTCGCCGACACCGTGCGGCTGCGCGAAGAGGCGCTGGCGCTGGTCGAGCGGCGCTTCAAGGTCGGCGAGATCGCGGAGCTCGACGTGGCGCGCGCGAAGACGGAACTCGCAACCACGCGCGCAGAGCGCGTCGCGTTGACGCGCCGGCGCGCCGAACTCGAGCACGCGCTCGCGGTGCTGGTCGGCAAGACGCCCGCGGAACTGAACCTGCCGTCGCAGCCGCTCGCGTTCAAGCCGATCGCGATTCCGCCGGGCGTGCCGTCGGAGCTGCTCGAGCGCCGGCCCGACATCGCCGCCGCCGAGCGCGCGATGGCGGCGGCCAATGCCCGCATCGGCATCGCGCGCGCCGCGTGGTTTCCGCGGCTGACGCTGACCGGCCTGTTCGGGCTGGAGGCGGCGAACACCGGCGATCTCGTCCGCGCGTCGAGCCGCACGTGGGCGCTCGGGCCGCTCGCCGGCACCGCGCTTGCCATGACGTTGTTCGACGGCGGCCGCCGGGCGGCCAACGAGCAGGGTGCGCGCGGGGCGTTCGACGAAACCGCGGCCGACTACCAGCAGACCGTGCTCGGCGCGCTGCGCGAGGTCGAGGATTCCCTTTCGGGCCTGCACATCCTCGCGCAGCAGGCGGCGGCGCAGGCGCTCGAGTCCGCGCAGCGCGCCGCGGCGTTGTCGACCGCGCGCTACCGCGCCGGCTACGTCAACTACCTCGAAGTGATCGACGCCGAGCGCCAGGTGCTCGCCAACCAGCGCACTGCCACGCAGGTCGAGCGGGAGCGCGCGCTGGCGACTGTGGCGCTGGTGCGCGCGCTCGGCGGCGGCTGGGACGCGGCGCCGAAGCTGGCCGCCGGCTCGACGCAATGACCGCGGCGGCGCGACGGGATTCATCCCGATGAGCGTGAAGCTGAACCACACGATCGTCCACGCGCGAGACAAGCGCGCGGCGGCGGAATTCCTCGCTGAGATTCTCGGACTGCCGGCGCCGCGACCGTTCGGCCCGTTCCTGGTCGTGCAGACCGACAACGAAGTCAGTCTCGATTTCCTGCAGACCGACGGCGCGTTCGTCACCGAGCACTACGCGTTCCTGGTCAGCGAGCAGGAATTCGACGCGATCTTCGATCGCATCCGCGCGCGCGGACTGCGCGACTGGGCCGATCCGATGCACGAGCGCGAAGGCCGGATCAACACGCGCGATGGTGGCCGCGGCCTGTATTTCGAGGATCCGAGCGGACACAACCTCGAAATCCTCACCCGTCCCTACGGCAGTTGACGGGCAGCCCCGACCCGGGCCCGCCGGCGGCGCGCCGATCGCTGCCCGCATTGAAAAAAAGAAACGCCCCGCCGCGACGGGGAGTCGATCGGCGGGGCGAACGCGCCGTGGCGGCGCGGGGGGAGGAGACTTGAGCAGAACCGGCAATGCAACCGGCCGGCTCGACTTGACTATGCGCGCCGCCGACTTTGCAGATGAAATCCGCGCGCGCCCGTCGATCGGGAGCCGCCGCTGCGGATCAGCCGTCAAACCGCTCCAGCGGCACCACCACGCGCAGCTGCACGAAGTTCTCGCCCGGATTCGGATGATTGATGCCGGCGTTGGAGAAGTGCTGCAGCCGCAGCAGCCATTCCCAGTGCCGGCCCTCCCGCATCCGGTAGCCGAAGGCGATGTGATCGCCGAAGTTGAACGCGGTCGAGAAGCGCTTGTCGCGCGTGCGATAGAGCGGCGTCAGCGCGTTGACGCCAATGGCGCCCTCGGCGAACCAGCCCGTCTTCGCGCCGGACGGCCAGCAGCGCAGCACCGGCGCGAAGCCGATCTGCGTCACGATCGCATGGCCGCGGCCGCGGTCGGCGCGCCAGTGGCCGAGCGAAAGTTCGCCGTAGGCGGTGACCAGCGCGCGCTCGCCGATGCGCCAGTGCCGGTTCCAGTTCCATTGCGCGCCGACGGTGAGCGTCGTCGTCTCGGAGGCGCGGCCGAGTTGCACGAACACCGCGTCGGGGAGCAGCGACTTCGTGCTGTCGACAGCGTTATCGGCTGCCTGCGCGGCGTGAGCCGCCGCCGCGAGGCTCAGCGCGGCGGCGATGCGTAGGTACGTCTCCATTCGGCTTCGAGCGAAAGACGGCCGAGGTTACCGCCCTGGCGCTCGACAAACGCACGCAAGAGCTGCGGATATTCGGGCGCGACCGCGGCGCGCACCGACGGGCGCTGCGCCAGCGCGTCGCGCCAGGCGCGCACACGCGGCGAGTGAGTGAACACGCCGGTGTCGACGAAGGTGTCGAATACGTCGAAGTACCGAAACACGGGGGCGAAGGCCGCGTCGACCAGCGAGAACGCGCGGCCAGCGAACCACGGTCCCGCGCCGAGCGCAGCCTCGATCTGCTCGACGCGTTCGACCAGCTCGAGCTGCCGGCGTTCGAACGTGGCGGGATCGGGCGCCGTGTAGTACTGCCAGATCGTGTGCAGCGTGGCGGCGGCGACCTCGATCCAGCCGCGGTGCTGCGCGCGCTGCAAGGGATCGGCCGGATGCAGCGGCGGCGGCAGGATCTCGTCCAGATACTCGCAGATCACCGCCGACTCGAAGATCGGCACGCGCGCTCCCTCGTGCTCGACTGCCAGCACCGGGGTCTTGCCGAGCGGACTGAGCGCCAGGAACCACGCCGGCTTGTTCGCCAGATCGATGTCGATGCGTTCGAACTCCGCGCCCTTCTCCGTCAGCGCGATCACCGCGCGCTGCACGTACGGGCACAGCGCGTGGCTGACCAGCGTGAGTTTCGGCGTCATCGCAGCGGCGCGCGAGCGGTTTCTTCGCGCGTTGGTCGCGCGGCGCGGGCGGCGATTACAGCGCGCCGCCCGCGCGGCGCCGCGCTTACCGCGCGACGTCGATCGCGATCGCGCGCAGGCCGGCGCGCCGGATCAGGCTTTCCTGCTCCTCGGTGGCGACGATCGACCCGTCCTCGCGGTGCGCGAGCAGTCCGAGCCGAGCCGCTTCGCGCGTCTCCGCCGCGACCTGTGCGCGCGTCTTGCCCGACTGTGCGAGCGAGTTGTCCTGCACGGCCCCGAACGGATCGGCTTCGTTGTGCGCGAGCAGTCCGAGCCGCGCCGCCTCGCGCGTCTCGGCCGCGACCTGCGCGCGCGTCCTGGACGGCGCGGCTGCGTCGCGCATCACCTGCGACACGTAGCCGTTGGGGACGATGTCCACGTCGCCTTCGCCGGCGAACGCGGGGGATGCAGCGACGAGCGCCGCGAGCAGAAGAGTGCGTTTCATTTTCGTTCCTTTCCGTCAGGGTTTCGAGGGATCGGCGTCCGACGCGCGCAGCGCCGACCGCTGGCTGCACTTTGATGGCGCGCCGTTACGCGTCGATTGCCGCGGGTGCGGCCTGAATTGCGGATGAAACCCGGCGCGAACGCGCGGTGCCACGTGCGCCCAGCAACCCGCCGAGCGCGGCGATGCGCTTCAGCCCCGCGGCGAGCGACTCGACCTGCGCGCTGCGCGGTTCGCCGGAGATGCACCAGCTCGCGAAATGCTCGCAGTTGTTCGACCAGATGCCGTAGCGGTTCTCGCCGAGGCGCGAGCGCGCGCGCGCAACGACCGCTTCACCGAGATACTTCGGCGCGACCCACGGCTGCACGGTGAAACCGCGGCCGCCGGCGAACTCCTCGAGCGGCACTTCCTCGACCGGACCGCGGCGCAGCGTGCGGCTGAAGCCCGCGTAGTGGATCACGCGCCCGTCGCCGGCGTAGATGCCGTGGTGCACGTAGCCGCGTCGCGGCGACGTGAGGTGCGCTCCGGGCGTAAGGGTCTGCACCGCGGCGTTCTCCAGGCGTGCGTTCGATCGTCATGTCGTTCGACCGCAGCTTGGTCGCGCAAAGTCAGGCGCGCATTACGCGCGCAGCACGTCGAGTTTCAAATGGAACGGGTGCGCCCGCGCCGCGTCAGGCGAGGTCCGCCGGACTGCGCGGCAGATCCGCGAAGAGCCCCGCCATGATGCGCAGCCCTTGCGCGGCCACGTCGACCCGCAGGTGCTCGTCGGGCGCGTGCTGCGAGCACGCGGGATACGAGTGCGGCACCCACAGCGTCGGCAGGCCGAGCACGTCGGCGAAGCAGTCGTTCGGCAGCGAGCCGCCGAGGTTCGGCAGGATCGCAGGTGCGATGCCGGTCGTACGCTCGATGCTGCGCGCCGCCCAGCGCACCCACGGATGATCCGGGTCGAGCCGCGTCGCGTGCATCACTTCCGCGCGGTCCTGCGCGACGGCGACTTGCGCAAAGCCGTGCGCATCGAGATGCGCGCGGATGGCGGCAACGAACGTCGCCGGATCGCAGCCGGAGACGAAGCGCAACTGCAGCGTGGCGCTCGCGCGCGGCGGAATCGCGTTGACGGGATGCTCGGGATTGCCGGTCCTGAACGCGAGAACTTCGAGCGCGTTGTAGCCGAACACGCGCTCGGCGGGCGTCAGATCCGGCTCGCCCCAGTCGCGATCGATGGCCGGTCCATCGGGTTCGCCGGGTTCGATCGCCGCCAGCGCGCGCCGCACGCTGTCGGGGATCGGCGGCGGCCGCAGCGCGTCGACGCGGATGCGGCCGCGCGCATCGACCAGCGACGCGATCGCGTTGGCGAGCAGCGTGCCCGGATTGGCGAGCAGCCCGCCCCAGTTGCCCGAGTGATGCGCGCCTTCGCGCGGCGTGCAGTCGAGGGTGAAGTTGAAGCAGCCGCGCGAGCCGAGGAAGAGCGTGGGCCGATCCGCGCGCAGGCGTGGACCGTCGCTGGCGATCAGCACGTCGGCCGCGAGTTCGCGCTTGTGCTGTTCGCAGATCGCGCGCAGTCCGGGCGAGCCGATTTCCTCGCCCATCTCGATGAGCCATTTGACGTTGGCGTTCAGCGCGCCGCGCGTCGCGAGCAAGTGTTCGAGCGCGGCGAGGTTGATCGAGTGCTGCCCCTTGTTGTCGGCCGTGCCGCGGCCGTACCAGCGATCGCCTTGCTCTTCGAGCACCCACGGCGACGCGGCGCGCCTCCACTGCGCGTCGTCGCCGAGCACGACGTCGCCGTGGCCGTACATCAGCACCGTGGTGCGCTTCGGATCCTCGATGCGCTCGGCGAACAGGAATGGCGGTGCGCCTTCGACCGGGTTGTCCCAGAGCTTCGTGCCGAAGCCCATCCGCTGCAGCGTGGGCGCGATCTCGCCGGTCAGATACCGCCGCAATTCGGGCGCGCGCTCGGCGTTCTGGCTTTCGGTGCGCAGCGCGATGCGGCGCGCGAGCGCCGTGCGCAGTGCGGCGAGGTCGGGATCGGACATGCGCGCATCCTACTGCTTGCGTGCGCGACGAGCGGCGCGTAAGTTCGTTTGCAGACTGACTGGCGATGAACTTCAGCTACGACTCTAGATCTCGTCATTCCCGCGCAGGCGGGAATCCAGTGAAGCGAAAGCCACTGGGTCCCCGCTTTCGCGGGGACGACATGAGCCCAGAGGCGGCGATCAGATGACAACGCCACCCCCGTCCGCGCAGCACCTGCACATCCATCGCTTTGCCGCGCTCGAACCCGGCCCGCGGCTGATCGTGACCGGCGCGGTGCACGGCAACGAGGTCGCCGGCACGCGCGGCATCGAGCGCGTGCTCGGCGAGATCGAACGCGGCGAGGTGCCAATCGTGCGCGGCACGGTGACCTTCGTTCCGATCGCCAATCCGCTCGCCTACGCGAAGGGCGAGCGCATGGGCGATCGCAACCTCAATCGGCGCCTGCTGCCGACCAGCGCGCCGCGCGACAACGAGGACCGCATCGCCAACGTGCTGTGTCCGCTGCTCGCCGAGCACGACGCGCTGCTCGACCTGCACAGCTTCCGCAGCCCCGGCGAACCATTCGCGCTGCGCGGCCCCGCCGACAACGACGGCCCGCTCGAGCCCTTTGCCCACGCAGCGGAAGAGGCGCGGCTCGCCGCGCACCTCGGCGTCAAACGCGTCGTCGACGGCTGGATGGAGGTCTACGCCGCCGGCGTGGCGCGGCGGCGCGCGCTGCGGCTGACGCCCGATGCGGTGAACGAGGATCCCGCATACGGCGTCGGCACCACCGAGTACATGCGCTCGGTCGGCGGCTACGCGGTCACGCTCGAATGCGGCCAGCACGAGGATGCCGCCGCGCCGGCAGTGGCGCGGCACGCGATCCGGCAGACGCTCGCGCTGCTGGGCATCGCCGACCTGCCGCTGTCGCCGCCGCAGGGTCCGTTCGAATGTCTGACGCTCGCCGAGGTCGTCGACCGGCACGCGACCGGCGACCGTTTCGTCAGGCAGTGGTCGAGCTTCGACCCGCTCGCCGCCGGCGATCTGATCGCCGTGCGCGCCGACGGCGCCGAGCTGCGCGCGCCCGAGGCTGGCTACATCGTGTTCCCCGATCACGCCGCGCTGCCGGGCCATGAGTGGTTCTACCTGGCGCGGCCGAGCACGCGGCCGCTCTGACATCCCGAACGCGCGCGCTTGGCCGGTTCCATCGGCTTACGGCCTGTAGCACAATGGCCGGCCCGTTCCAAACCAATTACGAGGAGACAGACCATGCGGGAACAGGAATTGCGCGACCTCATCGAGGAGGTACGCGAAGGTCGCCTGGCGCGCCGCGCCTTCATCCGGCAGATGATCGGCCTGGGATTGTCGGCGCCGATGGCGTCGATGCTGCTGATGCACGCCGGCATCGCCGGCGCGCAGACGGGCGCCGCCTACAAACCGACCAGGCGCGGCGGCGGCGGCGTGCTCAAGGTGCTGTGGTGGCAGGGCGCGACGCTGCTGCAGCCGCACTTCGCCAACGGCACCAAGGACCAGGAAGGCTCGCGCATCTTCTACGAGCCGCTGGCGGTGTGGGACGCCGACGGCAACCTGGTGCCGATCCTCGCCGCCGAGATTCCGACCCGCGACAACGGCGGTCTGGCGGCCGACGGCAAGAGCGTCACCTGGAAGCTGAAGAAGGGCGTCACCTGGCACGACGGCCAGCCGTTCACCGCCGACGACTGCGTGTTTACGTGGGAGTACGCGCGCAATCCGGAGACCGCCGCGGTCACCAGCGGCGTGTACAAGGACGTCACGGTCACCAAGGTCGACTCGCACACGATCCGGCTCACGTTCGCCAAGCCCACGCCCTTCTGGGCGCGCGCGTTCGTCGCCGCCGAGGGCATGATCATCCCGAAGCATGTGTTCGCGCCGTACATCGGTTCCAAGTCGCGCGACGCGCCGGGAAATCTGAAACCGGTCGGCACCGGGCCGTACAAGTTCGTCGACTTCAAGCCCGGCGACATGGTGCGCGGCGAGATCAACACCAACTACCACATGCCCAACCGCCCGTTCTTCGACGCGATCGAGATGAAGGGCGGCGGCGACGCGACCTCGGCCGCGCGCGCGGTGCTGCAGACGGGCGAGTTCGACTACGCGTGGAACCTTCAGGTCGAGGACGAGGTCCTCAAGCGCCTGGAGGCCGGCGGCAAGGGCCGCGCGGTGATCGTCGACAGCGGCGACATCGAGTTCATCCAGCTCAACATCCACGACCCGTGGAACGAGGTCGACGGCGAGCGCGCCAGCGTGAAGTCGAAGCACTTCGCGTTCAGCGATCCGGCGGTGCGCCAGGCGATGTCGATGGTGGTCGATCGCAAGGGCATCCAGGAGTTCATCTACGGGCGCACGGGGGTCGCGACCAGCAACTTCCTGAACAACCCGGCGCGCTTCCGCTCGCCCAACACGAAGTACGAATTCAACATCGAAAAGGCCAACCAGGTCCTCGATGCCGCCGGCTGGAAGCGCGGATCCGACGGCATCCGCGAGAAGGACGGCAAGAAGCTGAAGTTCGTGTTCCAGACCTCGGTGAACTCGTTGCGGCAGAAGGAGCAGGCCGTCGTCAAGCAGGGCTGCCAGAAGGCGGGCATCGATCTGGAACTGAAGTCGGTCACCGCCAGCGTGTTCTTCTCGTCCGACGTGGCGAACCCGGACACCTACGGCAAGTTCTGGTGCGACATGCAGATGTACACCACGACGATGACGCAGCCCGATCCCGAACGCTTCATGGACCAGTACCTGTCGAGCGAGGTGTCATCGAAGGCGAACAAATGGCAGGGCCGCAACATCACGCGCTGGATCAACGCGGAATACGACAAGACCTACGCGGCCGCCGAGAGCGAGCTCGATCCGGTCAAGCGCGCGGCGCTGTTCATCAGGCTGAACGACCTGCCGGTCAACGACCACGTGATCGTTCCGCTGATCAGCCGCCCGCGCGTGCGCGGCGCGAGCCTGAAACTCGTGGCGCCGTCGACCGGCTGGGATCTGGACTTCTCGCAACTGCAGAACTGGTATCGGGACGGGGCGCCCGCGGGCTGAGACGTCGCTGTGCACCGAAGCCGTCGTCCCGGCGCAGGCCGGGACCCAATCTCAGCGCATCGCGAACTTGGGCCCCGGCCTACGCCGGGGCGACGAGCGGGTCGCTGAGCATTCTCACTGATTCGGAGACATAGAGACCGGCCGTGGGCTCGTACCTGCTGCGGCGCCTGCTGATCGCCGTGCCCAGCTTGCTGGGCATCAGCGTGGTGCTGTTCACCGTGCTGGCGCTGGCACCCGGCGATCCGTTCGGCGACCTGGCACTGAACCCCAACGTGCCGGCCGAAGTGAGAATGGCGCTGCGCGCCAGGTTCGGGCTCGACGATCCGGTGTGGCAGCGCTATTTCCACTGGCTCGCCGCGATGCTGCACGGCGACTGGGGCTTCTCGTTCATCAGCCGAGTCGACGTCGACACGCTGATCTGGCAGCGGGTGCCGGTCACGCTGGCGGTGATCGGCGCCTCGCAGGTTCTGGCGCTGGCGATCGCGCTGCCGGTCGGCGTGGTTTCGGCGATGCGGCCGTACTCGTGGTTCGACCGCATCGCCAGCACGTTCGCCTTCGTCGGGTTCTCGCTGCCGACCTTCTTCACCGGCATCCTGCTGATCCTGATCTTCTCGATCAAGCTCGGCTGGCTGCCGTTCGTGTTCCGCGCCGATCTGTCGACCACCGGCTGGCAGTGGTGGGTCGAGATGATCAAGCAGTCGATCATGCCGATCGCCGTGCTGGGACTGTTCCAGGGCGCGAGCTGGACGCGCTACGTGCGCTCGGCGATGCTCGACGTGATCCGGCTCGACTACGTGACGACCGCGCGCGCCAAGGGGCTCGCGGAGCGCATCGTGGTGATCAAGCACGTGGTGAGGAACGCCTTGATCCCGGTTGTCACGCTGGTCGCGCTGCAGATGCCGGCGGTGTTCGGCGGCGCGATCGTCACCGAGCAGATCTTCCGCGTCCCCGGAATCGGGTCGCTGCTGATCGACGCGATCCTGCGCAACGACACGCCGGTGATCATGGCGGTGACGTTCGTGTTCTCGTGTCTCGTGATCATCTTCAACCTGATCGCCGACGTCCTGTATGGCTGGCTCGACCCCCGCATCAGTTACCGCTAGCGCCAGCGCGGCGCGCGCCGGCACCTCGCCGTGGCGCGAGGCGTGGCGGCGCTTCAAGCGCCACCGGCTGGCGTACCTGAGCCTGTTCGTGCTGGCGGCGCTGGTGGCGGCGGTCGCCTTCGGCCCGCTGGCGTGGAAGGTGCCGATCAACGACATCGACTTCGCGGCACAACTGCAGGGGCCCTCGCTCGCGCACCCGTTCGGAACCGACGACCTCGGCCAGGACCTGCTCGCGCGCATGATGTACGGCGGGCGCATCTCGCTCGCGGTGGGGCTGGCGGCGATGACGATGGCGGTCATCGTCGGCGTGCTGGTCGGCGCGATTGCCGGGAGCTCGCGCGGCAGCATCGACGCGGCGCTGATGTGGCTGACGGATCTGTTCCTGTCGTTGCCGCAGTTGCCGCTGCTGCTGCTGATCATCTATCTGTTCCGTGACAGCCTGAAGAGCGTGCTCGGCCCCGAGGGCGGCGTGTTCGTGCTGATCGTCGCGGTGATCGGCGGCTTTCGCTGGATGCCGGTCGCGCGGCTGGTGCGCGCGCAGTTCTTCTCGCTGCGCGAGAAGGAGTTCGTCGAGGCGGCGCGCGCGCTCGGCGCGTCGCCGGTGCGCACCGTCGTGCGCCACATCCTGCCCAACGCGCTCGGCCCGGTGATCGTCGCCGGAACGATCGACATCGCGGCGGCGATCATCGCCGAGTCGACGCTGTCGTTCCTCGGGCTGGGCTTCCCGCCCGATATCCCGACCTGGGGGCGCATCCTGTTCGACAGCAAGGACCACATGGACATCGCGCCGCACTGGGCGCTGTTCCCGGGTGCGGCAATCTTCCTCACCGTGCTGACGATCAACTTCGTCGGCGACGGTCTGCGCGACGCGCTCGATCCGCGCAAGGTGCTGTAGTGCAGATCAGCGCGTTGCTCGACATCCGCGGGCTGAAGACGCACTTCCACACCGACGACGGCTGGCTGCACGCGGTCGACGGCGTCGATCTCACCGTCGAGCGCGGCGAAACCGTCAGCGTGGTCGGCGAATCGGGCTGCGGCAAGTCGGTCACCGCGATGAGCGTGCTCAAGCTCGTGCCGATGCCGCCGGGAAAGATCGTCGCCGGGCAGATCCTGTGGCAGGGGCGCGACCTCGTGCCGATGAGCAACGACGCGATGCGGGCGATCCGGGCGAAGGAGATTGCGATCGTTTTCCAGGAGCCGATGACGTCGCTGAACCCCGTGTACACGATCGGCGAGCAGATCGCCGAGGCGATCCGCCTGCACGAGAAGCTGCCGCGCCGCGCGGCGCTGGAGCGCGCGATCGAGATGTTGAAGCTGGTGCACATCCCGACGCCGCAGCGGCGCGTGCATGACTACCCGCACCAGTTCTCAGGCGGCATGCGGCAGCGGGTGATGATCGCGATGGCGCTGTCGTGCCACCCTAAGCTCTTGATCGCCGACGAGCCGACCACCGCGCTCGACGTGACGATCCAGGCGCAGATCCTCGACCTGCTCGGCGAACTGAAAGAGAAGTTCGGCATGGCGATCCTGCTGATCACGCACGCGATGGGCGTGGTGGCGGAGACCGCGCAGCGCGTGGTCGTGATGTACGCGGGCCAGGTGGTCGAGGAAGCGCCGGTGGCGGAACTGTTCGCCCATCCGCGCCACCCGTACACGCAGGGGTTGATCCGCTCGATCCCGCGCATCGACACCGCGGCCATTCACAAGGTGCGGCTCGAGGCGATCCGCGGCGTCGTGCCCAAGCTGATCGCACCGCCCGCCGGCTGCCGCTTCGCGCCGCGCTGCAAGTACGCGCGCGAGGCCTGCACCGCCGCCGACCCGCCGCTGCGCGCGGTCGCGCCGGGGCACAAGGTGGCGTGCATTCTCGATGTGAATGGAATGAGCAGCCATGGCTGAGCTGTCGCGCCGCCGTCGTCCCGGCGCAGGCCGGGACCCAATCTGTCAGCGCCGCAAATCAGGCCCCGGCCTTCGCCGGGGAGACGAGCCATCGCCATCGTTGCAAGCGCAGCGGCCATGACCGAGCCCCTTCTTCGCGTCGTCGACCTCGTCAAGCACTTCCCCGTGCGCGGCGGATTGCTGCGTCGTGAAGTCGGCCGCGTCCACGCGGTCAACGGCGTGAGCTTCGACGTCGCCGCGGGCGAGACGCTCGGCCTCGTCGGCGAATCGGGCTGCGGCAAGTCGACCACCGGCCGCTGCATCCTGCGGCTGATCGAGCCCACATCGGGCGAGGTGTGGTTCGAAGGCACCAACGTGATGGCGCTCGCCAAGGACACGCATCGCCGCCTGGCGCGCGACCTACAGATCATCTTCCAAGACCCGTATGCGTCGCTGAACCCGCGCATGACGGTGGGCGCGATCATCGGCGAGGCGTTGATCATCCACAAGCTTGCCAGGACGCGGCGCGAGTTCGAGGACCGCATCGTGCAGTTGCTGGAGACGGTGGGGCTCGCCGCCGACTACATGCGCCGCTATCCGCACGAGTTTTCCGGCGGCCAGCGGCAGCGCATCGGCATCGCGCGCGCGCTGGCCGTGTCGCCGAAGCTGATCGTCTGCGACGAGGCGGTGTCGGCGCTCGACGTCTCGATCCAGGCGCAGGTGATCAACCTGCTCGAAGACCTGCGCAGCCAGTTCAACCTGACCTACATCTTCATCGCGCACGACCTGTCGGTGGTCGAGCACATCAGCCACCGCGTGGCGGTGATGTACCTGGGCCGCATCGTCGAGATCGCGTCCGCGCGCTCGCTCTACACGAACCCGAAGCACCCCTACACCGAGGCGCTGCTGGCGGCGGTGCCGATCCCCGATCCGACCGTCAAGCGCAAGCGCATCCCGCTGCTGGGCGACGTGCCGAGCCCGCTGCACCCGCCGACGGGATGTGCTTTCCACACACGGTGCCCGATCGCGCAGCAGCCGCTGTGCGCGAGCGAAACGCCGCGGCCGAAGCAGGTCGGCGCCGGGCACTGGGTCGCCTGTCATCTGCGCAGTTGAGCGCATGAACACCGCGCGGCTCGTGATCGCCGTGCAGCGCGGCCATCGAACCGCACGCCTCGTGCGCCCATGACCGGTGGATCGCCGGCATTCTCGGCACAGATCCGGTCCGCAAGCGCGACGCATGCCACCTCGCCTTGGGATCCGGCCAGCGGATCGAGGCGATCGTCAAATCGGATCCGTCGGGGCGCTTGCAGGTTCCGTCTTACGAGGAGCGGAAGCTCCGGCGCGGGCCGTGCCAGACTCGGTCGGCCCGGTTCCGGCCGGTCGAGGAGGCCGGCCATAGAATGGACGCCGGAACTCCAACGAAGTCAAAATCTTTCTTGTTGCATAGGCGTCTGGTACCGCCGCATGACGCCGAGCGTTCATCGAAGGGGCGCCGGCCGCAAGCGCGGCGCGCCGGCTTTCAGGGCAATCGCCGGACATCAGGCGCACGGCGCGAGAGGTCGAGGAATTCGGACTCCGGAATGAAAGATCACAGCTGCGCTCCACTGCCGAACGGCGCCGAGATCGGTGCATACCGCATCCTTCAAGTCCTCTCGAGCGGCGGGTTCTCGATCGTCTACCTCGCGTACTCCGAACAGAGCGAGGAATGCGTGGCGATCAAGGAATACATGCCCGCGAACAGGGCGCTGCGGCGACCCGGAGACCTCGTCCCCTACATCGCGGCCGAGCACATTTCGGCTTATCGATACGGCCTGGCCGCGTTCTTCGAGGAGGCGCGGATCCTCGCGGGCATCAACCACCCGAACATCGCGCAGGTGCTCGAACTGGTGCGCGCCAACGAGACGATCTACATGGTGATCCAGTTCATCGAGGGCGCCTCGCTGGACAAACATATCGTGCGCAACCGCGTGCAGGGTCGCATTGCGGTGCTGCCCGAGGACTTCATCACTGGTGTCTTTTCGCGGTTGCTCGATGGCCTGGACGAGGTCCATGGCCGCAAGCTGCTGCACCTCGATCTGAAGCCTCAGAACATCATCCTGCAGCCCGACGGCGTGCCCAAGTTGATCGATTTTGGCGCTGCCCGACGCACGGCGGGGCGCGATTCCGCATCGGCAATGCCGATGTTCACCCCGGGCTTTGCCGCGCCGGAGGCCTACAGGCGCGACGGCGCCGTCGGCAGTTGGACCGACGTCTACGGAATCGGCGCCTGCATGCTGGCCTGCATGAGCGGCAAGGCGCCGCAGGAGGCGAACGCTCGCGCCCGCGAGGACCTGATTCCGTTGTCGATCGAGATCCTGGAGCGCGCCTACTCCGGGCGGATTCTTTCGGTCACAAAGGCCTGCCTGGAACTCGACCCGAGCGCGCGGCCGCAGAGCGCGCGCGAGATTCTTCAGCGCCTGAAGGAAGACTGAAGGGCGTGGCCGGCGCACGCGCCGACCGGGCTGCGTGCAAGGCGTTGATGGAGAAGATTCGGGCATCTGCAACCGCTCCGGATTGCACGGATATCCGGTTTACCGGCGCGGCCGGTGCGGTCATCGCCGGGACTTCATCCCGCAAGCGCGTTCGAGGCTCGACCCGTCACCGATGCGCGTGCCGGGCACAGCCGACGTTCGCTCTTCCCGGAGCCGGGGTCCTAGAATCTGCGGGGTGATTGCGGTTCGCCGCGGTGTCCAGGAGGCGCGTATGGCTGACAGGTCTGAACCCAAGCAGCAGGTTTCGAATTCCGCCAACGCGGCGGTCCGCGGCGCGCACGAGCAGCGGGCCCGGCGCGATCATTTTCTGCGGCTCATGTTCTTTCAGCCGAGCCACGAGGCGAGCGAAGAACCCGCGGAGCATGCTCCCGCGCCGTTGACCGGACGCTATGTTCCTCTGCGCCATTTCATGGCGAGGCCGGGCACCCGATACCGGCTGCCGCCTGCAACCTCGGCGGCCCCGGTGCAGCTCGATTCGCCGGCCATCGAAGTGATGACGGACCTGCGCCGCGTCAGCGCCGTGACGATCGGCTTCGACGCCTCGATCGACGCGGCGAACCGGGTCATGATCGACAAGCGCGTGCGCGCGTTGTTCGTCGTCGACGACTCGAACCACGTGCTGGGAATCGTCACCGCGACCGACATCCTGGGCGAGGCGCCTGTACGGATCGCCCATGAACGGCAGATCCACCGCAACGATCTCGTCGTGCGCGACATCATGACGCCCGCCGACCGGCTCGAAGTGCTGGATCTGCACGACGTGGCGCGCGCCCGCGTCGGCGACATCGTCGCGACGCTGCAGTCCGCCGGGCGGCAGCACGCACTGGCGATCGAGGTCGCCGATGACACGGCCGGGGCGACGACGGTACGCGGGATCTTTTCGCTGACGCAGATCGCGCGCCAGCTCGGGATTCCGCCGGGCCAGACGCACGACATCGCGCGCACGTTCGCCGACATCGAGCGCGCCATCGCCTGATGATCGTCGCGGGCGATGGCCGGCCAGCACGCGCAGATGCATAGACGGCGCTGCGCGCCGCCGCTGAGATCCTCCGCCCTGATTCCCGGCGACCCTACAGCAGCCCCAGCACCCACCCCGGCAGCACGCTGACCACCACCGCCGGCACCAGGCACAGCACGCTCGCGCCGAGCGCCGCGCGCTTGGTCATCGCGATTTCTGCGGCGGGCTCGCGCGTGCTCATGAACAGGTACTGGATCACGCGCAAATAGAAGTAGATGCCGAGGTAGCTCGCCACGAGACCGAGCACCGCGTACAGCGTGTAGCCGGCCGCGATCACGTTCTTGAAGATCAGGAACTTCGCGACGAAACCGGGCAGCGGCGGGATGCCCGCGAGCGACAACATCGCCAGGCCGATCATCAGCGCACCGAAGCGGTCACGCTGGAACAGCCCACGCAGATTGTCGAGGTGATCGGCCGCGGCGTCGTCGGCGGCGCGCGGCAGCGACGCGAACGCGAGCAGGTTCATCACGCCGTAGGCGAGCACGTAGAACACGACCGCGGTGAAGCGCGTTTCGCCCGCGCCCAGGAACGCGTAGAACAGGTAGCCCGCGTGCGCGATCGACGAGTACGCGATCATGCGGCGGAAGCTCCACTGCCGCATCGCGGTGAGGTTGCCCCACACCATCGAGATCAGCGGCAGGGTCGCCAGCAGGTCGACCATCGCGGGCGAGAGCTGCGCCTGCGCGAACAGGCGCACGGCCGCGAGCAGCACGCCGGCCTTGATCACGACCGCCATGTACGCGGTGACCGGGATGCTCGCGCCCTCGTACGCGTCGGGCGCCCAGGTGTGGAACGGCACCACCGCCGCCTTCAGGAAGAACGACACGATGATCAGCACCACCGCGGCCTGCGCCAGCAGGTCGGTCGAGCCAAGCGCGTCGGCGAACGTGCCGATCGCGAGCGAGCCGCTGGCGCCGAACAGCAATGAGACGCCCATCAGGAAGGTCGCGGTCGCGGCACCCCCGAGCACCAGGTACTTCAGCGCCGCCTCCGCGCTCTCCGGCCGGCGGAACGCCAGCAGCACCAGCGCGTACACGGGCAGCGACATCAGCTCCAGCCCGAGGAACAGCGTCAGGAAGCTGTCGCCCGACAGCAGCAGGCTCGTGCCGTACAGCGACGACAGCACCAGCAGGTGGAACTGGCCGTCGTGCTCGAAATCCTCGCGCGCCATCAGCAGCACCGGCGCGGTCAGCGCGAGCACGATCGCCTTGGCGACGAGCACGGTCGGGGTGACCGAGAAGTGGCCGGCGAACGGCGCTGCGGAATAGCCCGCGAACGCCAGCACCGCGGCGGCGCTCGCACCGGCGAGCACCGCGGCCACCGAGATCGTCGTCAGCGCGTTCGAGCGGCGCGCCCCGAGTTCGGCCGCGACCAGCAGCACGATGCCGGCGAGCAGCAGGTGCTCGGGCAGCATCGCGGTGAGGGTGGCTTGCCAGTTCATGGTTTGGCTCCGATGGCGAGGGCTTGCCCCTCACCCCAGCCCTCTCCCCGTGATCGGGGAGAGGGGGTTTCCTCCCTCGCCCGCATCAGCGGGAGAGGGCCGGGGTGAGGGATCATTTCCTTCGCATCCGTCACGGCGCTCGCCCTCGACGTCGACACAATTCGCTGATACTCCTTCGCCGCCAGCTCCGTCTTGCGCATCGCTTCCTGCGGATACACGCCGAGCCAGAACACGCCGGCGACGATCGCGGCGAGGATCAGCTTCTCGCGCATGTTCAGATCCGTCACCGGCGCGTGCGGCACTTTCGCGAGCCCGAACAGGAAGCGCTGCGCGAACCACAGCATGTAGAGCGCCCCCAGCACCACGCCCGACACCGCGATCACGCTCATCGCCAGCGGGAAAGAATCGCCGGCGACGTACGCGGGCCACGCGCCGCGGAAGGCGCCCAGCAGCACCAGGAATTCGCCGGTGAAACCGCTGGTGGTCGGCAGACCGATCGACGCCAGCGTCAGGATGGCGAAGAACACCGAGTACACCGGCAAAATCTTCGCCAGCCCGCCGTACGCGGCCAGTTCGCGCGTGTGGCAGCGCTCGTAGATCATGCCGACCATCAGGAACAGTCCGGCCGCGGTCAGGCCGTGGCTCACCATCTGAATCACCGCGCCCTGGATGCCGAGGAGATCCAGGCTGGCGAGCCCCAGCATCACGTAGCCCAGGTGGCTGATCGACGAGTAGGCGATGATCTTCTTGATGTCGGTCTGCACCAGCGCCAGGCACGCGCCGTAGACGATGCTGACCACCGCGAGCGCCATGATCAGCGGCGTGGCGTCGTGCGTGGCGTCGGGGAAGAGCGGAAAGCCCAGCTTCATGAAGCCGTACGTTCCCATCTTCAGCAGCACGCCGGCCAGGATCACGGAGCCGGTGGTCGGTGCCTCGACGTGCGCGTCGGGCAGCCAGGTGTGCAGCGGCACCATCGGCACCTTGATCGCGAACGACAGCGCGAAGGCGGCGAGCAGGATCTTCTGCACGTCGACCGGCAGCCTGACCTTGTACAGGTCCGCGAACGCGAACGACGTGACGCCGGTGGTCTGCTGCAGCCAGTACACGAGGTAGATCACCGCCGCCAGCATCAGGATCGAGCCGAATGCCGTGTACAGCACGAACTTCAGCGTCGCGTAGATGCGCCGCTCGCCGCCCCAGATGCCGATGATCAGGAACATCGGGATCAGCATCGTTTCCCAGAACACGTAGAAAAGGAACAGGTCCTGCGCGACGAAGGTGCCCAGCATCGCGAACTGGATGAAGAACACCATCGCGTAGAAGAGCTTGACGTCCTTGCTGATCGCGCTGAACGCGCCTGCCACGACCAGCGGCCCGAGGAACGCGGTCAGCAGCACCAGCAGCACGTTGTAGCCGTCCAGGCCGATCTGGTAGTACACGCCCCACGCGGGAATCCACGGCAGCCGCGTCTCGAACTGCAGCCCGGCCACCGTTGGGTCGAAGCGCGCGTACAAAATCAGCGTCAGGAAGAACTGGGCCACCATCGTTCCGAACGACAGCGCGCGAATGCGATCGTCGTGGCCCTCCGGCGTCATCGCGACGAGCGCGATGCCGACCAGCGGCAGGTTCAGCACCACGTTCAGCAGGAAGGCCTCAGACATAGCGCCAGCTCCAAACGAGTGCGGCGACGATGCCGGCCAGCACGAACAGCGCATACAGGTGCAGGCTGCCGGCCTGCACCTGTTGCAGCCGCCCCGCGGCGCGCTGCGCCAGTGCCGCCAGGCCGTTCAACGTGCCGTCGAGCAGGAAGCGGTCGCCCGCGCGCAGGAACAGGCGATCCGAGATCCACAGCAGCGGCTTGCCGAGCAGCGCCTCGTACAGCTCGTCGATGTAGTACTTCGCGTACAGCAGCTTGTGCAGCGGCGCGAAGGTCGCCTGCAGCCGCGCGCCAAGTTCGCCCGTGCCGCCGTAGACGAACCACGCACCGGCCAGCCCGATCAGTCCGAGCGCGACCGACACGCCGACCACCGTCCAGTGATAGTGGTGCGCGGCTTCCTCGACGGCCGGCAGCGGCAACTGCGGCTCGAGAAAGTGCGGGATCGACAGGTAGCCGCCGACCACCGACAGGAACGCGAGGATCACCAGCACCCACGTCATCGAGCGCGGCGATTCGTGGATGTGATGCTCGACCTCCGGCTCGACGCGCGAGCGGCCGAAGAACACCAGCCACAGCAGCCGGAACATGTAGAACGCGGTCATCAGCGCGGTGGCCGCCATCACGCCGAACAGCACCTGCGAGCCGAGCGGGCTCACCAGCGCATACAGCAGGATCTCGTCCTTGGAGAAGAAGCCCGACAGGAACGGGATTCCGGCGATCGCCGCGGTGGCGACGATGAAGGTGATCGAAGTCAAAGGGATCTTGCGGGCGAGCGCGCCCATCTTGCGGATGTCCTGCTCGCCGCTCATCGCGTGGATCACCGAGCCCGCGCCGAGGAACAGGCACGCCTTGAAGAACGCGTGCGTGTACAGGTGGAACACCGCCACGCCGTACGCGCCGACGCCGGCCGCGACGAACATGAAGCCCAACTGCGACACGGTCGAGTACGCGAGCACCTTCTTGATGTCGGTCTGCGCGACCGCGATCGTCGCGGCGAGGAACGCGGTCGCCGCGCCGATGACGGCTATGAGATTCGACGCCGCTTCGCTGTGCAGGTAGATGCCCGACATGCGCGCGGTCATGTACACGCCGGCGGTCACCATCGTCGCCGCGTGGATCAGCGCGGAGACCGGGGTCGGGCCCGCCATCGCGTCGGGCAGCCACACGTACAGGGGGATCTGCGCCGATTTGCCGGTGGCGCCGATGAAGAGGAACACGCCGACGGCGGTGGCCAGCCCCAGCAGCGCGGCGGAGGCGTTCGGTGCCAGGAACGCCGCGTTGATGCGATCCATCTCCAGCGTGCCCAACGCGGTGTAAAGCAGGAACATGCCGAGCAGGAAGCCGGCGTCGCCGATGCGGTTGGCGATGAATGCCTTCTTGCCGGCGGCCGCGTTGAGAGGATCCTCGAACCAGAAGCCGATCAGCAGGTACGACGCCAGTCCCACGCCTTCCCAGCCGACGAACAGCACCAGCAGCGATCGGCCGAGCACCAGCATCAGCATGAAGAACAGGAACAGGTTCAGGTACGCGAAGAAGCGCGCGTAGCTCTCGTCCTTGTGCATGTAGCCGATCGAGTAGATGTGGATCAGCGAGCCCACACCGCTGACGATCAGCACCATCACGACGGTCAGGCGGTCGAAGTAGAACGAGATGTCGAAGGCGTTGGTGCCGATCGCGGCCCAGGTGAAGAACGGCTCGACGATCGGCGTGCCGCCGCCGGCGAGGAAATCGACCGTGGTCTTGATCGCGATCGCGAACGACGCGATCGGCAGACCGCAGCCGACGGCGTTGACGAATTTGTGCCCGAACCGGTTGCCGAGCAACCCGTTCAGCAGGAAGCCGAGCAGCGGCAGGAGGACGATCAGCGTCAGCGCACCCATGGTCATCCCTTCAGGTCCGCGTACGCCGCCGCGTCCAGCGTGCGCTTGCGCCGCACCAGCAGCAGCACGATCGGGATCGCGATCGCGATCTCGGCGGTGGCGACGACGAACACCAGGAACACCAGCACCGCGCCCGCGGCCGCGCCCATCTGGTGCGCGAACGTGACCAGGCTCAGGTTCACGCCGTTCAGCATCAGCTCCATGCACATCAGCATCACGAGCAGGTTGCGGCGGACGATCACGCCCGTGAGCCCGAGCGCGAACAGCGCGAACGACAGGCCGAGCAGCATCTGCACCTTATCCACGGGGCTTGCCTCCGGCCTTGATCACCGCCAGCGCCGCGACCACCGCCGCCACCAGCAGCACGGAAGTCAGCTCGAAGTGCAGCCAGTACTCGTTGAGGAACGCGACGGCGAACTGGGCCAGACCGAATCCGGTCGCGCCGGTCGCGCGCGATGCGGCGGGCAGCCCGCTCCAGATGCCGATCACCAGCGCGCCGAGCAGCAGCGCCAGCCCGATCACGCCCGGCACCAGCCAGCGCGAGTAGCGGCCGATCAGCGCGTCGCGCGGGTCGAGCAGCATGATCACGTACACCATGAACACCATCACCGCGCCGACGTAGATCAGCACCTGGAACGCGGCGATGAAGTGCACGCCCAGCAAACCGTAGATCCCGCCCAGGAACACCATGGTCGAGATCAGCGCGAGCGCGACGCGCATCGGCTGCTTGAGCACCAGCATCAGCGCGGCGCCGATCAGCGCGCCGAGCGCGAACACCGCGAGCAGCAGTGTGTCCAGGTTGGCGAGGAAGGTGTCGATCATGTCTTTGTGTGATCCCTTGCCCTCACCCGGCGCTGTGCGCCACCCTCTCCCGCTGATGCGGGCGAGGGTCTTTGGCGCCCTCTGCCACATCAGTGGGAGAGGGCGGGGGAGGAGGGACAGCCTTCGGCGGATACGGCTTGGCCACGTCCCTCAGCGGCCGCCACGTCAGCAGTTCTTCCTTGCCGATCCACATGCGGTGCATGTCGCCGGACGGGAAGCCGGGCACGTCCGGCACCATGCGGATCGCGTCTTCCGGGCAGGCTTCCACGCACAGGCCGCAGAACACGCAGCGCGAGTAGTCGATCTCGAAGCGCGACGGATACTTCGGGTGCGCCGGATCGGCCGGATCGAACGCGGCGTCGATCTCGATCACCTTGGCCGGGCACACGGTCGCGCACATGTTGCAGGCAATGCACTGCGGGCTGCCGTCGGGGCGTTGCGTCAGCACGTGCTTGCCGCGGTTGTGGCGCGCGTAGTCCCAGCGCCGCTCTTCCGGGTAGTAGGTCGTGAGCGCGCCTTTGCGGCCGGTGATCCACTTGCCCATGTTGCGCAGGAACACGACGCTCGTGATGTAGAGGCCGCGCAGGATCTCGAACAGGTACGCGCGCTCGTACCAGCCCATCTCGGGCTCGTTCCAGTAGCGCTTGCGCACGTAGGGCCGGCGCGCCATGGTCATCCCTGCACCACCCACAGCCACACCGCGGTGACGGTGAGGTTCGCCAGCGCGAGCGGGAACATGAACTTCCACGCGAAGCGCAGCACCTGGTCGTAACGGAAGCGCGGCAGCGTCCAGCGGATCAGGATCTGGAAGCTGGAGATGATGAACACCTTGGCCAGGAACACGACGAGCTGCGTGACGACGACCGCGCCGTGGCTCATCTCGATCACCGCGCCGCCCGGGAGCGCGAAGCCCTTGTCGTTCATGTACGGCAGGTTGTAGCCGCCGAGGAAGAGCGTCGTGAACAGCGCCGCGATGATCGCGATCTCGATGAACTCCGCGAACATGAAGAGGCCCATCTTCATTGCCGAGTACTCGGTGTAGAAGCCGGCGATCAGCTCGCTCTCCGCCTCCGGCAGGTCGAACGGGATGCGCTTGTTCTCCGCGATCGCCGCCGCCATGAAGAGCGTGGCCGCGAACGGCTGGTACACGACGCCCCACGCGGGCAGGAAGCCGAGTACCGTGCCCGACTGCTGGCGCACGATGTTGTCGAGGTCGACGGTGCCGTAGATCACGATCAGCCCGAGCACGGTCAGGCCCATGATCAGTTCGTACGAGATCATCTGCGAGCCCGCGCGCAGCGCGCCGAGCAGCGAGAACTTGTTCGACGACGACCAGCCGGCCAACATCGAGCCGATGATCGTCATGCCGCCGAACGCGAACACGATCAGCAGGCCCGCGTCGAGCGTGGCGATCTGCATCGGATAGGTCTTGCCCGCGAACCAGTCGGCGAGCGCAGGGAACAGCAGCCCCGGATTCAGCATGCCGCCGAACGGCACCACCGCGAACACCAGCAGTACCGGCGTGAACACGACCCAGGGCGCGACCGCGTACGCGTACCAGTCGTAGGTCTGCGGCTTGAAGTCTTCCTTCAGCAGCATCTTCAGCCCGTCGGCCATGCCGTGGAACAGGCCCCACCAGACGAGCTTGATCTGCGTGAACGGAATGCGCAGGTAGGCGCGGTTGGCGCCGATGCGGTCCGACATCACCGCTGCCTGCTTGCGTTCGACCCAGGTGAGGATCGTGCCGAACCCCATCAGCACGCTGATCGCGTACGTGATGAAGATGACGTAGATGACCAGGTCCTGGATCATCGTGAAGGTCCCTTTCCCCTCACCCCGATCCTCTCCCCGTGATCGGGGAGAGGTGATGAAAGCTCCCTCGCCCGCATCAGCGGGAGAGGGCGGGGGGTGAGGGCGCGAGCGTTCGACATCACACCGCTCCCGCCGAGGATTTCGCCCCCAGCTTCACAAACAACTCCTCCGCATGCGCGACACCCGGCTTCTTCGCGAAGCACGACTTGAATGCACTCACGGAGCCTTCGAAGTTCGTGTACGACCCCGCGCGCTCGGTCTGGATGCTGATCGGGATGAACACGTCGGCGTGGCCGTTCTCGGGCGCCAGATACGAATTCAGGTAGATCACCTTCACGTCGCGGGGCAGCTCGGCGAAGTTGCAGCCTTCGCCCCACACGAGCACGAGGTCGGTGCCGGCCGGGAACTGCACCGGCGCGGCTCCGAAGAGTTCCCGCGCACGCTTGCCGTTCGGGTTCTTGTCGGGCTTGATCAGCACGTCGTCCTCGACGCGCTCGCCGGGCTGCGGCAGCCAGTCGGCCTTGACGAAGCTCGCGAATCGCCCGCCGAGCGCGCGCTGAAACGCGGCGAGTTCCTCGTTCGAGCCCCAGCTCGACACCAGCGCGACCGGCTTGTTCGCACCCTCGATCAGCCGGCGTGCCGCTTCGATCGCAGCGCTCAGTTCAACCGGCTTGCCCTTCGCGAGCGCCTGCTCGGCGCGCGGCCGCTCGAAGATCTGCGCCAGGTCGCGCGCCTTGTTGCAGATCCACGGGCCGAAATCCCCCGTGCCGCCCTCGAAATCCCCCCTGCCCCCCTTTTCCAAAGGGGGGTTCACGCCCGGCTCCGAAGCGCCCCCTTTTGAAAAGGGGGCCGCGCGCAGCGCGGGGGGATTTTGCGGCGTCACGCGCGCGATCGACGTGTTCTGCCTCGGATCGAGCGCGTTGAGCTTCCACTCCGGCTTGCGGTGCCAGATGTCGATATTGCAGCCGCGCTCGCAGCCGGGGCACACCGATGGCGTCGCCTTCAGATACCAGACGCGCGATTTGTAGAGGAAGTTCTTCGACAGCAGCGCGCCGACCGGGCAGATGTCGATCACGTTGTCCGAGTAAGGGTCGGCCGCGAACGCGCCGTCCTCGCTTGCCCGCACCAGCGAATGATCGCCGCGGCCCTGGATGCCGAGCGAGCACGATTTCGACACCTCGTGCGTGAAGCGCACGCAGCGCGAGCAGAAGATGCAGCGCTCGTTGTCGATGATCACGCGTTCCGACAGCGGGTGGAACTTGGTCGCCGGCACCTTGGCGTCGACCGACACCGAGCGTTCGCCGTTGTACGTGTAGTGGTAGTCCTGCAGCGTGCACTCGCCGGCCTTGTCGCAGATGCCGCAGTCGACCGGGTGGTTCAGCAGGATCAGCTGCAGCGTTTCCTTGCGCCGCGCGCGCACGCCTTCGGAGTCCGTCAGCACGCGCATGCCTTCGGTGACCGGCATGTTGCACGCGATCTCGATCCAGTTGCCGCCCTTCGGGTCTTCGACCTCGACCACGCAGATGCGGCAGTTGCCGGCCACCGACAGGTTCGGATGCCAGCAGAAGTACGGGATGAAGAAGCCGGCGGCGAGTGCGGCCTGCATCACCGTCTGGTCGCGCTCGGCGTGGACCGGTTGCCCGTTGATAAAGATCTCAGGCATGCCAGGTCCCTTCCACCTCGAGCGCGCCGTTGCACTTCGAGCGCTTGTTCGCGATGAAGTACTCGAACTCGTCGCGGAACTTGGCGATGATGCCGACCGTCGCGTAGCCGGCCGCGTCGCCCATGCCGCAGATGGTCGTGCCGTCGTTGGCGTTGGAGATCTCCACCAGCCGGTCGATGTCCTGCGGCACGCCCTGGCCTGCGACGATGCGGTCGATGATCCGGTGCATCCAGCCCATGCCCTCGCGACACGGCGTGCACTGGCCGCACGATTCGTGGTGATAGAAGCGCAGCATCACCTGCAGCAGCCGCACCATGCAGGTGCCGTCGGCGATCGCGATCATTCCGCCCGAGCCGAGCGACGAGCCCGCCTGGTCGAACGACGCGTGGTCGTAGGTGAGCGGCGCGATGTCTTCGCCCGTCAGCACCTTGGTCGAGATGCCGCCGGGGATCAGCGCCTTCAGCTTCCTGCCGCCGAGCATGCCGCCGCAGTCCTCGTAGATGAACTTCGGAAGCGGGTAGCCGTACTCGACTTCGTACACTCCGGGCTTCACGACGTGCCCGGAGATCGACACGAGCTGCGTGCCGGGGCTCTTGGCGGTTCCGGTCTTCTTGAACGCCTCGGCGCCGTGGGCGACGATGCCGGTGATGTTCGACAGCGTCTCGACGTTGTTCACCACCGTCGGCCGCTGATACAGTCCCCTGACCGTCAGGCGCGGCGGGCGGTTGCGCGGGTAGCCCTTCTTGCCCTCGATCGAGGTCAACAGCCCCGACGCCTCGCCGCACACGTACGATCCGGCGCCGCGATAGACGAACAGATCCAGCGCGAAATCGGTGCCGGCGAGCGGCTGGCCGAGCAGTCCTGCCTCATAAGCTTCATCGACGGCCGCCTGAAGGCGCCGATACGGCAGATCGAACTCGCCGCGGATGTAGACGAAGCTGTGGCGGCAGCCGATCGCGTACGACGTGATCAGCATCGACTCGATCAGCAGGTGCGGCGCGTGCTCGAGGATCCAGCGGTCCTTGAACGTGCCGGGCTCGCCTTCGTCCGCGTTCGCGCACAGGTGATGCGGCTGGCCGTCGTTGGGCTTGATCACCGCCCATTTGCGGCCGACCGGGAACGCGGCGCCGCCATGGCCGAGCAGTCCGGACGCGGTGACTTCGCGGGTCACGTCCTCCGGCCTCATCGACGCCAACACCTTCTCGATCGTCTTGTAACCGCCGCGCGCGCGGTAGTCGGCGAGCGTGTGCGACGTCGCCGTCACCGGGAAGTTCATGATCAGCTTCGCGCCGGTCATTTGAGCGACTCCAGCAGCGCGTCGAGCTTCATGCCATTCAGGTTCTCGTGATAGGTGTCGTTGACCATCACGACCGGCGCGGTGCCGCACGAGCCCAGGCACTCGACGGTCGACAGCGTGAAGCGGCCGTCGGCGGTGGTCTGCCCGGGCTTGATGTGCAGCCGCTTCTGCAGCATGTCGAGCGCGCGTTCGGCGCCGCGCATCGAGCAGGTCACGTTGTGGCACACCTGCAGATGCCAGCGGCCGACCGGCTTGCGGCGGAACTGCGTGTAGTACGACAGCACCTGCTCGATCTGCATGCGCGGCACGCCGATGTACGCAGTCAGCGCCGCGATGTCCTCGTCGGCGACGTAGCCCCTCTCCTCCTGGATGCGGCGCAGGCAAGGCAGCACCAGCGACGACTCGAATCCTTGCGGCAGCCGCTTCTTGAGCTGCTCGAAGTGCGGCGTCAGGCGCGTCACGACTTCGCTCATCGGTCGCATTCCCCGCCGATCATGTTGATCTGGCCGAACGTGGGGATGATGTCGGCGAGCTGCCCGCCGTCGAGCATCAGGTGCGCGCCGCCCAGGTGCACGAAGCTCGGCGCGCGCACGTGCACCTTGTACGGCGTGCCGCTGCCGGTGCTGACAAGGTAGAAACCAAGTTCGCCGTTGGCCGCCTCGTGCGCGACGTAGATGTCGCCGGCAGGGACCTGCGGTCCTTCCATGATCAGCTTGAAGTGGTTGATCAGTGATTCGATTTCCGTGTACACGTACTGCTTGTCGGGCAGCGTGCAGCGGCGGTCGTCGACGTTGATCGGGCCGGGCTCGAGCATGTCGACGAGCTGACGGATCATGTGTTTCGACTCATCGATCTCGCGCATCCGCACGAAGTAGCGGTCGTAGTTGTCGCCCTTGATGCCGACCGGGACCTCGAAATCCAGCTCGGCGTACGCAAGGTACGGCGTGTCCTTGCGCAGGTCGCGCGCAACACCGGTGGAGCGCAGCACCGGGCCGGTGAAGCCCCAGTTGACCGCGGTTGCGCTGGAAAGGACACCGACGTTGCGCATGCGGTCGATGAAGATGCGGTTGCGGTCGACCAGGCCGTGCACACGGCCGAGGAAGTCGTCCGACTGCACGAGAATCTCTTCCAGGCGCTTGAGCCAGCCGTCGGGCAGGTCGCGCGCCAGCCCGCCGATGCGGCCGTAGCTGTAGGTCACGCGCGCGCCGGTCAGGTCCGCCAGGTGCTCGTACATCGCGTCGCGGATCGTCACCAGGTACAGGAACGCGGTCATCGCGCCCAGTTCCATCAGCGCGGCGGCGGTGCACGTCATGTGGTCGACGATGCGCGAGTACTCCGCCAGCAGCGTGCGGAGGTATTTCGTGCGGGGCGTGATCTCGATCCCCATGAGCCTTTCCACCGCGTCGCAGTAGGCGAAGTCGTTGATCAGCGCCGACACGTAGTTCAGCCGGTCCACGTACGGAATCAGGTTGTGCCAGGTGTGGTCCTCGCACTCCTTCTCGAAGCCGCGGTGCAGATACCCGGGGTGGATGTCGGTGCGCACGACGCGCTCGCCGTCGAGCTCGGCGATGATCTGTACCGTGCCGTGCGTGGCCGGATGCGACGGACCGATGTTGACGATGACGTGGTCCTCGCTCAGCGGCTCGCTGAACGCCGGGCGGACGGGGTTGGGAAGGTTCAGGTCCATCGCTGTCGATGCGTCAAGCGCCGTTCGCGGCGCACCAGCCCTCACCCCCCGCCCTCTCCCCGTGATCGGGGAGAGGGGGCCTTTGCTCCCTCGCCCGCATCAGCGGGGGAGGGTTAGGGTGAGGGACAGTCGACTTCCGCACGATTTCGGCCTTCTATCGGTACGGCACCAGCGGCTGCTCCTGCTGCTTCGGGTAATCCTTGCGCAGCGGATGGCCCTTGAAGCCCTCGTACAGCAGCACCGGGCGCAGGTCGGGATTGCCGCGGAATCGGATGCCGTACATGTCGTGGCACTCGCGCTCCATGAAGCGCGCCGAGCCGTACAGCGACACCAGCGAATCCACCGTCGGATCGGACTCGTCCACACGCGCCTTCACGCGCACGCGCGTGAAGTGCCGCGTCGAGTAGAAGTGCCACACGACCTCGAAGCGCGGCGTCTGGCCCAGCCAGTCGACCGCGGTCACGTCGGTGAAGAGGTCGAAGTCGAACTCGCCCTTCAGCTTCTGCGCGGTCACGAGCACAGCGTCCGGCGCGACGAAGATCACCAGCATCCCGTGCGACACGGTCGCATCCCGCGCGGCCGGCAGGCGCTCTTTCACCCGTGCGAGCGCGTCCATCGTCAGAATTCCCGCGTGATGATCGGGTGCCTGCCGCGCGCGATCTTGTCCTGCAACTGCATGATTCCGTCGATCACCATCTCGGGGCGCGGCGGGCAGCCGGGGATGAACACATCGACCGGAATGATCTTGTCGATGCCGGCCACCGCGGCGTAGTTCTGGTAGAAGCCGCCGCTGGAGGCGCACACGCCGAAGGCCATCACCCACTTGGGCTCGCACATCTGCTCGTAGACCTTCAGCAGCACCGGCGCCTGCTTGTGCGTGACGGTTCCGACCACCATCAGCAGATCGGCCTGGCGCGGCGAGAAGCGCGGCAGCGCGGCGCCGAAGCGGTCGGTGTCGTACGGTGTGCCGCTCACCGCCATGAACTCCATCGCGCAGCACGCGGTGACGAACGGATAGGGAAACAGCGAGAACTTGCGCGCCCAGCCGGCCAGCTCGTCCTTCTTGGTCGTGAGGTACTCGAACGCGGCGCTCTTGCCGCGCGCCGCCGGAACGATCGGGATCGATTTGGCGTTCATCACTTGGTCACCGCCTCGAGCAGCCGCGCCTTGTAGACGTACAGCAGGATCAGCACCAGCAGCGCCATGAAGATTCCGAACGTGATCAGCATGAAGCCGGTCATCGGCTGCGCGCCGAGCGCCCAGATGAACAGGAACACGGTCTCGAGATCGAACAGGATGAAGACGATCGCCACCGCGTAGTACTTGGCCGGCACCGCCTTGACGTTCAGCGTCTCGACTGGCGTGGCGCCGCACTCGAACGGCTCGAGCTTGATCGCCGTCATCGCCGGCTTCGGACCGAGCAGCTTGTTCAGCAGCAGCGTGAGCGCGACGAAGCCGAGGATCGCGACCATGTACAGCAGGAAGACGACATACGGATTCATCGCGATGCCTCGGCGCGGCGCGCGGCCTCCGGGACGGGCCGGCGGCACGCGCTCTTCTGGCGCGGCCCTCGCATCATCGTTCGCAGGGCCATTGCTGGTTGCCTCTGTGCTCTCTGGATTCCGCCTTCGGTCGCAGATGCGGCCGATCACGCGGCGATTGGGTGCAACCGTAGGCGCAGTCGACCTGCCGCCTTTTGATGACGGTCAAGCGAACGCCCGGGCGTTGCGTGGGTGATTGCAGCGTCGTGCGCTACGTCACAGGTAGCGCACGTACAAGTACGCGTGGCTGATGACGATCGACAACAACATCAGCGGGAACGCGACTTTGAGGAACTCGATGAAGCGAAAGCCGGCGCCCGCGCGCTCGGCGAGCCCGGCCACCACGAGGTTGGCGGACGCGCCGATCAGCGTGCCGTTGCCGCCGAGGCAGGCGCCGAGCGACAGCGCCCACCACAGCGGCACCAGCGCCGCATCGCCGCCGAAGGTCGGCGCCGTGGCCTTGAGCAGCGGGATCATCGTCGCCACGAACGGGATGTTGTCGATGAAGGCCGACAGCACCGCCGACGCCCACAGGATCGCGAGCCCGGTGACCCGGAAGTCGCCGCCCGTGGCCTGCAGCAGGTGCTCGGCCATCCAGTGGATCACGCCGGTCTTCTCCAATCCGTGCACCAGGACGAACAGGCCGAGAAAGAACATCAGCGTGATCCATTCCGCCTCGGACAGCGCGGCGTGCACGTGGTGCGACTGCTTTTCCGGGTCGCGGCCAAAGTTGTCGAGCAGCAGCAGCGCGGCGGCGCCGAAGATCGCGATCGTCGCCGGCTCGATCTTGATCTGCCGCTGCAGCATGAAGCCCGCGATCACCAGCGCGATCACCGTCAGCGACTGCTTCAGCAGGCGCCGGTCGGTGATCGCTTCGCGCTCGTTGAAGCTCATCACGCGCTGGCGGTGCTCCTCGTCGGCGCGCATATGGCGCCCCCACATCAACCATAGCGGTACCAGCGTCGCGGCCAGCACCACAAGGATCACCGGCGTCAGCGCGACGGCGAAATCGTTGAAGGTCAGTCCGGTGGCCGAGCCGATCATGATATTGGGCGGATCGCCGATCAGGGTGGCGGTGCCGCCGATGTTCGACGCGAAGATCTGCGCGAACAGGTACGGATAGGGCCTGACCTTCAGCTCGTCGGTGATCAGCAGCGTGACCGGCACCGTCAGCAGCACCGTGGTCACGTTGTCGAGGAACGCGGAGAACACCGCGGTGACGATCGACATCATCAGCAGGATGCCCCAAGGGCTGGCGCCGACCTTCTTGGCCGACCAGATCGCCACAAACTGAAACAGGCCCGAGCGGCGCGTGATGTTGACGATCAGCATCATCCCCAGCAGCAGGCCGAGCGTATTGAAGTCGACCGACCGCATCGCCTCTTCCTGCGTCACCACGCCGAGCAGGATCAGGAGCCCCGCACCGAGCAGCGCGAGGATCGCGCGGTTGACCTTCTCGGTCATGATCAGCACGTAAGTCGCGGTGAACAGCACCACCGCGATCCACAGCGCATTCAGTCCGAAGATCGCGCTTGCGGCGTGCGTGGCCTGACCGTGCATCTGTCTTCTCCGTGAGGCGCGAACGCCGGCAGTCGTGCCGGTCGTCGTCGTTACCGGGTACCGCTACTGCTGCAAGGCGCTCAACACATCGCGTGCGGAAACCATGCCGACGAGCCGGTTGGTATCGGGCTCGACTACCGGCACATTGCTGGCACCGCGATACAGCAGCAGCACGATCTCCACGGGAGACGTGTCCGGGTGCACCACGTGCTCGGCCTTGACCATCAACTGCCGCACGGGGGTATCGGCCACCGCGCGCATCTGCTTGCGCAGGTGGTCGAGGCTGTCGGAGACGAACCTCAGATCGTCCATGCCGAAGCCGATCAGCGCGCCCTTGGGCAGCAGCGACGCCAGCAGCCGTTCGAGCTTGAGGATGCCGATCAGGCGGCCGTCGTCATCGACCACCGGCAGGTCGGTCACGAAGCTGGTCAGCATGCGGCGCGTCGCCTCGCCGACCACGTCGTCGCCCTTCAGCGACGGAAATTCGGTGCGATAGATCGTTGCGCAGCTCATCGCGGTTCCCGGCCCAGTGCAACCGCGCGAGTTTAACGATCGAAGTGCTTATCCGTGCAGGGCCTTGTACTTGGCCAGCAGTTCGTCCTTCGACTCCTTGTGCGCAGGGTCGGGGACGATGCAGTCGGCCGGGCACACCAGCACGCACTGCGGCTCGTCGTGCGCGCCGACGCACTCGGTGCACTTGGCCGGATCGATGATGTAAATGGGCGAGCCGGCCGTGATGGCCTGGTTCGGGCACGGCTCCACGCAGGCGTCGCAGGCGGTGCAGTCGTCGTTGATCATCAGTGCCATGGGCGTTTCCTTTCGATTGGGTCCGTCGTCCCGGCGCAGGCCGGGACCCAATGTCCGGCGCTGCAAATTGGGCCCCGGCCTCCGCCGGGGCGACGTTTCGCTTAGACGAATTCGCTCGTATACGACCGCAGCGCCTTCATGTAGTTGGCGCGCTCGAACGCGTCCGGGTCGGGGCAGGACTGCTGCGACAACGAACCCTTGAGCTGCGCCACCGAATCGTATTCCCGCTCGGCCATCCACGCCTGCACGCCGCGCACCAGCGTGCCGACGTGGGTCGGTCCCTTCTGCAGCAGGCTGCTGGCGAGCATCACGCAGTCGGCGCCGGCGAGCAAGAGCTTCAGCACGTCGTCGGGCGTGTGCGCGCCGCCGGTGGCGGCGAGGCTGGCGTCGATGCGGCCGCGCAAGATCGCGATCCAGCGCAACGCGAGCCGCAGCTCGTCGGACGTCGACAGCACCAGGTGCGGCGCGACTTCGAGCTCGTCGAGCAGGATGTCGGGCTGCAGGAAGCGGTTGAACAGCACCAGCCCCTTCGCGCCGGCCTGCGTCAGTCGTGCGGCCATGTTGGCCATCGCGGAAAAGTACGGCGCGACCTTGACCGCGACCGGGATGCTGACTTGCCGCGTGACCGACCGCACGAGGTCGACGTAGCGCTGCTCCACCTCGGCGCTGGTGTCGTCGATGCTGGCGGCGAGGAAGTACACGTTCAGCTCGATCGCATCGGCGCCGGCCTCCTGGAACTCGCGCGCGATGCGCGTCCATCCGCCCGGCGTGTAGCCGTTCAGGCTCGCGATCACCGGCACCGACAGCGCGCGCTTGGCCTCGGCGATCAACTGCAAGTACTTGTCGGGACCGGTGCTGTACTGCATCTCAGGAAAGAATCCCTGCGCTTCGGGCGACAGCTCCGTGCCGTACTCCAGCAGGTTGTGCGCGGACATCTCCTCGTGTTCGACCTCCTCCTCGAACAGCGACTTCAGCACCACCGCGGCGATGCCCGCGTCCTGCAGGCGCTTCAGGCTGTCGATCGAGCTCGTCAGCGGCGAGGCCGACGCGACGATCGGATGCTTCAGTTCCAGCCCGAGGTAGCGGGTGCGCAGATCGACGCTCATGACGGGGTCTCCTCCGGATTCGCTGCCTTGGGCTTTTCTTCGACGGGCGCGGCGGCCGGATGCTCCTCGGGCACCACGCGGTGCACGCCGGCCATCTGCTCGTAGAGCCGCCAGCGCGCGTCGGCGTCGTGCTGGGCGGCCTTGAGCAACTGCCTGGCGCGTGCGGGATCGGCCTGCGCCAGCATCGCGTAACGGCCCTCCTTCATCACGAACTGCTCGAGCGGCTGCGTCGCTTTGCGCGAGTCGAGTCTCAGCGGCTGGTCCGCGCCGCCCATGCCGAGCCGCGGGTCGTAGTGGTACAGCGTCAGATAGCCGCTCTTGACCGCGTCGCGCTGGTGACTCATGCCGGTGGCCATGTCGATGCCGTGCGCGATGCAGTGACTGTACGCGATGATCAGCGACGGTCCCGGCCACGATGCCGCTTCCTGGAACGTGCGCACCGTCTGCACCGGGTTCGCACCCATCGCCACCTGCGCCACGTACACGTTGCCGTACGCCATCGCGATCATGCCGAGGTCCTTCTTGCCGACCGACTTGCCGGCGGCGGCGAACTTGGCGACCGCGCCGCGCGGCGTCGACTTCGACGCCTGCCCGCCGGTGTTGGAATAGACCTCGGTGTCGAGCACCAGGATGTTGACGTTCTTGCCCGACGCCAGCACATGGTCGAGCCCGCCGTAGCCGATGTCGTACGCCCAGCCGTCGCCGCCGACGATCCACACGCTGCGCACGATCAGGCTGTCGGCGACCGCGGCGAGCCGCGCGGCCTCGGGGAAGCGCAGCGTGCGCAGGATGCCCTTGAGCTGCTGCACGCGCGTGCGCTGCGCCTTGACCTCGCCGTCGCTTTCCTGCGGTGCGTTCAGCAGCGCATCGGCGAGTTCGGCGCCGATCTCGCCCTTCAATTCGCGCACCAGCGCCTGTGCCAGCTCGCGCTGCGCGTCGAGCGCCAGCCGCATGCCGAGCCCGAACTCGGCGTTGTCCTCGAACAGGCTGTTGGCCCACGCGGGACCCTGGCCGTCGGCGTTCTTCGCCCACGGCGTGGTCGGCAGGTTGCCGCCGTAGATCGACGAGCAGCCGGTCGCGTTGGCGATCATCAGCCGGTCGCCGTAGAGTTGCGACAGGAGCTTCAGATACGGCGTCTCACCGCAGCCAGAGCACGCGCCCGAGTACTCGAACAGCGGGCGCCTGAGCTGCGAGCCGCGCAGCCCGTCGATCTTGTCGAGCGACGGCCGCACCTCGGGCAGGCTCAGGAAGAAGTCGTAGTTGGCGCGCTCGACCTCGAGGTGATCGAGCTTGGGCACCATGTTGATCGCCTTGTGCTTGACCACCTGCTTGCTGCGCGTCGGGCACATATCGACGCAGATTCCGCATCCGGTGCAGTCGTCGGGCGCGACCTGCAGGCTGTACAGCATGCCCTCGAGCCCGCTGCCGTCCTTGCGCGACCACGGCACCGCCTTGAAGGTGGCCGGCGCGCGCTTCATGTCCTCGGCGGTCAGCACGGTCTGGCGGATCGCCGCGTGCGGGCACACCAGAGGGCAGATCGCGCACTGCGTGCAGATCGTCTCGTCCCAGATCGGGATCTCGTGCGCGATGCTGCGCTTCTCCCACTGCGTGGTCGCGGTCGGGAACGTGCCGTCGGCCGGAAGCGCGGACACCGGCAGCAGGTCGCCCTTGCCGTCGAGCATCATCGCGGTCACGCGCTGCACGAAGTCGGGTGCGGCGCTCGGCACGATCGGCCGGCGCGACAGAGCCGAATCGGCGCGCGCCGGTACCTTGACTTCGTGCATGGCCGCCAGCGAAGCATCGACCGCGGCGAAATTGCGCGCGAGCACCGTTTCGCCGCGCTTGCCGTAGGTCTTGCGGATCGCGTCCTTGATCTTCGCGATCGCCTCCTCGCGCGGCAGGATGCCGGAGATCGCGAAGAAACACGCTTGCGTGACGGTGTTGATGCGGCCGGCGAGCCCCGCCTGCTTCGCCACCGCCAGCGCGTCGACGACGTAGAACTTCAGCTTCTTCTCGAGGATCTGCTGCTGCGCCTCGCGCGGCAGTTTCCCCCACACCTCGCCCGGTCCGTACGGGCTGTTCAGAAGGAAGGTCGCGCCGGGGCGGGCGAGCGCCAGCACGTCGAGTTTCTCCATGAACTCGAACTGGTGGCAGGCGACGAAGTCGGCCTGCCGGATCAGGTACGTCGATTCGATCGGCTTCGGGCCGAAGCGCAGGTGCGACACCGTGATCGCGCCCGACTTCTTACTGTCGTAGACGAAGTAACCCTGCGCGGAGAGCGGCGTGTTCTCGCCGATGATCTTGACCGTGTTCTTGGTCGCGCCGACGGTGCCGTCGGCGCCGAGGCCGTAGAACACCGCGCGCGTGACGCCCTCGGCCTCGGTGTCGAACGCGTCGTCCCACTTCAGCGACAGGTGCGTGACGTCGTCGTAGATGCCAACGGTGAAGTGGCGCTTCCGCTTGCCCTGCTGCAGTTCGTCGAGCGCGGCCTTCGCCATTGCCGGCGTGTACTCCTTGGACGACAGGCCGTAACGGCCGCCGATCACGCGCGGAATCGTTCCGTGCGGCCATGCCTCGGCCAGAGCGGTGACGACGTCCTGGTACAGCGGCTCGCCAAGCGCGCCCGGTTCCTTGGTGCGGTCGAGGGCTGCGATGGCGCGCACCGTCTTCGGCAGCGCGTCGACGAACGCCTGCGCATCGAACGGCCGGTACAGACGCACGGCGACCAGGCCGACCTTCTCTCCGGCGGCGACGAGCTTCGCCACCGCCTCGCGCGCGGCGCCCACGCCCGAGCCCATCTGCACCAGCACGCGTTCGGCATCAGACGCGCCGAAATAGTCGAACAGCCCGTAGCGCCGCCCGGTCAGCTTCCCGAAGCGGTCCATCGATGCGCGCACGATGCCGGCCACCGCCGCGTAGTACGGATTGCACGCCTCGCGCGCCTGGAAGAACACGTCGGGGTTCTGCGCCGAGCCGCGCAGCACTGGGTTGTCCGGGTTCAGCGCGCGCGCGCGGTGCGCCTCGATCAGCTTCTCGTCTACAAGCTCGCGCACCTCTTCCTCGAACAGCAGTTCGATCTTGTTGACCTCATGGCTGGTGCGGAACCCGTCGAAGAAGTGCAGGAACGGCACGCGCGACGCCAGCGTCGACATGAACGCGATCAGCGCCATGTCCTGCGCTTCCTGCACGCTGGCGGATGCCAGCAGCGCAAAGCCGGTGGTGCGCGCGGCCATCACGTCGCTGTGGTCGCCGAAGATCGACAGCGCGTGCGTGGCGATCGTGCGCGCGGCGATGTGGAACACCGCCGGGGTCAGCTCGCCGGCGATCTTGAACATGTTGGGCAGCTTCAGCAGCAGCCCCTGCGACGCGGTGAACGTGCAGGTCAGCGCGCCGGCCTGCAGCGCACCGTGCACCGCGCCGGCAGCGCCGGCCTCGCTCTGCATCTCGATCACCTGCGGCACCATGCCCCAGATGTTCTTCTGCCCCGCCGCCGACCAGGCGTCGGCGAGTTCACCCATCGTCGACGACGGCGTGATCGGATAGATCGCGATCACTTCGCTGGTCAGATGGGCGATCCGTGCCGCGGCTTCGTTGCCGTCGAGGACGTGTGCGCGTTCAGTCATTTCGTGATCCGCGATCCGTGATCTGTGATCCGTTGTTCGAAGTCGATGATGCGTGATCTGCTTTCGCCGCGGTCCGTGCCTGTGTGTCCTTCACGGATCACGGATCACCGATCACGGATCAAAGGATTCCCGCCTTCCCCGCCTCCCACCGCTGCATCTCGAGCGTCAGCAGGTGCACGTGCTCGCGCTCCTCGGCGGCGAGCTCCAGGTACAGCTCGCGCTCGATCGAGCCCACCGGAGCCTTCTCTCCCTCGCGCGTGAAGAAGTCGACCGCGCGCTGCTCGAACGCGATCGCGATGCGGAACAGATTGGCCGGGTCTTCCGGCTTGCGGTCGATGCCGGCGAAGATCGCCGCGCGGTCGATCTGGAAGAAGTCCTCCGACTCGTGCGGCAGGTCGGCGTGGTAGCGCTTCGACAGCGTGACCATGTGCTCGTCTTCCATTGCCGCCATGCGCGCGAACAGGTCGCGCATGGTCGGATCCCTGGCATCGCGCGATGCCCGCCGGTAGAACGCGCGGCCGCCGAGCTCGATCTCGAATGCCTTGCGGATCGCCTCCATCGCGTGGTCGCCCTCGATCGGTCCGCGGTCGAGGATCTCGAGCCGGCCCTTGCAATACGGGCACAGTCCGTACGGGAACGCGAAGCCCTCGGCCACCTTGTGGCACGAGGTGCAGCGCCAGCGCAGCTCGATGCCCGCGCAGCAGATGTACGGTTCCTCGTCTTCGAGCGGACGCTTGCAACGCGGGCAGATGCTCATGGCTTCACCTCGGCATGGAGGAACTGATATTCACCACAGAGGCACAGAGGCACAGAGAACGACAACCGCGCCTTCCTCTGTGCCTCGGTGCCTCTGTGGTTGATCCGGCCTTTCATTTCGCAAGCTCCGCCGCCGAAACGCCGATCGGCGCCGGCGGAACGAACGCGTCGGCGTCGGCCTGCGTGATCGGCCACTTGGTCTTGCCGCTGGCCAGATACGCGCCGATCGCGCGCGCGGCGCGGCGGCCGGCGCCCATCGCCAGGATCACGGTCGCGCCCCCGGTGACGATGTCGCCGCCGGCGAACACGCCCGGCACGCTGGTGGCCTGCGTGAACTCGTCGGCGACGATGTAGCCCCATTTGTTCAGGGCCAGCCCCGGCGTCGACTTGGTGACGATCGGGTTGGCCTTGGTGCCGAGCGCGTAGATCACCGTGTCGCATTCGAGCTCGACGAACTCGTCCAGCGGCACCGGCTTGCGCCGGCCCTTGTCGTCGGGCTCGCCGAGCATCATCTTCTGCACCTTCATGCCGCGCACGTTGCCGCCGTCGCCGACCAGGATCTCGACGGGAGAGTGCAGGAAGAAGAACTCGATGCCTTCCTCCTTCGCGTGGCGCAGTTCCTCCACACGCGCCGGCGCCTCGGCCTCGGTGCGGCGGTACACGCAGCGCACGGTCGGCGCGCCGAGCCTTTTTGCCACGCGCAGGCAGTCCATCGCGGTGTTGCCGGCGCCGATCACGACCACGCTCTTGCCCATCGCCACCGGCGTGTCGAGGTACGGGAACTTGTCGCCGCCCATCAGGTTCACCCGGGTCAGGAACTCGTTGGCCGAATACACCTGGCCCGCGAACTCGCCCGGAATGCCGAGGAACGACGGCGCGCCGGCGCCGGCGCCGATGAACACCGCGTCGAACCCGCGTTCGTTCATCAGCTGCGGCACCGAAAAGGTCTTGCCGATCACCTTGTTGGTCTCGAACTTCACGCCGAGCGATTTCAGGTTCTCGACTTCGCGCGAGATGATGTCGCGCGGCAGACGGAACGACGGGATGCCGTACTGAAGGACGCCGCCGACCACGTGCAGCGCCTCGAACACGGTGACGTCGCAGCCGAAGCGCACCACGTCGGCGGCGACCGCCAGCCCCGACGGACCGGAGCCGACCACCGCGACGCTGCCGAGCCTGCGCTCGAAGCGCGGCGGCTCGGGCAAGCGCCGGCGCGCGTTGTCGCCGACGAACCGTTCCAGCCGACCGATCGCCACCGACTCCAGCTTGCGGCCGACCACGCACTGCGCCTCGCACTGCGACTCCTGCGGGCACACCCGGCCGCAGATCGACGGCAGCAGGTTCGATTCATTGATCACCGCGAGCGCGCCGTCGATATCGCGCACCAGGATGTGGCGGATGAAGCGCGGAATGTCGATCGACACCGGGCAGCCTTCGATGCAGGCGGCCTTGCTGCACATGATGCAGCGCTCGGCCTCCGCCAGCGCATCCGCCATCGAATAGCCGAGGTTCACTTCCTTGAAGTTGCGCGAGCGCTCGAGCGGATCGCGCTCCGGCATCTTGGTCGCGTGGGGTGCCAAGTCCTTGTACTTCTTGTAGTTGTGCTTGTTCTGCTCGAACAGCAACTGCTCGACGTGGCAGACGTGCGCGTAGTCGGAAGTCGCCGCGTCCTCCTCGCCCTTGAAGCGCTTCTGGCGCAGCATCAGCTCCTTGAAGTCGACCTGTTGGCCGTCGAAGTCGGGACCGTCGACGCACGCGAACTTGATCTCGCCGCCGACGTTGACGCGGCACGAGCCGCACATGCCCGTGCCGTCGACCATGATCGCGTTCAGCGACACCATCGTTTTCACGCCGAACGGCCGCGTGGTCTCCACGCACGCGTTCATCATCGGCAGCGGGCCGATCGCAACCACGAGGTCAGGCTTGTCCTGCTCCAGGACCTCTTTCAGCGCCGCGGTGACGAAGCCCGGCTTGCCATAGCTGCCGTCGTCGGTGCACACGATCAGGTGGTCGCAGTACTTGCCGAACCTGTCCTCCCAGAACACCAGGTTCTTGCTGCGAAAGCCGATGATCCCGGTGGTGCGGTTGCCGGCCTGCTTGAACGCGCGCAATTGCGGATACACCGGCGCCACCCCCAGCCCGCCGCCGACCAGCACGACGTGCCCGGCCTGCACGATGTGCTGCGGCAGGCCGAGCGGGCCGACGAAGTCGGCGAACGTGTCGCCTTCCTTGTAGCGATCGCGCATCTCCTGCGTGGTCTTGCCGAGCGCCTGGATCACCATCGTGATCGTGCCGCGCTCGCGGTCGAAGTCGGCGACGGTGAGCGGAATGCGCTCGCTGCCCTCGTGCAGCCTCAGCATCACGAAGTGGCCGGGCTCGGCGGCGCGCGCCACGTCGGGCGCCAGCACTTCCCACAGGAAGGTCGTATCCGAGAACGCTTCGCGGCGGATGATCGGGTACATGAATGAAACGCCTTTGGTTCTGAGCGCGTTGGAAATGGGCGCGCGCCGGCGGTCGCGGCCGCCCTTATCCGCGCAACCGACAACTCCCCGCCATCCTCATGGTCGCGGCCCGCACCGGCCGCGATCGGCACGGCGCTGTGTGTGACGGAGATCGTGTCACCTGCGTTCGGCGCGGCGGTTGACCGTGATCAACCGCGGGCGCCACGACGTGCAACCGTGATCCGGATCGCAAAAAGCAACACGCGCGGCGCTGAGTTCCCCCTCGCTTGATGCCTGTCAAGCGCGCGCGAGGCCGGCGCGCCACACTGCCGCCGACTTTCACGCGCGGACGAGCGACCCATGAGCGCGCAATTCGATCTTCCCGCCGGCGTCGGACTGGCCGACGCGGCTCGCAAGAGCCGCTGGCCGGCGCGCATGGACTGGGCGCAGAGCATGAGCGGCCTCTTGCTCGGCCTGTTCATGTGGGGCCACATGTTCTTCGTCGCGTCGATCCTGCTCGGCAAGGATGCGATGTGGACGATCGCGCGCGCGTTCGAGGGTTACTTCCTCTTCGGCCGCTCTTATCCGGGCATCGTGTCGGTGATCGTCGGCGGTGTGCTCGCGTTGATCGTCCTGCACGCCTTCCTGGCGATGCGCAAGTTCCCCGCCAACTACCGGCAGTGGCGCACGTTCGCCGCGCATCGCGCGCTGCTGCACCATGGCGACACCACGCTGTGGTGGATCCAGGTGATCACCGGATTCATGCTGTTCTTCATGGCGTCGGTGCACCTGTATCAGATGCTGATGCACCCGGGGATGATCGGGCCGTACGAGTCGTCCGACCGCGTATGGAGCGAGCGCTGGTGGCCGCTGTATCTGGTGCTGCTGTTCGCGGTCGAGCTGCACGCCGGCATCGGGCTGTATCGGCTGGCGGTCAAATGGGGCTGGTTCGTCGGGCCGGATTCGAATGCGGGGCGCAGGCGGCTGCAGGCGATCAAGTGGGCGCTGACCGCGTTCTTCCTCGCGCTCGGGCTGGCCACGCTGGCGGCGTACATCAAGATCGGCATCGAGCACGAAGGCCGCGTCGGCGAAATCTACGTGCCCACTTGGCAGAAGGCGCAGCAATGAAGACCAGATTCTCACCACAGAGGCACAGAGGCACAGAGGAGGACTGTGGTTTGTCTCCGTGCCTCCGTGCCTCTGTGGTTCAGCAGGCCTTTGCGTTGGCCGAAGCGGACTCTTCGCGATGAACATCATCTACACCGACGTGCTGGTGATCGGCGGCGGGCTGGCGGGCCTGCGTCTGGCGGTCGCGGCAAAACGGCGCGGGCACGAGACGATCGTGCTGTCGCTGGTGCCGCCCAAGCGTTCGCACTCCAAGGCCGCGCAGGGCGGCATGCAGGCCTCGCTCGGCAACGTGATCAAGGGGCACGGCGACAACGAGGACGTGCACTTCGAGGACACCGTGCGCGGCTCGGACTGGGGCGCGGACCAGGACGTGGTGCGGATGTTCGTCAACACCGCGCCCAAGGCCGTGCGCGAACTCGCCGCATGGGGCGTGCCGTGGAGCCGCGTACGCCGCGGCGACCGCACCGTGATCATCAACGGCCAGAAGGTCACGATCACCGAACGCGACGAAGCGCACGGACTGCTGGCGCAGCGCGACTTCGGCGGCACCAAGAAGTGGCGCACCTGTTATGTCTCCGACGGCACCGGCCACGCGATGCTGCAGGCGGTCGGCGACCAGGCGATCGGCAACGGCGTCACCGTGCACGAGCGCGTCGAGGCGCTGGCGCTGATCCACGATGGCGGCCGCTGCTACGGCGCGGTGGTGCGCAATCTGATCACCGGCGAAATCGCCGCGTACGTGGCGAAGGCGACCGCGCTCGCCACCGGCGGCGCGGGCCGGCTGTACCGCGTGACGACCAACGCGGTGATCAACGAAGGCATCGGCCACGCGATCGCGCTCGAAACCGGCGTCGCGGCGCTCGGCAACATGGAGGCGGTGCAGTTCCACCCGACCGCGATCGTTCCCGCCGGCATCCTGGTCACCGAGGGCTGCCGCGGCGACGGCGGGCTGCTGAAGGACGTCGACGGCCACCGCTTCATGCCCGACTACGAGCCGGAGAAGAAGGAGCTCGCCTCGCGCGACGTCGTGAGCCGGCGGATGGAAGAGCACATCGCCCGCGGCAAGGGCGTCAAATCGCGCTTCGGCGAGCACGTGTGGCTCGACATCACGCTGCTGGGCGAACGCCACATCAAGCAGAACCTGCGCGAGGTGTTCGACATCTGCCGCTACTTCCTCGGCGTCGATCCGGTCAAGGACATGATCCCGGTGCGGCCCGCGCAGCACTACACGATGGGCGGCGTGCGCACCGACCACACCGGTCAAAGCCGCACGCTGAAGGGACTGTTCGCCGCCGGCGAAGCCGCGTGCTGGGACATGCACGGCTTCAACCGCCTCGGCGGCAACTCGGTCGCGGAGACGGTGGTGGCCGGCATGATCGTCGGCGAGTTCATCGCCGACTTCTGCGACCGCGAAGACTTGAGCATCCCGCTCGGCCTGGTGCGCGAGTTCGTCGGGCGCGAGCAGGCGAAGCTCGACGCGCTGCTCAACGGCAACGGCAGCGAGAGCGCCTCGGCGATCAAGGCCGAGATGCAGGCGCTGATGACCGACAAGGTCGGCATCTTCCGCACCGGCGAGAAGCTCACGCAGGCGGTCGAGACGCTGCAGCAGCTTCTTGCGCGCAGCCGCAAGATCGGCGTGCCGTACAAGTCGGTCGGCGCGAACCCCGAACTCGTGACCGCATACCGCACGCAGAAGATGCTCAAGCTCGCGCTGACGATCGCCTACGGCGCGCTGATGCGCACCGAAAGCCGCGGCGCGCATTTCCGCAACGACTTCCCGAGGCGCAACGACGCGCAGTGGCTCAAGCGCACGCTGGCGACCTGGAAGAACGAATCCGACACGCTGCCCACGCTGGCGTACGAACCGCTCGACGTGACGAAGATGGAGCTGCCGCCCGGCTGGCGCGGCTATGGTGCCAAGGACTACGTCGACCATCCCGACACCGCCGCGCGGCTAGCCGCCGTCGAGGCGCTGAAGCAGAGGTACGGCGGCGACCGCTACGCGCTGCAGGCGGCGTTGCTGCCGTTCGACCATCTGCTGCCGGCGCGGCTGCGCGGCAGGAACGAACGCATCGACGACGTGATCGCCGCGGCCCAGGCGCAGCCGAGCTTCGCGATGGAAAGCGAATGACCCCATGAGCACGGTCACGACCGGACAGAAGATCCGCCTGCACATCCTGCGCTACAACCCGCAGAAGAAGGGCGACGAACCGCGCGTGCAGACGTACGAGCTCGAGGAAGCCGACGGCATGACGCTGTTCATCGCGTTGAACGAGATCCGCGACAAGCAGGACCCGTCGCTGTCGTTCGACTTCGTCTGCCGCGCCGGCATCTGCGGTTCGTGCGGCATGATGATCAACGGCCGCCCGGGGCTGGCGTGCCGCACGCTGACCAAGAACGTCGGCCCCGACATTCACCTCGCGCCGCTGCCGGTGTTCGAGCTGATCGCCGACCTGTCGGTCAACACCGGCAAGTGGATGCGCGCGCTCGCGGAGCGGCTGCAAACGTGGGTGCACGCGAAGATGCACGAGGTCGACCTCACGCGCATCGAGCAGAAGATGGACCCCGAGCTGGCGGAGAAGATCTACGAGCTCGACCGCTGCATCGAATGCGGCTGCTGCGTGGCCGGCTGCGGCACCGCGCGCATGCGCGAGGATTTCGTCGGCGCGGTGGGCATCAACAAGATCGCGCGCTTCCGCCTCGATCCGCGCGACGGGCGCACCGACGACGACTACTACGAGCTGATCGGCGACGACGACGGCGTGTTCGGCTGCATGTCGCTGCTCGCCTGCCACGACGTGTGCCCGAAGGAGCTGCCGCTCGCGACGCAGATCGCGTTCGTGCGGCGCAAGATGGTCGCGCAGGGGCTGTAGCGGCGACCCGGCCGGTCAACGCGCGGATCTTCTTCCGCGGTTCGAGCGCCGTGCGTCCGCGCGCGCTCTTGCCTGCATGTTGCAGAGATCTCGAAACCCGATCGCGGCGCTCGATTTGGCGTGATGCCGATCAGACCGCGCATCGATCGGCGCAGCATCAGCCACAAGTCTTTTTTGCGGACCGTCCGCAGCCGATCGTTCCGTCTGAAAGGAGAATCAAAGACGCTTAATCGCACGTCGTTGGCATTCACTGCAGTTGCACTTGCCGTAGCAGCGTGCACGACGCCCGAAGCGCAGGCGCCGGCCAATCACCTCGTCGCCGCCAAGGTCGCCGCGGCGCCAGTGCTCGACGGCAACGCGAACGACGCCGCGTGGGCCGCCGCCAGGTCCGTCAGCGTCGAAGTGAGCGACGGCGCAAACTTCGGCGGCAAGGGCGGCACCTACTACATCATCGACGGCAACCAGGTGCCGTTCGACGACAGCAAGTTCAAGGCCGGTGACGAAGTTGCCTCGTTCCTGATCTATCCGCTGAGGGCCGACCGCGCCGACATCAAGGTCGCTGGCCGCTGGGCCAACGGCGTGTACACGTACGAGGTGGCGCGCAAGCTGGTCACGGGCAGCAAGTTCGACGTGCAGTTCAGCGACCTCGCCGCGCAATACGGCTTCGGCTTCGCTGCGTTCGACAACGCGCAGGTGCACCTTCCGCCCGCTGAAGGATGCACGCGGCACCGTACGTCAAGAGCGAGTCATGCGTTGATGCGCCCAGGCAACGCGTTCGCGCAATTCGGTGGTCCCTTGACCTCGGTTAACTAGCGAAACACACGGGTCAATAGGCTAAGCGGCAACAGATATCGGAACCGGATATCGACTGCGGATGACGGAGCCCGTCGCAGCGCGGCTCCAGATGCCGCAAGTGCGCGAATCGGGATGGGCGGTTCCCATCGAATCAGGGACAGGAGGAAGTGAATGTTGCGACTCAAGATCACCGTCGCGGCGATCGGTGCGCTGCTGATGGGCGCGGCGACAGCACAGACCGCGCCGACGGCACCCGCGGCCGGGCCGGACCTGCAGCAACAGATCAGCGACATCAAGGGCGCGTTGCCGAAGTTCGCCATTCCGATGCGCGAAGTCGGTGACCGGTTTCAGAACATGTACTACGCCGCGCAGGGCGGCAACTGGGCGCTGGCGGCGTACATGTCGAAGTACATGAACGGCGCGATGAACCCGGCCAAGGTCACCAAGCCGGCGGAATACAAGACCTGGGCGTCGTTCTACAACGGGGCCTGGCAACCGGTCGAGAAGGCGATCAAGGCCAAGGATCTGAAGGCGTTCAACAAGGCTTACATGGACGTCATCCCCGGCTGCAACGCCTGCCATCAGGCAATGGGCTACGGTTTCATCGAGGTCGTGCACCTCAAGGCGCCGGTCGACCAGGGAGTGAACTACAAGAAACCATCCAATCCGGGCGACGTCCCTCCTTGATCGGATCTCGATGGTTGGCTTCCTTCGGGGCGACTCACGGCGAGCCGCCCCGCTTTCTTTCCGCGGGTGATCGCCGGTCGACGGGCATCGTGAACACGGTGTAGCGTCGGCGCGGCTGCAGCGCCAGGTCGAAACCATGGCCCGAACGGACAGCGGCAACAAAGCCTCGGCCAGCGGCGCAAGCAGGAAGCTGGTGCGCGATGTGTTTCTGGGTTTCATTCGCGTGCACATACTGCACCACGCGGCGAAAGAGCCCATCTTCGGACTCGAGATGATCGAAGAGCTGCGCCGCCACGGCTATTCGATCGGTCCGGGAACGCTGTACCCGATTCTGTACGGGCTCGAGGCCGCCGGTGCGTTGTGCTCGAGGCTGACGCTCGTCGAAGGCAAGAATCGCAGGTACTACCGAACGACGAGAGCGGGCGATGCGCTGCTCGCGGAGTTGCGCTTGAAGGTGCGCGAGTTCGTCGACGAGGTGCTCGAGCCGGCGCCACGTTCGAAAGTCGGGGCCTCTCGGCGCCGGCGGGGCGAATCGGCGACAGCCTCGGATTGAACCCGGCCGCGGGGCGTCAACGCCGGAATCAGCGCTGCTGCGTGCCTGCGCAGGCGCACCGGGAACGGGTTGTGCGGAAGCTCCGCAGCGGGTCGCAGACCAGGCCAGCCGCTCTGGCGGCCGACGACGATCACGCCGACCTGGCCTCGGACGCAACGACACCCGCGGCCGCTCCTTTCTTGCCGTCGCCGCGCGGCGGGCTTCGCCGCGACCCGCTGCGCTAATCGCGCGCGGTCGGCAGCCCCGCGCGTCGCCACTGCGGCAACCCGTCCTTCAGCCGCCGCGCCTTCAGCCCCTTCTTGCGCAGCAGCGCGACCGCGTCGAACGACATCAGGCAGTACGGGCCGCGGCAGTAGGCGATGACCTCCTTGCGCTTCGGCAGCTCCGCGAGCCGCTTCTCCAGCTCGTGCACCGGAATGTTGATCGCACCCGGCACGTGGCCGGCCGCGAATTCCTCCGGCGGGCGCACGTCGAGCACGGTGACCAGTCCCTTCTTCGCGCGCGCGAGCACCTCCGGTGCGGGTACCGGCTCCAGATCGTCCCTGGCGGTGAAGTACATCCGCACCACGCGGTCGACGTCGGCCAGGTACGCCTGCCCGGCCGCAGCGAGCGCGTCGTACAGCGCGACCACCGCGTCACCCGCGAGCCGGTAGCGCACGAACTGCGCGTCCTTGCGGCCGGCGATCAGCCCGGCCTGTTTCAGCTTCTGCAGGTGCTGCGAGGTGTTGGCCACGCTGGCGCCGGTCAGGCGCGCCAGCTCGTCGACGCTGCGCTCGCCCTGCGCCAGCAGTTCGAGCAGCTCCAGCCGCACGCTGCTGGCCAGCGCGGTGCCGATGCGCGCCAGGTTCTCGTACACCTCGCGCTTGGGATTGACGTGCGTTGACACGGCGGGTCCTCCGCAACTAGTATTCAATAGATTGCTTGAATATGAGAATGATTGAACGAAAGCTTAACACCGGTGCCGCGCGCGGCGCGCGACACGGAGTTCCGGGGAGCGAGGCAGGCCGATGGGCGCGCTGACCACGCTGGAACCGGTGCTGCGCCTCGGTGCCTTCGGCGCGGCGTTCGCGGCGATGGCGGCCTGGGAAGCGCTGTCGCCGCGCCGGCGCGCGCGCTTTGCGCGCGAGCAGCGCTGGCCCCACAACCTCGGGCTGCTCGCGGTCGACGTGGCCGTCATCCGACTGCTCGCGCCGGGCGCGGCGATCGCGGTCGCGCTCGCGGCCGAGGCGCGCGGCTGGGGGCTGCTGAATGCGCTGGCGCTGCCGTCGTGGGGCACAGTGGTACTGGCGGTGGTCGCACTCGATCTGGCGATCTACTTCCAGCACATCATGTTCCACGCGGTGCCGGCATTGTGGCGCCTGCACCGGGCCCATCACTCCGATCTCGACTTCGACGTCACGACCGGGCTGCGCTTCCATCCGCTCGAGATCCTGCTTTCGACCGGCATCAAGTGCGCTGCGGTCGCCGCGCTTGGCGCGCCGGCGATCGCGGTGCTGATCTTCGAGGCGCTGCTGAACGCGACCGCGCTCTTCAATCATGCGAATGCACGGCTGCCCGAACGGCTCGACCGCTGGTTGCGCTGGTTCGTGGTCACGCCCGACATGCATCGCGTGCACCATTCGATCGCGATGTCCGAGACGAACAGCAACTTCGGCTTCAACCTGCCGCTCTGGGACCGGCTGTTCGGCACCTATCGCGCGCAGCCCGCGGCGGGCCATGATGCGATGACCATCGGCGTCGATGCGTTCCGGTCGGCGCAGGACCTGCGGCTCGACCGCCTGCTGGTGCAGCCGTTTCGCGACACGCCGGGCAGCTATCCGATCAACCTGCGGCAGGAGACGCCGTGAGGGTCCGGCGTGCGCTCATTGCGCGCCTCGTATTGATCGTGCCGCTCGCTGCTGCCACCGCGTGGGCGTGGGCGCGTCGGGACATGTTCGACCTGAGCACGTTCGAGGCCGCGCTCGGCGGCCTCGGCGGATGGGCGCCGTCGGCGTTCGTGCTGCTGTTCGCGCTGGCGACAATGCTCTTCGTTCCCGGGTCGCTGTTCGGCCTGGCCGGCGGTTTTCTGTTCGGGCCGGTCTTCGGCACGTTGTGGAATCTGCTCGGCGCCACGCTCGGCGCCACAATCGCGGTCCTCGCCGTGCGCTGCCTCGCCTCCGACTGGGTCGCGCGGCGCGCAGGGCGACCATTGCAGCGGCTGCTCGACGGCGTGCAGGCGGAGGGCTGGCGCTTCGTCACGCTGATGCGGCTGGTCCCGCTGGTGCCGTTCGATCTGCGCAATCACGCGCTCGGTCTGACGCGTATCCGCGTAACCGAATACGCGCTCACGACCCTGGTCTGCATCGTGCCGGGAACGGCCGCGTATGCGTGGCTAGGACACGCCGGCCGCGATGCAGCCACGGGCGACGCGGCGGCACTGAAGTACGTCCTGGCCGGGCTCGGTCTGCTGGCCGCGGTGCTGTGGGTGCCGCGCTTGGTCGCACATCTGGAGTCGCCGTCGCCGAGCGCGCGGCGCGAACCGACGCCGACGCCACCGAAACGCATGGGAGGCCTGCATGAAAACCCTGTTCATCCTGAATGATGCGCCCTATGGCAGCGAGCGCACGTACAACGGACTGCGGCTGGCCGGAGCGCTCGCCAAGCGGGCGGATCACGTCGTGCGCGTGTTCCTGATGGGCGATGGCGTCGCGGCGGCGCGCCGCAACCAGAAGGTGCCGCAGGGCTACTACAACATCGAGACGATGCTCGGCAACGTCGTGCGCAGCGGCGGCCAGGTCGCCGCCTGCGGCACCTGCCTGGACGCGCGCGGCATCGCCGGCGAGGATCTCGCGGAAGGCTGCCAGCGCGGCTCGCTGCAGCAACTCGCCGACTGGGCCGAGTCATCGGAGCGGGTGCTGGTGTTCTGAGCGGCCGGCGGGCGCCCTGACATGAACGAACTGTCCGCCGAGCGGTACGACGCTTGGTATCGCACGCCGCGCGGCGCGTGCATCGGCGACGCCGAGTTCCGCCTGCTGGCCGGACTGCTGCAGGCCGCAGCGGGCGAGCGGCTGCTCGACGTCGGCTGCGGCACCGGCTACTTCACGCGCCGCTTCGCGCGCGATGGCCGACTGGCGGTGACCGGAATCGATCCGGATCCGCACCGGATTGCGTACGCCGCCGCGCACGCGTCGCCGTGTGACCAGTACCTGGTCGGCGACGCGCGCGAACTGCCGTTTCCCGATCGGTCGTTCGATTGCACCGTGTGCGTGACCGCGCTGTGCTTCATCGCCGATGAGCGCGCCGCGCTGCGCGAGATGCTGCGCGTGACGCGGCGCCGGCTCGTGCTGGGCCTGCTGAACCGCGCGAGCCTGCTGTACCTGCGCAAGCGCGCGACCGCCAGCTATCGCGGCGCGCACTGGCATACCGCGCGCGACGTGCGCGCGCTGTTCGGGGGCCTGCCGGCACACGAACTGCGACTGCGCAGCGCGGTCTTTCTGCCGGGCGGCGGCGCGTTCGCGCGCCGGGTCGAGGCATGGTTGCCGGCGAGCTGGCTGGCCGGCGGCTTCCTCGCGGCGGCCGTCGATGCTGGCTGAACGCCTGGAGCCGAACCGCCCTCGCTGGCGTGCGCACGGTACCCGTCGCGCGGAATTCAAGGTGGCGCAGGACGCGCCGATACCAAGGTATGGCCCGTCGCCCCGCGGGTGCCCGTGCGAGCCCGGGGTACGGGCAGGGAGAACCGCCGATGCCGATCCTATGGCGACCGCAGATGAGCCTTGGCAGCGATCTGATCGACGCTGACCACCGCTACTTGATCGCGTTGATCAACACCGTCGAGTTGGCGCTGAGAACGCCGGGCGAACGCGAGGCGCTCGTCACGGCGCTCGAGCACCTCGTCTTCTACACCCGGGACCACTTCGCGCGCGAAGAGAAATTGATGCTGTTGCTGAAGTATCCGGCCTACGAGGAACATCGGCGATCGCATCGCCGGCTCGCTTCCGAGCTGGTGGACTTGCGCGGCCACATCGAGGCGCTCGAGGCCGGCCCGACCGCCGCGCAGGATGTCGACCGCCTGATCGGCCTGCTGCGATCATGGCTGCTCGATCACGTGTTGAAGGAAGACCTACTGCTGAAGCCGATGCTGAGCGCGCAAGCTGAGAAGGCCGCCGGCTGAAGAGTGCGGGTACCGCGCGCGGCGACAGCGTCAGCCGGCGGGCGCCGCCCCGATCAGCCTGCGCAGCTTGGCGAGCACGGTAGTCTTGTCGAACGGCTTGACCACGAAGTCGGCGGCGCCG
>JAKOQB010000074.1 GCA_029778535.1 Pseudomonadota bacterium | reverse complement strand
GGCTGGTGCAGGTCGACTGGAGCTCGCCGGCGCGGCTGCTCGAGAAGATCATCCAGCACGAGGCGGTGCACGAGATCGACGGCTGGGCCGACCTGCGCCGGCGGCTCGAGCCTGACCGACGCTGCTTCGCGTTCTTCCATCCGATGCTTCCCGACGAGCCGCTGATCTTCGTCGAGGTCGCGCTGCTCGACGCGATGCCGCAGGCGATCGCGCCGCTGCTCGACCGCAAGTCGGAGCCCGAAACGCGCGAGGACCGCTTCAAGGTCGCGGCCTTCTATTCGATCTCGAACTGCCAGCCCGGCCTGCGGGGCGTGAACCTCGGCAACTTCCTGATCAAGCGGGTCGCCGAGCAGCTGCAACAGGCGTTCCCGAAACTGAAGTCGTTCTGCACGCTGTCGCCGGTGCCCGGCTTCGCCGCCTGGCTGTCGGCGACCGAAACCGTCGACTCGCCGCGCCTGAAGCCGGCGACGCGGCGCGAGCTCGACGCGGGGCTGCGCGCGCTGCGCGAGCGGCACGGCGGCGACTTCTCGGCACTGGCGAAGGCCCATGCGGCGGCGGGCGAGGGCGCGAAGCCGGACCCTGACCTGGCGATGCTGCAACGGCTGTGCGCGGCCTACCTGATCGAGACCTCGCCGAACGAGACGCGCACGTCGGACCCGGTGGCGCGCTTTCACCTGAACAACGGCGCCCGGCTCGAGCGCATCAACCCGGCCGGAGACCTCTCGCGCAACGGGCTGCGCCAGTCGCACGGACTGATGGTCAACTATCTGTACGATCTCGACGAGATCGAGAGCAACCACGAGAAGTTCGTCAACGACCAGGTGAGCGCGTCGCGCGCAGTGCTGTCGCTGCTCTGACGCGCCGCCGAGAGCCGCCCGACCGAGACCCGACCATGCAGGAACCAGGCAATCACAACCTCTACGCGGTGCTGGCCGCCGGTTTCCCGGCCGACCGCACGAGCTGCTGCATCGACGCCGGCGAGGGCGCCTGGTACAGCTGGGACGACGTCGAGCGCGCGAGCGCGATGATCGCGAACCTGCTCGAGCGACTGAAGCTCCCGAAGGGCGCACGGATCGCGGTGCAGGTCGACAAGTCGCCCGAGGCGGTGCTGCTCTATCTCGCGACGCTGCGCGCCGGCTATGCGTTCCTGCCGCTGAACACCGCCTACCAGGCCACCGAGATCGACTACTTCGTCGCGGACGCCGAGCCGTCGGTGGTCGTCTGCAGCCCCGCGAACCTGCGCTGGATCGAGCCGATCGCGCGTCGCCATCGCGTGCCGCACCTGTTCACGCTGGGCGACGACCGCCGCGGCACGCTGCTCGAAGCCGCGTCGCGCGAGTCGGCCCGCTTCCCGACGGTGCGCAGCCGCGCCGAGGACCTCGCCTGCATCGTCTACACGTCGGGAACGACCGGCCGCAGCAAGGGCGCGATGCTCTCGCACGGCAACATCGGCAGCAACGCGCGGGTGCTGCACCGCTACTGGCGCTGGCGCGCCGGCGACGTGCTGCTGCACATGCTGCCGATCTTCCACGTGCACGGACTGTTCGTCGCGATCCACGGCGCGCTGCTGTCGGGCAGCCGGATGATCTGGCGCGCGCGCTTCGACGCGCGCGAGGCGATCCGGCTGCTGCCGCAGGCGACGGTGTTCATGGGCGTGCCGACGAT
>JAKOQB010000073.1 GCA_029778535.1 Pseudomonadota bacterium | reverse complement strand
GGGGCATCTCGCGCGAGGACCAGGACGCGCTGGCGGTCGAGAGCCATCGGCGCGCGTCGCTCGCGACCCGCGAGGGCCGCTTCGCGTCGCAGATCCTGCCGATCGAGCTGAAGTCGCGCAAAGGCACGACCACGTTCGCCGCCGACGAGCACATCCGCCACGATGCGACGATCGAGGAGATGCGCAAGCTCAAGCCGGTGTTCGCGAAAGAGGACGGCACCGTCACGCCGGGCAACGCGTCGGGCATCAACGACGGCGCCGCGGCCCTCGTGCTGATGGAGCGACGCGCCGCCGAGGCGCGCGGCCTCGCGCCGCTGGCACGGCTCGTCTCGTACGCGCATGCCGGCGTCGACCCCGCCTACATGGGGATCGGCCCCGTGCCCGCTTCGCGCAAGGCGCTCGAGAAGGCCGGCCTGAAGGCGCACGAGATCGACGTCGTCGAGGCCAACGAGGCGTTCGCCGCACAGGCGCTGGCGGTGACGCGCGACCTCGACCTCGATCCGGCGCGGGTCAACCCCAACGGCTCGGGGATCTCGATCGGCCACCCGGTCGGCGCCACCGGCGCGCTGATCACCGTCAAGGCGCTCTACGAGCTGCAGCGCACCGGCGGGCGCCGCGCACTGGTCACGATGTGCATCGGCGGCGGACAGGGCATCGCGGCGATCTTCGAACGCGCCTGACGGCCGAACCGCGCCGGCCCGCTCTGCGGCCGGCGCACCCTGCCGCGAAAGCGACGCCCGCAGGGCGCATCCGCCGGCGGGCTACGCGCGCGCCGCCGTTGGCGCGCGGCGCTGGCCCATCGGCCGCTGGTCGATCGGCGCGTGGACCAGCGCGGCGAAGGCACCGAACGCGATCACCATCGCCCACGCGTAGTCGTAGTTGCCGAACAGGTCGAAGAAGCGGCCGCCGAGCCAGGCGCCGAGGAAGCTGCCGATCTGGTGACCGAAGAAGATCACGCCGCCCAGAAGACCCCGGTACTGCACGCCCCAGCGCTGGCCGTCCAGTGGGTTGGTGAGCGGCACCGTGGAGAGCCAGAG
>JAKOQB010000072.1 GCA_029778535.1 Pseudomonadota bacterium | reverse complement strand
GGCCGACGCCGACCTTGCGGCGCGGGTGCTGCCGCGGCTGCGGGCATCGGGCGTGGAACTCGCGCCGGGCGCGGCCGACCTCGCGACGGTCTGCGGGCTGTTGAAGGAGCGCGCGCAGACGCTGAACGAGCTGGCCGAGCTGGCGCACATGTTCTACGTCGAGCCGAAGATCGCCGAGGCCGACCGCGCGAAGCACCTCGACGCGGCGCCGCCGGCACTGGCGCCCGCGCTGACGGCGTTCGCCGACGCGCTGGCGGGCGGCGACTGGACGAAGGACGCGATCGCCGCGGCGCTGAAGGCGACGCTGGCCGAGCACGGGCTGAAGATGCCGCAGCTCGCGATCCCGGTCCGGCTGAAGGTGTTCGGCACGACGCAGACGCCGTCGGTGGACGCGGTGCTGGCGGCGATGCCGCGCGAGACCGTGTTGCTGCGATTGAGGAGCTGACCATGCGCACGTCGCCTGTCCGCCTTGCATCCCGCCGAAAGCGGGATCGTTCGGTCCGCTAGAATCCATCAGCCAACGCGAGGTTCCCCGATGTCCGGCAGCACCTTCGGTCGCCTCTTCACCGTCGCCACCTTTGGCGAATCGCACGGGCCCGCGATCGGCTGCGTGGTCGACGGCTGCCCGCCCGGCATGGCCCTGTCCGAGGCCGACATCCAGCCCGACCTCGATCGCCGCCGCCCGGGCACCTCGCGCCACGTCACGCAACGGCAGGAGCCCGACGCAGTCGAGATCCTCTCGGGCGTCTTCGAGGGCCGCACCACCGGCACGCCGATCGCGCTGCTGATCCGCAACCAGGACGCGCGCAGCAAGGATTACTCGACGATCGCGCGCACCTTCCGCCCCGGCCACGCCGACTACACCTACTGGCACAAGTACGGGGTGCGTGATCCGCGCGGCGGCGGGCGCTCGTCGGCGCGGCTCACCGCGCCGGCGGTCGCCGCGGGGGCGATCGCCAAGAAGTGGCTGCGCGAGCACTTCGGCACGCAGATCCGCGGCTGCATGACGCAGCTGGGCGAGGTCGTCATCCCGGTCACCGACTGGGCGC
>JAKOQB010000071.1 GCA_029778535.1 Pseudomonadota bacterium | reverse complement strand
GGTGCGCTGGTCGATCGCGCGCTGGATTGCGCACAGTCCGGGAAGCCGACGGCGTTCAGCTTCGACGAGGCCGAGCTCGCCATGCTGATGGCGGCGCGCCCGGACCAGACCCGCGCTGCGAGTGCGCTCGCGGAGGTGCGCGGTGTTTGACTCGGGCCGGGACCAGGCTGCCGGCCTGCGCTGCCTGTTCGAAGCGCGGCCACTGTTGTTCCTCGGGATTGGCTGCACGAGCGCCGACCCGCGCGACCGTGACGGCGCGAATGCGCTGGCGCAGGCGTTGCAGCGCGCGGGCCGGCGCCCGATGGTGCTCGACCTGCTCGGCGACGACGTCGGACCGGGTGCGCGCGGCAGCCGCACTCGTCATGCCTCGCGCCGCGTTTCGATCGCCCGCGTCGAGGCGCACCGGTTGCTGGATCCGGACGCCGATTCGCGCGATCTCGCCGCGCTGGCCCGCTCGCTGCGCGAGCACGCGCTGCAGTGCGGTTCCGATGCCGACATCGCACTCGTGATCGCCGACCCGTTGCGACTTGCCGACGTCGCCGCTGCGCTGACCGACCGGATCGTGCTGATCGCGCCTGGCGACGCCGCGTCGCTCGCGCGGCTGTATGCGCAGCTCAAGGCGGTCAGGCTGGCGCACGGGATGACGCGCTTCGTCGCAGCATTTCGCGACGCGCGATCGAGCCAGGCAGTACTGGCGGCGCATCGCAGGTTGTCGGAGACGGCCGCGCGTTTCCTCGGCGCCGCCGTCGAGTTCGGCGGCGTGCTGCCGAGCGGCGACCAGGACGTGCACGCCTGGGATCGCCTTGCTGCTGCTGCGATCGACTGGGCGCGCCCGCTCGACGTCGCGCATGCGGCGGTGCCGAATTGAGCAACGCAGAGGCTTTGGCCATGTACACCGCTCAGGGAACCCTGGACCGCGAGGCTGCGATCGAGCGATACGGCCCCATGGTGCGGCGCGCTGCAAGCCAGCTCGCCGCGAAGCTGCCGGCCAACGTCGAGCTCGACGACCTCGCCCAGGCGGGGATGATCGGGCTGTTCGACGCGATGACGCGGTTCGAGGCTGGCCAGGGCGCGCAGTTCGAGACCTTCGCGATGCAGCGCGTCCGCGGAGCGATGCTCGACGAATTGCGTAGCGCCGACTGGCTGCCACGCTCGGTTCGGCGCAACCAGCGCGCGATCGAGCGAGCGATCCGCGCCGCCGAGCAGAGACTGCGACGCGCTCCGGGCGAGGCCGAGATCGCGGCCGAACTGGGCGTGGACCTTCGCGAATACCAGCAGATGCTCGCCGACGCGCGAGGCGCGCAACTGGTTCACCTCGACGACTTCGGAGACGAAGATGGCGAGGAAGGTTTCCTGGATCGCAATGTTCCGGCAGGTGCGCCCGATCCGTCGGCCATCCTCGGCGACTCCCGTTTCCGGCACGCGCTGGTCGACGCGATCGAGCGCCTGCCCGAGCGCGAGCGCCTCGTGATGGGCATGTACTACGAGCAGGAAATGAACCTGAAAGAGATCGGCGCGGTGCTCGGCGTCACCGAGTCGCGGATCTCGCAGATCCACAGCCAGGCGGTGGCAAGGCTGCGCGCGCAGCTCGCGGGCTGGACCTGAAGCGCCTCTGGGGGCACTGCGTACTGGTACGAGCCGATCTCGTGCCGGGGTCGGCCCGCGTCCGGCCGGTTGCCGCCCGCCGTCAGGCCGATGTCGATCTGCCGCGGCGGGTTGCCGGGGATTTCCGCCCGTCTGCTTCGTAAACCGGATCGGAGGGCGCCAGCAGCGCCGAGAGTCCACGCTGCGCCGCCGCCGCCGCGCGTTGCGCGACCGCGGCATTGGCGCGCAGTGTGCTGTGCATCCGGGCCGCGTCGGCGCGCGCAGCCGGCGCGTGGCCGGCGGCTGCGAAGGGGCGGCGCGACCGCGAAATCCAGTCGGCCAGGGCGGCGTTGACCGTCGCCAGTTCGTCGAGGTTGCCGGCGACCATCGCCTTGCGCTGCGCATCGAGCAGCGCCGCGCCGTGGCTGAGCCAGTCGGCCTCGGCGGTACCGTCGCGCGCGTCCGTCATCGCTTGGGCACGGTGAGGGTTTCGAGCAGTTCGGCCGCCTGCGTGATCATCTTGTCCGCGACCACCTGGGCGCTCACGTCGAAGCGCCCTTCACGGATGGCTTCGCGCACTTCGGCGACCTTGTCGTGCCTTACCTCGACGCCGTCGGTGGCGAGGTCGGCCGCCAGGCCCCGCGAGGCCGCCGAGAGGCTGACCGAGTCGGCGGCGCCGCCTGCGCGCCCCTGGGCGCCGGCGCGGGCCGCCGGACGAGCGGCGCCCGCCGGCTGTCCGGCGCGCAGCGCGGCGTCCTGGGTGGGCTGGATCTCGACCGGCTTGTCGATCTTCATGGCGATGTCCCCTGCGGGCCGATGGCCCGCGGTTCGAATGCCTGATTATTCGGCATCGCGGGGGGGAACTTGAGCGGGGAAAAGCGGCATCCCGACGGTGCTTTTCACAGCTTGACCTCGACGATGCGGTCGCGGACCGTCCCGACCAGCATCCGGCCGGCACTGGTGCGCACGCGCAGCGACTGGCCTTCGCCGGCCCCGGCCAGCGCAAATCCGTCGGACGAGACCGTGAACCCCTGGCCGAGCAGCCGGATCCGGACCGGATCGCCGGCGGCCACGGTCTGCAGCACCCGCAGATCCTGCGCCCGCAGCGGTTCACCGGCTCGCAGCGACCGGGCCAGCGTTCGCCCGGACAGCTGCGCCGGGTCGGCTACCGGCGCGCCGCGCGTGGCCGTCAGGTCGACCTGATCGATCCGGAACGAGTCGACGTCGGCGGCGCTGCCGGCCGCCAGCGGCCGGTCGGCTACCAGCGCCGGGCCGTAGACCGAAACGGTCACGGGCACCATCATCGTCCACGAGCCGCCCGCGACACAGCGCACCCCGATGTGGCTCGGACCCCACAGTCGGGCGTTCGGCGGGAGGAACGGCTCGAAGCGGGCGCAGGCCGGAAGTTTCGGCCGGCTGCCCAGGCTACCGACCCGGACATCGACCCGGATCGGCGCCGCCTTCGATGCGGCGTCGCGGCCGTCCGCGTCGCCCTGGCCTTCGGTCCACGCCGCGGTGGCCGATGCCTCGACCCAGCGCTGCAGGTCGGCGGCGTCGGGTTCGTCGGCGGGTCCGGGCGCGGCTACCGCGGCACCGGCCGCCACGAGCATCGCGGCAGCGATCGCAGCGGCCCCGACGCGACGCGTCGGCGCGGACCGCTTCGGGGCAGGCTCGTCGTGCGGCATCGGCGTTCTCCAGGCAAGCGATACGGATCCGGGGAGGCGGCGACCCAGGTCGATGCGCTCCCGATGCCTGCAGCGTATTCGCGCGGCGAACGCCGACACCCGCGGAGATGCGGGGAAAAAGCCGCGCTTTTCCGCCGATGCGCGGGGCGGCCTCCCTGAATAATCGGCAGCAACGGCAAGAACTGGAGGCCCCGATGCTCGACCGGCTCACGACAACGCTGAAGTTCCAGGGCGAGGCACTCGCGCTGCGCGCGCAGCGCCAGGAAGTGCTGGCGTCGAACATCGCCAACGCCGATACCCCGAACTACAAGGCCCGCGACTTCGACTTCGCACGTGCGTTGCGCGAGG
>JAKOQB010000070.1 GCA_029778535.1 Pseudomonadota bacterium | reverse complement strand
GAAGAACAGGATGTCGCGGCCCTCGTCGCGGAAACGCTCGGCCATCGTCAGGCCCGTCAGGCCCACGCGCAGCCGGTTGCCCGGCGGCTCGTTCATCTGCCCGAACACCATCGCGACCTTCGACTGGCGCAGGTCTTCCTGCACGATCACCTTGGCGTCCGACATCTCGTGATAGAAGTCGTTGCCCTCGCGCGTGCGTTCGCCCACGCCGGCGAACACCGACAGGCCCGAGTGCTGCTTGGCGATGTTGTTGATCAGCTCGAGCATGTTGACCGTCTTGCCCACGCCCGCGCCGCCGAAAAGACCGATCTTGCCGCCCTTGGCGAACGGGCAGATGAGGTCGATGACCTTGATGCCGGTTTCGAGCAGTTCGACCGAAGGCGACAGTTCATCGAACTTCGGCGCGGCTTGGTGGATCGTGCGGTACTCGTCGGCCTGCACCGGGCCGCGCTCGTCGATCGGGCGGCCGAGGATGTCCATCACGCGGCCGAGCGTGGCGGGACCGACCGGCACCTTGATGCCTTCGCCCGTGTTCTTCACCTTCATGCCGCGGCGGATGCCGTCGCTCGAACCGAGCGCGATCGTGCGCACCACGCCGTCGCCGAGCTGCTGCTGCACCTCGAAAGTGAGGCCCTGCTCGACCAGCGTGTTGCCGGCATCGATCTCCAGCTTCAGCGCGTCATAGATCCTCGGCATCTGCTCGCGCGGGAACTCCACGTCCACCACGGCGCCGATGCACTGAACAATCGTTCCGATGCTCATGACCTTTCCTTGCTCTCGAATTCGAATCCGTTACGACACCGCCGCAGCGCCGCCGACGATCTCTGACAGTTCCTTGGTGATTCCGGCCTGTCGTGTCTTGTTGTAGATGAGCTGCAGTTCATCGATCAGCTTCTTGGCGTTGTCCGAGGCCGATTTCATCGCCACCATGCGCGCGCTCTGCTCGCACGCCATGTTCTCGACCAACGACTGGTAAATCAGGGTTTCGACATAGCGGGTCATCAGCTCGTCGATCACGCGCTGCGCGTCGGGCTCGTACAGATAGTCCCACGCGTAGGCGCGCTGCTCCGCCTCGCTCTGCGCGAGCATTTCCGCCGACAGCGGCAGCAACTGCTCGATGGTCGGCTCCTGCTTCATCGTGTTGACGAAGCGCGAGTACGCAATGAAGACCGCGTCCAGCCGCCCCTCGGCAAACGCGTCGAGCTGCAGCTTGATCGGCCCGATCAGTCTTTCCATGTGCGGCTTGTCGCCGAGCTGCACCACGCTCGACACGACGTTCGCATTCAGCCGCTGCAGGAATCCGAGGCCCTTGTTGCCGATCGCGGTGGCCTGGAACTTGATCCCGTCGCTCTCCCACTGCTTGACCCGCTGCAGCAGCGCGCGCTGGATGTTGGTGTTCAGGCCGCCGCACAGGCCCTTGTCGGTCGACACCATGATCAGCCCGACGTTGCGCATCTCCCTGCGCTTGACGACGAAGGGATGCTTGTACTCCGGGTTGGCCGACGCGAGGTGCGCCGCGATGTTGCGGATCTTGTCGCCGTAGGGACGCGCCTGGCGCATCCGCTCCTGCGCCTTGCGCATCTTGCTGGCGGCGACCATCTCCATCGCCTTGGTGATCTTGCGCGTGTTCTGCACGCTCTTGATCTTCAGGCGGATTTCTTTGGTGCTGGGCATGGCGACTTCTCGCTCAGTACGCGCCCGAGCGCTTGAACTCCTTGATCGCGGCGTGCAGTGCTTCCTCGTCGTCCTTGGACAAATCCTTGGTCGACTCGATGCGCTCGACCAGCGCGCCGTGCTTGCTCTTCAGGAAGTCGCGCAGCGCCTTCTCCGCGCCGAGCGCGCGCTTCACGTCGATGTCGTCGAAGTAGCCGTGGTTGACCGCGAACAGCGTGATCGCCTGCTCCCACACCTGCAGCGGGTGGTACTGCGGCTGCTTCATCAGTTCGGTGACCATGCGACCGCGGTCCAGCTGCTTGCGTGTGGCCTCGTCCAGATCCGACGCAAACTGCGCGAACGCCGCCAGCTCGCGGTACTGCGCCAGCGCCAGGCGCACGCCGCCGCCGAGCTTCTTGATCACCTTGGTCTGCGCCGCGCCGCCGACGCGCGACACGGAAATGCCGGCATTGATCGCGGGGCGGATGCCGGCGTTGAAGAGATCGGTTTCGAGAAAGATCTGGCCGTCGGTGATCGAGATGACGTTGGTCGGCACAAACGCGGTCACGTCACCGGCCTGCGTCTCGATGATCGGCAGCGCGGTCAGCGAGCCGGTCTTGCCCTTGACCGCGCCCTTGGTGAACTTCTCCACATACGCCTCGTTCACCCGCGCAGCGCGCTCCAGCAGGCGCGAGTGCAGGTAGAACACGTCACCGGGATACGCCTCGCGGCCCGGCGGACGGCGCAGCAGCAGCGACACCTGGCGATACGCCCACGCCTGCTTGGTCAGGTCGTCGTAGATGATCAGCGCGTCCTGGCCGCGGGCGCGGAAGTATTCGCCCATCGTGCAGCCGGAATTCGGCGCGATGTACGGCATCGCCGCCGACTCCGACGCCGACGCGGCCACCTCGATCGTGTAGGCCATCGCTCCGGTCTCTTCCAGCTTGCGCACCACGTTGGCGATCGTCGAGGCCTTCGGGCCGATCGCGACGTAGACGCAGATCAGGTCCTTGCGCTTCTGGTTGATGATCGTGTCGACGGCCACCGCGGTCTTGCCGGTCGGGCGGTCGCCGCTGATCAACTCGCGCTGGCCGCGGCCGATCGGCACCCTCGCGTCGACCGATTTCAGGCCGGTCTGCCCCGGCTGCG
>JAKOQB010000069.1 GCA_029778535.1 Pseudomonadota bacterium | reverse complement strand
GGCTCGTTGTGCGAAGGCAGCACCAGCACGTCGTCGGGCAGCGCGCGTTCGAGCTTGGCGAGCGAATCGATCCAGTCGCCCAGCGGATCGGCGTCGGGTTCGGTGGGGAACACCGACACGTTCGACGAGATCCGCGGCAGCACCTGGTCGCCCGAGACCAGCAACCGGAGCGCCGGACTGTGCAGGCACGCGTGCTCCGGCGAATGGCCGTGGCCGACGACGACGGTCCAGTCGTGTTCGCCGATGTGGATCGTCTCGCCGTCGACGATGCGGTGGTAGCTGTCGGGCAGCCGATAGACGCCCTTGCCGAAGCCGCCGAAGCGCGCGCGATACTGCTCGAGCGCGCCGTCGTCCCAGCCGGCGCGGCGATAGAACTCGACGCCGTCCTCGGGCGCCTCGCTGCCGGTGTCGGCCACCAGCACGCGACAGGTCAGGTACTCGAGCCGCGTCATCCAGAGCCGGCAATCGAACTTGCGCGTGAGCCACCCGGCCATGCCGACGTGGTCGGGGTGCATGTGCGTGACGATCACGCGCCGGATCGGACGCCCGCCCAGAGCGCCGCCGAGAAGCTGCTGCCACGCCGCGGCCGTCGCCTCGGTGCGCACGCCGGTGTCGACGATCGTCCAGCCGTCGCCGTCTTCGAGCGCGTACAGGTTGATGTGGTTCAGCGCGAACGGCAATGGCATGCGGATCCACAGCACGCCGGGCCGGATCTCGCGCGCGGTGCCCGTGTCGGGCACGCCCTCGAACGGATACGCGGAAGCCGGCGGCCGCGTCGCGGCGGGCGACGCGGCGCCGTCGTGCGAGCCTGGCTCGCGGCCGCGCGCAGGGTGGGGCGCTTTCATGCGGACATGTTCTCACAGCCGGCAGCGGCCGGCGACCGCGCACCCGGCGCGCCGCAGAACGCGAAGTCGACCTCCGGCCGGCGTCCGGCAACGAGGTCCGCCAGCGCCCGGCCACTGCCGCAGGCCTGCGTCCAGCCGAGCGTGCCGTGACCGGTGTTCAGGAACAGGTTCGCGATGCGGCTCGCGCCGATGTACGGCAGGTTCGACGGGGTCGCGGGCCGCAGGCCGCTCCAGTACTCGACGCGCGACGCATCGCCCGCGCCGGGGAACAGCTGCTCGACGCGGCGCAGGATCGCCGCGCAGCGTGTGCGGTCGAGCGCGCGCCCGTAGCCGCCGAGCTCGGCGGTGCCGGCCACGCGCAGCCGGTCTCCGAGCCGCGAGAACACCAGCTTGTATTCGTCGTCGGTCAGCGAGACTTCGTTGGCGAGCGCGGCGTGGCGCACCGGCATCGTCAGCGAGTAGCCCTTGGCCGGATAGATGTTCAATCGCAGCCCGAGCGGCGCGGCCAGGCGCGCGCTGTGGCTGCCCAGCGAAAGCACGTAGCGGTCGCCGTCGATCCGCACGTAGCGGCCCTCGGCGTCGATCGCCTCGACGTGCTCGATGCGCCCGCCCGATGCGCGCAGCGCGGTGACGCGGTGGTTCATCAGGAAGCGCACGCCGCGCGCGCGGCACATCGCCGCCAGCTCGCGCGTG
>JAKOQB010000068.1 GCA_029778535.1 Pseudomonadota bacterium | reverse complement strand
GACATGCGGCGGGCCTTCTCGGCCTGCGGCGTGGAGTTCGCGTGAGCCTCGCGCAGCTGCGCGAGCGGATTCCGCTGGCCAATTCGTGGCTGCTCGCCGCGGTCTTCTTCTGCATCCCGGTGCAGGTCGCGCCGGCCTACGTCCTGTCGGCGGTGATGCTGTTTCTGTGGGTGATCGAAGGCCGCATCGGCGGGAAGCTGCGCGAGCTCGCGCGCGAGCCGCTGGTCCGGGTGATGCTCGGTTACTACGGCGTCCTGCTGCTGTCGATGCTCTGGACCGACGACCGCGGCTGGGGCTGGCAGATGCTTCAACGCCACAAGTTCTTTCTGCTGTTCCCGCTCTATTTCAGCGTCGCGCGCGCCGGGCACTTCGGGCGCTACGTCGCCGCTTTCCTCGCATCGATCGTGCTGTGCGAGGCGCTGGCGTTCTACAACTGGGCGCAACTCTACCTGTGGCCGGGGTTGCCGGAGGGCATTCGTGTTGCCAAGAGCACGGGCGACACCGCGCCGTTCGTCGACCGGATCTTCTATACGCCGGCGCTGGCGCTGGCGGGGTACCTCGCGGGCCATCGGCTGCTGTTCGACGCGAACGGGACGCGCGAGCGACTGCTCCACGGGGCATTGCTCGCGGCGACGACGCTGAACTTGCTGATCTCCGGGGGCCGGGCGGGGATGGTCGGCTTCCTCGCGCTGTTCGTGCTTCTCGCGTTCCAGCGCTTCGTGCATCGCCCCGTCGCCGCGGCCTCGGTCAGCGCCGCGCTGGTCGCTGCGGTACTGGTGGGCGGCTACCACGCAAGCAGCTACTTCCGGGAGCGCGTCGACTCGGCGGTCGACGAGCTCGTCCACTACCAGGAGCGGCCCAACACCTCGGGCAGCCTGCGCGTCGTCTACGCGCTCAACGCGCTGCGGATCTACGCCGAGCACCCGATGCTCGGCGTCGGCATCGGTGACTATCCGAAGGAGTACGAGCGGATGAACGCCCTGCACACGCCGGGTTGGGAGCCCGCATGGAACCCGCACGACCAGTACCTGCAGACGCTGACCGCCGCAGGCATTCCCGGCGGCGTGGCGCTTGCGCTCGTGCTGTCCTACCCGTTGCTGCGGCGCGGGCCTCCGGACGGCCGCGAGCGGATCCGTCGCGCGGTGCCGGTGCTGATGATCACGATCTGCCTGTTCGAGTCGTACCTGCTGCGCTCGAACGTCAGCATGATGTACATGCTGTTCACGGCCGCCCTGTGGCGCGGCGTTCGCGCGGGGCCGTAGCCATCAGCACGCCGCCGGCGAGCGCTTGCGCGAGCGCGAACAGTCCGTAGAGCACCGAAGCGCCGACGGCCGGCGCGGCCGGCACGCCGAACGCCGCGAGCGCGACCACCGCCGCCGCCTCGCG
>JAKOQB010000067.1 GCA_029778535.1 Pseudomonadota bacterium | reverse complement strand
GGTGAACCTGATAGTGCTGCGCCAACTCGGCCACCGTCTTGTCGCCAGCGATGGCCGCCAGCGCGACTCGCGCCTTGAACGCGGCGCTGTGATTCCTGCGGGCCTTCTTCATGCTCTGCTCCTCGGGGATCAGCCCCCTTTGCGGTTGACGGAGCAGTTCTATCACCTTAGGCGCTGTTCAAAAAAGCGTGACCATCTCTGGCCACCCCTTGCAGCCGGTCGTTGGCGTCGTAGTTGAAGGTGGCGTTCAGCGCCGGGTACACGCCGTCGGTGAGCGAGGCGAGCGTGCCGGTGTTGAAGTAGCCGAACCCCAGGCCGTGCGCGCCGGGGCTGGCAAGCTGGCTGATGCGGCCGTCGGCGTCCAGCGTGACCAGCCGCGCGCGGTTGTTGCCCCAGCGCCAGGCGTAGCGCCGGTCGGTGGCGGGCTGATACAGGAACGAGTCGGCCAGCGTCGCCCATTGGTTGTTCAGGTACGCGGACACCGAAGCCAGGCGCCCATAGCCGTCGTAGCCGTAGGACAGTGGCACGCCGGTCGGTGAGGTCATCCCGGTCAAGCGGCCGGCGGCGTCATAGCTCCAGGTCGTCGTGTAGCCCGCCCCGGCAATGATGTTGACCTGCTGCACGAGGTTGCCGGCGGCGTCGTAGGTGAAGGTCGTCTGGCCGCTGGCGTCGTTGATGCGCGTCAGCCGCCCGCGGCCGTACGTGCCTTCGTCGTAGGTGAAGGTCTCGGTCACGCCGCCGGCGCTGCGCGAGGTGAGCCGGTCCAGCGCATCCCAGCCGTAGCTGATCACGACGCCGTTGGCGCGCTGTTCGGTGGCCAGCCGCCCCGCGCTGTCGTATGTGTACGTGGTGGTGCCGGTGTCGGGGCTGGTCTGCGTGCGCACCTGGCCGAAGCCGTCGTACGTGTACGTCGTGCGCAGGCCGCGCGGATCCTGCACAAAGGACAGCCGGCCTTCGGCGTCGTAGCCGTACTGCGTCAATCCACCGTCGGCTGCGGTCAGCTTGATCAGGCGGCTCTGCGCGTCGTAGTCATACCGCGTCACGCGGCCGGCAACATCGGTACGCGTCTTCAGGTTGCCGTTGCCGTCGTAGCTGAACGTGACCCGTTGCCCTCCGTTGCCCGTCTGCACCCAGGGCCGGCGCAGGCTGTCGAACTGCGTGACGGCGGTGAACTCTCCGGCGGCGACCGCCACCGGCGTGCTGCCGCTCAAGGCGGGCGTGTTTCGGTTCGAGCGGATCGTGGCCGTGTTGGTGGATACGCTGAACTCGCGCCGGACGAACTGGCCCGACGCGTTGCCCACCTGCTCAAGTTGGGTCGCCGCGTTGTAGCGCAAGCGGTCGACCCGGCCGTCCGCACGGGCGATGTCGGTCACTTGGCGGTTGTTGTTGTAGACGAAGGCCGTGACCCGTTGGCCGTTGTCGAAATACCGGGTGGTGCTGAGCAGATTGCCCTTGGCGTCATACGCGTAGTCGGTGGCCACGCCGTTCAGATCGGTAGATCGGCCCGCCAGCCCCAGTGCGTTGTGATTCGACCATGTGACTTGCTGGCCGAGCGCGTTGGTGATCGACGCGACATTGCCCAGCGCGTCGTACGAGGCGGTCGTGACCGCAATGCCGCCTGGCAGCACGCGGGTGACGGTGCGCGCGGCGAGCGTCTTGTTGGCGTAAAAGCTGTAGCCGAAGGTGGTCGTGCGCTGGACTCCGGTGCGCAGGTCGGTCCAGACCTCGCTCGCGAGCAGACCCTGGTCGGGTCCGGTACCGCCGAAATAGGTGTAAGCGACCTTGGCGTAGGCGGCACCGTTGGCGTCCTTGTAGGTCGTTGCCACGAGGTCTTCGCCCTGCCACGTATGAGTGGCGGTGCTGACCGCGCTGGTCGCGGCGGCCGTCGTGACGCTCGACAGCTTGCCGGCGGCATCGTAGGTGTAGTCGGTCTTGGCGCCGTTCCAGTCCAGCGTGTAGTCGATGTAGCCGTTCGCGTCGTACACCGTTTGCGCGCTCGCCGCCGGGCAACTGCTCGTCGCGGCGCGCGCGATCGTGGCGATCTTCAGGCCGTTCGGCCCGGACACGAACGTGTATGTGGCCGGCTGTCCGGCCGCGCTGGTCACCGTCGTGCTGTTGGTGCCGTAGGAAAACGTGTCGCGCTGCTCGCCGCCGGCCAGTCCGCTTTCGCTGACCCGCTTGTCGGCGTGATAGCGATAGGTGCTGTAGCGCACGCCGTTGATGGAGATGCCGGTCAACAGCTTCGGATCGCGGGAATCCTCGTAGTAATACGTGCGAACGTCCGGTGGGCTGCCCGGCGAGGTGACCGTCTCGAGCATACCGTTGGCGTTGTAAGGTATAGGCTCAGGCGTTGTTCGCCGGATCCGCGATGCGGCTCACGCGAGAGCCTTGGTACGTGAACGTCACCGCCTGGCCGACGGCGTTGGTCACCTTGCTCACATTGCCGTAGGCATCGTATGTATAGGTAAGCAGCGTGGCTCCGCCCAGACGGACAACCTTGGTCGCGCTGGTGCGGTTGGGGAATTCATACCGCGTCTTGTTCTTGTCTCTGTACGCATACCACGTGCGGCTCGACGGGATGTACCGAAGCTGGCCTGTCGCGGCCGCGCCGCTGGCTCGGTAGGTGCCGGACTGGTCGGGTTCGAGCGTGTACCTGTACTTCGTGCCGTCCGGCTCGATCAGCGTGGCCTCACTCGGCAGACAGCCGAGCTCGGTCTGCACACAGCCCGTGAACGTGTACACGAGCCGCGGCGGATCGAGGTTCGACAGCCAGTTCGCACCGAACATCCGGCCGCTGGCGTTGTTGCTGCGATACGTACGCGTCAGACTCAGGCCGTAGAGGCCGTTCGATTCGAAGTCGGCCTCGACCTTGTACTTTTCGCCGGTGGCGATGACGACCGGATTGCCGGATGAGGGCGACTCCTGACCGCAATTGTCCAAGTTGGAGTTGCCTTGTGAATCGGGCTTGGCCTTTTCGGTGCTGCCGGGATCCGACCGCTCCGGAGGATTCTCTGCCGGCACCGCCACGATCGATCCCAGTGGAAGCGCGGTTGGAGGTGGACGGCTTCCGTAGTTCGTAACCAGTTCGGCTCTGCAAACGTCGCCGCTGCACTGAATCTCGGCCTCGTTGCCCCGTGCGTGCGCGAGGGCGGATGAGATCGAAGCGACAATCAACAGGCCGATCCGAATTGCGATCGGCGACCCGCGCACCTGCATAGAACTTCTCCATGCCTGCGTGCTCTTCGCGGTCCTTGCCGGTCGATTCGCAGCTCACATGCTCGCGAAATCGACCAGGGTGACCTCTTGTCTGAAGGCTGGCCCGCCTCAGCCACTCGTGCACTCAACCGCACGAGCGGCTGCAGTCTCCGGGACGAGTATCGATCGAAACAACCGCACGATCGCGCGTGGCGCGATGCGGCTAAGACGTTCGGCAGAAATGGCTGCGCGAACTTGAACACGGGCGCAAGCGGGTCGGCGGTTCCCGCGCGCACGGACCGACGTCGATGCAACAGCAGTGACAATGCGCAAACGAACCCGGCACAGCCACTCGGCCGCAGTGAAGGCCGGGCACGGTGGACGCGGCGGGCTGCGACGAAACGATCGCCGGGACTTCGCAGAAGCTCGATCGTCTCGGCGTGCCACCATCTCGCGCGCCATCTCCAGCACTTCCCTTCCACGCAGCGCGCGTGCGTACGGCACAATCGGCGCCATGTCCACGCCCGCGCGCCCGCGCGTCGTCATCCTGGGCTGCGGCTTCGGCGGCCTGTTCGCCGTGCAGGCGCTCAAGCGCGCCGGTCGACGTGACGGTGATCGACCGCACCAACCAACATCTGTTCCAGCCGCCGCTGTACCAGGTCGCGACCGCCGGGCTGGCGGCGCCGGCGATCGCGGCGCCGGTCCGGCACGTGCCGGCACGGCAGAAGAACGCGACGGTGCTGATGGCCCACGTGGTCGGCATCGACACCGGCGCGCGCACCGTGCAGCTCGACGACGGGCAGCACATTCCGTACGTCGAGCTGATCGTCGCGACCGGTGCCACGCACAGCGACTTCGGCCATGACGAGTGGCAGGCGCACGCGCCGGGACTGAAGACACTGGAAGACGCGTTCGACATCCGCCGCCGCATCCTGGTCGCGTTCGAGCAGGCCGAGCGCGAGCCCGTCGACGCGGCGCGCGCCGCGTGGCTGACCTTCGTCGTGATCGGCGCCGGCGCGACCGGCGTGGAGATGGCCGGCATGCTGGCCGAGATCGCGCGCCGTACGCTGAACGGCGAGTTCCGCCGCTTCGATTCGCGCAGTGCGCGCGTGATCCTGCTGGAAGGCGGGCCGCGCGTGCTGCCGGCGTTTCCAGAGGACCTCTCCGCGCGCGCTCGCGCGCAACTCGAGAGACTCGGCGTCATCGTCTGGCTCGACAGCCGCGTGACGGCGATCGACAGGCGCGGCGTCGAGATCGGCGGCACGCGCATCGACGCGCGCACGGTGATCCGGGCCGCGGGCGTGGAAGCCCCGCCGCGAAGCAGATGGGCCGCCATGCCGCGGGCAACATCGTGCGCCGGCTGCGCGGCGAACCGACGCGGCCGTTCCGCTATTGCGACTACGGCACGCTGGCCACGATCGGCCGCAAGGCCGCCGTCGCGATCCTCGGCCCGCTCAAGCTGTCGGGCTATCCGGCGTGCCTGACGTGGCCGTCCGCGCACGTCCACTTTCTGATCGGCTTCCGCGACCGGCTCGTGGTGCTGGTCGACTGGGCGTTCGCTTACTTCCGCTTCACGCGCTTTGCGCGCGTCGTGATCGAGCCCATGCGCGGCGCGCGCGGCGCCGCGCCTCGCTAGGGCGCGCTCAACCCTCCAGCGCCTCCCACATCTCCTTGTCCCGCTGCGCGGTCCAGATGCGCGGATCGGGGTACTTGGTCGCAAGGTCGTAGGCGCGCGACACGTCGAACGGCATGCAGTGATCGAAGATGACCCAGTGGCCGTACTTCGGCTTCAGCCGCTCGTAGGTCTCGCGATAGACCGCGCGCAGGTCCTTGCCCGCGGCGGCGCCCTGCTGCACCGACGCGTACAGATCGCTGATGAACGCACGCGTGCTGGCGAGACCCGCCTGCACGCGCTCCGGCGTCATCAGCGCGGGGCCGCGGCCGGGCACCAGCTTCTCCGGTTTCAGCGCGGCGATCGCGTCGAGCGTCTTCGGCCAGTCCTCGAAGTACGCGTCGCCGCCGTACGGCGTGGCGTCGAACTCGACGAGATCGCCCGAGAACATGATCTTCTGCTGCGGCAGCCAGACGACGGTGTCGCCCTTGGTGTGGCCGCGGCCGAGCTGCATCAGCTTCACTTCGAGCTTGCCCAGCCACAGCGTCATCTCACCCTTGAACGCGATCGTCGGCCAGGTCAGCCCGGGAACCGATTCGACCGCGCGGAACAGGCGCGGAAAGCGCTCGATCTCGCTCTTCATGTCGGCCTCGCCGCGCTCGACGATCAGATCGTAGGTGTCCTGGCTGGCGATGATCTGCTGCGCGTCGTAGGCCGAAGCGCCGAGCACGCGCACCGCGTGGTAGTGCGTCAGCACCACGTACTTGATCGGCTTGTCGGTGACTTCGCGGATGCGGCGGATCACGTCGGCCGCCATCACCGGCGTGGCCTGCGTGTCGGCGACCAGCACCGCGTCGTCGCCGATCACGATGCCGGTGTTCGGGTCGCCCTCGGCCGTGTACGCGTACGCATTGTCGGACAGCTTGTCGAAGCTGACCTTCTTTTCCTCGATGTCGGCGTGCGATGCGAATTTCTTGCTCATGGCATGCTCCGTTTCCGCAGACGTTCACCGCACAGGATAGGCGAACTCGCCGTGCCCGTGCCGGGCGCGGTAGCCTTCGCGTCGCGCGCATCGAAGGAACAAGGGCAATCATGACTCAGGCACTGAAAGTCGCATTGGTCACCGGCGCCGGGACCGGGATCGGTCGCGCGGCCGCGCTCGCGCTCGGGCGCGACGGATTCGCGGTCGTGCTCGCCGGCCGCGCGCGCGACAAGCTCGAAGCGACCGCCGCGCAGAGCACCGCGCGCACGCTGGTCGTGCCGACCGATGTCTGCGACCCGCAGTCGGTCAAGGCGCTGTTCGGGCGCGTGCAGCAGGAGTTCGGCCGCCTCGACCTGCTGTTCAACAACGCCGGCGTCGGCGCACCGGCGGTGCCGCTGGAGGAGCTTTCCTACGCGCAGCTGCGCGCGGTGATCGACACCAATCTGACCGGCTGCTTCCTGTGCGCACAGGAGGCGATCCGCATGATGAAGGCGCAGACGCCGCAGGGCGGCCGCATCATCAACAACGGTTCGATCTCCGCGCACGCGCCACGCCCGAATTCCGCACCCTACACCGCGACCAAGCACGCGATTTCGGGGCTCACGAAGTCGATCGCGCTCGACGGGCGCGCGTTCGGGATCGCGTGCGGGCAGATCGACATCGGCAACGCCGCCACCGAGATGACCGAGCGCATGGCCGCCGGCGTGATGCAGGCCGACGGCCGGATCGCGGTCGAGCCGCGCATGAACGTCGATCACGTCGGCCAGGCGATCTCGTACATGGCGAGCCTGCCGCTGGAGTCGAACGTCCTGTTCATGACGGTGATGGCGACCAACATGCCGTTCGTGGGGCGGGGGTAGAGAGCTTCGCCGCCCCGGCGCAGAGCTTGCCCCGGACTTGATCCGGGGCCGGGGTCCGATGCGCGGCGCTCGAACCTGGGTCCCGGCCTACGCCGGGGCGACGGTTCGGATGCAACGCTACGCGCCGTGCTCGAAGAACTCGAGCAGCCGCCGCGCGAGGAATCCGGCCTCGTCGCCGCTCGCGAAGCCGATGTGTCCGCCGTGCTCGGGCTGCTCGAGTTGCACATGACGCGACACCTCGTGCGGGCGCGGCAGGCTCGCGGCGGGAACGAACGGATCGTTCAGCGCATTGAGGACCAGGTGCGGCACCTTGACGCCACCCAGCCACGGCTTGCCGGAAGCGCGCGTCCAGTAATCGTCGGTGTCGCGAAAGCCGTGCACCGGCGCGGTGTACTCGTTGTCGAAGTCGTGAAGATCGCGCGCGGCGCGGATCACGTCGGCGCGAGCGATGCCGGGAAAGGACTCGATCTTCGCCAGCGCCTTGGTACGCAGCGTGGCGAGGAACATCTTCGTGTAGACGACGTTGAAGCCGCGCGCCAGCGCCGCGCCGCCCGCGGCCAGGTCGAGCGGGCTGCCGATCGACGCGGCCGCCGTGACGAAGCGCGCGTCCTCCTCACGCTCGCCCAGCCACTTGGCGAGCATGTTGCCGCCGAGCGAGACTCCGGCCGCATGCAGCTTCGCGCCGGGCCAGCGTGCGTGCACGCGCCTGAGAATCCAGTCGCCCTCGTCGGAGTCGCCCGAGTGGTACGCGCGCGGCAGGCGGTTCGGCTGTCCCGAGCAGCCGCGAAAATGCGGCACCGCCGAGCGCCAGCCGCGATCTGCAAACGCGCGCATCACCGCGCGCGCGTAGTGGCTGTCCGAGCTGCCTTCGAGGCCATGGAACAGCACGAGGATCGGCGCATCGGCCGCGGCGGGCTCGGGCAGCGCGAAATCGACGTCGATGAAATCGCCGTCCGGCGTGTCCCAGCGCTCGCGCCGGTAGTCGACGCGCGGTCCGCGCAGCAGTTTGGCCGGAACGATCGTCTGCAGATGCCCGCCAGGCAACCACCAAGGCGCCTGATACGACGTGACCCGTGATCCGTGATCCGTGATTTGATCAGGCATCGCCAGACCTCAGTGGATCAAGAGCGCTCCCGGGATTGCGGATGGCGGACGACTGATTGCGCAGCGGACAACGAGCAACGAACAACGGATAACGGATAACGGATCACGGATCACGGATCACGAAAAAGACTCAATGCAGCGGCCCGTGCGGCGCTTCGAATTCCTCGACCGGTCCATCGGGCGCGGGCGACGCGTGGTGCAGCACCATCTTCCAGCCCGACGGCGTCTTCACGTAGCCGTTGGTGGCGATCACGTGCACGACCCTTGGCTGTCGCCCCTGCTCGACCACGACTTCCTCGATCACGTTATGCAGCGCGACCGTTGGCGTCTCCAACGTCTTGCGCGCCTGCGCGCGGATGCGCAGCGCGCCGTTGGCGAGCATGGCCGCCCACGACGCGCGGACCGCGGCGAACCCGATCAGCCGCGGCCCGCCGGGATGAACGCAGTACACGTCCTCGTCGTCGTGCAGCAGGTCGGTGACCGCGTCGATGTCGCCGGCTTCCAGCGCCTCGTAGAACGCCTGCTCGCACTCGGCGCTCGAAGCGAACAGCAGCGGCTTGGTCAGGCGCGACATCGCGGCGGGTGCGGGTTCAGTGATGTCCCTTGACCGCCTCGCCCGCCTTCAGGCGGTACCGGGTGCCGCAGTACGGGCACATCGCTTCGCCGGTGGTGGCGACATCGAGGAACACGCGCGGGTGGTGGTTCCACACCGGCATCTGCGGATTGGGGCAGAACGCGGGCAGGTCCTTGGCCGCGAGTTCCACCACCGGCAATTCAGTCGTCGTCATATGTCGGTCGTGCCTAAACGTTGGTCGTGCCTAGACCTTCGTCAACCAGTGCTTGAACCTGGCGTTGCGCCCGTTGACCACGTCGAAGAAGAGATTCTGGATCTTCTCCGTGACCGGGCCGCGCGCGCCCTTGCCGATCGTGCGGCCGTCGAGTTCGCGGATCGGCGTGACCTCGGCCGCGGTGCCGGTGAAGAACGCCTCGTCGGCGAGGTACACGTCGTCGCGCGTCATCGGCACCTGCGTGACGGTCTTGCCGATCTCGCGCGCGAGTTCGATCACCGAGCGGCGCGTGACGCCGATCAGCCCCGATACCATCTGCGGCTCGAACACCTCGCCGTCGCGGACGATGAACAGGTTTTCGCCCGCGCCCTCGGCGACGAAGCCCTGCGTGTCGAGCAGCAGCGCCTCGTCGTAGCCGTGATTGGTCGCCTCCAGGTTCGCCAGCACCGAATTCACGTAGTGGCCAGCGGTCTTCGAGCGCACCATCGACACGTTGATGTGGTGGCGCTGGTAGGACGAGGTCTTCACGCGGATGCCCTTCTGCAGGCCCTCCTCGCCCAGATACGCACCCCACGGCCAGGCGGCGATCGCCACGTGCACGCGCGCGCCTTTGGGGCTGACGCCCATCTTCTCGCTGCCGTAGAACACCAGCGGCCTGAGATAACAGGAATCGAGCTTGTTGGCGCGCACCACTTCGCGCTGCGCCTCGTTCAGTTGCTCCTGCGTGTACGGAATTTCCATCATGAAGATCTTGGCCGAGTTGAACAGGCGCTCGGTGTGCTCCTTCAGGCGGAAGATCGCAGTTCCGTCGACGGTCTTGTAGGCGCGCACGCCCTCGAACACCGCGAGCCCGTAGTGCAGCGAATGCGTGAGCACGTGCGTGGTCGCGTCGCGCCACGGTACGAGTTTCCCGTCGTACCAGATCCATCCATCGCGGTCGGCCATCGACATGGGGCAGTCTCCGTTGTGTAGAACCTATCTCAGGATCCTCGATGGATTGCGGGGATTATGAGATAGGTTCCGGTTGCAATCGAACGAGCGCGAATTGTAGCGACGGCGCGCGGCGCGGGCCCGATACTATTGCGCCGAGGGGAACCCGATGTCCAATCCGTCGCTCGCGAAGAAACAGCTTGCGCTGCTGGTCGCCTGCCAGGCGCTGCTGTACGTCAACAACGTCACGCTGATCTCGGTCAATGCGCTGACCGGGCTGCTCCTTTCGCCGAACCCGCTGCTCGCGACGGTGCCGATCACCACCTACATCATCGGCTCGTCGCTGACGACGCTGCCGGCGTCGTTCGCGATGGCGCGCTGGGGCCGGCGCGCGGGCTTCATGTTCGGTTCGCTGATGGGGCTCGCCGGCACGCTGATGGCGGCCAGCGCGATGTTCGTTCACAGCTTCGTGCTGCTGTGCGCCGGCACGTTCGTGATCGGGCTGTACAACGCGTTCGCGCAGTACCTGCGCTTTGCCGCGGTCGATGTGGCCGATGCCTACGACAAGTCGATCAAGGAGCGCGCGATCTCGTGGGTGCTGGCGGGCGGGCTGGCCGGCGGAATCGTCGGGCCGGAGATGAGCAAGCTCACGCGCGAGGCATTGCCGATCACGTTCGCCGGCACCTACGTCGGGCTCGCCGTCGTGGCGGCAGTTGCCTGCCTGATCGCCAGCCGGCTGCGCATTCCGCAGGTGTCGCACGCCGACGCCGGGCCGACGCGGCCGTTGAAGGAGATCGCCACGCAGCCGGCGTTCATCGTCGCGGTGCTGGTCGGCGCGGTCAGCTACGGCGCGATGAACCTGCTGATGACCGCCACGCCCCTGGCGATGAAGGTGTGCGGCTTCGGCTATCCGGACTCGGCCGACGTGATCAAGTGGCACGTGGTCGCGATGTTCGCGCCGGGCTTCGTGACCGGCAGCCTGATCCGGCGCTTCGGCATGCTGCAGATCATGGTGACCGGCTGCCTGCTGATGTTCGGCACGATGGCGATCGCGCACGCCGGCGTCACGTACTGGCACTTCTGGGGCGCGCTGGTGCTGCTCGGCATTGGCTGGAACTTCATGTTCGTCGGCGCGACCACGCTGCTGACGACCACGTACAGCGCGGGCGAGAAGGCCAAGGTGCAGGGCGTGAACGACCTGACGATCTGGACCACGATGATCACCTCGTCGGCCTCGTCGGGTGCGCTGATTTCGTCGACCGGCTGGACGGACCTGAACCTGTACGCGCTGCCCGCGGTCGCGGCGGCGCTCGCGGCGATCCTGTGGCTGAAAGCGCGCCGCGTGCCGGCCGCGGCGACCGCGTGAGTCCGCTGCGCCGGTTCGGCGGCGAGAGCGCGCAGGCGCGCGTACGGCGCGACGCGCTGCTCGAAGGCGTGTGGCGCGCGGCGCCGTCGCTGGTCGCCACCGGCGTGTGGGGCATCGTCACCGGCGTGGCGATGGTGAACTCGGGCCTGACGCCGCTGCAGGCCGCCGGCATGTCGCTGCTGGTGTTCGCCGGCAGCGCGCAGCTCGCCGCGTTGCCGCTGATGGCGGCGCAGGCGCCGATCTGGGTCGTGCTGCTGACCGCGCTGGTGATCAACCTGCGCTTCGTGATCTTCTCCGCCGCGCTGTATCCGCACCTGAAGCACCTGCCGCTGCTGCGGCGCGCGCTACTGGGCTACGTCACCGCCGACTTCAGCTTCGCGGTCGGCATGGCGCGCTGGAACAACGTGCCGGCGGAGCAGCACGGCGCGCCGGAACACATCGCGTTCCTGATCGGTGCGGCCGCGAGCACTTGGATCGTGTGGCAGACAACGTCGCTCGCGGGCGTGGCGCTCGGCGCGCAGATCCCGACCGCCTGGGCGCTCGACTTCGTCACCGTGGTGTCGCTGATCGCGTTGACGCTGCCGATGATCTCCGGCCGGCCGGCGCTGATCGGCGTGGTCACTTCCGGCGTCGTCGCGGTGCTTGCCGCGCCGCTGCCGCTGCGGCTCGGTCTCGTGGTCGCTGTGATCGCCGGCATGGCGGCGGCGATGGCGGCCGACATCGCGCTGGAGAAATCGTGAGCGCGCTCGCCGTCTGGATCACGATCATCGGCCTGACTCTGGTGACGGTCGCCACCCGCAACTTCTTCCTCGTGCTCGGCGACGCGGTCAAGCTGCCCGAGCGCATGCGGCACGCGCTGCGCTATGCGCCGGCATGCGCGCTGACCGCGCTGATCGCACCGGAAGTGCTGACGCAGCACGGCGCATGGGCGATCACGCTCGGCAATCCCAAGCTGATCGGCGCGGCGGTCGCGGTCGCGGTGATGCTTGGGTCGCGCAACACGCTGCTCACCATGGCGCTGGGCATGGCCGCATTCCTGCTCGTCCGCGCATGGGCATGAGCGACTCGACGCCGCGCCCGCGCATGCCGGCGAGCATCTGGGCGCTCGGCTTCGTCAGTCTGCTGATGGATATCTCGTCCGAGATGATCCACTCGCTGCTGCCGCTCTTCATGGTTTCCGTGCTCGGCGCCAGCGCGCTCGCGGTCGGGCTGATCGAGGGCGCGGCCGAGGCGACCGCGCTGATCGTCAAGGTGTTCTCCGGTGTGGTGTCCGATTACTTCCGCCGCCGCAAGTGGCTCGCCGTCGCCGGCTACGCGCTCGGCGCGTTCACCAAGCCGGTGTTCGCGCTGTCGTCGAGCCTCGCGCTGGTGCTGGCCGCGCGCGTGACCGACCGCATCGGCAAGGGTCTGCGCGGCGCGCCGCGCGACGCGCTGGTCGCCGACCTCGCGCCGCCGCAGATCCGCGGCGCCGCGTTCGGGCTGCGCCAGTCGCTCGACACGGTGGGCGCGTTCGTCGGGCCGCTTGCTGCGGTCGGGCTGATGTTGCTGTGGTCGAACGATTTCCGCGCGGTGTTCTGGGTCGCGGTGATCCCCGGCCTGCTCGCGGTCGCGCTGCTGATCTTCGGCGTGCGCGAGCCGGAGCGCGACGCCGACCGCGCGCAGCGCACCAACCCGATTCGCAGCGACAGCCTCGCGCGCCTGCCGCGCGCGTACTGGCTCGTGGTCGGGATCGGCGCGCTCGCCACGCTGGCGCGCTTTTCCGAAGCGTTCCTGGTGCTGCGCGCACAGCAGGGCGGCATGCCGGTCGCGTGGGTGCCGCTGGTGCTGGTCGCGATGAACATCGTGTATTCGCTCGCCGCGTTTCCGTTCGGACGACTGTCCGACCGCGTCAGCCACGCCAAGCTGCTGATGCTCGGTCTCCTCGTGCTGATCGCCGCCGACCTCGTGCTCGCTTCCGGCAATCACTGGACCGTCGTGCTCGTCGGCGTGCTGTTATGGGGCCTGCACATGGGCATCACGCAGGGACTGCTGGCGACGATGGTCGCCGACACCGCCCCGGACGATCTGCGCGGCACTGCGTTCGGATTCTTCAACCTCGTCAGCGGCATCGCGATGCTGGCGGCGAGCGCGATTGCGGGTTTCCTGTGGGACCGCTTCGGCGCCGAGTTCACCTTCTATGCCGGCGCCGCGTTCTGTGCGCTGACGCTGGTCGGGCTTGCGTTGCGGCCGGTGTCGAACGCCACCCGCGCTGCTTGAGCGCGCCTGACCGTCAAGGTGCGTGCACTTCTATCGATGCTCGGGTCCCCGGCCGATCGGCGCGGGCGCAAGCGCGAGCACGCGGCGCAACGGCCCGCGCATCCCGCCGACGAGGTGCTGCAGTCCGTGCAGCACCGCCGCGAACGCGCGGCGTTCGTCCTTGATGATGGTCGCTGCGATCGGCATCGTTTGCTTGCCCTTCACACGCCGAGCAGCCCGGTCAGCGCCGGGTCGGCCGCGACTTGGGCGGACCGGCCGGCCAGCTCGACCAGCCCCTTCTGCAGCACGATCGCGTGGTCGCTGTGCGCCAGCACGCGGCGGTAGTCGCGATCGACGATCAGCGTGGCGATGCCGCTGGCGCGGATGTCGCCGATCACGTTCCAGATCTCGACCACGATCAGCGGCGCGAGGCCTTCGGTGGCTTCGTCGAGGATGACGAGCTGCGGGTGCGTCATCAGCGCGCGGCCGATCGACAGCATCTGCTGCTCGCCGCCCGAGAGCTGCGCGCCGAGATTGCCGAGCCGCTCCTTCAGGCGCGGGAAAGTCGCCAGCACACGGTCGTACGACCAGTCGCTGCGGCCGTCGCGCCCGCGGCGCGCCGCCATCACCAGGTTCTCGCGCACGGTGAGGTTCGGGAACACGCCGCGCCCTTCCGGCACGTACGCCACTCCCAGGCGCGCGACCTCGTGCGGCTTCGCGCGCGACGCATCGGTGCCGAAGAGCTGGATCTGCCCGTCGCGCTGCGTCACATGGCCGAGCAGCGTGCGGATCAGCGTCGTCTTGCCCATGCCGTTGCGGCCGAGCAGCCCGACGGTCTCGCCCTGCGCGATCTTCAGGTCGATGCCGTGCAGCACATGGCTGCTGCCGTAGCGCGCATGAATGCCGCGCGCGTCCAGAATCAGTTCCGGCGCGCTCATCCATGCCCTCCGAGATAGGCGGCCTGCACCGCGCGGTTCGCGCGCACCGCGGCCGGCGTATCGGACGCGATCACCGCGCCGTTGACCATCACCGTGATGCGGTCGGCAATGCGGAACACCGCGTCCATGTCGTGCTCGACCAGCAGGATCGCGTGGCCGTCCTTCAGCTCGGCCAGCAACGCGAGCATCCGTTCGGTCTCTTCAGCGCCCATGCCGGCGAGCGGCTCGTCGAGCAGCAGCACTTCGGGCGCGGTGGCCAGACACATCGCGATTTCGAGCTGGCGCTTCTGCCCGTGCGACAGCAGCCCGGCGGCGCGGTCGAGCAGCCGGTCGAGCCCGGCGCGCGCCGCGGCCATGCGCGCCGCCGCGTTGCTCTGCTCGCAGCGTCGCGCCGGCTGCCAGAACGCCCACGCCCGTTGCGCACGCGCCTGCGCCGCGAGACGACAGTTCTCCAGCACGCTGAAGCTCGGGTAGATCGTGTTGCGCTGGTAGCTGCGGCCCAGTCCCGCGCGGGCGCGCTGCGGCTGCGACCAGCTCGTCACGTCGCGGCCCAGCAGCTCGACCGAACCGGACGACGGCGGAATCTCGCCCGACAGGATGTTGATCAGCGTCGACTTGCCGGCGCCGTTGGTGCCGATCACCGCATGCACCGCGCCGCGTTGCAGATCGATCGACACGCGATCGACTGCGACCAGCCCGCCCCAGCGACGCGTGACCTCGCGGGCGTGCAGCAGAACGTCAGGCCGGCTCATTGCGCACCTCCACCGCCGGCATGCGCCGCGACCCGACCAGCCGCTCGCGCAGTTGCCCCGGCACGCCGACGAGCCCGCGCGGCAGCAGCGCCACCGCGGCGATGATCGTCAGCCCGAGCCCCAGGTGCCAGTGCTTGGCAAAGGCGCCGAAGATCGCCTCGGACTTGAACAGCTCGTGCAGCAGCTCGAACGCGAACGCGCCGATCAGCGCGCCGCGCAGATGCCCGAGCCCGCCGAGGATGATCATGATCAGCACCGCACCCGACAGGTGCCAGCTCAGCAGTTCGGGATTGACGAAACCGTCCTTCACCGCGAAGAGGAAACCGGCAAGTCCGGCGATGCCGCCCGAGATCACGAACGCGGCGAGCTTGTACGGGTAGGTGGAAAAGCCGGTCGCGCGCATCCGCTGCTCGTTGACGCGGACGCCGGCCAGCGCGCGGCCGAAGCGCGAAGCCAGCAGCAGCGCGAGGAAGGCGAACACGGCGGCCAGGCACGCGAGCGTGAAGCCGTACACGGCAAGCGGGCTGCCGAGTTCGAACAGCGAACCGACCACCGGCTTGACGTTCAGGTAGATCCCGTCGGTGCCGCCGCCCAGCGGCGTGTCGTGCACGACGTACTACGCCATCTGCGCGAACGCGAGCGTGACCATGATGAAGTACGCGCCCTTGGTCCGTAGCGACAGCGCGCCCACCACCAGCGCGTACAGCGCCGCCGCCGCGATGCACGCCGGCAGCAGCCACAGCAGCGACGGCGCGTCGTTCGCGGGCGACAGCCACACCGCCGTGTACGCGCCGATGCCGAAGAACGCGGCCTGCCCGAAGCACACGAGGCCCGTCGTGCCGACCAGCAGCTCGAGCGACAGCGCCAGGATCGCGAAGATCATGATCTTGCCGACCAGATCGATGCCGAACCTGCCGGCAAAGAGCGGGTACAGCGCCAGCGCCGCGAACACCGCGACGACGAAAAGAAATCTTGACCGCTCCATGGCTCACCCCGCCTTGAAAAGACCGTCCGGCTTCGCAAGCAGGATCGCCGCCATCAGCAGATAGACCAGCACGCCGGCGAATTGCGGAACGACGACCTTGCCGAACGTGTCGACCACGCCGATCAGCAGCGCCGCCACCAGTGCGCCGCGCACCGAGCCGATGCCGCCGATCACCACCACGACGAAGCAGATGATCAGCACCAGGTTGCCCATGCCCGGATAGACGGAAGACACGGGCGCCGCGACCATTCCCGCCAGCACCGCCAGCGCAACGCCGGCGGCGAATACCACGCGATACAGGAACGTGATGTCGATTCCGAGCGACTGCACCATCTCGCGATTGGTGCTGCCGGCGCGGATCATCATGCCCAGCCGCGTGCGCGTGAACACCAGGTACATGCCGAACGCGAGCAGCAGGCACACGCCGGACATGAACAGCCGATAGACGGGATAGGTCATCAGTCCGCCGAGCGGCACGCTGCCGGAGAGCAGCGGCGGCGCGGTCACGCTGTGCACGTCGTCGCCGATCACGAGGCTGCGGATTTCCTCGAACACGAGGATCAGTCCGTAAGTCATCAGCACCTGCTGCAGGTGATCGCGCTGGTACAGGTAGCTGAAGAAGGCCCACTCGAGCACGTAGCCGAGCACGACCGCCAGCACCAGGCCGACCGCGAGCGTGGCGAAGAAGCCGCCGCCGAAGGTCGCAGCCACGGCCGGCGCGAGCGCGTACGCCATGTAGGCGCCGATCATGTAGAAGCTGCCATGGGCGAGATTGATCACGCCCATGATGCCGAAGATCAGCGTCAGTCCCGACGCGACCAGGAACAGCAGCAGCCCGTACTGCAGCGCGTTCAGGCACTGGATCAGGAAAGTTGCGAAGTCCATGCAAGTAAGTTCAGAGCCGGCAACCGCGCGCCGGATCCGCGAGCGCCTTAACGGCGACGCCGCTGACCTTGTTCTCCTTGCCGACCACCTGGCGCAGATAGATGTCCTGCACCGGGTTGCCGGCCTTCGACAGCGTGAAGGCGCCGCGCGGGCTGTCGATCTTCGCCGCGCGCATCGCGGCGTACAGCGCATCCTTCTCGGCGAGATCGCCGTTGACCGCTTTCAGTCCGGTGGCGAGCAGCTGCGCGGCGTCGTAGCCCTGCACCGCGTAGACATCGGGCTGCAGCTTGAAGGCCTTCGCGTACGCGAGGCGGAACGCGTTGTCGCGCGGGGTGTTCAGGCTGTCGGCGTAATGCAGCGTGGTGTAGATGCCTTTGGCGTCGTCGCCCTGGGCTTCCAGCGTGCCGTCGGTGAGGAAGCCCGGGCCGTACAGCGGGATCGACTGCGCCAGTCCCGATGCCGCGTAGTCCTTGACGAACTTCACCGCGCCGGCGCCGGCGAAGAACGCGAACACCGCGTCGGGCTTGCTGGCGGCAAGGTCGGTCAGCAGCGCCTGGAACTCGACGTTCGGAAACGGCACCGTCAGCTGCTTGACGATCTGCCCGCCGCTCTTCTCGAAGCCCTCCTTGAACGCCGCGGTCATCTCCTCGCCGGCCGCGTACTTCCAGGTGATCGTGATCGCTTTCTTCCTGCCCTGCTTGCTGACAACCTCGCCCATCGCGTACGACGACTGCCAGTTGGAGAACGAGACGCGGAAGATGTTCGGCGCACACATCGGGCCGGTGATCGCGTCGGCGCCGGCGTTCGGAACGATCAGCAGAGTGCCGCTGTCCTTCGCCACGCGCGCCATCGCCATCGCCACACCCGAGTGCACGGTGCCGACCAGCACGTCGACGTTGTCGCGCTTGATCAGCTTGTTGACGTTGTCTGTCGCCTTGGCCGGGTCGGACTCGTCGTCGACGCGCACGTACTCGATCGCGCGGCCGCCGAGCTTGCCGCCCTGCTCCGTGACGTAGAGCTTGAAGCCGTTCTCGATCGCGGTGCCGAGCGCGGCGAACGTGCCGGTGGCGGGCAGCATCAAGCCGACCTTGAGTTTCGTTGCCGTCTGCGCCAGCGCGATCGGGCAAGCAAGCGCGGCGGCGGCGAGCAAAGTGATGCGAAGCAACTTCATCAGTGGTCTCCTCGGGTTTGGATGTGGATGAAATCAGTCAGCGGGCGGCTTCGCGCTCGCGCAGCTTGAAGCGCTGGATCTTTCCGGTTGCCGTCTTCGGCAGCTCGTCGATGAACTCGATCGCACGCGGATACTTGTACGGCGCGAGCCGGTCCTTCACGAACGTCTTCAGCTCAGCGTCGGTCGTGGCGCTGCCCTGCTTCAGCACGACGAACGCCTTGGTCTTGGTCAGGCCTTCCGCGTCGGGCACGCCGATCACCGCGGCCTCGAGCACGGCCGGGTGCTGCACCAGCGTCGCCTCGACCTCGAACGGCGAGACGTAGATGCCGCTCACTTTCAGCATGTCGTCGCTGCGGCCGGCGTAGGTGTAGCTGCCGTCGGCGTTGCGCACGTACTTGTCGCCGCTTTTCGTCCAGCCGCCCTGGAAGGTCTCGCGCGTCTTCTCGCGATTGCCCCAGTACATCAGCGCCGCCGACGGGCCGTGGATGTAAAGATCGCCCGCTTCGCCGTCGGCCACCGGCTTGCCGTCTTCGCCGCGCAGTTCGACCTCGTAGCCGGGCACCGGCCAGCCGGTCGTGCCGTAACGGACGCGGTCGCGGCGGTTCGACAGGAAGATGTGCAGCATCTCGGTCGAGCCGATGCCGTCGACGATGTCGACACCGAAATGCGCCTTGAAGCGCTCGCCGATCTCGGCCGGCAACGCCTCGCCGGCCGACGACACGAGCTGCAGCGCCACGTCGTGTCGCTTCGGCAGCGCCGGCGAGGCCAACATCCCGGCGAAGCCGGTCGGCGCGCCGTAGAACACGGTCGGCTTCACACCGCCGACACCGCCGGTCAGGCGCTTGAAGGTGGCCTCCGGCGTGGGACGCTCGGCCATCAGCAGCGTGGTGGCGCCCACGCTCATCGGAAACGTCAACGCGTTGCCGAGCCCGTAGGCGAAGAACAGCTTTGCCGCCGAGAAGCACACGTCGCTTTCTCGCAGGGCGAGCACGCCCTTGCCATACAGCTCCGCGGTCCAGTACGGGTTCGCATGCGAATGCACGGCACCCTTCGGGCGGCCGGTCGAGCCGGACGAGTACAGCCAGAAGCCGGGATCGTCGGGGTTGGTGGCGGCCGGCCTGGCGAGCGGCGACTGCGCGCGCACGAACGCTTCGAATTCCACCTCGGCTGGATGCAGCGGCGCCAGAGGACGCGACACGATCACCTTCTGCACTTCGTGATCGGACTTGATCATCGCCGCGGTCAGCGCAGGCAGCAGAGCGCCGGATACGAGCACGGCTTGCGCGCGCGAATGCTCGAGCATGTATGCGTAGTCGTCGGCCGTCAGCAGCGTGTTGACCGCCACCGGTACCAGCCCCGCGTACATCGCGCCGAGAAAGGCGACCGGCCAGTCGTTGCAGTCCTGCATCAGCAGCAGCACGCGCTCTTCGCGCTTGATGCCGAGCGCGCGCAGGCCCGCGGCCAGGCAGCGCACGCGTTCGGCCAGTTCGCCGTATGTCAGCTCGCCCTGGTCGTCGACGAAAGCGGTCTTCGCGCCGCGCTGCGCGTTGAGCGCCAGCAGGTGCTGCACGAAGTTGAACGGGTTGCCCGGTGCGGGCACTTGCGGTGGCGTGGTCACGTCATATCTCCTTCAGAGTTGGCTCAGCGCCGTGCTGCTCGCCTGTACCGCGCAGCGCCGGTGATAGAAATTCAGCGCGCGCAGCCCGCCGAGTTCCTCGCCGCCGCCGGCGCGACCCGGGCCGCCGTGCAGCGACTGCGGCATCACGTTGCCGTGCCCGGTGTGAAGCTGCGCAACGTCGGGCGAAACCACGTGCACGCGGCCATGGCTGTCGGCGAGTTCGACCGCGGCTGCCGCAAGCGCGGCGGGATCGCCGCCATAGAGCGACGCGACCAGCGAACCCTCGCCGCGCCGTACGAGCGCGAGCGCATGCGCAAGGTCGCGGTACGGCATCAGGGTCGCGACCGGACCGAACACTTCGGTGTCGTGCACGCGGTCGGCGCCGTCGGCGTCCTGCGCGCCGAGCAGTGTCGGGCCCACGCAGCAGGCCACGGCGGGATCGGCGTCGATCAGCGCGTGCGAGCTGCCGTCGTGCAGCACCTCGGTCTGCGGTTTCAGGTGTGCCAGGCCGGCGCGCACCGATTCGAGCTGGGCGCGGTTGACCAGCGCGCCCATCCGCACGCTCTCGTTGCGCGGATTGCCGACGGTCGTCTTTGCCAGCCGCGCGCCGATCGCGTCGGCCGCTTGCGCGGATTGCGATTGCGGCACGAACACGCGGCGGATCGCGGTGCACTTCTGCCCCGACTTCACGGTCATCTCGCGCGCCACTTCCCTGGCCAGCAGATCGAGCACGGCAGCGTCGGCAGACGGCAGCAGCAGGGCCGAGTTGACGGAATCGGCCTCGATGTTCACCCGCACCGAACGTTTCGTTACCGCCGGGTGCGCGCGGATCAACGCCGCGGTATCGGCAGAGCCGGTGAACGACACGACGTCGAACGGCTGCAGCGCATCGAGCAGTCCGGCCGAACTGCCGCACACGATCGACAGCGCGCCCGCGGGCAGCACGCCGGCATCGACCACGTCCCTGACCATGCGCTGCGCCAGCCAGGCGGTCGCGGTGGCGGGCTTGACGATCACCGGCACGCCGGACAGCAGCGCGGGCGCGGCCTTCTCCCACAGGCCCCACGCCGGGAAGTTGAACGCGTTGATGAAGAGCGCCACGCCGCGCGTCGGCACCAGCACGTGCTGCGACTGGAACAGCGGCTCCCTGCCGAGCCGCGCCGCCTCGCCGTCGAGGAGACTGCAGCGCTCGCCGAGCGTGGCGCCGAGCCTGGCGTAGCTGCCGACGGTGTAGATCGCGCCGTCGATGTCCACGGCGGAGTCGCTCTTCACCGTGCCGCTGTTGGCGGTCGCGATGTCGTAGTAAGCGTCGCGGTTGGCCTGCAGCACCTTGCCGGTCGCGTCGAGAAGCGCCGCGCGCTCGCGGTACGTCAGCGCGCGCAACGCGGCGCCGCCTCGCTCGCGTGCGAACGCAAAGCCCGCCGCCAGATCGAGCCCGGTCGAATCGACGCGCACGAGTTCGGTGCCGAGCACGGGATCGACGAGCGCTGTGCCGCGGCCGGTGCCGGTCTGCCAGCGGCCGGCGAAATGGTTGGGAAGCAGTTCGGTCATGGGAAGCGGCTCACTTGGTGAATTCGATACGGCCGTCGGGCAGCAGGTACAGCACCAGCGCGCGGCCGTTCGTGACGGTGGGCCGGTGCGCACTGCCGGGCGCGTAGACGACCCAGCCGGCGGGGCGGCCGTCGAACAATGCGTCGCCTGCGATCGGCATGACGAGATCGATCTCGCCCTCCGGATGCACGTGGTGCGGACCGGCGATGTCGTTCATGTCGACCACGTCGACCGAGAAGCCGTGCAGGTCGGGCGCCGGCTTGAAGACGCGGCCGTAGCGGATTGCGCCCGCTTCGCGGTTGGCGAGCCAGCCTTCGGCCACGCCCGTCTGGCACGACTGCTTCAGCTGCCGGTAGGTGGTGCTCGCCGGTCCGGCTTCGGCGTTCAGCCATGCATCGAGCGCAGCGTCGAGCGGGCGGCCGGCGAGTTGCGCGGTCAGTCCGGCGATCTGCCGGCGAAAGAGTTCTTGCGACATTCGGTTCGTCCTGGGGGGAAGCGCTGCACGGCTTGCAACGCATGTTGAGATGAACTATTGTGCTTGCCACGAACAATAAGGCTCAGGTGATGTCATGTCAAGCACTATAATTCATAAGTGGGCGCCGGTACGGAAAGGCAACGGACCGGCCAAGGCGAAGGCGCCGCGCAAGGCCGCGCCGCCTCCCGTCGTCGTCGCCGAGGAGAAGGACCCGGCGCTGGTCGCACTGGGCGAGCGCGTGCGCGCGCTGCGCGCGCGCCGCGGCATGACGCGCAAGGCGGTCGCGCAGGTCGCCGGGATTTCCGAGCGCTATCTCGCGAACCTCGAATACGGGATCGGCAACGCGTCGCTGCTGATCCTGCAGCAGGTGGCGCGCGCGTTGCAGTGCCCGCTCGCCGAGCTGATCGGCGACGTGACCACGTCGTCGCCCGAGTGGCTGCTAATCCGCGAACTGCTCGAGAACCGCGACGAGGCCACGCTGCGGCGCGTGCGCGTCGCGATCGGCGAAATGCTGGGCACCGGCGGAGCGAACGCGGCGCGCAGTTCGCGTATCGCACTGGTCGGACTGCGCGGCGCCGGCAAGTCGACGCTCGGGCAGATGCTGGCCGACGATCTGGGGTTCCCGTTCGTCGAGCTGAGCCGCGAGATCGAGAAGTTCGCCGGCTGCAGCATCGCCGAGATCCAGGCGCTGTACGGAACCAACGCGTATCGCCGCTACGAGCGGCGCGCGCTGGAAGAGGCGATCCAGATCTACCCGGAGGCGGTGATCGCGATTCCCGGCGGCCTCGTGTCGGATCCGGCGACCTTCAACCTGCTGCTCGCGCACTGCACGACGGTGTGGCTCTACGCCGATCCCGAGGACCACATGAAGCGCGTGCTCGCGCAGGGCGACACGCGCCCGATGGCCGACAACAGGGAAGCGATGGAGGACCTGAAACGCATCCTCGCCGGCCGCGCGGCCTTCTATTCGAAGGCGGAATTCAAGCTCGACACCAGCGCGCAGCCGCTGCAGGAAACGTACATGGCGCTGCGTGAACTGGCGCGGCGCGTGCTGAAGCTGCCCGCCTGACCTGTTCGCGTGATATGAACAAAAGTGCTTGACGCCGGGCGCCGTGATGCATTATGCTGCTTATCACGTTGACCGACTCTGCACTATCGTTCCAATCACCGAGGAGACCATTCCGTGAGCGCCACCCCCCGCGTCGACTACCAGACGAACCCCGCGCAGTACCGGCATTGGCAGCTGAAGTTCGACGGTCCCGTCGCGACGCTGGCGGCCGACTTCGACGAGAACGGCGGCCTGCGCCCCGGCTACAAGCTGAAGCTGAACAGCTACGACCTCGGCGTCGACATCGAACTGAACGACGCGATCAACCGCATCCGCTTCGAGCATCCGGAAGTGCGCAGCGTCGTGATCACGAGCCTGAAGGACAAGGTGTTCTGCTCGGGCGCCAACATCTTCATGCTCGGCGTCTCGAGCCACGCGTGGAAGGTGAATTTCTGCAAGTTCACCAACGAGACGCGCAACGGGCTGGAGGATTCGTCGCAGCACTCGGGCCTGAAGTTCGTCGCCGCGGTCAACGGCGCCTGCGCAGGCGGCGGCTACGAACTGGCGCTGGCATGCGACGAGATCATCCTGGTCGACGATCGCTCGAGCGCGGTGAGCCTGCCGGAAGTGCCGCTGCTCGGCGTGCTGCCCGGCACGGGCGGGCTCACGCGCGTGACCGACAAGCGCCATGTGCGCCACGATCTCGCCGACATCTTCTGCACGACGTCCGAGGGCGTGCGCGGCCAGAAGGCGAAGGACTGGCGGCTGGTCGACGAAATCGCCAAGCCGGCCGTGTTCGCGCAGAAGGTGCGGGAGCGCGCGCTGGCGCTGGCGGCGCTGTCCGATCGACCGGCCGATGCCAAGGGCGTCGCGCTGACGCCACTGAATCGCGTGATCGAAGCCGACGCGCTGCGCTACCCGAACGTGAAGGTCGAGATCGACCGGGCACGGCGCACCGCCACATTCACGGTGAAGGGCCCCGGCCCCGAGCAGCCCACGACGATCGACGCGATCATGGCCACCGGCAGCAACTGGTATCCGCTGGCGCTCGCGCGCGAACTGGACGATGCGATTCTGTCGATGCGTACCAACGAACTGGACATCGGCACCTGGCTGATCAAGACCGAAGGCGACGTCGCCGCGGCCCTGGCGATGGATGCGACGCTGCTGGCGCACAAGGGTCATTGGTTCGTGCGCGAGACGATCGGTCATTTGCGCCGCACGCTGTCGCGGCTGGACGTGTCGTCGCGCAGCCTGTTCGCGCTGATCGAGCCGGGTTCGTGCTTCGCCGGCACGTTGCTCGAACTGGCGCTCGCCTGCGACCGTGGCTACATGCTCGCGCTGCCGAACGACGCGGCGCGCGCACCGAAGATCACCGTGTCGGACACCAACTTCGGCGTCTATCCGATGGCCACCGGCCAGAGCCGACTGGGCCGCCGCTTCTACGACGAACAGCCGGCGCTGGAAGCGGTGCGCGCGCAGGCCGGACGCCCGCTCGATGCCGATGCCGCGTTCGCGGTCGGGCTGGTCACGTCGAAGCCCGACGATCTCGACTGGGCCGACGAGGTGCGCATCGCGATCGAGGAGCGCGCGTCGATGTCGCCCGACGCACTGACCGGAATGGAGGCCAATTTGCGCTTCAACGGCAAGGAGACGATGTTCACCCGCATCTTCGGGCGCTTGACCGCCTGGCAGAACTGGATCTTCCAGCGCCCCAACGCCGTCGGCGACCGCGGCGCGCTCAAGGTCTACGGCAAGGGCGAGAAGGCCGCGTTCGACTGGCACCGAGTCTAAGGGCCGTTGCTCGCTACTCGTTGTTCGTTGCTCGCAAATCTCGCACGCCCGCGGTCTCAACGAACAACGAACGACGAACAACGAGCAACCACCGAAGATCACACCACTTCACAGGAAACGACACCCCATGTCCACCATCAACTACAGCGAGAAGATCCCCAACAACGTCAACCTCAGCGAAGACCGCACGCTGCAGCGGGCGCTCGAGCAGTGGCAGCCCAACTACCTGAAGTGGTGGGCCGACATGGGGCCCGAAGGGTCGAAGAATTTCGACGTGTACCTGCGCACGGCCGTCAGCGTCGACCCGCAGGGTTGGGCGCAGTTCGGCTACGTGAAGATGCCGGACTATCGCTGGGGCATCTTCCTGAACCCGGCCGAGGCCGGCCGCAAGATCCACTTCGGCGACCACAAGGGCGAGGACGCGTGGCAGGACGTCCCGGGCGAGCATCGCGCGAACCTGCGCCGCATCATCGTCACGCAGGGCGACACCGAGCCCGCGTCGGTCGAACAGCAGCGCCATCTGGGGCTGACTTGCCCCAGCCTGTACGACCTGCGCAACCTGTTCCAGGTCAACGTCGAGGAAGGCCGGCACCTGTGGGCGATGGTGTATCTGCTGCACAAGTACTTCGGCCGCGGCGGCCGCGAGGAAGGCGAAGCGCTGCTCGAACGCCGCAGCGGCGACCAGGACAACCCGCGCATCCTGCAGGCGTTCAACGAGAAGACGCCCGACTGGCTGGCTTTCTTCATGTTCACGTACTTCACCGATCGCGACGGCAAGTTCCAGCTCTGTGCGCTGGCCGAGAGCGGCTTCGACCCGCTGGCGCGGACGACGAAGTTCATGCTGACCGAGGAAGCGCACCACATGTTCGTCGGCGAGTCGGGTGTGTCGCGCGTGATCCAGCGCACCTGCCAGGCGATGAACCAGCTGAAGACCGACGACCCCGCCAGGCTGCGCGCCGCCGGCGTGATCGACCTGCCGACGATCCAGCGGTACCTGAACTTCCATTTCAGCGTGACGATCGACCTCTTCGGCGCCGACGAGTCGAGCAACGCCGCCACCTTCTACAGCTCGGGACTGAAGGGCCGCTTCGAGGAGGGCAAGCGCAGCGACGACCATCTGCTGAAGGGCGCCACCTACAAGGTGCTCGCGGTCCAGAACGGCGAGCTGGTCGAGAGGGAAGTGCCGCTGCTCAATGCGCTGAACGAAGTGCTGCGCGACGACTACATCAAGGACTCGATCGCCGGCGTCGAGCGCTGGAACAAGGTGATCGAGAAGGCGGGCATCCCGTTCCGCCTGAAGACGCCGCACAAGGCGTTCCACCGCAACATCGGCGCGCTGAAGGAAGTGAAGGTGTCGCCGCAAGGTCGCGTCGTCAGCGATCAGGAGTGGAACGCCAACGTCGCGCAATGGCTGCCGACCGGAACCGACCGGGCGTTCGTCGCGTCGCTGATGGGGCGCGTGATCGAGCCGGGCAAGTTCGCCAACTGGATCGCGCCGCCGGCGATGGGGATCAATCGGCAGCCGGTGGACTTCCAGTACGTCCGCTTCGGCTGAGCTGGACGCCGGTTCCAGCGGACAGGAGACAAGATGGACATGGCCGAAGCGCGGGTCATCAGGCAGCATCTGATCGACCCCGAGATCTGCATTCGCTGCAACACGTGCGAGGCGACCTGCCCGGTCAACGCGATCACGCACGACGCGTGCAATTACGTGGTGGATGCGGCCAAGTGCAACTACTGCATGGCCTGCATCGCGCCGTGCCCGACGGGTTCGATCGACAACTGGCGCATCGTTCCGATCGCGCGTGCGTACAGCGTCGCCGAGCAGCTCGGCTGGGATGCGCTGCCGGACGAGCTGACGTCCGAGCAGTTGGCGGCGGAGGGAATCGCGCCCGATGCGCTGCCCGCGGTCGAGCCGGTCACACCGGTTCTGCCCGCGGCGATCGCCGACGGGGCGCCATTTATCAGCGCGCAATACGGCGCGACGCTGCCGCCGTGGTCGGCCGCGCACGCCTTCACCAACCTGTACGGACCGAAGGCCCCGGAGAAGTTCGTCACCGCGACGGTGACCGGCAATCTGCGCGTCACCGACGTCGGCCACGACTACGACACGCATCACATCGTGCTCGACTTCGGCACCACGCCGTTGCCCGTGCTCGAAGGCCAGTCGATCGGGATCATTCCGCCCGGCGTGGACGCCGCCGGCCGGCCGCACCATCCGCGCCAGTATTCGATCGCGAGCGCGCGCAACGGCGAGCGCCCCGGCTACAACAACATCGCGCTGACGATCAAGCGCGTGCTCGAGGATCACCAGGGCCGGCCGGTGCGCGGCGTGGCGTCCAATTACATGTGCGACCTCAAGCTCGGCGACAAGGTGCGGGTGATCGGGCCTTTCGGCGCCAGCTTTCTGATGCCCAATCACCCGCGCTCGAACATCGTGATGATCTGCACCGGCACCGGCAGCGCGCCGATGCGCGCGATGACCGAATGGCGCCGGCGGCTGCGCAAGTCCGGCAAGTTCGAAGGCGGCAAGCTGATGCTCTTCTTCGGCGCCCGCACCAAGGAAGAACTCCCCTACTTCGGCCCGCTGCAGAACCTGCCGAAGGACTTCATCGACATCAGTTTTGCCTTCTCGCGCACGCCGGGGCAGCCGAAGCGCTACGTGCAGGACGCGCTGCGCGAGCGCGCCGCCGATCTGGCGCCGCTGCTCGCCGACCCGAACACCTACTTCTACATCTGCGGGCTGAAGGCGATGGAAGAAGGCGTGGTGCTCGCGCTGCGCGACATCGCGCAGCAGGCGGGGCTGGCGTGGGAGGCGATCGGCGCGGCGCTGAAGAAGGAAGGCCGGCTGCATCTGGAAACGTACTGATGAACGTGCAGACACTGAAGGAGGCGCCGGTGCTCGTGATCGGCGCCGGCATCATGGGCGCGGGCATCGCGCAGGTCGCCGCGCAGGCGGGCCACCGTGTCCGGCTGTTCGATGCGCGCGAAGGCGCCGCGGCGCAGGCGAAGGCGAAACTCGCGCAGCTTTTCGACGGCCTCGTCACGAAGGGCAAGCTCAGTGCGGATGCCGCCCAGACGATCCTGGCGCTCATCGAGCCGATCACGGCGCTCGACGCGGCGCGCGATTCGCAGCTCGCGCTCGAGGCGATCGTCGAGGATCTCGAAGCCAAGCGTGCGCTGTTCCGGCAGCTCGAGGCGGTGGTCGCCGCCGACTGCGTGCTCGCGACCAACACCTCGTCGATCTCGGTCACGGCGATCGCCAACGGGCTGGCGCACCCGGGCCGGCTGGTCGGCATGCATTTCTTCAACCCGGTGCCGCTGATGAAGCTGGTCGAAGTGGTGTCCGGCCTGCACACCGAGCCGACGGTGGCCGAGGCGATCTACGAACTGAGCAAACTGTGGGGCAAGCAGCCGGTGCACGCGCGCTCCACGCCCGGCTTCATCGTCAACCGCATCGCGCGGCCGTACTACGCCGAAGCGCTGGCGCTGCTGCAGGAGCAGGCGGCGCGGCCCGAAGTGCTCGACGCCTGCCTGCGCGGCGCGGGCTTCCGTATGGGACCGTGCGAACTGATGGACCTGATCGGCCACGACACCAACTTCGCGGTTACGCAGTCGGTGTACGCGGCCAACTTCTACGACAAGCGCTACGTGCCGTCGCTGGTGCAGAGGGAACTCGTCGACGGCGGACTGCTCGGGCGCAAGAGCGGGCGCGGGTTCTACCGCTATCCGGACGGCGCGCCCGCTCTGCCGGCGACCGTACACGACGCGCCGGCGGCGCCGCGCGCAATCGCAGTGCACGGCGACGATACGGTGGCCGACCGGCTCGCGGCCGCGGTCGAGCAGCGCCCGCAGCTTGGCGGGCGCAACGCGACGCGCGAGCGCGCGAGCGGCTGGACCGGGCTGGCGATCGACGCCGCCCGCCTGGTGCTGACCGACGGCCGCTGCGCGCACGAGCTGGCCGCTGCGCTGGGCGTGCGCGACGTCGCGGTATTCGACCGGCCGCTTACCGCCACGAACGGCGCCGCGCTCGCATACGCGCTGGCCGACGGCGCGAGAGAGGCCTGGCGAACGCAGGCGCCGGCGTGGCTTGCCGCGCTCGGCTTCGCGCCGCAGCGGGTCGCCGACACGCCGGGACTGATCGTCGCGCGCACGGTGGCGATGCTGATCAACGAGGCGGCGGACGCCGTGCAGCAGGGCGTGTGCACGACCGACGGCGCGGACGCGGCGATGAAGCTCGGCGTCAACTATCCGGCCGGCCCGTTCGAATGGCTGGCGCAGTGGAGCGCGGGCGGGGTGATCGCGCTGCTCGACGCGCTCGATGAACACTATCGCGGCGAGCGCTACCGCGCGAGCCCCTGGCTGGTTCGCGCCCGCGCGTCGGTTCGGATCGGAGAGCGATGATGCCGCAGGCATTCGTCTGCGACGCGATCCGCACGCCGTTCGGACGCTACGGCGGCGCGCTCGCATCGGTGCGCGCCGACGACCTCGGCGCGATCCCGATCAGGGCGCTTATCGCGCGCAATCCGAAAGTCGACTGGGCCGCGGTCGACGACGTGCTGTTCGGCTGCGCCAACCAGGCGGGCGAGGACAACCGCAACGTCGCACGCATGTCGCTGCTGCTCGCGGGACTGCCACAGCAAGTGCCCGGTGCCACGATCAACCGGCTGTGCGGCTCGGGACTGCACGCGGTCGGCGCGGCGGCGCGCGCGATTCGCAGCGGCGAAGCGCAGCTCGCGATTGCCGGCGGCGTGGAGAGCATGAGCCGCGCGCCCTTCGTGCTGCCGAAGGCGGAGACCGCCTACTCGCGCGCGAACGCGGTGTACGACACGACGATCGGCTGGCGCTTCGTCAACGCGCTGATGAAACAGAAGTACGGCGTCGATTCGATGCCGGAGACGGCGGAGAACGTGGCGCAGCAGTTTCGCATCGAGCGCGAAGCGCAGGACCGCATGGCGCTGCGCTCGCAGATGAACGCACTGAAGGCGCAACAAGGCGGCCTCTTCGACGCCGAGATCGCCCCGGTCGTCATACCGTCGAAGAAAGGCGCGCCGATCACGGTCGCGAAGGACGAGCACCCGCGCGAAACATCGCTCGACGCGCTGGCCCGGCTGAAGGGCGTGGTGCGGCCGGACGGCAGCGTGACCGCCGGCAACGCGTCCGGCGTCAACGACGGCGCCTGCGCGCTGCTGCTCGCCGGCGAAGCGGCCGCCGCGCGCCATGGCCTGACGCCGCGGGCGCGCGTGGTCGGCATGGCCACCGCCGGCGTGGCGCCGCGCATCATGGGCATCGGCCCGGCGCCGGCCACGCGCAAGGCGCTCGAATTGACCGGCCTGACGCTCGCGCAGATGGACGTGATCGAGCTGAACGAGGCGTTCGCCGCGCAGGTCCTGGCGGTGCTGCGCGATCTGGGGCTGGCCGACGACGATCCGCGCGTGAACCCGAACGGCGGCGCGATCGCGCTGGGACATCCGCTCGGCGCGAGCGGCGCGCGGCTCGTGACGACCGCAATCAGCCAGCTGCACCGGATCGGCGGCCGCTACGCGCTGGCCACGATGTGCATCGGCGTCGGCCAGGGGATCGCGGTCGTCATCGAACGCGTCTAAGAACCTATCCGTGAATAATTCGCGCGATGCGTTGTCGCCAGAAAGCCCGGATGCAAGGCGCCCGGCGCAGGACAGTAGCTCGGCCTACGGCCAAGCCGGGCAACGCCGCAGCCGGGCTTTCTGACGACAACCCTCCGGGACGGGCCGCTTTGGCTCGCATTGCTTTGTTGCTCGTCGCTCATTTGGATTGACCAAACCGCGCTCCTCGCGCCGCGCACTGCAAGCCAAAGCGGCCCGTCGCACACACGAATTATTCACGGATAGGTTCTAAGCGCGGCGTCGTTTCAGCCGCGCGTCCGCCCGGCCGGCTGCCATGCCGGCAGCGTGTAGCCCGTGTAGAGCGCCAGCGCCCGCAGCAGCGCGGCCGTCGCCGCCGCGGCCGTCAGCGCCAGCCATTCAGGCGCCGCGAGCGCGTGCGCAAGCACCAGCACCCAGCCGCCGGCGAACGAGCACACCGCATACGGGCGGTGATCGCGGAACGCGCTCGGAATCTCGTTGCACACGATGTCGCGCAGCACGCCGCCGAACACAGCGGTGACCATGCCCATCAGCACCGCGACGATCGGCGGCAGCGCCGCGTCGAGCGCGATCTGCGCGCCGCTGGCGGTGAACAGTCCCAGCCCGAGCGCATCGGGCCACTGCATCGCGCGCTCGGTCGGATCGAGGTGGCGCGCGCGCAGGAACAGCATCGCGGCGATGGCGAGCGCCAGCAGCGCCCAGACCCAGGCGGCATGCGCGACCCAGAAGAACGGGCGCCGATCGAGCAGGATGTCGCGCAGCGTGCCGCCGCCGAACGCGGCGAGCCCGGCGACGACGCACACGCCGACGGCGTCGAGGCGCTTGCGCGCCGCCTCGAGCAGCCCGGAGACGGCGAACGCCGTGATCGCGACCGCCTCGACGGCGATCTGCGCGTTGGAAAGCGTCCATAGCGATGCGTTCGGCATGGCAACCTCGAATTGAAGTGCGCGCATTGTCCCGGTGCGGACGCTACCGCGCCAGACGCTGTGCGCGCAGTCAGTCCTGCAGCAGTTCCTCCATCAGCGCGCGCACGATTGCGAGCGCCGGCGCCTCGGTCCGTCGCGCGAGCGTGACCAGGCCGAAGCGCGCCCGCGCATCGAGCGCAGGCTTCATGCGCAGCTCGACCAGGTCGGGCGCGGCGGCACGGATGGCGATCAGCACCGCGTCGCTGCGCGTGGCGACGTCCACGAGGCTGCGGATCTCCTCGCAGCGCAGCGTCACGCATTGCGCCGGATGAGCACCGGGCCCGAAGCGCTCGATCAGGATGCGTGCCACTTCGTCGCTGAGCGGCGTCGATGCGATCGGGTAGCGCCGCACCGCCTCGAACGTCACGCCGCCGCGCACGCGCGTCAGCGGGTGTCCGCGCCGGCACATGAAGGCGCCGCGCATCTCGCGCAGCGAGTCGGTGCGCAAATCGGCGGCCGGCCTGAGCGCGCGCGCATCGACCACGAGCGCGTCGAGCGCGCGCTCGCGCAGCGCCTGCACCAGCAGCTCGGTGCCGGCGCGCGACACTTCGACCTGCAGTTTCGGATGCTTGGTCGCAACCGTCGTCAGCAGCGGCGTGATCAGCATCGCCCCCGGGCCGGAGCCCATGCCGATGCGCAGCACGCCGGCGTGGCCCCGTTTCATCCGGCGTCCGCTGTCGCGCAGTTCCTCGGCCTCGAGCACGAGCTGCCGCGCGCGCGCGACGACCTCGCGACCGAACGGCGTCAGTTCGCTGCGCCGGCCGACGCGGTCGAACAGCGGCATGCCGAGTTCGTCCTCGAGCGCACGGATGCTGCGGCTCAGCGCCGGCTGGGTCAGGAATACGGCCTGCGCCGACTTGCTGAACGAGCCCTTCTCGGCGAGCGCGAGCAGATGTTTCAGTTGCACCAGGGTCATCGACAGCTCCGCCCATTACATGCAATGAACTCATGTTAACCGCAAGAACAATGCATTGGACTTTGACTAAGGCCGCTCCTAGGATGCGCTAGCGCGGGACGGGTTGGCCGCTTCTTCCGTCGGCGCGCCACCTTCCGAATTCCGACCGACGACATCGGCGCGTTCGCAGACGCCGAGCAGGAGACGACATGAACCAGCTCTTGAAGAACTCGCTCGCTTTTATCGCGGGCCTCGCGCTGGCAGCCGGCGCGGCGCTGGCGCAAAACTATCCCAGCAAGATCGTCACCCTGATGGTGCCGTATCCGGCCGGCGGCCCGTCGGACGCAATCGCGCGCATCTTCAACGCGCCGCTGGGCAAGGAGCTCGGGCAGCAGGTGATCGTCGAGAATCTCGGCGGCGTCAGCGGCGCGATCGCTGCGCAGAAGGTGCTGTCGGCGCCGGCCGACGGCTACTACGTTTTTCAAGGTTCGCCCAACGAAGTGATCCTGTCGCCGCTCGCCAATGCGGCGGTCAAGCTGAAGGCCGAGGACTTCCGCCTCGTGCATCCGATCATCGATGCGGTGATGGTGTTCGTCGTGCGCAAGGATCTGCCGGTCGCGAACGTCGACGAGCTGATCGCGCTGGCGCGCAAATCGGGCGACAAGCCGCTCAGCTACGGCAGCGTCGGCATCGGCTCGCTGTACCACTTCATCGTCGAGAACGTGCAGCAACGGACCGGAACGAGATTCACGCACGTGCCGTACAAGGGCAACGCGCCGCTGCTGCAGGACCTCGGCGGCGGCCAGGTCGACTTCGCGGTGCTCGTCTACAGCCAAGCGATGGGCGCGCTCGCCGACCAGGGCCGGCTAAAGGTGATCGGGCAGCTCGGCGCGCAGCGCTCCGAGCTGCTGAAGAACGTGCCCGCGGTCAACGAAGGCCAGGCGCTGAAGAACTTCTCTTACCGCCAGTGGGCAGGCTTCATGGTGCCGAAGGCAACGCCGGAACCCGTCGTGCAGCGGCTGCACGCGGCCATCCGCAAGACGCTGCAGGACCCGGCCGTGGTCCAGCAGCTCGCGGCGCAGACGATGGCGGCCTCCGCGCCGGTGTCGCTCGCCGAGGCGGCGCAATTCTACGAGTCGGAGACGGCGCGCTACCGCGGCATCGCCAGGTCGATCAACCTGCAGCCGCAGTGAACGCATGAACGCGTCGCTGCTGCAGACGCTGCGCACGCGGGCCGAAGAGTTCATCGAGCTGCGCCGCGACATCCATCGCCATCCGGAACTCGCGTTCGACGAGCACCGCACCGCGGCGCTGGTGGCCGAACGCCTGCAGGCGTGGGGTTACGCGGTCGAGCGCGGCATCGGCGGCACGGGCGTGGTCGGCCGGCTGGTGCGCGGCAACGGCTCGCGCCGCCTCGGCTTGCGCGCCGACATGGACGCGCTGCCGATCATCGAGGCGAGCGGCGCGCCGTGGTCGAGCCGTCACGCCGGCGTCATGCACGCCTGTGGCCACGACGGCCACACCGCGATGCTGCTCGCGGCCGCGCGCCATCTTGCCGAGCACGGCCGATTCGATGGCACGCTGAACCTGATCTTCCAGCCTGCCGAGGAAAGCGCCGGCGGCGCGCTGCGCATGATCGAGGACGGCCTGTTCGACCGGTATCCGTGCGACGCGGTGTTCGCCATGCACAACATGCCCGGAATCGCGCAGGGCCGGTTGGTGTTGCGCGAAGGCGCGGCGATGGCCTCGTCCGACTACGCGACGATCACGCTGACTGGCATCGGCGGACACGGCGGACTGCCGCACAAGACCGCGGATCCGATCGTCGCGGCAGCGAGCATCGTGATGGCGCTGCAGACGGTGGTCTCGCGCAACATCGACCCGCTGCAGATGGCGGTGGTGACGGTCGGCGCGGTCCACGCGGGCAAGGCCAACAACGTGATACCGGCGAGCGCCACGCTCGAGATCAGCGTGCGCTCGCTCGATCGCGACGTGCGCGCGGCGATCGAACGCCGCATCAAGGCGCTCGTCGTCGCGCAGGCGGAGAGCTTCGGCGTCCGCGCGCACATCGACTGGCGGCCGGGCTATTCGGTGCTCGTCAATACGCCGGCGGAAACCGCTTTCGCGCGCGAGGCGGCGCTCGATCTGCTCGGCGCCGACCGCGTCACGCTGCAGGGTCCGCCGCTGACCGGCAGCGAGGACTTCGCGTTCATGCTGGAGCGTGTGCCCGGCAGCTACCTGCTGATCGGCAACGGCGACGGCGAGAGCCCGGGCGCGTGCATGGTGCACAACCCGGGCTACGACTTCAACGACGAAAACATGGCGGTCGGCGCCGCGTACTGGGTGCTGCTGGCGGAGCGATTCCTGCGCGCCGAAGCGCAAGGGTCGTCGGCGACCGCAGAGAGAGATGAGCGGGCGGCGTCCCACCGCGCGATTGCCTGATCTGCCGGCTGCGCCGCACACAGAGCTGGCCCCATTCGCTTGAACAACTGACCGGGGTCCGATAGGCGGATTCCCTGCGGTTAAGGAACTCGTGGCCTGGTACCGCGCAGGGTTATGCACGGCCGGCCGGTTCGGTCGCTGGCGATGAACCAGAAACCGGCCGGCGGTGCGTAACCCGTGTTGCGCAGCGCGATCATCGCTCAGGCTGCCTTTTGCATCGCCGGCAACGTTCCGAAGTAGAACTCATCCGGCGTCTTCCGATCCAGGTTCGAATGCGGCCGGCGCGCATTGTAGAAATCGATCAACCGCGCCAGCAACGCGCGCGCGTAACTGACCGACTCGTAGGCGCGCAGGTACGCCTCGTCGTGCTTGATCGTGCGCCACCGCCGCTTGACGAACACGTTGTCGCGCCACGCGCCCTTGCCGTCCATGCTGATGCGGATGCCGTGGCCGGTGAGCCGCTGCGTGAACGCCTGGCTCGCGAACTGGCTGCCCTGGCCGGTGTTGAAGATCTCAGGCGTGCCGTATTTGACGATCGCCTCCTCGACCGCCTGGACACAGAAGTCCGTGTCCAGCGTGATCGACACCCGATGCGCCCGCACCTTGCGACTGGCCCAGTCCACCACCGCACACAGGTAGACGAATCCCCGGGCCATCGGAATGTGGGTGATGTCCATCGCCCCGACGCGGTTGGCCCGCTTGATCGGCAGGCCGCGCAGCAGGTACGGATACACCGCGTCGCCCGGATGCTTCTTGCTGGTGCTGCGCAAGCGGCGCAGCGGCTCGATGCCCCTGCGCCGCATCAGCGTCGAGATGTGCTTGCGGCCCACGGCAAAGCCTTCGCGGTCGAGCGTGTCGCGCAGCAGCCGCGCTCATGAACGGGTGTTCCAGATGCAACTTGTCGATGCGGCGCATGAGCCGCAGACCGGCGGCCGGCACCGGCTGCGGCAGGCAGTGCACGCTGCCGCGGCTGATGCCGAACACTTCGGCCTGCCGGCTGATCGGAAGTTCGTGCGTGCGGTCGATCATCTTCTTGCGCTCGGCATGCTCGCCTTGATGAGCGCGCTTTTCAAAAAATCGTTCTCCAGCGCCAACTGTCCGATCTTGGCGTGCAGCGCCTTCAGATCCACCTTCCCGCCTCCAGCGCCGTCAAACACCGCGGCCCAGCGCTGCGCCAGCCGGTTCTTCCACTCGGTGATCTGGTTCGGATGCACGTCGAACTGCTTGGCCAGTTCGGCCAACGCCTTGTCGCCGCGCACCGCCGCCAGCGCGACCTTGGCCTTGAACGTGGCCGTGCGGCTGCGCCTCGCTCTTCCCTTCATCTTCGACTCCGCTCCCTCGGGCTCGCGGCCCGTCACAAGAAGCAGAGTTTCCGCTTATCCGGCTGTTCAGATTTCTAGGGCCAGCTCACCCTTTCGTTCACCCTGCACAGCACGACAGCTGCTTCACATCCTTGTTGAATGTCTGCGCGCAGAGCTTGAGCCCCTCAACCATGGTCAGGTAGGGAAACAATTCGCTCCCCAGATCCTGCACCGTCATCTGTGCGCGGATCGCCAGTACGGCGGTCTGTATCAGCTCGCCGGCCTCAGGGGCCACGGCCTGCACGCCCAGCAACCGGCCGCTGCCGGCTTCGGCGACGATCTTGATGAAGCCGCGGGTGTCGAAATTGGCCAGCGCGCGCGGCACGTTGTCCAAGGTCAGCGTCCGGCTGTCGGTCTCGATGCCTTGCAGGTGGGCCTCGGCCTCGCTCAGTCCCACCGTGGCCACCTGCGGATCGGTGAAGACCACGGCCGGCATGGCGCTCAGGTCGAGCGCGGCATCGCCGCCGGTCATGTTGATTGCCGCGCGCGTGCCGGCGGCCGCCGCGACGTAGACGAACTGCGGCTGGTCGGTGCAATCACCTGCGGCAAAGATGTTCGCGCTCGAAGTACGCAGGCCCGCGTCGACCACAATGGCGCCCTGCTTGTTGACCGCGACGCCCGCGGCGTCCAGACCGAGGCTGCGCGTGTTAGGCGCGCGACCCGTGGCCACCAGCAGCCGGTCGGCACGCAGCTCGCCGCCCGGCGTCGCGAGCACGAATTCGCCCCTCACGTGCGCGACCGCGCTGGCCTGGGTGTGCTCGAGGACCTCGATGCCTTCGGCACGGAACGCCGCGGTGACCGCCCGGCCGATCGCGGGATCTTCGCGGAAGAACAGGGTGCTGCGCGCCAGCACCGTGACCTTGCTGCCCAGCCGGGCAAAGGCCTGCGCCAGCTCCACCGCAACGACCGACGAGCCGATGACCGCCAGCCGAGGCGGAATGGTGTCGGTCGCCAGCGCTTCGGTCGAGGTCCAGTACGGGGTGTCCTGCAAGCCCGGAATCGGCGGCACGGCAGGGCTGGCGCCGGTGGCGATCAGGCAGCGGTCGAACGGCAGTTCGCGCTCGCCACCGTCGTTCCGACGGACGACGACGCTGCCGGCACTCTTGAAACGCGCTTCGCCGCGCAGCACGGTGATGGCCGCAGAGCCTTCCAGGATGTTCTCGTACTTGGCACGGCGCAATTCATCGACGCGCGCCTGCTGCTGGGCCAGCAACCGGGCGCGGTCGATGACGGGCCGCGCCGCTGACACGCCGGCGTCGAAGGAGCTCTCGCGCCGCAGATGCGCGACATGAGCGGCGCGGATCATGATCTTGGACGGCACGCAGCCGACATTGACGCAGGTGCCGCCGATCGTGCCACGCTCGATCAGCGTGACGCGCGCGCCTAGCTCGGCCGACTTCAATGCCGCCGCCATCGCGCCGCCGCCGCTGCCGATGACGACAACGTGCAACTCGCCCGCCTTGCCGGCGGACCTGGGGCTGCCGCCCGCTAGACCCCGTGCCTTGTCCAGCAGGCTTGTGCCCTTGGCCGGGGCTGGTGCTTCGGCGAGCGCGGCGCGGTAGCCGAGCGCGGCCACCGCGGCCGTGAGCGCGGCGACAGACGTGTCGCTCGCCATCGCCAGCCGCGCCGTTCCACGCGAATAGGACACGTCGGCCGAGCGCACGCCGGGCACCTTCTCGAGCGCCTGTTTGACATGGGTGGCGCAGGCGTCGCACGTCATTCCTTCCACGTTCAAGTGGATCACCGTTGTTCTCCTGCGGTGTCCGTGGTGCAGCAGGCCTGTGTCCGTCGCCGCTTCTGCAGCGCGTAGATCGTGATCGCGACAAACAGCGCCAGCGCCGGCAGCAGCACCCAGTCCAGATAGCCTGCGAGTGCACCCAGCCCGACGACGCCCAGCAGGATGAGCAAGACGGGTGTGAAACAACACAGGGCCGCGACGACGGCTCCGCCGATCCCCAGCTTGAGCAGAGTTGAATCCTTGGGCATGGCTTACTTCTTGACGCTGGACGGATACCCGGCGTTCTCGGTCGCCTGCGTCAGCTTCTGCACGCTGGCTTTCGCATCGTCGAAAGTCACGACGGCCTCGCGCTTGTCGAAGTTGACGTCGACCTTGTTGACACCGTCGACCTTGGAGATCGCACGCTTGACGGTGATCGGGCAGGCCGCGCAGGTCATGCCCGGTACGTCCAAGGTGACGGTCTGAGGAGCGGCCCAGACGGGGGCGGCGATGGCGGCGAGGGCGACGGTGGAAAGCAGCTTCTTCATGGTGAACTCCTGATCAATAGAACAAGGGAAGGACGTACGGAAATCCGAGAGCGACGAGCACCAGTGCGACGACGACCCAGAAGAAGACCTTGTAGGTGCTGCGCACCTGGGGGATGGCGCAGACCTCTCCGGGTTTGCAGTCCTGCATCGGCCTGAAGATGCGGCGCCAGGCGAAAAACATGGCTACCAGTGCCGCGCCGATGAAGAACGGGCGGTAGGGCTCCAGGACCGTGAGGTTGCCGATCCAGGCGCCGCTGAAGCCGAGCGCCACCAACGCCAGCGGCCCCAGGCAGCAGGTGGAGGCAAGGATCGCGGCCAGGCCACCGGCGAAGAGGGCACCACGTCCGTTGGATTGCTGATTCATGCGTGGTTGCCTTCAGGATTGGAGAGCACGGGCTTCAGTCTATTTCCGTACTTCGGTACGGTGTCAAGCGCCGCCGTGACGGTCAGCGTTTGTGCTTCGTGACCCTGGCTCGTTCGCGCGGCACCCCTCGCCCTTTGCAGTCGACCCAGTCACGTGTGATGCAATCGCGGACCACGCGGCGCGCGCGGAACAGCATCTGGCGAACGTTGCCTGCGCTGAGTTTCAAGCGGTCGCAGATGTCGGCCGTCGGATAGCCGTGCCAGTCAGGCATCAGGAAGGCACGCGCGGTTCGAGGCGGCATGGCGCCGACGCATAGCCTGAGCGCATGCAGCATCTCGCGGTTCTCTACCAGGTTGACCGGCTCCTGTGATGAAGGCGCCGCACCGATCAGCCTGTCTTCGGCCGCTTGCATCGGGGGTGCCCGCGAGATCACCGTCTTGCTCCGAGTCGATGGGAATCGTGCGGGTGCGCAGAGGGGATCGATACCAATCGGCGACCTTGTGCCTCAAGATCGCCGTCGCCCAGGTGGCCACCGTGGCGTCGCCCCTGTACTGCGGAAGTCGTTCGAGCGCAGCGATCAACGTCTCCTGCACGAGATCCTCGGCCACAGCATCGTTGCCGGTGGCAAAGCGTGCGTGTCGAATGAGACGTTGCCGCAGCATCGACAGTGCGGCCTCTCGAAGCGGGCTCGTCCTGTCAGCCACAGCGACATCCGGGGCCGCCGCGACCGCCGGCGTGATGTGGCTCTTTACCGTGCACTGGCTTGCGTGCGTCGATTTCATGGCCTTAAGCTTATTGCCGTACCTGGATACGGAGTCAAGCAACATGGGTACGACGTTGTCAGGCCTGACGATCGGCACGTTCGCGAAGGCGGCAGGCGTCAGTGTCGAGACGCTGCGCTTCTATCAACGGCGGGGTTTGCTGAGCGAACCCGACAAGCCCTATGGCAGCATCCGCCGCTACGGGCAGGCGGACATCGCACGCGTGCGCTTCATCAAGGCGGCGCAGCGTCTGGGCTTCAGCCTCGACGAAGTGGCCGGCTTGCTGACGCTGGACGACGGAACCCATTGCGATGGCGCGCGACAACTCGCCGAGTCAAAGCTCGCGGACGTACGCGGGAAGCTTGCCGATCTGCGGCGCATCGAGAAGGTGCTGGCCACGCTGGTCCGCGACTGCCGGGCGAGCCATGGCACGGTCTCCTGTCCGCTGATCTCGACCTTGCAGAAACACTGATGCAAAACACCGCTGGGCGAGCACTGGCGGGGGCCGACTGGACCGTGAAGGAGTTCACTCGCGCCAGCGATCCGATTGGGGTTGCCTGTGTTGGCGGCCAATCGATCGCAGTCGGATGTGCATCTGTGTCAGCGGGTCGGGCATGTGATCTGCCGACAGCGACCGGTTGCCAATGTCGGGTCATGGCCGGCCACGGACATGCACGACGCGGCAGAGCGGAGCACGAATGGGCCCGCGCCTCACACCGGCCGCCCAGTCAGACCCGATGCTTGCGTGCCGAAAACCGCCCGCCACAACGCGCGAATCGCGTCGATGTGCCGCTGCACCTGTTCGACCGGCACGCGCGCGAACTCGGCGCCATTGAGCCGCAGCCGGTGCTGCAGGCGCCGGTACTCGCGATACGCGTCGCCGACGGCGGTCGCGAGCCGCGCATCGATCAGCCCCAACTCACCCGCGATGCGCAGCAGCGCGATGTTGCCGAGGTTGCCGATCAGCCGCGGCTCGTCGTGCGCGTGCGCCAGCACGAGGTACTGCACGATGAACTCGACGTCGACCATGCCGCCGTCGTCGTGCTTCAGATCGAACAGGCCCGAGCGGTTCGGGTGCCCGTCGTTCATGCGCTGGCGCATCTTCAGCACTTCGGCGGCGAGCAGCGCGCGGTCGCGCGGTCGCGCCAGCACTTCGGCGCGCAGCTTCTCGAAGCGCTGGCCCAACGCGCGGTCGCCGGCGCAGAAGCGCGCGCGCGTCAGCGCCTGGTGCTCCCACACCCACGCGCCGTGGCCGTCCTCGTTGCGCTGGTAGCGCTCGATCGCGGCGAACGGCGACACCAGCAGCCCCTTCTCCCCGTCGGGCCGCAGCCTGAGATCGACGTCGAACAGCGTGCCGCTCGAGGTCTGCGTCGACAGCCACAGCAGCAGGCGCCGCGCCAGCGTGATGTAGGTCAGCTCGGCCTCCGGGTGCGGGTCGTCGTAGACGAACACGAGGTCCAGATCCGATACATAGCCGAGCTCCTTGCCGCCGTACTTGCCATAGGCGATCACGGCGAAGCGCATTGCATCGCCGTGCCGCTTCGGCAGCGCACGCCACACGTGCGCGAGCACTGCGTCGAGCACGCTGTCGGCCAGGGCCGACAGATGGTCCGCGAGCCGCTCCACCGTCAGACGTCCGTCCAGATCCGCCACCAGCAGGCGGAACACCTGTGCGTGATGTTCGTCGCGCACCAGGTTCATCTGGTGCTCGACGTCGTCGCCGAGCGCGTCGAGGTGTGAATTCAGGTCCGCGCTCCACGCGGAGAAGTCGACCGGCGTGTCGTTGGTCACAGCGGTCAGGCGCTCGTCGATCAGCTCGTCGAGCAGGATCGGATGCTGGGTCAGATAGTCTGCCGCCCAGCCGCTCGCCGCGAGCACGCGCAGCACGCGCTCGAACGCGCGCGGATACTGGCTGAGCAGAGCGACGTAGGTGCTGCGTCCGGCGATCGCCTCGATCAGCCGCGCCAGCCGCGCCAGCACTTCGTCCGGCCCCGCCTCCGCGTCGAGCGAGCCGATCGCCTCGACCGCGCGTGCCAGCAGGCGCGCAATCGCCGTGCGCGACGCTTCGGTCGCCGAAGCGACGCGGCGCGAAGCCATCAATCCGCCGATGCGCTGCGCCGACTCGTCCGGCTGCGCGAAGCGCAGCGCGCGCAGCCGGTCGGCCGTGAGGTCGGAGTCGGTGGCCGCCTCTTCCGGCGCCGCCTGCTCCGGCGCGAGGAAGATCGAATCGAACGTGGCGGCGACGAATTCGCGCGCCTGCGTCAATTGCGCGGTCAGCGCGTCGGCCGACGGCAGCCCGATCATCCGCGCGATGCGCGCGCGCCCCTCCGCGTTGCGCGGCATCAGGTGCGTCTGCGCGTCGTCGACGTACTGCAGCGCGTGCTCGACGCGGCGCAGGAACACGTAGTGATCGGCCAGCCGCTCGCAGGTCGCCGCGCGCAGGATGTCGAGTTCGCCCAGCCACGCCAGCGTGACCAGCGTGGAGCGCTGGCGCAGCCGCGCGTCGCGCCCGCCGCGCATCACCTGGTAGGTCTGCGCGATGAACTCGATCTCGCGGATGCCGCCGCGGCCGAGCTTGATGTTGTCGTCGTGGTCGTCACGGCCGCCGGCGCGGCGCGCGCTCTTCTTCTGCGTCTCGGTGCGGATCAGCGCGTGCAGGTCGCGCAGCGCGGTGAGCGCATTGAAGTCGAGGTACTTGCGGAACACGAACGGCTGCACCACCGCGTCGAGCGCCGCGCACTGAGCCGCAAACTCCGCGCGTGATGCGAATACCGGCGCCGAGATGACGCGGCCTTTCAGCCACGCGAAGCGTTCCCATTCGCGCCCCTGCCGGATCAGGTATTCCTCCAGCATCGACGTCGAGACCGCGAGCGGCCCCGCGTCGCCGTTCGGACGCAGCCGCATGTCGACGCGGAACACGAAGCCGTCGCCGGTCGGCTCGGAAATCAGCGCGATCAGCCGCCGCCCCAGCCGCTCGAAGAACTCCTGGTTCGACAGCCCCGCGCGCGCGTCCGCATACGGCGCGCGCGCGACCGTCTCGCCTTCCTCGTCGTAGATGAAGATCAGATCGAGGTCGGACGACACGTTCAGTTCCCCGCCGCCGCCCTTGCCCATCGCCACCACCAGCAGGTCCTGCGGATGGCCGTTCGCGTCGCACGGCACGCCGTAGCGCTGCGCCAGTTCGTGCGCGGCCACCGAAGCCGCGCGCTGCACCGCCAGCTCGGCCAGCGCGGTCACCGCGCCTACCACTTCCGCCAGCGGCGCCACGCCGCCGATGTCGCGCGCCATCAGCCCGAGCACGACCTGCCGGCGCAGCAGCCGCAGCGCGACCGCGAGCCGCTCCGGCCGCGCTTCGGTCGCACCCGGCGGACCGAGCGCAGCGTCCAGCTCGGCTTCCATCCGCGCGCGCGTCCACGGCTCGCGCGCGAGCGCCTCCAGCCGCGCCTGCATCTGCGCGGGCGTGGCCGCGTGCCCCAGCTCGGCGTGCAGCGCGCGCACCGCGAAACGCGACAGTTCGAGCGCATGGGCCGCGCCCGCGCTGACGGGGGAAACAGACGGCAACACTTGCGTGCGATCGGTCGATACAGCGTCTGCAGGCGCTGTGATAGGCTGGCCCGGCGGTTTCATCGGTGACCGGATTCTAGGTGCGCGGTGGAACCAACGGCCGCGAAGCGGCTCACACAGCGGTCCCCTCCTCTTCCCTCGCCTGTGCCGCCTGACGATCGCTCGGACGCCGCTGCGACCGAAAGCGCGCCGGTCGCGGCGCTGCACGCGCTCGAACACAAGGTCGAGCAAGCGGTCGAGGAAGCGCTGCACGTCGCCGAGCGATCGCTCGCGCGCCGCTTCGGCGACGGCTGCGTGCGCAGCATCCGCCTCGCGCTGCGCGCGCTTTGGATCGCGCTGGTCCTGGCGTGGTTCGCGTTCGGCGCGCTGTGGCTCGTGACGCGCTACTACCTGATGCCGCGCATCGACGAATACCGGCCGGCCCTGGAACGCGAAGCGAGCCGGCTGCTCGACGCCAACGTGCGGATCGCGCGCATCGAAAGCGGCTGGATCGGCTTCAATCCGCTGCTGCAGCTCGACGACGTGCAGATCTTCGACCGCAGCGGGCGCGCGGCGCTGACGCTGCCGAGCCTGCAGGCCACGCTGTCGTGGAGCAGCGTGCCGGCGCTGCAACTGCGCTTGCGCGACCTGTGGGTCCTGACTCCCGAGCTCGACATCGAACGCCAGGCCGACGGCCGCTTTGTGGTAGCCGGCTTCACGCTCGACCCGGCGGCGGCGGGCGGCGAGACGCGCATCGCCGACTGGGTGCTGTCGCAACGGCACATCGGCATCCGCAACGCGCGCGTCCGCTATCGCGACGCGGTCACGAACGACGACCTCGAGTTCGACGATGTCGATTTCGAATGGCGGCGCGGCTGGATCAGCAATCAGTTCGCGTTCCGCGCGCGTCCGCCCGCGGCGCTGGCGGCCTCGCTCGATCTGCGCGGCGAATACCGGCGCCCGTGGTTCGTGCGCGCGAACGACGTGTCGCAATGGACCGGGCGCGTGTTCGCGCAGACCGATTACGCGGATGTGGCGCGCATCGCGCAACTGACGCACGCGCTGCCGGCGACGGTGACGGTCGCGCGCGCGCAAGGTGCGTTGCGCGCGTGGCTCGACTTCGATCGCAGCCGCATCGGACGCTTCAGCGCGGATCTGGCGCTGGTCGACGTGTCCGCGCGGCTTGGCGACAAGCTCGAGCCGCTGCAGGTCGAACGGCTGCAGGGCCGCATCGAAGCGGGCGAATGGGGCAGTGAGTGGGAGGGCGGCTACGAGTTCGCCGCGCAGCAACTGACGCTGGCCGGCGCGCGGCTGGCGTTGCCGCCGACCGACGTGCGCGTGCGCGTGACGCGCGCCGCCGACGGCAAGCCCGAGCGCGGGCTGGTCGAGACAAGCGGCGTTTCCCTCGCCACGGTGAGCGAACTGGCGGCGCAACTGCCGTTGCCGGCCGCGTGGCACGACGCGGCGCGCCGCTTCGGCGTGCGCGGCGATCTGGCCAACCTGCGCTATGCGTGGGAGGGCGAAGCGACCGCGCCGGCGCAGTACGCGCTGCGCACCCAGTTCGACCGTCTGTCGATGAACAGCGAGCCGGCCGATCCGCTGCTGTCGGCCGACGGCAAACCGCGGCCGGGACGGCCGGGCTTCGAGAACCTGACCGGCACGCTCGACATGGATGCGCGCGGCGGCAGCGCGCAGATCCGCGCGCGCAGCGCGGTGCTGGAATTTCCCGGCGTCTTCGAGGAGCCGCTGTCGTTCGACCGACTGAACGCCAACGCGCGCTGGACGCTGCGCGGCGGCCTTGAACTGCAGATCGATTCGGTCGCGGCGACGAGCGCGGACCTCGATCTGAACGGGCAGGCGACGTACCGCAGCGGCGGCAAGGGCATCGGACTGATCGACGCCGGCGGCCAGATCGTGCGCGCCGAAGCGAACCGGATCTACAAGGTGATTCCGCTGCAGGTCGCTCCCGGCGTGCGCATGTGGCTGCAGCGCGCGCTCGTCGGCGGCACCGCGCGCGACGCCAGCTTCCGGCTGAAAGGCGACCTGATGGATTTTCCGTTCGCGCAGCCGGCGCTCGGAGATTTCCGGGTCGCGGCGAAGATCGCCGGCGGCGCGCTCGACTACCTGCCCGCGCGCGTCGACGACAGCACGGCGGTGGCGGCGACCGACACCTGGCCGCAGATCAACGGCATCGACGGCGATTTCGTGTTCGAGCGGCGCAAGATCGAGGTCACCGCGCGCCGCGCGCAGGTCTACGGAATCCAGCTCACCGGCGTGCGCGCCACGCTGCCGGAACTCGGCGCAACGGAGCCGAAGCTCACGATCGAAGGCAAAGGCAGCGGGCCGGTCGCGGACATGTTCCGCTTCGTGAATTCGAGCCCGGTCGGCGGTTGGCTCGGCGGCTTTCTGGCGCGCGCCAATGCGCGCGGCGACGGGACGCTGGACCTGAAGCTCGACATTGCGCTGGCGCACGCGCGCGACACCCGCGTGCGCGGCAAGGTTGCGCTGGCCAACGACGACGTGAACCTGCGCGACGACCTGCCGCCGTTCACCGGCGTCAACGGCGCCGTCGAGTTCACCGAGAAATCGCTGCGCATCGCGGGCCTGAACGGACAGTTCCTCGGCGGTCCATTCCGCGCCGACGTCACGACACGCGCGGACGGCGCGATCGAAATCGCCGGCAGCGGCAGCGCGACGTCGCAGGCCGCGCGCCGGCTGGTCGACGCCGCGGCCGCGCAGCGGCTGTTCGATCGCGTGCAAGGCACCGCGCGCTATGCGGCAAACATCGTCGTGAAGAACCGGCGCACCGACCTGCGCGTCACTTCCGACCTCGTCGGCGTCGCGATCGATCTGCCCGCACCGCTGCGCAAGGCGGCGAACGATCCGCTGCCGCTGCGGATCGAGATCGCGCCGCGCGACGCGGGCGACAAGTCGCCCGATGCCGATTCGATCCGCGTGACCGCCGGCACGCGGTTCGCGCTCGCGCTCGAGCGCGCGCGCGACGCCGGCGCAACCCTGCGCATCGAGCGTGGCGCGTTCGCGGCGGGCGACGTCGAGGCGCTCGCGCTGCCGGCAAGCGGCCTCCGTGCCACCGTCAACGTCGATCGACTCGACCTCGATCGCTGGCTGCCTTTGCTCGATCTGCAGGGCGGCGACAGCGGCATGGCGCTCAACGCAGTGGCCGCGCGCGTGCGCGAACTCGTGATCGGCGGCAAACCGTTCGCCAACGTGGTGCTCGGCGCCACGCGCGAAGCCGACGGGCTGTGGCTCGCGAACGTGAATTCGGACCACGTCAGCGGCGCAGTCACGTGGCGGCCGGCGCAGGCAGGCAACCTCGGCCGCGTCAGCGCGCGGCTGGCGCGGCTGACGATTCCGGAAGGCAGCCGCTCGCAACTGACCGAGCTGCTCGATGCGCCGCCGACCGAACTGCCGGCGTTCGACGTGATCGCGAACGAATTCGAGTTCGCCGGCCATCCGCTCGGCCGCCTCGAACTGCAGGCGCAGAACGTCGGCACCGGGCCGAGCGCCGTGTGGCAGGTGGGCAAGCTCGAGTTCGCCAACCCCGACGGCCGCCTGACCGCGAGCGGCCAATGGCAGCGCGCAACCGAAGGGGGGCCGCGCCGTGTGGCGATGAACCTCGCGCTCGACTTCACCGACGCCGGCAAGCTGCTCGCTCGCTTCGGCATGCCGGGCGCGCTGCGCGGCGGCGAGGGCCGGCTCGAAGGAGAACTCGCGTGGCGCGGCTCGCCGTTCGCGCTCGACTACCCGAGCCTGGCGGGCAAGCTGAGTCTGACCACGAACAAAGGTCAGTTCCTGAAGGGCGATGCCGGCGTGGCGCGCCTGCTGGGTGTGCTGTCGCTGCAGGCGCTGCCGCGCCGGATCACGCTCGACTTCCGCGACGTGTTCTCCGAAGGCTTCGCGTTCGACGCGATCACCGCCACCGCCGACGTGGCCGGCGGCGTGCTGACCACGCATGACTTCAAGATGCGCGGCGTCAATGCAACCGTACTGCTCGAAGGGTCGGCCGATCTGCAGAAGGAGACGCAGAACTTGCACGTGCTGGTGCTGCCGGAGGTGAACGCGGGCTCCGCGTCGCTCGCGTATGCTGTGCTCAATCCGGCCATCGGCCTGGGGACGTTCGTTGCGCAGTGGCTGCTGCGCGATCCGCTGTCGAAGGCGTTCTCGCACGAGTTCGACATCACCGGAACATGGAGCGATCCGCAGGTGCGGCGCCGCGAGCGCACCCCCGAAGCTGCTGCCACGCCCAAGTAGCCGACATGACCAACAGCCGCCCTTCCCCGCAGACCGTGCGCGTCGCCGCCGTGCAGATGGTGTCGAAACCCGCGGTCGACGCCAACCTGCGTGACGCCGAGACGCTGATCGCCGAAGCCGTGCGCGCCGGCGCGCAACTCGTCGCGCTGCCCGAATACTTCTGCCTGATGGGCCGCGAAACCGACAAGGTCGCGGTGCGCGAGCCCGACGGCCGCGGGCCGATCCAGGAATTCCTCGCGGCAGCGGCGCGTACGCACGGCATCTGGCTGGTCGGCGGCACGGTGCCGCTGGAAGCGGCCGACGCGCACCGGGTGATGAATTCCGTGCTGGTGTTCGATCCGCGCGGCGTGAGGATCGCGCGCTACGACAAGATCCACCTGTTCGCGTTCGCCAAGGGCGACGAGTCGTACGACGAGGCGCGCACGATCGCGCCCGGCCGCACGGTGCGCACGTTCACGTTCCAGCCGTCGGGCGGGCCGCAGGTCAAGGCCGGTCTGTCGGTGTGCTACGACCTGCGCTTTCCGGAGCTGTATCGCGCGCTGGAGCAGCCGGACCTGATCCTGGTGCCGTCCGCATTCACCGCGACCACCGGCCAGGCGCACTGGCAGACGCTGCTGCGCGCGCGTGCGATCGAGAACCTCGCCTACGTGCTCGCGCCGGCGCAGGGCGGCAGGCACGAGAACGGCCGCGCCACCTACGGCCACAGCATGCTGATCGACCCGTGGGGCGAAATCGTCGCCATCCGCGACGAAGGCCCGGGCGTGGTGATCGGCGACGTGGACCTCGCCCGCATCGCCGACGTGCGTGCCAGCCTGCCGGCGCTGGCTCATCGGGTGTTGTGATCCGTGATCCGTGATCCGTGATCCGTGATCCGTGATCCGTGATCCGTGATCCGTGATCCGTTGTTCGTTGTCCGTTGTCCGTTGCTCGCAATCCGCGATCCGCAATCCTGAATCCTCACTCCGATGAAACCCTCCGATCCCACCTTGGAACGCCTCGCCATCGCGCGCGGGCTGCTGTTGGAACCGTACGAACTGGACGAGAACAAGCTGCAGCGGGCGCTGGCGACGGTGTTCGAGCACGACGCAGACTTTGCCGACATCTATTTCCAGTACACGCGCAACGAGTCGTTCTCGCTGGAGGAAGGCATCGTCAAGAGCGGCAGCTTCGACATCCAGCAGGGCGTCGGTGTACGCGCGGTGGTCGGCGACAAGACCGCGTTCGCGTATTCCGACGACCTGTCGGAGGACGCGCTGATGGAAGCCGCGCGCACCGTGCGCTCGATCGCGCGCGCCGGCGGCGGCAGCGCGAAGGTGGCGGCGAAATTCGCGACGCGCAAGGCGACGCCGCTGTACGCGGCGATCGACCCGATCGCTTCGATGGACGCGGTGCAGAAGGTGCAACTGCTCGAGCGCATCGAGAAGATGGCGCGCGGGCGCGACGCCAGGGTCAAACAGGTGATGGCGAGCATCAGCGGCGAATACGACGTGGTGCTGGTCGCGCGCGCCGACCGCAAGGCGACCGCGGTGCTGGCCGCCGACGTGCGGCCGCTGGCGCGCGTGTCGGTGACGGTGATCGTCGAGGACGGCGGCCGGCGCGAGCAGGGTTTCTCCGGCGGCGGCGGGCGTGTCGACCTCGCGCACTTCACCGACGCGCGGCTGGCCGAGTACGTGCAGGTCGCGGTCGACATGGCGCTCACGAACCTGCGCGCGCAACCGGCGCCGGCCGGCGTGATGACGGTCGTGCTCGGGCCGGGCTGGCCCGGCATCCTGCTGCACGAGGCGATCGGCCACGGCCTCGAAGGCGACTTCAACCGCAAGGGGTCGAGCGCGTTTTCGGGCCGCGTGGGCCAGCGCGTCGCCTCGAAAGGGGTGACCGTGGTCGACGACGGCACGATTGCCGAGCGGCGCGGTTCGCTCAGCATCGACGACGAAGGCAATCCGACCTCGCGCACCGTGCTGATCGAGGACGGCGTGCTGCGCGGCTACCTGCAGGATTCGCTGAACGCGCGGCTGATGAAGACCGCATCGACCGGCAACGGCCGGCGCGAATCCTTCGCATTCCTGCCGATGCCGCGCATGACCAACACCTACATGCTCGGCGGCGAACACGCGCCGGAGGAGATCATCCGCTCGGTGAAGAAGGGACTGTACGCGACCAACTTCGGCGGCGGGCAGGTCGACATCACCAGCGGCAAGTTCGTGTTCAGCATGGCCGAGGCCTACCTGATCGAGAACGGCAGGGTCGCCGCGCCGGTCAAGGGCGCGACCCTGATCGGCAACGGACCCGATGCGCTGACGCGCGTGACGATGGTCGGCAACGACATGGCGCTCGACCCCGGCATCGGCGTGTGCGGCAAGGACGGCCAGAGCGTGCCGGTCGGTGTCGGTCAGCCGACGCTGCGCATCGAAGGACTGACCGTCGGCGGAACCGGTTGAGCGCGCGTCGCGCGGATGCGCGGCACGTCGACGACGGCGATTGCGGCCGACGGCGGATTCTCGACCGCCTGCACCAGCGCCTCGACCATCTGCCGCCGGCGCACGCAGCGGCGCGGATCGATGCGGGGTCGACCGCGACGAATTCGGCGATCTTCGACTGACCGGGGTGCGGCGTGCCGATCAAGCGAACCAGCGTCTCGCCGCGCTCGGCGACGCGCACCGCCGGCGCACGGCCGATGCAGCCGGAGCCGCCGGCGGCTGCAGGTTCATCGCTCGACGATGTCGTTCTTCAGCATCGCCACCGCCGCCAGCACTTCGTTCTTCTCCGCCAGCGGCACGCTGAACTTGTCGAGCGTGGCCGTCAGTGCTTTCACCGAGATGTCCCAGTCCTCGTCGGTGATCTTCAGCCCCGTGTGCGCGGTCTTCATGTCGCGGCCGCTGTATGAGCACGGACCCTTGGTCGCGACGCACAGGAAGTCGACGATGCCGCCGCGAATTCGCTTGATCGAATCCGTGCTGTGGCCGACGAAGAAGCGGCCGAGCTTCGGATCGGGCGCCAACCGGCCGAGAAAGTCGTCGGTCACCGCGGCAAGCGCGTCGTAGCCGCCGAGACGCTTGTACAGCGTGGGCCTGTCCTGCGCGAATGCGCTCGCTGCGACGGCAGCGGCGAGCGCGACGGTTATCAGGGAGCGCGCAAGTTGCATGGCTGGATCTCCTTGCAGTGGGTTTGCCGATGGCCTGCGTGCGGCAGCCATCCTTGCTTCTGTACGAGCCGCCGCGCCGAACGGATTCGGCCCTGGATCAAGAGGTCGGCGCGGACCGCACGGCATAATCGGCGCGCCCCGCCGCCTGCGCGGAAAATCGATTGCGCGTACGCATTCCCCTTCCCAAGTTCCTGCCGCCCATCGTCTGGCTGGTGCGCCTGCTGGTCGGTGCCTATCCGCGCTGGATCGGCTGTACGCCAAAGGCCACGCAGCGCATCTACTTCGCCAACCACACCAGCCACATGGACACGGTCGTGCTGTGGGCCGCGCTACCGGCGGCGCTGCGCGCCAACACGCGGCCGGTCGCGGCCAGGGATTACTGGGGCGGCGGCGGGCTGAAGACGCGCATCGCGCAGGACGAACTGAACGTGGTGATGATCGACCGCGCGCGCGAAGACCGCACCGCAGACCCGCTCGATCCGCTGCGCGACGCGCTGACGCACGGCTTCTCGCTGATCATCTTTCCCGAAGGCACGCGCTCGCCGCAGCCGCTGCCGGGGCCGTTCAGAAGCGGCCTGTACACGCTGGCGCAGGAGTTCCCGCAGGTCGAGCTGATCCCCGTGTACATCGAAAACCTCCACCGCAGCATGCCCAAGGGCGCGCTGCTGCCGGTGCCGATCATCTGCACGGTGCGCTTCGGCGCGCCGCTCGCCCTGGCGGAGGGCGAAGCGAAGGAGCAGTTCCTGTCGCGCGCGCGCAATGCGGTGATCGCGCTGGCGGATTGATTGCCATGGAACTCAGCCTGCATGAGACCTTCTTTGTCGTGCTGCTCGGCATGGCGCTGCTGATCGGGACCGCCACCCTGCTCGGAGCGCGGCTCGCCATGCGCACGACGGACGCGGCCAAGCTCGCGTGGATCCGGCAGCTGAATTCGCGCATTCGCGCGTCGTGGCTGATCGTGCTGCTGTTCGCGCTCGGATTCGCCGTCGGCGGCGGCGCGCTGGTGGTGCTGTTCGCGCTCGCGTCCTTTCTCGCACTGCGCGAGTTCGTGGCGTTGACGCCGATCCGTCCGAGCGACCACTGGGCGCTGGTGATCGCGTTCTACGTCGTGATTCCGATCCAGTACCTGCTGGTCGCCGGGGAAAGCTACGGCTTGTTCGCGGTGTTCATCCCCGTGTACGTGTTTCTTCTGCTGCCGGTCGTGATGGCGCTGAAGCAGGACACCGTCGACTACCTGCAGCGCGTCGCCAAGGTGCAGTGGGGACTGATGATCAGCGTGTATTGCGTGAGCCATGCGCCGGCGATCGCGAGCATCGAATTGCCGGGTTATGAGAACCGCGGCGCGCTGCTGCTGCTCTACTTCCTGCTCGTGCTGCAGATGTCCGACCTGCTCGCGGTGATCGCCAGCGCCGCGCTCGGCCGCACGCCGCTGCAGTCCAATCCCAGCAAGAGCAGGGAGGGCGTGCTCGCCGGTGGCATCGGCGCAACAGCGGTCGGTACCGCGCTGTGGTGGATGACCCCGTTTACGTGGTCGCAGTCGACCCTGATGTCGGCGGCGATCGTCGCCGCCGGCTTCATGGGCGGATTGGTGCTCAACTCCGTCAAACGCAGCCTGGGCGTACGCGGCTGGGCCGAAGATCGCGTGATGCTGTCCCGCGGCGTATTGGACCGGCTCGACGCGCTGACCTTCGCCGCGCCGGTCTTCTTTCATCTGACGTTGTATTTTTTCGTCCGCTGACTGGCCGTACGTCAAACCCATCGCGCCTTGTTGCGGCAAGTGCTTGCACGCCCGCAGCGGAAGGAGAATATTCGACTGAAACGCGAAGGCGACGCAAACCGGAATGGCGCGGTCGCCGGCAGCGTTTCCGATCCGAAGGCGTCGAAGGAATCGATCATGAGCGCAAGACGGGAGCAAGGTGGCCGCGCCGGCCACGCGCTTGCAACGTGCGCGGTGCTGTGTCTGCCGGCCGGGCCGGCGTTCGCGCAGCTGACACTGGGTGCGCCGGGTGACAATCCGGCGCTCGTCGCGCCGGCGTCGTACCAGTTGATCGATCCGTCGCTGCGTTCGCCGCAGCCGCTCGGGCCATTGCGCCTGGAGGCGACCACCGCGCTCGCGCCGGGGCATGAGCTGCGCTTCAGCACCTGGGCCATCGGCCGCGTCGGACTCGATGCGCTGCCGGGCGTGTCGCTGGCCACACTGACGGCGGATCCGGCGCTGCGCCTCGATCCCGCGCGCGCGACTTACCGCTATACGTTCCTGTCGCGACCGGACTGGGCGTGGAAGCTCGGCGTGTCGGCCAACGTGCGCGAGTTCGGCGGCAGCCTGCGGCCGGGACTGGGGCTTTCGGACCGGCTGCGCTTCGGCGCGCTGCCGTTGCTGCACGTCGGGGCCGAAGGTCGTCTGGCGTCGCGCTGGCGCCTGGCGTTCGACGCCGACGGGCTGATGACGGGACGCGGTCGTACGTTCGATCTCGGACTGCGCGTCAACTATTCGCTGACACCGAACTTCCTGCTGTTCGGCGGCTACCGAATGACCGAGTCGGCCGGCGAGGCAGAGGAGTTCTACGGCGCGGGGCTGTCGAATGCGGCCAACGTTGGATTGCGCTACCGCTTCTGATCGCTGATCGACCCCGGCTTGCCGCATGGCGTCAGGCCGGGTAAAGTCCGGTCCGCGACGAGGTTGATGCCAAGATGAATTTCTCCGAGCGCTTCTACTTTTTTGGCTTTTTCCGGCCACTGGCGGGAAGAGTCGAGCGGCGCGCGTAACCAAGACCGAATCCGACACCCACCGCCAGGCCCGAAACCTGGCGGTTTTTTTTCGCCGGACGGGCCGAAACCACGAGAGCCCTGCCATGGATGGAGCCCGACCGATGCGTTACATGACCGACGATCTCCGCATCAAGGAGATCAAGGAACTCGTGCCCCCTGCGCATCTGCTGCGCGAGTTCCCGTGCACCGACACCGCGTCGCAGACGGTGTTCGAGGCGCGCAACGCCGCGCATCGGATCCTGCACGCGATGGACGACCGCCTGCTGGTCGTGATCGGGCCGTGCTCGATCCACGATCCGAAGGCGGCGCTCGAGTACGCCGGTCGTTTGGTCGAGCAGCGCAAGCGGCTCGCGCCCGAGCTCGAGATCCTCATGCGCGTGTACTTCGAGAAGCCGCGCACCACGGTCGGCTGGAAGGGGCTGATCAACGATCCGGATCTCGACGGCAGCTTCCGCATCAACCACGGGCTGCGCGTGGCGCGCGAGCTGCTGTGGCAGATCAACGAGACGGGATTGCCGGCCGGCTGCGAATACCTCGACATGATCACGCCGCAGTACATCGCCGATTTCGTCGCGTGGGGCGCGATCGGCGCGCGCACGACCGAGTCGCAGGTGCATCGCGAACTGGCGTCGGGACTGTCGTGCCCGGTCGGCTTCAAGAACGGCACCGACGGCAACGTGCGCATCGCCGCCGAAGCGATCCGCGCCGCGCAGCAGCCGCATCACTTCCTTTCGGTCACCAAGGGCGGGCACTCGGCGATCGTGTCGACCAAGGGCAACGAGGACTGTCACGTGATCCTGCGCGGCGGCCGCGCGCCGAACTACGACGCGGCGAGCGTGGAGGCCGCGTGCCAGGAGCTGGCGCGCAACGGCCTGGCGCAGCGCGTGATGATCGATGCCAGCCACGCGAACAGCCGCAAGCAGCACGACAACCAGGTCGAAGTGTGCGAGGACCTCGCGCAGCAGCTCGAAGCGGGCGAAGCGCGCATCATCGGCATGATGATCGAAAGCCATCTGGTCGGCGGGCGCCAGGATCTCGTGGCCGGCAAGCCGCTCACCTACGGGCAATCGATCACCGACGCCTGCATCGGCTGGGAAGAAACGGTGCCGCTGCTCGAGCGGCTCGCCGGTGCCGTGCGCGCGCGCCGGCTGCGCGCGGCGAATTACTCGGGAAAGTGACGCATCCGTCCGTGAGCCAGAGGCGAAGCCTCGCAGCGAACGGAGTCGGATGCGTCATCCCCGCGAAGGCGGGGATCCAGTTCGGTCTCGCAAAGACACTGGGCTCCCGCTTGCGCGGGAATGACAGGCCGGAGCTTCGCCGTCGCATCCGTCCGTGAGCCAGAGGCGAAGCCTCGCAGCGAACGGAGTCGGATGCGTCGCCCAGGCGCGCGCTGTTAGGCGCGCGCCGCTGCAGGCTGCGCGCAGTACGCAGGCACTGCGCGCTTGACGCCCTCCGCCCCTTCGCAGGCGGGGATCCGGACGGAGCCGCCGAGTCACTGGATTCCCGCTGGAGCCTGCCCCGCGAAGGCGGGGGCGGGAATGACACGTCAACGCCTATGTCCGAAAACGGCGAGCAGCGGGCGCTGATTTCGGCCATAGTGCCGGCATGCAACTCGACGCCGACGCCTGCTACCGCGCGCACCGCTCGCGCGACGCGCGCTTCGACGGCCGCTTCTTCACGGCGGTGCGCTCGACGCGCATCTACTGCCGGCCGGTGTGCACGGCGCCGCTGCCGAAGCGCGAGAACTGCAGCTTCTTCCCGAGCGCTGCGGCGGCCGAGGGCGCGGGCTTCCGCCCCTGCCTGCGCTGCCGGCCCGAGCTGGCGCCGGGGCTGGCGAGCGTCGACGCTTCGGCTCGGCTGGCGCGCGCGGCCGCGAACCTGATCGACGACGGCGCGCTGGCCGACGCGAACCTCGCGTCGCTGGCCTCGCAGCTCGGCGTCACCGATCGGCATCTGCGGCGCGTGTTCGAAGCCGAATTCGGCGTCACGCCGATCGCGTACGCGCAGACCGCGCGGCTGCTGCTTGCCAAACGGCTGCTGACCGACACCGCGATGCCGGTGACGGAGGTCGCGCTGGCCGCCGGCTTCGGCAGCCTGCGGCGTCTGAACACGCTGTTCGCGCAGCGCTATCGGCTGAGCCCCACCGCGCTGCGGCGACAGCACGGGGCACCGCGCCCACTCGACCATCACGTGTTCCGCCTGCACTCGCGCGCGCCATACGACTTCGACGCGCTGCTGCAGTTTCTCGCCTATCGCGCGATCGACGGCGTCGAGGCGGTCGATGCGCGCAGCTACCGCCGCACCCTCGCGCTGCCGAACGCGCAGGGCCGTGTCGCGTCGGGCTGGGTCGAAGTGCGCCGCGCCCACCGTGGCACGGGGGTGGAGGCGCGCGTCGATGCGCGACTCGCGCCGGTGATCCCGCGCGTGCTGGCCGCCGTCAAGCATGCGTTCGATCTGAACTGCCGGCCGGAGGAAGTGGCCGCCGCGCTCGGCGAACTGGCGCACGCGCACCCGGGACTGCGGCTGCCGGGTGCGTTCGACGCGTTCGAGATCGGCGTGCGCGGCATCGTGGGCCAGCAGGTCACCGTGAAGGCAGCGCGCACGCTCGCGGCGCGGCTCGTGCAGCGCTTCGGCGCGCCGCTCGACACGCCTTTCGCCGGCGTGGAGCGCGTGTTCCCCGCGTCGGCGACGCTGGCCGACTGCAAGCCGAGCCAGATCGCGCAGCTCGGCATCGTCGCGCAGCGCGCGCACGCGATCGTCGCGTTCGCGCGCGCGCTCGCGGACGGGACGCTGCAGCTCGCGCCGGGGGCCGACGTGGAGCGCGCGCTCGAAGCATTGCGCGCTCTGCCGGGCGTCGGACCCTGGACCGCGCATTACATCGCGATGCGTGCGCTGCACTGGCCGGACGCGTTTCCACCCGGCGACGTCGGCGTCTTGCGCGCACTCAAGCTCAAGCGCGCGGGCGAGGCGGAAGCGCGCGCGCAGGCGTGGCGGCCGTGGCGCGCGTATGCGGTGATTCATTTGTGGCAAGCGCGGGAGAAATCGATATGAAGCAGCAAGGCACCATTCGCTACACGGTCTGCGACAGCCCGATCGGGCCGCTGACGCTGGCCTCCGACGGCACTCACCTGACGGCGGTCCGCTTCGCGCGCGGCAACGGCAAGCCGGACGTCGAACGCGACTGGCAACGCGACGACGACCTGCCGGTGCTGGCGCGGGCGCGCGCGCAGCTCGGCGAATATTTCGCCGGCAAGCGCACGCGCTTCAACCTGCCGCTCGCGCCGCAGGGCACCGAGTTTCAGCAGGCGGTGTGGCGCGCGCTGCTGAAGGTCGGCTGCGGCCAGACTTCGACCTACGGCGCGCTCGCAGCCGCGGTCGGCCGGCCGCAAGCCGCGCGCGCGGTCGGCGCGGCGATGGGCGCCAATCCGATTCCGATCATCGTGCCGTGCCACCGCGTGATCGGCAGCGACGGTTCATTGACCGGCTTCGGAGGCGGGCTCGAGCGCAAGACGAAGCTGCTGCAGCTCGAAGGCTCATTGCTCGCCTGACCCGTGCGGAGGAATTCATGTCGTTCCAGATCGTTCCGCTGGCACCCGAACCTTTCGTTGCGCTGAGCCGTCTCGCCGACGCCGAACTCGCGCGGCGCCACGCGCACCGCATGATCGCCGATGCGACCGACAGCTATCCGTGCCGCGTCAGCCTGCGCTATGCGGATCCCGGCGACGAGCTGCTGCTGCTGAACTTCGAGCACCAGGGTGCGGACTCGCCGTATCGCGCCCGCGGGCCGATCTTCGTCCGCGTCGGGCAGCCGAGCGCGCGGCCGGCGCCGGGCGAAGTGCCGCCGCTCGCGCGGCGCGCGCTGCTGTCGGTGCGCGGCTATGGCCCGGCGGGCTGGATCGAATTCGCCGAGGTGGCCGAGGGCCGCGACCTCGAGGCGACGATCGCGCGCGCGTTCAAGAGCCCGGGCGTCGCGTATCTGCACCTGCACTTCGCGCGGCCCGGCTGCTACCTGTGCCGCGTCGATCGCGTGCCGTCGCAATGAAGCCGCGCGACCTCGTCGATCTGCTGCTGCTCGCGGCGCTGTGGGGCGCGGCGTTTCTCTTCATGCGCATCGCCGCGCCGGTGTTGGGGCCGGTCGCGCTGGTCGAGGTACGCGTGACGATCGCCGCCGCCTGCCTGCTGGCGCTGCTCGCGTGGCGCGGCGGGCTGCCGCTGCTGCGCGCGCACGCGGCGCCGTTGGTGATGGTCGGCGTGCTGCACACCGCGGCTCCGTTCGTGCTGTTCTCGTATGCGGTGCTCAGCATCACCGGCGGCTTCGCGTCGATCCTGAACGCGACCACGCCGATGTGGACCGCGCTGGTCGCCTCGGCGTGGTTGCGCGAACGATTCCGCGCCGCGCAGTGGCTCGGGCTGGCGATCGGGCTCGCCGGTGTGGCGGTGCTCGTGTGGGGTAAGGTCGACGTCCATCCGGCGGGTACGCAATGGTCGGCGACGCTGGCGATCGCCGCTGGGCTCGCCGGCGCGGCGTCGTACGGCGTCGCGGGCAACTACGCGAGGCGGTATCTCGCCGGCGTCAACTCGCTCGCCGTGGCGACCGGCAGCCAGATCGGCGCGGCGCTGGTGCTGATTCCGTTCGCGCTCGCACTGTGGCCGCACGGTGCGATCGATGCGCACGCGTGGGCGGCGGCGGTCGCGCTCGGCATCGGCTGCACCGCGCTCGCCTACATCCTGTACTTCCGGCTGCTCGAACACGTCGGCGCGGTGCGCGCGCTGGCGGTGACGTTCCTGATCCCGCTGTTCGCGGTGTTCTGGGGCGGCGTCTTTCTCGACGAGTCGGTCAGCGCGCAGATGGCGGCCGGCGGCGCGATCATCCTGATTGGCACCGCGCTCGCGCTCGGGCTGGTCGGCGCGCCGCGCGTGGCGATCGCGCCGACGCGCTGATCAACCGCTCGTCTGCGTCTTGCGCTGCTGCCACTGCACGTCGGCTCCGCCGGCGAAGCGGTTCAGCACGCGCGCGAGCACGAACAGCAGGTCGGACAAGCGGTTCACGTACTGGCGCGGCGCGGCATTGAGCGTCTCGTGCGTACCGAGCTCGACGATTGCGCGTTCGGCGCGGCGACACACCGCGCGGCACACGTGCGCCTGCGCCGCCGCGCGCGAGCCGCCGGGCAGGATGAATTCCTCCAGCCGCGGCAGGTCGGCGTTGTAGTGCGCGAGCCGCGCATCAAGCCGCGCGACCTGCTCGTCCGCGACCATCGAGAAGCCGGGGATGCACAGCTCGCCGCCGAGGTCGAACAGGTCGTGCTGGATGTCGACGAGATCGGCGCGCACCTCGTCCGGCAGCGCCTCCGTCAGCAGCACGCCGAGGTGCGAATTCAGTTCGTCGACCTCGCCGATCGCGCGGATGCGCAGGCTGTCTTTGCGCGTGCGCGTGCCGTCGCCCAGCCCCGTCGTGCCGTCGTCGCCGGTACGCGTGGCGATCGCAGAGAGTCGTTTGCCCATGCGGCCATTATGCCGCCGCCCGCCGCCGCAGGGCTAACATTCGGATTGCGGATTGCGGATTGCACGCAACGAGCAACGAGCAACGGACAACGAGCATCGACCATGAACGCTCCCGCCTCACTGCGCCAGTTCACCAAGCCCCTGCCCGTCGCCTTTCTGGAGGCGCTGCGGTCGAAGTTCGGCGACCGGGTCTCCACCGCGGCGGCGGTGCGCGAGCATCACGGCCGTGATGAGTCGCCGTTTGCGCCGACGCCGCCGGACGCGGTCGTGTTCGCGCAGTCGACCGACGACGTGGTCGCGCTGGTCAGACTGTGCGCCGAGCATCGCGTGCCGCTGATCCCGTACGGCGTCGGCTCGTCGCTCGAGGGCCATCTGCTCGCGATCGAGGGCGGCGTCAGCGTCGATCTGTCGCAGATGAACCGCGTGCTCGCGGTCAACGCGGAGGACCTGACCGCGACCGTGCAGGCCGGCGTCACGCGCAAGCAGCTGAACACGGAGATCAAGGACACGGGCCTCTTCTTCCCGATCGATCCCGGCGCGGACGCGACGCTCGGCGGCATGGCCGCGACGCGCGCCAGCGGAACCAACGCGGTGCGCTACGGCACGATGCGCGAGAACGTGCTGAACCTCACCGTCGTCACCGCCGAAGGCAAGGTGATCCGCACCGCGCGGCGCGCGAAGAAATCGTCGGCCGGCTACGACCTGACGCGCGTGTTCGTCGGTTCCGAAGGCACGCTCGGCGTGATTACCGAGGTGACGCTGAAGCTGTACCCGCAGCCGGAAGCGATCTCCGCCGCGATCTGCAACTTCCCGACTGTCGGCGATGCGGTGCGCGCGACGATCCAGACGATCCAGATGGGCATTCCGATCGCGCGCTGCGAGCTGCTCGACGCGGTCGGCGTGAAGGCGGTCAACGCGTACAGCAAACTTTCCCTGCGCGAATCGCCGCTGCTGCTGTTCGAATTCCATGGCTCGACCTCGAACGTGCGCGAGCAGGCCGAGGCGGTGCAGGAGGTCGCGCGCGAGCACCACGGCATGGACTTCGAATGGGCCACGCAGGCCGAAGAGCGCAACCGCCTGTGGCAGGCGCGGCACAACGCGTACTTCGCGGTGCTGCAATTGAAGGCGGGATCGCGCGCACTGTCGACCGACGCCTGCGTGCCGATCTCGCGGCTGGCGGAGTGCATCGAGCAGACGCAGGCGGATCTGAAGGACTCGTGGATCATCAGTTCGGTGATCGGCCACGTCGGCGACGGCAACTTCCACGTCGAGATGCTGGTCGATCCGAACTCGGCGTCCGACCTCGAGGAAGCCGAGCGGCTGAACCGCCGCATCGTCGAGCGCGCGATCGCGCTGCAAGGCACCTGCACCGGCGAGCACGGCGTCGGGCTGCACAAGATGGACTTTCTGCGCATCGAGCACGGCGACGACGCGCTCGACCTGATGGCGCGCATCAAGCGCGCGTTCGATCCGCTGAACATCCTGAACCCGGGCAAGGTGGTGCGGGCGTGACGATGACCGACGAACGGATCGACCTGCGCTCCGACACGGTCACCGCGCCCACGCGCGCGATGCGCGCGGCGATGGCCGAGGCGCCCGTCGGCGACGACCAGTACGGCGAAGACCCGAGCGTCAATGCGCTGCAGGAGCGCGTCGCGGCGCTGCTCGGCAAGGACGCGGCGATCTTCCTGCCGAGCGGCACGATGGCCAACCAGGTCGCGCTGCGCACGTTGACGCGACCGGGCGACGACGTGATCGTCAGCCGCGAATGCCACGCGGTGTGGCACGAAACCGGCGGTTCGGCAGCCAACTCCGGCGTGCAGTTCACCGAGATCGGTTCGCGCGGGACCTTCACCGCCGACGAATTCGTTGCCGCGATCAAGCCGCGCGGCCACGTGATCTATCCGCCGACCACGCTGGTCGAGATCGAGAACACGCACAACCGCTCCGGCGGCGTGATCTTTCCGCAGCAGGAAGCGGAGAGAATCTGCGTCGCGGCGCGCGACAGGCAGATCGCGACCTTTCTCGACGGTGCGAGGCTGTGGAACGTCATGGCCGCGACCGGCATGCCGCTGGCGACGCTCGCGGCGCCGTTCGATCTGGTCGCGGTCGCGCTATCGAAAGGGCTCGGCGCGCCCGGCGGCTCGCTGCTCGCGGGCGCGCGCGATCTCATCGCGACCGCGACGCGCTACCGGCGCATGTTCGGCGGCGCGATGCGCCAGTCCGGCCTGTACGCGGCCGCGGGGCTGTACGCGCTCGAGCACCATCTGGCGCGCCTCGTCGAAGACCATGCGAATGCGCAGTTGATCGCGCGGCGGCTCGCCGAAAGCCCGCGCATCCGCATCGATCCGGCGACCGTGCAGACCAACATCATCGTGTTCCACCTCGCCGACGGTGCGCCCGATGCCGCGACCGTGGTCGCGCGCGCTTCGGCGCGCGGCGTGCTGCTGTTCGCGTTCGGCCCGCGCATGGTGCGCGCGGTCACGCACCGCGACTTGCCGCGCGCACAGTGCGAGCGCGCTGCGGCCGTCCTGCTCGAAGTCGTTGCGCGCGACTGACCACTTGACCGTCGACCCGGCCTGCGCCGGGGCGACGGCAGCGCTGTTCAGTTCATTGCCCCGAATCAACGCCGCGCCAGAGGCGGCGCGACCGCGGCCGACTGCACGCGCGCCAGATACGCGGCGAGATCCTCGATGTCGGCCGCGGACAGCACGTTCTGGTACTGCGCCTTGGCGCTGCGCGCTCCGGGAATCGCGCCATTGATCGACGCCTGCAGCAGCAGGCGGATCGCGCGCGCATCGCCGGCGGCGACGCCGCGATTGGCCAGCATCGCGCGCAGCGTATGCGTGTCCGCGTGGCAGCCGGTGCAGTTGGCGACCGGCTTGCCGGTGACGGCGGCGGTCTGGTTGAACAGCCGCTGGCCGCGCTCGGCGTCCTGCGCCGGCGCGTTCGCAGCGAAGGCGAGCAACAGCAAGGCGAGCGTGCGCATCATGGTCTCCGGTCAAAGCATTCACCGCGATTGTGGCCGCATGCCGCGCGCGCGCGTTGCGCGATCGCAAGTCCCGGCATTCCACGGATGTGTTAGCTTCGCCGGCGTGAACGCGCCCGAATCCCGCTCGATCGTCATCGACCCGGAACGCCAGCGCCAGGTGGTCGCCGCGCTGCGCGTCGCGCTGCCCGAACACTGCCTGCTGTATCGCGAAGAAGACACGCGCCCGTACGAGTGCGACGGCCTGACGTTGTACAAGCAGGTGCCGATGGTGGTCGCGCTGCCGGAGAACGAGGCGCAGGTACGGCAGATCGTGCGCATCTGCCATGCGCAGAACGTGCCGATCGTGCCCAGAGGCGCGGGCACCGGTTTGTCCGGCGGATGCACGCCGATGCCCGACGGCGTGCTGCTGTCGACCGCGAAGCTGAACAAGATCCTGAAGCTCGATCCGCTCGCGCGCACCGCGACGGTCGAGCCCGGCGTGCGCAACCTCGCGATCACCGAGGCCGCCGCGCCGTACAGGCTCTATTACGCGCCCGATCCTTCGAGCCAGATCGCGTGCACGATCGCCGGCAACGTGGCTGAGAACTCCGGCGGCGTGCACTGCCTGAAGTACGGGCTGACGGTGCACAACGTGCTGCGCGTGCGCGGCGTGACCGGCAATGGCGAGATCGCCGAGTTCGGCTCCAGTGCGCTCGATGCGCCTGGGCTCGACCTGCTCGCGCTGGTGATCGGCTCCGAAGGAATGCTCGCGGTCGTCACCGAAGTGACGGTGAAACTGGTGCCGAAGCCGCAGCTTGCCCGCTGCATCATGGCGAGCTTCGCCGACGTGCCCACCGCCGGCAACGCAGTCGCCGCGATCATCGCCGCCGGGCTGATTCCCGCCGGGCTGGAGATGATGGACCAGCCCGCCACACGGATGGTCGAGCCGTTCGTGAAGGCGGGCTACGACCTCGACGCCGCGTCGATCCTGCTGGTCGAGTCCGACGGCGCGCCGGAAGAAGTCGAAGAAGAGATCGCGCGCCTGAAGGAAGTGCTGAGCGGCGCCGGCGCGACCAGGATCGCGGTATCGAACTCGGAGGCCGAGCGGCTGAAGTTCTGGGCCGGGCGCAAGAACGCGTTCCCCGCCGCCGGCCGCGTGTCGCCCGCCTATTACTGCATGGACGGCACGATCCCGCGCAAGCGGCTGGGCGAAATGCTGGCCGCGATCCAGCAGATGGAAGCCAAGTACGGTCTGCGCTGCCCGAACGTGTTCCACGCCGGCGACGGCAACCTGCACCCGCTGATCCTGTTCAACGACAACGATCCCGACGAAGTGAAGCGCGCGGAGGATTTCGGCGTCGAGATCCTGGAACTGTCCGTCGCGCTCGGCGGCACGATCACCGGCGAGCACGGCGTCGGCGTCGAGAAGATCGCGCAGATGTGCGTGCAGTTCAGCGAAGCGGAGCGCGCGCTGTTCCACGCGGTCAAGCGCGCGTTCGATCCCGCCGGCCTGCTGAACCCGGACAAGGCGATCCCGACGCTGCACCGCTGCGCCGAGTACGGCCGCATGAAGGTCAGCGGCGGCAAGCTCAGGTTTCCGGAACTGGAGCGCTTCTAGTGCCCGACGCGTCGCTGGCGGCGTTGCAGGAACGCGTGCGCGCCGCCGCCGCGGCGAAGTCGCCGCTCGCGATCCGCGCCGGCGGCACCAAGGACTTCTACGGCAACGCGGTCAAGGGCGAGTCGCTCGATCCGCGCGCGTACGCGGGCATCGTCGCGCACGAGCCGACCGAACTGGTGATCACCGCGCGCTGCGGAACGCCGCTCGTCGAACTTGAAGCCGTGCTCGACGCGGCAGGACAGATGCTTGCGTTCGAGCCGCCGCATTTCGGAGCCGCGGCCACCGTCGGCGGCTGCGTGGCGGCGGGGCTGTCGGGGCCGCGCCGCGCGAGTGCCGGCGCGGTGCGCGATTTCGTGCTTGGCGTGAAGCTGCTCGACGGCCGCGGCGAGGTGCTGCGCTTCGGCGGAACGGTGATGAAGAACGTCGCCGGCTACGACGTGTCGCGGCTGCTCGCCGGCAGCCTCGGCACGCTCGGCGTGATCGTCGAGGTGTCGCTGAAGGTGCTGCCGAAGCCGACCGCCGAAGCGACGCTGCGCTTCGAACTCGACGAGACCACGGCGCAGCGCCGAGTCAACGAATGGGCCGGCCAGCCGCTGCCGATCTCCGCCACCGCGTGGTACCGCGACGTCCTTACGGTGCGGCTGTCGGGCGCGCGCGCCGCCGTTGACGCGGCGCGCGCCAAGCTCGGCGGCGAACGCGTCGATGACGCGCAGGCATCGTCGTTGTGGAGCGGCATCCGCGAGCACACCGATCCGTTTTTCGTCGTCAATGCGCCGCTTTGGCGGCTCGGCGTGCCATCGACCGCGGAGCCGCTCGCGCTCGCGGGCAAACAGTTGGTCGAATGGAACGGCGCGCAGCGCTGGCTGCGCTCGACACTGCCCGCGCACGAGATCCGCAAGCGCGCGCAGGCGCTCGGCGGCCACGCGACGCTGTTCCGCGGCGGCGATCGTTCAGCCGGCGTGTTCACACCGCTCGCGCCCGCGATCGCCGCGATCCACAAACGGCTGAAGGCCGAATTCGATCCGGCCGGCATCTTCAATCCCGGCCGCATGTATTCCGACTTCTGACGTGCAGACCCTACTCGCCGAATTCATCCGCAGCACGCCGGAGGGCGCCGAGGCCGCCGAGATCCTCGGCAAGTGCGTGCACTGCGGCTTCTGCACCGCGACCTGCCCGACCTATCAGCTGCTCGGCGACGAGCTCGACGGCCCGCGCGGCCGCATCTACCTGATCAAGCAGGTGCTCGAAGGCGCCGCGCCGACCCAGAAGACGCAACTTCACCTTGACCGCTGCCTGACCTGCCGCAACTGCGAGACCACGTGTCCGTCGGGCGTTCAGTACGGGCGCCTGCTCGACATCGGCCGCAAGGTGGTCGAGGACCGGGTGCCGCGACCGCGCGCGCAGCGGTTGATGCGCACCGCACTGAAGGAGGGCCTGACGAGTCCGCTGTTCGCGCCGGCGTTGAAGCTGGGACAGATGGTGCGGCCGCTGCTGCCGGCGACGCTGAAGAGGAAGGTGCCGGCGAAGCAGGACGCGGGCGCGTGGCCGGCGCGCACGCACGCGCGCAGGATGCTGCTGCTCGCCGGTTGCGTGCAGCCCGCGATGGCTCCCAACATCAACGCGGCGACCGCGCGCGTGTTCGATGCGCTCGGCGTCGAACTCGTGGTGCCGAAGGCGGCCGGCTGCTGCGGCGCGATCCGTTATCACCTGAACGATCACGACGGCGGTCTCGCCGATGCCCGCCGCAACATCGACGCATGGTGGCCGCACATCGAAGCCGGCTGCGAAGCGATCGTGATGAACGCCAGCGGCTGCGGCGCGCAAGTCCGCGAGTACGGCCACCTGCTGCGGCTTGATCCGGCGTATGCGGCCAAGGCGAAGCGCGTCAGCGAAGTGACGAAAGACGTGGCCGAACTGCTGCCCGCGCTGCTCGCTGAAAAGGGTCTCACGGCGCGCGGCGATGCACGCGTGGTGTTCCACCCGCCATGCACGCTGCAGCATGCGCAGCAGATCCGCGGCGCGGTCGAGGCGCTGCTCGCCTCTTTCGGCGCCGAGGTGCTGCCGTTCGCGGATTCGCACCTGTGCTGCGGCTCGGCCGGCACTTACTCGATCTTCCAGCCGGAATTATCAATGCAGCTGCGCGACCGCAAGCTCGCCAGCCTGCAGCAGCCGCAGCCGGACGAGATCCTTTCGGCGAACATCGGCTGCATCGCGCACCTCTCGACCGGCACCGACACGCCGGTAAAGCACTGGATCGAGTGGCTCGACGGACGGCTTCGGGCGGGCTGATTCGCATCTCGGCCGGCAATGCGCGCAACGAGGCTCGAGCGGCGCTGCTGCCTTGCGCCGCTGTGACTTATAAGTTACAGAATTCTGTGTGATCGAAGTCTTCCGCGATCAGGCGGCCGATGGCACGGAGCCGGTGACGGATTGGCTTGGATCGCTGCGCGACAAGCAAGCGCAAGCAAGGGTTCGTCTCCGCATCAAGCGGCTTGAAGCCAGGCTTTTCGGTGCTTGCCAGCCGGTCGGCGATGGCGTTCTGGAGCTGCGCGAGCATTTTGGCGCCGGATTTCGAATCCATTTGGCACGGCACGGCGACGCCCTTGTGATTCTGCGGGGCGGAGGCACCAAGCGGACGCAGGCGGCGGACATCCGCGCTGCGAAGAAACACTGGGCCGACTGGAAGCGGAGACAGCGATGAAGAGGAAGGTCGTTGGCGCAGTTCGTCATGACGCGCGCGAGGTCGCCGAACTGCGGGCCGATCGTGAACTCGCGATCGAATACCTGAAGGTTGCGCTGGCCTGTCTCGATGACCCCGAAGATCGTGCTGCTGGCCTGCTCGCGCTGCGTTGGATCGCTGAGGCGTACGGAGGACTCGCGGCGGTTGCTGCGGAAGCCGGGATCAGTCGCGAAGCGCTTTACCGGGCGCTGTCGCCCAACGGCAATCCGACGCTGAGGACGCTCCTCGCAGTACTGAAGGCGGTCGGCATGCGGCTTTCGGTGGAGCCCGAAGAGCGCGCCGCCGCATGACCCGTAGCACGGGCGACCGGCGCGCGATCACGCGACCAGTTCGCGATACGCGTGCCAGCTCGCGTGGCCGAGCCACGGGAACACCACGATCATCCCGATCATCAGTGTCGCGAAGCCGATCGCGGTCAGCGCCGCGAGGATCGCGGCCCACGCAAGCGCGGTGCCCGGATTGCGCAGGCAGCAGCGCAGGCTGGTCAACGCGGCCGTCGCGACATCGATGTCGCGGTCGAGCAGCAGCGGCGCGGTGATCCATCCCAGTGCAAACACGGCGAGCGCCAGCATGCCGCCGACGGCGACGAACGCGAGCATCAGTTCGAGCCGCCGGCCGGTCAGCACCTCGATCGCCAGCGAGCGCAGATCCGCCACCTGTCCGCCGTACAGCAGCGCGAAGACGATCGCCGCCAGCCGCTCCCACAGGATCAGCGTCAGCGCGAGCGCCAGGCCCCATAGCGCGATCGAATCGGCGTTGCGCCGCCAGGCCAGCGCCGCGGCACCGCCGTCGATGCGCTCGCCGCGCTCGATCTGCCGCGACAGCTCGTAGAACATGACGGCGACACACGGCGCCACCAGCAGGAAGCCGCCGGTCAGCGCCGGCGCCAGATGCGATGCGTCCCAGGCGAGCGCGAGCAGCAGCACGCCGGCAGCGGCCACGAGCGCGCCGAAGCCCAGGCTCGGGCGCGCGGCGCTGCGCAGGTCGCTCCAACCTGCGCGCAGCCAGGCGAAGGTTCGCGCCGGCGCGACGCGCCGCACGTGCGGGCCGGGTGCGGATCGAGAAAGGCGATCGTTCAACGTCGATTCCATGGCGCCTCCTTGTTTGTCGCCGTTGCAATGGGCGCCTTGACGCGCGGCGGTCAGGCCTCCGTGGTCTCCAGGTCGCCCGGGTCGAGCGAGCCGACGTTCTCTTCGAGCCAAGTGCGCCACGCCGAGTCGGTCATCGGCGCAAGGGTGCGTTCGAACTGGTCCCAGCGCACGCGCCACGTTCCGTCACCGAGCAGCGTGACGCTGACGCGCGGCAGCGCGCCGAGGCCGAAGCGCTCGATGCAATCGTCGACCACGGCCTCGGCCTCGCGCGGCGTCAACAGGCGGGCTTCGCTCATCTTCTCGCAGAAATCTCCGGCCGAAGAGCTTACGCCGCTCACATCGAGATCGATCCCTCCCGGAAATCGGTCCTGTCGAGCCAGACGTTGACGAGCACCGGCGATCCGCCGCGCGCGATCTCGCGCGCCTGTTCGAGCGCCGCGGGCACATCGGCGGTCTGCTTCACGACGAGGCCCGCGGCGCCGAAGCCCTGCACGACCTCGTGGTAGTCGCTGCGCGCGAGCACGGTGCCGACGTCGTCGTGCAGCAGCTTGACCTGCTCGCGCGCGATCTGCGCCCAGCTCGCGTCGTTGCCGACCACCGCGATCACCGGCACGCGGTGGCGCACGAAAGTGTCGAACTCCGCCAGCCCGTAACCGCACGCGCCGTCGCCCCAGATCAGCCAGACCTCGCTCGCCCGCCGCAGCAGCTTGGCGCCGAGCGCAAAGCCCGCGCCGACACCGAGGGTGCCGAACGCGCCGGGGTCGAGCCAAGACAGCGGGCCGCGCGGCCGCACGATGTACGACGCGGTGGCGACGAAGTCGCCGCCGTCGGCCACCATCACCGCATCGTCGCCGGCCGCGCGCTCGAGCGCGCGGAAGAGCGCGATCGGGTTCACGTGCTCGCCCGCGTTCGCGGCCTGCGCGTCGATCTCGCGCTCGCGCGCTTCGTCGCGCGCGCGCAGTTGCGCGATCCAGTCCGGGCGGTGCGCGCGGTCGCCGAGGCGCTGCGCGAGCGCGAGCAGCGACAGCCCCGCGTCGCCGATCGCCGTCACCGTCGGCCGGCGATTCAGCGTGGCCTCCTTGCGGCTGCGATTGGCTGCGATCAGTGTCGCGCAGCGGCGCACGTGGCGGCCGTAGTCGAGGCGGAAATCGCACGGCACGCCGGCCAGCAACACGCAGTCGGCATCGCGCAGTGCATTGCGGCGCGCGTGCCGCAGCTGCAGCGGATGGTCGCGCCCCAAGAGCCCCCGCGCCATGCCCGACAGAAACACCGGAATGCCGAGCTGCGTCACCGCATCCGCGATCGCCTGCGCCCGATCGGCGAGCAACAGCGCCTGGCTGCCGACGACCGCGAGCGGCCGCTGCGCGCGCGCAAGCCGCTCCGCCGCGCGCGCGAGGTCACCATCGGCGGCGCGCGGCGCTTCGACCGGCCGCACGACCGGCGCCGACATCTCGCCCGAGTCCGCGAACATGCGCTTGGCATGGCGGTTCAGGTACCAGCGCAGCAGCCGGTCGCCAAGCGACGCGCCCTTGCCGCCCGCGTCCGCGTACCACTGGCGGATCAGCGCCTCGTCGTACAAGAGGTCGATCGCGCACTCCACGAACACCGGTCCCGGAACGCCGCTCGCCGCGACGGTCAGCGCGTCCTCGACCGCGCCATCGAGATCGCGCACGCGCTTGACCTGCCTGACCAGTTTCACATGCGGCGCCACCAGAGGCTTCTGGTCGATGTCCTGCAGCGCGCCGCGGCCCTGCAGCGCGGTCGGCGCGGCGCCGCCGAGCAGAACGACCGGGCTTTGTGCGAGCTGCGCGTTCTTCAGCGCGGTGATCGTGTTGGTGAGCCCGGGTCCGGCCGTCACGGCGGCCACGCCGGGCGCGCCGGTCAGCCGCGCGACCGCATCGGCGGCGAAGACCGCGGTGGCCTCGTCGCGCGTGTCGACCACGCGGATGCCGCGCGCCCTGGCCGCCGCGAGGATCGGCGAGATGTGGCCGCCGCACAGCGTGAACAGATACGGCACGCCGTGCGCGCGCAGCACCGCGGCGACGCGTTCGCCGCCGTTCATGCGCAGCTCCTTTCGGCGTGCCGAGCGACGTGCTCGGCCACCAGCACCTTGAAGTCGATCTTGCCGACGCGCGTCTTCGGCAGCGCGCGCCGGAACTCGATTTCGCGCGGACACGACCACTTGATCAGTCGCTCGCGACAGAAGTCGATCAATTGCTGCGCGCTCGCGTCGGTCTCCTGCGCCGGGTCCTTCAGCACGACCACCGCCTTCACGCGCTCGACCTGCGCCTCGTCGGGCACGCCGATCACGCACGCCTCGGCCACCAGCGGGTGCTGGTACAGCACGTGTTCGACCTGCGCCGGATAGACATTGAATCCCGACGATTTGATCATCCGCTTCGCACGCACGGTGAAATAGAAGAAGCCGTCGGCGTCGCGCTTGCCGAGGTCGCCGGTGTGCAGCCACGTGCGGCCGTCGGCATGCACCTTCAGCGTCTGCGCGGTCGCGTCGGGATCGTCGAGATAGCCCAGCATCACCGCCGGGCCGGCCACGCAGATCTCGCCCTCTTCTCCCGGCGGCAGGTCTTCCGTCGTGCCGTAGCGGCAGATCTTCGCATCCATGTCGGGGAACGGAATGCCGATCGAGCCTTCGCGGTACTCGGTGACCGGCATCGCCATGATCGCGGTCACCGCCTCCGTCAGCCCGTAGCCTTCGAGCAGCCGCACCTTGCCGCCGTGCGACGCGACCAGCTGCTCGAAGCGCTCCTTCACCGGTCGCGGCAGCGTGTCGGCGCCGGAGAAACACGCGCGCAGGCACGACAGGTCGGCCTTGGCGAGCGACGGATCCTTCGACAGCGCGTCGAACAGCGTCGGCACGCCGACCAGGATGTTCGGCCGCGCGGTGCGCAGCAGCTTGGCCACGATGTCGGGCGAGAACTGCGGCACCAGGATCGATTTGCCGCCCGCCATGAACGCGGCGTTCACGCACACGCCGAGGCCGAAGCCGTGAAAGATCGGCAGGATCGCGAGGATCGAGTCGCCCGGCCCCATGCCGCCCCACGCGGCCGCCTGCATGCCTTCGGCGATCAGGTTGCGGCTCGACAGCACGATGCCCTTCGGCAGCCCGGTCGTGCCGCCGGAGAACAGGATCGCGGCCGGATCGTCGGGCCCGGCCTTCGCGCGCATCACGCGCGGCTGCGGCGCGGCCATCAGGTCCTTCCACCAGCGCACGCGCGCATCGTTCGGGATGGCCGCGATCTTGCGGCCCTTGGTCAGCCAGAAGCCGAAGCGTTTCAGCGGCGACAGGTAGTCGCCGATCTTCGCCAGCACGATGTGCGCGAGCGGCTGCCTCGGCTGCACCTGCGCGAACACGGGATAGAACGCATCGAGCGTCAGCGCCACGCGCGCGCCGCTGGCGTTCAGGTAGTGCTCGATCTCCGGCGCGGTCGACAGCGGATGGATCAGCGCCGGCACCACGCCGAGCTTGTTCGCCGCGTAGAACGCGATGATGCCGGCCGGCGCGGTCGGCATCGAGATCAGCAGCCGGTCGCCCGGTTTCAATCCCAGCGAAGCGAGCGCGCCGGCGCACCGGTCGATCGCTGCGAGCAGCTCGCGATAGGTGGACCTGGTGCCGAAGAATTCCCACGCGACCGCGTCCGGCGTCTTCTGCGCGCCGGCGGCGACCGCGACATACAGCGTCACCGGCGGGTAGCTGAGGCTGTGCGGGACCGCGCCGTAGTAGCGCAGCCACGGGCGATCCGGGATCTGGGTCATGGGTTCGCGCGGCGAGGAAGCCCGCGCGAACTGTAATGCCTCATGGCTTCAACGGTTCGACCGACCCCGATCCGCGCACCTTCTTCGTTACCCGAGGCGAGCCGCGATAGCGCACGTCGCCGGACCCGGCGAGGTCGACCTCGAGGCGCTCCGCCGCGTTGACGGTCACGTCGCCGCTGCCGCGGATGCGCACCGCCGCCTCTTTCGCCTCCACGTCGGCGAGCTTGACGTCGCCCGAGCCTTCGACCACGACACCGACGGAACTGGCGCGGCCGCGTGCGACCAGGTCGCCGCTGCCGGACACCGAGACCGCGAGCGCATCGATGTCGACGCGGTCGATCGCCACGTCGCCGGAGCCGCCGATCACGATCTCAAGCACCGGCGTCTTGATCGTGTCCGCGCGCACGTCGCCCGAGGCCTTGATCCGGATCGCGTTGAGCTGCTTGAACTCCACCGTCGCCTTCAGCGGCGTCCGGGTCGAGAACGAGGTCCGGCTCTTGGTGTCGATTTCAAGTTCGCCGTTGATCACGCGGGTCACGATCAGCGGCATGATGTTGTCGTCGGCGCGCAGCGTGATGCGCTCGGCGGCTCCGGCCTTCAGCGTCACGTCGACCGGCGCCCTGAGCACCAGCGCCGAAAAGCCGGACAGCGGGCGCACTTCCTCGATCACATGGCCCGAGCCGGTGACGCGCGGCCCGCCGCCGAACGTGAAGCCGGCGCGTCGGCTCGCGGCGGCCGCCTCGTCCGGCCGCGCCGGCATCGTCGCAGCCGCGAGCGCGATCAGCATCCACCTCCTTCGCCGCATCCATGTCTCCGTTGCATTGCCGCCGCCAGTATCGCGCGCGGCGATCCGGCGGCGGCGGCCCTGCGACGAAGCGCAGGCACGGCGCACCGAACTGCAGCCGGCGGCGACGGCCGCGATCGGTGCGCCGCTTGCTGCGACCTACTTGATTTCGAGCATCGCCTTGGCGCGCTCGATCGTCGCCAGGCACTCGGCGGTCTTGCCTTCGGTCTGCAGCCTGTGCGCCTCGTCGCGCAGCTTGCGCACCGCCTCGACGCGCGGCGGATCCATCTTCGCGGTCCTGCCGAGCGCTTCGTCGACCTTGCGGATCTCCTCGCTGCAGTTCATCGCCTGCGCGAACGCGGTGCCGCTCCACGCCATCGCGGTCGTGGTGAGAATGGCGTACAGGATCTGCTTCATCGGAACCTCCTTGGGTCAGTTGCTCGATGCGCTTGCGCGCAGGGGCAAACCTAGTCGCGCGGCGCCGCCGGCGAAATCCACGCCTTTCGCTAATCGCGATCGATGAAGCGCGAATGCGCAACGGGCGCGGAACATCGCGCGCGCACGTCGGTCGAAGGGCAAACTCGCGCTACCAACATCGCGTGAAACGCGAGCGTGGTAACTGATGCGTGCGCAGAGTCAGTCGCGCGCGAGTTCGCGCCGTATCCGGTGCACGCCGCGCCAGATCAGCAGTGCCAGGATCGGAATCGAGCCGGCGGTGACCCAGTCGGGATTCACCGTGGGCCAGGCCGCGTGCAGCGCCTTGGCCAGATAGCCGACCAGGCCGGCCGCGTAGTACGTGATCGCAGCCACCGACAGGCCTTCGACCGTCTGCTGCAGGCGCAGCGACAGCTTGCCGCGCCGTTCCATCGCCGCGAGCAGCCGATGGTTCTGCTCCTCGCGCGCGATGTCCACGCGCGTGCGCAGCAGTTCGCTGGCGCGTGCCACGCGGGCCGACAGCTCCTGCTGCCGGCGCGCGGTGGCGATAACCGTTTCCATCGCGGGCGCCAGCCGCCGGCCGAGGAATTCGCTGATCGTCGGCACGCCCGGCAGCCGCGTCTCGCGCAGTTCGCCCATGCGCGTCTGCACGATCTGCCAGTACGCCCGCGCGGCGGCGAAGCGGAACGCCGACGAGGCGACGCCGTGTTCGACATCGGCCGCGAGCCGGGTCAGGTCGTCGAGCAACGCGCGCTCGTCGTGCTCGCCGGCCGTGCTCGCGATGCCGCCGGCGCCGAGCTGCGCGATACGCGCGGTGATCGCCGACAGCCGCGCCTCCGCGTCGGTCAGCGACGCCGCGAACGCGCGCGCCACCGGGAACGCCAGCATCGCCATCACGCGATAGACGTCGATCTCGATCAGGCGCTGCACCACGCGCGCGCGCTGCCCGCGCGTCAGGCGCGCGTCGAGCACCAGCCAGCGGCCGCGGCCGTCGTCGCCCAACTGGAAATCGGTGAACACCCACGCTGCGGCATCGGACACGCCACATCCAACCAGCGTGGGTCCGCCGAACAGGGTGGCCAGGCTTTCGGCGGCGGGCGCCGCATCGCCCGCCGGCACGAAGGTGATGTCGATCGCCTTGATCAGTTGCCCGGGCAGCGCGGCCAGCCAGTCGGGCGGCACGGCCTCCAGCGCGGTCGCCAGCCGCGCCGGTGCCGCCCGCGGTTCGGCCGCGAGCGCGTGCACGAACGTGTAGCTGGTGAATTCGCTGTGCCGCTCCCACTTGACGCGCAGTCCATCGATCTGCACGACCGCGTGCGGTCCGCTCGGCGCCGCGGTCGGCAGGCCGTGCCTTGCCAGCAGCGTCTGCATCGGCGCGAAATCGTCGTCGTCACCCGGCCGGCGCAGCAGTGCGAGCGCCGAGATGACGCTGGGCCGCTCGATCGCCACCGGCGGCCGCGCGTGGACTTCGTCCGCCAGCCCTCTGGCGAGCGGATGCACCGCCGGCAGCCGGATCGCGTCGGTCACCGGCGCTCCGCCGCGCGCGGGCCGTGCGGACTCACCCGGCCACCCTCGCGCTGCGCGTCAGGGCCGCGCGTGTGCGGCGGCTCGGCGCGCTCTCTGAACGACCCTCGCGCTGGGCGCTCTGGGATTCGCGCTTGAGGCGGCTCGGCGCGCTCATGCAAGCGCGTCGCTTGCGATCGCGCGCACACCGGCCGCGGCCAGTTGCGCGCGCGCCTGCGCCAGCGAGCCCTGCGTGTCGATCGCACGGCACGCATCCTCGACCAGCACCGCATCGAATCCGGCGCGCTTCGCGTCGAGCAGGCTCCACGCGACGCAGAAGTCGGTGGCGAGACCGACACCGTACAAGGTGCGGATGCCGCGTTCGCGCAGCAGGCCCGCGAGCCCGGTCGGCGTGACGCGATCGGCCTCGAGAAACGCGGAGTAGCTGTCGGTGTGCGCGTGATAGCCCTTGCGCACGATCGCCTGCGCGTGCGCGATGTCGAGCGCGGCGGCGAACGCCGCTCCCGGGGTGCCCTGCACGCAGTGATCGGGCCACAGCACCTGAGGCCCGTACGCGAGTTCGATCGTCTCGAACGGCCGCTTGCCCGCGTGGCTCGACGCGAACGACACGTGCCCGCGCGGATGCCAGTCCTGCGTCAGGATCACGTTGGCGAAGCGCGGAGCGAGCCGGTTGATCACCGCGATCACCTCGTCGCCGCGCGGCACCGCGAGCGCGCCGCCCGGCAGGAAATCGTTCTGCACGTCGACGACGAGCAGGACGGAATCGGTTTCTCGCATGGCGTGCTCCCGGCGATCAGGTGACGGCGCCGGCCGTCGCTGAGCGCAGCCGGCCGCGCACCATCTCGATGTGACTGCGCAGCGCGTACAGCTCGTCCGCGTAGGACAGCGGCACGTGGATATGTTCCACCTTGGCGTCGAGCGCGTCGAGCCGCTCCAGCAGGCGCGCGGGCTGCGCGTCGGCGGCGCCGGCGGACTCCTCGATGTCGCGCAGCTGCGCGTACCAGCGGAAGATGCGCGAGCGGATGCGGAACTCGTACAGCGGCGGCACCACGCGCGACAGCGGGATCAGCACCGCGATGATCGACACCAGCACCACCCACATGCGGTCGATCAGGTTCGCGAGCCAGTACGGCAGATAGCGCTGCAGCAGCGGCGGGCCGCTGCGGTAGTAGCGCTCCGCCTCGCGCGCGAGCGGGAACTCGGTCACGGCGGCGTTCGGAAACTGGCCGACCGCGCTGAACCACGACGTGCCGCCGTGGACGCGGCGCGCAGCCTGCACGAAGAGCTGGATCAGCGCCGGATGCGTGCCTGCGCGCGCGACCATCGTCGAAGTCGCCGCGACCAGGCGCACGTCGTGCGCCGGGATGTCGCGCGCCAGATCGACCACGCCGCGCGGAAGTTTCAGCGCGTCGACGAACGCGAACTGGCGCGCGTACGCATCCGCCTGCACGAAGTCGAGCAGGCCGATGCCCGGCGTCTGCAGCAACATCCGCACCAGTGGCGACTCGGGCGCGGAGACGAACACCAGCGCGTCGAGCTCGCCCGCCAGCAGCGCGACCACCGCCGGCGTCGGCGCCAGCCGGGTCAGCGTCAGGTCGTTCTGTTCGACGCGGTTGGCGTGCAGCAGCTTGGTCACCAGGTTGGCCGCGCCGCTGCCGACCGCGCCGATGTTCACGCGCAGGCCCTTCAGTTGCGTGAGCTGCGTGAGTGCCTCGTCCTTGACAGCGGCGGTGCGATAGAACACCCACACCGGCTCGTAGAACAGGTTGCCGAGCGCGACGAGCCCAGCGTCCTGCCCCGCCTCGTCGATCGCGTACAGCGCGTCGCCCGCGCCGCCCTGCATGAACGCGAGATCGACGCCCGACGACGGGTCGCGCAGCAGGCGCAGGTTCTCGGCCGCGCCCTGCGTGCCGCGCAGCGCGACCGTGATGCCGTAGCGCTTCAGTTCCTCCGCGTAGCGCTTGCCGAACTCCGCGTACGCGCCCTGTTCGGGGCCGGTCGCCAGCACGACCTTGCGCGGCGGGGCGGGGTCGAGCACGATGAAGGCGCCCCAAAGCAGCAGCAGCGCGAGAAGGACGAATGGCGCTGCGCTGACCACGAGGTCGCGCGTCGAGATCAGCGCGTGGCGTAACAGGTGGGGCATGAGAAACGAGGATGGTGTCATGCCCGCGCAAGCGGGCATCCAGCCAATGCGAGCAACGCCACTGGATTCCCGCTTGCGCGGGAATGACACCCATCACACCGCCTTGCCGATCTCCTCGATGACCTTCTTCGCGTCGCCGAAGACCATCATCGTCTTGTCCATGTAGAAGAGCTCGTTGTCCAGCCCCGCGTAGCCGCTCGCCATCGAGCGCTTGTTGACGATCACCTGGCGCGCCTTGTACGCCTCCAGGATCGGCATGCCGGCGATCGGCGACTTGGGGTCCTTGGCCGCGGGGTTGACCACGTCGTTGGCGCCGAGGATCAGCGCGACGTCGGTGTCGGCGAACTCCGGATTGATGTCCTCCATCTCGAACACCTGGTCGTACGGCACCTCGGCCTCGGCGAGCAGCACGTTCATGTGGCCGGGCATGCGGCCGGCGACCGGATGGATCGCGTAGCGGACGTTGATGCCCTTGGCGCGCAGCTTGTCGGCCAGTTCCTTCAGCGGGTGCTGCGCGCGCGCCACCGCCAGCCCGTAGCCGGGAACGATGATCACGCTCTCCGCGTTCGCCAGCAGGAACGCCGCGTCGTCGGGCGAGCCGCTCTTGACCGGGCGCTGCTGCGCGCTCGCCGCCGGACCCGCGACCTCGCCGCCGAAGCCGCCGAGGATCACGTTGAAGAACGAGCGGTTCATCGCCCGGCACATGATGTAGCTAAGGATCGCGCCGCTGGAGCCGACCAGCGAGCCTGCGATGATCAGCATCGAGTTGTTCAGAGAAAAGCCGATGCCCGCGGCGGCCCAGCCCGAGTAGCTGTTCAACATCGACACCACCACCGGCATGTCGGCGCCGCCGATCGGGCTGGTCAGAGCCAGGCCCAGGATCAGGCTCATGGCGAAGAAGGCGACGACCAGCACCGGGTGCGGGCCGACCACGACGATCGCGATGCCCAGCGCCAGGGTGATCAGGGTGTGCACGACGTTACCGAGGTTCTGCACCGGCCAGCGCACGGCCTTCTTCATGACGCCCTGCAGCTTGGCCCAGGCCAGGATCGATCCGGAGAACGCCACGGATCCGATGAACGCGCCCAGCATCGCCAAGACGGCGTGCAAACCCGTGGGCGGTTCGGCCGAGGTGAACTCCACGGCGGCGATCAGGGCCGCGGCGCCGCCACCCATGCCGTTGTAGATGGCCACCATCTGCGGCATGTCGGTCATCTTGACGACCTTGCCCAGGTAGGCCGCCAGCCCTGCGCCGATCGCGAGCGCGACCAGGCACAGGATGAGGTTGATGGTCTTGCCGGGGGCGAAGAACAGCAGGCCGCCGCCGTCGGCCGGGATGAAGAACGTGGCCACGGTGGCCAGCAGCATGCCGACGCCGGCCCAGGTGATGCCCCGCTTGGCCGTCTTGGGCGAGCTCATCGCCTTCAGGCCGAGGATGAACAGGACGGCCGCGATCAGGTACACCCCGTTGATGAGCCAGAACATGGCCTCAGGCCTCCTTCGGCTTGTCGGACTTGGTGGCGAACATGCCCAACATCCGTTCGGTCACCACGTAGCCGCCCGCGGCGTTCGCCGCGCCCAGCAGGACCGCGAGGAAGCCCAGCACCAGTTGCAGCGGGGTGGACGCGTGCGCCAGGGCCCACATCGAGC
>JAKOQB010000066.1 GCA_029778535.1 Pseudomonadota bacterium | reverse complement strand
CCAGCTCGTGGTCGACTTGTGGCAGCTTTCGCAGTTGCCGGTCACGTTTGCATGCGTGGCGGTGTTCGGCTTGCCCACGGCGTTCATGTAGGCGCCGGTGTGGCAGCTGAAGCAGCCGGTCGACACCGAGTAGTTGGCGTGGAACTGCCCGTTGGCCCACGTCGTGTAGCTGCCCTTGTGGCAGCCGTCGCAGTTGGCGGTCGCCGCCACCGGCACCGTCTGGTACGGGATATGGTTGGTCGGTTTGCCGTCCGCGGGCGGATAGCCGCCGGTGTGGCACGTCGCGCACTGGCCGACGACCGTGACCTGCGTGTGGTTCCACTTGGTCGGCGTCCACTTGGCCGGAGCGACGTTGTGGCAGGTGAAGCAGTTGGCCGTCGTCGGGATGTGCGTTGCGGACTTGCCGCTGGCGGAGACGCCGTGGCACTGCGCGCAGTTGGTCGATGCATTGAACCCGCTGTGGTCGACCTTGGCGCCCGACCACGTGCTCGTCGTCGTATGGCAGCTTTCGCAATTGGTGACGCCGTTATGGATCGGTGTCGACGGCTTGCCCACCGCGCTCATGAAGCCGCCGGTGTGGCAAGTCGCGCATCCGGTCGTCACGTTGAAGTTGGCGTGGAAGCGCCCGTTGGCCCACGAGCTGTAGCTGCCCTTGTGGCAGGAGTCGCAGTTGGCCGACGCGGCGGCTGCGACCGACTGGTACGGGACGTGGTCGGACGGCCTGCCGTCGGCGGGCGGATACGCGCCCGAATGGCACGATGCGCATTGCCCGACGACGGCCATCTGCGTGTGATTCCACGCCGTCGGCCGCCATGCGGACGTCGACTTGTGGCAGTCGTCGCAGGATTGCGCCGAACCGGTCGGCATGTGCTGCGCCGATTTGCCCTTCGCGCGCGTGCCGTTGTGGCAGCTCATGCAGGTGCCGGGTGTCACGCCGGCGTGATCGAACTTCGCCGCCGGCACCCAGGCGTTGGTGCGGTGGCAACTGTCGCAGGACGCGTTGGTCGGCACGTGGCCGTCGGGCTTGCCGGTGCCGACCTTGCCGTTGTGGCAGCTCATGCAGGTGCCGGGCGTCACGCCGGAGTGCGAGAATTTCGCGCCGACGAAGGTCGCCGTCGTGTGGCAGGTGTCACAGCTCTGCTGCGTCGGCAGGTGCTGCGCCGGCATCACCACGTTGGCGCGCGAAAAGCGCTGGCCGGACAGGTGGCACGACGCGCAGTCGCGTGGCGTGCCCTTGAAGATGCCGTTCAAATGGCACGCTTCACAAGCTACGCGTGTGTGCTCGCCGCTCAGCCGGAATCCGGTCCGCAGGTGGTCAAACGGCGGCTTCGAAGACTGGGCGAATGCCGCGCCCACCATCAGCATCAAGGTCAGCCACACCAAAGCGCGCAGCCAGCGCCGCCAGCCGCCCGCGGATCCGATCATCGTGGTCATTGCAGCCTCTCCTCCGCCGTGATGACAAACCGGCTCGAGTAACCCAGCGCATCGATCCACCCAAGCCGCCTCGGCGCGAGACTGACGCCGATGCGGCTGCGGATGCGTTTCCAGTCGTCGGTGTAATGGCAGCGATCGCACGCGGCGCCGAACGCGCCATCGTGCTTGTCGTCGCGGCGATGGCAGCCGGCGCACGTCGAGCCGACCTCCGCCGCGTTTCTGCCGGCCGGCGCCGGCCGCGTGTGACAGCTCTCGCAGGCGGCTTTCGCATGCGCGCCGTCGAGCTTGAATCCCGCTCGCCGCGCGTGGTCATAGTCCCACGCGCCCCACGCGCGCGCGTTATGGCAGCTCTCGCACGCGGCGCCGAACTTCAGCTTGTGCCGGTCGTCCTTCTTGTGGCAGGAAAAGCAGTCGCGCGGCGCGTCCTTGTAGCGTTGCGTGGCGTGGCAGTCCTTGCACACGACCGCGACGTGCCGCCCCAGCAGCGGGAAGCGCGTCTGCCGGTGATCGAAGCGCGTCGTCTTCCAGTCGCGATCGTCGTGGCAAGACTCGCACTTCGTGCCCTGCTGGCCCTCGTGCTTGTCGTCCTTCCTGTGGCACGCATAGCACTCCAGCGGCGTCTTGCGGAAGTGCTGCAGATCCGCGTGGCAGTCCTTGCACTGCACCTTGCGCGCCGCGTGCGCGTTGCGCAACGGGAACCTGGTGCGACCATGGTCGAAGCGTGTGGCCGTCTTCCAGTCGCGCTCGACGTGGCAGTCCTGGCACTGCGCGCCGAGATTGTTCTGGTGCTTGTCGTCCTTCTTGTGGCACGAGTAGCAATCCTTGGGCGCGTCCTTGTAGGAGGCCGAATTCTTGTGGCACTCCGCGCACTTCACGTCACTGTGCTTGCCGAGCAGCGGGAAGTCGGTCTTGGCGTGATCGAACCTGTCGGTCTCCTTCCAGTCGCGTTCGACGTGGCAGGCGGCGCACTCGCGTCCCAGCGTTCCCTTGTGCTTGTCGTCCTTCTTATGGCAATCGACGCACGCGCTCGGCAGCTTCTCCTTGTAAAGGTGGCCGGTATGGCAGTCGGTGCACTTGGCCGTCCGATGCCTGCCGCGCAGCGCGTACTTGGTGTCGGTGTCGTGGTTGAACGTCGCTGGCTTCCACGCCTTGGTGCCGTGGCAGCTTTCGCAGCGCTCGCCGAACATCCCCTTGTGCCCCTTGCGGTCGTCGTCGCCGCGATGGCAGCCGATGCAGGTGCGCGGGATGTCGCGGTACTTCGCATCCTTGTGGCAGTCGTCGCACTTCACGTCGACGTGCTTGCCGGTCAACGGAAAGCGCGTCTTCTCGTGGTCGAACCTCGTTTCCTTCCAGTTGTTTTCGGTATGGCAGTCGGCGCATTTCGGGCCGAGCGCGCCCTTGTGCTTGTCGTCCTTGCGGTGGCAGCTCGTGCAGTCGAGCGGCGCCTGCCAAAACCTCTTCTTCGGCTCGTGGCACTTGTCGCACTCGACTTCCCGGTGCTTGCCGCGCAGCGTGAAATCGGTCTGCGCATGATCGAATTTCTTGCGGTCGAGCTCGACGATGCGCGCGTTGCGGCCCCTGTGGTCCGTATGGCACGCGCGGCACGGCTGCGGCTTCAGGCGCCCGTGATAGCCGGTGCCTTCACGCACGTCGTGCCCCACTTCCTTGTGGCAGTCCATGCACAGCCGGTCCTGCGCGGCGCGATCGAAGCGGACGTGGCACTTGCCGCAATCCTCTTCCCACTTGGCGTGGCCCTGGATCAGTTCCCCCGGTCGCAGCGCGGACTCGATCGTCTGCGCCGGCGCCGGCCGCGCACCGATCGATAGCCACGTCAGAGCGAGAACCGCAAGCCATCGAATCGCGCATCGAAGTCGCACCGGGATCGCTCCGCCGCTCGTTCGGACGCTCAGTAGGCATGCACGGCCACGACATGGACCACCGCAGTGATCAGCATCACGTAGACGAACGGGATGTGCAGCACGTGCCAGAGCGAGAACAAACGCTCGTAGACGCTGAACTGCGCCACGCGCACGACGCTCGCCAGATACGCGCGCAGCAGTCCGCGTGCGCGGCGGCGGCGGTCGTTCAAGTCGCCGCGGCGCCAGCTGCGCTCGAGGCCGAGCCGGGCCACGACCTGATCGACCTCGCGCGCGCAGGCGCGATAGGTGCGCCACTGCCGATAAGGCAGCACCATGACGCAGCGCAGGTCGTTGCGCCAGCCCGGCTCGCTGCGTAGCGCGTCGGCCTCGAATGCGAACAGCCGCTGCTCGACCGAGGGCGCGAAGTGGAAGCGCGACTTGACCGCGTCGTGCTGGAATCCGGCGGCGGCCTGCAGCTCACGCAGGGTGCTTTTTTCACCGAGCAGCCCGCGGTGGATGTGCGCGTAGAGGAAGCGGCCGATGATGCCGCTCGCGGCGACCACCAGCATCGAGATCAGCGCCACCGCGGCGTTCAGCGAACCGATGCGGAACGCACAGTGCAGCAGGATCAGCAGCGGCCCGCAGATCCCGCACACCATATGGAAGACGAACCAGTACTTGGCCGGCCCCAGCGCGCGCATGAACGGCACATGCTTGCGCAGCGGATACAGCAACAGCGCCAGCATCATCACGCCGCCCGCGACGCCGAGCCAGTAGCCGAGGTCCGAATCCGGCCGCAGGTGTCCGCGCCGCGTCAGCTCCCAGACGCCGAGCACCAGCGCGACGAGCAGCAGATAGAGCGGGCCGTCACTCGCTCGCGAGCGGGGCGCGCGCGTTCGGGCTCTGCCGCTGCCGCTGGGGGCCGATGCGCCGCCGACTGCGAGTCCTTCTCGGCCTGCCGCTTTCATCCCTGAGCCTGTTCACTTCTTGTCGTTGATGTTCGTGTCGGAACGCCCTGCCAACGGCCGACGCCACGGTTGCCGCGCGCGCGCACCGATGCGCCGCGCACGCGAAGTCCGACCGAACGAGAATAGCGAGCGAGCGCGATTCTCGCGATCGAGCAAAGGGTCTATCCCATCGGTGGGAATGTTCCCCATTCCGTTCTCGATGATTTGGGCTCGAACTGAAAACTCGAACGCACGCGGGTCGCGTTATTGTCAGAAGCGTCACAAATGAACGAACCGCTCTACATCCTCGTCTACGTCGCGCTGGTCGTGTTCGTGGTGGCGCTGTACTTGCAGCGCCGCCGCCGGCTCGAGAAGGCGCACGCGCAACTGCTGCAGGAAGCGATCGAGGCCGGACTTACCGAACCGCCCTCGCTGCATCCGGTCGTCGATCCAGTGCGCTGCGTCGGATCGAAGTCGTGCATCAAGGCGTGCCCCGAGCACGCGCTCGGCTTCGTGAACGGCAAGGCCACGCTGGTCAATGCGTCGGCGTGCATCGGCCACGGCGCCTGCGCGGCCGCGTGTCCGCTCGAGGCGATCTCGCTCGTGTTCGGCACCGAGCGCCGCGGCATCGACATTCCGCAGGTCAAGCCGAATTTCGAAAGCAACGTGCCGGGCATTTTCATCGCCGGCGAACTCGGCGGCATGGGGCTGATCCGCAAGGCGGCCGAGCAGGGGAAGCAGGCGATCGACGCGATCCGCGCGCGCGGCAGCGCCGAAAACGAACTCGACGTGGTGGTCGTCGGCGCCGGCCCCGCGGGGTTGTCAGCGGCGCTGGCCGCCAAGGAAAGCGGGCTGCGCTACCGGATCGTCGAGCAGGAGAACTCGCTCGGCGGCACGATCTTCCACTATCCGCGCAACAAGATCGCGATGGCGGCGACCATCAAGCTGGCGATCGTCGGCAAGGTCAAGATGGGGGAGATCAGCAAGGAGAAACTGCTCGCCTTCTGGACCCAGGTGGTCGACCGCAGCGGTATCGAGATCCGGTTCGGCGAGCGCATGGAGGCGATCGAGCGCCGCGGGGACGGCAGCTTCACCGTGCGCACCAACAAGAGCGAATATCAGGCGCGCTCGGTGCTGCTGGCGATCGGGCGGCGCGGCACGCCGCGCAAGCTCGGCGTGCCGGGCGAAGAGAGCTCGAAGGTCGTCTACCGCCTGGTCGATCCCGAGCAGTACCGCGGCAAGTCGGTACTGGTGGTCGGCGGCGGCGACAGCGCACTCGAAGCGGCACTCGCGCTGTCCGACGAGCGCAAGACCGAGGTCACGCTGTCGTATCGCGGCGAGGCGTTCTCGCGCGTGAAAGCCAAGAACCGCGAGCGCCTGCAGCAGCAGCAGGCGGCGCGGCGCGTGCGCGTGCTGCTGTCGTCTCAGGTCAAGGCGATCATGCCGGAACACGTCGTCATCGATTGCGAAGGCGAGGCCAAGCGCTACCGCAATGATGCGGTGATCGTCTGCGCCGGCGGCGAGTTGCCGATTCCGCTGCTGCAGCGGATCGGCATCACGTTCGAGACCAAGCACGGCACGGCATAGCAACCGTGATGAGATCATCGACGAGCGCGCTGTTCAGGCTGCGCAACCGGCTGCACGAGTGGGCCGAAGACCTGAAGCGCGACGCGCTGACGCTGTGGTTCGCGTACCGCCATCCGCAGGCGCCGTGGAGCGCGAAGCTGCTCGGCGCGTTCGTGGTGGCGTACGCGCTGTCGCCGATCGACCTGATCCCCGACTTCGTGCCGATCTTCGGCTACCTCGACGACGTGCTGCTGCTGCCGGGGCTGATCTGGCTCGCGCTGCGGCTGCTGCCGCCGGCCGTGCGCGCCGACAGCCGCGCGCGCGCCGATCGCTGGTTTGCCGAGCGGCGTGGCCGGCCGCGCAGCGTGGCCGGCGCGGTGCTGGTCGTCGTGCTGTGGCTGCTGTGCGTCTGCCTGACCTGGCTCTCCGGCCGCTGGGCGTGGGCGCTGCTTCGAGGTTGATCGAGGTCAGCGCCGCGCACGGCCGCGGCGTTCGATGAGGCCGCCGGCGCGTATCATCGCGCGCCGATGAAGAGCCCGACCAGCCGGCCCGATCGGCAGGAGCTGAGCCGATGAACGCACCCGAGAACCGGATTTCACGGCGCTCGAACCTCGACCCGCGGCTGCTCGAGCGCACGCAGCCGCTGCCGATCCACTGGTACTTCGACCGCGCGTGGTTCGAACGCGAACTGCTGCTGCTCTTCGATCGCGGCCCCAACTATGTCGGCCACGAGCGCATGGTGCCCGAGGTCGGCGAGTACAAGGTGCTGCCGTGGACCGAGAACGGCAAGGTACTGGTGCGCGGCGCCGAAGGCGTGAATCTGTTGTCGAACGTGTGCCGGCACCGGCAGGCGCAACTGCTCGATGCGCGCGGCAACGTGCAGAACATCGTCTGTCCTGCGCATCGCTGGACCTACGACCTGAACGGCAAGCTGCTCGGCGCGCCCGACTTCGACGTTACCCCGCAATGCGACCTGCCGCGCACGCCGCTGACCCGCTGGCAAGGGTTGCTCTTCGCCGGTCCGCGCGATCCGAATGCGGATCTGAAGGACTTTCCGCTGACGGCCGACTACGACTTCAGCGGCTACGTGTTCGATCGCATCCAGGTCGACGAGTGTCCGTTCAACTGGAAGACGTTCCTGGAGATCTTCCTCGAGCTGTACCACGTCGAGGCCGTGCACCCGGGGCTGCAGCGCTGGGTCGACTCCGGCAACTACGAATGGGGTTTCGGCGATCGCTGGAGCTACCAGATCATGGGCATCAAGGACGAGTTCCGCTCGCAGACCTCGCCCAGGTACGCCCAGTACCGCGACGCGATCCTCGCCTACTCCGGCGGCAAGCTGCCGAAGTACGGCACCGTGTGGTCGATCCTTTACCCGAACGTGATGATCGAGTGGTATCCGTACTCGCTCGTGGTGAGCACGCTGATCCCGCGCAGTCCCGATCGCACGACCAATGTCGTCGAGTTCTACTACCCGGAAGAGATCAAGGCGTTCGAGCCCCAGATCGTCGCGGCGCACCAGGCCGCATATGCGGAGAGCGCGGCCGAGGACGCCGACGTCTGCACACGCCTGCACAACGGCCGCCGCGCGCTATGGGTCGCCGGCGAGGACGACGTCGGCCCGTATCACACGCCGCACGAGGACGGCATGATCCACCTGCACGACTGGATCCGGCGCGAGATGGGGCAGCGCCGGACCGCGTAGCCGCGATTCGGCGGCGCGCGGCGCGTCCGGCCGGTTAAGCTCGGCCCTACTGCACCCGCACCGACACGGGAGGCGCGATGTCGAACCCGGTGGACGCACTGATTCTGGATCTGCTCGAGTGGATCGGCCCCGAGCCGAAGCCGTATCCCGAGGTCATCGATGCGTGGCGCACGTCGTGCCCGCGCCTGCCGGTGTGGGAGGAAGCCAACGAGCGCGGCTTCATCGACCGCCGGCACCGCGACGGGGCGGGCACCTTCGTCGCGCTGACCGGGCGCGGGGCGGCGTTCCTCGCCGCGCAGCGGCCGCAGCCGATGAAGTTCGCGGTCAGCCACGCGCGCGACGCACGCTTCACGACCGACGGCCTGCGCCCGTTCTTTGCCTATCGCGATCTCGGCGTCCGCGCAGCGACCGCGGGGCGCGCGGCCGCGCACGTGATCCGCGCGGTGCCGGGCGCGAAGTTCGAAGGCAGGCCGCACCGGCACGGCACGACGTTTCAGCTCGTCTACGTGCTGCGCGGCTGGATCGAATTCGAATACGAAGGCCAGGGCGCGGTGCGGCTGGAAGCGGGGTCGAGCGTGTTCCAGCCGCCGTCGATCCGCCATCGCGAGATCGGCCACAGCGACGACGTGGAGATGCTCGAGATCGTGATGCCGGCCGACTTCGCAACCGAGGAAGTCGACGCCGTGCCGTAGCGATGGCAGACATGCTGGTCAGGCTCTATGCGCTGCCGCCGCTCGACGCGGCGCTGGCGGCGCTCGCACCGCACGACGTGCAGGTGCGCCGCGCGCTGGTGCCCGAGAAGCCGCGCGTGCTGGAATGGATCGAGCGGCATTTCGCTTCGTGGGCGCCGGAGGTCGATACGACCTTCGCGCGGCTGCCGACGAATTGCTTCATCGCGGTGCGCGGCGACGATCTGCTCGGCTTCGCCTGCTACGACGGCATCTGCCGCAACTTCTTCGGTCCGACCGGCGTGCTCGAATCCGAACGCGGCCGTGGGATCGGCCGCGCGCTGCTGCTGGCGGCGCTGCACGCGCAGCGCGCGCAGGGTTACGCGTACTCGATCATCGGCGGCATCGGCCCGGCTCAGTTCTATGCCAGTACGGTCGGCGCAGTGCCGATCGAAGGCTCGACGCCGGGAATCTACGCCGGACGGCTCAAGGGCTGAGCGTCAGGCGGTCGCCGCGCGCGCCTGCGCTGCCTTGAGGAACTCGGAAAGCGCGCTGTCCATCGTCGCGGCGTGCACCTCGAACCAGCGCGGCAGTTCTTGGGTCAACCGGCGCACGACGTCGCGGTCGCCATCGGCCCAGCGGCTCCTGACCTGCGCCAGCACTTCGCACACCATGTCGTGCTCGCGCTTGTGGCAGCCGAGCACCGGAAACGAACAGGCCTGCATCAGGCGCTCCTCGGCGCCGAAGTGGCGGTCGAGGTGCGCCTTCAGGGCGTCGAGCGCCCGGTCCAGTGCAGCATCGTCGGCGCTGCCGAGTTGCTGCAGGCACTGCTCGAACTCGACGTGCAGCGCGTCGATCTCCGGCCAGCCAAGCGCACCGATGCGCGGTGTCGCCGCCACTACGCCACGCCCTTCAGGAAGCCGGCCAGCTCGGCGTCCTCGCTCTGCGCGTGAATCGCGAACCAGCTCATCAACTCGGTCGAGAAGCGGCGCACGCCGTCGAGGTCGTTGGCGTCGAACCTGCGGCGCGCCTCGGCGACCGACTCGAGCAGATGCTCGTGCGCGCGCTTGTGCCGCTCGTAATGAGGATAGTTCTCCTGCAGCATGAACTGCTCCTCGGTCGCGCAGTGGCGCAGCATGTGCTCGTGCAGCGCCAGCAGGTCCTCGCCGAAGTCGGCCTCGGCCGGATCGTTCAGCGCGTCGACAATGGCCTGGAATTCGCGGTGCAGGTCGTCGATCGGCTTGAAGCCGACCAGGATATCGGTGTGCTTGAATGCATTGGCGACGGCTGCCATGGCGACCTCCGGTACGGATATGCGCCACGGTACGGCGCGGCGTGCGCGCGGCGCTTGACGGAAAGCAAACCGCACTCTCGCCCCTTGCGCTTTGCCCGATCCGCAGCAGACTTGCGCCCTGGAGGAGACGCAAGATGCTGCAACTGGCCGCGCTGATCGACCGCCAGGCCCGCTTTCGCGGCGGGTACCCGGCGCTGACGTTCGAAGGCGAGACACACACCTACGCGCAGTTCGCCGCGCGCGTGCGCCGAACCGCGCAGGCGCCCGCCGGCCTCGGCATCGGCCGCGGCGACAAGGTCGCCACCGTGCTCGCCAACCGCCGCGAGCTGGTCGAGATCCTGTGGGCGGTGCCGTCGCTGGGCGCGGCCAACGTGCCGCTATCGCCGCTGCTGATGGGACCGGGGCTGCTGTCGCTGCTGCAGGATTCCGACGCCGCGGCGCTGGTCACCCAATCGTCGATGCTGCCGGTGATCGACAGCATCCGCGCCGAACTGCCGCCGCGGCTGCGCGATCGCATCCTGCTGGTCGATGCCGGCGCTGCCGGCTGTCTCGAACTGGCGCCGCTGCGCGAGGCGGCCGCCGGCACCGCGCCGGGCGCGCGCGTGGCGCCGGACGAACTGTTCAACATCATGTACTCGAGCGGTACCACCGGGCTGCCGAAGGGCATCCTGCACACGCACTTCGTGCGCTCGATGTACTGCCTGATTATGGCGAGCGCGTGGCGGATGACGCCGGCGTCGGTCGTTCTGCACACCGGAGCGATCGTGTTCAACGGTGCCTACGTCACTCTGATGCCGTGCTTCTACCTCGGCGCGCACTACGTGCTGGCGCGACAATTCGACGCGGTGCCGATGATCGAGCTGGTCGCGCGCTACCGCGTCACGCACACGATGATGGTGCCGGCGCAGATCGTCGCGATGATCGATGCGCCGAACTTCGCGCCGGAGAAGCTCGCGTCGCTGCAGATGATCCTGTCGCTCGGCGCGCCGCTGCACCAGGAGCAGAAGGACAAGTTGAACGCGCTGCTGCCCGGCCGCTTCCACGAGCTGTTCGGGCTGACCGAGGGCTTCGTCACCATCCTCGACGCGACCGACGCGGTGCGCAAGTCGGGCTCGGTCGGCATTCCGGCGCCGTTCAACGAGATGCGGATCGTGCGCGAGGACGGCACCGACGCCGCGATCGACGAAGTCGGCGAGATCGCCGGCCGCGGGCCGTTTCTGATGACCGGCTACTACAAGCGTCCGGACCTCACTGCGCAGGCGATCCGCGACGGCTGGCTCTTCAGCGGCGACATGGGCTACGTCGACGTAGACGGATTCCTGCACCTCGTCGACCGCAAGAAGGACATGATCGACTCCGGCGGGGTGAAGGTCTATCCGCGCGATGTCGAAGAAGTCGTCGCGCGCCACCCAGCCGTGCGCGAAGTGGCGGTGTTCGGCATCCCCGACGCGAAGTGGGGCGAGACGCCGGTGGCCGCGGTGATCCTGCACCAGCGCGGTGCGGTCACGGAAAACGAACTGCGCGAGTGGACCAACGCGCGCGTCGCCGCGCGCTACCAGCGCGTCAGCCGCGTGCTGATCATGGAGGAGTTTCCGCGCAGCGCTGCCGGCAAGACGCTGAAGCGGGAGATGCGCGCGCCGTTCTGGGAAGGGCGGGAAAGGAAGCTCTGAGTCGCCGTCGCCCCGGCGCAGAGCCTGCCCCGGACTTGATCCGGGGCCGGGGCCCAAGTT
>JAKOQB010000065.1 GCA_029778535.1 Pseudomonadota bacterium | reverse complement strand
ATGGCCGCGGTCGGCGCCGCCTGGGCGCTGGGCCTGGACTGGCACGCGGTGCGCGCCGGCATGCGCAGCTTCGTCAGCGACGCGCGCACGGTGCCCGGGCGCTTCAACATCTTCGATCATCGCGGCGCGACGGTGATCGCCGACTACGGCCACAACCCCGACGCAATCGCGGCGCTCACGCGCGCCGTCGAAGCGATGCCCGCGAACCGCCGCTTCGTCGTCATCAGTGGCGCCGGCGACCGGCGCGACGAGGACATCCGGCGCCAGACCGAGATCCTCGGCGAGGCGTTCGACGAGGTGATCCTCTACGAAGACCAGTGCCAGCGCGGCCGCGACGACGGCGAAGTGCTCGCGCTGCTGCGTCAGGGCCTGGCCGGCGCGCCGCGCACGGCACGCGTGCAGGAGATCCGCGGCGAGTTCCTCGCGATCGACACCGCGCTCGACCAGCTCGAGCCCGGCGACCTGTGCCTGATCCTCATCGACCAGGTCGACGAGGCGCTGGCACACATCGGCAGCCGGGTGGCCCTGGCCCGCGCAGCCGCGGTGCCGGTGCCCGCCTGAGCGCGCGAGCCGAAGCCCTTCAGGCCTTCGGCGTCGCCCGCGCGATGATCCCCGCGCAGTCGACCCCGCGCGGCAGCGCCCCGTAGTTGTGATGGCCGCTCGCGCCGAGCCGTGACGCGCAGAACGCGTCGGCGACAGACGCCGGCGCGTGCTGCGCGAGCAGCGCCGCCTGCAGCGCGAGCGCCATGCGGTCGACCACGTCTCGCGCGCGGTACTCCAGGTCGCCGAGGTCGCCGAACTCCTTCTGCAGCGCGGCCGTGTAGCGATCGAGCGTCGCGTTGGCGCCGCGCGCCTTCCCGAGCTCGGCGAAGAACGCCCCGACCACCGACGGCGTCTTCTGCATCGCGCGCAGGACGTCGAGGCACTGCACGTTGCCGCTGCCCTCCCAGATGGCGTTGACGGGCGACTCGCGGAACAGGCGCGGGAACGGACTGTCCTCCATCACGCCGCTGCCGCCGATTCACTCCATCGACTCGTACGCATGGACGGGAGTGCGCTTGCAGATCAAGTACTTGCCCACCGCCGTGCACAGCAGCAACAGGAAGTCCTCGTGCT
>JAKOQB010000064.1 GCA_029778535.1 Pseudomonadota bacterium | reverse complement strand
GGCCGGCATCACGAGCGCCCGGTGCAGCGCCTCGGACACTTCCTCGATGTGATACGGATTGACGAGCAGCGCCTCGTGCATCTCGCGCGCGGCGCCGGCGAACTGCGACAGGATCAGCACACCGCGCTCGTCGTCGCGCGCGGCGACGAACTCCTTGGCCACCAGGTTCATGCCGTCGTGCAGGCTGGTGACCAGGCACACGTTGCAGCCGCGGTAGTGCTCGCGCACCGACTCGGCGTCGTGGTGCTCGATCAGCAGGCGCACCGGCTGATAGGCGGCGTCGCCGAATTTCGCGTTGACGCGCGCCGCGAGCGCGCGCACCTCGGCCTCGAAGCGCTGGTATTCCTCCAGCGAAGAGCGGCTCGGCGCGGCGATCTGGATGAAGGTGAAGCGCCCGACCCATTCCGGATGCCGCTCCAGCAGCCGCTCGACCGCGCGCAGCCGCTCGGTGATGCCCTTGGTGTAGTCGAGCCGGTCGACGCCGAGCCCGACGCGGTGCTCCGGATCGAGTCCGTAGCGAGTGCGCAGCAGCCGCGCGCATTCGTCCACCGGCGGCTGCGCGTCGGTCGGCCACGCGATCGAGATCGGATAGCTCTGGACCTGCGTCAGGTGGCCGCCCGCGTGCACGGTCGAGCTTTCGTGCTCGATGCGCGCCTCGAGAAAGCGGTCGACCGTCTGCAGGAAATTGTTGCAGTGAAAGCGCGTGTGGAAGCCGAGGATGGTCGAGCCGAGCAGTCCGCGCAGGATATCCTCGCGCCACGGGCAGATGCCGAACGATTCCGGATTCGGCCACGGGATGTGCCAGAAGGTGATGATGGTCGCCTTCGGCAGCCGCCCGCGGATCAGCGCCGGAAGCAGCGCGAAGTGATAGTCCTGCACGAGAACGACCGGGTCCGACGTGGTCGCCTCCTCCACCACCGCGGCGGCGAAGCGCTCGTTGACGCGCTGGTACTGCTCCCAGTCGTCGCTGCGGAACACCGGCCGCACGTGCGCGATATGGCACAGCGGCCACAGCCCTTCGTTGGCGAAGCCGTAGTAGTAGCCCTGCTCCTCCTCGCGCGTGAGCCAGATGCGGCGCAGCGTGTAGGCCGGCTCGTTCGGCGGCACGCGCAGCCGGCCATGGCGGTCAGCCGTCTCGCGATCGGCCGATCCGGCGCCGTGCGCGATCCACGTGCCGGAGCACGCGCGCATCACCGGCTCGACCGCGGTCACCAGCCCGCTTGCCGGACGCTGGACCTGCACGCCGTGCGCCGAGCGCACGTGGATGTACGGCTCGCGATTGGACACCACGATCACCTCGTCGCCCGACAACTGCTCGCGCAGCAGCGCACGCAGCGTTTCCGGCGTCCACTGCAGCGTCTTGTCGTCGTGCAGCTGCTGCTCGATCTGGATCTCGCGCAGCAGCGTGCGCAGGTCGCCGACCAGCGGCTGCAGTTCGGGGCGCGGGTGCGAAAACGGCCGGAATACCCCCTCGCCGCGCAGCATCGCGCGCACGCCGGCCATCCAGCCGCGCCAGGACAGCAGCGCGACGGCCACCGAGATCAGCCCGACCGCGACCCCGAGCACGGTGAAGGTCAGGTAGATGTACTTGCGCGTGTCCTCGCTGCGGCGGGTGACGAAGCTCATGTCGTGCACGATCAGCAGCGCGCCGGCGCTGGTGTCGCCCTCGTGCAGTTCGCTGACCGCCAGGTGCACCGGGCCCTGGGGCAGGTTGAGCACTTCGCTGCCGCCGGGACCGAGCCGCGCCACCATCGAGCAGTTGATGCTCACGGGCAGCGCGCGGGTGTGTCGCAGCATGCGCCCGTCGGGCGCGCACACCGCGAGCGCGAACAGCCGCTCGTCGCTGGTGGCGCGCTCCAGCAGCGCGTCGACGCGCGCCCAGTTGCGGGCCTGGATCTGTTCGGTCAGCGCCTCGCCCAGCGTGCGCCCGATCAAGCCCGAACGGATGTCGAGATCGCGCACGAACCAGCGCAGCGTCAGCGAGTCGACCAGCGGCACCGCGACGTAGGCGATTCCCGCCATCGCGAGAAACAGCGGCACGATGAATCGCAGCGAGAAGCGGACCGGTCGGAACATCGGGGTTGCGCCGGCAGGCTTGTCGCTGCGGCGACTTGGGCGAGGCCACCGGCCAGCCCCGCGGATTCGCTCCGGCGCGCACTACGCGCGTGGTCGGCGGCGGTCTCGTACGGGCATCACCTTAGCACGCGATGTCATGAGGGCCGATGCGCGCGGTGACGAGAACGCGTGACGCGCGCAGACAAGGATTCGCCACGCGGCGACGCGCGTCACGCGCGCATCGCTTCGACCAGCACGCCGGGCGCGCCGATGCGGCCGCGTGCGATGTCCGCCAGTCCGTGCAGCGCCAGATCGCCGGCGTCGATGCGCCAGCACGGCACGTCCTCGAGCAGCGCACGGAAGCGCCCCTTGTCGGCGAAGCCGTCGCGGAACGCGGCGCGCTCGAATGCCGGGCCGAGACCCGCCAGCACGCCGCCGGCAAGGTACACCCCGCCGGTGGCGCGCAGCGCGAGGCACACGTCGCCGGCAAAGCTGCCGAGCGCGTGCGAGAACCAGCGCGCCGCCGCCATCGCCGCGGCATCGCCCGCGTGTGCGCGCTGCGCAACCCGCGCCGGTGGATCGATTGCGCGGCTGCCGCGCAGCGTGGCATCGACCCACGCCAGCCCGCTGCCACACAGCAGCCGCTCCCAGGACACGCGCCCCCACGCCGTCTGCGCGGCGTGCAGCACGCGCAGCGATTCGTCGTCCGTCGCCGCGAATGACATGTGTCCGGCTTCGCTTTCGATCACGCGCGCGCGCTCGGTCACGCCGCCATCGAGCACGCCGGCGACGCCGAGGCCGGTACCGGGGCCAAGCACCGCGCGCATGGCACCACGCGGCTCGCCCTGCTGCACGCTGACCGCCGTGCGCTCGGGCGCGACCGCACCGGCGGCCGCGGCGACGAAGTCGTTGACGATCACCAGGGTCTCGAGCCCGAGCCGCGCCGCAAGTTGCGGCGCGTCGAACGACCAGTCGCGGTTCGTGAATGTCAGCCGGTCGCCGGTCACCGGCAGTGCGAGCGCGAGCAACGCGCGCCGCACAGGACGCGTCAGCGTCTTGCCGTGCGCGGCGAGCACTTCGTGCAACCCGCCAAAGTCGGCGTTCTCGAACCGGCGCTGCTCGCTGCGGCCGGCCGGCGCGGACCAGCATGCGAGCCGCGCATAGGTGCCGCCGATGTCGGCCAGCACCCAGTCCGTATCTTCGCGGAACGCGGGCAGCACGCTGCAGTACATGCGACAAGTCTGCCACGCGCTGCGCGCGCGGCCTACTCGGTGCGGAACAACAGTTCTATCTGCGCGGTGGTCGGGCGCGGGATCGGCTGGAAGCGCCACTCGGCGAGCGCGCTGCGCGCGGCGTGGTCGAACACCCGCGGCGGATCCGACGACACGATCGTCACCGCGCTGACGCTGCCGTCGGTGGCCACCGTCACCTGCGCGAGCACCGAACCGCGCATGACGCCTTCGCGCAGCGCCTGCCGCGGAAACTCCGGCTGCCGGCGTGACACCGGTCGCAGCACGACCGGCGGCAATGGGTCGGCCCCGGGCTCGGCGCGCGCTGCAAGGGATTGCCGCGGCGGCGGCGCGGGAGCGGTTGCAGCGACCGGCGCCGGCTCAGTCCCCGGCGCGGGTGCCGCAGGCGCCGGAATCGGTTGCGCGGCCGCGAGCGCGGACGGCGACGCGACCGGCCGTTGCGCGACAGGAGGTTCGCTCTTCTTCTCGATTCGCTCGGCGGCCGGCGTGGCAGCCGGAGCGGCAGGGGTTGCTGTGCGGCGCTCGTCCGTCGCGACCGCCGCCGGCGCGGGTTGAACCACGGGCAGCGCGCGCGCTTCGCGTTCGGTCGGCGCCGCGCGGTCGTCGCTCTCCGGCCGCGCCGCGCGAATGTCGGGCTCGCGCGTCGGCGCCACGCGCTTATCGGGCTCGGGTGCCGGTGCAGCGCGCTCGTCGCGCTCGGGCGCCGGTGCAGCGCGCTTGTCGCGCTCGAGTGAAGGCGCGGCGTGTCTTTCGTGCCCGGGTGACGGCGTCGCGATCGGCGCAACCGCGCGCGGGGCCGGCGCGGCGGCAACGACCGGCGCGGCAACGCGGTGCGGGCGTGGTTCGGCCGCTGCCGGCGGCGGTGCGGCCGGCGCGGGCGCGATCGGTTGCATGCGCGCCGGCGCAGCCTCGGCCCGCGCCGACGCAACGGCATCGCGCGCGCCGCTGGTCTGCACCAAACCGAAATACATCAGCAGCAGCGCGCCGACGAACAGCACGCCGATGACCGCGATCGCGACGATGACGAGCCCGGCCGAGTGCGACCAGGCGTCGCCGGTGAGTGCCGCCTCGCCCGCGCTTTGAACCTGCAGCGCCGGGCTGTACGCTGGCTGTCGTGACTGCATTGAAGAAGGACGCGCGGTGACTGCGTCGCCCGCGATCGCGCGCGGCGCGTGGGTCGATGCTACGGAGCACGCAGGCACGCGCCATCGGCTGAACGCCCGACGCGCGCGAAAGCACCTCGATGTCGGCGAGCCCTAACGCCGTCGCGCGGCCGTGCGGCGCTTGGCGCCCGCGCGGGCGCAGCGGAGGCGAGCGCCCCGGTTCGTCGATGAACAGGATGGCGCGCGCCTCGTCCCAACGCACCACCGCGTCCGGGTCGGCTTCGTAGCGCCACACCTCGCGATTGCCGGCGTACACCGCGAACGGCCGCGCGGCGGCCGTTCGCGTGATGCCTTCGCGCATCGCCTGCGCCTTCGTCGGCACGCGTTCCGCGTAGCCGGCCTCGGTTCCGCCGCCGAAGACCGCGGCGCCTCGATCGGCCGGGTTCGAAGTGAAGCCGCCGACCAGCACGCCCTGCTCGCCGCCCGGACCGATGCCGAACGACATTGCGTTCGCCCTTCGATACGTCGGGGCGAACGGCGTTGCCGTCCGTTCGGCGTGATGTATGGAAGGCCGAATCCCTACTTTTGAATGAACTCGATCACGCGCTGCTGCGTCAGTTCGTCGTCGTCGAACCCGCCGTGCGTGGTGCTCGCGCTCCGGGCGCCCGGCGCGACGATCGCGGTGGCGTGCCTGAGAGCTGCGCCGTAATCCCGGTAGAACTTCTCCATGCCGAGAATCGGCGTCGGCGCCCCGCCCTCGAACGACGCCGACACCAGATGCAGCAGCGAACGCTGGTACGGGCCGCAGGTCGGGTCGTCCTCCTCCGCCTTCTCGGTCAGGTGCAACTGAAGATAGCGCTTGACCGAGCGGTCGGCCAGCCGCTTTGCCACCAGCGTGTCGAACGTATCGACGCGCACCGCGGGCGCCATGAAGCTCACCGATTCGACCTTCATGCCATGTCGGCACACGTAGTCGACGATGTGCGAGTGGACGATCGATCCCGCCGAGTGCCCGACCAGGTGGATGCGCAGCGGCTCGTGCTGCGCCTCGGAGCGGACGAAGTGCTGGTACAGGATGCCGGCGCCAGTGTCGGCCGCTGCGCTGATCGCCGCCGCGTTCTGCTTCATCTCGCTCCACAACTGCGTGCCCGGCGGCGCCAGCAGTCGCTCCAGGCGCTCGTTCCACCACTTCTCGGCACTGGACCAGAACCCCTCGCGCGCGCCGGCCGCGCGCGGAACGTGCGCGACCGCATCGCTGATCCGATCGACCACCGTGCTCAGCAGATCGGTCTCCCACATCAGGTACACAGGGAAGATGCGGTTGCGATAAAGCAGCGCGACCCACTTGGCGGCATTGGCGGCAGCGGCCCTCTCGCCCACCAGCCCGCCGTGCGCGTAGATGCACACGTCGACCGGCTTGCCGACCAGGCCCCAGCGCTTGCGCGCCTGCGCCAGATGCACGTCGACGATCGCGCGCACATCATCCGCCGTGGTGCGGAACAGGCCGCTGTTCGACAGCTTGCCGTTGTTGCCCATGTTGATCACGAACGGCGCAATCTCGCGATCGCGCAACAAGTCGCTGCCCGCGAGCGAGACCTTCGTTCCCTTCGCGTCGGTACGCAGCGTGTTCGACTTCGCGATCGCCAGGTGCTCCGACGTCACGGCGCCGAGCTGCGCGACCCAGCAGTCCATCGCGTTGGCGAGCCAGTCGGAGTAAGCAAGGATCGCGTAGCCGCGCGTGCCCCACTCGTCGCCCCACGAGTTCTGCAGCAGGAAACCCGCCTCGTTGTAACCGACGATCGCGAACGCGTGGCCGCCGTCCTGCGGCTCCGCCGGCACGGTCGGAATCGTGAAGATCGGCTGCCTGAACGACGTCGGCCGCTGCCTCGGCTGCTTCTGCGTGTAGCCCGCGTCCCAGCCCGCGTGGCACACCGCGCTGGCGTAGAGGATTCCGACCTCGTTCAGGGCCGCGTGCATGTCGCTCACCGCGCGCGGGTCGATCCGGTAATAGGCGCCGAGCGGCCGGCGCACCGCGTCGAGCCACCAGTCGTCCGCGGCCCTCGCGGGCGCCGGCGGCATATCGATGCCGGTGGTCCAGAGCCGGTCGACGCACGCGCCGTGCTTGTGCCAGCCCTTCAGCGCGCCGCGCAGGCTGGAGCCCTTGTCCGACGAGCCGGGGAACTCGTCGTAGCGGCGCGCCATCGAGTACAGCATGAAGGGCGAAATCGCCGGCGCCTCTCGCCTGGCCGCGCGCAACAGATGCTCGACGACCAGCGACAGACCGAAGCCGGTGCACGCGCTCGTTTCACCCTGGTTCTTCACCGGCAGTTGCATCTTCGCGCCGGGAAAGAGCTGCGGCGCCGGCGGCAACGCGATGTTGGGGCGGAACGGCAGGTCGCGGAAATCGACTGCGTCGGGACGGACGTTGCGGATCACCTTGGCGCGCTTCTTGGCCATGTTCTGCTCTCTGGAACGCGATGCCGGCGAAGGTAGGGCCGCGACGCGCGACGCGTCAATGCGCGAGGCACGTGAATCTCCGACACGGTCCGGATTCGCGGGACGTGCCTGCCAGGCGCCGAACCGTCGCGGTCCACGAGCGCGCGCTACCTAGTGCGACCGGCGCACTGCCAGTTCCGCCAGCCAGGCGCCGGCTTCCCTGAACGGCCGGCTCGAACGCTCCGCGCGGCAGCGGATGTAGGCGCCCTCGATGGCGGTCAGAATCAGGCTCGCGAACGACTTTGTGCGTCGTGCATCGCCGCAGTCGACATGCCGCTCGATCAGCGCCACCCAGTCGGCAAAGGCGTCCGCGAGCGCGCCGCGAAGGTCCTCGAGCCCTGCCTCCAGATCGAGGGTCACCGTGCCGACCGCGCAACTGGACTGGAAATCACCCGCCTCGACGCGCCGGGCAAAGGCGTCGAACAGCGCCCTGACCTTCTCGTCCGGTGCGTTCCGGCTCGCCAGCGCCGCGTCGATGAACGCCTGCACGCGCTGCGAATACTCCGCCAGTGCCTCGCTGACGATCTGCAGCTTGCCGGCCGGAAAGAAATGGTAGACCGAGCCCTTCGGTGCGCCGCTCGCGCGCACGATCTCGTTGATTCCCGCACCCGACAGGCCGGAGCCGCGCATCAGCGCGATCGTCGCCTCGATCATGCGGGCGCGGCTGCCACCTTCGGCCGGCTTCTTCATCTTGACTCCCTCACTAGACCGGTCTATATATTGTGCCACCGGCGCGCCGCCAAGGGGAGACAGCGATGAACGATCAGACGCACGACCTGCGTTCAACGGTCAACGCCGCCGAATGGCGGCAACGCGTCGACCTTGCCGCGGCCTACCGTCTAGTGGCGCTGTTCGGGTGGGACGACCTGATCTTCACGCACATTTCCGCGCGCGTCCCCGGCCCGGAACATCACTTCCTGATCAATCCCTACGGGCTGACGTTCGACGAGATCACCGCGTCGAGCCTGGTCAAGGTCGACCTGCACGGCAACAAGGTGCACGCCACCCCGCACGACATCAATCCGGCCGGCTTTACGATCCATAGCGCGGTGCATGCGGCGCGCGCGGATGCCGCCTGCGTGCTGCACGTGCATAGCATCAACGGCGTCGCGGTGTCGGCGCAGGAGCAGGGCCTGTTGCCCCTGTCGCAGCACTCGATGATCGTTCTGTCGTCACTCGCCTATCACGACTACGAGGGCATCGCGCTGAACGAAGACGAGAAGCCGCGCCTGGTGCGGGATCTCGGCGACAAGCACTGCCTGATGCTGCGCAATCATGGCCTCCTGACGGTCGGGCGTTCGATCGCCGAGGCATTCGTCGCGATGTACTTCCTCGAAACCGCGTGCGCGATCCAGGTGCGCGCCCTCGGTGGCGGGCAACGAGTACGCAGGATCGGCGACGCGATCCTTGCAGGCGCGCAATCCGGCTGGGACCAGGTGACGCGTGGCGCGGGCGGCGAGCTTGCCTGGCCGGCGCTGCTGCGCAAGCTCGATCGAATCGATCCAGGCTACAGGAACTGACCGCGGGCGCGCGCGATCAGTCGTCGTCCTGTCGCGCGTCGCGCCGCGCGTGCACCGCACGCTCGGTCTGCCTCGCGACCGCCGCCGGGGTGATCGACTTCAATGCGGCCCAGCCCGGTTCGCGCTGCAGCCCCGGCGCCGGGATCCAGCCGCCCCAGAAGGCGAGCAGCGCCGCGACCAGCGCCAGCGCGACGACACGGCGCGGGCCGCCGGCCGCGGGACGTTCGTGCAGCGCCTTGCGGCCGTCGATCATCGCGCGGACCAGGTTCTCCCGATGCAGCCAGCTGCTCGCGATCACCGCGAGCACGTGCACGACGACGAGCGCGAGCGCGGCGTTCGCGAGTCCCTCGTGCAGGACTTCCAGCCACTCGGGCCCGACTTCGTTGAACACCGCCCAGCCGGTGGCGCCGCTGGCGGCGATGAGTGCGAGCAGCGCGATCACCGCCCAGCTTCCGGCCGGATTGTGGCCCGCGTAGTGCTGCGGCCGGAACGCCAGCAGCGATTTCAGATAGGCGGCCACCTTCGACGGCGCGAAGCTGAAGCCGCTGAAGCGCGCGTAGCGCGTGCCGAGCACGCCCCACAGCAGTCGAAACACGACCAGCCCGATCGCCGTGTAGCCGCTCAGTACGTGCAGAGCGCGCCACGGTTCGGCTTCCGCGGTGATGAACGCGACCGCGAACGATCCGGCGAGCAGCCAGTGAAAGATGCGCGTCGGCAGGTCCCAGACCAGCCCGCGCTCGGTGGATGCAGTGGACACCGTTGGCTCCCTTTATGCGTGATTCAGCGCGGCACCAGGAGGCCGCGTTCGGAATAGTCGCCGCGGTCCGCGCCGCGGTGGCAGGCGCCGCAGTTGGCGGCGCTCTTGACCGCCGCGCTGGTGAATTTGGGCGCGGCCTCGCGGTGCTCCCGGACGAACCAGCGGCCGGTCGTGATGCGCGGCAGGCCGTTTCCCGCTCCGCCTTCGCGGCCGGCGCGCTCGACGACGAAGCGCGTGATCGCGTCGCGCGCGGCGGCGTCGATGCCGGCATCGGTGCCGTAGTGGCGGTCGAGCGCGCCCATCACCTGCCGCCACTGCGCGGCGGACAGCAGCGCGGGCGGATACGGCACATGGCAGCTGCCGCATTCGTCGCGGTACTGCGGCGCGTTCACGTCGTAGCGGTGCTCGCCCGCGTGCGCCTCGTGCAGCGCGAGCATGGCGAGGAACATCAGTGAAACCGTCCAGACGACGGCGTCGAACAGCCTCTGGCGGTGCGGCTTGATCATCGTGTCTGCTCCGGAGCAAGCGATCGGCATCAGGAGGTCTTGCCCAGCAGCCACGCCAGCAGGTCGCCCTTTTCCACCGGCGTGCACTCGCGGCCGAGCACGTCGTTGCAGTTGCGCTTGAACCACTTGGCGGTCTTGGCCGCGTCGGTGAAGCGTTGCGGATTCGCGCTCGGCGCCAGCGGCGCGATCTCGCGCCCGGTGCTGGCGTGCCGGCCCACCGCGCGCGGATCGGCTTGATGGCAGGTCGCGCAGGCGAGGTCGCGGCCGTGCTTGTCGGCGAAGAACGCCGCGCCGCGCTGCGCGGAGAAGCCGGCAAAGCGCGCATCGTCGGCGCGCGCCGCCGCTTCGAGCTGCTGCAGCAGCGCTGCCGGCGTCGTCCTTTCCTGCGCGCCGACCGCCGCGGCCGCGCCGGCGAGTGCGGCCGCGACAACGAGGCTTCGAAGGATCATCGGGTGGCTCCCTGCATCGATTGGCATGGTCGGCACGCTAGCGGCGCCGTCTTAAGCGAGGCTGAAGAACGGAGACGCGTCCGTAGACTTCGCCCTCGGGCATCCGCACCGGACCAACAACAATGACCGTCACCGTCGTCGCGATCTTCGTGATCGTCTATCTCGGCATGATCCTGGGCGGCTTGCCGTTCCTGCAGCTCGACCGCACCGGCGTGGCGCTGCTGGGCGCGATCGCGCTGATCGCGATCGGCGACGTGACGCCGGAGCAGGCCGCGCGCTCGATTCATCTGCCGACGTTGCTGCTGCTGTTCTCCTTCATGGTGATCTCGGCGCAGATGCGGCTCGGCGGCTTCTACGACTGGGTCACGCAGGCCGTTGCGGCGCTGCCGTTCGGCCCGCGTGCGCTGCTGGCGGCGGTGATCGCGGTGGCGGCGACGCTGTCGGCGGTGTTCAGCAACGACGTCGTCTGCCTGGCCGTCGCGCCGGTGCTGGCCGATGCCTGCCTGCGGCGCGGGCTCGACCCGGTGGCGTACCTGCTCGCGCTCGCCTGCGCGGCGAACATCGGCTCGGCCGCCACTTTGATCGGCAATCCGCAGAACATGCTGATCGGACAGGTGCTGCGGCTGCCGTTCGGCGGCTACTTCCTCGAGGCGATCGTGCCGGTCGCGCTCGGACTCGTCGCGCTGTGGGCAGTGCTCGCGTGGCAGTCGCGCGGCCGCTGGCACACCGTGCAGCCGCTCGCCGCCGCCGCCGTCGGGCGGCACGCCGCCGAGCGCACGCCGCTCGATCGCTGGCAGACGGCCAAGGGGCTGACCGTGGCCGCGCTTCTCGTGCTGGTGTTCCTGTTCACGGAGCTTCCGCGCGACGTGGCCGCGCTGACCGGCGCCGGCCTGCTGCTGATGAGCCGCAAGCTGCATTCGACCAGCACGCTCGGCCTGGTCGACTGGGAACTGCTGATCCTGTTCATCGGCCTGTTCGTCGTGAACCACGCGTTCGAGCAGACCGGGCTGACGCGGCAGGCGGTGCAGGCGCTGGCGGCGCAAGGATTTGCGCTCACCGAGCCGGCGCCGCTGTTCGTCACCGTGCTCGCGTTGTCGAACGTGGTGTCGAACGTGCCGGCGGTGATGTTGCTGCTGCCCGCCGCGACCGAGCCCTTCGCCGGCCCGCTGCTCGCGCTGGTGAGCACGCTGGCGGGCAACCTGCTGATCGTCGGCTCGATCGCCAACATCATCGTGGTCGACGCGGCGCGCCGGCAAGGCATCGCGATCGACTGGCGGCGCCATCTGCGCACCGGACTGCCGGTGACAGTCGCAACGCTCGCAATCACCGCAGCCTGGATTGCGTGGCGCAGCGGGGCGATGCGGTTCTGACGTGCTCGCCGCGGTCAGCGGCGCGACACCACGACTCCTGACCCGCGGACAATGCGCCGGCAGCGGCGAAAATCAACCGTCCGGCCGCCGGTATCGCTACTGGAACCGATAGAACCGGTCGTTCAGGTACTTGGTGAGGTCCTGCGCCTGAGCCGCGGTGAATTCCTTCTTGACCATGTGACCGCAGCTCTGCAGCTGGTCCTTCAGAGCATCGAGCGAGCGCACCTGACGGTTCTTGCGCGTGTACACGCCGGAATCGTGGCACCCGGTGCAGTTCGCGTCGTGCAGTCGCTTGCCTTCGGCGAAATCGCCCGGCAGCGCTGCGTACGCGGCCCGCGTCAGCATCAGTAGAAGTACCGCAGACAGCACGCGTTTCATCGTTCGCCTTCCGCGGCCGGCGCCGCACGGCAATCCATCATGAACCACCAATTTAACAGTATGCGCGGCGACGAGTGCGTCAGGAATCCGCCGCTTGCGCGATTGCGCCGGACGCACCGCATCCGGCCGCGGCGGCCTCCTCGCGCAACTGCTTCGCCTGCGCCTTGCCGCGGTCGAACTCGGCGCGCCGCTGCGCGATCTCCTCCGGCGTCAGGCGCTCGACGTTGCAGTAGTCGAGCTTCCAGTCCGGATCGTCGCTCCAGCGCAGCGGCGACTGCACGGTCGTGCGCGCGGCGGGCGCCGACTGCAGCAGCGCGAGCGCGAGCTTGAGCGTGTAGTCCTGCGACTCGCGGTCGTTCGGCCGACCGGCCGCATTGCCGAGCGGGAAGTCGGGCTCGGCCGCGCTCGCCATCGAGTACACGCGATAGAACTTGGCCGCCGCGTTGTACGGCGCACCGGGGCCCTGGTCGCCCTTGTCCGGCTGGTACGGCGCTGCGGTCGTGATCAGCGCGACCGTGCATTCGGCGAGCGGCTTGCGCAGGCTCTGAAACGGCACTTCCACGTAGTGCGCCCACTCATAAGGCGAACCGTACCCGAGCGCCTGGTAGTAGTCGCGGATGCGCTGCAGGTAGGGAATCGGCGCATCAAACGGCGGCGCGAATCCGAACGGTACTGCGCGAGTATCGGTCATTGCCGCGCTCCGTCAGAGCAACGCGTTGCTGATCCAGTAGGAGATCGCGGCGATGAATGCCGACGCCGGGATCGTGAAGATCCACGCCCACACGATGTTGCCGGCCAGCCCCCAGCGCGTCGCCGACGGGTTGCGCACCGAGCCCACGCCGAGGATCGAGCCGGTGATCGTGTGCGTGGTCGACACCGGAATGCCGAACAGGTTCGCCGTGAACAGCATCAGCGCGCCGCCGGTTTCGGCGCAGAATCCGCCGACCGGGCGCAGCTTGGTCAGCCGCTGCCCCATCGTCTTGACGATGCGCCAGCCGCCGAACATCGTCCCCAGCCCGATCGCCAGGTAGCAGCCGATGATCACCCACGCGGGCGGCGACTTGGCGTCCGCCGCCAGCACCCCGGCGGCGATCAGCAGCAACCAGATGATGCCGATCGTTTTCTGCGCGTCGTTGCCGCCGTGGCCAAGCGAATAAAGGCTGGCGGACACGAGCTGCAGCCGCTTGAACCAGCGGTCCACGCGCAGCGGCGCGGTGCGGCGGAAGATCCACGAGATCGCCACCATCATCAGCGCGCCCAGCACGAAGCCCAGCGTCGGCGACACGAAGATGAACACCACCGTCTTCCAGATGCCGGCGCCGATCAGCTTGCCCACGCCCGCCTTGGCGACCACCGCGCCGATGATGCCGCCGATCAGCGCGTGCGAGCTCGACGACGGCAGCCCGTACCACCACGTGACGACGTTCCAGGTGATCGCGCCGGTCAGCGCGCCGAACACGACGTGGTGGTCGACCGCGCCGGGCTCGACGATGCCCTTGCCGATCGTCGCCGCCACGTGCAGCTGAAAGATGAACAGCGCGACCATGTTGAACAAGGCCGCCATCAGCACCGCCTGCCGCGGCTTGAGCACGCCGGTGGACACGACGGTCGCGATCGAGTTGGCGGCGTCGTGAAAGCCGTTCATGAAGTCGAACGCGAACGCCAGCGCGACCAGCAGCACAACGACCGGGAGCGAGATCGGAGCCGACTCCATCACGGATGCCGGCCGCCGGTCACGAGTGCTCGAGCACGATGCCTTCGATCAGGTTCGCCACGTCCTCGCAGCGATCCGATATCGATTCGAGATGTTCGTAGATCGCCTTCAGCTTGATCAGCTCGCGCACGTCGATGTCGTCGCGGAACAGCTTCGACATCGCGCCGCGCATCACGCGGTCGGCGTCGGATTCGAGCCGGTCGATCTCCTCGCAGGTCTTCAGCGCCGCCTCGGCCCCCTGCGTGCGCGTCAGTTCCGGCAGCAGCGACACCACGTGCTTGACGCGCTGGCAGCACTTCATCGAGATGTCGCCCAGCCGCTCGACATCGGCCGGCAGGTGCTGCACGTTGTACAGCGCCATCACCTCGCTGGAGTCCTGCAGCAGGTCGAGGATGTCGTCCATCGCGTTGATCAGGCCGTGGATCTGCTCGCGGTCGATCGGCGTGACGAACGTGCGATGAAGCTTGCGGTTCACCTCGGCGGTGATGCGGTCGGCGGCGTGCTCGGCGGCGACGACTTCGGCGGCGTATTTCTCGCGCAGATCGGGCTGCGCGTAATGCTGGATCATCGACATGAACGCGCGTGCGCCCTCGGCGATGTGGTGCGCATGATCGTTGAACATCGCGAAGAAGTTCTCGTCCTTCGGTAGCAGCTTGCCAAAGACCATCGCTCGCTCCCTGTCGGTATCGCAGCGCATTGTAGGCAACCGCGCGCCTCAGCACTCGACGATGTTCACCGCCAGCCCGCCGCGCGCGGTTTCCTTGTACTTGGTCTGCATGTCGGCGCCGGTCTCGCGCATGGTCTTGATCACGTTGTCGAGCGACACCACGTGCGAGCCGTCGCCGGCGAGCGCGAGCCGCGCGGCGTTGATCGCCTTCACCGCCGCCACCGCGTTCCTCTCGATGCACGGGATCTGCACCAGGCCTCCGACCGGATCGCAGGTCAGCCCCAGGTGATGCTCCATGCCGATCTCGGCCGCGTTCTCGACCTGCGCCGGCGTGCCGCCGAGCACCGCGGCCAACGCGCCCGCGGCCATCGAGCAGGCGACGCCGACCTCGCCCTGGCAGCCGACCTCGGCGCCGCTGATCGACGCATTCTCCTTGTACAGGATGCCGATCGCCGCCGCGGTCAGCAGGAAGTCGAACACGCGCGCCTCTGCTGCGCCCGGCACGAAGCGCGTGTAGTAGTGCAGCACCGCCGGGATGATGCCGGCCGCGCCGTTGGTGGGCGCGGTGACCACGCGGCCGCCGGCGGCGTTCTCCTCGTTGACCGCGAGCGCCCACAGGTTGACCCAGTCCATCACCGCCAGCGGATCGGCGAGTCCTGCGCCCGGCGCCGACAGCCTGCGGTACAGCGCGGGCGCGCGCCGCTTGACCTTGAACGGTCCCGGCAGTTCGCCTTCGCTGCGCAGTCCGCGTTCGGCGCACGCCTGCATCGCATCCCAGATCGCGCGCAGCCCGGCGTCGATCCCGGCGTCGCTCTTCCAGTGGCGTTCGTTGCGCCGCATGACCTCGGCGATCGAGCAGCCTTCGCGCTCGGTCAGCGCCAGCAGTTCGCCGCCGGTGTGGAACGGATGCGGCAGCACCGTCGTGTCGGGCGCGATGCGCTTGTGCGAGCTGCCGTCCGCGGCCACCTCGTCGCTGACGACAAAGCCGCCGCCGACCGAGTAGTAGGTCTTCGAAATCAGCTCGGCGCCCGCGTCGTCGAACGCGGCGAACTGCAGGCCGTTGGCGTGGAACGACAACGTCTTCGCGCGATAAAAGAGCAGGTCGCGGTCGGGATCGAACGCGATCGCGCGCCGGCCGAGCAGGCTCAGCCGCTGTTGCGCGCGCATCCGTTCCAGCCGCGCCGCGATGCCGTCGATGTCGACCTGGTCCGGTTCGTCGCCTTCGAGGCCAAGCACCACGGCCTTGTCCGACCCGTGGCCCTTGCCGGTGGCGCCGAGCGAGCCGTACAGCTCCGCCCGCACGCGCGCGGTGCGCTCGAGCAACCCGTCGTGCGCAAGCCGCAGCGCGAACATGCGCGCGGCGCGCATCGGCCCGACCGTGTGCGACGACGACGGCCCGATGCCGATCTTGAAGAGGTCGAAGACGCTTACCGCCACGCAATGCCCTGCTTGCCGCAGACCGCTTCGAGCATCGCACCGCGCACGTCCGCCTGCACGCGGCTGCGCATCAACGCCTCCATGTGCTCGCCGCCGTCGACACGGATCAGCCGCTTCGGATCGTGCGCCGCTGCGAAGAGCTGCTCGGTGTGCTTGTACGGGATCACCGCGTCGGCCGTGCCGTGCACGAACAGCAGCGGCAGGTCGAGATGCGCGAGCAGCGCGACCGGATCGCGCTCGCGCGGCGGAAGCCACGGCAGCGCCAGCGGCAGGAACGGCGCCAGCACCACGCTTTGCAGCGCCGCGTCGCGCGCGATGCCGCGGTAGCTCGCGAACGCCGAGTCGATCACCGCCAGCTTCACGCCCGCGCGATCGGCGGCCAGCATCCTCAGCGCGGTCGCGCCGCCGATGCTCTGGCCGAGCACGATCAGCTTGCCCGCGTCGACGCCGGGACGCGTGCGCAGATAGCGCAGCGCCGCCAGCGCATCGTCGACCACGCCGTCGAGCGTGGGCTTGCCCTCGGATCGACCGAAGCCGCGGTAGTCAACCATCAGAAGGTTGAATCCCGCCGCCGGCAGCCACGCCACCAGCGGCAGATGATTGCTGATGTTGGCCGCGTTGCCGTGCAGGTGCAGGACGCTGCCTTTCGCGTCGGCCGCCGGCAGCCACCAGCCGTGCAGCTTGCTGCCGTCTGCGCCGTCGATCGACACGTCCTCGTGCTTCAGGCCGAACTGCGCGGGCCGCGTGTATTCGACGCGGTCCGGGTAGAAGAACATGCCTTCGATCACGGTGCAACCCGAGACCAGCGGCGCGGCGATTGCGGCGCCGAGCAGCTGCCGGCGCCGCGTGCAAGTCACGCCGCCGCCGGTGCCTCTTCCTGGTACGCGTCGATCGGCACGCACGAGCAGAACACGTGGCGGTCGCCGTACACGTTGTCGATGCGTGCGACCGGCGGCCAGTACTTCTGCCGCTTCAAGCTCGCGAGCGGGAACGCCGCCTGCTCGCGCGAGTAGTCGTGCTCCCAGTTCTCCGCCATCACCATCGCGGCAGTGTGCGGCGCGTTGCGCAGCGGGTTGTCGTCGCGGTCGACGCGACCCTCCTCGACCGCGCGGATCTCGGCGCGGATCGCGATCATCGCCTCACAGAAGCGGTCGAGCTCGTGCAGCGCCTCGCTTTCGGTCGGCTCAACCATCAGCGTGCCGGGCACCGGGAAGCTCAGCGTCGGCGCGTGGAAGCCGTAGTCCATCAGCCGCTTCGCGACGTCTTCCGCGCTGATGCCGCATGCGTCCTTGATCGGCCGCAGATCGAGAATGCACTCGTGCGCGACCAGCCCGTTGCGGCCGGTGTACAGCGTCGGGTAATGCGGCGCGAGCCGCTTGGCGACATAGTTCGCGTTCAGCAACGCCACCTGCGTGGCGCGCTTGAGTCCCGCCGCGCCCATCAGCGTGATGTACATCCACGAGATCGGCAGGATGCCGGCCGAGCCGTAATTCGCAGCGCTGACCATGCCGATCGGATGCTCGCCGTTGACGACGCCGCCGAGCCTGCCAGGCAGGTACTTCGCCAGGTGCGCCTTGACCGCGACCGGCCCCACGCCCGGTCCGCCGCCGCCGTGCGGGATGCAGAACGTCTTGTGCAGGTTCAGGTGCGAGACGTCCGAGCCGTACTTGCCCGGCTTCGCCAGCCCCACCAGCGCGTTCAGGTTGGCGCCGTCGGTGTACACCTGCCCGCCGTGCGCGTGCACGATGTCGCAGATCTCGACGATCGCCTCCTCGAACACGCCGTGCGTCGACGGATAGGTCACCATCAGCGCCGCAAGCTTGTCGCCATGCTGCGTCGCCTTGGCCTTCAGGTCCGCCACGTCGACGTTGCCGTTGGCGTCGCACTTCACCACCACGACCTCCATGCCGGCGAGGTTCGCGCTCGCCGGGTTGGTGCCGTGCGCGCTCTCCGGAATCAGGCAGATGTTGCGATGGCCCTCGCCGCGCGCCTTGTGGTAGGCGCGGATCGCGAGCAGGCCCGCGTATTCGCCTTGCGCGCCGGAGTTCGGCTGCAGGCTGACCGCGTCGTAGCCGGTGCACTCGACCAGCATCTTTTCCAGCTCGTCGACGAGCTGCCGGTAGCCGGCCGCCTGCTCGGCGGGCGCGAACGGATGGATGTGCGCGAACTGAGGCCACGTGACCGGGATCATTTCGGCCGTGGCGTTCAGCTTCATCGTGCACGAGCCGAGCGGGATCATCGTGCGGTCGAGCGCGAGATCCTTGTCGGCGAGCGAGCGCAGGTAGCGCAGCATCTCGTGCTCGGCGTGGTGCGTGTTGAATACCGGATGCGTCAGGAACGCCGACGTACGCACGAGCGCGGGCGGGATCGCATCGAGCACCGCGCCGTCGAGCACGTCGACGTTGCCGCTGGCGCCGAGGATCGACCACAGCGCCTGCACGTCCGCGCGCGTGCTGGTTTCGTCGAACGACACGCCGACCGCATCGGGGCCCAGGTCGCGCAAGTTGATGCGGCGCGCGCGCGCTGCTGCGTGCACCTTTGCCGCATCGACTCCGGTCACCGTCACCGTGTCGAAGAAGCGCTCGTTGGCGCGCAGCCCGCTGGCGCGCAGTCCCGCGGCGAAGATCGTCGCCAGCCGGTGCACGCGCCGCGCGATGCGCGCGAGCCCCTGCGGGCCGTGATAAACGGCGTACATGCTCGCCATCACCGCCAGCAGCACCTGCGCGGTGCAGATGTTCGAAGTCGCCTTCTCGCGCCGGATGTGCTGCTCGCGCGTCTGCAACGTGAGGCGATACGCGGGTTGCCCCTGCGCGTCGACCGACACGCCGACCAGCCGCCCGGGCATCGAGCGCTTGTACGCGTCGCGGCAGGCGAGGAACGCGGCGTGCGGACCGCCGAATCCGAACGGCACGCCGAAGCGCTGCGAATTGCCCACCACGATGTCGGCGCCCCACTCGCCCGGCGGCTTGACGAGCGTCAGCGCGAGCAGGTCGGCGGCGGCGGTCACCAGCGCGCCGCGCGCGTGCGCTGCGCGCACGATGTCCGCGTAGTCGCGCAGGTCGCCGGTCGAGCACGGATACTGCAGCAGCACGCCGAACGCGTCGGCCTTCAGCGCGCTTGCGTCGTCGCCGACCGCGATCTCGATGCCGAGCGCCTCGGCGCGCGTGCGCACCACCGCGATCGTCTGCGGATGGCAGTCCGCCGAAACGAAGAACAGGTTCGACTTGCTCTTGCACGAGCGCTTGGCGAGGGTCATCGCCTCGGCCGCGGCCGTGCCTTCGTCGAGCAGCGACGCGTTGGCAATCTCCATCCCGGTCAGGTCGCACACCATCGTCTGGAAGTTGATCAGCGCTTCCATCCGGCCCTGAGAGATCTCGGCCTGGTACGGCGTGTACGCGGTGTACCAGGCGGGGTTCTCCAGGATGTTGCGCAGGACGACGTTCGGCGTGAACGTGCCGTAGTAGCCCATGCCGATGAAGCTCTTGAACACCCGGTTCTTCTGCGCGATCGCGCGCAGCTTATCCAGGGCTTCCTCCTCGGTCGTCGCGCCCGGCAAGGCGAGCGGCGCATTCAGGCGGATCGACGCCGGCACGATCGCGTCGACCATCGCGTCGAGCGACGGCTGGCCGATCACGGCCAGCATCTGCGCGATCTCCTCGTCGTTGGGGCCGATGTGGCGCGCGACGAACGCGTCGTGCTGTTCCAGTTGCATCAGGGTGGTCATCTACTTCGCCGCCTCGATATTGGCCTGGTACTTCGCGGCGTCGAGCAGCTTGTTCAAGTCGCCCGCGTTCGCGGGCTTGAGCTTGAACAGCCAGGCGCCGAACGCGTCGCTGTTGATCGCCTCCGGCTTGTCCTTCAGCACGTCGTTCGCGGCGATGACCGTGCCGGCGATCGGTGCATACACGTCGGAGGCCGCCTTCACCGATTCGACCACCGCGCACGCCTCGCCCGCCTTCAACGCACGTCCGACCTCGGGCAACTCGACGAACACCAGGTCGCCGAGCGCGTCCTGCGCGAAATCGGTGATGCCGACCGTCACCGTGCCGTCGGCTTCGCTCTTCACCCACTCGTGGGACTCGGTGTACTTGAGGTCTGCGGGTACTTTCATGGGGCTCCTTTCGTGATCCGTGATCCGTGATCCGTGATCCGTGATCCGTGGTCCGTGATCCGTGATCCGTGATCCGTGATCTGTGATCCGCGGGTCAGTGCGGGTTGTTCGTCAAGAGTTGCTTGTCACTGGTTGGGGCTGCTGGTTGCTTGTTCACTCCGGCTCAGGCAAGGCGCCTGGCTCGGATCACGGATCACAGATCACGGATCACGAGATCAGCGCCTTGCCGTTGCGCACGAACGGGTGCTTGACCACCTGCGCCGCAACCGGCTTGCCGCGCAGGTCGACCTGCACCTGATCACCGACCTTGACGCCGGCCGGCACGCGCGCCAGCGCGATCGAGAAGCCGAGCGTGGGCGAGAAGGTGCCGCTGGTGATCTCGCCGTCGCCGTGCGGCGTCAACACCCTCTGATGCGCGCGCAGCACACCCTTGTCGAGCATCTTCAGCCCAACCAGTTGCCGCAGCCCGCCGCGCACCTGCTGGTTCTCCAGCGCGGCGCGGCCGATGAAGTCGCGCGGCTCCGCCAGGCTGACCGTCCACGCCAGCCCAGATTCGAGCGGCGACACGGTCTCGTCCATGTCCTGCCCGTACAGGTTCATTCCGGCCTCGAGCCGCAGCGTGTCGCGCGCGCCGAGCCCGCATTCGGCCACGCCGGCCGCCTTCAGCTTGTGCCAGAACGCGGGCGCGTCGGCCGCGGGCAGAACGATCTCGCAGCCGTCCTCCCCGGTGTAGCCGGTGCGCGCGATGAACCACTCACCGTGGAACGCGGCGCTGAACACCTTGAGCCCTCCGATCACCTCGGCGGCCTCCGGCAGCACCTGCGCCAGGATCGCGCGCGCCTGCGGGCCCTGCACCGCGATCATCGCGAGATCCGTCCGCGGCTTGAGATTTACGTTGAATCGGCGCGCTGCTGCGACCTGCCGCATCCACGCGAGGTCCTTGTCGGCGGTCGCCGCGTTGACGACCACCCGATAGCGATCGGTGTGGATCCAGTAGATGATCAGGTCGTCGAGCACGCCGCCGGCGTCGTTCAGCATGCACGTGTACAGCGCCTTGCCGGGCGTGAGCCTGGTCACGTCGTTGGCCACCAGCGTGCGCAGGAAGTCGCGCGATGCCGCGCCGTCGACATCGACCACGCGCATGTGCGACACGTCGAACATCCCCGCGCGCCGGCGCACCGCGTGGTGCTCCTCGATCTGCGAGCCGTAGTTGACCGGCATTTCCCAGCCGCCGAAATCGACCATCTTTGCGCCGGCGGCGACGTGGGTTTCGAACAGCGGTGTGCGTTTGAGCGTCATCCGGAGTCTCCAAAAACAAATGGGGCATCCGTCGAACATCGACGGATGCCCCTCTGTCCTTTTGCCTGAGAGTTTGAAGCCCGGTCGGCCCCTGCCCCTTCGGCGCCGAACCGTGCACGCAAATGCAGGTCCAGTCTCTCCAGAGTCGCTCGCGCGAGGCGGTTTTCGGTACCTGAGCGATTACGGGCGTTGCGCCTTCGGCGGCTCCGTGGTTCGGAGCGCTCTCCCGGATCGCGCGTTGAGCGATGGCGAAGGATACACCGTACGCATCCGTACGGTCCCTCACGCGTACGACGGGTCGAACCTCGGCAGGCGCCGCGGACCGGCTGCATCAATACGCGCAGGTGAAGTCGGCTATCTCGTCGAGGCGTGAGGCGCAGCCTGCGCAACGATCGGCAGATCGCGGCCGAGCACCTTGTCGAGCCGCAGCCACGCGGGCAACTCGCGCAGGATGCGGCGATCGCCCTCGAGCGCGAACTTCGTCGTCGCCATCTCGCGCCATGTGGCGTGTCCCAGATGGACGGCGATGAAGTCGGCAATGCTCGCGCGCACGATCACATCGACCTCATGGCCCGGGTTCTTCACGCACAGTTCCGCCCCGGCTGGCTGCAGGATCAGCCACAGGATGCGCCGCTTCGCGTAGCGCGCCGGCACGCCGATGAACTCGAACTGCACGACGATCCTGCGCTGCGGCAGCGCGTGCAGGTCGACGCGGCGGCGCAGGCTCCACAGCAACAGCGACGGATCGAGGTCGGCCGGTGTGATGCGATCGCGCGCATGCGCGAGCCCCCAGTGGCCGAGCGCCGCGATCACGGACCGGAATGCCTCGCCCGCGGCGGTCAGCACGTAATCGTGGCCGCCGCGGTCGGCGCGCGGACGGCGCTCGACGATGCCCTGATGCTCCAGCTCGCGCAGCCGCGTCACCAGCATCGCGCGCGACATCAGCGGCACACCGCGATGGATGTCGTTGAACGAATGCATGCCCGCCATCAGCTCGCGCAGGATCAGCGGCGTCCAGCGATTGGCGAAGACTTCGGACGCCTTCGCGACGGGACAGAACTGCTTGTAGCCCGGTTGCATGCCGCCATTTAACACCCGGCGCCAGGTGCCCACCAGTACAAAAACCGGACTTGCCGGCCCGGTGCGCACGATCAATAGTGCGTGCATCACGCACGGAGGCGATCGATGGACCTGATGGAGCTTTGCAAGGCGATCAACTCCGCGGCGATCGCGCAACTGCGCGCCCGGATGCGCGGCGAACTGCTGCTGCCCGCTGACGCCGGTTACGAGGATGCGCGCCGCATCTGGAACGCGGCCATCGACAAGCGCCCTGCGCTGATCGCGCGCGCCGGCGGCGTGGCCGACGTCGTCGCGGCGGTCCGCTTCGCGCGCGAGCATGGACTGCCGTTCGCGATCCGCGGCGGCGGCCACAACGTCGCCGGCACCGCGCTCGTCGACGACGGCCTTGTGCTCGACCTGTCGCGGCTGAAAGGCGTGCGCGTCGATCCCGCCGCGCGCACGGTGCGCATCGCACCCGGCGTGACGAACGGCGACCTCGATCACGAGACGCAGGCGTTCGGACTCGCGATCACGGGCGGCATCGCGTCGACCACCGGCGTGACCGGCCTCACGCTCGGCGGCGGGCTCGGCTGGCTGATGCGCAAGCACGGTCTGGCGTGCGACAGCCTGCTGTCGGCCGACGTCGTGACCGTCGGCGGCGAATGCATCACCGCAAGTGAACACGATCATGCCGACCTCTTCTGGGCGCTGCGCGGCGGCGGCGGCAACTTCGGCGTCGTCACCTCGCTCGAATACCGCGTGCATCCGGTCGGGCCGACGGTGGTCGCGGGACTCGTGCTGCACCCGGCCGAGCGCGCGCGCGAGGTGCTGCGCTTCTATCGCGACTTCGTCGCGACGACGCCCGACGAGGTCACCACGATCGTCAACCTGCGCCATGCGCCGCCGGCGCCGTGGGTGCCGCCGCATCTGCACGGCCGCGCGGTCGTCGCGCTCATGGCCTGCCACGCCGGACCGGTCGATCGGGCGCTGCAGGACCTGCAGAAGCTCAAGCAATTCGGCGCGCCGCTGCTCGACATCCTCGAGCCCAAGCCCTACGCGCTGCACCAGAAGATGTTCGACGGCGCGGTGCCGCCGGGCTGGCGCTACTGCTGGAAGTCGCACTATCTGCGCGCGCTGAGCGACGCGCTGATCGAAGCTCTGATCGAACATGCATGGCGCGACGCGTCGCCGCGCTGCTACACGCTGCTGTTCCAGATGGGCGGCGCGGTCGGGCGCGTGGCCGAGACCGCGACCGCGTTCGGCAACCGCGACGCGCCGTGCGGGATCAACATCAACGCGGTGTGGACGGAGCCGGGCGAAGACGCGCAGCGCATCGCGTGGGCGCGCGACTTCTTCGCCGCCACCGAGCCGTTCTCGACCGGCGGCGTGTACGTGAACTTCCTCGGCACCGAAGGAGAAGAACGCATCCGCGCCGCGTACGGCGCCAACTACGAACGGCTGGCGCGGGTCAAGCAGCGCTACGACCCGGACAACTTCTTCCGCGTCAACCAGAACATCGCGCCGCCGCCGCGATCCGCCGGCGGCTGATCTTGAGCCTCACGCGCCAACGTCGAATGGCGAGGCGTTGCTGCCTGCGCCGGACTTGCCCTTCCCTTGCAGCGCGGCGCGCAGCGAGTCGAAGTCCTTGACGATGTCTTTCCCGGCCCGGTCGCCGTCGCGGGCCAGCTTGGCGCCGACCGCGCGTGCATTCTTCTCGGCGGTCGCGGTCGCGGCCTTGGCCTCGGTGCTCATCCACGCAGCGGCGCCCTCGATCCCGCGCGACGCCGCCTTCAGATCGGCAGCCGCCTGGTGATCGATCCCGGCCGACCATGATTCCGAGTCGGCCGCGCGCTGCGGCACGGACGCGGTCTGGCTGGCGTCGGCGAGCACGCGGTCCACGTCGCCATAGGCGACGCGGAAGTGCCGCTGCGGCGCGCCCGCCGCGAGGTACCAGGTCGCCAAGTCGGTGAAACGCGCGCGCGATTCGGATGCAGCACGGGCCGCCTGCGGTTGGCTCGCCGATTCGTCGGGTGAGCCGGCAGGCACGCGCGCCTGCGCGGCGGCGCCGAGCGGCAACTGGGTCGCGGCCAGAAACAAGGCCGCTGAGACGATGGTAAGGCGAAAGTTCATGTCGCGCTCCTTCGGTTTGTTGCAGCGAGTTGACGGCACCGATGCATCGCGTCAGGCCGGCGTCGTGTGCGCCTGCACGTCGTTGCTGCCGGCGGCCGCGAGCACGTCGCGCGCACGCCGGATGTCGTCGGCGCCGCCGTGGACGATCACGAGGAATTTGTCGGCCCTGAGCGCGGTTTCGTAGCGCAGCACCGAGTCCTTCGGAATTCCGAGCGCGGTCAGCGCGCCGATCAGCGCGCTCAATCCGCCGCCGAGCACGGCGCCCTGCAGCCCGCCCGCGATCACCGAGGCGAGCGGGCCGAGCACGATGACGTGCCCGACCACCGGCACGAACATGAACGCCGCGCCGAACAGCATGCCGGCCAGCCCGCCCCAGAACGCGCCGAGCTTGCCGAAGAACCACGCGCGGTTGCCGACGTTGAAGTAGCCGACGACCTGCTCCTCGACGTGATAGTCCTTGCCGACGATCGAGATCCGCTTCATGTCGAAACCGGCCTTCGCCAGATTGCGGACCGCGTCTTCGGCCTGCGTATGGGAGTCGTACACGGCCACTGCGATGTCGGTTCTGCTCATCCTGATTTCCCGTTGCCCGGCGGATTCGGCGCCTCGAATGATGTGCGTACTTTAGGAACGCGCCGCCGCCGGCATCAGTGGCGGCGGTCACCAATTGCGGCGTGCGATGGTCACGACATCGTCACCGCGCGCCGGCGCGCGGCGGGTGACGAAAGTCATGGCTGCGCCGCGGGCGCGGCTCAGGCCGCGAACTCGAGCTCGATCGTCGTGCCCTGGCCGGGCGCGCTGCGGATGTCGAATGTCGCGCCGACCAGCGCGGCCTGCTCGCGCATGCCGAGCAGGCCGTAGTGGCCCGGATGCGGCGCGGTCGTGTCGAAGCCGATGCCGTCGTCGGCCACGGTGACGCGCGTGCGCGCATCGGCCTGCGGCGCGGCCACGCCCGGCAGCGTCCGCAGTCCGACCCGCACCGTCTGCGCCTGCGCGTGGCGCTCGACGTTATGCAGCGCCTCCTCGACGATCCTGAACACCGTCTCGGCGCGCTGGTCGGCCATCGCCGCGGCCGCGTCGTCGGCGTCGAAAGCGACCGCCACACCGGCGCGCTCGCCGAAGCGCAGCAGCAGCTCGCGCAGTGCCGGTCCGAGCCCGACATCCTGCACCGCGTTGTGGCGCATCTGCTTGATCGCGGCCCGCGCCTCCTGCAGGCCGCTGGCGGCGACCGCCTCGGCGCGTCCGAGTTCGGCGTCGAGTTCGTCCTGCGCCAGCCGTGGCCTCAGCTTGCGCACCAGCCGGATCTGCGTGAGCAGCGCCATCAGCGAATGCGCCAGCGTGTCGTGCATGTCGCGCGCCAGGCGCAGGCGTTCACGCGTCACCGCGGCGCGGCGGCTGTCCTCGGCCATCCGCTCGATGCGCGCGGTGCGCTCGGCCACGCGCGCATCGAGTTCGGCGTTCAGCTGCGCCAGCGCCCTTTTCTCGCGCTGCAGATGATTGACGAGTTCGCTGATCGCCGCGCCGATGTCCGCCACTTCGTCCGCGCCCGCGGGTGCGGCCAGCGATTCGCGCTCGCCGCGCCGCACTTCGCGCGCGTCGCGCCCGAGCACCGCCAGCCGGCGCGTCAGCACCCGCGTGACGGCAACCGCGGCCAGCGCGGCGACGAACCCGGCCAGCAGCACGACGTAGAACACGGTGCGGCGCGCGTCGACCGCCTGCGCCAGCGCGATCTGCGCCGGCTGCCGCACGACCACGGTCCAGGGCAGGTCGATCGCGCCGTCGACGCGCCCGGTGTGCCGCCCGACCAGATACGCGCCGCCCTCGCTGAGATCGGTATCCGCTCCCAGCGTGCGGCCGATCCAGCTCGGCGGGCCGATCAGCACCGTGCCGTCGCCGGCGGCGAGCAGCACGTCGATGCGCCGCGGCGTATCGAGCGTCTTCGTCAGCTCCGTCAACAGCCGCTCGATCCAAGTCCACGACAGTTGCGCGCCGATCACGCTGACGAAGCGGTCCTTGCCGTCGGCGACCGGCGCGGCCACGTCGATCACTCGCGGCGGGTTGCCGTTCACGCGCGGCAGCCGGTTATCGAGCAGCACCGCGTTGTGCACGTCGCCCAGGTAAGGCCGCGTCTGTGCGCGCTGAAACCACGGCCGCGACGACACGTCTTCGCCGTCCATCACGCCGCCGGTCGCCGCGACCACGCGGCCCGCGGCATCGGCCATGCCGACCCAGGCGAACTCCGGAAACTGCGCCTGCACCGCTTCGAGGTGCCGCCGCAAGGCGTCGGTGCCGCGGTCCGACGAAGATTCGATCTGCGCCGCCGTCGCCTGCACGATCGACAGGCGGGTGGCGAGGTTCGTCCACAGTGCGCGCTGGATCTGGATCGCGAACTGCTCGACCAGCCGCTCGGTGTCGGCGCGCACGCGGCGGCCGGTCGCGTCCGCCGCGACGTTCGCGGCCACCAGCGACGCCAGCGACACGATCAACACAACCGACCAGCCGATCGCCGCCGCCAGGTGCCGGCGCGGGTCGAGGCGCCCAAGCGCCTTCATCGCGCCCGCGCCGCACGATGCCGTGACCACAAAGTGCCGCTCGTCACTATCCTGAACCCGCTCCGGGTGCATAAGCTTGCCGTCATCTGGACTCCCTTCAGGCCTATTCTTGCGCATCCTGACCCGTGCAACCCGGCCTTCGCGCGATGCTCGACGAATTGATCCAGGCCGTCGCCCGCGGCGCCAGCCTGTCTCCTGAGCAGGCGGCGCTGGCGGTGGCCGCGGTGCTGCGCTTCTTCACCGCACGCCTGCCGTCGGCGTTCGTCGGTGAACTGCACGCGCGCCTAGGGACCCGGGCGGCGGCGCGCAAGGACGCGAGCGCCGAATGAGCCCGGACCCGGTTCGCCCCGTCCCCGAAACGCTGCGGCTGCTGATCGCCGACGACCAGGCGCTGATCCGGCGCGGGCTGGCGATGATGCTGGCAGCCGAACCCGGCATCGAAGTCGTCGGCCAGGCCGCCGACGGCGTCGAGGCGATCGAGCAGGCGCTGCAGCTGCGGCCCGACGTCATCGTGATGGACCTGCAGATGCCGCGCGCCAGCGGCGTGGTCGCCACGCGCGAGATCACGTCCCAACTGCCCGACACGCGCGTGGTCGTGCTGACGACCTACGACGACGACGATCTGGTGTTCGAGGCGATCCGCGCCGGTGCGCACGCCTACCTGCTGAAGGACGCCTCCGAGGAAGAGGTGCTGGAAACCGTGCGCGCCGTGCAGCGCGGCGAATCACGCCTGTCGCCGCCGATCGCGCGCAAGGTGATGGAGCAGTTCCGCATCTTCGCCGGCCGCTACGGCGCCGCGCCGATCGCCGAGGCCGCCGAACCCGCGCCGCCCGCGAGCAGCGCGCCGAAGCCGGAGCGCGCCGGCGGCGAGGCGCGCGCCGAGGTCTGGCTGCAGGAGGCGCTGACGGAGAAGGAAGAGCGCATCCTCGAGCTGATCGCACAGGGCAAGAGCAACAAGCAGATCGGTGCCGCCGTGTTCCTGGCCGAAGGCACGGTGAAGAACTACGTGAGCCGCATCATGGACAAGCTGCACGCGCGCAGCCGGACCGAGCTGGCGGTGCGCGCGGTCGGCCGCCGCGGCTGATCCGCTCGCGCCGAGAATCCGATGACGGCGGTGATCGGGACACGCGGATCGATCCGGTGACGCCGCGCGGAGCAGCAGCATGCGCCTGAGCAAGTGGGGCTACTACGCGGACTTCGCGCTGTACCCGGTGTGGATCGGCGCGCTGGCGACGCGCGCGCTGTGGCACGCGTCGATCGCGGTCGCGGCCATTGCGTTCGGCGCGATCGCGCTCGGGCTGGCGGTGTGGGGCGGCATTGAATACGCGCTGCACCGCTGGGTGCTGCACCGGGTCGAACCGTTCCGGCGCCTGCACGAGCGGCATCACGCGCATCCGGCCGATTTCATCGGCACGCCGGTGTGGTTCAGCGCCATGCTGTTCCTGATCGTGTGGCAGTCTCTGGCCCGCTGGGCGCCGGGCTTCCTCGCGGCTGCGCTGGTCGCCGGACTGATGACCGGCTACCTGGTTTACGCGGCGGTCCACGATGCCGTCCATCATCGGCGCGTGCGCGCAGGATCGTGGCTGTATCGCGCCAAGCTGCGGCACGCGCGCCATCACCAGGCCGACGCGCGCTGCAACTACGCAGTCAGCTGCAGCCTGTGGGACCGGCTGCTCGGCACCGAGCGCGCGACGGCGATCGACCGCGATCGATGACGAACGTCACGCGCATCTGATGACTGCGCGGTGACTCCCGGCTCTGGGCACGGTCGCCGCCAACCGGAATACTGGGGTTCTGGCGCCGACGCTGAAAGTCGGCGCGACCCCGATGAACCGCAGGCACCTCGCATGACCCAACCGCAATCCGCCGCGAAACGCAACGGCGCTGTCACGGCGCTGGTGCTGCAGGGCGGCGGCGCGCTCGGCGCGTACCAGGGCGGCGCCTTCGAGGCGCTGGTCGATTTCGACCGGCAGCCTGATTGGCTGGCCGGCATTTCGATCGGCGCAATCAACGCGGCGATCATCGCCGGCAATCCGCCCGAACGGCGCGTACAACGCCTGATCAGCTTCTGGGAACGGTTGAGCGACGGCATTCCGTCCGCGGTCGCGCCGTTTGGCGACGGGCCGATGCGCAGCTGGGCCAACGAATGGTCGGCCGCGTGGGCCACGATGTTCGGCGTGCCGGGCTTCTTCGCGCCGCGCCCGGGCGCGGCCGTCTGGCAGGGCGAGATGCCCGACCCCAGCTATTACGACACCACGCCGCTGGCCGCGACGCTGCGGGAGCTGATCGATTTCGACTACCTCAATCACGGCCCGACGCGCCTGTCCGTCGGCGCGGTCGACGTGGAGACCGGCAACTTCGTCTACTTCGACAACCGCCAGCAGCCGATCGGGCCGCAGCACGTGATGGCCAGCGGCGCGCTGCCGCCGGGCTTCCCCGCGATCGAGATCGACGGCCGCGCGTACTGGGACGGCGGGCTGGTGTCGAACACGCCGTTGCGCCACGTGGTGGAGAACCTCGACGGCGGCGCGGCGACGATCTTCCAGGTGGATCTGTTCAGCGCGCGCGGCCGCCGGCCGCGCACGATGGCCGAAGTGCAGGAGCGCGAGATGGACATCCGCTACTCCAGCCGCACGCGCGCGGTGACCGACATGCTGCGCGAGCGGCACGAGATGCACCGGCGCATCCGCGCGCTGGCCGCGCTGCTGCCGGCCGAGCGCCGCGCGCAGGCCGACGTGCAGCGCCTGCTCGAAGGCACGCACGAAGCCTCGATCGACCTGGTGCACCTGATCCTGCGCAATCGGCGCGCCGACACGCAGAACAAGGACCACGAGTTCTCGCGCGCGTCGATGCGCGCGCACTGGCAGCTCGGCCGGCACGACATGACGCGTTCGCTGCGCGCGCTGGCCGCTGCCGCGCCGGAGCGCGGCCGCGCCGGATTCCGCGTATTCGATCTGCAACCCGCAACCGCGAAGGAAGCCTCCCAATGACCGAAAACGAAGTCAAGCGCGATGCGTGGGCGATGCCGCTCACGAGTCCGTCGTACCCGCGCGGACCGTATCGATTCGTCGATCGCGAATTCCTGGTGATCAGCTACCGCACCGATCCGCAGGCGCTCGCCGCCGTCGTGCCCGCGCCGCTGCGGCCGGCCGGCGACGTGGTGCGGTTCGAGTTCATCCGCATGCCGGACTCGACCGGCTTCGGCGCCTACACCGAGTCGGGGCAGGTGATCCCCGTGACGCTGCGCGGCGCGGCCGGCGTGTACGTGCACAGCATGTTTCTCGACGACGACGCGCCGATCGCCGGCGGCCGCGAGATCTGGGGTTTTCCGAAGAAGCTCGGACGGCCGCGCGTGTTCGTCGACAAGGACACGCTGGTGGGAACGCTCGACTACGGCCGCGTGCGCGTGGCCACCGGCACGATGGGCTACAAGCACCGCGCGGCCGATCAGGCCGCGGTGCTGCGCTCGCTGGCGCAGCCAAACTATCTGCTGAAGATCATGCCCGACGTGGACTGCAGCCCGCGCGTGTGCGAGCTGGTCGAGTACCGGCTCGAGGACGTGCGGCTTAAAGGCGCGTGGGAAGGTCCGGCGGCGCTGCAGTTGTTCGAGCATGCGCTGGCGCCGGTGGCGCGCCTGCCGGTGCTCGAGGTGGTCGGCGGCCTGCACCTCGCCACCGACCTGACGCTCGGCCTCGGCAAGGTCGTGCACGACTACCTGCGACGCTGAGAAAAGGAGATCCACATGCGACTCGACAGCAAGGTTGCTTTCGTGACGGGCGCGGCCAGCGGCATCGGCAAGCGCATCGCGCAGGTGTACGCGGAGGCCGGCGCGGCGGTCGCGGTGGCAGATCTGAATCCGCAGGGCGCGGAGGCGGTGGCGGCCGAACTGCGCCGCCAGCGCACCCGGGCGATCGCAGTCGGCGTCGACGTGACCAACGAGGCGGCGGTCGACGCTGCGATCGCGCGCACGGTCGCCGAGTTGGGCGGCCTCGACGTGCTGGTCAGCAATGCCGGCATCCAGATCGTCGCACCGCTCGCGGAGTTCAGCTTCGCCGACTGGAAGAAGCTGCTCGCGGTGCATCTGGACGGCGCGTTCCTGACCGCGCGCGCGGCGATGCGCCGGATGATCGCCTCCGGGCGCGGCGGCTCGATGATCTTCATGGGGTCGGTGCACTCGAAGGAGGCGTCGGTGCTGAAGGCGCCGTACGTCACCGCCAAGCACGGCCTCGCGGGGCTGACCAAGGTGATCGCCAAGGAAGGCGCCGCGCACGGCATCCGCGCCAACCTGATCTGCCCCGGCTTCGTGCGCACGCCGCTGGTCGACAAGCAGATCCCCGAGCAGGCGAAGGCGCTCGGCATCTCCGAGCAGGAAGTGATCAAGAACGTGATGCTGAAGGAAACCGTCGACGGCGAATTCACCACAGTCGACGATGTGGCGCAGGTGGCTCTCCTCTTCGCCGCGTTCCCGAGCAACGCGCTGACCGGGCAGTCGATCGTGGTCAGCCACGGCTGGTTCATGCAGTGAAGCCGATCGCTCCAGCCGCGCCGGTGCGCGAGCTGCCACGGCGCCGCGCGCTCGCCGCCGCCGCAGCGCTGCCGCTGCTGGCCTCAATCGTCATGACCGCCGCGCCGCGTTCCGCCCGCGCCGCGACGAGCGCGGTCCCGCGACCGGTGATCGAGCTCGATCGCGCCGCGATGGCGCTGTTCGATGCGGCCGAGGCCGGTCAATGGGCCGCCGCGCGGCAGGCGCTCGACCGCGCGAACGCGGCGGCCGACGCGGCGGTCCGGCTCGAATCGCAATTCACCGGCGCCGGCGGCACGCTGTCGCACTTCTACCAATTGCGCAACGACCTCGACGGCGATCTGGTCGAGGCGCGCACCGCGCTCGCCGCGCAGGACCGGCGCTGGCTCGCCAGCGCCGCCGACCGGATCGTGCGGCGTGCGGGCGAACTGTCGCAGCCGTTCGCGCAGCGCGCCGACACGCTGCTGCCCCGGCTGGAGACGCTGATGTACCTCGCGCGGCGCATGCGCAGCGCGCTGGTGTGGCAGGACCCGGACGGATTCCGCCGCGCACACGAGGACTTCGACCGGCTGTGGCAAGCAGTCAAGCGCGACCTCTCCAACGAGCCGCCCGAGCGCGTGCGCGCGGTCGACGACGCGCTGCTCGGCACGTCGCTGTCGAAGTCGACGGCTGACGTGCGCCGGCTGTACGCGGCGATCCAGGCGCTGCACGCGGCGCGCACCGGATAGGCCCGCACCGGGCAAACGTCACCCGCCGGTCACGCAGTCGACGAAGTACTCCGTCGCGCCGTTGCTCTACTGCTTGACCAGGCCGTGGATGTCGGTCCATCCTTGCTCATCTTCGTCGAGGTATCAGGATGCACACTCTCACCACCGAGGAGCTGGGTCGGCAGCCACTGCGCCTGCTGGAGGACGCGCAGCGCGGTGAGCCGGCGCTGGTCACGCGCGACGGCGAGCCGGTGCTGTTGTCGGTGCCACTGGGCAAGGGCATCGAATCGAAGGAGGTGCGGCTCGAGATCGCGGTCAATCTGTTCGATCGCGAGCAGATCAGCATCGGTCTGGCGGCACGTATCGCAGGCGTGTCGATCAGGGAGATGATCGACGAATGCTGCAAGCGCCGGATTCCCGTGATTCGCGTCACGAGCGAGGAACTGGAGCGCGAGCTTGCAGCCTTCGGGGAATAGGCTGGTCGTCACCGACGCCGGTCCGTTGATGGCGCTCGGTCGACTGGACCTGCTGACGGTCTTGCCGCGACTGTTCGACGAAATCCAGGTGCCGGAAGCCGTCTTGGCGGAGTGCCTGGCACGGCCCGGTTTGCCGGATGCGGTTCGCATCCGGGCGGCCGTTGCGGACGGGTGGCTGCAGCCGTGTCGCGTCCAGACCGTGACCCGGCGCGGACTGGGCGCCGGAGAATCGCAGGCGATCGCTCGCGCGGCCGAGATCGGAGCGGCATTGCTGTCCGACGATCGCGCAGCGCGGCGGTCCGCAAGTGAACTCGGTCTGATCGTCGTCGGCACGCTCGGCGTCCTGGTGCGAGCCAAGCGCAAGGGGCTCGTGCCGCAGGTGCGCGCGTCGATCGAGCAACTGCGAAAGAGCGGGCATTGGCTGAGTGACGAAGCGGTTGCTGCGGCCTTGAAGGCGGCAGGTGAATCCATTTCGTGAATCGGCGCCTGCCGCCTCTCAACCCGGTTCCGATCAAGCAGTCTCATTCGATCCGTTTCGGCGCCGCCTATCCGCCCGTCACGCAATCGACGAAATATTCGGTCGCGCCATTGGCCTTCTGCTTCACGAGCCCGTGGATGTCGGTCTCGAAGCCGGGGAACTTCGCGTTGAAGCCGCGCGCGAACTTCAGATAGTTGACGATCGTCGCGTTGATCCGCTCGCCCGGGATCAGCAGCGGGATGCCGGGCGGATAAGGCGTCAGCAGCACCGCGGAGACGCGGCCGGCGAGCGCGTCGATCGGCACGCGCTCGACCTCCCAGTGCGTCATCTTCGCGTACGCCTGCGCCGGGCTCATCACCGGCTCCATCTCCGACAGATACATCTCGGTGGTCAGGCGCGCGATGTCGTGGCGCGCGTACTCGGCGTGGATCTCGTTGCACAGGTCGCGCAGGCCCTTGGTCTCGTAGTGCGCGTTGGCGCGCAGGAACTCCGGCATCACGCGCCACAGCGGCCGGTTGTGGTCGTAGTCGTCCTTGAACTGCTGCAGTTCCGTGACCATCGTGTTCCAGCGGCCCTTGGTGATGCCGATCGTGAACATGATGAAGAACGAGTACAGCCCCGTCTTCTCGACGATGATCCCGTGCTCGGCCAGGTACTTGGTGACGATCGCCGCCGGGATCCCGTGCTCGGCAAAGCGGCCGTCGACGTCCAGCCCCGGCGTGATTACGGTGGCCTTGATCGGGTCGAGCATGTTGAAGCCCGGGGCCAGCTCGCCGAAGCCGTGCCAGCGCTCGCCGGCCTTCAGCATCCAGTCCTCGCGCCGCGGCGCGTCGTCGTCGGCGAAGTGCTCCGGCCCCCATACGCTAAAGAACCACGAGTCGCGGTACTCGGCCTCGACCTTGCGCATCGCACGCCGGAACGCCAGCGCCTCGACCAGCGACTCCTCGACCAGCGCGGTGCCGCCGGGCGGCTCCATCATCGCGGCGGCGACGTCGCACGAGGCGATGATCGCGTACTGCGGCGAGGTCGACACGTGCATGTGATACGCCTCGTTGAACTGGAAGCGGTCGAGGCTCTCCACCTCCGAGTCTTGCACCAGGATCTGCGACGCCTGCGACAGTCCCGCCAGCAGCTTGTGGGTCGACTGCGTCGAAAACACCATCGACACCTTGGTGCGGGCGCGCGGCTCGACCCCGCCGATCGCGTGCATGTCGCGGTAGAAACCGTGGAACGCCGCGTGCGGCAGCCACGCCTCGTCGAAGTGCAGCGTGTCGATCACGCCATCGAGGAGTTTCTTGATCGTCTCGACGTTGTAGACGATGCCGTCGTAGGTGCTCTGCGTCAGCGTCAGCACGCGCGGCTTGCCGGCGTCGCGCCCGCGCAGAAGCGGATGGGCGGCGATCCGGCGCTTGATCGACGCCGGCTCGAACTCGCTCTTCGGGATCGGCCCGATGATCCCGTAGTGGTTGCGCGTCGGCATCAGGAACACCGGAATGGCGCCGGTGATCGTGATCGCGTGCAGCACGCTCTTGTGGCAGTTGCGGTCGACGATCACCGCGTCGCCCGGCGCGACCATGTAGTGCCAGACGATCTTGTTGGCGGTCGACGTGCCGTTGGTGACGAAGAACAGATGATCGGCGCCGAAGATGCGCGCCGCATTGGTCTCGCTCGCCGCGATCGGCCCGGTGTGGTCGAGCAGCTGCCCCAGTTCCTCGACCGCGTTGCAGACGTCGGCCCTGAGCAGGTTCTCGCCGAAGAACTGGTGGAACATCTGCCCCACCGGGCTCTTCAGGAACGCCACGCCGCCCGAGTGGCCGGGGCAGTGCCACGAGTACGAGCCGTCCTGCGCATAGTGCGTCAGCGCGCGGAAGAACGGCGGCGCGAGCGCGTCGAGATATGCGCGCGCCTCGCGCACGATGTAGCGCGCGACGAACTCCGGCGTGTCCTCGAACATGTGGATGAAGCCGTGCAGCTCGCGCAGCACGTCGTTCGGGATGTGGCTCGAGGTGCGCGTCTCGCCGTACAGGAAGATCGGGATGTCGGCGTTGCGGCGCCGGATCTCGTGCACGAAAGAGCGCAGCGCGGCGAGCGCCGCGCCGGTGTCGTCGCCCTCGATGATCTCCTCGTCGTCGATCGACAGGATGAACGCCGAGGCGCGGCTCTGCTGCTGCGCGAAGCTCGACAGGTCGCCGTAGGTGGTGACGCCGATCACCTCCACGCCCTCGGCCTCAATCGCCTTGGCGAGCGCGCGTACGCCGACCCCGCTCGCGTTCTCCGAGCGGAAATCCTCGTCGATGATGACGACCGGAAAATTGAACCGCATGTCCGCGCCTGCCAATGAGGAAGGCGCGGATTATCGCGTACGCGGGCGGCTACGCGGCCACCGCCTCCTCGCGCTCCAGCGTCTGCACGATGAACGCCGGAATTTCCTTCAGCCCGAGCAGCAACGCCGCGTGCCAGCGCAGCACGCCGTGCACGATCACGTAGCCGTCGGCCACCGCGCGCAGCAGCACCGGTCGCAGGATGCCGTGGCGGCGGATGCTCTCGGCCAGCAGCTCGATCTGCTGGCGCGGATAGCGCGGGCTGTCGCGGTCGGGTCGAATGTCAGCACAGCGGATTCTCTTCACGTTCATGATCGCTCCAGGTCGTGATCGGATTCGAATGGGTTGTGCTTTTCTTGATTTGCGCGAATTTGACCGCGACATCGTTAACGGAGGATGAAATCCGCATGCCGCGTTCGCGCGAATGCGCGCGGCGCAGCCGGAACGCGCATCGCGCGAATCGGGACTTGTCCGCGCGCAATGCCGCGCGCGTGCGCGGCCGTTCAGTCGGGCACGCCGCCGAGCGGCGCGACGGTCGGAAAGTCGGTCGGCGGCGCGTCGCCCATGATCACCGTGTTGCCCTCGCTCCACGGCACGTGCTGGTAGTCGAAGGTCGGCTTGGCGATGCGCGGCTTGACCACCTCGAAGAACGGCGAGATGTCGAAGTCGCGCGGCACGTACAGGCTGTGATGGCGGATGCGCCACAGCTCGCGCACCTGGTCGGCGCGGCCCGGATTGCCGTCGTGCTTGCGCGAGATGATCGGCAGGATCGGATAGCGCACCGTGCCGAACGCCTGCGCGATCAGCGTCGAGCAGATCGCGCGCGTCGGGTCGCCGCTGCCGAACGCGATCAGCCGGCGCCGCAGCCGCGCCGGCACCGGCAGCGGCAGCAGGTAGCGCGCCAGGTCGAGCAGGTTTTTCAGGTCGTACCGATAGCCGAGCCGCTCGATCATGTAGCGGATCAGCCGCTCGCAGTCCTCCGCCGTCAGACGCACCGGTCGGCAGATGCGCACGCGGAAGTTGATGTAGCACGACAGCGGCACCGCGCGCACGCCATCGAGCACGTCGGCCTCGATCAGCGTGGCCGGCTCGCCGTCGACCGCCGGCAGCTCGGGACGCTTGCCAACGTACAGCGCCGCGTGCGACCAGGTCGACTGCGTCAGGTACTTGATCGCGGCGCTCATGCGCGTGTTGCCTTCGATCAGCAGCACGTCGCCGGGCGCGAGCGCGTCGGCCACCAGCGCCGCCTCGGCGCTGCCGCCGCCGGGCCTGCCGATCGGCTTCGACAGATAGCGGGCGAGCGCCCGGCCGATGAATTCGAACACCGCTCCGATGGGACACGTGAAGGTGACAGCCAACTATATCGATCCGGCGCCGCGCGGGACGCGGCCGTTCGTATGGTGCGGCACGGGTGACGGCGTCGCGGCCACCGGGTCGGCGACGGCCGTCGATCGACGAACACGCCGGCCGGCGGCTCCCGGGTTCCGCGTCGGGACGAGGCGACCCCCGCCATCGCCGCGCGTGATGCTCGTGACGAGGCGGACGTGACGAAAGTTCCGTGCAACTGATGGCGAGCGTCACTGTCGCAGCAAGGGCGCCGCCCCTAAAGTTCGCAGACAGGCCGAGGCGCCGTGTCCGCAACCCGTCGATCGGGGCCGACGACACGCCGGCTCGATGGACGGCACGTCACTTGCGCGAGCGAACGCGTGGAGCAGCCCCTCACCCCTACGAAACCGCAACCATCGGCATGGCGGGCGCTGGCCGACGGCTGGGCGCTGGCGCGCCCGTTCTGGCGCGCGCGCGGCGAGCGGCGCGCCCGGGTTCTGCTGGCGTCGGTCATCGCACTGACGCTCGGCATCGTCTGGCTCAACGTGCAGTTCAGCAACTGGAACAACCGCTTCTACGACACGCTGCAGAACCACGACCTCGCGGGCTTCTGGCGCCAGCTCGCGGTGTTCTGCGCGCTGGCGGCCGCGTTCATCGTGTCCGCGGTGTACCGCCAGTACCTTCAGGGGCTGCTGTTCATCCGCTGGCGGCAGTGGCTCACCGATCGACTGCTGGGAGACTGGCTGCGTCCGGGCACGGCCTACCGCCTCGGCATCCACGCCGGTCAGGCGCCTGACAACCCCGATCAGCGCATCGCCGAGGACGCGCGGTCGTTCGTGTCGTCGTGCCTGGATCTGCTGCTCGGCCTGCTCAACGCCGGCGTCACGCTGGTCTCATTCATCGGCATCCTGTGGCGCCTGTCGGGAGCGATGCTGCTGCCGCTCGGCGCGGGCGTGCGCATCGGCGGCTACATGGTGTGGGTCGCGATCGGCTATTCGCTGCTTGGCACGTGGATCACGCAAAGGCTCGGCCTGCCGCTGGTGGGACTGAACTGGCAGCAGCAGAAGGTCGAGGCGGATTTCCGCTACGCGCTGGTGCAGGTGCGCGACCACGCCGAGGCGATCGCGCTGGCGCGCGGAGAACCGGTCGAAGGACTGCGGCTGGGCAGCCGCTTCGCGGCGATCCGCGCCAACTGGCTGGCACTGATCCGCGCCACCAAGCGGCTGACCTGGTTCTCCGCGGGCTACGGCCAGGTGGCCAACGTCTTTCCGGTGCTGGCCGCGGCGCCGCGCTACTTCGCGGGCGGCCTGATGCTCGGCGGTCTGATGCAGACCGCGCAGGCGTTCGGCCAGGTGCAAGGCGCGCTGAGCTGGCTGATCGATGCCTATCCCCGACTGGCCGACTGGCGCGCCACCGTCAACCGTCTGAGCGCATTCGCCGGGGCGATCGAGCGCGATCGCGCCGGCGCGGCCGTGCGCGGAATCGTGCGCGCGGCGGCGCCGGACGATGCGCTCGAGGTCACCTCGCTCGCCGTGCAGGCGCCGGAAGGACACGACATCGTCTCCGTGCCGGTGCGCCGGCTCGAAGCCGGCGATCGTGTGCTGATCGCCGGCCCGTCCGGCAGCGGCAAGAGCTCGCTGATCCGTGCCATCGCCGGCGTATGGCGCGACGGCCGCGGCAGCGTGAGCCTGCCGGCGGCCGCCACGATGATGTTCGTGCCGCAGCGGCCGTACGTTCCGGAAGGCACGCTGCGCGAAGCGCTGGCGTATCCGCGCCGCGCGGAGGAATTCAGCCCGGCCGCGATGGCGCAGGCGACGATTGCGTCCGGGCTGGATCGCTACTCGGATCGGCTCGACGTGTACGCGCGCTGGTCGCAGATCATGTCGCCCGGCGAGCAGCAGCGCCTGCACTTCGCGCGCGTGCTGCTGCACCGGCCGGACTGGGTGTTCCTCGACGAAGCCACGTCCGCGCTCGACGAGGCCGCCGAGGAGACCCTGTACCGGCAGCTGCGAGCGTCGTGCCCTTCGATGACGATCGTCAGCGTCGGCCACCGGTCGACGCTGAAGGCGCTGCATGACGAGATCTGGCTGGTCGCCGCCGCCGACACGCGCGCGGTCCCCGCGGACGCGACGGGCAACGTGACGCCGCTTCACCGCAACCGGAGCGCAGCGCGCGCCCGCGGCGCCGCCATGCCCGCAGATCCTGCGCCGTCGCTGCGGCCGGATCCGCAGCCGAACGATCGATGAGATGCCGGATCGAGCGGATTCCTCGGGCCGGTCGATCGCGTCCGATACGCGATCGCCGCGCTCACGCACCCGCTGCGCAGCGCATCGCATTCAGTGAGGTCGATCACCGTCGGGCGGCAAACCCGGCGCCGCGTTCGCGGTCGAACCTTCCACACGGGCGGCCTTGCCCGCCGTCCCCGCCGGGAGTTGACATGAAATTCACCATCTGGCTCGTCATCGAGCTGGCATTGTTGCCGCCCTTCGTGCTGTTCGCCGGCATGAGCGCCGCCGGCGCATTACGCTCGCCGGTGGAACTGGACGTGATGGGCGTGCTCGTCGCCGCGGCGGCGTTCGCCGGCGCGATGGCGCTGCGCGCGCTGCGGCGAGATACCTAACCGCCGCTTAACCGGGCCCTCGCATAATCACGTCGAAGCGCAACTTCGAGGGTGAACTGTGCGTGTACTGCTGGTCGAGGACGACCGCATGATCGGCGACAACCTGCGCAGCGCGCTGCGCCAGTGCGGCTACGCGGTCGACTGGGTGCGCGACGGCCGTGCGGCCGACGGCACGCTCGCCACCGAGCGCTTTGACCTCGTGCTGCTCGACCTCGGGCTACCTCAGCGCGACGGCCTCGAGGTGCTGGCCGCGCTGCGACTGCGGGGCGACCGCACGCCGGTGATCGTCGTCACCGCGCGCGACGCGCTGCAGAGCCGGGTGCGCGGGCTCGACGCCGGCGCCGACGACTACATCGTCAAGCCGTTCGAGCTCGACGAGCTGCTGGCGCGCATGCGCGCGGTTGTGCGCCGCCAGGCCGGGCGCGCCGAGCCGTCGATCGAAGTCGGTGCCGTCGTTCTCGATCCGGCCACGCGCCAGGTCACCCGCGACGGCGTGCCGGTGGCGCTGTCGGCGCGCGAGTACGCGGTGCTCGAGGCGCTGATGCTGCGGCCGGGCGCGATCCTGTCGCGCGCGCAACTGGAGGACCGGCTGTACGGCTGGGGCGAGGAACTGGAAAGCAACGCGATCTCCGTCTACGTGCATCAGCTGCGGCGCAAGCTGGGCGACGGCTTCATCCACACCGTGCGCGGCATCGGCTACTACGTCGGCGCGCCGAGAGCACAATGACGTCGCTGCGCACGCGGCTGCTGGCATTCCTGCTCATGCTGGCGACCGCCGCCGCCATCGTGGTGGCAACCATCACCTATCGCACCGTGCTGCACGAGACCGATCAGTTGTTCGACTATCAGCTGCAGCAGATGGCACTGTCGCTGCGCGACCATGGCTTGATCATCGACGAGGACCGCGTCGCGCTGCCGGACGCGGCGTTCGACTACGTGGTGCAGGTGTGGTCCGGCGACGGCAGCGTGACCTACGAGTCGCGCCCGCTGCCGGGGCTGCCACGGCAGGCGGTGCTCGGCTACGCCGACGTGAACATCGACGGCGCGCCATGGCGCGTGTTCAGCGCCACCGCGCGCAACCGCGTGATCCAGGTCGCGCAGCCGATGTCGGTGCGGCAACGGCTCGCGGCCGCCGCGGCGTGGCGCAGCGTCGTGCCGCTGCTGATCTCCGCGCCGCTGGTCGCCTTCGCGGTCGGCTGGCTGGTGCGTTACTCACTCTCGCCGCTGCACCACCTGGTCACCGCGGTGCGCGCGCGCGACGCGGAATCGCTGTCGCCGCTCGCGGTTGCCGGCCTGCCGGCGGAGATCGCGCCGCTGGTGGCAGCGTTGAATTCGCTGCTGGCGCGGCTCGCCGCATCGTTCGACGCGCAGCGCGCGTTCGTCGCCGACGCCGCGCACGAGCTGCGCTCGCCGCTGACCGCGCTGAAACTGCAGCTCGACCTGCTGCGGCGCGCGCCCGATGCAGCGACGCGCGGGCAAGCGATCGAGCAGCTCGGCTCCGGCATGGAACGGATGCGCCACCTGGTCGAGCAGCTCATGGCGCTGGCGCGCGCCGAGCCCGGCGGTGCCGACGCGGCGTTCGCCGACACCGATCTGGCGGAGTGTGCGCGGCAGGCGGCGGCCGACGCGGTCGTGCTGGCGCAATCGCGCGCGGTCGAGCTCGAACTCGACGCGCCGCAGCCGGTGACGGTCCGCGGCGACGCCAACGCGCTGCGCATGGCCGCGCGCAACCTGATCGACAACGCGGTGCGCTACGCGGGCGAGCGCGCGCAGGTGATCGTGCGCGTGCGCGCCGACGGCGGCGCGGCCGTGCTGCAGGTCGACGATTCCGGCCCCGGTATTCCGGCCGAGGAGCGCGCGCGTGTGTTCGACCGCTTCTACCGCCGCGACAGCGGCGAGACCACCGGCAGCGGGCTGGGGCTGGCGATCGTGCAGGCGATCGCGGCGCGCCACAATGCGCAGGTACGGCTCGACGATGCGCCGCTCGGCGGCCTGCGCGCCGAGGTGCGCTTCGCGCGCCGCGAGGCTTCGGCCTGAAAGGAACCGCCATGCCGCCCACCATCCAGGCACTGATCGTCGCCAACGTGCTGGCCTATCTGGTCGAGATGACGGTCGGCGGATCGCTCGTCAACGCGCTCGCGCTGTGGGTCGATCCGGGCGCGCCGCTCGCCGGCGTGCTGGCGGCACCGTGGCAGCTCGTCACCTACAGCTTCCTGCACGCCAACGTCGCGCACCTGGCGCTGAACATGTTCGGGCTATACATGTTCGGCGCCGATGTCGAGCGCGTGTGGAATGGTCCGCGCGTGCTGCTGGCGTACTTCGCCGCGGTGCTGACCGGCGCGATCGCGCAGATCCTCGCCGCCGCGCTCACGGGCGGCGGCGGACCGGTGATCGGCGCATCGGCCGGCGTGTTCGGCCTGATGCTTTGCTATGCGCTGATGTTTCCGCACCGGCGCGTGATGCTGCTGTTCCCGCCGATCCCGATGTCGGCGCGCACGATGGTCGTCGCGTACGCCGCGCTCGAACTTACGCTCGGCGTCACCGGCACCGCCGCCGGTGTCGCGCACTTCGCGCACCTCGGCGGACTGGTCGGCGGCTGGCTCGCGTATCGCTACGGCTGGCGGCTGGCGCGGCGGCGCTGGCGATGAAGCACAACGGCGCGGATCGTGTCGGTGCCACGTCGAACGACGCCGTCGATGGCCGCCCGCCCGACGCACGCCGTCAGGTCCCGCCCGCGCAATGCCGCGTCGACGCCGACCCCGCGGCGGCGTCGAGCCGCGCGCGCGAGCCCGCCCCAGCGGATCAGCCGCCCGCGGATGAATCGCAGGAGCAACGGCGAACGCGGTCCGCCGCGGGCATGCTGCGCGGCGCCTCCGCGGTCGCGCTCGTCTGGGCCGCCGCAGCGCTGATCGGCGCCATCGGCGGGTTGGTCGCGGTCGGCTTCCGCTCGCTGATCGCGGTCACGCAATGGATCGGCACCGGGCACACCGGCGGCCTGGTCGCGACCGCGCTCGCGCTTGAATGGTGGCAGCGGCTGTTGGTGCCGCTCGGCGGCGGCCTGGCCGCCGGACTGCTGCAGCAGTGGGGCAAGCGCTGGGCGCAGCGCGGTCCGCAGGGCGATCGGCACATCGACTATCTGGACGCGGCGCGCAGCGGAGATGCGACGCTGAACGACCGCACGACGCTCGCGCGCTCGGCCTCGGCGCTGCTGTCGATCGGCAGCGGCGCGTCGATCGGTCGCGAAGGCCCGATGGTGCAACTCGCCGCGTGGGCCGCGGCGCGCGCCGCGCGCTGGCTGCCGGTGCCCGCCGAGCAGCGCGCCACGCTGCTCGCGTGCGGCATCGCGGCCGGCTTCGGTACTGCGTATCACGCGCCGATCGCGGGCGTGGTATTCGTGCTCGAACTGGCGCTCGGCACGTTCGCGCGGCAGCGGGTCGAAGCGGTGCTGATCGCCGCGGTCAGCGCCACCGCAGTCGTCTTCGGGCTCACCGACGTGCATCCCGTGTACACGATGCCGCGCGTGGACCTGACGCCCGCCAGCTTGCCGCTGGCGGCCGTCTTCGGCATTGCCAGCGGGCTGCTCGGCTGGCTGGTGCTCGCGCTGCTGCAGCGGTCGCGCCAGCTCTTTGCCGCCCTGCGCGCGCCGTGGCTGCGACTGGGCGCGGGCGGGCTCGCGGTGGGCGCGCTGTCGGCCGCGGTGCCCGAGGTGTGGGGCAACGGCTACGCGGTCGTGTCTGACCTGCTGCACGGCAATGACTCCTGGCATTTCGTCGCGCTGATCCTGGCCGCGAAGATCGTCGCGACGCTCGCGAGCGCGGGGTCGGGCGCGGTCGGCGGCATGTTCACGCCGATGCTGTTCGTCGGCGCCGCGGGCGGCTATCTGTTCGCGGTCGCCGGCGGCGCGCTGGTCGATCCGGCGCTGGCCGGCGACCCGCGCGTGCTCGGCGTGATCGGCATGGCCGCGGTGCTGTCGGCGGTCACGCACGCGCCGATCACGTCGATCGTCGTCGTGCTGGAGATGACCAACCAGTTCCAGCTCACGGCGCCGGTGATGCTGGCGTGCGCGGTCGCGTACGCAATCAGCGCGCGCTTCGGCACGCGGCCGCTGTACGGCAACCCGATCGAGGGGCGGCCGTGAAGCGATGCGGCCGGCGTCGCCGTGGGCACGCGCGTGCCGATCGTGCCCGCCCGCTGCGTGCCGGTGTGGTGATCCCGACGGCCGATGAACAGGTGATCGCGCGCCACTGTGTGCGCCTGCTGCAAGAAAGCCGGAGATGAACGACAAACCGACCGCGACGCATCCGCCCGGACAGGAGCACAGCGTGCCGTGGTTCTGGCCGCTGGCAGCGACGATCGAACTGCAGCAGGCCGGGATGAAGCTGTTCCGGGAAAACCTGAAGTACCTTTCGGAGGTCGAAAAGCTCGCCGCGTCGCCGCCGCCCGAGTGGGCGACGAGCCATCGCATCGCGCTCGATCTCGACACGATGCGGCTGCGCGACTTTTCGCGCGCCGCCGCCCGGCCGGATGACATCGCGGTGCTGGTCGACGCGCCGTACGCCGGCCACGCCGCCTCGATTGCCGATTTCGCACGCGGCCAGAGCCTGGTCGAAACGCTGCTCGGCGCGGGGCTGTCACGGGTGCTGGTCACCGACTGGAAGTCCGCCACGCCTGCGATGCGCGACTATGACATCGACAAGTACCTCGCCGAGATCAACGTCGCCGTCGACGACCTCGGCGGTGGCGTGCATCTCGTCGGGCTGTGCCAGGGCGGCTGGATGGCGGCGATGTTTGCCGCGCGCTTCCCGGGCAAGGTGCATTCGCTCGTGCTGGCGGGCGCGCCGATCGACACCGACGCCGGGCGGGGCGAGATCAAGCGAATCTCGCGCGAGCTTCCGCTGAGCTTCTACGAGGAACTGGTGGCCGCCGGCGGCGGCCGCATGCTCGGCCGCTTCATGCTGGCCGGATGGAAGAACATGCACCCCGACCGGCAGTATGTCGGGAAGTACCTCGATCTGTACCAGCACATCGAAGACGGCGGCTACGTCGCACGCACCGAACGCTTCGAGCGCTGGTACGAATACGCGGTCGATCTGCCCGGCCGCTACTACCTGCAGTCGATCGACGAACTGTTCAAGCGCAACCGCTTTGCCAAGGGCGAGTTCGTCGGGCTCGGCCGCACGCTGAAGCCGAAAGACATCACGGTGCCCGTGTACCTGCTCGCCGGCGCACACGACGACATCACCACGCCCGAGCAGGTCTTCAACGCCGAAACCCTGCTCGGCACGCCCCGCCGCGAGATCGAGAAGAAGCTCGTCCCGGGCGGGCACATTGGCCTGTTCATGGGGACGAACACGTTGCGCGATGCGTGGCCGGCGATCGGCAAGTGGATCCGCGCGCGTGGTCGACGTGCGAACTGAACTCCTGAAGCTTGTGATCCCCACGCGCCACCGCGTCGCCTCGCACGCGGAACCGCGGCCGCCGGCGCGTGTCTGACCGGCGGACAACTTGAAGAGACCACAAGATGGACTACAGCAGCGCACAGAATCAGGTCATGCAAGTCGAGCAGCAGTCGCAGACGCTGGTCCAGAACATCCAGACGCTGGCGCAGAAGCTCAAGGCCGCGGCACCCGACGACGCCACGGGGCGTGAGTGGGCCATGGATCTGCGCGAGATCGCGCTGTCGGTACAGAGCGAAAACCAGATGCTTGCGACGCTGGTGACCCAGATGGGCCAGTACATCCAGACCCTCGAGGCGCAGCTGCAGACGCACCCCAGCCCGACGGTGCAGCCGCGCGGCTGGGCAAGCTCGGGCGGCGGCGGGTTTCTCGGCAGTCTCACCGCGGGACTGGGCATGGGCGCCGGCTTTGGCCTGGCCGAAGACGCGATCAACGGCATTTTCAACGCGCTCTAGGGCAATGCTGAACAAGTCCACCAAAGCGGAGGTGGCGCGTTACGAGTTGCTGGTTTGACGCAGCGGAGCCGTGCATGAGACAGCAGACCCTGGCCGTGGCGGCCGATCAAGGCGCCGGATTCGAGCAATACCGGCGGCCGACCAAGCGCGATCTGTTTTTGGCGACGATGCAGCAGATCGTGCCGTGGGCCGAGTTGTGTG
>JAKOQB010000063.1 GCA_029778535.1 Pseudomonadota bacterium | reverse complement strand
CTGAACATCATGGAGTTCTGCAAGGCGTTCAACGCCCAGACCCAGGGTGTGGAGCCCGGCCTGCCGATCCCGGTGGTGATCACCGCGTTCGCGGACAAGAGCTTCACGTTCGTGATGAAGACGCCGCCGGCCACCGTGCTGATCAAAAAGGCGGCGAAGATCGAAAGGGGTTCGCCCAAGCCGCACACCGACAAGGTCGGCAAGATCACGCGCGCGCAGGCCGAGGAGATCGCCAAGACCAAGATGCCGGATCTGACCGCGGCCAACCTGGATTCGGCGGTGCGCACGATCGCGGGCAGCGCGCGCTCGATGGGCATCACGGTGGAGGGACTGTAAATGGCACACCTCTCCAAACGCACCAAGGCGATCCGCGGCAAGGTCGAGCTGAACAAGAGCTACCCGCTCCCCGACGCGCTGAAGCTGGTGAAGGAAACCGCCACGGCGAAATTCGACGAATCGGTCGACGTCGCGATCGTGCTCGGCATCGACGCGAAGAAGTCGGACCAGTCCGTGCGCGGCGCAGTCGTGCTGCCGGGCGGCACCGGCAAGACCGTGCGCGTCGCCGTGTTCGCGCAGGGCGGGAAGGCCGAAGAGGCCAAGGCCGCAGGCGCCGACATCGTCGGTTTCGACGACCTCGCCGCGAAGGTCAAGGAAGGCTTCATGGACTTCGACGTCGTGATCGCGTCGCCCGATGCGATGCGCGTGGTCGGTGCGCTCGGCCAGATCCTCGGCCCGCGCGGGTTGATGCCGAATCCGAAGGTCGGGACCGTCACGCCCGACGTGGCGGGCGCCGTGAAGAACGCCAAGGCCGGCCAGGTGCAATTCCGCGCCAACAAGGAGGGCGTAGTGCACTGCTCGATCGGCCGCGCTTCGTTCGAGGTCGATCGGCTGAAGTCGAACATGACCGCGCTGGTGGACGCGCTGAACAAGGCGAAGCCGGCGTCGGTCAAGGGAATCTTTCTGAAGAAGCTTTCAGTGTCGTCGACGATGGGCATCGGCGTGCGCGTCGATCCCGCGACGCTGAGCGGATAGGAAGCCTGGCCCGGCTGCGACCGGGCACGAATTCGATGGATCCGGTGAGCGGGTCTATCCAAGGGCTTTGGGCTGTGCGTCGCGTCGAGATGTCTTCGATACGGACGCGCTGCTGTCAAAGACCGCTGGGGCCTCCGCAAGGGGCTTAAGCAAGCCGGCGCGAGCCGGCGAACCCAGCGCAGACGGTGTCCCGAAGAGAGGTATTTGCGTTGTGAAGCGTTCGCGCCCGCAACTCGAAGGTCTCTCGCATCGGTCGCCGATCAGCAACCGGTGCCAGGCGCAAGCCGAGCACCTTTGAGTGGAGTCAGTTCCGTGGGTATGAATCGAGAAGAGAAGGCAGCGATGGTCGATGAGGTCTCCGCCCTCGTGGCGAAGGCCCAGTCGATCGTTGTCGCCGAATACCGTGGTCTGACTGTGGAATCGGTCACCAAGCTGCGCAAGGAAGCGCGCGCGCAAGGTGTCCAGTTGCGTGTGCTGAAGAACACATTGGCGCGCCGCGCCGTCGGGGGCACGCCGTTCGCCGGACTGGCCGACAAGCTCGTCGGTCCGCTGGTGTACGGCTTCAGCAGTGACCCGGTGGCGGCCGCCAAGGTGATCGCGAATTTCGCCAAAGGCAACGACAAGCTCGTCGTCAAGGCCGGCGCCATGCCCAACTACGTGATGGACGTGAAGGGTGTGACCGCGCTGGCCACGATGCCGAGCCGCGAGGAGCTGCTGGCGAAGCTGATGGCGACCATGCAGGCGCCGATCGGCCAGTTCGTGCGCACGCTCAACGAGGTTCCGGCCCGCTTCGTTCGCACTCTCGCCGCCGTGCGGGACGCGAAGGACAAGGCCGCGGCCTGATCCGCATTCAGTCTCGAATCCGCATTCACAACGCATTTTGGAGAAGCAAATGGCACTTTCGAATCAGGAAATCCTCGACGCGATCGCCGCGAAATCCGTCCTCGAGATCAGCGAGCTGATCAAGATGATGGAAGACAAGTTCGGCGTTTCGGCGGCCGCGGCCGCGGTGGCGGTCGCCGCCCCCGCGGGCGGTGCGGCTGCACCGGCGGCGGAAGAGAAGACCGAGTTCACCGTCGTTCTGGCGGAGACCGGCGCCAACAAGGTCAACGTCATCAAGGCCGTGCGCGAACTGACGGGCCTCGGCCTCAAAGAGGCCAAGGATCTGGTCGACGGCGCGCCCAAGCCCGTGAAGGAAGGCGTGAACAAGGCCGACGCCGAAGCGGCGAAGAAGAAGCTGGAAGAAGCCGGCGCGAAGGTGGAAATCAAGTAACCGGATCAGGTCGGTGCGCCTTCGGCGCACCGACCCCGGAAGGCTTTGATTTGGGTCGTCACCGTCCCCAAATCAAAGACTTCCCCTGATGAGAGAACAACTCGGAACGCGTATGGCCGCGCGGGCTTCCTCGCCCGTGCGGGTTTCCGCGCCTCTGTTGTCTTCGCATCGCTAGGCCTTCCCGAACGGAGCGTCCATGCCGTACTCCTTCACTGAAAAGAAGCGTATCCGCAAGAGCTTTGCCAAGCGTCCGGCCGTGCAGGCCGTGCCGTTCCTGCTGGCGACCCAACTGGAGTCGTACATGCAGTTCCTGCAGGCGGACGTGCCGCCGTCGCAGCGCAAGCCGGAGGGTCTGCAGGCCGCGTTCCTGTCGATCTTCCCGATCAGCAGCCACAACCAGATGGCGCGGCTCGAATTCGGCGGCTACATGCTCGGTGACCCGCCGTTCGACGTGAAGGAATGCCAGCAGCGCGGCCTGACCTACGCGTCGCCGCTGCGCGCCAAGGTGCGGCTGGTGATCATGGACCGCGAAGCGGCCAAGCCGACCGTCAAGGAAGTCAAGGAGCAGGAGGTCTACATGGGCGAGATTCCGCTCATGACGATGACCGGCTCATTCGTGATCAACGGCACCGAGCGTGTGATCGTGTCGCAGTTGCACCGCTCGCCGGGCGTGTTCTTCGAACATGACCGCGGCAAGACGCATTCGAGCGGCAAGCTGCTGTTCTCCGCGCGCGTGATCCCGTACCGCGGCTCGTGGCTCGACTTCGAGTTCGACCCCAAGGACATCCTGTACTTCCGCGTCGATCGCCGCCGCAAGATGCCGGCGACGATCCTGCTGAAGGCGATCGGGCTGACGCCGGAGCAGATCCTGGCGCACTTCTTCACCTTCGACAGCTTCGGAATTGCGGCCAGCACCGGCGGCTACATGGAGCTCGTGCCAGAGCGGCTGCGCGGCGAGATCGCGCGCTTCGACATCGCCGACAAGACCGGCAAGGTGATCGTCGCCAAGGACAAGCGCATCAATGCCAAGCACATCCGCGACATGGAAGCGGCCGGCATGAAGCGCATCGAGGTGCCCGAGGACTACCTGCTCGGCCGCGTGCTGGCGGCCAACGCGGTCGACCCGGAGACCGGCGAGATCCTCGCACATGCCAACGAAGAACTGACCGAAGACCTGCTGAAGAAGCTCAGGTCGGCCAACGTCAAGGACATCCGCACGATTTACACCAACGATCTGGACCAGGGCCCGTTCATCTCCAACACGCTGCGCATCGACGAGACGGGCGACCAGCTCGCGGCGCGCATCGCGATCTACCGCATGATGCGCCCCGGCGAACCGCCGACCGAGGACGCGGTCGAGACGCTGTTCCGGCGCCTGTTCTTCGACGACGAGACTTACGACCTGTCGCGCGTCGGCCGCATGAAGGTCAACAGCCGCTTCGGCCGCGCCGAGATCACCGGGCCGATGGTGCTCACGCACGAGGACATCATCGACACGATGAAGGTCCTGGTCGAGCTGCGCAACGGCCGCGGCGAGATCGACGACATCGATCACCTCGGCAACCGCCGCGTGCGCTGCGTAGGCGAGCTGGCCGAGAACCAGTTCCGCGCCGGACTCGTACGCGTCGAGCGCGCGGTGCGCGAGCGCCTCGGCCAAGCGGAGACCGAGAACCTGATGCCGCACGACCTGATCAACAGCAAGCCGATCAGCGCGTCGATCCGCGAGTTCTTCGGCTCGTCGCAGTTGAGCCAGTTCATGGACCAGACCAACCCGCTGTCGGAGATCACCCACAAGCGCCGCGTGTCCGCGCTGGGGCCGGGCGGACTGACGCGCGAGCGCGCGGGCTTCGAGGTGCGCGACGTGCATCCGACCCACTACGGCCGCGTGTGCCCGATCGAGACGCCCGAGGGCCCGAACATCGGCCTGATCAACTCGATGTCGCTGTACGCGCGGCTGAACGAGTACGGCTTTCTAGAGACGCCGTACCGCAAGGTCGTCGCGAGCCACGTGACCAACGAGATCTCGTACCTGTCGGCGATCGAGGAAGGCAAGTACGTGATCGCGCAGGCGAACGCGCCGCTCGACAAGACCGGCAAGTTCGTCGACGAGCTGGTGAGCTGCCGCCAGGCCGGCGAGTTCGTGCTGATGAGCCCCGAGCGGGTCGAGTACATGGACGTGGCGCCGAGCCAGATCGTGTCGGTGGCGGCGTCGCTGATCCCGTTCCTCGAGCACGACGACGCCAACCGCGCGCTGATGGGTTCGAACATGCAGCGCCAGGCGGTGCCGTGCCTGCGGCCGGAGAAGCCGTTCGTCGGCACCGGCGTGGAGCGCACGGTGGCGGTCGACTCCGGCACGACGGTGCAGGCGTTGCGCGGCGGGGTGGTCGACTTCGTCGACGCCAACCGCATCGTGGTGCGCGTAAACGAGGACGAGAACGTCTCCGGTGAAGTCGGCGTCGACATCTACAACCTGGTCAAGTACACGCGTTCGAACCAGAACACGAACATCAACCAGACTCCGATCGTCAAGAAGGGCGACGTGATCGCCAAGGGCGACGTGATCGCCGACGGTGCGTCGACCGACCTGGGCGAACTTGCGCTCGGCCAGAACATGCTGGTCGCGTTCATGCCGTGGAACGGCTACAACTTCGAGGACTCGATCCTGATCTCGGAGAAGGTGGTTTCCGACGACCGCTACACGTCAATCCACATCGAGGAGCTGAACGTGGTCGCGCGCGACACCAAGCTCGGGCCGGAGGAGATCACGCGCGACATCAGCAACCTCTCCGAGAACCAGCTCGCACGGCTGGACGAGTCGGGCATCGTCTACATCGGCGCCGAGGTGCAGGCGGGCGACGTGCTGGTCGGCAAGGTCACGCCGAAGGGCGAGACGCAGCTCACCCCGGAGGAAAAACTTCTGCGCGCGATCTTCGGCGAGAAGGCGAGCGACGTGAAGGACACGTCGCTGCGCGTGCCGTCGGGCATGAACGGCACGGTGATCGACGTGCAGGTGTTCACGCGCGAAGGCATCGAGCGCGACAAGCGCGCGCAGCAGATCATCGACGACGCGCTGAAGCGCTACCGGCAGGACCTGAACGACCAGCTGCGGATCGTCGAGGCCGACGCGTTCGCGCGCATCGAGAAGCTGATGCTGAAGAAGGAGGCCACCGGCGGCCCGCGCAAGATCGCCAAGGGCACGATCATCACCAAAGAGTACCTCGATTCGCTCGAGAGGTACCACTGGTTCGACATCCGGCTCGCCGATGAGGCGGCGGCCGGCCAGCTCGAGGCGCTGAAGGAGTCAATCGAGACCAAGCGCCGCCAGTTCGACCAGGCGTTCGAGGACAAGCGCAAGAAGCTGACGCAGGGCGACGAGCTGCCGCCGGGCGTGCTGAAGATGGTCAAGGTCTATCTGGCGGTGAAGCGGCGCCTGCAGCCGGGCGACAAGATGGCCGGGCGGCACGGCAACAAGGGCGTGGTGTCGAAGATCACGCCGGTGGAGGACATGCCGTACATGGCCGACGGGCGTCCGGTCGACATCGTGTTGAATCCGCTCGGCGTGCCGTCGCGGATGAACGTCGGCCAGATCCTCGAGACGCACCTGGGCTGGGCCGCGCGCGGCCTGGGCCTGCGCATCGGCGAACTGCTGCAGGCGGCCAACGTCGCGCAGGCGCGCGCGCTGCTGCGCGAGGTCTACAACAAGTCCGGCAAGCCGGAGGAAATCGACGCGATGACCGACGACGAGGTGCTGCAGCTCGCCGAGCACCTGCGCGACGGCGTGCCGTTCGCCACCCCGGTGTTCGACGGTGCGTCGGAGTCGGAGATCCGGGCGATGCTCGATCTCGCCTATCCGCCTGACGTGGCGGCGCGGCTGCAGCTCACGCCGAGCAAGACGCAGGCGACGCTGTACGACGGCCGCACCGGCGACGCCTTCGAGCGTCCGGTCACGATCGGCTACATGCACATGCTGAAGCTGCACCACCTGGTCGACGACAAGATGCACGCGCGTTCGACCGGCCCGTACTCGCTCGTCACGCAGCAGCCGCTCGGCGGCAAGGCGCAGTTCGGCGGCCAGCGCTTCGGCGAGATGGAGGTGTGGGCGCTGGAAGCGTACGGCGCCGCGTACACGCTGCAGGAGATGCTGACCGTGAAATCGGACGACGTGAACGGCCGCACCAAGGTGTACGAAAACATCGTGAAGGGCGAGCACTCGATCGACGCCGGCATGCCCGAGTCGTTCAACGTGCTGGTCAAGGAGATCCGTTCGCTCGGGATCGACATCGACCTCGAGCGTGCCTAACGGAACCCGACGGATACCGCAGGAGAAAGCATGAAAGCGCTTCTCGATCTATTCAAGCAGGTCAACAAGCAGGACGAGCAGTTCGACGCGATCAAGATCGGCATCGCGTCGCCGGACAAGATCCGCTCGTGGTCGTTCGGGGAGGTCAAGAAGCCCGAGACGATCAACTACCGCACGTTCAAGCCGGAACGCGACGGGCTGTTCTGCGCAAAGATCTTCGGGCCGATCAAGGACTACGAGTGCCTGTGCGGCAAGTACAAGCGGCTGAAGCACCGCGGCGTGATCTGCGAGAAGTGCGGCGTCGAGGTGACGCTGGCGAAGGTGCGGCGCGAGCGCATGGGCCACATCGAACTGGCCAGCCCGGTCGCGCACATCTGGTTCCTGAAGAGCCTGCCGTCGCGGATGGGCATGGTGCTCGACATGACGCTGCGCGACATCGAGCGCGTGCTGTATTTCGAGGCGTTCTGCGTGGTCGACCCCGGCTTCACGCCGCTGAAGCGCGGCCAGCTGATGACCGAGGACGATTTCATCGCCAAGACGGAAGAGTACGGCGATGAGTTCCGCGCGCTGATGGGCGCGGAGGCGATCCGCGAGCTGCTGCGCGCGATCGACGTCGACCGCGAGATCGAGACGCTGCGCAAGGACCTGTCGGAGACCGGGTCCGAAGCAAAGATCAAGAAGTTCGCCAAGCGGCTCAAGACGCTGGAAGGCTTCCAGCGCTCCGGCATCAAGCCCGAGTTCATGATCCTGGAGGTGTTGCCGGTGCTGCCGCCGGAGCTGCGCCCGCTGGTGCCGCTGGACGGCGGCCGCTTCGCGACCTCGGACCTGAACGACCTGTACCGGCGCGTGATCAACCGCAACAACCGGCTGAAGCGGCTGCTGGAACTGAAGGCGCCCGAGATCATCGTGCGCAACGAGAAGCGCATGCTGCAGGAGGCGGTCGACTCGCTGCTCGACAACGGCCGCCGTGGCAAGGCGATGACCGGCGCCAACAAGCGCCCGCTGAAGTCGCTCGCGGACATGATCAAGGGCAAGGGCGGCCGCTTCCGGCAGAACCTGCTCGGCAAGCGCGTCGACTACTCGGGCCGCTCGGTGATCGTGGTCGGCCCGCAGTTGAAGCTGCACCAGTGCGGCCTGCCGAAGCTGATGGCGCTGGAACTGTTCAAGCCGTTCATCTTCAACAAGCTCGAGCTGATGGGGCTGGCGACCACGATCAAGGCTGCCAAGAAGATGGTCGACTCGCAAGAGCCCATCGTGTGGGACATCCTGGAGGAGGTGATCCGCCAGCACCCGGTGATGCTGAACCGCGCGCCGACGCTGCACCGGCTCGGCATCCAGGCGTTCGAGCCGGTGCTGATCGAGGGCAAGGCGATCCAGCTCCACCCGCTGGTGTGCGCGGCGTTCAACGCCGACTTCGACGGCGACCAGATGGCGGTCCACGTGCCGCTGTCGCTGGAAGCGCAGCTCGAGGCGCGCGCGCTGATGCTGGCGTCGAACAACGTGCTGTTCCCGTCCAATGGCGACCCGTCGATCGTACCGTCCCAGGACGTCGTGCTGGGCCTGTATTTCGCCACCCGCGAGAAGATCAACGGCAAGGGCGAAGGGGCGTTCTTCACCGACGTGGCCGAGGTGCACCGCGCCTATGAGAGCCGGCAGGTCGAGCTGCAGACGCGCATCACCGTGCGCATCCGCGAGTTCGAGGTCGACCGTGAAACCGGCGAGAAGACGCCGAAGATCACGCGCTACGAGACCACGGTCGGCCGCGCGCTGCTGTCGGAGATCCTGCCGGCGGGGCTGCCCTTCAGCGTTCTGAACAAGCCGCTGAAGAAGAAGGAGATCTCCAGGCTGATCAACACCGCGTTCCGCAAGTGCGGACTGCGCGAGACGGTGATCTTCGCCGACCGGCTGCTGCAGTCGGGGTTCCGGCTGGCCACCCGCGCCGGGCTGTCGATCGCGATCGACGACATGCTGGTGCCGGCGCAGAAGGAGGAAATCATCCGCGCCGCCGAGAAGGAAGTGAAGGAGATCGAGGCGCAGTACACCTCGGGCCTGGTCACGCAGGGCGAGCGCTACAACAAGGTGGTCGACATCTGGGGCCGCGCGGGCGACCAGGTCGGCAAGGTGATGATGGAGCAGCTCGCCACCGAGCAGACCGTCGACCGCCACGGGCGCGGCACGCGGCAGGAGTCGTTCAACTCGATCTTCATGATGGCCGACTCGGGCGCGCGCGGTTCGGTGGCGCAGATCCGCCAGCTCGCGGGCATGCGCGGCCTGATGGCGAAACCCGATGGCTCGATCATCGAGACGCCGATCACCGCCAATTTCCGCGAAGGCCTGAACGTGCTGCAGTACTTCATCTCGACGCACGGTGCGCGCAAGGGCTTGGCGGATACGGCGCTGAAGACCGCCAACTCGGGGTATCTGACGCGGCGACTGGTCGACGTGACGCAGGATCTGGTGGTGACCGAGGACGACTGCGGCACCACCAACGGCGTGGCGATGCGGGCGCTGGTCGAAGGCGGCGAGGTGATCGAGTCGCTGCGCGACCGCATCCTCGGCCGCGTCGCGGCGATCGATCTGATCAATCCCGACACGCAGGACGTGCTGATCGCGGCCGGAACGCTGCTCGACGAAGACGCGGTGGACCGGATCGAACAGGTCGGGCTGGACGAGGTCAAGGTGCGCACGCCGCTCAGCTGCGACACGCGCTACGGCATCTGCGCCAAGTGCTACGGCCGCGATCTGGGCCGCGGCTCGCTCGTCAACGCGGGCGAAGCGGTCGGCGTGATCGCGGCGCAATCGATCGGCGAGCCGGGCACACAGTTGACGATGCGGACGTTCCACATCGGCGGCGCGGCATCGCGCGCGGCGGTGGCGTCGAGCGTCGAGGCGAAGAGCAACGGCACGGTGCGTTTCACGGCGACGATGCGCTACGTGACCAACGCCAAGGGCGAGCAGGTCGTGATCTCGCGCTCGGGCGAGGTGATGATCGTCGACGACAACGGTCGCGAGCGCGAGCGGCACAAGGTGCCGTACGGCGCCACGCTGCTGGTCACCGACGGCAAGGCGGTCAAGGCGGGCGCGCAGCTGGCCAACTGGGATCCGCTGACACGCCCGATCATCAGCGAGTACGGCGGCACGGTGAAGTTCGAGAACATCGAGGAGGGCGTCACGGTCGCCAAGCAGATCGACGAGGTCACGGGCCTGTCGACGCTGGTCGTGATCGACGCCAAGCGGCGCGGCGCAACTGCGCGCGGCGTGCGGCCGCAGGTCAAGCTGATCAACGAGGCCGGCGAAGAAGTCCGGATCGCAAGCACCGATCATGCGGTCACGATCAGCTTCCCGGTCGGCGCGCTGATCGTCGTGCGCGACGGCCAGCAGGTCGCGGTCGGCGAGGTGCTGGCGCGCATTCCGCAGGAGTCGCAGAAGACGCGCGACATCACCGGCGGTCTGCCGCGGGTGGCGGAGCTGTTCGAAGCGCGCTCGCCCAAGGATGCCGGCATGCTGGCCGAGGTGACCGGAACCGTGTCGTTCGGCAAGGACACCAAGGGCAAGCAGCGGCTGATCATCACCGATTTGGACGGCAAGGAGCACGAGTTCCTGATCCCGAAGGACAAGCACGTGCTCGTGCACGACGGGCAGGTGGTCAACAAGGGCGAGCTGATCGTCGACGGTCCGGCCGATCCGCACGACATCCTGCGTCTGCTGGGCATCGAAGCACTGGCCCGCTACATCGTCGACGAGGTCCAGGACGTCTACCGTCTGCAGGGCGTGAAGATCAACGACAAGCACATCGAGGTGATCGTTCGCCAGATGCTGCGTCG
>JAKOQB010000062.1 GCA_029778535.1 Pseudomonadota bacterium | reverse complement strand
TAGTGCCATGGCCGAACTCAGCCCAGCGCAGCGCACCGCCGGTACCGCGCGCATCGTGCTCACCGCCGGCATCCTCTTTGCCGCCGAGGCGCTGTGGCGCGGCTCGGTCGCGCGCACGCTGATGGCCGCCGCGCTGATGGTGTTCGGCGGCGGGCTGCTCTTCCTCGCCAAGCGGGCCGATTGAAGGACGTCGAGTTCCTCGCCGTCGACGGCGTCCCGATCGACGAAGAATTGCAGGACGCCGGCACGGTCGGTCCCGAACTCGCCCATCTGGCGCGCAGCTACCGCCACAGCCCGCGGGCGCTGGCCTTCCGCAATCCGTCGTCCGACTGGCGCCTGTTCGTCGTGCTGCTGCCGCTTGCGTCGCGGCTGTCGCTGATGACGAACCCGATCTTCGCGCAACTCACGCGCGCCTGGGGACTGAACGTCCGCTTCGTGGGCGTCGATCGCGACCAGCTCGTCTACGACTTCCGCGCGCTGCTGTCCGATCGCACGCTCAAACTGCTGGTCGACCTGCTCGCGCGCAGCGAAGGCGCCGACGAAGCGCTCGACCTGCTGTTCGAGTCGCTCGCCGACGAGATGCTCACCGTGCTCGACCGCCGCCGGGGCGACTGGGGTCGCCACCTCGACCGCGAGCACCGGCTCGAGCCGCGCGCGCCGGCGTCGCTGTTCGATCGCGCCGGCCGCTGCCCGGACTTCCTCGCGCACCTGCGTGCCGCGCTGCGCGACGAGATCGTCGACGTCGATTTCTACGGGCGTGCGTTGCGCTCGATCGACCTGCGCGAAGACGCGATCGACGCGCGCATCGCCGCGATCGTCGAGTCGAGCCTCGACCCGGTGACCGTCGCCAAGCTCGCGCGAAGCGGCGCCGGCAAGCACCTGGGCTGCTACAACTGTCTGCGGCTCGACCCGCGCCACGCGGCGCCGCGTGCGCACGTGCTCGCGCGGCTGCCGGCGTTCGCGACCTACTTCGCCGAGACGCTGGTGCCGCTGGACGCCGGGGCGACGCCGTTCGACGACGGCGACGCGCGGTTCGACGCCGAACCGCTCGACACGCCGGCCGACGCCGCGCGCCGGCGCGCGCAACGGCGCCAGGCCCCGACGTTCGACCTGCGGCCGCTGGCCG
>JAKOQB010000061.1 GCA_029778535.1 Pseudomonadota bacterium | reverse complement strand
TGCCCGCTTGCCTGCTGCGGCGTGCGCACGCTGGCAAACGCGCGGCGTCGCACCGCCTGCCACAACAGGCCGGACTCCAGCTGCCAGCCACGGTCGAACAGGTTGCGGTGTTCGTAGCCGAGCAGGCCGCGCGCGCCCTCGTCGCTACTGAAGCCGACGCCGAACATCGCGCGCTTGGTCTTGCGTTCGGTCAGCTCGACGAGCACCGGCACCGTCGTGCGCTCGGGATCGGCCTCCACGGCGGCGAGATCGGGCAGCACGCTCACGCCGTCGAAGTACCCCGACGCGCGCAATCGCGCCTGGAACGCGAGCAGCTCGTCGAAGCTGTACGGGTCGCCGCCGGCGGCGCGCTCGCCCGGGGCCTCCTTCCACGTCGCGAGCGCCTCGACGATCGAGCGGTCGTAGCGCTCGAGCCCGTTGACGGTCATCGGCCCGAACGCCAGCCGCGGCCCGGCGTCGATGCGCAGCGCCAGCGCCGCGGCGGTCAGGCGCGGATCGACCTCGGCGCGGCTCTCGACGATGCGCGCGCGCAGGAAGCCGTGCTGCTGCAGGATGTCCAGCAGCAGCCGCTTGCCCTGCTCCCACTCGGCGGTGCGGAAGAACGAGCCCTCCGGAAGCGGCCATCGCTCGACGAGCGTCTCGCGCATCGGCTGCACCGACGAAGGCCCGTCGAGCGTCAGTTCGAACCGGTTCACCGTGGTGCGCGCCCCGGCGTCGACGACGATGCGCACGCGCGGCAGCGCGCCCGCGCGTGCGTCGTCCAGCGACACCGCGACGTGGCCCGAGAAGTACCCCGCGGCGCGGACGATGGCGGCAGCCTCCTCCTTCGCGCGCTCGACGAACAGCGGCAGCTGCTCGCGGTCGAATCCCGGTTCCTCGAGCCAGCGCCCGAGCAGCGTACGCGAACGCAGCGGCGCAACCAGCTCGTCGGGGGCGTCGATCTCGAGCTCGTAGTTGGCGGCGAGCGCGGGGGCCGCGAACGCGAACGCTGCCAGCAGTGGAACGACGACTGAAGCGACGGCGGAAGCGGCGGCCTGCAACCGGGCCATGCTTGCGCGCCGCGGGCCGGCGTCAGACCACGATGGTGGCGGCTGCGCCGGCGGGCCGCTCGACGATCTCGCCGATCCGGTGGACGGTTTCGCCGGCGGCGACGAGCATCGCCTCGGCCGTCGCCGCGTCGGCGGCGCCGACGATCACGACCAGCCCGATGCCGCAATTGAAGACGCGGTGCATCTCGGCATCGTCGATGCCGCCGTGCCGCTGAAGCCATTCGAAGATCGGCGGCATCGACCAGGCGTCGCGGTAGAGCACCGCCTGCAGGGCGTCCGGCAGCACGCGCGGCACGTTCTCGACGAGGCCGCCGCCCGTGATGTGCGCGATGCCCTTCACCGGCACCTTGCGCAGCAGCTCGAGCACCGGGCGCACGTAGATGCGCGTGGGCGCGAGCACCGCGTCGGCGAAG
>JAKOQB010000060.1 GCA_029778535.1 Pseudomonadota bacterium | reverse complement strand
GCGAAGATCGGCGGGATCACGCCCGACATGTTCAGCTTCAGCGGCAGGTGCGAGCTCTGCCCGCCGTAGATCTTGTTGCCGACCTGGCGCTTGGCGTAGTTGACCAGGATCTTGCGCTGGCCGCGCTCGACGAACACCACGAACGCGGTCACCAGCACGATCAGCCCGATGATCACGATCGCCGACAGCGGCCCGATCGCACCGGTGCGCACCAGCTCGAACAGCCCGCCGATCGCGTTCGGCAGCCCGGCGACGATGCCGGCGAAGATCAGGATCGAGATGCCGTTGCCCAGCCCGCGCTCGGTGATCTGCTCGCCGAGCCACATCAGGAAGATCGTTCCGGTCACCAGCGACACCACGCAGGTGAAGCGGAACATCAGGCCCGGATCGAGCACGAGGTTCTGCTGCGATTCCAGCGCGATCGAGATGCTCGCGGCCTGGAAGATCGCCAGCCCCAGCGTGCCGTAGCGCGTGTACTGGGTGATCTTGCGCCGGCCCGACTCGCCTTCCTTGCGCAGCGCCTCCAGCGTCGGCAGCACGTACGTCAGCATCTGCATGATGATCGACGCCGATATGTACGGCATGATCCCGAGCGCAAATACGGAGAAGCGCGACAGGGCACCGCCCGAGAACATGTTGAACAGGCCCAGGATGCCGCCCTGCTGCGAGTTGAAGAGTTGCCGCAGCGTGTCCGGATCGATCCCCGGCACCGGAATGTGCGTACCCACCCGGTAGACGAGCAGCGCCAGCACCAGGAACAGCAGGCGCCGCTTCAGGTCGCCGTACTTGCCTGTCTTGCCGAGGGTGCCGGGAACGTTGGCCACGCGAATCCTTCAGACTGCTATTTCGCCGCCGGCTTTGCGGGTTTCTTCGGCGCCGCTTCCGGCGCGGGCTTGGCCGCTTTCTTCGCCGCGCCTTCCGGTTTCTTCTCGGCGGGCTTGTGCGTCGCGGCCGCGATCGATGCCGCCAGCTGCTTGCGCCGCGCTTCGCGCTGCTCCTCTTTCCTGCCGCCGGCTTTCTTCTCCTCGGTGACGACGACCGTGCCGCCGGCCGCTTCGATCGCCGCCTTGGCGCCCTTGGTCACGCCGATGCCGCGCACGCTGATCTTGCGCCCGATCTCGCCCGACTTGATCACGCGCGCATCCAGCGCCAGCGGCGAGATCACGCCCGCTTGCTTCAGCACCATCAGATCGATTTCGTCGGCACCGAGCTTGTGCAGCTCCGACAGCCGCACCGCGGCGACGAAACGCCGCGACAGCGACGTGAAGCCGCGCTTGGGCAGGCGGCGATGCAGCGGCATCTGCCCGCCTTCGAAGCCGACCTTGTGGAATCCGCCCGCGCGCGCCTTCTGGCCCTTGTGGCCGCGGCCCGCGGTCTTGCCCCAGCCCGAGCCGATGCCGCGGCCGACGCGATGCGGCGCGCTCTTGGCGCCGGCAGCGGGTTTCAGATCATTCAGACGCATGGTCAAAGCTCCGGGCCGGATTCAGCCTCAATTGGCGACGCGCACCATGTACGCGACCTTGTTGATCATTCCGCGCACCGCCGGCGTGTCTTCCAGCTCGCGCGTCTGGTGCATCCGCTTCAGGCCGAGCCCGAGCACGGTGGCCTGGTGATCCTTCTTGGCCGACACGGGGCTTCTGACCAGCGTGACTTTCAGCGTTTTCCTTGACATCTGATCCTCGCTCAGCCGAGCAGTTCCTCGACCGTCTTGCCGCGCTTGGCGGCAATCTCCGCCGGCGTGCGCAGCTGCTCCAGCGCGTTCAGGGTGGCGCGCACCATGTTGTACGGGTTGGTCGAGCCGTGCGACTTGGCGACGATGTTCTTGATGCCCATCACGTCGAAGATCGCGCGCAGCGGGCCGCCCGCGATCACGCCCGCGCCCTGCTGCGCCGGCGCCAGGAACACGCGCGCCGCGCCGTGCCGGCCCAGCACCGCGTGATGCAGCGTGCCTTCCTTCAGCGGAACCTTCTTCAGCGCGCGGCGCGCCTTCTCCATCGCCTTCTGCACCGACACCGGCACCTCGCGTGCCTTGCCCTTGCCCATGCCGATGCGGCCGTCGCCGTCGCCGACCACGGTCAGCGAGGCGAAGCCGAGGATGCGGCCGCCCTTCACCACCTTGGTGACGCGGTTCACCGCGATCATCTTTTCGCGCAGGCCGTCGTCGCGCTCTTCCGACGCCACGCCCTTCATGCCCCTGGGTTGCACCTTTGCCATCGCCTGTCCCTCAGAACTTCAAGCCGGCTTCGCGCGCGGCATCGGCCAGCGCCTTGACGCGGCCATGAAAACGGAAACCCGCGCGATCGAACGCGACGGTCTCGATGCCGGCGGCCTTCGCCTTCTGCGCCACGCGCGCACCGACGATCCTGGCGGCGGCGACGTTGCCGCCCTTGCCTTTCGATCCGGCCAGCTGCGAGCGCACCTCGGGCTCGGCGGTCGACGCGGTCACCAGCACCTTGCCGCCGTCGGGCGAGATCACCGACGCGTAGATGTGCAGGTTCGAGCGATGCACGGTCAGCCGGTGCGACCGCTGCAGCGCGATGCGCACGCGCGTTGCGCGCGCGCGGCGCAGGCGGGTTTGCTTCTTGTCGATCATGATGTGACTCCGTGCGCGCGCTATTTCTTCTTGGTCTCTTTCAAGACCACGGTCTCGTCGGCGTACCGCACGCCCTTGCCCTTGTAGGGTTCGGGCGGCTTGTAGCCGCGCACCTCGGCAGCGACCTGGCCGACCCTCTGCTTGTCGGCGCCCTTGATGACGATCTCGGTCTGCGTCGGCGTTTCGCACTTGATGCCGGCCGGCATCTGGTGCACGACCGGATGCGAGAAGCCGAGCGACAGGTTCAGCTTGTCGCCCTGCGCCTGCGCGCGATAGCCGACCCCGACCAGCGTCAGTTTCTTCTGGAACCCGGTCGATACGCCCTGCACCATGCCGGCAACGAGTGCGCGCAGGGTGCCGCTCATCGCGTTGGCTTCGCGCGACTCGTCGGCCGCGGCGAAGCTGACCTTGCCGTCGGCGACCGAGATCTTCACCCGCGGCGACAGCGGGTGCTTCAGCGTGCCGAGCGGGCCCTTGACCGTGATTTCGCCGGCGCCCACCTGGGCTTCGACGCCCTTGGCGAGACTGACCGGAATTCGTGCAACTCGAGACATCGTAGATCTCCCCGCGCGCTCAGGCCACGTAGCACAGGACTTCGCCGCCGACGCCGGTGGCGCGCGCCTTGCGATCGGTCATCACGCCCTGGGGCGTGGAGACGATCGCGACACCCAACCCGTTCATCACCTGCGGAATCGCGTTGCGCCCCTTGTAGACGCGCAGTCCCGGGCGCGACACGCGCTCGAGCTGCTCGATCACGGGCCGGCCGGCGTAATACTTCAGGCCGATGCGCAGCTCCGGTTTGCCGTCGTTGGCCGCGACCTGGAAGCCCTCGATGTAGCCCTCTTCCTGCAGGACCTGCGCGATCGCGACCTTGAGCTTCGACGACGGCATCACGACCTCGGTCTTCTCGATCCGCTGCGCGTTGCGGATGCGGGTCAGCATGTCGGCGATCGGATCACTCATGCTCATCTGCAATCTCCTCGCCTACCAGCTGCCTTTGACCATGCCCGGGATGTCGCCGCGCATCGCCGCTTCGCGGATCTTGGCGCGACCGAGGCCGAACTTGCGGAACGTGCCGCGCGGGCGGCCCGTCAGCGCGCAGCGGTTGCGCAGCCGCGTGGGACTGGCGTTGCGCGGCAGCGCCTCGAGCTTCGCGCGCGCCTCCATCCGCTCTTCCATCGAGCGCGTCGGGTCCGCGATCGCGGCCTTCAGTTCCTTGCGCTTGGCCTCGTACTTCTTCACGAGTTTTTCGCGCTTGGCCTGCCGATTGATCAGTGCAAGTTTCGCCATCTCTTCTTCACCTCGTTCCGCTCAATTGCGGAAGGGAAACCGGAACGCCGCCAGAAGGGCCTTGGCCTCTTCGTCGGACTTCGCGGTGGTCGTGATGCAGATGTTCATGCCCCGGAGCTTGTCGATCTTGTCGTACTCGATCTCCGGGAAAATGATCTGTTCCTTCAGGCCGATGTTGTAGTTGCCCCGGCCGTCGAACGCGCGGCCCGACACGCCGCGGAAGTCACGTACGCGCGGAAACGCGATCGTGACCAGCCGGTCGAGGAACTCGTACATCCGCTGGCCGCGCAGCGTCACCATGCAGCCGATCGCCAGCCCCTGGCGGATCTTGAAATTCGCGATCGCCTTGCGCGCCTTGGTCACGACCGGCTTCTGGCCGGCGATCTTGGTGAGATCGGCCACCGACATGTCGATGTTCTTCTTGTCGTTGACCGCCTCGCCGACGCCCATGTTCAGCGTGACCTTGGTGATGCGCGGCACCTGCATGGTCGAGGTGTAGCCAAACTTCTGGATCAGTTCGGGAACGATCTTCTCGCGGTACAGCGTCTGCAATCGAGCCATGTTCGCGCCCCTTACCCCTTGGCCCCGACTACGGCGCCGTTGCCCTTGAACACGCGCACCTTCTTGCCGTCGACCATCTTGAATCCGACCCGCTCGCCCTTCTTGCTCGCCGGGTTGAACAACATCACGTTCGACACGTCGATCGGCATCGTCTTGTCGACGATGCCGCCGGTCACCCCCTTCATCGGGTTCGGCCGCACATGTTTCTTGACGACATTGACGCCTTCGACCGTGACGTGGCGCGCATCGACGCGCGCCAGTACGATGCCGCGCTTGCCCTTGTCTCTTCCGGCGATCACGACGACCTCGTCGCCCTTGCGAATTCGATCCATTGCCTCACCCCTTAGAGGACTTCCGGCGCCAGCGACACGATCTTCATGAAACGCTCGGTGCGCAGCTCGCGCGTCACCGGGCCGAAGATGCGCGTGCCGATCGGCTCCAGCTTCGGGTTCAGCAGCACCGCCGCGTTGGAGTCGAACTTGATCGACGAGCCGTCGGGCCGGCGCAGCCCATGCGCGGTCCGCACGACGACGGCGCTGTAGACCTCGCCCTTTTTCACGCGGCCGCGCGGCGCCGCGTCCTTGACCGTCACCTTGATGACGTCGCCGATGCCGGCATAGCGCCGTTTGCTGCCGCCCAGCACCTTGATACACATCACCGAACGTGCGCCGGTGTTGTCGGCGACGTCCAGCATCGTCTGCATCTGAATCATGATTTTTTCCCAACTTTTCCCGCCGCACTCGCGCGACGGTCAGTCTTGGTCCCGTCCGGGAGATGAGCCAGTCGGCCTTCGGTCCGGGACCCGCTGCCGCGGAAGGCCTCCGACCTGCCTGACTCCGAATTCCTCGCGCCCCCTGCGATCCGCGCGAAGCCGTGCATTATAGCCGCAATCGCGCAATATTCGCGACTACACCGTGGCCGCGGCCTCCACCACGCGCGTGACCGTCCACGACTTGGTGCGCGACAGCGGCCGAGTCTCCGCGATCTCCACGACGTCGCCCTCATTGACCTGGTTCGTTGCGTCGTGCACGTGAAACTTGGTCGAACGCACCACGTACTTGCCGTACATCGGGTGCTTGACGCGACGCTCGACCAGCACGGTCACCGTCTTGTCCATCTTGCTGCTGACCACGCGCCCGACCAGGGTGCGCTTCGTCTTGGCTTCGGTCGTCATTTGGCTGCCTTCTCGGCCATCAAGGTGCGCACGCGCGCGATGTCGCGCTTGACCTTGCGCAGCTGGCTCGTGTTCTGCAGTTGCTGGGTCGCCTTCTGCATGCGCAGCGAGAAATGCGCGCGCAGCAGGTCGGACAGTTCCTTGTTCAGCGCCGCCGCGTCCTTGCCGCGCAGTTCCTTGGTTTCCATCGCTTGTTCCTCTATTGCCCGAGCTGGCGGATCACGAACGTGGTCTTGATCGGCAGCTTGGCGGCGGCCAGCGCGAACGCCTCGCGCGCCACCGACTCGTCGACGCCGTCCATCTCGTAGATCACCTTGCCGGGCTGGATCTGCGCGATCCAGTACTCGGGGTTGCCCTTGCCGTTGCCCATGCGGACCTCCGCCGGCTTCTGCGAAATCGGCTTGTCCGGGAAGATGCGGATCCATACGCGGCCGCCGCGCTTGATGTGGCGCGAGATCGCGCGCCGCGCCGCCTCGATCTGGCGCGCGGTCAGCCGGCCGCGTTCGGTCGCCTTCAGGCCGAAGTCGCCGAACGCGACGTTGGCGCCGCGCGTGGCCAGCCCGCGGTTGCGGCCCTTGTGGTCCTTGCGGTACTTGCGTCGAGCAGGTTGCAGCATCGCTATTCTCCGGTCTTACCGCCGCCGGTCTTCGCGTCAGGCGTGGCGGACTTGGCCGCGACCTTGCGCACGCGCTTGACCGCGGGCTTGGGCGCCGCCTCTTCCTTGGCCGGCGCCGGTGCTTCCCCTTCGGGCTTGCCGGCTTCGGTCCGGCGCGCCGGGCGCTTGCCGGCCGGACGGCGCGTGGCCGGGCGGCGATCCTCGCGCTCCGGCGTCGGGGTCGGCTCGGCAGCGAGCGCGGGCGCCTCGCTGCGGCCCAGCGTATCGCCCTTGTAGACCCACACCTTCACCCCGATCACGCCGTAGGTGGTCTTCGCTTCCGAAAAGCCGTAGTCAATGTCGGCGCGCAGCGTGTGCAGCGGCACGCGGCCCTCGCGGTACCACTCGGTGCGCGCGATCTCGATGCCGTTCAGGCGACCGGCACTCATGATCTTGATGCCCTGCGCGCCCAGCCGCATCGCGTTCTGCATCGCGCGCTTCATCGCGCGGCGGAACATGATGCGCTTTTCGAGCTGCTGCGTGATCGAATCGGCGATCAGCTGCGCGTCGAGTTCCGGCTTGCGGATCTCGTCGATGTTCACGTGCACCGGCACGCCCATCATCTTCTGCAGTGTGACCTTTAGGGTCTCGATGTCCTCGCCTTTCTTGCCGATCACCACGCCGGGCCGCGCCGAGAAGATCGTGATGCGCGCATTCTTGGCCGGCCGTTCGATCAGGATGCGGCCCACGGAGGCGTTGCGCAGCCGCTTGCGCAGGAAGTCGCGCACGCGCAGGTCTTCTCCCAGCATGCGGCCGAACTCGTCGCCGGTGGCGAACCAGCGCGAATTCCAGTTGCGCGTTACCGCCAGACGGAAGCCGGTCGGATGGATCTTCTGTCCCATGAGTACCCCTTAGTTCCTGCCGTCGCCGACCGTCACGTACACGTGACAGGACTTCTTGTTGATCCGCGTGCCGCGGCCCTTGGCACGCGCGGAAAAGCGCCGCAGCGTCGGGCCCTGCTCGACGAAGATGCGCGTGACGCGCAGTTCGTCGATGTCGGCGCCGTCGTTGTGCTCGGCGTTGGCGATCGCCGATTCGAGCGCCTTGCGGATGATCCCGGCCGCCTTCTTCTGCGTGAAGGCGAGGATGTTCAGCGCCTTGTCGACCGGCTTGCCGCGAACCAGGTCGGCAACCAGCCGGCCCTTCTGGGCCGAGAGGCGCACACCGCGCACGGAGGCTGTGGTTTCCATGTTGCCCTCTTACTTCCGCGCCGGCGCGGCGGGCGCCGTCTTCTTGTCGGCCGAGTGGCCCTTGAACGTGCGCGTCATGGCGAACTCGCCCAGCTTGTGGCCGACCATCTGCTCGGTGACGTACACCGGCACGTGCTGCTTGCCGTTGTGGACCGCGATCGTCAGGCCGATGAAATCGGGCACGATCGTCGAGCGGCGCGACCAGGTCTTGATCGGCTTCTTGTCCTTGCTCGCGACGGCCGTCTCGACCTTCTTGAGCAGATGCCCGTCCACGAACGGGCCCTTCTTCAGCGAACGCGACATTCAGTTCCTCACTTGCTGTATCGGCGCTGCACGATCATCGAATCGGTGCGCTTGTTCTTGCGCGTGCGGTAACCCTTGGTGAGCTTGCCCCACGGGCTGACCGGATCGCGCTTGGTGCCGGTGCGGCCTTCGCCGCCGCCGTGCGGGTGATCGATCGGGTTCATCGCCACGCCGCGCACGGTCGGGCGCACGCCGCGCCAGCGCATCGCGCCGGCCTTGCCGATCTGGCGCAGGTTGTTTTCCTCGTTGCCGACCTCGCCGATCGTCGCGCGGCACTCGATCAGCACCTTGCGGATCTCGCCCGAGCGCATACGCAGCTGCGCGTAGTTGCCTTCGCGTGCGAGCAGCTGCACCGACGTGCCGGCCGCGCGCGCCAGTTGCGCGCCCTTGCCCGGCAGCAGCTCGACGCAGTGAATCGTCGTGCCGACGGGGATGTTCCGCAGCGGCAGCGTGTTGCCGACGCGGATCGGGGCATCCTGCCCGCTCTGCAGCTCGGCGCCGATCGCCAGGCCCTTGGGCGCCACCACGTACCGGCGCTCGCCGTCGGCGTAGCACAGCAGCGCGATATGCGCCGACCGGTTCGGGTCGTACTCCAGCCGCTCGACCTTGGCGGCAATGCCGTCCTTGTCGCGCCGGAAATCGATCACGCGATAGTGCTGCTTGTGGCCGCCGCCCTGGTGCCGCATCGTGATGTGGCCGCTGTTGTTGCGACCCGATCCGCGGATCTTCTTCTCGGTCAGAGACGCGACCGGCCCGCCCTTGTGCAGCTGCGGGTTGACGACCTTGACCAGCGAACGGCGGCCGGCCGATGTCGGTTTGACTTTGACCAGCGGCATTACTTCACCTCTTGCGCGAAGTTGATTTCCTGGCCGGGCGCGAGTGACACGTACGCCTTGCGCACGTCGCTGCGCCGTCCGCTGAAGCGGCCGAAGCGCTTCTTCCTGCCCTTCTGGTTCAGGATCGATACCTTCTCGACCTTCACCTTGAACAGCTGCTCGACCGCCGCCTTGATCTCAGGCTTGGTTGCATCCTGCAGCACGCGGAACGCGACCTGGTTGTGCTTGTCGGCGACCATCGTGCTCTTCTCGGAGACGACGGGACCAAGCAGTACGTTGAAAAGACGCTCCTGGTTCATCGTCATCCCCACATTTCCTCGAGCTGGACCATCGCCGGCTTGGTCAGCACCACCTTCTTGAAGTGGATCAGCGACAGCGGGTCCGCATAGCGCGGCTCGACTACCATCACGTTCTTGAGATTCCGCGATGCCAGGTACAGGTTGTCGTCGAGCTGATCGGTGATGATCAACACCGAATCCAGCCCCATCGCCTTCAGCTTCTGCGCCAGCAGCTTGGTCTTCGGCGCATCGACCTTCAGGCCGTCGATCACCGCGATGCGGTCGTCCTGCGCGAGCTTCGACAGGATCGAGCACACACCGGCGCGGTACATCTTCTTGTTGACCTTGTGCGAGAAGTTCTCGTCCGGCGAATTCGGAAAGATCCGGCCGCCGCCGCGCCACAACGGGCTCGAGGTCATGCCGGCGCGCGCGCGACCCGTGCCCTTCTGCCGCCACGGCTTGCGCGTCGAGTGCGTGACGGTGGCGCGATCTTTCTGCGCGCGCGTGCCCAGGCGCGCATTGGCCTGATACGCCACTACGAGCTGATGCACCAGCGCTTCGTTGTAGTCGCGGCCGAACAGCGTGGCGGGCGCGGCCACCGTCGCGGTCGACTGGCCCTGGTCGTTCAAGACTTTGAGTTCCATCGCGACTCCTTAGCCCTTGACCTTGACCGCCGGACGAACGATCACGTTGCCGCCCCTGGAGCCCGGCACCGCGCCGCGCACCAGCAGCAGCTGGCGCGCGGTGTCGACGCGTGCAACCACGAGGTTCTGGGTCGTGCGCTGCACATCGCCCAAGTGGCCGGCCATGCGCTTGCCCGGCATTACGCGGCCCGGGTCCTGCCGCATGCCGATCGAACCCGGCGCATTGGTCGACACCGAGTTGCCGTGCGTGGCGCGGTTCGACGAGAAGTGATGGCGCTTGATCGCGCCCGCGAAGCCCTTGCCGATCGACACACCGGTCACGTCGACCTTCTGGCCGACGCTGAAGAGGTCGGCGCCGAGTGCGGCACCCGTCTTCAATTCGCCGGCCTTGGCGGCATCGACGCGGAATTCCCTGAGCACCTCGGCGGCCTCGATCCCCGCCTTGCCGAACTGACCCGCGACGGGCTTGGTCACCCGTTGCGGCTTCCTGGAGCCATAGGCGATCTGGACCGCGGAATAGCCGTCGGATTCGACGGATTTGATCTGCGCGACGCGGTTGTTCGAGACGTCGATCACGGTGACCGGAACGGTCTCGCCGTCGTCGGTGAAGATGCGCGTCATGCCGACCTTGCGGCCGACCAAGCCCAGACGCGCAGCCTGAACGGGCGCTGCTTCGCTCATCGTTTTTCTCCACACCCCGACTGCAATTGGCCGGGACTGATTTCAGTGGTTTCCTGGATCGGTGATCGATCCGGAAACGGAAAGCTCGCGATTCTACTGAATACGGGCGGCTCGCCGCAACCCGCTACTGCACCTTGATCTCGACGTCGACCCCCGCCGGCAGGTCGAGCTTCATCAGCGCGTCGACCGTCTTGTCGGTCGGGTCGATGATGTCCATCAGCCGCAGGTGGGTGCGCATCTCGAACTGGTCGCGCGAAGTCTTGTTGGCGTGCGGCGAGCGCAGGATGTCGAAGCGCTGGATGCGCGTCGGCAGCGGCACCGGACCGCGCACGACCGCGCCGGTCCGCTTCGCCGTATCGACGATTTCCAGCGCCGACTGGTCGATCAGCTTGTAGTCGAACGCCTTCAGGCGGATCCGGATTCGTTGGCTTTGCATGTTGGTTCCTTCAAAGAGCGAGGGGGCCGCGGCGCACCGCGGCCCGCGAGATCCGCAGATGGTTACTCGATCACCTTCGCCACCACACCGGCGCCGACGGTGCGGCCGCCTTCGCGCACCGCGAAGCGCAGCCCCTCCTCCATCGCGATCGGTGCGATCAGCGCCACCTGCATCGTGATGTTGTCGCCCGGCATCACCATCTCGGTGCCCGCCGGCAGCTCGATGGAACCCGTCACGTCCGTGGTGCGGAAGTAAAACTGC
>JAKOQB010000059.1 GCA_029778535.1 Pseudomonadota bacterium | reverse complement strand
GATACCGGCAAAAAGGCCGATCTTGCCGCGATTTTCCGGTTTCGAAAGAGACACGATCGCACCGGCCTGCGCCATTGATTCGACGATCAGGACGCCGGGCATAACCGGCATTCCCGGGAAGTGCCCCGCAAAAAAGTACTCGTCGCCGCGTACGTGCTTGATGGCCACAATGGACTCTTCCGTTATTTCCAGAACCTCGTCCACAAGGATAAACGGCTCGCGGTGCGGGAGAATCTTCTTGATATCCTCCTGGTTCATAATAGGCTGATCACTCATCTGCTTCACCTCCCGGCATACCCGCATCGATCACATAGAGCTTCTGTCCGTATTCGACGCGGCTTGCCTTCTTGACCAGAATTTCACGGACACGGCCGGCAACCGGACTCGTCACTTCGTTCATCAGCTTCATCGCCTCGATGATGCACAGCGTGTCACCTTCCTTGACTTGGCTGCCGACCGACACGAAGGGATCCGCGCCTGGCTGCGCCGAACGGTAGAAGGTGCCGACCATCGGCGACTTGACCAGGTGCCCGGCCGGCGCTTCGGGCGCGGCAGGGGCCGCCGCGGCAGCGGCCGGCGCGGCAGCGGCCGCAGCCGCGGTGGCCGGCGGGGGGCCGGCGACCGCGGGCCCCGCGACCTGCATCGGCGCCTGCATCATCACCGGGGCGGCCTGGCTCTTGACGATGCGTACCTTGCCGTCGCCCTCGGTGATCTCGAGTTCGGAAATGCCCGATTCGGCCACCAGGTCGATCAGGGTCTTGAGCTTGCGCAGGTCCATGGATTCAGCCTTTCCTCGGGGAACGCCGTCGCGCGGCCGTCGCCTCGTCGGTGCGCAGCGATTCGATCGCGGCCTGCACGGCGAGCCGATACCCGATCGGGCCCAGGCCGACGACGACGCCCGCCGCCAGGTCGGACAGGTACGAGTGATGCCGGAACGGTTCGCGGCGATGGATGTTCGACAGGTGCACTTCGATGAACGGCACGCCCGCCGCCGCCAGCGCGTCGCGCAGCGCGACGCTGGTGTGGGTGAACGCGGCCGGGTTGATGACGATGAAGTCCACGCCGGCGCCGCGCGCGGACTGGATCCGGTCGACCAGCGCGCCTTCGTGATTGCTCTGGAAGCTCTCGAGCCGATGACCGTGTGCCTTGGCGACCTTGGCCAGGTCGGCATCGATCTGCGCGAGCGTGGTCGTCCCGTAGACGCCGGGTTCGCGCTCGCCGAGCAGGTTCAGGTTCGGGCCGTGGATGACCCAAAGCAGTCTTGACATTCGAAAATCGATGAAGTTAGGCGTAATTGGGCGAAATTGTGCGCCTTTATACGCCTATTCGGAACGCCGCGCCAGTGGCCCGGCGCTGGGTGGGGTCGCCGGGATCCGGCGGGTCAGAGGACGCGAAGAACCGCTTCGCGCAACTCGACAGCCTTGAAGCGCCCCAGCGTGCGCCACGCGATCCGCCCGTCCCGCCCCACCACGACCGTGAACGGCAGGGCCCCGGCGGTGTTGCCGAGGCGGCGCACCAGCTCGAGCCCGCTCGTGCCGGCGACCAGCAAAGGATAACTCATCGGCGTCTTGCGCGAAAATTGGCTGATGTTGGCGGCCGAATCGATGCCGATGCCGACGATGCGCAGCCCGCGGCCGCGAAACTCGCCGTCGAACGCCGAGAGCTCGGGCATTTCCTCCACGCAGGGCGGACACCAGGTAGCCCAGAAGTTCAGGACCGCCGGCTGGCCGCGCAGCGCAGTCAGCGCGGTGGACGCGCCGTGGGCATCGGGCAGCGTGAGCCCGTAGAGCAACTCGATTGCGGCGTTGTCGGCATCGCCGGTCGCATAACGCCGCGACGCGACCCAGGCGCCGAAGCCGCCGAAGGCGAGCGCCAGCGCGCCCAGGCCCAGCCAGCGCCGGCGGTTCATGCCGCCTGCTCGAGTCGCTCGAGCAGCGCGTCGCGATTGCCGCGCTCGGCGCCCGCGGGTCCGCCGCGCAGCGCGCCGCGAAGGTCGTCGTGACCGTACAGCGACAGCAGCACCGGCGCGTCGTCGAGGTAGAAGCCGATGGCCTCGACCTCGGCGCCGCTGCGGAAGTGCGGCACGGTGGAGACTTCGAAGTCGACGCCCTCGTTGAGCAGTTCGATCTCGACGTCCTTCGGGTTGTCGTGGAAGAGTTGCAGGTGGATCGGCGCGTGTTCGGTGACGATGCCCTTCCAGACCGCGCCCGTCAGGTACGGGTGGAACGCCTGCAGCCGCTTCATCAGCGCGGCCGCGGTCCGCCGGCGCGCGGCCACGCGCCGCGCGTGGTCGGCGTCGAAGAGCTCGAGGTGCTCGCGCAGCGCCGCGTCGATCTCGTCGTTGTCGGGCATCGATCCCCTGGGAACCGGCCCGTCGCCGAGCACTTGCCGCAGCGCCTTCTTCTTCGCGTTCGAGTAGTCGAGTCCGGAGTCGGCGATGAGCCGCGCAGCGGCCGCCGCGAGCTCGAGTCGCAGGGGATCGGGAGCTTCGTGCATGTCTGTAGAATCCGTGGCTCGCCATTATCGCTCCGATGCACATCCACATCCTCGGCATCTGCGGAACCTTCATGGGCGGCATTGCCGCCATCGCGAGGCAGGCCGGCCATCGCGTGACGGGCTGCGACGCGAACGTCTACCCGCCGATGAGCGACCAGTTGCGCGCGCTCGGCATCGACCTGATCGAGGGATTCGACGCGTCCCAGCTGTCGATCTCGCCCGACCTCTGGGTGGTCGGCAACGTCGTCTCGCGCGGCAATCCGCTGATGGAGGCGATCCTCGACGCCCGGCAGCGCTATACGTCGGGGCCCCAGTGGCTCGCCGAGCAGGTCTTGTACGGGAAGTGGGTGCTTGCAGTGGCCGGAACTCACGGCAAGACGACGACGGCTTCGCTGCTGGCCTGGATCCTCGAAGCGGCCGGGCATCGGCCGGGGTTCCTGATCGGCGGCGTGCCGGTGAACTTTCCGGTATCGGCGCGTCTGGGCGACAGCGAGTGGTTCGTGATCGAGGCCGACGAGTACGACACGGCGTTCTTCGACAAGCGCTCGAAGTTCGTCCACTACCGGCCGCGCACCGCGGTGCTGAACAACCTCGAGTTCGACCACGCCGACATCTTTCCCGATGTCGCCGCGATCGAGACCCAGTTCCATCACCTGGTGCGCACGGTGCCGCGCAGCGGCCGGCTGATCGTGAACGCCGCGGAGCCGGCGCTGGCCCGCGTGCTGGCGCGCGGGCTGTGGAGCGAGCGCGAGGACTTCCTGTCGCGGCAGGGCTGGTGGTTCGACCGGGTCGAGGAAGGCGCCGACGCCACCGCGTTCGACGTGCACTTCGGCGGCGAGCGCGTCGGGCGCTGCCACCTGGCGCTTCCCGGCGCGCACAGCCGGGCGAACGCGCTGGCGGCCATCGCGGCCGCGCGGCACGCGGGCATCGATCCGGCACGCGCGGTCGATGCGCTGGCGACGTTCGGCGGCGTGCGCCGACGGCTCGAGATGCGCGGCCGCGCCGGCGGCGTCGCCGTCATCGACGATTTCGCCCACCATCCGACCGCGATCGCCACGACGCTGGCCGGACTGCGCGAGCGCCTGG
>JAKOQB010000058.1 GCA_029778535.1 Pseudomonadota bacterium | reverse complement strand
TCGAGCGTGTCGCCGAGCAGCGCGTAGCGCCCGATGCCGGTGACCGCCATCAGCTGCGTGTGCCCGCCCGAGACCAGCAGCGCGACGAACGGGAACGCGGGCGGATCGGCCGACAGCAGCGGCGACAGCAGATGCCCTTCGAGGTGATGAACGCCGATCGCCGGCACGCCGAGCGCGAACGCCATCGACGCGCCGACCCCGGCGCCGACCAGCAGCGCCCCGGCCAGGCCCGGTCCCTCCGTGTACGCGATCGCGTCGATCGCCGACACGTCCACGCCGGCCTGCGACAGCACCTGCCCGGTCAGCGGCAGGACGCGCCGGATGTGGTCGCGCGACGCGAGCTCGGGCACGACTCCGCCATAGCGCTCGTGCATCGCGGTCTGCGAGTGCAGCGCCTGGCCGAGCAGGCCGCGCTCGGTGCAGTACAGCGCGATGCCGGTCTCGTCGCAGGAGGTTTCGATGCCCAGCACTTTCATCGGCCGAGTATCGCACGCGCGATCGCCTCGGCGGCGGGCGCGCCTCGTGCCCCAGCCGCCGTTCCCCGCGGCCTCAGACGACGGGCAGCGCCAGGTCGGCGCGACCGCCGGGTTCTTCGACGGTGCCGACGCGATTGCGGCCCGCGCGCTTGGCCTCGTAGAGCAGCCGGTCGGCTTCGGCGAGCAACTGCTCGAGCGTCTGACCCGGTTGCAGGATCGCCACGCCGATGCTCACGGTGACCGGCACGCCGACGTCGCCGACCCGGCATGGTCGGCGGCCGACGCGATGGCGAAGCCGCTCGGCAGCGACGAACGCGTCGCCGGCGCGCAGAATCGGGACGAGCAGCGCGAACTCCTCGCCGCCGTAGCGGGCGACCAGCGAATCGTCGCGGCTGCCGGCGCGCAGCTGGCGGGCGCAGTAGCGCAGGACCGCGTCGCCGGTCGCGTGGCCGTGGCGATCGTTGATGCGCTTGAAGTGATCGATGTCGACCATCATCGCCGCGAGCGACTGGCCCGCGGCCCGCTTCGCCGCGACCAGCGGCCTGCCGCGTTCGAACAGCACGCGACGGGACAACAGTCGCGTCAATGGATCGGTGGCGGCGAGCGCGCGCAATTCGTCGGCCATCCGTGCGTGCACGGCCATCAGCATCAGTGCGGTGACGATCGCCGGCATCAGCACCAGCAGCACCGCGGCCGCGACGTCGAGCGCATCGGCGGGCGCGATGCGAGAGACCGGCAGTCCGAGCGCGTCGACAGCGAGTCCGCTTCGCAGCAGCCAGAGCAGCGCGTTGGCGAAGCCGGCGCCCACCAGCAGGCGGCGCAGGATCTCGGCTGCCGGGTCGCGCGCGCGGGCGACGCGCACCGCGGTGAGCGAGGACACGATCGCGACCAGCACCGACGTGAACGCGACGCGCGCGGCGGCGTCGGTGCGCGTGGCCTCGAACCCCAGGCAGCCTGCGACCAGCGCCAGCACGACCGCGACCAGCAGCGCCGGCCGGGGCCTTGCGCCATAGAGCCGGCGCGCCGCCTCGCAAGCCAGCATGACCGAGCCGGCGATCATGGCGTCGGCGCTTGCGGCGGCGACCGGTTCGACGTCCTCGGGCGCGAGGCCCGCCACGATCAGTCCGGTGCCGCCCAGCGCGAGCGCGAGCGCGTGCAGGCCGAGCGCGTTCGTCGAAGGGTGATGCAGCGATCGCAGGAAGACCAGCGCGCCGGCCGCCGCCAGCGCCGCAGCGCCGCCGAACAGCCAAAGCGTGTGCATGTCGACGATCAGGAAGCGGACCATCCGATCTGACCTGCAACCGCTGTCCCCGGTGGGGGAGCGGCGCGCCTGGAAGCTTCTCCGGCGCGCCCGGATCACGTCAGTCTGGCACTCGCGTGGCACAGCAACAAGCGCCGCCGGTGGCGTGAAATCCGCCGTTCGTCGGCTGCGAAGGGGAGGGGGCGCCTATAATCGGCCACCTCGATGAGCCAGCCTTTCGACCTGATCGTGATCGGCGCCGGCGCAGCCGGGCTGTTCTGCGCGTCGGTCGCCGGGCAGCGCGGCCTGCGGGTAGCGGTGGTCGACCATTGGCCGCGGCTGGCCGAGAAGATCCGCATCTCGGGCGGCGGCCGCTGCAACTTCACCAACCTGTCGGCCGACCGGCACGAGCACTTTACCGGCGAGGATCCGCGTTTCGCACGCACCGCGCTGCGCGCCTATCCGCCGCGTCGCTTCATCGAGCTGGTGCGTCTACACGGGATCGGCTTTCACGAGAAGCACAAGGGGCAGCTGTTCTGCGACGACAGCGCCGAACGCATCGTCGCGATGCTGCGCGGCGAGTGCGAGCGCGCTGGAGTGGCGTGGTACCGCCCCTGCCGCGTCGACTCGGTCGTTCGCCGGGACGCCGGCGAAGCGGGGAGCGCGCGCTTCGCGCTGCAGACCGAGGCCGGCGAGCTCGACGCGCGCGCGCTGGTGGTCGCCACCGGCGGGCTGTCGATCCCGAAGATCGGCGCAACCGACCTCGGTTACCGGATCGCTCGCCAGTTCGGCCTGCGCGTCGTCGAGCCGCGACCCGCGCTGGTGCCGCTCACCTTCGACGCGACCGGCTGGGCGCCGTTCGCCGAGCTTTCGGGCGTGTCGCTGCCGGTGAGGATCGGCGCGCCGCAGGCGCCGGCGGCGCCGGTCTTCGACGAAGACCTGCTGTTCACCCATCGCGGGCTGTCGGGGCCGGCGGTGCTGCAGGTCTCCACGTTCTGGCG
>JAKOQB010000057.1 GCA_029778535.1 Pseudomonadota bacterium | reverse complement strand
CGATGAGGATCTCCCCGGGTATGACGCACCCACCTTCACGCTTATGCCTGTCGGATATACATCACAGCGTTCCGTGCAAGTTTCGGGCTTTGACGATATTGGCCGCCTCACCCCGCCGCGATGCCTCCTATCCGCTTCCTGTTCGTCAGGCCAGCGCTTTGCCTTCGGCTTCCTCCAGATTCGCAGTTACCCACGACACCCTTGCCGTTCAGCTAACCCTTCCCCTTGCCGGGCGGGTCGAGGACTTTCGCCTCTAACAGGCTGTTGAAATTCGACCGTCGGAACCATTTCTTCTGATCGATCTCGAAGGCGTGGTTTTCATGGTTGGGGGTGGTTGATGCGCGGATACGAGAGCCATCAGGAAGGGCTGTTCAGCTACGTCGCGCCGGAGGCGCGGGTGCCGGCCGATCATCCGCTGCGGGCGATCCGGGTCTATGCCGACGAAGCGCTGCGGCGGATGAGCCGGGTGTTCAATCAGATGTATGCCGAGGGCGGCCGGCTGTCGGTGCCGCCGGAGACGCTGCTCAAGAGCACGCTGCTGATGGCGCTGTACTCGGTGCGCTCGGAGCGGCTGTTTTGCGAGATGCTCGAATACAACCTGCTGTTTCGCTGGTTCCTGGCGCTGGGCATTGACGATGCCGCCTTCGATCACTCCACCTTCAGCAAGAACCGACAGCGACTGCTCGCGCACCGCGTGGCGCCGCGCTTCCTGGGCATGATCGTGCGCATCGCTCGGCGCCAGGGGCTGGTCAGCGACGAGCACTTCAGTGTCGACGGCACGCTGATCGACGCCTGGGCCAGCATGAAGAGTGTGCGGCCCAAGGAAGGCGGCGATGGCGGGGTCGGCGGCGGCAATCCCGAGGTCGACTTCCGCGGCCAGCGCCGAACCAACGACACCCATGCCAGCAGCACCGATCCTGAAGCGCAACTGGCGCGCAAGGGCAAGGGCCAGCCGGCGCGTTTGGCCTACGCCGGCCACGCCTTGATGGAGAACCGCAACGGCCTGGTGCTCGGCCTGCGCGTGACCGCGCCGCATGACAATGCCGAGGTCAAGGCGGCCGAGCGGCTCCTTGACGAGCAGCGGCAGCAGGGCATCGAACCCGACTCGCTGGGCGCCGACAAGGGCTACTGCCAGCGCGGCTTCGTCGAGCGTCTGCGTCGCCGCCGGATCAAGCCGCACATCGCCAAGATCGACGGTCGCAAGGTCCCCGGACTGGATGGGCGAACCACCGGATCGAAGGGCTACGCGCTGTCGCAGCGGGTGCGCAAGCGCATCGAGGAGTGCTTCGGCTGGCTGCACACGATCGGCGGCACGAAGAAGGTCAAGGTGCGCGGACGCGAAAAGGTCGAGATGACATTCGTGCTGGCCGGCTGCGCGCTGAACCTGCTGCGCATCGCCAAGCTGGCCCCGCCTGCGATAGGAGCAGTGCGTGCGTAGTACGGCAAAGCAAGGCTCGATGACAGCAAACAACTTCGCCGAGACTTCGAAAGTGGCATCACAAGCGGTCAGCATCACCGATAACCATCGCCTCGCGCTTGCGGGCTGCTTCGGAAGGCCGAAATTCATGCGCATTTCAACAGCCTGCTAAGTGAGTGCGCCCTGCCGGGCGCACCAAAAAAATGCGCGGCCGGTGAGGCCGCGCCAAGCTCCGAGAGGAGGGGGAGGAGACTCGGGGTGGAGCGAAAATTCAGCAACCACTCGCAATTGAGTTGCGCGGCGGGGCGGTTCGGTTCAAAGAAGAAACATGCGCGTTTTTCAGCGCGTGGCGCAGGCGGGCACGGCAAGCGCCGCCGGGAATGCGCGGGCGGGTGCGCTGCACAACACGTTCAGGAAGCGCGCGATCGCGTCGGCCGACGCCGCGCCTTCGGCCCACGCGGAGGCCAGCGCGCGGACCGCGTCGCGCGTCTGTCGCGTGAGCGCGCCGCAGATCGGGTCGTCGACGTCGGCAAGCAGCTTCTCGCAGTAGAGCAGCCGCGCTTCGCGGCTGGCCGCGATCAGGTCCATGATCGCGCGCGCGGCGGCGTCGAATTGCCGAGAGGTCAGCGCCGGCTCGCTCTTGTCCTGCGCGTGCCACGAGCACAGGTACTCGAGCGGACCGAGGCTGCGCGTGCGGCCGTAACCTGAAGCCGCCTCCAGCGTCGTGCTGGCGCCCCACGCGCCGCGCCGGCCGCTGGGAAGCCGCCCGGTGCGCAGCGCGTGGACCAGCGCGCGCGCGACCGCGGCGCGCGCGGCGTGGTCGCCGTGACGGCCGATGTGCCACAGCACCTTCAGGAACGCCGGGTACAGCTCGTCGCCGAGCCCGTCGCAGACGGCGACCAGCAGCGCGACGCGATCCTCGTCGTTCGGCAGGTCGATGCAGCCGTCGACGAGCGCCTGCGCGGCGTGCGCCCAGCGCGGTTCGGCGAGCAGGTTCGATGTCATGGCCGGGCGCCCCGGGGTCACGCCGGCGCGTCGCGCTCGGCGAGCAGATGCTCGAGCACGCGCGTGGTGTGCTCCTCCACGCTCAGGCCGCGCGCGGCGAAGTTGATGTCGCCCGCGATGCTGAGCACGGCCATGCCGCCGTCATCGAACCACGACGACAGCGTGCGGCTTTCGGTGCGCCAGACCGGCACCGTCGTGGTCAGTCGCTGCAGTTCGGCAGTGGTGAGGTCCGACGCGCGGATCATGTTCGATTCCCGTTTCGTCCGAGATTAGCGATCCAGGGCGCCGCTGGAAATTGCGGCCGCTCCCAGCTCAGGTCGCTCCTAGTCGGTGTCGCCGGCCGCGGGCGGATTCGGCCCCGTCGAATCGGTTGCGGCCGGAACGTGCTGACCGCGGCGCGTGCGCTCGAGGTTGTGCCGCTCGTCCTCGTCGCGGCGGTCCTGCGCCACCTGATCCCACGCCGGGTTCTCGCGCATGCCCCAGACCGGCACTGCGACCCAGCGCACGCCCTTGAACACGAGGCGCAGCGGCGGCGGCAGCGCATTGCCCGCCTCCACCGTGTCATCGCAGGATGGCACTGCGGCACCCGTCTCGCCGGTGGTCGACGCCTGCGGCTCGGGTTCCCACTCGTAGATCGGCACGGCCGTCAGGAACAGATTCATCGTCGTGTCGTAAGGCAGCAGCATTTCGCTCTCCTTCGCGCGGTGGTCGGGCGGTTCCCGGGAAGAAGCGGGGCTGCACCGAACGTCGGGGCAGCCCCGCGGATGGCTCCGCGAACGACGCTCGCGATCAGCCCTTGCGCGCCATCTGCGACATGCCCTCGCCGATCGACTTGATCGCGTTCGAGAATGCGCTCTGCAGCATGCTGAACATCTGGCTTTCGGCCTGGAACTCCGCCTGCAGCCCGGTCACCTTCTTCGCGGCGTCGCCGTCGGAGCCGGAGGCCTGCTCGATCTGCTGGCTCAGGCTGACCAGCTTCTCCGCGTGCTTGCCGGCCGCCTCGCCCATCGCCTTGGCGATCGCGACCAGCCAGCTCGAGCCGCTCTTCTTGCCGCCCTTGCACTCGTCGGGCCCGCCGAGGTCCATGATCGACCGCGCGAGGTCGATAACCGACTTGCCGAAATCCTGCGCAAAGTCCTGGATCTCGCGGCCAAAGCGCTCGTTGACCGCGTGCCCGCAATCGTTATTCACCGGCGGCTGGCAGCTCAGGAACTTGCCGACGACGTCGCCGATCAGATCCTTGACGAAGCTCGGCATGCCGCTGTCCTTGGTGAGCTGCTGCGCGACCTCGTTGATCACGCCCCCGAGGGCCTGACCAAGCAGACCGCCGGCCGCCTGGGCGATCGCAAGCTGGGGAAACGCGAGCGGCGCAACGGCGACTGCAAGGTCCGCCGCCGAAGATGCAAGGTTGGCGACCGAGTTGACGACGCTGCTGACGGCGTTGCCGATATCGGAAAAGATGGACATGACTTCACTCCTGTGTCGGTGGAGCTTTGCGACTGTCGTTGCGCGTGCTCCGGGTTGAACTTCATCCCGCAGTTGCCGGTCATGCCGTACGCCCGCGGATCCTTGCTGCCGGGTACTTCCGGATTTCTCATCGCAATGCGTTTGCGATGTGCGCATTAGATGCGGCGCGCGCGATTTCGGTTAGTCGGAACGTTCGGCAGCTAGGCGCGCTCCCGACTAGGGTCGGCCCTAGTCCGCGCGAAACACGGACGCGACAAAGCGCCGCGCGTCCATCCGAAGGCGCGGCGCGGTGAAGCGGACGTGATTACGAGCGCGGCGGCTCGACGCTGCGCGCCGCGCCTTGCGCGTCGGACGAGGCCGCGCTCTGCGGCCAGTGCGCGATCGTGCTGATGCCGCCGGCGGTGACGCCGAGCATCCAGCGCTCGCCGCGATGCTCGACCAGCACCACGCGCTCCTTGGCGCCGACCGGCAGCGCGCGCACGAAGCGCAACGCATCGTCGCCGGCGGCACCGCTCGCCGCGCGCGGCTGCATGCGATCGCGCAGCACGCGCAACACGACCCACGCGAGACCGATGACGACGGCCAATGCCAGCAGCATGCTGGCGAAGCTCAGTGCGAACGATTCCATGGCGTCATCCTCCGCGGAGGCGCCTGAAGGAGGCTGCAGCCTCACCGGCGGGCAGCGAACGAACAGAACGTGGGGGCATCACTCCTCCGGATAACGGGTCAGATCCTCGCCCGGCGGATCGAAGCGCCGGGGCGGCAGCTCCGTCAGCGGATCGTGTTCGCGGCGGCGCTGCGCGTCGACATATTCGCGCACTTCGCGCGCCCACAGGATCACCTCGGCGATGATGTCGAACAGATCCGCGGGGATCACCTCGCCGACCTCGCCGCGCGCGAGCAGATCGCGCGCCAGCGGCACGTTGCGCACGATCGGCACGCCGGCTTCCTCGGCGGCTTCGCGCATCGCGCGCGCGACGTGGTCCTCGCCCTTGGCGGTGATCGTCGGCACCGGCGTCGTTTCGCGCTCGTATTCGATCGCGATCGCGATGTGGGTCGGGTTGACGATCACCGCGCTCGCGTTGCGCGCCGCCTGCGCGGAATTGCGCTGCGACCACTCCTGGTGCATCTGGCGGCGCTGCGCCTTGATGTACGGATCGCCTTCGCTTTCCTTCATCTCCTGCTTGATGTCGCGCAGGCTCATGCGCATCTTCTTGGTGAACGACCAGCGCTGGTAGACGGCGTCGAGCAGCGACACCAGCGCGAAGAGCGCGAGCGTCCACGCGACCAGCTTCAGCGTCAGATCCCACAGCAGCGCGCCGATCGCTGTCGGCGGCAGCGTCGGCGAGCGCGCCAGCCCCACGATCTGCGGCAGCGCCGACTTCACCACCAGCCAGCCGACCAGGAACAGCAGCGCGGTCTTGGCCACCGCCTTCAGCACCTCGATCAGGTTGTCGAGGGAGAACATGCGCTTCACGCCCTCGACTGGATTCATGTGATCCATCTTCGGCTTCAGCTTCTCGAACGTCAGCACCGGCCCGGCCTGCAGGAAGTCGGTCAGCAGCCCCACCGCGGCGACGGGCGCCAGCAGCATCGCCACCAGCAGCAGCGCGAGTTCGAACGCCTGGCCGCCGATGGAACGCGCGGCGCCGGCGAAGCCGGTCATGAGCCACCCCTGCGCGATGGTGGTGAAAAGCGAATCGAACAGCGCGGACAGGCGCGTGGCCGCATAGCCGGCGGCGAACGCGGCGAGCGCGAGCCACGCCGCCAGAGTCACCGTGCTGGTCACCTCGCGGCTCTTGGAAACGTCGCCCTTCTTGCGCGCGTCCTGCAGCCGCTTCTGGGTCGGCTTTTCGGTCTTGTCGCCGCCGTCGTTCTTGTCGGCCACTTCAGCTTCCTCCGAACAACGCTCGCAAGGCGCCGATCGCGATGGTGCCGCGCGACAGCAGGTCGTCCTGCAACAACTGCAGCAGCGACACGAGCTGGACCAGGATGATCCAGGTCGCGGTGATCGCCTTCAGCGACTGCGACAGGGAGAAGACGTTCAGTTGCTGCGCGAAGCGGTTGATCAGCCCGAGCACGCCCTCGACCACATACAACAGCACCAGCGCGGGCGCGGCGACCAGCAGCGTCAGCCCCATGATGCGGCCGAACTCGCTCTCGAACAGTTGCGCGCCGCCGGCGGCCAGGCCCGGCCACGGCGCACGCACCGGCCACAGCGCGTAGCTCTCCAGCAGCGTGCCGATCATCAGCATGAAGCCGCCGCCGGCCATGAAGACCAGGCTCGCGAGGCGGCCGAAGAACGCGGCGTTCAGCGAGGTCTGCTGTCCCGACATCGGATCGTGGATCTGCGCCTGCGTGGTGCCGACCTTGCTGTCGATCACCTGTCCGGCCGCCTCGAACGCCCACATCACGCCGGCGAAGAAGAGTCCGATCGTGCCGCCGATGAACGCCTCCTTGGCGAACACGCCGATCAGCTGCCAGCCGCTGAACGGCAACGGCGCGACGGTGGGCTGCAGCAGCAGGCTCAGCAGTGCGATCGCGAGGAACATCGCGTTGCGCACCAGCGCCGGAATCAGCTCGGCGGTGAACAGCGGCACCAGCAGGAATGCGACCGCGACGCGCGTGACCGACAGGCCGAGCAGCAGTGCGATGTCGCTCAGGTTGCCGATGCCGGCGAACGCGTCCATGCGCGAGGCGTTACCGCTGTCGCACCAGCCCGGCGAAATCGGTGAACACGCGGTCGCCGAACTGGTACAGCCCGCCGCCGAGCAGCGACGCGGTGATGAAGATCGTGATCACGATCGCGAAGAACTTGGCCACGTACTGCAGCGTCTGCTCCTGCAGCTGCGTGGCTGCCTGCACGAACGCGATCAGCAGGCCGACCACGGCCGCGACGACGATCGGCGGCGCCGACAGCAGCAGCACGTACCACAGCGCCTGCTGCGTGAGCGCGATGATGTCGGAATTGATCATCCGCTCACACGTACGTCAGGATCAGCCCGTGCGTGAGCTTGACCCAGCCGTCGATCAGCACGAACAGCAGCAGCTTGAACGGCATCGACACCGTCGTCGGCGACAGCATCATCATGCCCATCGCCATCAGGATGTTCGAGATCACCAGGTCGATCACCAGGAACGGCAGGAAGATCACGAAGCCGATTTCGAACGCGACCGACAACTCGCTGACCGTGAACGCCGGCACGACGACGAGGAAGTCGCGCTCGGTGAGCTTGGCGGCCTGCGCAGGCGCGAGCGTCTTCTGCGCGGTCCTGAGAAAGAACGCGCGCTCGACCGGGCGGCTATGCTTGAGCAGAAACTCGCGCAGCGGCTCCTTGGCGGTATCGGCCGCCTTCAGCATGCTCGCCGTGCTGCCGCCGATGTTGTCCACACCCTGCAGCCTAGCGGCCATGTCGGCGCCGACCGGGTACATCACGTAGATAGACAGCACCAGCGCCAGCCCGTTGAGAACGACGTTGGGCGGCACCTGCTGCAGCCCGAGCGCGTTGCGCAGCAGGCTCAGCACGACGACGAGCTTGGTGAACGACGTCACCATCACGGCGACGAACGGGGCCAGCGCCAGCACGATGATCGTGAGGAGCGCCGAGGAGGGCGTGAATTGGGTCAGGTCCATGCGCGATGAGTGTCGATTCGCGCGCCACGGGTTCAAGCGGAATGCGCGGCGGTCGCCCCGGCGGAGGCCGGGGCGACGAGCGATTCACGTCCCCGCGGCGACCATCGGCGCGTGCTCGCACAGCGTCTCGAGCGCGAGCGCCCAGCCGTCGCCCCACGGCATCAGCCGGCCGCCCGCGAGCGGTCGCGCGGGTTCGCGCGCGGTCGCGCAACGCCACAGGCTGGCGCGCGGGCCGATCTCGCCGAGGTCACCCTCGAACCAGCCGGCAAGGCGGTCGCCGGGGACGGGATGGCGCGGCGCGACGCGCACCTCGCACCGGATCGAATCGCCGTCGGCCGGCGCGCCGTTCGCCGGGCCGGCCTTCAGTCGCCGCGCGTGATCCGGACAAGCCAGCGCGACCGGAACGCCGCACCCCGGGTTGGCCGGCTCGTCGAGCGCGCGCGCGAGGCCGTGCCACGCCGGCTGCAGCGAATCGGGCAGCACGACAGCGCCGCCGGGTTCGAGCAACGCGAGTTCGTCGGCGTCGACGCGCAGCTGCGCCACGGCCAGCACGACCGCGACCGGCAGCCAATGCAGTTGCGCCGCCAGCGCGTCGGCGGGCGCGGGCAGAGCCCGCAGCGCGGCGCGCGGCAGCTCGAGCCGGAACGCGGGGTCGTCGGCGTCGGTTGCCGCGCCGTCGGGACTCCAGCACGCGCAGGCATGGGTTGCGGGCGTGGGCTCCGGCTCGTCGATCCAGCGCCAGCCGAGCGCTTCGCCGACCCACGCGTCGAGGGAATCGAGCAGCGGCTCGCAGCGCGCCAGCGCGATCGCCGCATCGGCCGCATGGCGCGGCGCGCCGGCGAGCGACAGCCGCAGCGGGCCGAACGCGCTCGGCGCCTCGAACCATGTGCGCGCGGGCGGCGGATCGAGCGCGTAGTCGACGTCGACGAGCGTCGTGTCGTGATCGATGTGCAGGTCGCCCTCCATCGTCAGGCCTGCTGGCTCACCATCATCCGCGTCAGCTCCGCCACCGAGCGCGCCTGCATCTTCGCCATGCCGCGCGCGCGGTACAGCTCGACCGTCTTGATCGACAGGCCGATCTTGTCGGCGATCACCTTGTTGTAGACGCCCTGGACCACATAGCCGAGCACCTGGCGCTCGCGCGGCGTCAGCCTGGCCTCGCGCGCGACGAAGCGCGCGTGCGCCTGTTCGCGCTCGACGGCTTCGGCGCTCGGCGCAGCGTCGGCCGCCGCGGCCGCCGCAGTCGCGCGCACCGTGCCGCCGGCAAACGCGGTGTCGAGCGCCGCTTCGAGCGTCGCATCGTCGAACGGCTTCTCCAGCATCGTCACCGCGCCCTTGCGCATCGCCTCGACCGCGAGCGGCACGTCGGCGTGGCCGCTCATGTAGATCACCGGCAACTGCGCGCCGCGCTCGTTCAGCGCGTCGTGCACGTCGAGCCCCGATAGCTGCGGCATGCGCACGTCGAGCATCAGGCACGCGGACCGGCTGCGGTCGCGGCGCGCCAGCGCCTCAATGGCCTCGCGCGGGTCGGCCCATGCCTGCACGTCGAAGCCGGCGCCGCTCAACCAGAAGCGCGTGGACTCGAGGAACTCGGGGTTGTCGTCGACGATGTAGATGGTGCGCTTGTTCATGGCTTCAGACACCTGGCTTGGCCCTGGCCGCGGCGAGCGGCAGGCTGACGTGGAAAGTGGCACCGCGGTCGGAATTGCGGCTGAACCACAGCCGGCCCTGGTGCAGCTCGACGAACGAGCGGCAGATCGAAAGCCCGATGCCCATGCCGTTCGGCTTGGTCGACGCGAACGGCACGAAGAGTCTTGCCTCGGCGTCGGCACCGAGTCCGCAACCGTTGTCGCGCACCTGCACCTCGACCTCGCTCGCGCGCACCGCGAGCCGCAGTTCAAGGTGCGGATCGTCGGGCGGATCGGCGCGCAGCGCGTCGAGCGCGTTGCGCATCAGGTTGGCGACCACCTGCTGCAACATCACCGCGTCGCCGCGCACGTGCACCGGCTCGTCGGGCAGTGCCAGGGACAGGCGCGCGCCCGTGCGGCGCAGGTCCCAGTCGAGCAGCGACGCGCTCGACCGCAGCAGCGCCGCCAGGTCGACGCGCGCGTGGCGCGGCTGGTGCGAATGGGTGAACTCGCGGATTCGTGCGATCACGCGCGCGGCGAACATCACCTGCTCGATCGCGCGCTCGAGCGCGGCGGCTTCTTCGCTGCCGAGCACGCCGCTGCGGCGAGCGAGCCGCGTACGCAGGCCGCGCAGCAGATTGGCGGTCGCGCCGATCGGCTGGTTCAGCTCGTGCGCCAGCGTGGTCGCCATCTCGCCGACGGAGTACACGCGCGAGGTGAACAGCAGCTGCTCGCGGTCGTCAAGCTGGCGCTGCAGCGCGCGCGCCTGCTCGCGCCGATCGGCCAGTCGCAGCAGCACATGGGCGGCGTCGAACACGGCGATCTGCGCATCCCATTGCTGCGCTTCGCCGAGCAGCAGTCGCTGCGGCGCGCCGTCGCCGACCTCGACGCAGCGCGCCGCCGCCAGCCCCGGCAGCGCGCGCTCGATCGCGGCGAGCGTCGTGCCGACCGTGAGCGTCGGATGCGCCGCGAGCCACGCGGGACTGGCCCAGCGCAGCACGCGCATGCGGCGATCGATCAGCGCGACGGCGTCGCCGAGCGCGGCAAACGCGGCGCAGGCTCCGGCCGCGCGATCGCCGAGCGGGACCGTCGGCGCCCGCGTGGCGGTCGACACCACGCGCGATGGCATCTCGGCATTCAGCATGCGGTTTCCTCCCGCGCGGCAGCGCTACGTCCCACGAGCGGCCGCGAGCAGACGACGACGTGCGCGCTCCACTGCGCGCCGAGCGCGGCCCAGAAACGCTTGGCCGCGTTGATGTGCACGCACACCTCACACCAGCGCAGCGAACGCGCCAGCACCGGACCAAGCTGTACTTCGCACGCCACCGGCGCGGACGCGCCCGCCGTGCCGACCGAAATCAGTTGCCGGCCGCGCTTCGGGTGGTGCTCCTTGACGACGCGCACATGGCACCAGTGCGCCGCACCCTGCGGCGGGCTCGACCACTGCAGCTTCGCTTCGACGCGCAGGCCGTACAGCGCGAGCGGCTGCACGTGGCGCGCGCGGTCCGCCTGCGTCTGCGGGACCTTGCGCGGCCACAGCACGAAGGCCCACGCGGCACCGGCCGGATCGGCGCCTTGCGGACAGGCAAGCACGACGCAGCGGCTACGGCGCCATTGCTCGGCCGCGACCAGGAGCGCCTGCGGCGGAATCCTCGCGGCGAGCGCCGCGCGCAGCGAGCGCGTCAGCGCCTCGCACCAGCCCTCGGCGGCGGGTGCCTCGATGGCCGCTGCAATCGCGGGTTCGCGGCGGGTATCTTCCTGCGCTTCGGTTGATTCGCCGGTCGCAGCGTCGTCGGCTTCGTCGTCGGCGGGCCCATCGTCGCGGTCGGTCACCGCGGGTTCGGCACGCGCGGGCACATCGGTGCCGTGCCGCGCCAGCGGCCACGAGGCCGGCTCGACCTGCAGGCCGATCAGCGTCGCCGGCACCAGCAGCGCGGCGGGCACGGCGAATTCGCTGTGCGCATTCAGCGCGGACGGCAGCCTTGAATCGGTGTCGTGCACCGGGTCGGGTGCGGAAGATGGCGGCTTTGCGTAGGTCTGCGCGTTGGCGGTTTCGGGCCCATGGTCGGCCTGCGTTCCGGCCGGACGCGCGGGCGCGGCCGCGACGTCGCTGTCTGCATGGCCGAGGATTCGCTCGACGAAAGCGTCGCCGGCGGGATGCGGCGCCTCGACGCCCGGCGGCCGCGGCAACTCCGCGGCGGCGTGCGCCTGGACGTCCGCGTCGACCGCGGCGACCGCTTCGGCCCACGCCGAAGCGGCCTTGTCGAGGGCGACCGGTGAAACGCTGTCGACGGCCATCGCGACGCCTTAGGCTAGACCGCCTGCAAGCCGTCGGTCCCGAGCGTCAGCAGGTCGGGATTCAGGCCGAGGAAATGGTGCAGATAGCCGCGCGCGGCGCTTTGCACGTTGGCGATCGCCGACGGCCCTTCGGCCGCGGCGCGTGCAAAGGATTCGTCGATCAGCACCGCGATGATCGCCATCTGCTCGAAGTAGAACTGCCGCTCGCGTGCCGACTCGGCGGCCCAGCCGGGGCTGGCGCGCACGATGCCGATCAACTGACGTTCGAGCTTGCGCAGGATGGCCGGCGTGGCCTCGATGTCGCGCAGCGCGCGCAGGTTGGCGGCGACGAAGCGCGCCACGGCGCCGCCGATATCGTCGAGCGCCGGCGCATCGGCGGGCCCGGGAACGGCCGCGCGATAGCGCGCCAGGCAGCGCTCGTACAGCGCCTGCGCCTGCTGTCGCTCGGCTGCGCCGGCGTGCTGGCTCGCCATCCGCGCCGGGGCGATCGGGCTGGCCGTGCGCTCGATCGTGAGCGGCGCGCAGTCGCCGCCCGCATCGCCGAACCGGGTGATCGCATCGACCAGCGCGTGCCGCATCCGCCGGGAGAACTCGGCGACCTGCGTGGCCGGCACGGGGCGCTGAGACGGGCGGCGGCGTCTGGAGGGTGCGCTCATCGATGGGGGTCCTCGTCGTTGGCCGCGGCGGCGCGCGCATTGCGCCGCAGTCGTGTTTCGCCCCATGGGTTGCACGTGGCCGGCCGGGCGTTCAAATCCGTTTCGGCCGGAACAGTCAGGCGTCTTCGCCGTCGTCGCGCTCGATGCGCACGTGCGTCCCCGCCAGCGCGCGCGCGCGCAGGCGCTCGTTCAGGCGCGGCGCATGTTGCGCGAGCAGCGCGGCGCCGACGGTCGGCGAGGAGATCGTCAGCGTCCAGCCGTCCGGCCCGCCCCCGCGCGACGCGCGCAGTTCGATCGCCACGCCCGACGGCCCGCCCACCGACGCTTCCCAGGTTCCCGTATCGGCGGCGGCGACTGGTGCAAGCGGCGGCATGCCATCGAGCACCGCTTCGAACGCGGCGCGCGGCGCGGTGACCGATCCCGGCAATGCCGCTGCCGTGCACGGCGCCGCGGCGCTCATCGTCGGCGCGAACGGCGCCGCGGCGCTCATCGTCGGCGCGAACTGCGCCGCCGCGACCGGCGCGCCGCCTGCGGGCGGAACCCCCGGCGTCGAATCGGGCGCGGCTTCGTCGTCGAATCGGCGCCGCAGCGCTGCGCGGGGTCGCGCATCGGCCAGCTCATCGGAGGGCGCGCCACCGTCGTCGCGCGGCGCGGCCGCCTTGCAGTCGAGCAGGCGCGCGAACGCATCGCCGTGGCGCCGATCGGCACCGGCGGGACGCGCCTCGCCGCACGATTCGGCCGGCGAATGAATGACGGGCAGGTTCATCTCGATCCCGACCGCGCTGCCGCCGGGCGCCCCTGGTCTTCCAGCTCGGTTTCCGCGCGCTGCTCGATCCAGCGCAGGCGATCGCGCCGCGTTTCGTCGGCCAGGCCGCGCACGGCGTCCTCGCGCGCCAGCGCGCGTGTCAGCTCGGCTCGGGCCTGCTGCAGCCGCTCCTGTGCCCGTTCGAGCGCGTGCTCGTCGTCGATCAGCGCGGACTCGTCGCGTTCGAGCCGATCCTGCAGGCGGTCGCGCTGGGCGGACGCGACCCCGCCCCAACGCGGCAGGCGCGGCGCCAGCGCGTGCACGACGGCGTCGGCGAGCGCGTCGATCTCGCGCCGCGTGCGCTCGATCTGCCGCTGCCGCGCGCGCACCGTTTCGAGCGCGCGGTCGACCTCGGCCTGCACCTGGCTGACGCGTCCGCGCGCGCGCTGCACGCGCAGCGAGCGCAGGCGGGCGAGCTGCTGCGCCTCGTGCGGCTTGGGCAGCACGCGCGTCATCGGCCTGCCATCCCGGCTTGCGCGACGGATACGCGCCTCGGCCGGCCCGCGCTCACGCCACGCACTCCTGCAGCCGCGCGATCGTCGCGTCGAACTCGGTCGCCTCGTCGGCGCGCTGCTGCAGCAGCGCGCGCAGCTGCGCGATGCGCTCGATCGCCTTGTCGGCCAGGGGATCGCTGCCTGCCTGGTACTCGCCGACGCGCAGCAGGAATTCGACCTCGGCATAGCGCGCGAGCAGCGAACGCAGCTTTGCCGCGGCATCCTGATGCGGGCGCTGCGCGACGCGCGTGAACACGCGGCTCGCGCTGCCGAGCACGTCGATCGCCGGGTAGTGATGCGCCTGTGCCAGCGCGCGCGACAGCACGATGTGGCCGTCGAGGCTCGAGCGCACCTCTTCGGCGACCGGATCCGAGTTGTCGTCGTCCTCGGCGAGCACCGTGTAAAAGGCGGTGATCGAGCCCGCCGCGTCGTTGCCGGCGCGCTCGAACAGGCGCGGCAGCTCGGCGAACACCGACGGCGGATAGCCGCGCCGCACCGGCGGCTCGAGCGCCGACAGCCCCAGTTCGCGAAGCCCGCGCGCGAAACGGGTGACCGAGTCGACCAGCAGCAGCACGCGCTTGCCTTCGCGGCGGAATCCTTCCGCGATGGCGGTGGCCGCATACGCGGCGCGCACCCGCTCGAGCGCGGGGCGATCGGACGTCGACACCACGACCACCGAGCGCGCGAGACCCTCCTCGCCCAGGCTGTCGTCAAGGAACTCGCGCACCTCGCGGCCGCGTTCGCCGACCAGCGCGATCACGTTGACATCGGCGCGCGCCTGCCGCGCCAGCATGCCGAGCAGAGTCGACTTGCCGCCGCCGGCCATCGCGAAGATACCGACGCGCTGGCCTTCGCCGACGGTCAGCGCGGCATCGATCGCGCGCACGCCGGTCGCGAGCGGCTGCTCGATGTTGCGTCGTTGCAGCGGCGACGGCGCGTTCGCGTGCAGCGGCGTTGCGCGCAGGCCGGCGCCCACGTCGAGCGGGCGGCCGTCGAGCGGACGGCCGAACGCATCGACCACGCGCCCGAGCAGCGCGGGTCCGCATGGCACCTGCGCCTCGTCGGCCAGCGCCTGCACCGCCGCGCCGACCGCCACGCCCTGCAGCGGGCCGTACGGCGCGAGGATCATCTCGGCGCCGGAGAAGCCGATCACTTCGGCCAGCAGCGGCTCCGCGTCGTCGTTGGCGTGGGTCGGATCGAAGATCCGGCACTGCTGCCCGATGCGCGCGCGCAGCCCGGTGGCGCGCAGCACGGTGCCGCCGGCCTGCACCACGCGACCCTGCTCGACGACGGTGCGGGCGGCCTGCAGCGTGCGCAGCAGCCGCTGCGTGTCGGCGGCGGCCGTCATTCGTGCACCGCCTCGCGGTTCACGCCCCACGCGGCGGCGAGACGTTCGAGTTGCGCCTCGAGCGACGCATCGACGCTGCCGTACTCGGTTTCGATGCGGCAGGTGTCCGGAGCGCACGCCGGGTCGCCGCGCACGTCGAAGCGCGGTTCCGATGCGTCGTCGGCCGCGTGAGCGAGCCGCTCGCGCACCGCGTCGCAGCGGTCCGGATGGACGATCAGCGTCAGCGCCGGGGCGGGCAGCATCTCGCGCGCGGCGGTGTCGGCCAGCCCGGCGAGCAACGCCTCGTCGGCGAAACGGCCCATCAATTTGCGCACGACCTCGAGCGCCAGCGCCGCGATGTCGCCGCGCAGCCGCTCGCGTTCGCGCGCCGCCTGCTGCGCCAGCGCGGCGAGCCGTGCCGCCAGCTCATCGCGCGCTTCGCGCCAGCCTTCCTCGTGGCCGAGCACGCGCGCCTCCGCGCGCGCCTCCTCGGTGGCGGCGGCGACGCGCTGCGCCTGTTCGTCGAACAACTGCTCGAGCCGGTCGCGCAGCACGAGCGCGTCCTCGAGCAGCGGCACCTCGTGTGCGCGCAACACGACGCGCTTTGATGCGATGCCGAGGTTGCGTTCGCGCTGCCACAGCAGATAGCTCATCGCTTGCCTCCTGAAACGTCGGGGGTCGGGCGTCTTGCGTCGGGAGCAAGCGACTGCGCGCGTGCGACCAGCGATTGCGCGAGTTCGCAGGCGAGCGCGGGTGCGCCCGCCTGCCCGAGCACCGTAGCGACCGCGTGGCGCAGAGCGCCGGACGGAATCGACGCCAGCAGCACTGCGGCGCCGACGGCCTGCAGCTTTGCCGCGACCTGTGAAGCGGCATCGATGCGCGGCAAGGGCAGCACGTCGCGCGGCAGCGGCGCCTCGCGTTGCGCGAGCAGCGACTGCAGCAACGAATCACCGATTGCGGCGCGCGCCGCGGCCAGGCGCGCGCCGTCGATCCATAGCCGCATCTGCGGCGCATGGACGAGCGCGCCGACCTGCCGTTGCAGCTCCAGCAACTGCGCGTCGGGCAGCGCCAGCCACGCTGGCGCGCGGTCGAGCGCGTCCCAGTCGACGTCCTTGACCGTGTCGGGCGCGCGAGCGATCAGGCGCTCGGCGACGGCGGCGCGCCGGCGGCGCTGCGCGTGCGCGGCCGCCGCGCCTGCGTGGCCGGTGTCGCGCTTCGCGCTCATTCGCGGCCGGAGGCGCGGTCCACCGCCGCGTGCCAGTCGTTCGCCATGCCGTTGCGCGACGGCAGCGCCGGCACATTCGCGCTTGCTGTCCCGCGCCGCCGCCACCACAGCAGGCCGCCGCCGGACAGTGCGAGCGCGCCGACCAGCGTGCCGGCGAACAGCGGCACCTCGACCTTCGCCTCGCGCGCCTGCGACGTACCGGCGGCCGGCTTGGGAGCCGCCGCCGGCGGCAGGCTCTCGGCCGGAAACAGCGCGACCGTCACGTTGTCGTACGAAAGCCCTTCGATGCTGTTGACCACCAGCGCCTTGATCTGCGGAATCTGCGCCGACAGGTCCCTGTCGGGACGATGCTTGATGAACACCGCCGCCGCCGCCGGACGCGGCTTGTCGTCGAGCGGGCTTTTCTCCGGCACCACCAGGTGCACGCGCGCGGTGACCACGCCGTCGATGTTGGCGAGCGTGTTGGCCATCTCCTGCGACATCGCATGGTTCAGCCGCGCGCGCTCTTCCAGCGGCGACGAGACGAAGCCCTCGCGCTTGAACACCTTGCCCATGCTGTCGAAGGTTTCGCGCGGATAGCCCTGCGCGTTCAGCGTGCGCACCGCCTGCGGAAAGTCGCTGGGCGAGGTCATCACCGCGAACTGCCCGTCCTTGCCCTGCTTCTCCGCGGCGATGCCGGCGCTGCGCAGCACCGCGACCATCTCGTTGGCCTGCCGCTCCGAAAGCTGCGAGTACAGCTCCTGGTTCGAGCACGCGGCGAGCAGGAGCAGCAGCGCGCACGGCGCGGCCCGGACGAGTCGGCGAAGAGCGGTGGTTTCCATGCGGTCCTCAGGATTGCTGGCGGAACAGCTGCTGCAGGCCGTCCGACGTGCGATTGGCGATGTTCGACGTGAGCTGGCAATGGAACATGAACTCGGTGCTGCGCACGGTGAGGGCGACGATCTGGCCCGGGCTCATCTCCCGCGTGCCGCTCTGCGCCAGCTTCGCGTCGGCCGATAGTTGCGCGGCCTCGTTGTTGATGTGCTCGAACGGCTTGATCAGTTGCTGCGCCGCCTCGGAGGAGGGCGCGGCGGGGCGCGCCTCCAGCCGCGCCAGCGCCTGCTGGAAGCCGCCGAAGTCGGTCAGCGAGACGCCGTAGCCGACCTGGACCGGCGCGCCGGTCGGACCCGTGGCCGATGCGTGGGACAGCGCCGCCGCTGCAGCGATCTCGATCGTCATGACGGGCTCCGATCGAAGTTACTGCTTGCGCGCCATCGTTTCGAGGCCCTGGCCGACCGCCGAGATCGCCGAATGCGAGCTGTTGGCGAGGAAGCTCATCTTCAGCGATTGCGCGGTCAGCTCGGTGATCGCCTGCGGCTTGTCGTCGCCGGCGCTGATCGCATCGGACTTCTGCGTGATCAGATCGGCCTGCTTGTCGAGCGCCTCGCCCCAGGCGCGTGCCATCGCCTCGAAGAAGCTGGAGCTGCCGCTGGACTCCTTCTTCGGCGGCAGCGGGGACAGGGCAATCAGGGTCAGCGGATTGACGTAGTTGCTCATGGCGGATGCTCCTTTCAGTGCAGTGCGTTGCGGGGGAAGAGTCAGAAGTTCAAAGTCGATTTCTCGCCGTGGTACTCCAGCGTCACGTGGCCGCTCGCGATCTGCGTGATCCGGTGTCCGGTGGGCAGCAGCGCGCCGACGAAATAGCGCGAGCCGTCCGCGGTGACGAGGTAGCCGGGCTCGCCGGGCACCAGCGATGCGATGCGCTTGCCGGGATCGTCGGCAACCGGCGGCGCCGGCGGGGGCAGCGGCTTCGCGGTGTTGCGCACCGTGAGTTGCACCAGCCCGCGCACGTCGCGCCGGACCACCTCTTCGGCGCGCGCGAGGCGGTCGGCGTCGCGCTCGGCCGCTTCGGCCACCACGCGGCCGGGACTGACGACGCGCGCCTGCACCGCCACGCCGTTGACGCGGAACACTTCGGTCACGTCGCGCGCCAGCACCTCGTCGACCTGCACGTCGACGGTCGGCGTGAAGTGGTGTTCGGCCAGCCACGCATCGAGCCGCGTGCGCTCGGCCACCGTCGCCAGGCGCCCGCGCAGTTCGACGCGCCCGTCCGGCCGCACGATCGCTTGCAGCGCGGAGAACCCGCTGCCGCGCAGCGCCGTCACCAGCGCGGGTTCGGTCGCGGTCTGCACCGGACGCGGTGCGGCGGCGATGTGCGCGGTCGCGAGCGCGGCCGCGCACATCGTCAGCACCGCGGCGCCCGCGCCCGCGAGCCACACCTCGGCGCGCTTGCGCAGCGGTCTGCGGGTGACCGTCTGCGCAGCCGCCGTTGGCGCGGCGGTCGGCGCGACGGGCGTCGCCGCCGTCGGCCACGCTTCAAGCGCGGCGGCGCCGAACGCGATCTCCGAGCGGCCGATCTGCAGCGGCGCATACGCGGTCCAGCGCGCCTGCGCCCCGGCGCAATGCACCTGATCGCCGAGCCGCACTTCACCCTGCAGCACGTCGATGCGTGCCTGCGCCGGTTCGGCGCCGGGCTCCACCGTGATGCGAACACGCGCGGGCGCAACGTCGACCTCGCGCAGGATGATGTCGGCGCCGTCGCCCTTGCCCTCGGGCGCGGCGGCGAGTTCGCAGCTGGTGCCCGCAAGCGGCGCGCGCGCGCCGGCCTGCGGCCCTTCGAGCACGCGCAGTTCGAGCGCGTGCAATGCCGCTTCGGAGTGAGCGACGTGGTCCATGTTCAACGCTCCGTCTTCGTGTTGGTTCGGATCCGGCTGGCGAGCGTGGCTTCGCTGCCGCCGACGCTCGGCGATTCGCCGGACGCCGGCGCAGACTCCGGCATCGCGTCGAGGTCGAGCACGACCGATGCGCGCTGCGGAGCGACCGGCGCCGGCGCGACCACCGCGACGCTCGCCGCAGTCGCGGCCGCTGCAACGGGCGCGGTTGTCGCCGCCGCGGCGGAAACGGGCGTGGCCTTCGCAGGCGCCGGCGCCGCATCCGCGCGCAGCGTGGTGGGCAGCGCCGGCCGCGAACCGGCCAGCCTTGGTGTGATCAGGAACATGCGCTCGATGCGCGACGACGAGTTCAGCCGGTTCTTGAATGCGTTGCCGATGACGGGGATGTCACCGAGTCCCGGCACCTTGTCGACGCTCGAGCTGGTCGAGTCGCGCACCATGCCGCCGATCAGCAGGCTCTCGCCCTCGGCAATCAGCGCCTGTGTGTTGATCGTCGAACGCTCGACGACGGGGATCTGGTCGACCTGCCGGCCCGTCAGGTTGCCGTCCTCGACGTTGACCAGAAGCTTGATGCGCGTGGCGTCGCGGTCGCGGAACACGTGCGGCGTGACGCGCAGCGTGGTGCCCGCGCTGACGTTGAACAGATCCACCTGCTCGCGTCCGGCCACGCGCACGTAGAACGTCGAGCTGTTGTCGAACACCGCCTCGACGTTCGACAGCGTGACCACCTGCGGGCTAGAGACGATGCGCGCGGCGCCTTCGGCCTGCAGCGCGCGGATGCGGGCGAAAAACTGGCCGACCGAACCGAGCACGATCGACGCCACGCCGCCCGCGCCCTCGGTCGGCACGGTGCCGTTGAAGCCGACTGCGCGGCCCGCGTTGTCCCAGCGCCAGTTGACGCCGAGCTCGCGCATGCGGTCGGTGTTGACGTCGATGATGGTGGCTTCGATCTCCAGCGACTGCGGCTCGACGTCGAGCGCGGCGATCAGCTGCTCGTAGCGCGGCAGCCGCTCGGCGAGGTCGCGCACGATCACCGCGTTCAGCCGCGGATCGGCCTCGATGCGGATCTGCTGCGGATTCGCGGTCACGATCGTTTGCGGAGTGGGTTCGGCCGGCTGCGCGGTACGCGCCAGCGCGGCGACCAGCGCATCGACCGGCGCGTTGCGCGACGCATCGGCCGCGGTCTGGACCTTCACTCCCTGGCCAGCAAGGCCCTGGCCCTTCAGGCTCGGCTGCGTGGGGCGCAGCGCGACCTCGTAGCCGATCGGCGCGGACGGCGGCAGTCCGACCAGCGAGCGCAGGATCGACGCCACGCCGGGCACGACGAGCTGGCGGCCGCCGATCGACATCGTCACGTCCTGCGCCCACGCATAGCGCAGATAGAACACGCGGAAGTCGGCCGCGCCGCTGGACTGCGCGGGCGCCTGCTGCGCCTGCTGCTGCACCTGGCGCGCGCGCATCAGGTCGTCGACCTGCTCGACGAAGCGGCGGGTGCCGACCGCGAGCATGCTGCCGTCCGAGCTGCGGCGCAGCGTGTTGCGCGCATCGGTGAGGTCGAGTTCGGCGACCTCGCGCAGCACGCGGTCGGCTTCCGCGGAGGTCACCGCGTAACTGCGGCGGACCAGATCGGAGGCCGGCACGACCTGCATCGCCGCGCCGTCGTAGTACGCGATCAGGTTGTAGACGCGCGCGACGTCGCGCAGCACGCGCTCGGCGCTACCTGCGAAGGTGCCGTTGACGGTGCCGGTCAGGTTCGGGCTGATCGATGCCGGAACGTCGACCGCGGCGAACAGGTCCTGCAGGAACGCCGCGATCGGCTGCTCGCGCGCGGTGATCGACACCTTGCGCGTCGCGTTCGGCATCTGGGCGGCCTGCGCGGCCGTCGCGGTCAGCGCGGCGATCAGCGCGCAGCGCGCGAAGAACACCAGGCAGGAACGGACGAGGTTCTTCATTCAGGCAGCCTCCAGCATCGGCGCGCCGGGGACGCCGACGCGGTCAAGCACGTCGAGCTGCAACGTGGGCATCAGTTCGTGATAGGACAGCACGGGGGTTTCGAAGCACTCCGGCTCGATCAACTTGCGCAGGTGCCAGCGCACGTCGATCGCGGTGACGAGCGCCGAAGGGCGATGGCGGCCGACCGCGGCGACGATCGCATCGGCGACACGCCGCGCGGTGTCCGGTTCGAGCGCCAGTTGCGCCACGCCGCCGCTGACGCGCACCGCCTGGCGCAGCAGTTCTTCGAGCGCCGGCTGCAGCATCACCGCGGCGAGCCGCCCCTGCGGCGCGACCTGATGACTGATCTGGCGGCGCAACGCGACGCGCGCGTATTCGGTCAGCGCGTGCGGATCCTTGTCGCGCTGGCTCGCCTCCGACAGCGCCTCGAGGATGTCGCGCAGGTTGCGGATCGACACCGACTCGTTGACCAGGCGCCGCAGCACCTCGGCGACACGCTGCACCGGGAGCGCGCGCAGCACTTCCTTGATCACGTCCGGCACGTCGGCCGCGGCGCGGGTCAGAAGGTTGGTCGTGTCCTGCACGCCGAGGAACAGCGGCGCATTGCGGCGCAGGGCCTGGCGCACCGGCTCCGCAAGCTCGGTGTGCGGCTGCGACGGCAGCACGCCCTGCGCGATCGGCACCTCGAACGCGAGCAGCTCCCACCGGTCGGCGCCCGCGTCGTCGCCGTGCACATGGATGCGCGGCAGCGGCAGGCCCAGGCCGAGCTGGAACTCCTCCAGCACGCCTTCCAGCGTGCGCGTCAGTCGCTGCGCGCCCTCGTCGGCGAGCACGTGCATCGGCACGCGCAGCAGCAGCGGCACCGACGGACGCTGCTGCGGCAGCGCGGTGGCGGCGACCTGCGTCGGCATGTCGAGCCGCTTGACGAGATTGCGCACGGCCGGATGGCGCAGCGAGCGGAGGCGATCGCGCAGCGCCGGCGTCAGCAGCACGCCGCTGGCGATCGCGACCAGCGCCAGCAGCACGAACACCGCGGCCGGAAAACCGGGCACCACGGCCATCAGCAGGCAGATGCCGCCGACCACCAGCAGCACGCGCGGCTTGGCGGTGATCTGCTTGCGGATCGCGTCGCCCAGGTGCTTGTCTTCTTCGTCGGTGGTGCGGGTGACGATCAGGCCGGCGGCCATTGCGCCGAGCAGCGCCGGGATCTGCGCCACCATGCCGTCGCCGATCGTCAGGATCGAGTACTTGGTCATCGCGGTGCCGACGTCGAGCCCGAGCATCATCACGCCGATCGCCAGCCCGCCGAGCAAATTGATCACGATGATCACGATGCCGGCGATCGCGTCGCCCTTGACGAACTTCATCGCGCCGTCGAGGCTGCCGTGCAGCTTGCTCTCCAGCTCGAGCGACTTGCGGCGGCGCTTGGCCTCGTCCTTGTCGATCAGGCCGGATCTGAGGTCGGAGTCGATCGACAACTGCTTGCCCGGCATCGCGTCGAGGGAGAAGCGCGCCGCCACCTCGGCCACGCGCTCGGCGCCCTTGGCGATCACGATGAACTGCACCACGGTGATGATCAGGAACACCACCAGGCCGACCACGAGGTTGCCGCCGGCGACGACCTTGCCGAAGGTGTCGATGATGTGGCCGGCGTGCCCTTCGAGCAGGATCATCCGCGTCGTCGCGATCGACAGCGACAGCCGGAACAGCGTCGTCATCAGCAGCACGCTCGGGAACACCGAGAACTCGAGCGGCGACGCGATGTAGATGCCGATCAGCAGCAGCACCAGCCCGGAGGCGATGTTGACCGCGACCAGCAGGTCGATCAGCCACGACGGCAGCGGCAGGATCATCATCGCGACGATCGCGACCACGCCGCCGACCAGCAGCAGATCGCTGTAGCGCGCGATCGCGCTCTCGCGGGTGACCGACGCGCTGCGGAAGTAGGCCGACATGCTCATTGCGTTTCTCCGCGTGCAATCAGGGTGCCGGCCGCCGACACGGCGAACTCGGACGTGAGACGCCGATAGACCGCAAGCACGTCGCGCACGTAGGCCTGCGTCTCCGGATAAGGCGGGATGTTGCCGCCGTGTTTGTCGACCGCGCCCTCGCCGGCGTTGTAAGCGGCGAGCACGCGCTTCAGATCGCCGCCGTAGCGGCCCATCAGCGTGCGCAGGTACGCGGCGCCCGCGCGCACGTTGGTCTCGCCGTCGAGCAGTCGTTCGGGATCCGCCACGCCGAAGCGGCGCGCGGTGGCCGGCATCACCTGCAGCGCGCCGCGCGCGCCGGCCGGGGAGATCGCCTGCGCGTTGTGGCGCGATTCGACGTGCGCGATTGCGTGCAGCAGCAGCGGATCGAGATCGTTGTCGCGCGCGGCCTGCGTCAGCGTCGGCGCCAGCGACAGCACGCGCGCGGCCCTGGCGTCGGGCGGCGGCAGCGGAACGGCCGGCGCCGCGGGCGCCGCGGCCGGCACCACGGGCTTCGGCTCCGGCATCTCGATCGTGACCGCGCGCGCGTCGCCGTACAGGTCGAGCTGCGCCGCGCGGTGCACCTGCGCCGGCGCGACGAGCGCCGGGCACTGCCGCGCGATCAGCGCGAAGCGCTCCGTGCCGCCTTCGACCGAAGCTCCCGGGGCCGGCAGCGCACCATTGCACACCTGCGCCCGCGCGCCGCAAGCCGCCGCGAACAGCACGCACAGGGTCGCCAGGCAACCGATACGACCGTTGCGCCGTGTCGCTGCTGCTGCGGCCATGCGGGGACTCCTGGTCAGGGGGAATACCAATCGGTTGCCCGACCGGACGGCGCGGTTCAAGTTTTCCGCGGAGCGCGGAGGAGGCGGTGCGCCGCGACTGCGGCCCGCGCCGGCCGTTTGTGGCGGCTTGCCGTGCGCGCCGCGCAGGTCGATCACGCCGGGCGATCCCGGCGCGGGCCGGTTGCGCGATGACCGCCGCCCAGGTGATAAACGTGGCGACCGTGTCGCAGATGGATCACGCGATGCGACCGCCGCGCAGGGAGAGCATGCGCGGCCGGCCCCGCGCTCAGCGCGGTCGCAGCGCGAAGGACTGCTGCGCCAGCGGGCCGCCGGCCGCCTTCGCGAACGCGTCGCGGAGCTGGTCCAGCGTGGTCACCGGCAGCGCGGCGAAGTCGCCGCCGTTCACGTCCGCCGGCAGTTGCGCCAGCATGTCGTGCTCGGTGGCGAAGCACGCGACGGTCTCCGGCACGCCGCGCGAATTCATCAGGATCTCGAAGCGCATCTTCCCCGGGAGCTGCAGTCCGTCCGATGCCTGCACGCGCGAGTCGCGCTGGAAGCGGTTGGGGAAGAAACGCGAGATCCTGCGGTCCTCGTCCTGCAGAAAGCAGTACACGTGCGCGTCGCGGCTGGGCCGGATCGTCAGCCGCACGGCCTCGCCGCGCGCGAAGCGGCGCGCGTCGTCGCCGGCGACGATCTGCAGCGCCAGGGGCGGCGCCTCGGACCCGGCAGTAGCTTTAGGTGCAGCCGCGGCGGCGATGCGCGTTTCGAGCTGGCGATGATCGGCACCGAGATACGCGCGGAAGAAGTCGAGCGACAGCTTGGGCTCGCGCGACAGTCCCAGCAGCTCCCGATAGCGCGCGACGGCCTCCTTGAGCTGCGGATTGACGGCGCCGTCGATCGGGCCCTCGTAGGCACGGCGCAGACGCAACTGCGACTGGAAGTAGCGGATGATCTCGGCCGGGTGCGCGGCCATTGCGTCGTACCAGTCCTGGATCTCGGCGGCGACCGGCGCGTTGGCGGCGGTGGTGCCGAGGCAGGTCCAGTACGGCACGCGCGCGAGCCGGCCAAAGAGCTCGATCGCCGCGACATCCACCAGCGATCGCAGCGCCTGGCCGCGGTCGGTCGACGACACGCCGTAGCCGATGCCGAACTTGCGGATCTCTGCGCCGCCTCCCGATCGAACGATCGACGCGCGCGTGGCCACGCCCGCGACCACGCTCATGTCGTGCGTGCTCAGCAACGTCAGATCGACGCTTGCAGTGCCCGAAGGGTCGGGCGCGGAGACGGAACCGCGCAGCGCGTACTGCGGCACGACCGCGACCGAGTCGCGGCTCGTCGCCTGCGCCATGTAGCTGGCGGTGTTGCCCCAGTCCTTGCCGGAGGCGATCAGCCGGATCGCGCGGCTGCGCTGCGTCATGTCGGACACGACCGCGATCAGCAGGTCCTTCGCGCCGTCGACGTTGCGCTGCGCCGGATCGGCGAGCCCTTCGACCATCACCGACACGTCGCGCGCGCCGTAGTCGAGCAGCAGCGTGTCCATGCAGCGCAGCGCCGGCGCGAAATCGGCGATCGGTGTCGGAGCGGCGGCCGGCGCCGCGGGCGGCTTGTCCGGCGCCGGCGCGGCCGCCGGCGTCGATGCGCAGCCGGAGATCGCGGCGAGCGCGATCGACAGTAGCAATACAAGTCCGGCCAGGGGTCGAATCGGCGACGGAGTCATCCAGGGCTCCTGCAGCGGTGCGGCGCCGCGGTGTCGTGCGGTCCTCCGCGATCGGGGAATCGGTGGTGGGCGAGGTTCGGCGGGCACGCCGATTCCTCGAACCCGCACTTCAGTTGCGCCCGCCGGCGATTCGGTTCAGTGACGGCACGCGCGCAGCGTGCATTGCGGCGGGCCCGATCGGGGGCACCCCTAGCTGGCGCACGTCCCGTCTGTGCATCTACGGCGGCGTCGAGTCCAATGGCTCCCAGCGATGCGGAATCGACTGCGTCGCCCCGATCTCTCAACCCTTCACCGTACGGAGCTTCATCATGTCACTTCCTCCCATCACCATCGGCAATAACGTCTACACCGGTCCGGGCAACGACAACGTGCACATCTCGCAGGCCCCGGGACTGCTCGGCGCGCTCGGGCTGTACGAGGTCAACATCAACGGCAACGTGCAGTACATGACCAAGCAGCAGCTCGAGAACACCAACTTCCACCTGGGCGCCGGCAACGACACCCTGGTGGTCGACAGCAACGTCAGGGCCAACATCCACGCCGACGGCGGCAGCGGTAACGACGTGCTGATCGGCGGCAAGGGCAACGACGTGCTCAGCGGCGGCAGCGGCAACGACGTGATCGCGGGCCGCGGCGGCAACGACCGCATCGACGGCGGGCGCGGCAACGACTGGCTGTTCGGCGGCGACGGCAACGACTTCATCACCGGCGGCCGCGGCAACGACCACATTTACGGCGGCAACGGCAACGATGCGCTGTACGGCGGGCGCGGCAACGACGTGATCGACGGCGGGCGTGGCAACGACCTGCTGGTCGGCGGCCCCGGGCTCGACTGGCTCAACGGCGGACCCGGCTTCGACCTGAAGCTGCCGTAATCGAGCGGCAACAAGCGCCCAGCCGCGGTGCCACCTCGGTTGGGCGCTTTTCTTCATGGGCTACTGCGGCACCTCGCCGCCGGAGCGACGGCCGTTTACTCGCCGCAACCTTGGGATCGCTGTCAATGTCCGGGAATGGGATCGGCCCGCCACGTCAGACGCGGCGGGCCGGCAGATGGGGTGCTTCGCGGTCGCAGCCGCTCAACGATCGAGCCAGAGCGCGTCGAAGCTGCTCTTGACGCCGGCAGGTCCGCGGTTCAGTTCGGCGCACAACCAGGCGGTGCGCACGTCGTCGCAGGTGTAATCATCGGCGTCGTCTGCAGCCAGCCAGTCCGATTCGTTGACGGCCAGTTCGATTCGCGTCGATTCCATCGTTGCCTCCGTTCGCTGGCGGTCGGCACATGCCGCCGGACCTGACACTGAGTTACGCTGCGGCGGCCAACGGTTCAAACAACCGTCGGCACGGCGATTCGCAAGAACAGGCCCCGAGCGCGACGCGCAACCGACCCGCGCATCCCGGCCCCGCGACGATGAGTACCGAGCCTTCCGAACGCCCGGCGCACCCGGTCCGCCTGACCGGGCTCGCGCAGCTGGTCGATGCGCTGAACAACTTCGGCCTGATCCGCGTCGGGCTGGCGGACCGCGAACGGCTCGGCACGTTCACCGCCGACGACGGGCAGCCGATCCCGCTGCAGGTCAGCGGACGCGGCCCGCCGGTCGTGCTGGTGCACGGGCTCGGCTGCTCGCACCGGCACTGGGCGCGCGTGGCGCGGCGGCTCGCGCCTGACTTCTGCGTGTTCGCGGCCGATGCGCGCGGGCACGGGCGCTGTATCCACGTCGAGTCGCATCGCATCACGCTGGCGCGGCTGGCGCGCGACCTGCACAACCTGATCGAGACCTTTCACCTCGAGCGCGCGGTGCTGGTCGGCCACTCGATGGGCGCGTTGACCGTGATGCAGTATCTGCACGAGTTCGGCACCGGACGAGTGGCCGCGGCGGGAGTGGTCGACCAGTCGCCGCGCGTCGTCACCGACGACGATTGGCGGCTCGGGCTGTTCGGCGGCTGCAGCGCGCAGATGCTGATGGCGCTGATCGAAGGCGCGCGCGCGAACCTGGCCGACACGGTGCTGCGCGAGATCGAAGCCGCCGCGCATTGGGCCGGGCGCTGGCTCGCCCCCGAAGCGGTGCTCGGCCGCTGGCTGCGGTCCTGGCTCGGGCGCGTCGACGTCGCGCCGCTGCTCGATCTGGCGGAGACGCTGGCGGCCGCGGATTTTCGCGGGCTGTTACGCGGGCTCGACGTGCCGCTGCTGGTCGTGCTCGGTGGCCGCAGTCCGCACTACGGCGGGCTGCCGCTCGATGCGTATTACCGATCCGCCGTGCCGCGCGTGCAGGTCGAGGTGTATCCGCGCTCGGGCCATTCGCCTCACTACGCGGAGCCGGCGCGGTTTGCGCGCGATCTCGCGCGCTTCATCGCGTCCGCGCTGTAGCGCGTCAGAACCGCACCGCGTACGAAATGCGCGCTGCGAATTCGCCGTTGCCAAGCTTGCGCGTGGCGCCCAGCGACAGCGACCACGGGCCGTTGCTGTACGACAGCCGCAGCCGCGACGCCACGCCAAGCATGGCGAGCATGCCCTCTTCCTCAGCGCCGGAGAACCGGCCGCCGGAAAGCAGTTGCGCGACCACGTGCGCGTCCGAAGCGAGCCGCAGTTGCAGCTGATCGCCGGCGGCGAACACGTCGCGCTGCTGAACCGCGAATTCGAGCCGGCCGCGGCGCGGCGCCGTGAATTTCAGCGTCGGAATGGGAGCGGGGCTTTCGCTGAAGCCCGGCAACGAATCGATATCCGCCCGGTGCGGAACGATGGTGACGAAGAAGCGCGGCGTGGTGAGGTCAAGCGCATCACCGGCGTCGCCGGGATTGCGCGCGTGCGTGGCGGCGGCGCTCGCCGCCAGTGCCATTGCCAGCAGTGCCCGGACCAGGTTCAGCATGTGCATGCCCTCCTGGTCCTGCGTTTCCGCCCTTGCCCATTCGGTTCAAGGCGGGCGCCGGGCGGCGCGTCGACGTGCGGTGCGACCGGCTCAGAAGCTGCAGCTCCCGCGCTGATCGCTGCGGAAGCAGAAGTCGACCGTCAGACTGGAGGATTCCCACGGCACCTGGATGCGCTGCGTTTCCTCCGCCACCGCGATGCGGACCTTCTTGAACAACTGCTCGATCGGCATGCCGGGCGTGGCCAGGTAGTCGAGCAGGTACTTGGTGTAGATGCTGTGCTTGCCGCTCGGCCCGTCGAGCGCCACGCCGCCCGGTGCGGTCGAGAAGGCGACCAGCGTGCCGAGCGGTGCGTCGAGCTTGGCCAGCCCCGATGGCGTGGCGCCGCGGAACTTCAGCCGCCGGCCGTCCGGGCCGACGATCACGCCGCCCGCGAAGGGGTTCACCCGGCAGGCGTCGAGAATCACGATGTTGATGCCGCGCTGGATCGTGCCGAGGCGATCGACGAATTCGTTTACGTCGGCGCTGCGCGCGGCGATCTCGTCCTCGCTCTGGATGTCGGCGTCGACCGGCAGCAGGTAGTTGCGGCCCTTCGCCTGCACGCCGTGGCCGGCGTAGAACAGCACGCGCACCGCGGCCTTGGCGGCGCGCTGCGAGAACTCGCGCAGCGATTCAATCAGCTCGCGCAGCGTCGTGTTCTCGCGCAAGGTGACCGCGAAGCCCATTTGTTTGAGGCTGGCGGCCACGGCGGAAGCGTCGGCCACGGGGTTCTTCAGCGCGCCGATCTTGTAGGCGCCGTTGCCGATCACGAGCGCGATCTTCTGCTCGCCCGGCGCGGCGCCGCTTTGCGCCAGTGCCGGCGCGCGCGGCACCATCGCCGCCGCGCAGGCGGACGCTGCCAGGCGCAGCAGCGCGCGCCGGCGGGACTCAAATTGGAACGAAGCTGGACGCGGGTTCATGCGCGCCTCCTTAGTCCTTCGGTGGCAAACCCGGCGCGAGCGCGACCGACTGCACGATCTTGCTGGCCTTCAGCCGATCCGCGAACTGCTGCTCCTTGCCGGCGGGAACACGGACGTAGTAGTCGCCGAGCTGTCCCGGCCCGCCGGCCAGCGTGCCCTCGACCGACACGAGCAGCAGGCGGATGTCTTCTTCCTTGGCGTCCGGCGCGAAGCTGACCTTCAGCAGCGGTCCTTCGTCGACCTGCACGGCTCTCAGCGCGCGGATCTGCATCTCGCTTTCGTCGGCCTGCCGCATCATGTTGAAGATCACGCCGCCCTGCACCACGATGACCGCGAGCATTCCGAGCGCCATTGCCGGGCGCAGGCTGAACGCCGCGGCCGGCCCGCCGCCGATGCCGCCGAGCAATCCCATGATCCGCTCGGCCAGCGTCGGCCGGTCGCCGCGGATCAGCAGCATCGTCTTCGCCAGCCCGATGGTCGCCGGCACCTGCGGCGCGCTCTCGTGGATCTTCGCCTTCAGCGAGCGGTGCCATTCCAGTTCCGCGCGCGCGTCGGGGTGCTCGGCCACATAGCGGTCGACCCAGGCGCGGTCCTCGGCACTCAACGTGCCGTTGACGTACCAGGGCAGAAGCTCGTTGAAACGCTTGTCCATCATCCTTCTCCGCGCGGCGCCAGCCGCAAATCCGCGCCCTCGCGTTCGAGCAGCAGGCGCAGGCAGTTCCTGATCTTCTGTCGGGCGTGAAACAGGCGCGTCTTGACCGTGTTCTCCGGGCAGCGCTGCACGGCGGCGACCTCGGCCAGCGAATAGCCCTCGTAGAACACGAGGTGCATGCATTCGCGATGTTCGTCGGACAGCTTGTCCATGCAGTGCCGCACGCCGTCGGCGCGCTGCCGCTGCGCGAGCTGCGCGAAGCCTTCCTCGGCGTCGTCGGCCGCCTCGGTCTCCGCGATGTCGTCGAGGTCGGCGTGGTCCTCGTCGGGGCGCTGGCCGCGGAAAACCATCAGCGCCTTGTTGCGCGCGATGCCGATCAGCCAGGTGCTGAACTGCGAGTCGCCGCGAAACTGCGCCGGGTTGCGCCAGATCTGGTGCATCGTGTCCACCAGGACTTCCTCTGCCCTCACATGATCCTTCAGCATGTTCAGCGCATAGGCATAGACCCTGCGGCTGAACGCCTTGTAAAGCTCTTCGAATGCGGCCTGGTCCTGCTTGCCGATCCGCACGAGCAGCTGCCTTACCCGGTCGTTGTCCATTGTTGTCCGTCCGCCGCTGGCATGCGAAAAGCCTATAGCGTGCACCTGCGGAAGCGGAGCGCCAAGGGGCGCGACCGGACCGGCCGCGGGTACGGGACCTCGCGCCATCACTCGACCCTGTGTTTCAGGCCGGCGCGGAAAGGTTCAAGGGAATTGAACCGGTCAGGCGAGGTCGGCGATCTTCAGCACCAGCTTGCCGGTGTTCTCGCCGCGGAAGAGCCTGAGCAGCGCTTCCGGGAAGTTCGCGAGCCCCTCCGCCACGTCGGTGCGGGCTTTGAGTCGCCCCTGCGCCATCCAGCCCGCCATCTCGCGCGCGGCGACGGCATAGCGGTCCGCGTAGTCGAACACGACCATGCCGGTCATCGACGCGCGATTGACCAGCAGCGACAGGTAATTGCTCGGCCCCTTGATCGGCGCCGTGGCGTTGTACTGGGAGATCGCGCCGCAGATCACCACGCGTGCCCCGCGCGCCAGCCGCGCCAGCGCGGCGTCGAGGATGTCGCCGCCGACGTTGTCGAAGTACACATCGATGCCGTTCGGACAATGTTGCTTCAGCGCCGCGCCGATGTTCCCGTGCTTGTAGTCGATCGCCGCGTCGAAGCCCAACTCGTCGACGATCCAGCGGCACTTGTCCGCGCCGCCCGCGATGCCGACCGCGCGGCAGCCCTTGATCTTCGCGATCTGCCCGACCACGGTCCCCACCGCACCGGCCGCCGCCGACACGACGACGGTCTGGCCCGGCTGCGGCTTGCCGACCTCGAGCAGGCCGAAGTACGCGGTCATTCCCGGCATGCCGAGCGCGCCGAGGTATACCGGCAACGGTGCGACCGTCGGATCGACGCGCACCACGTCCTTGCCGTCGGACAGCGCGTATTCCTGCACGCCGAAGCCGCCGGTCACAAAGTCGCCGACCGCGAACTGCGGATGATTCGACTCGATCACGCGGCCCGCCGCGCCGGCGCGCATCACGTCGCCGAGTGCCACCGGCGCGATGTACGAGCGGCCCTCGTTCATCCAGCCGCGCATCGCCGGGTCGAGCGAGATGTACTGCACCCGGACCAGGAATTCGCCGGCGCCGGGCGCGCGCACGGCTTCCTCGGTGAAGTTCCAGTCGCTGCGTTTCGGCGGTCCGACCGGACGCGCGGCGAGCCGGATCTGGTGATTGACGGTCATGGCGATTCTCGCGGGCAGGGCAGGCGCGGCCAGTCTACGGCAGCGGCCGCGTCGCTATGATCGCGCGCTCCCGATCGGTCCTTGCACGCCGTTGAATCCGCCGCTTGATCGCCTGACGCGCGCGGTGGTCGCACTGCTCGCGGCCGCGCTGGCCGGCTGCGCGCATGCGCCGCCGGGCGGCGTGCCAGGCGCCGGCACCGCCTTCGCGCTGATCGGCGACATGCCGTACGGCGCGCGCGAAGCCGAAGCGCTCGACACATTGATCGACGCGATCAACGCCGATGCCGGCGTTCAGTTCGTGCTGCATGCGGGGGACCTCAAGGGCGGGGCAGAGCCGTGCAGCGACGACCTGCTGCGCGCGCGCCACGCGCAACTGCAGCGCATCCGCACCGCCCTCGTCTACACGCCGGGCGACAACGAGTGGACCGACTGCCATCGGCGCGCGGCGGGGCGCTTCAATCCGCTCGAGCGGCTGGCGTTCCTGCGCACGCTGTTCTTCCGCGATCCGGGCCGCACGGGCGGGCAGCAGCCGTTCGCGGTCGAGACGCAGGGCGCGCAGCCGGGGTTCGGCGCGTACGTGGAGAACGTGCTGTTCTTGCGCGCGCGCGTGGTGTTCGCCACGCTGCATGTGGTCGGCAGCGGCAACGACCTCGAACCGTGGAGCGGGATCGACGCCGCCGACTCGCGCGCGCAGCCGCGCACCGACCGCCTGCGCGAGGTGCAGCAGCGCACCGCGGCGGCGCTGCAATGGATCGACCGCGCGTTCGAGCGCGCGCATGCACTCGATGCCGCCGGCGTGTTCCTGCTGATGCAGGCCAACCCGCGCTTCGATCTGCCGCCGACGCATCCGCAGCGCGCGCCGTTCGAGCCGCTGCTCGAGCGGCTGCGCGAGCGCGCCGTGGCATTCGGCCGGCCGGTCGTGCTCGCGCACGGCGATTTCCACGAACTGATCATCGACCGTCCGCTCGCGCAGGCACGCAAGCTCGTCCGCGTGCAGACGTTCGGCAGCCCGCGCATCCGCTGGATCCGCGTGCGCGTCGATCCGGATTCGCCCGACGTTTTCGATTTCGCGCCGCGCTGATCCGCGCGCAACGGGCGGCGCGCGGACGACGTCTGTGCATTCTCGTCCGAACGGATGAATGCGATCCGAGCAACGGTGCATTCCAGCGGACGCATTACCTCAATCGAAGCTGTCGGCAGCAGGACTCAGCCGTTAGGCTAGTACTGACTTCCGTCGACGTTGGCCATCATTGCCCGACGCCTATGCGCGTTCCCCCGAAGACCCAGCGACCATGGCTCAGCAGGATCAAGACGCAGCGATCGGCGCGCGCATCTCGACGCTGAAGCTGCTGTTCGTCGACAGTCACGTCGGCCGGCGCCTGGTCGCGATGTTCCTGGTGGCGGCGCTGTTCCCGGTGTCGGTGATGGGGCTGGCGCTGTTCGTTCGCATCGGCGATGTGCTGAAGACATCGCAGGACGCGGAGATCGCGCAAGCCGTGCAGGCGTACGGCGCGCTGGTGCTCGAGCGCCTGTCGCGGGTCGACGACATCCTGCGCAGCGCCGAATGGCGCGCGAACGAATCGACGCTGGACGTCTCCGCCGCCAGCCGGCGCGTCGGCCGCGAGTTCAAGAGCGTCGCGGTGCTCGACCGCGCCGGCGCGGTGCTGCGGTCACGCGGCACGTTGCCGGATATGGCGCTTCTGCGCGCGCTGGCGCAGACGACCGGGTCCGACAAGGCCCGCGTCGTAGCGATCGGCAGCGGCGGCGACGCGGCGGTGCTGGTCGCGCGCCGCATCAGCCACGCCGAGCGCGAGCAGCTCGCGGTGGCAAGTGTCGATCCGGCGTTCCTGTGGGGCGGTCCCACGCAGCTATCGATGTTCACCGACTTCTGCGTGGCCACGCAGGAAATCGCCCGTCTGTTCTGCACCGACCCGAACGCCACGCGGGCCGCGCCGCTGTTCGGCCTGGGCAAGAGCGACGAGGCGCGCGACGTGCGGTGGATGCGCAAGGACGAACCGATGCTGGCGTCGTCGCAGCAGTTGTCGATCGAGCACCTGTTTGACGGCGAATCGTGGGTGATCACCGCGATCCGCTCCGAGCAGCTCGCGCAGCAGACCACGCGCTCGTTCCGGTTGTTCGGGATCCTGGCCGCGGCGCTGGCGGCGCTGATCGCGCTGCTGCTGAGTCTGAGCCAGATGCGCAGCATCCTGGTGCCGCTCGACCGCCTGCTCGCGGGCGCGCGCAGCATCGCCGACCGCAACTTCTCCGTGCGCATCAAGGTCAGCGCGCGCGACGAGTTCGGCCGCGTGGCTTCCGCCTTCAACGCAATGGCGGAGCGTCTGGGCGTGCACTTCCGCGCGCTGCACACGCTCTCCGAGATCGACAAGACGATCCTCACCTCGCCCGACACCGGCAAGGTCGCCAAGCTGGCGATCGATACGCTCAAGGAAATCACGCGCGCCGACTACGTGAGCCTGGGCGTGTCGGAGCCGGCCAGCCCCGCGCAGCTGCGGATCTACATCTGCGGCGACGACGGCGAACTGGCGCCGGCGCGCGAGATCGCGTGGAACCCCGATCCGCGGCTGTTTTCCGATCGCGCCACCTGCGCCATCTGGACCGACAAGCCGCCGCTGCCGAACGGGTACCTGCAGACGCTGAAGCCCGGCGACGGCATGAAGGTGTATGTGCAGCCGATCGCACGCAACCAGCGCATCTGGGGCCTGATCGTGCTGGGGCAGCGCGCCCCGGACGAGTTCGCGAACCATCGCCGCTCGCTGATCCGCGATATCGCCGACCGGCTCGCGGTGGCGCTGGCGACGGCGGAGCGCGACCGCCGCCTGCACGTGCTGGCACACCTCGACGGACTGACCGGGCTGCCGAACCGCCAGCGGCTGCTGGCGATCCTCGATCAGGAGCTGGCCGAGGCGAACGAGGCGAAGAAACGCGTCGGCGTGCTGTTCATCGACCTGGACCGCTTCAAGGAAACCAACGACACGCTCGGCCACTCGGCCGGCGACACGCTGCTGAAACGCACCTCCGAGCGCATCCGCGAGAACGTGCGCGACGCCGACCAGGTCGGCCGCCACGGCGGCGACGAGTTCGTCGTGATGCTGCGCGATCTCGGCACGCCGGCCGACGCGGCGGCGGTGGCGCGCAAGCTGGTCAAGGAGCTGGCCAAGCCGTTCGAGGTCGAGGGGCACAAGGTGTACGCCGGCGCGAGCATCGGCATCTCGGTCTACCCGGACGACGGCCGCGACGCCGCCGACTTGCTGAAGAAGGCGGACACCGCGATGTACCAGGCCAAGGAGGAGGGCCGCGGCCGTTTCGCGTTCTTCCGCCAGAGCATGAACGTCGAGATGAATCGCCGCGTGACGCTCGACCGCGAGCTGCGGCAGGCGCTCGAGCGCAACGAGTTCGCGCTGTTCTTCCAGCCGCAGATCGATCTGCGCACCGGCCGCGTGTGCAGCGCCGAGGCGCTGCTGCGCTGGCGCCATCCGAAGCGCGGGCTGCTGACGCCGGGTCATTTCATCGAGCTGGCGGAAGACACGGGGCTGATCGAGAAGATCGGCGTGTGGGTGATGCGCGAGGCCTGCATCCAGCACGGGCGCTGGCGCGCCGAAGGCGTGAACATCCCGCGCGTGGCGGTCAACGTGTCGAGCCGGCAGCTGCGGCTGCCCGAGTTCGTGCCGACCGTCGACTACACGATGGTCGCCACGCAGATGGCGCCCGACAGCCTCGAGGTCGAAGTGACCGAATCGCTGATTCTCGACGGCGGCGAGGTGGCGATCGCCGCGCTGCGCGCACTCGAGCGCGCCGGCGCGCGGGTGGCGATCGACGACTTCGGCACCGGCTATTCGTCGTTCACGTACCTGAAGACGCTGCCGGCGTCGATCCTGAAGCTCGACAAGTCGTTCGTCGCCGACATCGCCACCGACAAGGACGCCGCCACGATCGCGGCGGCGATCATCAACATGGCGCACACGCTGCGCAAGGAGGTGGTGGCCGAGGGCGTCGAGACCGCCGCGCAGCTCGAATTCCTGCGTGCGGCGGGCTGCGAAAAGGTGCAGGGCTATCTGTTGAGCCCGCCGCTGCCGGCCGACCGTCTCGCGGTGCTCGCCCGTTGCGCCGAAACCGGCGGCGCGGCGGCGGTGATCGAGGAAACGCGCCGCCGCATGAACGGCACCGCCACGGTGATCGAGACCGCGCATACGATTCTGCCGGAGGATCTCGGCAACCTGGTCACCGTGCCGGTCATCGATACGACCGCGCCGCAGAGCGCCGCATGAAACGGAGACTGGATCCATGAGCGAATTCACCGTTGCGTTTCACGGTGTCACCAAGTCGTCGGAGGCGGCGGCGCGCTCGATGCTGCGCCTGCTGTTGCCGATGCTCGGCAACCGCTGGCGCATCGACGAGGCCGCCGCGAGCGACGTCGTGATCCTCGACGCCGGTTCGCTCGAGGATCTGAACCGCACGGGCGCGGCGCGCGACTCGGCCCTGTACATCGTGTTCGACGATTCGGGCACGCCGCCCGCAAATGCGTTCTGCGTGATCCACCGGCCGCTGAACAGCGCACGCACGATCGAGGTGCTGCACAAGGCGCAGGCCGAACTGGAGCGGCGCCGCGACGGCACCAGCGCGACCACGACACTGCCGCTGGGATTCGGCGGCGAGACCGCGGGCGGCGAGCGCGGCATCCACACGTCGATCCGCACCGCGGTGCGGTGGGTGCTGCAGGATGCGCTGAGCGCGGTCACCGTAATGAGCGTGCGTGACACCAAGATCTTCTCGGCGCTGCCGAATCGCGGCTTCACCTCGCGACTGACGCTGGCCGAGCTCGCGGACCTGATGCGCAAGAACGAACCCGTCAAGCTGCTGAACCTGACCGAGGACGAACAGAAGGCGCTGATCGAACGCAAACGCCAGTTCGAGCCCGTGCTGAAGCTGGACTGGATCTACTGGCTGACCGGCGCCAATGGCGAACTGCGTCCCGAGCTGCACGTCAGCAAGCCGTATCGGCTGCGGCAATGGCCGGACTTCAGTCGCCTGCCGCACTATCGATCCGACGTGCGCATGGCCTCGCTGCTGAAGGCCGAAGCGCTCACCGTCGGCCAGCTCGCCGAGCGTGCCGGCGTGCGACTGGAGACCGCGTGCAACTTCGTCAACGGTTGCGCTGCGCTGGGCCTTCTGTCCGGCGCGCGCGCGCCGGCCGATGGCGCCGATGCCAGGCGCGGCGACAGCGCCGCCAAGCCGGCGCCGGTCGTGGAAGCACAGCCGGAACCGGCCGGGCTGCTGGGCACGCTGCGCAGCGCACTCGGATTCGCGCGACGGCCCGCGGCGCCCACGCGGCGCGGCTGACGCGGTCGGAATCCGCGCGCGGGACGTGCGCCTGCCACAGCGCGGCGCGCGCGCACCTCATGCGTGCGGATGAGGCGCATCCGAAGAACGGCACAACGGCGCGGACGGATTGCACGAGCGCGCTCTTCCGGCGCCGCGATGGGGCCGTTAGGCTGACATTCACTTCACCGCGGCGCGCTGCCGGACGAACCGCGCGGCACCGCGCGGCCAAGTATGAGCGAGACGATCAACTCCCCGCCCGCCGCCGCGGAGCACGAACCGCCGATGTCGATCCTGAGGGTGCTTTTCGTGCACAGCCGGGTCGGCCGAAGGCTGATGGTGCTGTTCCTGCTCGCCGCGCTGGTGCCGGTGGTCGTGCTCGGCGTCGCGCTGTTCGTGCGCCTGAGCGCGTTCCTGCACGAGTCCGATCACGCCGAACTGGCGCATGCCGCGCGCGCGTACGGCGAGCTCGCGCTCGAGCGGCTGCGCCGGATCGACGCCGACCTGCGCGCGCTCGAGCGCCTTGCCGCCGAGCCGGCGACGATGCGCTGGCCCGCGCCGGATGAGGTCAGTCGCGAGCTCAGGGGGCTCGCGCTGCTCGATCGCGACGGACGCGTGGTGCGCGCCAGCGGCGCGCTCCCCGATGCGCCGTATTTGCGCGACCTGGCGGCCGCAGCAGACCTGCAACGCGCGACCATTGCGACCCGCACCGACCAGGCGGCGGCCGACCTCGTGCTCGTGCACGCATTCGCCGCGGGCACCGGGCGCTTCGCGATCGTCGCCGTGATCGACCCCACGCTGTTGTGGAGCGGCGGCGAGCCGGAAGGGGCGCCGATCGACTATTGCGTGGCGACCGCCGGCGGTGCGCGGCTGTACTGCTCGCGCCCCGCGCTCGAACTGCCGACGGCGATGCTGACCCCGCGCACGCGCGACGCGCTGCCGGTCGTGAACTGGTCGCAACGCGGCGAGCCGATGCAGGGGCTGACTGTCGAGCTGCCGCTGCGCGGCCTGGCGTCGCAGGAGGACTGGATGGTGATGGCGATCCGCTCGGATCGCGCCGCGCTGCAGACCGGCCGCTCGTTTCGCGCCAGCGTCGTTTTCGTGGCCGGACTCGCGCTGCTGCTGGCGCTGGCGCTGAGCCTGAACCAGATGCGGCGCATCCTGGTGCCGCTCGAGCGCCTGCTGCTCGGCGCGCAGCGCATCGCCGACAACGATTTCTCGGTCCGGATGGCCGCCTCGCAGCAGGACGAATTCGGGCGCGTCGCGCAGGCGTTCAACGCGATGGCCGAGCGGCTCGGGCTGCAGTTCCGCACGATGCAGGCCTATTCGGAGATGGATCGCACGATCCTGGTGTCGCCCGACCTCGGCATGCTGTGCAAGCTCGCGCTGCAGGCGCTCAAGGAGATCTCGGGCGCGCAACTGCTGAGCCTCGGCGTGGCCGAACCCGGCAGCCCGGGCCAGTTGCGCATCTACGCCTTCGCCGCCGACAGCGATGACCTGGCGCCGGCCAAGGCGATCGCGTGGAACCCGGACCCCAGGCTCTTCAGTGTCGCCGCAGCAACGTGGGAATGGCAGCCGCAGCCGCCGCTGCCGAACGGCTACCTGCCGGCGCTGCGGCCGGCGAACGCATCCGTGTATCTGGTGCAGCCGATCATGCGCAGCCGGCGCGTTTGGGGCCTGATCGTGCTCGGCCGTGCCGCGCCGGTTGCACTGACGCCGCAGCGCCGCGCGCTGATCCGCGACATCGCCGATCGGCTGGCGGTGGCGCTGTCGACGATCGAGCGCGACCGCCGGCTGCACGTGATGGCGCATCTCGACGGGCTGACCGGGCTGCCGAATCGCCAGCACCTGCAGACGATCCTCGAGCAGGAACTGGCGCAGGCCAGGGCCGCCGGCACGCGCGCCGCGGTGTTGTTCATCGACCTGGACCGCTTCAAGCAGACCAACGACACGCTCGGCCATTCGGCCGGCGACACGCTGCTGAAGCGTGCGGCGGAGCGCATTCGTGCCAGCGTGCGCGACACCGACCTCGTCGGCCGCCACGGCGGCGACGAGTTCACGGTGATCCTGAACGGCATCGAGTCGGCGAAGGACGCGAGCCAGGCCGCGCGCAAGCTGGTCAAGGCGATGACCAAGCCGTTCGATGTCGAAGGTCACAGCGTGTACGTCGGCGCCAGCGTCGGCATCGCGATCTATCCCGACGACGGCGAATCCGGCGCCGAGCTGGTGAAGAAGGCCGACACGGCAATGTATCGCGCCAAGGAGAACGGGCGCGGCCGCTACGCGTTCTTCGAGGCGACGATGAACGTCGAGATGAACCGCCGCGTCACGCTCGACCGCGAGCTGCGCCAGGCGCTCGAGAACAACCAGTTCGAGCTGCACTATCAGCCGCAGTTCGAACTGGCGACCGGACGCATCTGCGGCGCGGAAGCGCTGCTGCGCTGGCGCCATCCGAAGCGCGGTCTGCTGTCGCCGAGCGCGTTCATCGAGCTGGCCGAGGAAACCGGCCTGATCGAGCGGCTCGGCGCCTGGGCGCTGCGCGATGCCTGCCTGCAGCACGGGCGCTGGATCGCCGAGGGCGTGCGCATCCCGCGCGTGGCCGTCAACGTGTCGAGCCGGCAGCTGCGGCAGCCGGACTTCGTCGCGTCCGTCTACTACACGATGGCTGCCACCCACATGGAGCCGGGCAGCCTCGAGATCGAGGTCACCGAGTCGCTGATCATCGACGGCGGGGAGGCGGCGATCGCCTCGCTGCGCGCGCTCGAGAACACCGCGGCGCATGTCGCGATCGACGACTTCGGCACCGGCTACTCGTCGTTCACGTACCTGAAGACGCTGCCGGCGTCGATCCTGAAGCTCGACCGGTCCTTCATGGTGAACGTGACGGCCGACAAGGACGCCGCCGCGATCGCCACGGCGATCATCAACATGGCCCACACGCTGCGCAAGGAAGTCGTCGCCGAAGGCGTGGAGACGGCCGAGCAGATGGAGTTCCTGCGGCAGGCCGGCTGCGAGAAGGTGCAGGGCCACTTCCTGAGCCCGCCGCTGCCGGCCAACAAGCTGGCCGAACTGGCGCGCCTGTCGGAGCGCGAGGGGCTGACCGCGGTGATCGAGACCACGCGCCAGCGGATGGAGCGCATCGCCGCGCGCGCGGCAGCGAAGCAGGCGCAGCCGGTCGAGACGGCGTAGTTGAGCGCAAGACCGGTCACTCGACCGTGACCGATTTCGCAAGATTGCGCGGCTTGTCCACATCCGTGCCGCGCGCCACCGCGGTGTGATAGGCGAGCAACTGCAGCGGCACCACGTGCAGGATCGGCGACAGATCGCCGTAGTGCTCGGGCAGCCGGATCACCTGCACGCCCTCGCCCGACTCGATGTGCGTGTCGGCGTCGGCGAATACGAAGAGTTGCCCGCCGCGCGCCCGCACCTCCTGCATGTTGCTCTTGAGCTTCTCCAGCAGCGCGTCGTTCGGCGCCACGGTGACGACCGGCATCGCGTCGGTCACCAACGCCAGCGGACCGTGCTTCAACTCCCCGGCCGGATACGCCTCGGCGTGGATGTAGCTGATCTCCTTGAGCTTCAGCGCGCCTTCGAGCGCGATCGGGTAGTGCAGCCCGCGTCCGAGGAAAAGGGCGTTGTCCTTGCGCGCGAAGATCTCGCTCACCGCGATGATGTGCGGCTCCTGCGCCAGCACGCTGCCCACGGCCGCGGGCAGGTGCCGCAGCCGCCTCAGCGCCGCATGCTCGCGCTCCGGCGTGAGCCGGCCCTGCGCCTTGGCGATCGCGTTGGCGAGCAGGTACAGCGCGACCAGCTGCGTCGTGAACGCCTTGGTCGAGGCGACGCCGATCTCGACTCCGGCGCGGGTGAGGAACTGCAGGGCGGTCTCGCGCACCATCGCGCTGGTGGCGACGTTGCATACCGCGAGCGTGCGATGCATGCCGAGCGACTTCGCGTGCTTCAGCGCCGCCAGCGTGTCTGCGGTCTCGCCGGACTGCGAGATCACGACCACCAGCGCATCCGGGTTCGGCACCGAGATGCGGTAGCGGTATTCGCTCGCGATCTCGACCGCGACCGGCACCTGCGCGATCGCCTCGAGCCAGTTGCGCGCCACGCAGCCGGCGTAGTAGCTGGTGCCGCAGGCGAGGATCAGCACGCTGTCGATGCGCTTGAGAATGTCGCCGGCGCCGTCACCGAACAGATCCGGGCCGATGTCGTTGACGTCCTCGAGCGTGTCGGCGATCGCGCGCGGCTGCTCGAAGATCTCCTTCTGCATGAAATGGCGGTACGGGCCGAGCTCGACGGCGTTCGAGTACGCGGCGACCGTGCGCACCGGTCGTTGCGCGGGACGGCCCGTGCTGTCGACGATCCAAACGCGCGCGAGCTGCAGGTCGACGACGTCGCCTTCCTCGAGGTAGATGATCCGGTCGGTGGTACCGGCCAGCGCCATCGCGTCCGACGCCAGGAAGTTCTCCTGCTCGCCGATGCCGACCACCAGCGGCGAACCGGCGCGCGCGCCGACGACACGGTGCGGCTCGTCGCGGCAGAAAACCGCGATCGCGTACGCGCCGTGCAGCTCGCGCACCGCGCGCTGCACGGCGTCGAACAGATCGCCTTCGTACAACTGGTCGATCAGGTGCGCGATGACCTCGGTGTCGGTCTGGCTTTCGAACACGTAGCCGGCGGCCTGCAACTTCGCGCGCAACTCGTCGTGGTTCTCGATGATGCCGTTGTGCACCAGCGCCACCCGCGCGCTGCGCGCGGACTTGCCGCTGCCGTGGGAGAAATGCGGATGCGCATTGAGCGTGGTCGGCGCCCCGTGCGTGGCCCAGCGCGTGTGCGCGATCCCGGTGTAACCCTGCAACTTGATCGACTGCGCATCGAGCTCGGCCACGCGCGCCACGCTGCGCGCGCGTTTCAGTTCGCCGTCGGCATGGATCGCCACGCCGCACGAGTCATAGCCGCGATACTCGAGGCGTCGCAGGCCCTCGATCAGCACCGGAACGATGTTCCGCTGCGCCACCGCGCCGACGATTCCGCACATCACCCCTCTCCCGATTGGACTGAATCGATGCCGATCCTAGCGACATCTGCGTGGAAGATGTTCTTAAATCTCTTCTCATATTGCAATAACATTGCCGCCTGACTGTTGAGTGCAATGATCTTGCTCCGATCTAACTTCATGGGAAGAAAATGCCGGATAATCTGCCGCCTGTCCTCGACGCGACCGACCGCCGGCTGCTGGACATCCTTCAGGATGACTGCGCTCTGACCAACGACGGGTTGGCCCGGCGCGCGCATATCTCGCCCGCCACCTGCCTGCGGCGGGTTCGGCGGCTGGTCGAGACGGGAGTGATCGAGCGGCGGATCGCGATCGTGTCGCATGACGCGCTCGGCCACGGACTGACCGCGATCATCGAGGTCAGCCTCGCCCAGCAGTCGGCCGAGGCGCTCGCGGCCTTCGAGTCGCGGGTGGCGGGCGAGCCCGAGATCCAGCAGTGCTATCGGGTCTCGTCCGGACCCGACTTCGTCCTCGTCGTGCATGTGCGCGACATGCCCGCGTACCACGCGTTCGTGCACCGCGTGCTGACAACTGAAGCGAACGTGCGCAACGTGCGCAGCTTTTTCAGCGTCAGGCGCAGCAAATTCGCGCCGCGGATCCGCGTTTGAGGGCGCGCGTCAGGCCGGCTTGGGTTTCTTCACCGGCCGTTTCCAGCCTTCGATGGTGACCTGCCGCGCGCGCGCGACGGTGAGCTTGCCCGCCGGCGCCTCCTTGGCCACGACCGAGCCGGCGCCGACGGTGGCGCCGTCGCCGACCTTCACCGGCGCGACCAGCACTGCGTTGCTGCCGATCTGCACGTCGGCGCCGATCTCGGTCTTGTGCTTGTTGGCGCCGTCGTAGTTCGCCGTGATCGTGCCGGCGCCGATGTTGGTGCGCGCGCCGACCTCGGCGTCGCCGACGTAGGCGAGGTGATTCGCCTTGGCGCCGCGGCCAAGCCGGCTCGCCTTGACCTCGACGAAGTTGCCGATGTGCACCTCGTCGTCGAGCACCGCCCCCGGCCGCGTGCGCGAGTACGGGCCGATGCGCGCATCGGCGCCGACCGTCGTGCCTTCGAGATACGTGAAGGCGACGAGCTGCGTGCGCGCGCCGATCGTCACGTCGCGCAGTACGCAATACGGTCCGACGCGCACGCCGTCGGCCAGATGCACGCGGCCTTCGAACACGCAGCCGACGTCGATCGACACGTCGGCGCCGGCCGTGAGTTCACCGCGCACATCGATGCGCGCAGGATCCGCCAGCGTGACGCCGGACTCCATCAGCGCGCCGGCGGCGCGCCGCTGCGCGCTGCGCTCGACCACCGCGAGCTGAGCCTTGCTGTTGACGCCCAGCGTTTCGTCGGCGTCGTGCGCCGCGACCGCGGCGACGCGCACGCCCTCGCGCACTGCCTGCGCGATCACGTCGGTCAGGTAGTACTCGCGCTGCGCGTTGTCGTTGCCCAGCGCGCCAAGCCAGCGCTTCAGCCGCGCGGTCGGCGCGACCAGGATGCCGGTGTTGACCTCGCGCAGCGCGCGCTCGCTCGCGCTCGCATCCTTCTGCTCGACGATCCGCCGAACGCTGCCGCGCTCGTCGCGCACGATGCGGCCGTAGCCGGTCGGGTCGGCCAGTTCGACCGTCAGCAGGCCGACCTCGTCGCCGGCGCCGTCGAGCAGGCGGTTCAGCGTCTCGACCCGCACCAGCGGCACGTCGCCGTACAGCACCAGCGTCGGCCCGTCGTCGCGCAGCCACGGCACGGCCTGCTGCACCGCGTGTCCGGTGCCCAGCTGCGGCTGCTGCAGAACGAAATGCAGGTCGCCGCGGCCAGAGAAGGCGGCGCGTACCTGATCGGCGCCATGCCCGATCACCGCGATCACGTTGGCGGATACGCCGCGCGCGCGGGCCACCTGCTGCGCGGTCGCGATCACGTGCGCTAGCATCGGCCGTCCCGCGACCGGGTGCAGCACCTTGGGCAGCGCGGAGCGCATGCGCTTGCCCTGGCCGGCGGCGAGGATGACGATATTCATCGAACGCGACGAAGAGAACCGCGGTTATGGGAGTGGTCGCAAACGAAATCGATCGTAGCACCGGCGACCCCGCCGCCCGGCGCGGCAGGCTGGGCGCGCACGCGCGCCGCTTCGTGCTGGTCAGCGTCACGCTGCTGGTCACCGCGTGCTCGTCGCTGAAGCTCGGCTACAACAACGCCGACACGCTGCTGCTGTATGCGCTCGACAGCTATCTGGACCTCGACGAGCGGCAGCAGGCGATGGCCGGCGAACGCGTGCGCCGGCTGCTCGGCTGGCATCGCGCGACGCAGCTCACCGGCTACGCGCAACTGCTGGCCGACGCGCAGCGCACGCTGGACGGACGCGTCGGCGCGGACGACGTGGCCACGCTGCAGCAGCAGATGAACGCGAAGTTCGCCGCGCTCGGCGACGAGGTCGCTCCGGATATCGCCGCGCTGGCGCAGACGCTGGCACCGGCGCAGATCGATCACTTTGCCGCCAAGCTGGCGAAGGAATCGTCGAGCGCGCGGCGCGAGCTGGTGCGCTTCGCCGGCGGGCGCGAATCGGTCGACGCGCGCGTGAAGCGCTATGGCGAGCGCGCCGAGTCCTGGTTCGGCTCGGTCAACGACGCGCAGATGCAGATCCTGCGCGACGCGCTCGAATCGAAGACGCAGACGTGGTGGCTCGACGAGCGCGAGCGGCGCCAGAACGAGATGGTGCAAATGCTGCGGCGGATTCACGACGAGCAGCCGCCCGCCGCCGAGGCAACACGCCGCGTGCGCGAGTTCTTCGCGCAGCTCGCCGAACCGCGCGACCCGGCACGCCGCGCTGCACTGACGGAGTACCGCCGCGCCAACGCCGAGCTGATCGCGCGCTTGATCAATGCCGCCACCGCCGCGCAGCGCGCCACCCTGGCGAAGAAGCTGCGCGGCTACGCCGACGATTTCACCGCGCTGGCCGCCGCCGCCAACGGCCGCGGTTGACGCTGCGCCGGTGTCGTGCCCGCGGCAGCGGGCACCCGGCCGGCAATCGTGAACCGGATTTCCGCGTGCGCGGCAATGACATGTGAGCGCACTGTCACCGGATCTTGATCTCGGTCCAGAGCTGCCCGCGCAACTGCCGCAGCTCCGCCGACAACAGCCGCAACTGGTGCAGCTTCTTCAGGCTCTCGGCGTCGGGGAACACCGCGACGTTCGACTTCACCTCCGGCTTGATGTACTGCATCGCGGCCTGATTGGGGTTGCCGGAGCCGATCAGGTTCGACAGCTCCGCGCTGTTCCTGCCTTCGAGCATGAAGTTGATGAACGCGTGCGCCAGCGGCACGTGCGGCGCCGACTTGTGGATCACCATGTTGTCGACCGACAGCACCGCGCCCTGCGCCGGCAGCACCGACACGATGCGGAAGTCCTGCCTGGCTTCCTGCGCGTTGCGGTTGGCCTGGAACATGTCGGTCGAGTAGCCGAGCGCGAGCCAGATGTTGCCGGCGGTCAGCTCCTTGATGTACGAGGAGGAGTTGAACGCGGCCCAGCACGGCTTGGCCTTGCGGATCGTCTCGGCCGCCTTCCTGTAGTCGTCGGCGCTGGTCGTGTTCGGGTCGATGCCGAGGTAGATGAACGCCGCGGAGAAGACCTCGTCGGGCGAGTCGAGCACGGTCAGCTTGCCCTTCACGCGGCAGGCGATGTTCGTGTCGAAGATCGCCTCCCAGCCCTTCGGATCGAGGCCGAGCTCCTTCATGTGCCTGTCGTTGTAGCCGATGATCGTGGTCGAGTACGCGTACGGCACCGAATACTTGTTGCCGGGATCAAACGGCGTGTTCAGGAACTCCGGCCGGAGGTTCTTCAGGTTCGGCAGCAGCGCGTGGTCGAGCGGCTGCAGATCGCCCTTCTTGATCAGCAGCTCCATCGCGTTGCTGGTCGGCACGATGATGTCGTAGCCGGTCGCGCCCGCGGCGAGCTTGGCCAGCATCTCGTCGTTGTCGGAGAAGTAGGTCTGCACGACCTTGGCGTTGAATTCCTTCTCGAAGCGCTCGATCGTCTCCGGCGCGATGTAGTCGTTCCAGTTGTACAGGTTCAGCGTCCCGGTCGGCCTGGCAGCGGCGGCCTCGGGCTGCGCCTGCGCCTCGGCCTTGGCGGGCGTCGCCTCCTCCTTCTTGCCGCACGCCGACACCAGCGACACGGCCGCGAGCACGAGCGCCAGGCGCAGCAGGTCACGCACGATCATCTTGTTCTCCTTGCCAGAGGTGATTAGCGGTTCAGGCGCAGCAGCCCGGGAACGAACTTGGTCGCCAGCGTGATCAGCGCGAGCGTCAGCGCCAGCAGCAGCGTCGAGATCGCGTTGACCTCGGGCGTCACCGCGATCTTGACCATCGAATAGATCTGCAGCGGCAGCGTGGAGGCCGACGCGCCGGCGGTGAAGAACGTAATCACGAAGTCGTCGATCGACAGCGTGAACGCCATCAGCGCGCCCGCGATCACGCCGGGCATGATCAGCGGCAGCGTCACGTAGCGGAACGCCGCCGGCGCCGAGGCGCCGCAGTCGCGCGCCGCCTCGACCAGGCTCTCGTCCATGCCCGCGAGCCGCGCGCGCACGACGATCGCCACGTAGCCGATGCAGAACGCGATGTGCGCGAGCGTGATCGACACCAGCCCGAGCGTCAGATTGATCATCACGAAGAACATCAGCAGCGCCACGCCCATCAGGATCTCCGGGATCGCGATCGGCGCCAGCACCAGCACCGGCAGCACGCGCGTCCGGTACCGGTGCATCGCGAAGCCCGCCATCGTTCCGAGCACGGTCGACGCGAGCGACGCGACGAGCGCGATCACGAGCGAGTTGCGCGCCGCCACCATCATTTCCTCGTTGTGGACGAGTTTCACGTACCACGCGGTCGTGAAACCGACCCACTGCGCGTTCAGTTTGCTGTCGTTGAACGAAAACACGACCACCACGGCGAGCGGCGCGTACAGGAACAGGTACGCGGCGGCCGCGCACGCCCACATCCAGGCGGGGATGCGGCGGTTCATACGCTGCGGCGCGGCCGCGCGGCGAGCGCCGCCAGCGCCGTGATCGCCAGCGCCACGACCGTCAGCACGATCGACAGCACCGAGCCGAACGGCCAGTCGCGCGTCTCGAGGAACTGCTGCTTGATCACGTTGCCGATCATGATGCCGTCGGTGCCGCCGACCAGGTCCGGCACCGCGAATATGCCGAACGCGGGGATGAACACCAGTGCGGCGCCCGCGATCACCCCCGGCAGCGACAGCGGCCAGGTCACATGCCGGAAGCGCTGCCACGGCCGCGCGCCCAGGTCCTGCGCAGCGTCGAGCAGCGCGGGGTCGTGCTTCTCCAGGTTCGCGTACAGCGGCAGCACCATGAAGGGCAGGTGCACGTAGACGAGCACGACGATGACCGCGAACGGCGAGAACATCAGCGTCACCGGCCCGGCGCCGACGAGGCCGAGCACGCCGTTGACGATCCGCGCCAGCGCCCACTCCGGGCCGAGGATGATCATCCACGCATACACGCGGATCAGGAAGTTGCTCCAGAACGGCAGGATCACCAGCAGCAGCAGCAGGTCGCGGTACTTCTTCGCGCTGGCGGCGATCAGCATCGACAGCGGATACGCGATCGCCAGACACAGCGCGGTCGTCGCGAGCGCGTACGCGAGCGACTTGACGAACAGCTCCAGGTAGATCGGGCTCGCGAAGAAGCGCGCATAGCTCGCCAGCGTCAGGTTCAGCTTGCCGCTGTCGGCCACGAGTGGCGCCAGCCCGCCGAACTCCCCCGGCGCGCGCAAGCTCGCGACCACCATCAGCAGGCTCGGGATCGCGAAGAAGACGATCAGATAAAGGAGCGGAGGTCCGCCCACCAGCCACTTGCCGCGCTCCGAGGTGGCCACGTCAGTCGACCAGGAAATGGCCGGCGCCGACCTGCCAGGCGACGTCGACCGCGTCGCCGACCTCGAAGAAGCGCGCGCGCCCCGCCTCGGCGTTCGCGCGCATCGCCTCGATCTTCTGCCCAGACGCGAGCGCGACGCGGTAGATCGTCACGTCGCCTAGGTACAGAAAGTCGGTCACCGTGCCGGACAGGTGATTGTCGCCGTCGGTCTTCGGCTGGCCGCTCGGATTGATCGTCACCTTCTCCGGCCGCAGCGCGAGCGCGCCGCGGGCGCCGCTGGCGAGCGCCGCGTCGATCAGTGCGCGCGCCGGACCGACGCCGGGCAGATCGAGCTCGGCCACCTCGCCGTCGCGCTTGCGCACGGTCGCCTCCAGGATGTTGCACTGGCCGATGAAGTCGGCGACGAAGCGGTTCTTCGGATACGAGTAGATCCTGGACGGCTCGTCGAGCTGCTCGATGCGGCCCTGGTTCATCACCGCGATCCGGTGCGACAGCGCGAGCGCCTCGCCCTGATCATGCGTCACGTACACGAACGTGATGCCGACTTCCTTCTGCAGGTTGATCAGCTCGATCTGCATCTGCTCGCGCAGCTTGGCGTCGAGCGCGGCGAGCGGCTCGTCGAGCAGCATCAGCGCCGGATGCGTGACCAGAGCGCGCGCGATCGCGACGCGCTGTTTCTGCCCGCCGGACAGCTCGTGCGGAAAGCGCGTCGCCAGCGTGTCGAGCTGAACGTTCTTCAGCGACTCGCGCACCTTGGCGTCGAGCTCCGCGGCCGGCGTGTTCGCCATCTTCAGCGGAAACGCGACGTTGGCCGCCACCGTCATGTGGGGAAACAGCGCGTAGCTCTGGAACACGGTGCGCACGTTGCGGCGCTCGGGCGGCACTCCGGTGAGATCCTTGCCGTCGAGCACGATGCGACCCCCGTCGGGCGCATCGAAGCCGGCGATCATCCGCAGCAGCGTGGTCTTGCCGCAGCCCGACGGCCCGAGCAGCGTGAAGAACTCGCCCGCCTCGATCGACAGCGACACGCCGTCGACCGCGGTCATCGAGCCGAAGCGGCGGGTGACGTTCTGGATTTCGAGCAGGGCCATGGCGGGTCGCGGGCAGGCGCGATTATGCGGCAGCGCGACCGCTCCAACGCCATGTGATCCAGTGCTCGCGGCCGGCGAACACCGCGGCCGATTGATCTTGCGCAATCGCGGCGGCCTCCTCGCAGCGAAAGCCGTGCAGCAGCGCGTCGAGTTCCGCGCGGCGGGCGGCAAACGGCGGTCCGCGCCGCGGCTCGGCGACCGCGTCGTCGAGGAAGAAGAACCCGGCCAGAACGCCGCCCGGCACCAACAGGTCGGCCACGCGCGCCGCCCAGGACGGCCACAGCGAAGGCGGCAGCGCCGCGAGGAAGGCACGCTCGTAGATCCAGTCGAACTGCACCGCGTCGAACGCGAAGAAATCCGCCTGCCGCAGCACACGCGCCGCAACGTCGGCCGGCAGCGCCGCCCGCGCGCGCTCGATCGCCGCCGCCGAATAGTCGATCGCCAGCACGTCGAAGCCGGCCGCGTCGAGCAGCGCCGCTTCGTAGGCCGCGCCGCAACCCGGCACCAGCACGCGTCGGCCGAGCGCCGAGCCATGTGCCGCGACGAAACGCACAAGCGCCGGCGGCACGCCGCGCGCCTCCCACGGCGTGTAGCCGGCGGTGAAGCGCTCGTCCCAGAACTCGGGCCGTGCCGGGTCACGTGTCTTGAAGTCGCTCATCGTCGCGCCGATCACCGCGATGGGACGACGCCCGCACCCGGCCGGCGCAGCGCCCGCTGCAGCAGATAGGCGTCGCCGCGCGGATCGATCGGCGTGCGCAGCGCGCGCGCGCCCGGCGCGGCCGTGCCGAGCACGAGGTTGTCCGCCCAGCTCTGGCCGGCACGCATCGGAAGTGGGGCGGCCAGTGCGTCGACCTGCGCCGCGTCGATCCACGGCGCGAACGCCAACACGATCTGTTTCGCGCGCGGCTTGACCAACGCATCGCCGACGCGTCCGCGCTGGCCCCAATTCACGACGATCGTCTTCGACGTAGAGTCGGGGAGAATCCTGGTCGTGATGGCGAAGTCGCGCCGCGCGCCGAGGTTGCGCACCACCATGAACTCCTCGAACAGCAGCGCCGCGTCCTCGCGCGGCGTGGCTCCGGGCGTGCTGATCGAGTATGCATAGTCGTCGGTCGCGGCGTCGGTGAGGAAGAAGCCGGTCACGTCGGCGGGCATGTAGGCGCGCTGGGTCGCATCGGCGATTTCGCCCCAGAATTTCACCCGGCCCAGCGCGAACATCGGCTGCGAGGTCAGCGGCAGGCTCGCCTGCAACCGGTCCGACGGCAACTGGCGCGCTGCATAGCGCGGCGCGGCGTTGTCCCACGCGGAAAGCGCGCTGTTCAGCGCGCCGCGCACCGCGGGCGGTATGAAGTCGGCACTGTGGCCCAGCTCGTGATACAGCAGCCAGTTCGCTTCGAACTGCAGGGAGGACAGATCGCGCGACAGCCGGCGGTCGACCGGAAACGGCAGAAAGATCGACGCGTCGTTCAGCGTGTAGCGCCACAGCGTGCCGTAGTTCAGGTCGCGCGCGAAGTCGATGCGGAAGTCGGGCGCCTCGTCGATCACGTCGCGCTGCGCGGGCGTGAGCCAGAAGTTTTCCGCATCGAGGTGGATCGCCGCGGTGGCGGGGTTGTAGAAGGAGGGCCTCACGTGGGCGCCGATCACGATCGCGGTCACGCCGTTCAGCAGCCGGCGGATGTCGCCGTTGGGGTCGTCGCTGGCGAGATAGCGCTCGAACACCTCGCCCATCCAGTCGTGCGACACCAGCACCCGGCTCATCACCTGCTCGATCGTCGGCAGCGCGCTGCCCGTTTCCTGCGCCAGCAACGGCAGCTGCGACAGCGGGCACAGGTTCTTGCCCGCGCCGCCGCTCTGCAGGCCGGCGTCATACACGCAGCGCACGAGCACGTTCGCGTACGGGCCCGCGCTGCGGTACGGATGCACGCGCGAAACGTGCGAACCGCTGAAGACGTACGCGGCGTTGCCGGCCGGCGCCTGTGCATAGTTCTCGACCAGCACCAGCACGTCGTCGCTGTCGGTGCCGCCGCTCGCGGTCCGGCGCGTGACGCGGAAGCGCAGCGCCGTGTCGCGCGCGACTTCGGGCGCGGTGAAGATGATCCGATCCGGGTCCGAGGTATCGAGCGTCGCGGCCGGGCCGTCGAGCTGCTGCCAGCTCGTCTGCTCGCCCGCGCCGGCCGGCGGCCACGCGCGCAGCGACACCGTGCCGCCCTTGCGCACCGCCTGGTCGGCGCGCGCGACGACCTGCGCATCCGCGGACGGCGGCGTCGCGTTGACGGTCACGCCGGTCGCGCGCGCGGTGCCGGTCGCATCGATGAAGTCGACCCGGAACGAGTACGTGCCGGCCGAAGGCGGTTCGAAGCTGATCGCCTGCGCTCGATCGGAGATCAGCGTCACCGCCGGCCCGGCGGTCTGTGTCCAGCGCACGTCGGCGAGCGGGCCGTTGCAAGCGGCGATCACGGCGCCGGCCGCCTTGCCGACCGCGATCGACGCATCGGCGTAGGTGGAGAAGACCGCTGCGGAATCGGCACAGACCAGCGGTGGCGTGGGCGCGGGCGCGCTGCCGCCGCCGCCGCAGCCGGCGATGACGACGACGGCCGCCAGCACGCTGCGCCGGATCGCTCTCATCGTCCCGGAAGCCGGAAACCGAAGAAACTCCACGCGAGCATCAGCGCGAACGCCGCCAGGCAGGTGACGCCGATCAGGAGCAGACGGTTGCGCCGCTGCGTCTCCTGTCGCAGCGCGCGCAGCTCGGCATACATGCGGTCGTGATGCGAGCTGTCGGTCAGCGCCTGATGCATCAGCCGCGGCAATTGCGGCAGCAGATGGCTCCACTGCGCCGCCTCGTGCCGCAGCTTCTCCTCCAGCCCCTTGAAACCGACCTGTGTCTGCATCCAGCGCTCGAGGAACGGCTTGGCCGTCTTCCACAGGTCGAGGTCGGGGTCGAGCTGGCGGCCGAGCCCCTCGATGTTCAGCAACGTCTTCTGCAGCAGCACGAGCTGCGGCTGCACTTCGACGTTGAAGCGGCGGCTGGCCTCGAACAGGCGCAGCAGCACCTGCGCGAACGAGATGTCCTTCAGCGGCCGGTCGAAGATCGGCTCGCACACCGCGCGGATCGCGCTTTCCAGTTCGTCGACGCGCGTGGCGGCGGGCACCCAGCCGCTTTCGACGTGCAGCTCGGCGACGCGCTTGTAGTCGCGGCGGAAGAACGCGAGGAAGTTCTGCGCCAGGTAGTTCTTGTCGCTGTCCGACAGCGTGCCGACGATGCCGAAGTCGAGCGCGATCCAGCGGCCGAAGTCCGCGCCCGAATCGCCGACGTAGATGTTGCCGGGGTGCATGTCGGCGTGGAAAAAGCCGTCGCGCAGCGCCTGTGTGAAGAACACCTCGACCGCGTCGGCCGACAGCTTCTTGATGTCGATGCCGGCGGCGCGCAGCCGGTCGACCTGGCTCACGGGTATGCCGCCCATGCGCTCCATCACGATCACGTTCTGGCAGCAGTAGTCCCAGATCATCTCCGGCACGCGCAACTGGCGCGAGTCGGCAAAGTTGCGCCGCAACTGCGAGGCGTTGGCCGCCTCGCGCATCAGGTCCAGTTCGTCGTGCAGGTACTTGTCGAACTCGGCGACCACCGCGCGCGGCCGCAGCCTCTTGCCGTCGCGCCAAAGCTTTTCTACCAGCGCCGCGCCGACTTCGAGCAGCGCCAGATCCTTGTCGATCGCCGTGCGCATGCCGGGGCGCAGCACCTTGACCGCGACGGGACGGCCGTCGTGCGCGCCGCCCTTGAGCCGCGCGAAGTGCACCTGCGCGATCGACGCGCTCGCCACCGGCGCTCGATCGAACTGCGAGAACAGGTCGTCGAGCTTGCGGCCAAGCCCACGCTCGATCTCGCGCACCGCGAGGTCGGAGTCGAACGGCGGCACCTTGTCCTGCAGTCGGGCCAGCTCGTCGGCGATGTCGACCGGCAGCAAGTCGCGCCGCGTGGACAGAACCTGCCCAAACTTGACGAAGATCGGACCAAGGTCTTCGAGCGCACGCCGCAGCCGCACGCCGCGCGGCTCGTGCAGCCGGCGGCCGAACGTGACGATGCGAACCAGGTACTGCAGCGACGGGCTCTTCAGGCTCGACAGGACGATCTCGTCCAGTCCGAAGCGGAAGACGGCCCACAGGATGCGCAGCAGCCGGAAGATGCGCATCAGCGCGAGGCGAGGTTCTCGATGCGCTTGGCCAGGCGCTCGACGTCGTCGCGCAGCGCGGCCACGTCGCGCGCGAACGCGTCGGCCTCCGCGCGCGCGACCAGCAGCGGGTTCTCGGCGACGAAGTAGTCCGCCGCGGTCGTGGCCAGCCGCGCGCCGGCCTCCTGCGCCTGCGCAAAGGCGGCGCGCAGGAAGCCGACGATGCGCTGCGCGGCCGCGTCGCCGACGAAGCGCGACAGCTCTTCCTCCGGCTCCGGCCGCAGGTTCTGCAGCACGTAGGAGAGCGCCTGCGCGAACTCCGCGTCGCCGTCGAGCCGAACGTTGCGCATGATCGCGCGCGGCGCGAGCAGCGCCTGCGGCAGCGCCTCCGGGTCCATCGAGATCGTCACGTCGGGCGCGTTGCCAGTCGCCTCGAACGTGCCGCCGTCGCGGATGCCGAGCTGCACGACGAACGGCCCGCATTCGATGCGCGCGCCGCGCCCGGCGAACGGTGCCAGCCGATCGCGCGCCCAGCGCTCGCGCGCGAGCAGGCGATTGAGCAGCGCGACCGCGGCGTCGGAGGCGAACTGATCCAGCATGGCAATGGTTCCGGGCGCGCGTCATTCTCGCGTTCGCGAGAATGACACCCATGAAAACGGGCGCCCGCAGGCGCCCGTGATTGTCGCAGATGCGGCCCGCGCTTACGCGAGCTGCTGGATGCCCGCCAGCAGCCAGCCGGTCTTGCCGTCGGTGGGCTTGGAGAGATTCCAGACCTCGTCGAACTGTTCGAGTTCGCCGTCGACGCGCAGCGTGCCGGTGAAGCGCACGCTGGCCAGATGCTCGGTCGCGTTGGTTTCGATGCCGAGCAGCTTCGCGTCCAGCGCCACCACCTCGGACTTGCTGCTGCCTGCGCGCGCCCGCAGCTCGTGCGTCAGCGCGGTGAACATCTCGTGCGTGGTGAATTCGGACAGTTCGTCGAGGTTCGACCTGTCCCACGCCGTCTGCAGCCGGGTGAAGTAGCTCTTCGCATTGGCGAGGAACGACTCGGTGTCAAAGCCGGCCGGGATGCCCCACGGCTGGTCGAGGTTTGCCGTCGCGCCGCGCGTGAATTCATCCATCGCCGATCCGGGGCGCGCGGCCGCCGTCTCGACTGCAGTACGTTCGATCGGCCGCGGCATCGCCTCGGGCGGCTGCGGCGGGTAGCGGTCGTTGCCGGCGCCCTGGTACGCGGGCTGCGCGCCCGAGCGGCGCATCAGATAGCCCACGACCGTCATCACCAGCAGGCCGGCGAGCACGACCAGCATGATCGTCGCCAGCGTATCGCCGAAGCCGAGCCACGATGCGAGGGCGGCGAGGCCCAGCCCGGCGGCCAACCCCATCAGCGCGCCCCGCAGCGGGCTGGCGGGCTTCGGTGCGGCGGCCGTGCCTGCGGCGGCCGGCGCCGGCTGTTGTGCGGGCGCGGCCTGCTGCGCGGGCGGCGTCTGCTGCTGCGGCGGCGTCGCCTGCCGCTGCTGAAGCGTCTGCGACGGCTTGCCAAGCGTCCTGCCGCCGCCGAGCCGGCGCTGCGCGTCGGCATCGAGTGTGAACGAGGCGGCGATCAAGCCGACCATCGCGCCGATCAACCATTTCTTCATTCGCGTCTCCAATCAGATCTTCCGTCCCACATGCAGCGCACACACGCCCGCGGTCAGGTTGAACCATTGGACGCTTTCGAGGCCCGCCTGTTCCATCAGCCGCGCGAGTTCTTCCTGCGACGGATGCACGCGGATCGATTCGGCGAGGTAACGATAACTGTCGCTGTCGCCCGCGATCTTCTTGCCGAGCCAGGGCAGCACGTTGAACGAGTACGCATCGTAGACAGGCGCGAGCGGCTGCCATATGCGGGAAAACTCCAGCACCATCACCTTGCCGCCGGGGCGGGTTACGCGCCGCATCTCCGCCAGCGCCGCGTCCTTGTGCGTCATGTTGCGCAGGCCGAAGGCGACGCTGACGACGTCGAACGTCCCGCTCGCGAACGGCAGACGCTCGGCGTCGCACTGCACGAGCGGGAGCATCAGGCCGCGGTCCAGCAGGCGGTCGCGGCCTTCGCGCAGCATCGCGCCGTTGATGTCGGTCAGCACGACCCTGCCCTGCGGGCCGGCGCGCTTGGCGAACGCGCGCGCCAGATCGCCGGTGCCGCCGGCCACGTCGAGCACCTTCATGCCCGGTCGCACATCGGCCTGCCGCACGGTGAACGCCTTCCACAGCCGGTGCAGGCCGGCCGACATCAGATCGTTCATCAGGTCGTATCTGGACGCGACCGAATCGAACACCTGCGCGACGCGCTGCGCCTTTTCCCCCTCGGTGACCTGCCGGTAGCCGAAGTGTGTGGTCGAATCGCCCGACTTATCGGCCATCGCGTCAATGATGGCCGCAGCTCGGCCCGCCGCTCATCACGAACGCGGCGTTGCGCGGATCGTCCGGATCGCGGCTCGCGCCGGCGGCCTCGAGGCGCGCGAGGTAGTCAGCCCAGAAGCGTTCCTGGTTCTCGCCCAGCTCATACAGGTAGTCCCAGGTATAGATGCCGCTCGCGTGACCGTCGGAGAACGTCGGCTGCACCGCGTAGTGGCCGACCGGCTCCAGCGCCGTGATCGTCACGTCGCGCTTGCCGAACTGCAGCGTCTCCTGCCCCGGCCCGTGCCCGCGCACCTCGGCCGACGGCGAGTACACGCGCAGGAACTCGAACGGCAGCTTGAACACGCGTCCGTCGTCGAACGCGATTTCAAGCAGCCGCGAGGCGGTGTGAAGGGTGATGTCGGTGGGGAGGTGGGGTGCGTGGGTTCCGGCCATGTTCAAAGCATAGCCGGAACCGTGGGAGTCTGAGTGCCGCGGACCGTGCTACTGCAGTTCGCGCCAAGATGCGCGACCGCCCGCGTTCGGGTCTCCGGCGATCCTGATCGAACTCACGCTGCTGTCGGCGTTGCCGAGCAGCGCCCGCCCGTAGGTTCCGCCGTAGATCAGCGACATGCCGCGCCCGCCCTTGACCTGAAGGCCGGCATGCTTGTCCGTGTTGTTGAATGCGCCGTCGTTGTTGATGTCGAAAACGGCGTAGGGCAGCTGGCCGCCGGAGAACGGATCAAACGCCATCAGCCAGCCGGTGCCACCGAAGTCGCACGGATCGGACGAGGGAGCGAAGCTGCGTACAAACAGACGCCCGGCCGACAACTGCGGATTGGTCGTGACCCGTTCGCCATCAGCCGGCGAATTCGAAAGGTCGACGAACCAACCCCGTTTACTCGCGTAGTCGACCACGGTCGTGCTTACGTCTCGAACGTTCTGAGAACCCACGCTGGACACCGTGTACGTTTGCTGCACCAGAGGATAGGTTGCCGACGGAGTCCGGGCGCTCTGCGTGATTCGAGTTCCGTCGTCGTAGATTCCGTAGATCGACTGAACGGTGAGGTCGATCTGATCGCCAATGGCGTAGAAGCGCCCGGTTCCGGCATACACCATGTTCCCGGTACGCCCGGGTGGAGGCGCACCGATTTCGACCACCGTCGTGATCGGCTGGACCTGCCCGGAAGGATTGCGCGCAGTGAACAACGGCGCGGGACTGGATCCATTCGTGTAGGCCACACCCCACACAGCAGGATCGTTGCCCGACAGGTCAAACTTCCAGACGTTGCCTTGAATGTCGCCAGCGTAAACGACGTCGATCACGCGGTCGCCGTTGACGTCGAGAAGCGACGGTGAACTCAATCCGTTCGCGCCGCCCGTGCATGGCGTCGTCGGCGTCGCACGCGTCTGCGTGTCGATCTTCTTCAGAACCGTTCCGTCGCTCAAGCGCACAACAAACAACACCGCGCATCCGTATGTGCTGTTGTATCCATTGCCGAACACCGCCGCCCATTCGCCGTTGTTAAGCCGCGCGATGATGGGTCGTCCGATCGTATATCCAAGGTCCTGGAACCCAGAGTAGCCCGCATCGCGCTCCCAAAGCACGCGCGTGACTCCGGTCGCCTCGGTCGAAAAGTCCGAGGGCTGACGAACGTCAAGCGCGAACACGGCGCTGCCGCCGGCGCCTGTCACACCCACCAATGTGGAACGCCAGCGCTCACCCGCCGGCGCGCTCGGAAAGTACGCATCGCCAACGAATGGCGATCCGTCGACGAAGAAAAGGTGCGAGTAGGCCGGGTCCGACAACTGCGTCATATTGCCGAGGACTGCGTGCGGCACATACGCGAAGACCTCCGCACCGGTATCGGCATTGAACCCATGCAGCATGCCGTCGTTCGAGCCGATGTAGACCATCTTGGCGCGACCGGCTCCTCGTTTGAACGTCAGGTAATTGGCGTAGGGCTCCGTAGCGGTCGAAAGCCCTTCGGGTAGGATCGAGTATCCAAAGTTGCCTGCTCCAGCGAACACGGGATCAGAGTTGACTACGTCGCCTAGGCGCGTGCTGCGCGACCGATAACTGCCCCCGTTGGATTGCTCGTTCGATTGATCGCCGCGCAGGAAGTTGACCATTTGCGTGCGCGTCGCGGCCGGTGCTGTCCCCAGGCCCATCGCCGTCCACATTGAACTCGTGACGCCCGTGTCGCTGAACGCAACGCCGGTCGTACCGTCCCAGCTGTAGATCTTGCGTGTCGAAGCAGACGGGATAAGCGATGGCGTATCCGATGTGTCCCAGCGTGCAGAGGCGAGGCTTCCGTCGGCGTTCAGCCCATAGGCTGTCATCTCGCCCGTCCAGTCGCCGCTTCGGAATCGCGCCTGAAACACGACGGTGCCGGTGTCTAGGCGCGTGGAGTTGGTGGCGAGCGCCGAGGACGAAGCTTCTCGCGCCAAAGTTGCCTTGATCGCCGAATTGAGCGCGTAGTTCAACTGGGTCGGGCTGTCTGCGGAAAAGAATTGCCCGCGGCTGTTGATTGCCGCATGCCACAGGTCATAGACCTTGCCCGCTCCCGCGCTGCTGAGTGAGCCGACCGACGGCCACGACTGGGAGCCGCTGGCGAAATTAGCGTAATCGCCCGCGAACGTACTGCCGCCCCACTTCATGTTCGTCAGAGTCAGCTGGTTCGTGAGACCCAGGCCGACGGTGAAATTGACCATGTGCTGCCAGGTCGCAGGATCGTTTTTCGCATTCCAGAATTGCGCGGCCGTATCGGGATCCGAGCGGTCCGTGAAGCGCGGGATGACCTTGTTTGCGATGTCCGTGCGCAGATCGGTCGCCCAGTAGTAGAACGCGACGTCCGAGAGACTGTTGCTATTGCTGTCCGAATAGGGAGCGCGCGCCGAGTAGGCGGTTCCATCTGGCAATGTGCGGCTGGCGCTGTCGTTGTTTCCGCAGCTGCTGCTTCCACAGTTGGCGGTTGAGGTGTTCCACATGCCGTCCGTCATCATGATGTGAAAGTTCGGGCGGCATGCGTACTCGGTGCCGAGCGTCACCTGCGGATCCACCGCATAGGGACTCGAGATTCCACTGGTCCGGTAGTACTCGCCGGCGCGACGTAATGCGCTCTGCAGAGGCGTTCCTCCATTAGCGGGGAGTTTGAAGAGCCAGTTGTAGAAGTTGGTCTTCTGTGACCCTTGGAATCGCCGGATCTTGTTATCGAAGCCCAGGCCATTGCAGTTGGTGGTCGACAGCGCATTGCAGGTGTTGAGTGCTTGGAACGCCACTCGTGTTTCCGGACTGACACCGCCAAACGCCAGCGCCGCGCCGCTCTTCACTGCTAGATTGCGCGTGCGGTAGAAGGAGTACCAGTTGGCAAAATTCTGGCGCTCATCAGTACCGCCCGGTCCCGAGGTGGCGGAGACGATCACGAGCGTGTAGCAGGTGTCGTCGTCGATCTGCGAGGCCGTGCAACTGGTGTTCCATTTGTAGTAATAAGCATTCCCAGGCTGGTTCGCGCGGTTATCGGTGCCTGAAGGCTTGGGGCCAACGATTGTCGTGAGGTCCGCCGTCGCATGTGGCGCAAATGCATGCCAACCGCTGCCTCCGGAACTGTTGGGGCAATTGAATGAAGTGGCGCCCGTATCCTGCGGTCGAACGCTCGAGTCCGGACTGTATTCCCAGGTCGGTCGATATCCGCTGCTCAAATCGATTGCCCCGCGCGAGGCGTCAAACCCATTCAGTTTCGCATTCGTAAAACTGGTCGTGAGCGGATTGCCGTTCACATCGGTCGGCGCGGGATAAACTTCGTCTGGGTCGTAGTACAGAGGATTGCGGTACCCGGACTTCGCCCGGCGAGACGAAGCGATGCTGCAGGTTGCATCAGGTACGAACGCCCATTGCATCGATCCCGAATCGTCGAGCGTCAGCACCAGATTGGGCGGCAGCGGCGTTGGGAGAATTAGCGGCACCGACGACACCGTCTGCGCGGCGACACCGGCGGCAACGAGCAGTGACGCGAGTGATGCCGCCGTCAGCGCCCGGCGAAGCACCCGCGGTCGGGATGAACTTGAGCTGACTCGACTCATGGCTTACCTCAATTCCGTTTCGTTCGGAAGTGCCTGCCTGCAATCAACGTCGATAGATCGTCTGCAAAGTGACTCGTGAATTCGGACCTGATCCGAATCCCCGTGCCGTCACGCGGTAAACGGTGACCTCGCGCATCTCCAGGCCCCCCTGTGAAGAGTTCCCGAGCCCCGGCTCCTGGAGCGTGATCATCTGCTCGATGATGCAAGCGGGCTGTCGATTAACGGAGACCATCGCCGAGGATGGACCGGCGTTTAGCACGCGCGTCGCCGTGGACGAATTCCAGTCCACCGTCTGATAGACCTGCGAGCTGGTGATCGGCGCGGCGACGTACATCCCGCCGGTTCCATCGAAAGGCGGCAGCGATGCGCCGGCGAGGACTGTTTCACAATCCCGTAGTGATGCCTCTCCGGCCTCGAAGCTGCGAAGCCGTTCGCGGGCGTTGCCGGACATCCGCTCTTCCTGCGTCGATGCCCAGTACGCAGACGCGCCGAGCATGCTGATAAGCACGAGAATCACCATTCCGAGCATCAAGGCGGCGCCGCGCTGATTCCCGGGCGGTGAACACGCTCTCACTGTCATCTCCGTCACGGCAGGCGGTTGCGAAGCGCAACCGTGGTTGTGAACACGCGGTACAAACGAGTGTCCGGCGCCGTCTGCGCGTCAGCAGCGTTGACCACTCCGTCGCCGTTGATGTCTCGAAACAGGTAGTTGCTGCCCGATGGAGCCACCGCCGCGTCGGGACTGGAAACGAGCACCGCGATCCGCACGCTCAACACTGACGACCAGTTGACAACTGCGTTCGCCGCGTGAAACACGTCGGCCACACCGTCCCCCGACGTGTCCTCCCCGTACAGGACGCTCAGATCGGCAACGTTTTCGACCAGTTCCTCGGTGCCGCGGGTGCGGGAAAACCGGAACAACGAGCGTCGGCCGGAAGCGTTGTTGCCGATGAAGTACGTGATCTCGTCCATCCGATAAACGAGGGTCCGCGTGTCAACCGAAAACGCATTGAACCGATTGCTCGTCACGCCGGTCACGATTCCGTTGTTTCCATTGCCCGTGGCAGCGTGATAGATGTCCGTGCTGTCGGCCCCGGTGCCGCACAGTTGTGCGGGCACATTGGTGACGCGGCCGACAACGGCGCGCTGGCAATCTCCGATGAAGAAGTAATCGTTCTGCCTGAATCCCTGGCAGTTGTCGCCGAGTGTGAACTTGGCGTTCGTGTAATCCGTCGTACCAGTGATCGGCGTACCGTCCCCAACCGCCCCGCGCACGGTAATGACATCCCCGGCGACCCGAGTAATCGTGGTCGGATTGGTCCAGCCGCTGCCGTTCGCATATCCGATCATCGTGTCCGCGACGCTTCCGTAGGAAAGGACCGGGTTTGCGATGACGACGGGCCGGCCGTTGATGCCGGAAAGGCACCCCATGAATCCGGTGAGCCGCAGATCACGCTCAATGGCATCGAGGGCGGCGCGCCCCGCCTCTTGGACGCGCACGATGTTTTCATTCACCCGGTGCGCGCCGCGCGTGCCGAGGTACAGATAGACTAGGGCACCCACAACAAGCAGCCCTAGGACCATCGCGATCATCAGCTCGACCAGCGTGAAGCCGTGGGTCCGCCGAAGTCGGGCGCGATGTCGATCTCGACCCGTAGCCCTGATCATCAATTGACCCAGACTTCCGTTGACATGACGAACGTGGCATTCGCGTCCCCACCCGCGCGACGATCGTCCCAGCTCACCGTTATCGTGACCCGCGAGTTGTCGATCGCGATCGAGCCGTCGCCCGACGGCAGAGCCGCGATGCGCGCGAGCCATTCAGCAAGATCGCGTTCGGCGAGTGTGGTGCCGGTCGGTACAGGGTCGCCGAGCGCACGGTTATAGAGGCCGCTGCGGGCCGCGGCTCTGTTCACACGCATGCGATCGGCCATGTCATGAACCAACTCGGCGGCGGTGGCGCGATAGAAGGAGCTGTGATTGGAGCGCATGCCGGCAGCCTGCATGCCCGCGACCCCCAGCGCACCGAGGGAAAGCACGACGACCGCGACCAGCACTTCGATCATGCTGATGCCTTTCTGTCGCCACCTTGCGTCCGGCCGCTGCGCTTGCGTCCGCAATGCACTGACTGGATGAATCACACTCGGCATGAACCCAGCTTCGACGGCAACTCTGCGCGAACCAAGCCCCGCGCAACTGGCATCGGGTCGGGCTCGGTACGCCTGCAACCGTGCAGTGCGGGCATCCGCTTGCCGTGTGCCGCAGTATTTCGGGTGACCCGGGCGAATCGCCCGAAAACCCGCGCCGTGCGGTCAAACCGGGAAGTGAACACTGCAATCTGCATCCGAGCCGCCCGACGGCATGCTATGGGCGGTCAACCAGACGTACATCAGATGAACGGATGAGTCGCGATCGGCGGCGGCTGACGGAGGAACGCGCGGTCGGAAAAACCGCAAGTCGCCGACGGATGGCGAAAACGACTGCGCCCGAGTCGCGTGAGTGGGGTGGCGTGCGCTACGCCAATTCGACTAGCGCGTCAGATCGCAGGATGCCAATCGATCAACGCTGCCAGCATTGCGCGAGAGTGCCTGTCCCGGTGAAGCCGCGCGATCCGGTGCTGTCCAGCGTGAAGCTCCCGCACGCGCTGTCGGAAAACGGATCGCTCCCAGCCGGGCAACTGGCGCTTGCGCAAGGCGTTGCGGTAAGCGCGAACGCTTGCCCGCTGTTCGTGAAGGTCACTACCAGCGCATAACTGGCGCGGCCCTCTGCCGGTGCTACCTGCAAGGTCGGCGGAAGAGTGATTGCCGTCCCCGATTGCGTAAGACAGCCCGAAGTCGAAGCGTAGCTGTAGCACCCAGCCGCGGTGAAATTGCGCTCCAGAAACTGAGCTGACTCCATCAACGCGCGCTTGGCCTCGGCACGTTTCGCCCGTGCCACGTAGTCCCGATACTGAGGAATCGCGATCGCGGCGATAACCGACAGGATCGCAATGACGACCATCAGCTCGATGAGCGTGAATCCGCGGTCCCCTCGGGCGGCAATCAGAAGTCTTCGATGCGCCACAGGTCGAGCGCTGCGCCGGCAATCGGATTGAGACTGGCGGAAGTCAGTCGGGTAGTAGCCCCGTTGTTCCTGTATTCCGACTTTGTGCATCGTCATGGAGTAGGCGCGGAACAGGTTCCGCCGATATTGGAGCCAGTGTCGCCCTCCGGAATGCCGTCACCGTTGTTGTCGGCGGCAACTCGAATGCGGCCGGAGGCGTTAACGAGAATGGCGCGCGACCGAGGCTGGCCGTCCACGGGTCCCAAGGTGGTTGTACCGTAGCAAACCGCGATCACCCCACCGGGCCCGGTCAACGGTGTGTCAAAGAATCGTCCGTCCGCTCTGAAGCCAATCGCGCCGGCCAGGCCATTGCTTGCGTACACGGTAACCGGCGCCTGCACCGGCTCGCCGACTCGAATGATTTCTTCACTGACATCGCAAGCGCGGTTGTTGTTCACGTCGGCGCAGATTTGCCATCCGTCTCCCCAGTTCCCGGGCATGCCGGAGGAACTCTTCATGACGACGCTATGGCCGCGTTTGATCGCTTCAGTACGAGCCAGAGCCAGTGCCGCTCCAAAATCGTTGGTTGCCGTGGCCAACCGAATCCTGACAAAAAACGCCTGCAGGCTGGGCACGCCGAGCGCAAGAAAGATCGCGACGATCGCAAGGACGACCATCAGCTCGATCAATGTGAATCCGCGTGCCGAAAGTCTTGTTTGCCTTTGCGTCAAGGCGACAGGGCGGCCGGCGCGGTTAAGGTCCAATCTGTTCATTGCCCGCTGCTTTCACCACTTGATCAGCTTCTGTCGCGACTCTCTTGAATATATGGTCGGTTCGGCGCCAGGCGCGGCCTTCGATCGACTTTGCCCCGCGCCGGCTCCAGTCGGACGAGCGGACTCGCCTATGTCTGCACATTTCGCACGTCCGGCATCCGCGCCCGCTCCGGTCCACATTTGAAGGCTCCGGCAGCACTTCCACAATCCGCCCCTCGGTCGGCACTCGCCTGCGCAAGGATGATGCTGCAATCAAGGCGCGTGATCGCCTCTTCATCCGTTTGTCAACGGTCGCTTTGATCCGATTACCGGAGCCGGTTCGCCGAGCGCATTTCAAGACCGCTCAACGCACCTCAGTCCGGAGCCATGTGAATTCATTAGCCGCTGGGTCAATGCGCCCGGCCCCGATCCCGCTCACCCAAAGGTGCGCGGGACGGTCGCGGCCGAGGGGTTCCGATACGCGCGCCGCACTACCGCTGCCAGCAGGTCGCGATGTTGCCGGTGTAAGTGCCGGACAATCCGCGCGCGCCGGTGTTGTCGAGGACGAAGCTGCCGCAGGTGGGGTCGGTGAAGGTGGTGTCGTTGCCGGCCGCGCAGGTGCCGGCGGTGCCGCAGGGCGTGGCGACGAGGGTGAAGGTCTGGCTCGCGGTGGTCGCCGCGATGCTGTAGCTGTAGCGGCCCTCGGCCGGCGCGCGGCTGAGCACGACGGGCAACTGGACGGCGGTGCCGGAGCCCGAAATGCATTCGGCCGTCGAGGCGTACAGATAGCAGCCGCTCGCCGTGTAGACGCGCTCGAAGAACTGCGCGCCTTCCAGCAGCGCGCGCTTGGCCTCGGCGCGCTTGGCGCGCGTCACGTAGTCGCGATACTGCGGGATCGCGATCGCGGCGATGATCGCGAGGACTGCGATCACGACCATCATCTCGATCAGCGTGAAGCCATGCCGAGAACGCGCCGGGCGTCGTCGAATCGAACCGGCCCGGACCTCACGGCAGACCTTCATTTGGTGATCTCGCGCCACCCCGTGCGGCCCCGACCCGGCCCGCCGGTTTCGGTCAACGGCGTCGTCTCGACCTTCTGCACCTGCCCGGTCGTGGTCGCGTAGTAGAGAAAGACCTTGGTGCCGCTGTCGATCGCGACCAGATTGCGGATGAATCCCGCGCTGACGAACACGCCGTCGCCGCCGCCGTTGATGAAGATGCTGTTGACGATCTTGCCGCCGCTGAACGGATCGAGCGCCTGGATCACGCTCGTGCCGCCGCCGGTGCACGGATCGCTGTTCGGAATCAGCGAACTGAAGATCAGCCGCCCCGGCAGGATCAACGGCAGATTGACGACGCGCTCGCCATTGCCCGGCAGATCGGCGAACCAGCCGAGCTTGCCGGCCTTCTTCGCCGTGCCGTAGTCGACCGGGTTGCTGCTCACCACGCGCGTGGCTGAATTGATCGTCTGCCCGACCAGCATGCTGCGGTCGCCCGGCGTGGAATTGATCTGGTTGCCGTTCAGGCGATCGTGCAGGCCGTAGAAGGTCTGCGTGGTGAAATCGGTGCGGTCGTCGGTGGCGAAGAAGCGCCCGGTGCCGAAGTAGATCATCGCGCCGCCGATGTCCTTGGGGCCTTTGCCGATCTCGATCGTGCCGGTGATCGGTTGCAGGTTGGTCGAATTGACGCCCGCGGTGAACAGCGGCAACTTGGTTCCCTTTTTGATGATCGCGACGTCCCAGTTGGCGGGATTGCCGTTGCTCACGTCGAACTTCCACAGGTTGCCGCGCAGGTCGCCGGCGTAGATGAAATCCGTGATCCGGTTCGGCACGTTGCTCAGGCTCTCGACGTCCAGCAGCGAGGGGCGACCCAGGCCGTTGGGCGCGCTGCTGCAACTTGACTGCGTCGTGGTCGAAATCCTGCGGATGTCGCCGGTGTCGAGCCGCACGAGGTAAAGCACCGCGCATTCGTTCTGGCTGCGGTAGCCATTGCCGAAGATGGCGTAGAAGTTGCCGTCGCCCAGCACACCGATCACCGGCTGCCCGAGCGTGAACCCCATGTCGGGATCGGTCGTTCCGTTGAAATCCCACAGCACGTTGCTCGCTGTGAAGCTGCCGGGTTGCGTGACATCGAGCGCGAACACGCCCTTGCCGCCGGCACCGGTCACGCCGACGAGAACGGACCTCCAGCGCGAGCCCGGAGGCGCGTTCGGGAACCACGCGTCACCGACCCAGGGCGATCCATCCACGTAGTAGCGATGCGTGTAGCCGGGGTCCGACAGGCGCACGAGGTCCGAGCGCGGATCCAGCTGCGAGATCGGATCGACCAGCACCGACAGCGGCACGTAGGCGAATCTTTCCGCGCCGGTGGTCGCGTCAAAGCCGTGCAGCATGCCGTCGTTGGCGGCCACGTACAGCATCTTGGGCCGCGCTGCCGCCGCCTTGGTGTTGGCAACGAAATCCGCATACGACTCGAGCGTGTTGAAGGGAAGAACGCCGTACGCGAAGTTCTCCGCCCACGCGTACACGAGGTCCGAGTTGACGATGTCGCCGAGGCGCAATGCGCGCGTCCGGTAGTTCCCGCCGTTCGCCTGTTCGTTGGCTTGATCGCCGCGCAGAAAGTCGAGCACCGGCGAGGACGGGTTGCCGGCGTTCGGCGGATCGATCAGCGCCTTCATGCCCGCGTTCAGCGCGGGCCAGGTCAACGCGACGCCGGCGCTGGCGACCATTCCCGAGGCCTGCGTTCCGGTCGACGTGTAGATGTTCCTCGAGCCATGCGCGGGGATGTTGCCGGTGTCGGTCGCCTGCCAGATCGTCGCGCCCTGCGAGCCGTCCGAGTTCACGTCGAAAGCGAGCAGCCGCCCGGTCCAGTCGCGCGTATCGAAACCCGCCTGATACAGCACCGACTCGTTCGTCAGTCGCGACGAGTTCGTCGCCAGCGCGGTGGCGACGTTCGGCTGCGCGATCGTGCGCGACAGCGCCGAGGTCAGCGCACCGACCAGTTCGTCTGGCGTGTCGGCGCCGAAGAACTGCCCGCGGCTTGCGACCGCCGCGTGCCAGAGGTCGTAGATCCGGCCCGAGTCCGTCAGGCTGTTCGTCGCCGGCCACACGGTCGACGAATTCAGGCTTGCGAACGAGGACGGATCCCCCGGTGTCGGATTCCAGATCGGCGAACCGGTCAACGTGCGCGCCAGCCCGATGCCCACGGTGAAGTTCACGAGGTGCTGCCACGACGCCGGATCGTTGCGCGGCCTGTAGAACTGCGCGTCGGCGCTGCCGCCGGAGCGGTCCGGCACATAGGGAATCAGCGTGTTGGAAAGGTCGGGGCGCAGATCGGTGAGCCAGTAGTGCGCGGCGACGTCGGCGAGGCTGTTCGAATTCACCGGCGAACGGTTGTCGTTGTATGGCGGCTGCGGCCGGTAACCGGTCACTGAGCCGAAGACCGACTGCGGGTCGGCCGCGAGGGGCAGAGCCGCTGAAGTTCCATCCTTGTCGCCGCAGGCGCCGCCACTGCAGTACGCGCCTGCATCGCTGTCGGCGTACGCGCCTCCTGCGAGCAGGATGTGGAAGTTCGGCCTGCACGAATATTCGGTGCCGACCGCGACCTGCGGATTGAGTGCATAGGGACTGTTCATCCCGCTGGTGCGGAAATACTCGCCGACGCGGGCCAGTGCCGTGCGCAATGCGCTGGTCGCACCCGACGCGCCGACACGCGACAGGAACGTGTTCAGGCGCGCGCGGTGCGCGAAGTCGAAGTCGCGAATCCGGTTGTCGACGCGCGAGGCGTTGCCGTCCCAGCCGTCGCACGAAGTACTAAAGGCATTGCATCCGGTCACGCCCTGGAACGCGACCCGCGTGCCGAGCAGCGAGGCATCCCCCATTGCCCGCGCCGCCGCGCTCGCCATCGCCAGATTGCGCGTGCGATAGAACGAGTACCAGTTGGCGAAATTCTGCCGCTCGTCGCTGGCGTTGGGGCCGGACGTGGCGCTGACGCGCACGTAGCGGTAGCAGTTATCGTCGTTGATCGAGTTCGCGCAGCCGGCGAGCCCCGTGTCGTAGAGGTAGTAGTACGCGGGGGCAGGCGAACTGACTCCCGTGACGCCGATCGCGCCGAGGTCGGCGCTCGTGTGGTTGGCAAAGGTCTGGCTGGTGGCCGAAGGATCGTAGAGCAGCGTGGGACGGAAGCTCGTGTTCAGATTCACGCCGCCGCGCGAGCTGTCGAACCCATTGACGAGTGCGGCGCTGAAGGAATTGCCGGCGGCGCCGTTCGGCGGAGCGACGTAGCGGATCGACGGGTTGTAGTAGAGCGGATTGAACGCCGCGGACTTGTAGCGGCGCGATGCCGCTAGCGGGTCGCTCGCCGCGGGCGGATTCGCCGAAACGCGATCGTCCGGCGCGTACGCGCGCTGCATGTACGCCGAATCGTCGAGCGTCAGAACGATGTTCGGCTCGAGCGCGGACGGCACCAGCAACGGCACCTGCGAAATCGTGTAGGTCTGCGCCAGCGGCTGGACGGCCGGCCAGACGGCCGCGATCAGCACCATGCACAGCCGCGCCCGCCGCAGAATGGCGGGTTTCGATTTTGCGCCCGAGTTCATCTTGTTCTCCCCGACTGCGGCTCGCGCATCCCCGGAGTGCAACTCAGTTGCGGATGAAGAACGACTGCAGAACGACTTGCGTGCCCGGACTTGCCCCCACCCCGCGTGCCGTGACCCGATAGCCGGTGTTCGCCGGCTGCGGCAGTTCCGCGCGCTGGCTGGTGCCGACCGCGGCCGCGTCGGCAAGCTTCTCGACGATGCATTTTGGCTGCTCGGCCACGCCGGCCACTCCGGTCAACTGGCGCGTCGAGTCGACCGACCAGTTGATCGTCTCCCAAATGTCCGGCGGGACATCGCGCGACAGGTACATGCCTGCGACTGCCGTCGCCGATGCGGTGAAAGCCGGGGGCAGCGGCGTGGCAACGAACGCCTCGCAGTTGCGCAATGCCATTTCCGCTGCCTCGAAAGCGCGGACGCGATCGCGCGCGTTACCGGCCATGCGCTCCTCCTGCGTCGCCACCGAATACGCGGTGACGCCGATCAGCATCAGCAGCGCCAGAAAGATCAGGCCGACGACGAGCACCGCGCCGCGGTGTTCGTATGGTCGTTTGAGACAAGGCGATCGTGACTTCATGAATGTTGCGTCATGGCAGTCGATTGCGAACGGCGACGGTTGTGGTGAATACCTCGCGCAGGCGCCGATCGTTCTTCGACGCCGCATCCGGCACGCCGTCATTGTTGGTGTCGCGCGGGAAGTAGGTCTGGTTGGCATTGAGCACCGCGCCGGTCTCGCCGCTGACGGCGACCAGGGACACGCGCACGCTGATCACGTTGGCCCAGTCGGCGACCTGATCGGCGCGCCGGTACACGTTGACCGCGCCGTCGTTGTCCGTGTCCTCGCCGAACAGCAGGTCCATGTCCTCGACGTTCTCGACCACCTCCTCGGTCCCCGTGTTCGAGGACCAGCGATACAGCGCCGGCCGCCCGGCGGGATTGATGCCGATGAAGTATCCGAAGCGCGCGAACTTGACGACGACTGCACGATCGGCCCGCGAATAAGCCGGGCAGATCCGAAACGGTTGTCCGTCACAATCTGGATCAGTAAACGCCGGGCCGTTGTTACCACTGTTTGCGTGCGTGAGTGTCACTTTCCGGTTGCCGGTTGGATCGCCGGGACACAGGCTGCCATTACCCAATGCGGTAACTCGAATCAGCGCCGCGCGCCGGCAGTCAGTCACCATCACCACATCGTTCTGCCCGATGCCCGCACAGTTCTGATCGATCTTGATGTTTGCATTTACGACGTCGGCCTCGTCGAGGACATTCGCCTGAACCCCGACCAATCCGGACAACATGATCACGTCGGTTCCTACCACGCGAGGGATGGTCGTCGGGTTGGTCCAACCCGCACCGTTTTCGAAACCCTTGAGCGCGGTTGCCGGCGAAGTTCCGTCCGGCGGCGGCGGATCGGCGTAGATGTCGGGAACGAGGCCGCGCGACAGGCAGCCGAAGTAACCCGCCTGCCGGATGTCGCGCGTCAGCCACTCGAGCGCGAACCGTCCGGTCTCCTGCACGCGCGCGAGCGCCTCGTTGGTCCGGTACGCCCCACGCGAGCTGACGTACACGTAGGTAAGCGCGCTGAGGATGATGACGCTGATCGCCATGCTCACCATCAGCTCGACCAGCGTCAGCCCGCGCTCGCGCATGCGTGCTCCGCCGACCCTTGCCGCAGCGATCAGTTGGCCCATATCTGCGCCTCGAGCCGGACCTGCTGAGCGGAATCCGCGAGCCTGGTCTGCGCATCTTTGACGGAACCGCGCTGGTCATCCCATTGCACGACGATCGTCGCGATGGCGTCGTTGAACGTGACTCCGCCCTGTCCGTTGGGCAGCGCGCGCACGCGCCGCATCCAGTCCGCAACATCCCGCTCGGCCGTTGACGTTCCGGTGGGAATCGTCGCCGACAATGGCCGCGCGTAACTGCCAGCGCGCGCATCGCTCGGGTTGGCGCGCATCCGATCGGCCATGTCGAACGCGAGCTGGTTCGCCTGTGTTCGATAGAACGAGCTGTGGCCGACCCTCATCCCGCTCGCCTGCAAGCCCGCCAGCCCGAGCAATCCGATGGTCAAAATGACAACCGCGACCAGTACCTCGATCAGGCTGACGCCGCGCTGCGCCGGCACGCTCCGACTGCTGAATCGTGTTTGAAACTTCCGCATTCTGCTTCCTCGCGCGATGCGTGCGCTAAGGCATCGAGCAGCTAGTCACGTCGCTTCCCGCGTCGTTTTCGGGGATTCCGTTGCCGTTCGCATCGAGCCCCATCCGGACGCGCCCTGATGAATTGACGATGACCGCTCGCGACCGAATCCGCCCGGCCTCGGTCAGTAGGCCCTCATAGCAAATGACAAAGACCGCCGCAGATGGGGTGCCGGGGGCTCCTGTCGCCAAGACTGCCCTTCCCGACGCGTCAAAGCCGACCCACTCGTCTACCGCCGCGGTGGCATTGACAGTCACTCGTGGGCTGGACGCCGGTCCCGCGTAGAGCACCGCTTCGACTGCATCTCGTAACTTGTTCGAATTCGCATCGACGAAGATCTCCCAGCCTTCGCTCCAGTTGCGCGCGCTCGCCGACTTGCGGCGCATCGTGACCTGCACACCGCGCCGGATCGCTTCGCTGCGAGCGAAATTCAGCCCGGTAATGAGTTCATTCGTCGCGGCCGCCAGCCGGTTCGTGATGAAGAATTCGCGCAGGTACGGCACGCCGAGCCCGAGCAGAATCGCAAGGACGGCGAGCGCGACCATCAGTTCGATCAGCGTGACTCCGCGCGCGCGTCGGCGCGCCGCTGGAGCGCGGCTGAACTGTTGAATGCCCATGCCCGTTCGGCAAATCGAAGGCACATGCCTCCCCTTCCGTCATCGACGATTCTGTGCTGCTCATCCGGACGGCCGAGGCGACCGAGGCCGGCCGGCGGACTCATTCCGACAGGCGGTGAACGCTCACAATTGGTGACGTAAACGCGTGATGGGGCACGCATGCAGCGCTTCCCGTCCGATTTTCACGGTCGCGGTTGTCGAATATTCGATCGCCGGTTGGCCCCGCGCCGTTCACGATTCGCCTCGCAGACAGCGAGACCGACCGGGCGAAGGAGAGGCAATGAATGCGATCAAGAACACCATCCGCAGACAGCGCGGCGTCACGATGCTCGAAGTCGTGATGGGCGCCGCCGTCGCCGCAACGCTCTCGACGGCCGCCGTTCCGTCATTGACCGCTCTGGCGAACCGCCAGCAGGTCGCGGCAACCACCCACGAACTTGTCGCGTCGTTGAACCTGGCGCGCAGCGAAGCGATCGCGCGCGGCACGCGGGTTGCCATTGCGACGCGCGCCAATGACGACTGGAGCACCGGCTGGCGCGTGTTCGCCGACGTGAACGACAACGGGATCATGGATGCCGGAGAAACGGTGATTCGCGAGTTTCGCGCCGATTCGCCGCGGCTCACGATCCGCCCGCAGTTCGGACTGAACAACCCCGGCACCGTGCTGTCGTTCGATCCGACCGGTCGCATCCTGCGGCCCGGTAGCCACGGCATGGTGCTGGGTCGGCTGACGTTGAAGCAGGAGACCGAAACGCGTTCCGTGTGCTTTGCGTCGCTGCGGTTTCGGGTCGTCAATGCGGCGACCTGCAGCTGACAACGTGCTGGCGCGCCTGGCGGGACTCGAACCCACGACCCCTGGCTTCGGAGGCCAGTACTCTATCCACTGAGCTACAGGCGCGCAGGGGCGCGAAGGTTACGCGCTTTGGTGTCGAGCGTCCAACCGCGGACTCTTCCAGCCAGGCGTGAGCCTGGGCCAGGCTCGACGTTTTTACGAGGAAAGAACCTGGCGCGGGCGCGGGCGGCGCTCGCATCGAGCGGCCGACTATGCGCCGCGCAGCGCCTTGGCGAGCGACGCGCCGACCAGGCTGACCGCCTGCGCGAAGCCAGCGATCAACCGCACCGACCGCGGCCGGATGCAGTACAGGGAGAAATCCGGCAGCGCGAAGATGTCGGCCGCATCGGCAAAGCGCGCCAGATAAAGCGCCTTGGCGCGCGCATAGGCGGGCGTGAAGCGCGCCAGCGGCTCGGCATCGCCTTGCACGGTGGCACGCGCCCGCGCCTGCGGGAATGCGGCCTGCGCCTCCGGCGCGACGATCAAGAGGCTCACGCGCGGATGCTCGAGCATGTCCTTCGTGTGCGGCGCCAGCGCGCTGACGTGGATCACGAACTGCGGCGCCTCTTCGTCGAGCGCGTACGGGACCATCGATACGTAGGGCTCGCCGCGATGCAGTGTGCCGAGCGCGGCCACGTTCTGCGCGACGATCAATGCGCGCAGCGTCGCGCCGTCCGTCACAGGCCCGCCACGGTTGAGGAGCCCGGCAGCGCAATCGTCGCCGGCCGCGATTCGGTGCCTAGAATCGCGCACCGCCGACGATGCGTATGACACCACAACGAAGGCGACAATCGATGAACCTTTCGACGCGAACGGCAGTCGGCTTCCTCGCCGTGCTGACGTTCGGCACCGGGACCGCGCAGCAGTTCCCGACCAGGCCGGTCACGCTGCTCGTTCCGTTCACCGCCGGGGGACCGACCGACACGGTCGCGCGCTCGCTCGGCGCGGCGATGGGCAAGCAGCTCGGACAGACCTTCGTGATCGAGAACGTGGCCGGCGCCGCGCATGCGGCGAAGCTGAAAGTAGAGATCGACAGGCGGGAACCGATCATCCGGCAGGCCGGCGCGCACGCGGACTGAAGCGGATGGCGGGGAATTCAGCCCTGCCACACTGCGTAACCCCTTTCCTGCAGTTCGTCGGCGAGCTCCTGTTCCATCTGCCGCGCCGCCGCGTACGGCATCGGATTGAAGCATTCATAAAGCTGCGGCAGCAGCCGCAGCCCGTACCTGCGCGCGTAGCGGTTGGACTTGTAGCCGTCGCGATGGTTGGCGAACCGCTCCGCGACCGCGAGCCCCGTCATGCCGACGTACACGCACGGCATGCCTTCGATGTAGTTCGGATTGCGCGCGCGGAAGCGGCGGTCGCGCAGCACCGCGGGATCGAGTTCGATCACGTAAACGTGATGGGCCGGTTTCGGCGGTCTGGATTTGCTCACTGGACGGACTCGACGGTCGTTGCGCCATGCCGGTATCGGGAGTTCGCGCTTCGCCATGCTCGGCGGTGATCGGGGGCGGCCGATGCCTGCTCCGTGCTGATCCGACGCGCCGCACGACGGGCCGAAGCTCGTGCCAAGCCAGATCGGCGCGCCCGGCGTCGCGGCGGCCGAAGGCGAGATCGATCGCGACTTCGATCGCCTGCGGCGACACCGCGTACGCGGAGTCGAAGCGCGCGTTGGACAGCTTCACGCTCGGTCTGGTGCAGGAGGTGGGCGCCGAGGGCATCCGCGTCAACGCGATCCGGCCCAGGCTGATCGCTACCGACATCCACGACGAGCACGGCACGCTGATCGACAAGGCCGGCAGGCGTTGAGGGATTCAGCGTCGAGCGGATCGCGCCGCAGCGCGCTTTCTTGCGCCCGGTGGCGCGCGCTGCGTCTTCTTCGGCGCCGGCTTCCCTTTCGGCGCCGCTTTCTTCCTCAGCGGCGGCTTCGCGCGCCGCTGGATCTGCGCGAACATCGCGTCGAACTCGCGGTGGAACTGCGCGGTGATCGCGTCCGGATCGGGCACCAGATGCGCGTCGGCGATCACTGCCAGCGTCGCATAGCCCTTGTAGCTCAGGATGCTGATGCCCATGCCCAGCTCGCGCCCGGGATACGGCACCCAGAACATCACGCGCTCGATCGGCACGCCGGCCAGATACAGCGTCTCCCTGGGGCCGGCGACGTTGGTCATCACGACGCTCGCCTTCGAAGAGAAGAGCTGCAGCGCGAAGTCCTCGACCACTTTCGGCCCGCGGCCGAAGATGTTGAACAACGCGAGCACCGCAGCCGGCTCAGGCGAGCGCTTGAGCCGGTCCATGCGCGCCTTGGTCAGCCGCACGCGCGCGAGCGGATCCTTGCTGCGGATCGCCAGATCGAGGATCACGATGCCGAACTGGTTGCCGAGTTCCAGCGCGCGCTCGGGCGGCCGCAGGTCGACCGGCACCGTCGCGCGCAGCGTCATGCGATCGACCGCCACGCCGCGCCGCTTCAGGTACGTGCGCAGCGCGCCGGTCATGCCGGCCACCAGCACGTCGTTGATCTTGGCGCCGAGCGGAGCGCCGATCGCCTTGATCTGGCTGAGCGCGACCGGCTCCGACCAGGCGACGCGCTTCTTCAGCCCGAATTCGCCCTTCAGCGGCGACCGCGGATCGCGCCGCTTGGCCAGTTCGCCCGCCAGCGCGACCGCGCCGGCGATCACTCGCGCCGCGTGCTCGAGCACCTTCTGCGGATGGCGCACCGTCTCGACCGCGCTATGAATCGCAGCGCGCACGGCGCCGATGGGTTTGTCGTCCGCGCCGACCGCGGGCGCGAACAGCCGCCCCGCCGGCGCGTGCGCGGAGTCGTCCAACTCCTGCGCCGCGCCGTCGGGCGCGGTGTCGAACAGCGCGCGCGCGATGGCCATGTTGGCGGTGCCGTCGCCGATGCAGTGGTGAATGCGTGTGATCAGCGCGGCGCCACCGCCGACGCCGTTGACCACGTGCACGTCCCACAGCGGGCGCGCGCGATCCATCGGCGTGCTGGCCAGGTCCTCGATCAACGCGGTCAGCGCTGCGCGGTTGCCGGGCGCCGGCAGCGCGACGTGGTGCAACTGCTGCTCGATCTCGAAGTCCGGCATGTCCTCCCAGTGCGGGGTAGCGAGCGGGAAGCCCCTCTCGACCACGCGCTGGCGGAAGCGCTCGAAGCGCGCCAGCCGCTGCGTGTAGACCTCTTTGACCCGCTCGAAGTCGAGCGGCTGCCGCGTCGTCAGCATGCTGGTGATCACGGCCGAATTCACCGGCCCGTCGATGTGGAACCACGCCGCGTCGACCGGCGACATGGGGTGAGTTGTCACGGCGTCCGCCTTCCTGCGCCCAGAAACAATCGGCCGTTCGGCCCGAGGGATCCAAGGGCCTTCGATACCTCAGGCCGATCGGACGCAAGATAGCCAGCTTCGCCCGCGGCCGAATTGACCGTTCACAGGTTGGCCGAAGATTCCGGCGGGAACCGGAGGCCGCGTGTTCAGCGCTTGCCCGCTTTCGCGCGCAGCACCCGCCCGGCGCGGGCGAGGTCGCCGGCATCGACCCAGACAATCGCGCCCCAGCGGCCCTTGCCGGCGGTCACGCCGTCGACCGATGCGACGTTGACGCGGTGCTCGGCGAGCTGCTTCAGGTGGTCGGCGAGCGCGCCGGGACGATCGTCGCCCTGGATCAGGAAGCCCGCCTTCTTCTGGCTGAAGATGAGCCGCGCCTTCTTCGCCGCGGACGAGAACTTGCGCTCGTCGTCGGGCACCACGTCGATGCGCGAGCGGCGCCCGGTCGAGCGGCCGGCGCACGCCAGCAGGTTGATCCCGGCGCTGACCAGCGTCGACAGCACGCGGAACGCCTCGCCGGGGCGATTGGAGACCGTGGTCGAGTAGTAGTGCACCTTGCGCACCGAGTCCGGCATCGTGGCCTCCGTTTCGCTCGCGGCAGCGGGCGTGCCCGATAGCGTAATTCCGCGCGCGCACCGCGTGGATGCGCGCCACCTGAACCCGGGGTGCCGGTCAGCGCGGCCGGAACACGAGGAAGAACTGGTTCGGCAGGAACTTGTGCTCGGCCGCCAGCGCGTAGCCGGCGCGCTGCATCTCGTCGACCACCTGCGGTGCCGGGATGCGTGCACGCTTCGGCGGCCCCATCGGCGCGTCGGGAGTGAAGTCGACGATCGCCACTTCGCCGCCGGGTTTGAGGCTCGCGCGCAGGCGGCGGAAATACGCCTCGCGCGCCTCGATGTGGTGGTAGGTGTCGACGACCAGCACGCGGTCGACCTTGGCCGGCAGGCGTGGATCGTCGGGCGCGGCCAGCACCGGCTCGAGGTTCGGCAGCTTCTCCCGCTGCGCACGCTCCTTCAGATACCGAACCATGTCGGGCTCGATGTCGGCGGCGAACACGCGCCCCTTGGGCAGCATGTGCGCCAGCCGCGCCGAGAAGTAGCCGGTGCCGGCGCCGATGTCGGCCACCGTCGCGTTCGGCGCCAGCGCGAGCGCCTGGATCACCTGATGCGGCTTCTGCCACGCGTCGCGCGCCGGATCGTCGAACACGTGCGCCCAGTGCTCCGCGCCCGCGAAGCTGTGGTGTTGGTCGTGCGGCATCTGCGCGCCGGCGCTCGCCCAGACGAGCGCCAGCAGAAGTCCCAGCAGTGCGTGTTTCATTCGCGCCTCCCACTTCGGAACGCCGAACTCTACCGCGCCTGCAGTGGACTACGCTTGGCACTGCGACGGGAGCCCTTCGATGCCGAACACCCCGCACCCACCCAACCGACTCGCCCGCGAGACCAGCCCGTACCTGCTGCAGCACGCGCACAACCCGGTCGACTGGTACCCGTGGGGCGAGGAAGCGTTCGCGAAGGCGCGCGCCGAGGGCAAGCCGATCTTCCTGTCGGTCGGCTACGCGACCTGCCACTGGTGCCACGTGATGGAGCGCGAGAGCTTCGAGGACGAGGCGATCGCGCGGCTGCTCAACGATGGCTACGTGCCGATCAAGGTCGATCGCGAGGAACTGCCCGACGTCGACCACGTGTACATGACCGCGCTGCAGGCGATGACGCAGCACGGCGGCTGGCCGATGAACATGTTCCTGACGCCGGCGCTCGCGCCGTTCTATGGCGGCACGTACTTTCCGCCGCAGCCTAGATACGGCATGCCGAGCTTCGCCGACGTGCTGGTGGCAGTGCGCCGCGCGTGGGAGCAACGGCGCGACGAGCTCGAACACCAGGCGGCCGAGCTGCTCGATCACGTGCGCAGGGGGATCGAGCTGCCGCGCCGCGCGCCGGCCGCCGACGTGCACGCGCGCGCGGTCGAGACGCTCGCGAAAAGCTTCGACACCGCGCACGGCGGTTTCGGCGGCGCGCCCAAGTTCCCGCAGCCGCCGCTGCTCGCGTACCTGCTGACGCTCGCGGCGATCGGCGATGCGCGCGCGCGCGCGATGCTCGCGTTCACGCTGGCGCAGATGGCCGCCGGCGGCATGTACGACCAGGTCGGCGGCGGCTTCGCGCGCTATTCGACCGACCAGCGCTGGCACGTGCCGCACTTCGAGAAGATGCTGTACGACAACGCGCAGCTCGCGCGCGTGTACGCCGGCGCGTACCGGCTCACCGGCGACGCGCGCCTGCGTTTCGTCGCCGAGGACACGCTCGCGTACCTGCGACGCGAAATGCATGCCGCTGGCACCGCGGCGCTCAGCTCCGCGCAGGACGCGGACTCCGAAGGAGTCGAAGGCAAGTTCTACGTGTGGGCCGCCGATGAGCTGCGCGCAGTGCTCGGCACCGACGCGGACGCCGCGCTGCAGCTCTACGGCGCGACCGCCGAAGGCAACTGGGAGCACGGCATCAACGTGCTCGAGCGGCGCGATCCCGAAGCGGTTCGGATCTTTCTCGGGCTATCGCCCGAGGCGTTCGCGCAATGGGAGCGCGCGGTGCGCGCGCGGCTTTACGCCGTGCGCTCGCAGCGCATCTGGCCGATCACCGACGACAAGGTGCTCGCCGACTGGAACGGCATGGCGTTGCGCGCCTTCGCCGAGGCCGGGCGGCTGCTCGGGCGCGACGACTTCGTGCACACCGCGCGCGCGCTGGCGCGCTTCCTGCTCGATGCGATGCGCGCCGACGGCAGACTGCGCCATGCGTGGCGCGCAGGCACACTGCGCGCGGAGAGCTTCCTGTCGGACTACGCGCAGGTCGGGCTCGGGCTGGCCGAGCTGCACGCGGCGACCGGCGAGATCGACTGGCTGCACGCCGCGCGCGATCTTGCCGCGCAGATGGTCGAGCGCTTTCACGTCACGGGCGAGGGCTTCTTCGACGGCGAGCCCGGGCACCTGCCGGTGCGCGCGCGCGATCTCTTCGACGGCGCGGTTCCGTCCGGCACCGCCGCCGCGTGCGAGCTGCTGCTGCGGCTGGCGGGCGTCTATGCGCGCGGCGACTGGGCCGAACTCGTGCAGCAGACGCTGGATCGGCACGGCGCGCTGCTCGAGCATCCGTCCGCCGCGCCCGCGCTGCTGCACGCGCACCTGCTGAACGAGCGCGGTGCCGAACTCGCGCTGCCCGCGCCGGCCGGCGGCCTCGACGCCGCACGCGCGCAATTCGCGCCGCTGGCGACGATCGTCTGCGGCGCGCCGGGCGCGGCTCCGATCCTCGCCGGCCGCAGTCCCGGCCATGCGTACCTGTGCCGGCACGGCACCTGCAATTTGCCCGCGCGCACGCCCGACGAACTGCGGGCGCAGCTCGCGGATCTGCACTCGAAATGATCATCGTCGGACGGCGCGGCGTTGACGCGCGGCAGGCGCGCGCAGCGCGGATTCCTCATTTCGCCGCCGGCGCGGCACGCCGCCCCGCGTCGACCGGCGCATAGCGCACCGGCGCCGCGAGCGCGCTGAGTACCGCGCGGTCGCGGCCGTAGAGATCCGGCCGGAAGTGCAGTTCGCCGTCGGCCACGCTGGCGGTGAAGTAAAGCAGCAGCACCGGCACCGTGCGCGCCACCGGCACCGTCTGCGTGCGGCCGGTGGCGATCGCCGCGCGCAGCTTCTCCTCCGACCAGCGCTCGCGGTCGTCGAGCAGCAGCAGCGCGAGTTCGATCGGCCTCTCGATGCGAATGCAGCCCGAGCTGAATGCACGCACCGGTTTGTCGAACAGCGCGCGCGCCGGCGTGTCGTGCAGGTAGACCGAATGCTCGTTCGGGAACATGAACTTGATGCGGCCGAGCGGGTTGTCGCGCCCCGGCGCCTGCACGATCTGGTACGGAAATGCGCGCGGCTCGCCGCGGTACTGCGACCAGTCGATCGACGCCGCGTCGAGCGGCCGTCCCGCGCGGTCGAGCACGCGCATGTCATGCCTGCCGAGATAGCCGGGATCATCGACCGCCTTCGGCAGCACATCCTCGCGCAGGATCGTCGGCGGCACGTTCCACTCCGGATTCAGCACCAGATACTTCATCCGCGCGCGGAACACCGGCGTGGTGCGATACGGCCGGCCGACGACCACGCGCGACGACCACGCGAGCCGGCCGTCGAGCCAAAGCTGCGCGCCGAAGCCGGCGATGTCGACCAGCAGGAAGTCGCCTTCGAGATCGCGCGCGACCCAGCGCAGCCGCTCGAGGTTCACCCGCACCTGCGCGATGCGCTCCGCCACCGGCACGTTCAGCGCGGCGAGCGTCGACTTGCCGACCACGCCGTCGGCTTCAAGGCCGTGGCGCGCCTGGAAGCGCTTCACTGCGGCTTCAAGCGCGGCGTCGAACTCCGATCCATCGGCGCCCGCCGAAAGGTCGCCGCCCGCCTGCAAGCGTTGGCGCAACTGCGCGACGCGGCCGTCGCTCGTGCCGAGTTCGAGCTTCGGCCCCGGCGCAATCGCGCGCCAACCGCCGGCGCGCTCGATGCGGCGCAGTTCCGAGAGCGCATTGCGCAGGTCGCGGTACAGCGGCACCCGCGGCGCGAGGCCTGCGAGCGCGGCGGCGGGGTCGGGCGCTTCGATCAGCGCGGCGAGCGCCGCCGGCGGATCGACGCCGCCCAGCGTGCGCGCGAAGTTCCAGCCGCCGTGCAGCGCGCGCGGATCGGCCTTGCCGAACGACAGGTGATAGGCGAGCCGCACGAACGCGTCGGTCAGCAGCAGTTCGCGCTCCACGTCGTCGATCGAACGCTGCACCAGCGATTCGACGTGATAGTCGCGCGGATCGAGGCCGTGCGTGCTGCTGTCCCGCAAGGCCTCGATCAGCCGGCGCGCACGCTCGGCATCGGCCCATAGCGGTACGAAGCCGCGCCGCTCGTACAGCGCGGCGACGAGGGTGCGCGCGGCGATCGAGCCCGCGCCGATGCGCGCGTCGTCGCGCGTGCGCAGCGCCTCGACGCGCGCGCGCAGCGCTGCAACCGGCGGTGCGGCCGCTGCGGCGAACACGGTCGCGCCGAAAACGATCGCGAGCGCGATCGACCAAACGCGTGAGTCGATCGACGCCGCGTGCCGGGTTACCATGCGCGACCCTTGCATCCCGTTCCGCTGTGCCGGCAAACGTTTCCGCCTCAAAGCGCCGCAGCGTGCTGACCGCGCTCGCTGCACTGGCACTGCCGCTCGCGCCACGCGCGTGGGCCGCGGCGCCGCGGTCGCTTTCCTTCTATCACACGCATACCGGCGAGCGCTTGAGCGTGGTCTATTTCGAGGGTGGCGCCTACGTGCCGGCTGCGCTGGCGTCGCTCGATGCGCTGCTGCGCGACTTCCGCACCGGCGATCGACACCCGATGGACGCGCGCCTGTTCGACACGCTGCACGCGCTCGCGCTGGCGTGCGGGCCGGGCACGTTCGAGATCATCTCCGGATATCGCTCGCCGCACACCAACGCGCAACTGCACGCGCGCGGCAGCGGTGTCGCGACCAACAGCCTGCACCTGCAGGGCCGCGCGATCGACGTGCGGCTGACCGGCCGCGATACCCGCACGCTGCGCGACGCGGCGATCGCGCTCGGCGCGGGTGGGGTCGGTTACTACGCCGCGTCGGACTTCGTGCACGTCGACACCGGGCGCCCGCGCACCTGGTAGCGGCGGGCGCGCACGCGCCCATGCCGGAAGTCACTCGCGTCATCGCGCACCTCGACATGGACGCGTTCTACGCGTCGGTCGAGCTGCTGCGCTATCCGGAGCTGCGCGGGCTGCCGGTCGTGATCGGCGGCGGCGCGCGGCATCAGCCCGCCTGGGAGACCGATCCGGCGACCGGCGACAAGCGCCGCCGCTTCGCGCGGCTGCGCGACTACGCGGGCCGCGGCGTGATCACCACCGCGACCTACGAAGCACGCAAGTTCGGCGTCAATTCGGCGCTGGGACTGATGAAGGCGGCCAGGCTCGCGCCAGACGCGATCTTGTTGCCGGTCGATTTCGACGAGTACCGCAAGTACTCGCGGCTGTTCAAGGCGGCGGTACGCGCGATCGCGCCGGTGGTCGAGGACCGCGGCATCGACGAGATCTACATCGACCTGACGGAAGTCGTCGCGGCGCGGCTCGACGATGCCGAGGCGACATCGGCGGACGCGTGGTGGTGCGCGCGCGAGGTCGCGCGCGAACTGAAGCAGGCGGTGCGCGACGCGACAGGGCTTTCGTGCTCGATCGGGCTGGCGCCGAACAAGCTGATCGCGAAGATGGCCTCGGAACTCGACAAGCCGGACGGGCTCGCCGTCGTCACCCTGGACGACCTCGCCACCCGCATCTGGCCGCTGCCGGTGCGCCGGATCAACGGCGTCGGGCCGAAGTCGGCGGCGAAGCTGGCGCGCCTCGGCATCGCGACGATCGGCGAACTGGCGCAGGCCGAACCCGACTGGCTGATCGAGCACTTCGGCGCCAGCTACGGCGCATGGCTGCGCGCCGCCGCGCACGGCCGCGACGATCGCCCTGTCGTCACGGCGAGCAAGCCGGTGTCGATGAGCCGCGAGACCACGTTCGAGCGCGACCTGCACGCGGTGCGCGACCGCGCCGCGCTGTCGCAGATCTTCACCGCGCTGTGCGAGGAGTTGGCCTCCGACCTGCGCCGCAAGCACTACGCCGGCCGCAATGTCGCGGTCAAGCTGCGCTTCGAGGACTTCCGCACCGTGACGCGCGCGCTCACGCTGCCCGCGCCGATCGACGACGCGCGATCGATCCGCCGCGCGGCGGGGCAGTGCCTGAAGCGCGTCGATCTCGCCAAACGCATCCGGCTGCTGGGCGTGCGCGTCGGCGCGCTGTGGCGCGCGGGCGATCCGGACGCGCATACGGCAGTCGAGGCGGAACTGTTCGCGCGGCCGGGCGATACTGCGCCTTCATAACAACACGAAGGATTTCGTCATGACGCTGTTGATTGTGGGTCTCGTGCTCTTTCTCGGCGTGCACTCGGCGCGCATCGTCGCCGAAGGCTGGCGCGCGTCGACAGTGCAGCGGCTCGGCGAGACGCCGTGGAAGGGGCTGTACTCGCTCGCTTCGATTGTCGGTTTCCTGATCCTCGTCTACGGCTACGGGCTGGCACGGCAGGCGCCGGTCGTGCTGTATGCGCCGCCGACGTGGACGCGGCATCTGGCCGCGCTGCTGATGATCCCCGCGTTCGTGTTGCTGACTGCCGCCTACGTTCCCGGCACGCGGATCAAGCGCGCGGTCGGCGGCCATCCGATGCTCGTCGGCGTGAAGACTTGGGCGGTCGCGCATCTGATTGCCAACGGCACGTTGCACGACGTGGTGCTGTTCGGCGCGTTTCTCGCGTGGGCGGTGGTCGACTACGCCGCGTGCCGGCGCCGCGACCGCGCGCAGGGCCGCGTGTACGTCACCGGACCGGTGATGCGGGACGTGACGGCGGTGATCGTCGGCGTGGTCGCCTGGGCCGTCTTCTCGTTCTGGCTGCACGGCTGGCTGATCGGCGTGCGGCCCTTCGCGTAGCGCCGATGACGAGTCCTGCGCGCACCGACCGGCTGATCGAGGCGCTGGCCTTCGCCGCGCACAAGCACCGCGACCAGCGGCGCAAGGACGTGCACGCGAGCCCCTATATCAACCATCCGATCGCGCTCGCGCACGTGCTCGCGGTCGAGGCCGGAATCGACGACGAGAGGACGCTGATCGCCGCGATCCTGCACGACACGATCGAGGACACCGAGACCACGTTCGAGGAGCTGCGCAAACGCTTCGGCCTGAAGGTGGCCGACATCGTGGACGAGGTCACCGACGACAAGTCGCTGACCAAGCAGCGGCGCAAGGAACTGCAGATCGAGCACGCGCCGCACCTGACACGGCGTGCGAAACTGGTCAAGCTCGCCGACAAGATCTGCAACCTGCGCGACATGGCCGCACATCCGCCGCACGACTGGCCGCTGGCGCGGCGGCGCGAGTATTTCGACTGGGCCAAGCAGGTGATCGACGGCCTGCGCGGCACGCATCGAAGGCTGGAGAAGCTGTTCGATGCGGCGTATGCGAGGAGGCCCTAGAACGCGAGCGCGTTCGTCAGGTCGCCCGCCTTTTCGCGCACGCCGGGCAGCGGCTCGAGGTCGAAGCGCCTGGTGATGAACTTGATGATCGACGTAGTGTCGTACGGCGTCTTGTCGACGAATCCGCGCTTCGCGAACGGCGAGATGATCAGCGCCGGAACGCGGGAGCCCGGCCCCCAGCGATCGCCCCAGCCCGGCCCGGCCGGCGGCGGCACGTGGTCCCAGTAGCCGCCGTTTTCGTCGTAGGTGACGATGATCACCATCGATTTCCACTGCGGGCTGGCGCGCAGCCGCTGCAGCAGTTCGTCGATGTGCGCGTCGCCCTGCGCGAGATCCGTGTAGCTCGGGTGCTGGTTGAGCCGCCCGACCGGCTTGTAAAAGGTCACCTGCGGCAACGTCCCGCTGTCGATCGCCGTGACGAAATCGTCATAGTCCTTCAGGTGCTGCGCGCGCGCCGCGCTACCCGGCGCGAACCGCGCGTAGTAGTTGAACGGCTGGTGGTGCGGCTGGAACGCGATCTGGCCGCGCTGGACGGCGTAGATCACGCTGCGCTTCTCGCCCGCCGGGCGACGGCCGTCGGCGAGCGCGGCGTTCCATCCGCCCGCGTACCACGCCCAGCTCACGCCCTTGGCGCTCAGCGTGTCGCCGATCGTGATCGCGGTCTGCGGCGGCACCGGCGCTTTCGACGGATCGGCGAGATCGACGCTGCCGCCGTCAGCGGGCGCGATGCCGCTCGGCTGGTACGGCGGCTGCGACGTGTTGACCGTGTAGCCGTCCGGCGTCACGCGGCCGTCGTAGACGCGCACGGGACCGTCCATCACCGACGGCGGCGAGTCGGGCCGCTTCTTCAGCCGCCCCTGCTCGTCGAGCTGCGGCCGCGTGTTTGCCGGCGCGCCCTTGTCGACGGGGGTACAGGCGCAGATCAGCCACTGGTGGTTCAGGTACGAGCCGCCGAACGCGCCCATGAAGAAATGATCGGCGAGCGTGTAGTCCTGCGCCCACTTCCACAGCTTCATCTGCGCGCCATCGAAGTACCCCATCACCCACGCGCCGACGGTCGACATGGCGACGAACATGTTGTTCTTGCCGCCGTTGATCTGCTCGCGGTTCTGGTAGTAGTTGTGGATCGGGCTCGGCAGCACTTCGTCCATGCGCCGGCTCACCGGCGGCGCGTCGATGCGGAACGGGCCGTTGGGCAGCCCCTTCGGAAACGCGTCGCTCGGCTTGCCGCCGACGTATACCGGCGGCAGCGTCGGCAGCGGCTTGCCGTCGTGATCGAGTTGCGTCTTCTCTTCCGCCGTCGCCTGCGCGATTCCCTCGGCGCCGGGGAACAGCCCGTACAGGTGATCGAAGCTGCGGTTCTCCGCGTAGATGACGACCACGTGCTCGATGCGGTTCAGTCCCGCCGCGGTCGACGGCGCGCCGGGCAACTGCGCACATGCGGCGGCGAGCGCCGCGGCGATGAACGCGCTCAGGCAGTACTGGAACGATCGCATCAGCTTCTCCGTCCGCGGACCGGCGGCGTGACGATCGCGCCGGCCAGACAGTCGGGGCACAGACACCCGCGCCCGTCCTGCACTTCGCCGGCCGGCAGTGCCGGCATGCGCGCGCACCAGCAGCCGCCGGGGTCGTCGCACCCGCAGTGAAACGGCACGCCGCAGCGGCTGCAGCGGGGCCGTGCTTGGCGCACAGTTGCAACGCGATTCATCGCCTTCGGCACCTTGCTTCAGTACAGCACGCGCGTCAGCCACTGCGCAGTCAGCGCCGGCTTGTCCTGGCCTTCGCGCTCGACCGTGACGTCCCAGGTCAGTTGCAGGCCGTCGGCGATGTCGTTGCACGCCGCGAGCACGAAGCGCGCGCGCACGCGCATGCTCGACAGCACCGGCGCGACCCAGCGCACGCGGTTGAAGCCGACGTTGACGCCGGCGCGGCGGTCCGCGAACTCGAGCGCGCTCTGCAGCAGGTGCGACAGAAGCGACAACGTCAGGAAGCCGTGCGCCACCGTGCGGCGCTGCCCCTGCTCGTCTCGGAACGGCGATTCGCGCGCTGCGCGCACGGGATCGACATGGATCCACTGCGGATCGTGCGTGGCGTCGGCGAACTCGTCGATCGACGCCTGCGAGATCGCGAACCAGGGGCTCGCGCCAACCTCGGTGCCGACCGCGCTGCGCAGTTCGTCGCGCGTGATCCGGCGCGTCATCGGCCGTCCTGCGCGGCGCCGGCCGCGGACTGCGCGCACCGGCGCGGCATCTCGGCCGCGAGCGCGCCGAACTGCTCGCGCACCCGCCGCTCGATGATCGGACGCGAGATGAAGCCGGGCACCCGGAAAGCGGGCTCCATCCGCGCGCGGTACTCGATCCGCGCCGTGCCGCCGGCCGCCGCGAACGTGGTCTCCGATTGCGCGCTGCGCATCGAGCCACTGAGCCGGCGCGCGACCACTCTCTCGTCCGGCGTCAGTTCCAGCGCGCGCACGGATTCGAGCGCGAAGCGCAACGGGCCGAGGCGCGCCACGCCGTTGTGCGCGACGGTCCAGTCGTTGCCGTTGCGCGCCACGATCCGGCTTTCGGTCAGGTTCGGCGCGTAGCGCGCCATCGCGTCGAAGTCGTTCATCACCGCCCACGCCATCGACCGCGGCACCGGCACCACGATCACCGCATCGACGACGAAGGCCGCGCCGCGCTTGGCGACGTCGACCTGCGCGGCCGGCCCGGCGCGCGCCGGCACCGGCACGAGCCGCGACGTACAGGGCAGCGCGGCAAGGCGGAGTCTCACAGCGCGCGCGCGGTCGCGTCGACCACCGCCACCGCCGACATGTTGACGATCCGTCGCACGGTCGCCGCCGGCGTCAGGATGTGCACCGGCCGCGCGGCGCCGAGCAGGATCGCGCCGATCGTGATGCCGCCGCCCGCGGTCACGCGCAGCGCGTTGTAGGTGATGTTGGCGGCGTCGAGGTTGGGCATGATCAAGAGGTTCGCCTCGGTGGTGAGCGCCGAGTCCGGCATGATGTTCTCGAGCACCTCGCGCGACAGCGCGCAGTCGGCCTGCATCTCGCCGTCGATCGCAAAGTCAGGACGGCGCGCCTGGATCAGCTCGAGCGCCGCGTGCATCTTGCGCGCGCTCGGCAGGTCCGAGCCCCCGAAGTTCGAATGCGAGACCAGCGCCACGCTCGGCACCAGACCGAAGCTGCGCACCTCGTCGGCGGCGAGCATCGTCATCTCGGCGATCTGCTCGGCGGTCGGGTCCGCGTTCACGTGCGTATCGCAGATGAACAGCTGCCGTTGCGGCAGGATCAAGAGCTGCATCGCGGCGAACGTGTTCACGCCCGGCTTCAGGCCGATCACATTGCGCACGTACTTCAGGTGATCCGGGTATGCGCCGACGGTGCCGCACAGCATCGCGTCGGCCTCGCCCATGTGCACCAGCATCGCGCCGATCAGCGTCGAGCGCGTGCGCACCTCAGTCTGCGCCAGCGAGCGGGTGACGCCCTTGCGCTTGGTCAGCTCGTAGTAGCCGGTCCAGGTCTCGCGGTAGCGCGGGTCGTCGAGCGGATTGACGACGGCGAAGTCCCGTCCCGGCGCCAGCCGCAGCCCGTAGCGCTCGATGCGCATCGCGATCACGTCCGGCCGCCCGATCAGCGTCGGCCGTGCAATGCCTTCGTCGACCACGACCTGGGCGGCGCGCAGCACGCGCTCCTCCTCGCCCTCGCAATAGATCAGGCGTTTCGCGGGCGCCTTCTTCGCCGCCTCGAACACCGGCTCCATCGTGCTGCCCGACTGGTAGACGAAGCGGCGCAGACGCGCGCGGTACCCGTCGACGTCGGCCAGCGGGCGCGCGGCGACGCCGCTCGCCATTGCCGCCTGCGCCACCGCGGGCGCGACGCGTTCGATCAGCCTGGGGTCGAACGGCTTCGGCAGCAGGTACTCGGGGCCGAAGCGCAGCCCCTCGGCGCCGTAGACGCGCGCGACTTCATCCGGAATCTCCGCGTGCGTCAGGTCGGCGATCGCGTGCACGGCCGCCAGCTTCATCGGCTCGTTGATCGTGGTGGCGCCGACGTCGAGGGCGCCGCGGAAGATGAAGGGGAAACACAGGACGTTGTTGACCTGGTTCGGATAGTCGGACCGACCCGTGCCGATGATCGCGTCCGGCCGCACCGCGAGCGCCTCCTCCGGCATGATCTCGGGCGTCGGATTGGCCATCGCCAGGATGATCGGCTGCGGCGCCATGCCCTTGACCATCTCGGGCTTCAGCACGCCGGGGCCCGACAGCCCCATGAAGATGTCGGCCCCCGGCATCGCGTCGGCCAGCGTGCGCGCGGAGGTCTCGCGCGCGTAGGCGCGCTTGCTTTCGTCCATGCCGGCGCGGCCGTGGTACAGCACGCCCTTGCTGTCCACCGCGAGGATGTTCTCGCGCCTCATGCCGAGGCTCACCAGCAGGTCGAGGCAGGCAATGGCGGCTGCGCCCGCGCCCGAGCAGACGAGCTTCGCCTTGCCGATGTCCTTCTTCACGTAGCGCAGGCCGTTGAGGATCGCGGCGGCGGCGACGATCGCGGTGCCGTGCTGGTCGTCGTGGAACACCGGCACCTTCATCCGCGCGCGCAGCTTGCGTTCGATGTAGAAGCACTCGGGCGCCTTGATGTCCTCCAGGTTGATGCCGCCGAAGGGCGGCTCCAGCGCGGCGCTGATGTCGACCAGCGTGTCGGGGTCGTGTTCGGCGAGTTCGATGTCGAACACGTCGATGCCGGCGAACTTCTTGAACAGGCATCCCTTGCCTTCCATCACCGGCTTGCCCGCCAGCGCGCCGATGTTGCCCAGCCCCAGCACCGCGGTGCCGTTGGTGACCACCGCGACCAGGTTGCCGCGCGCGGTCAGCGCGTAGGCCTCGCCGGGGTCGCGCGCGATCTCGTTGCACGCCTCGGCCACCCCGGGCGAATACGCGAGCGACAGATCGCGCTGCGTGACCATCGCCTTGGTCGGCACGACCGAGATCTTGCCCGGGGTCGGTTTGCGGTGATATTCGAGCGCGGCGTCGCGCAGGTTGTCGGACATGGTCCCTCCCGATGCTTCGGCTGCAGGGCTGCGCAGGCCGTATCGCTGCAGTCGTATCTCGCCGATCGGCGCGAGGGTCAAGGTTACGGCGCGAATCCGCGCTTGCCAACTTCTACACCGAAGCCGGCGCACGCCTGCGCGAAGCGCAGCCGGCGCGCGCTCGAATCCAAACGATCGCGCAGGTACGCGCGCGCCAGTGCGCGCCACGCCGCCGCGAGCGATCCCGTGCCTGCGATCCGCGCCGCGTACAGCTCGGCGAAATCGCGGTCGAACAGCAGCCGCCGCAGCCAGCGCTGCCAGCCCGCGCCGGCCGCGTAGACCTGCGCCGCGAGCCAGCGGTCGAGCGCCAGTTCACGGCCCACCGGCGCGCGCGCCAGCGCCGCGCGATAGCCGGCGAAGCGGAAGTCGCCGTCGGCGAGCGCACGCGCCGCGGCGGTCGCCGCGATCTGCGCGTGTTCGAGCGCCACCGCGATCCCTTCGCCGGTGAGCGCATCGATGCCGGCGGCGTCGCCCACCGTCAGCAGGCGAGGCGCGGCCACCGGCGCGCGCGGCTCGAACCCCCACGCGAGCCAGCCCTGCACGCCGCGCGCGGGCAGCTCGATGCCTTCGCGCGCCAGCGTCACGCGCAGCGCGCCGAGCAGTTGCGGTGACGTGCGCGGCGCGGGCGGGCTGTGCAGCACGCCGACGTTCACGCGCCCGCCCGCGACCGGAAACGCCCACGCGTAGCCGCGCACGCCCGCCAGCATCGGCGTGAAGTCGAACAGCAGGTCCTCGCGCCGCGCCGGCGCCGCCAGCTCCTGCATGAACAGCCGCAGCGGCACCGCCCGCGTGGCGCCGCGCAGATGCTTGCGCACAATCGAGCCCGCGCCGTCGGCGCCGATCACCACGCGCGCCCGTAGTTCGTCGCCCGACGCGAGGTGCAGCGTGACCGCCTCCTGCGCGACCGCGAGCCGTACCACACGCGCGCCGGTTGCCACCGGTATTCCAAGAGATCGCACCTGGGCGACCAGGCTCGCGTCGAAGTCGAGTCGGCGGACTACGTCGACCGGCCGCGGCAGATCGACGCTGCGCTCGTACGCGCCGAAGCGGATGAGCACTCGCTGCGCGGCGATCGCCGGCACCGCGAGCTGCAGGCCAAGCGCATCGAGCGCGGCCCGGCAGCGCCCGGTCAGGCCGCCGCCGCAAGGCTTGTCGCGCGGCAGCTGCGCGCGCTCCAGCACCAGCACGTCGCGCACGCCGAGCCGGTGCAGCCGCGCCGCGGTCGCGCTGCCGGCCGGCCCGGCGCCGATCACGATCACGTCGCGCGGCGCCGCCATCCGGACGTCAGTCGCAGGCAGCGCCGACGATGGCTTCGATCCGCCGCATCGGCTCTGCGCCGAGCTGCGCCACCACCTCGAGCGCCTTCAGGTTCTCGCGCAGTTGCTCGAGCCGCGTGGCGCCGGTGATCACGCTGGAAACGCGCGGGTTCTTCAGGCACCACGCGAGCGCGAGCTGCGCCAGCGTGCAGTCGAGCTCGCGCGCCACGGCTTCGAGCCGGGTCACGATCTCGTTCTTCGTCTTGTCGGTCAGGCCGTCGCGCAGGAAGGCGTAGTTGGGCAGCGCGCCGCGCGAGCCGGCCGGAACGCCCTGCCGGTACTTGCCCGTCAGCAGCCCCGACGCAAGCGGACTCCACGTGGTCAGCCCGAGGCCGAGGCCGTCGTACAGCGGCGCGTACTCCTGCTCGACGCGCTTGCGGTGGAACAGGTTGTACTGCGGCTGCTCGACCACCGGCTTGTGCAGGTTGCGCCGGTCGGCGATGTCCCACGCGGCGCGGATCTGCTCCGCGCTCCATTCGCTGGTGCCCCAGTACAGCGCGCGTCCCGAGCGGATGATGTCGTGCATCGCCCACACCGTCTCCTCGATCGGCGTGGTCGGGTCGGGCCGATGGCAATAGACGAGGTCGACGAAATCGAGCCGCAGGCGCTCGAGCGACCCGTCGATCGCGTGCAGCAGGTACTTGCGGTTCAGCGTGTTGTTGTCGTTGGCGCCGGTGCGGAAGCCCCAGTAGAACTTGGTCGACACGACGTACTGGATGCGCGGCCAGCCGAGCTCCTTGAGCACCGCGCCCATGATCTCCTCGCTCCTGCCGTGCGCGTAGACCTCGGCGTTGTCGAAGAAGTTGACGCCGGCGTCGTACGCGGCGGCCATCAGTTCGCGCGCCGCGGTGAGGTCGACCTGGTTGCCGTAGGTGACCCAGGAACCGAGGGACAGTTCGCTGACTTTCAGGCCGCAGCGGCCGAGATGGCGGTAGTTCATCGCGAAGACCTCTTCAGGCTCGTTTGCGCACCACGCAGTCGATCAGCGCGCTCATGCCCGAGTGCTGCGTGCCTTCGTCGAGCACGTCGTCGTGCTCGGTGAGCTCGACGATCTGGTGCGCTGCAAAGGCAGCGCGCAGCAGCTCGGGCGTGTACAGGTTCTCCGCGCACGGCGGCCCGCCGGTGCGGTAGTCGAGCTGCCGCGGCGTGTAGCCCTGCAGCAAGAGCCAGCCGTCGGGCTTCAGCGTCGCGAGCATGCCGTCGAACATCCGCGCACGGACCGGCGGTGCGGCGAACTGCACGAAGATCGCCGCGACCACGTCGAAAGCGTCCGGCGTCCAGTCCCATTCCTCCACGCTCGCCACGCGGAAGTCGACCGCCACGCCGTGCTCGCGCGCCAGCGCGCGCGCCTTGTCCACTCCGCGCGGCGCGATGTCGAACGCGGTGACCTCGAGCCCCTGCTGCGCGAGCCAGACGCTGTTGCGCCCCTCGCCGTCGGCTACGCAGAGGGCTCGCATTCCGGGCGCGAGCCGCGCGCGCTGGCTGGCGAGGAACACATTGGGCGCGGTGCCGAAGATGTAGCGGTCGACGGAAAAGCGCGCGTCCCACGTTGCGCGCGGGTTGGAGAAGGATGCTGTGCTCATGCGCGAAGATTAGCGGACCGGCGGCGCGATAATCCCTTCATGCCTTCCCTGCTCTCGCGCGCCGCCGCTGCCGACTGGACGGTGGTCTGCCTGTGCGCGGCATGGTGCCGCACCTGCGACGGGTACCGGCCCGATCTGGCGACGCTCGCCGAGAAGGAACGCGACGTGCGCTTCGTCTGGCTCGACGTCGAGGACGACGCGGACTGGATCGCCGACCTCGAGATCGAAACCTTTCCGACGCTGCTGGTGCTGGCGCGCGGCACGCCGCTGTTCTTCGGCGCGCTGCCGCCGCAGATCGGCGTGCTCGAGCGCACGCTGGCGGCGCTGCGCGCGAGCGCGGCGCGCGCGGTCGCGCTCGACGCCGGCGCCGACGCAGCGGTGCGCGAGATCGCGGCGCGGCTGGGGCGGTCGGACCTCCCGCTCTGCGCCGAAGTGACGCGCTAAATGCGCAGGCGCTCGCGCGCCGCGCGGTACTCGCGCTCCAGCCGCGCGACGATCTCGGCGGTGGTCGGAACGTCGTGGATCTGCCCCGCGCCCTGGCCCGCGCCCCAGATGTCGCGCCACGCCTTCTCGCGCCGGCTGCTGCTGCTGCCGAAGTTCATCTGGCTCTTGTCCGCCGTCGGCAGGTTGTCCGGATCGAGTCCCGCCGCGGCGATGCTGGCGCGCAGGTAGTTGCCGTGCACGCCGGTGAAGAGGTTGGTGTAGACGATGTCCTCGGCCTTCGAGTCGACCAGCATCTGCTTGTAGGCGTCGGGCGCGTTGGCCTCCTTCGAGGCGATGAAGCGCGTGCCGATGTACGCGAGATCGGCACCGAGCGCCTGCGCGGCCAGGATCGCGTCGCCCGAGGCGATCGCGCCCGACAGGATGATCGTGCCGTCGTAGAACTCGCGCACCTCGCGCACCAGCGCGAACGGCGACAGCCGGCCGGCGTGGCCGCCGGCGCCGGTGCACACGAGGATCAGCCCGTCCACGCCGGCCTGCAGTGCGCGCTTCGCGTGCGCGATGTTGGTCACGTCGTGGAACACCAGCCCGCCGTACGCGTGCGCGGCCTCGACCACGAGGTCCGGCGCGCGCAGCGACGTGATCATGATCGGCACCCTGAACTTCACGCACGCGTCCACGTCGTGCCGCAGCCGGACGTTCGAGGAGTGCACGATTTGGTTCACCGCGTACGGCGCGACCTTCGCGTCCGGATGCGCGCGTTGCCAAGCGCCGAGCTCGGTGGCGATGCGCGCCAGCCATTCCTCCAGCACCGGTTCCGGCCGCGCGTTGAGCGCGGGGAAACTCCCGACGATGCCGGCCTTGCACTGCTCGATCACCAGCATCGGGTTGGAGACGATGAACAGCGGCGCGCCGATGGCGGGCAAGCGCAGGTCGCGCAGCAGGGGCGGCAGTGACATCGCGGCAAGGGTGCGGTGCGGGATCGCCCCGCACTGTAATCGATGCTCAGCCGGCCGCGGCCGCCGCTTGCGCCGCGCTGCGCCGGTAGCGCCCGGGCGAGACCCCCGTGACGCGGCGGAACGCCTTCGAGAACACCGCGTCCGACTGGTAGCCGACGCTTTCGGCCACGCGCGTGAGCGACGTGCGCTCGCTGCGCAGCCGGTTGGCGGCGCGCGTGATGCGCCAGCGCGTCAGGTAGGCCATCGGCGCCTCCCCGACAAGCGCGCGGAACCGGACCGCCAGCGCAGTGCGCGACGTGCCGGCCGCGCGCGCGAGCGAATCGAGCGTCCACGGTTCCGCATAACGCTGGTGCATCAGCACCAGCGCCTTCGCCACGCGCGGATCGCCGAGTCCGCGCAGCCAGCCGGTCGCGGCACGAGTGCGCGCCGCGTAGGCGCGCAGCGCCTGGATAAACAGCACGTCGGCCATGCGGCGCAGGACCGTGCGCGAGCCCTGCTCGCCGGAGTCGATCTCGGCGCGGATGAAATCGATCGTGGGCGCGAGCCAGCGCTGCACATCGGGGTCGGCGCCGCGCAAAAGAATGTACGGCGGCAGCGCGCTGAACAGCGGATTGACCTTCAGTGCGTCGGTCGAGAAGAAGCCGCCCAGCACGCGCCGCGCTCCGCCCGGGCCGCGGTGCAGCGTGAAGCCGTGCGCGTCGAGCGGGTGCGCGGCGAGCCAGTCGTCGAACGGCACGATGCGCGCCTTCGGGTCGGAGCGGACGATGTGCGGCGCGGCCTTCGGCAGCAGGATGAAGTCGCGCGGCCCGACGCGATGCACCTTGCCGGCGACCTGCAACTCGCACTCGCCTTCGAGCGCGATGTAGAACGGGCTGCGGTGCGGCCGGTCGATCGCGATGCCGTATGGCGCGTGCAGCTCGGCGGTGAAGAACACGGTGCCTTCGAGCCGCACCTGCTCCATCACGTCGGTCAGCAGGTCAAACGCGGGCGGCGTATCGGCGGGCTTGCGCCGGTTTGAACGAATCGACATGAAATATGTCCTGATCTGTCTTTTCATTCTGCCACGCCGCGCGCACAGTGAAGCCCGTCGAACGAACGGTGCCGATCGGCACCCGACGACGCAACGGAAAGGAGTTCAACATGCGTATCCGCCCCACAGTCCTCGCCCTCGGCATCGCCCTTGTCACGCTCGGCGCGCAGGCACAGACCGCCCCGCAGCCGGCGCGCCCCGCGCAGGAAGGCCCCTTCAGCGTGTTCGTCTACGAGAAGCTCGGCGCCACGCCGTCGCTGCAGCGGCCGCGGTGGACGCGCGCCGCGCCTGAAACGCAGCCGCGCGCCGGCGGTGCCGCCGAGGCGCCCGCCGCAGTGCAGGTGAGCGAGAGTCCCGCTCCGCCCGCGCGCCGGGTCGAGTGAGCTACGCGGCCGGCAGAAAGCCCTCGGTCGACAGGTAGCGCTCGCCGGTGTCGTAGTTGAAGCCGAGCACGCGCGCGCCGGGCGGCAGCTCGGGCAGCTTCTGTGCGATCGCGGCCAGCGTCGCGCCCGACGAGATGCCGACCAGCATGCCTTCCTCGCGCGCGGCGCGGCGCGCCATCTCGCGCGCCGGCTCCGCGTCGACCTGGATCACGCCGTCGAGCAGCTTGACGTGCAGATTGGCCGGGATGAAGCCGGCGCCGATGCCCTGGATCGGGTGCGGCGACGGCTTGCCGCCGGAGATCACCGGCGACGCTGACGGCTCGACCGCGTAGACCTTCAGCTTCGTCCACACCTGCTTGAGCGTCAGCGCGCAGCCGGTGATGTGGCCGCCGGTCCCGACGCCGGTGATCAGCACGTCGAACGGCGTCGCAGCGAAGTCCTCCAGGATCTCGCGCGCGGTCGTGCGCTCGTGCACGTAGATGTTGGCCGGATTGTCGAACTGCTGCGGCATCCACGCGCCCGGCGTGGCGGCGACCAGTTCGGTCGCGCGCGCGATCGCTCCCGGCATGCCCTTCTCGCGCGGCGTCAGCTCGAAGCTCGCGCCGTACGCGAGCATCAGGCGCCGGCGCTCGATCGACATGCTGTCGGGCATCACGAGGATCAGCCGGTAGCCCTTGACCGCCGCCACCATCGCCAGACCGATGCCGGTGTTGCCCGACGTGGGCTCGATGATCGTGCCGCCGGGCGTGAGTCGGCCCGTCTTCTCCGCGTCCTCGACCATCGACAGCGCGATGCGGTCCTTGATCGAGCCGCCGGGGTTGGCGCGCTCGGACTTGATCCACACCTCGTGCGAATCGCCGAACAGGCGATTGACGCGGATGTGCGGCGTGCGGCCGATCGTGTCGAGGATGGTCCTGGCTTTCATGGGCCTGCTCCGGTTGCGCCATTGTCGGCGCTCGTTCGCGTCGTTTTCGGCGCGCGCCAGACGGAATCGGCATACGCACAGCGCGAGGGGCGATATGCGCCCACCCTGCGCCGGCCCGCGCCCGCAGACAAGCGGATATTCACGCCATCAACCGCGCGGCGGCGCGTGGATCGGATCGACCCAGTACACGGCCTCGGGGTTCGGTTCGACATCGGCGATGTCGAGATTGACCACCACCGCCTCGTTGTCGCTGCGCACGAGCACGCATTCGAGCGGCTCGGTCGTCGACGCGTTGATCTCCTGATGCGGCACGTACGGCGGCACGTAGATGAAGTCGCCGGCGTCGGCCTCGGCGACGAACTCCAGCCGCTCGCCCCAGCGCATGCGCGCCTTGCCTCGCACCACGTAGATCACGCTCTCAAGCGCGCCGTGGTGATGCGCGCCGGTCTTGGCGTTGGCGTGGATCGTCACCGTGCCGGCCCACAGCTTCTGCGCGCCGACGCGCGCGTAGTTGATCGCGGCCTTGCGGTCCATTCCCACCGTCTGCGCGGTGTTGGGGTCGAGCGATTTCGCCTTGATCACGCGCACGCCGTGATGGCGCCAGTCGGAGTCGTGCGGCATCGGCGATCCCCCGGCTAGCCCGCGCGGCCGACGATCTGCGCGGTGGCGATCAGCTCTTCGAGCAGCGCTAGCGCCACGCGCGCCGGCAGCGCGTACGGATCGAGCACCGCCTTTTCCGAGTACTTGAGCAGCGTCGACTGGTTGATCCGGGCCGCGTTCACGAGGCCCATGGTCCAGCCCGCGAAGCGCCGTTCGGACACTTCGACGCACTGAAGCAGCGTCACGTCCTTGTGGCGCGGATCGCGCACGATGTCGTTGTACAGGGCGTTGACCGGCCCGCGCCCGCCTTCGAGCACCTGCATGAACATTTCGCCGCAGTGGCACAGGATGCCCGTGATGCCGAGCTCGGGATTGCGCTTGCGGCATTGTGCGAGGATCGAATCGACCAAGGCCGGAGTCACCGGCTCGGCCGAGCGGCTGGCATACAGCAGGCGGATCAGCATGGGGCTCCCTCAGGCGGACTTTCTCTGCAGCAGCGCGAGGAATTCGCGCCGCAGGCTGGTGTTGGCCAGGAAGCTGCCGCGCATCACGCTGTTGATCATCTTCGAATCGGTGTCCTTGACGCCGCGCCACTGCATGCAGAAGTGATCGGCCTCCATCACCAGCGCCAGTCCGTCGGGCTGCATGCGCTCCTGCAGCAGGTCTGCCAGCCGCGTGACCGCCTCTTCCTGGATCTGCGGCCGGCTCATCACCCAGTCCGCCAGCCGCACGTACTTGGACAGCCCGATCAGGTTCGAGTGCTCGTTGGGCATCACGCCGATCCACAGCTTGCCGATGATCGGGCACAGGTGATGCGAGCACGCGCTGCGGATCATGATCGGGCCGACGATCATCAGCTCGTTCAGGTGCTCGACGTTCGGAAATTCGGTGACCGACGGCGGCGGCATGTAGCGGCCGCGGAACACCTCGTTCAGATACATCTTCGCCACGCGGCGCGCGGTGCCCTGCGTGTTGTGGTCGCTGTCGACGTCGATCACCAGGCTTTCCAGCACGCCGCGCATCCGGCCCTCGACCTCGTCGAGCAGCAGTTCCAGCTCGCCCGGCTCGATGAAGCGGGAAATGTTGTCGTTGGCGTGGTAGCGCTCGCGCGCGCGCTCGATGCGCTCGCGGATCTTCTGCGACACCGGGACGCCGAGGTCGTCGGCCTTCGGCTTCTTGGGGCGGGTGACGTCGTCCATCGGGCAGACCCCGTCAGATTCGGGCTTGCATGGTACCCCCGGAGCCGGCCGGTCAGTTCCGCACGAAGTGCAGCCGCTGATAATCCGCCCTGAGCGCAAGGGCATCCGCGCGCACGCGCTCGGGCGCCTCGCCGCGCACCAGCACGCGCGCGATCAGGCGCGCCACTTCGCGCAGCGCGTCCTCACGCAGGCCCCAGCGCGTGACTTCCTGGGTGCCGATGCGGATGCCGTTGGCATCGCCCGCGACCGCAGGCAGCGGCAAGCCGATCGAGGTGAACAGGATGTTGGCGCGCTCGATGTGTTCGGAGGCGCGATTGCCGCCGCCGTATGGCCGCGCATCGAGCGCGACGTGCTGCGACACCGTAAACCCGTCGCGCGCCGCCGGCCTGAACACCGCCACACCCTCGGCGGCGAGCGCCTCGGCCAGCGCCTGCGCATTGGCGATCATCTGGCGCGCGTAGGCGCGGCCGTACTCGAGCAGATCCATCGTCGCCAGGGCGAGTGCGGCGGTCTTGGCGGCGTCGAAGTTCGCGGTCAAACCCGGATAGGCGATGCGGTCGAGCCGTTCGGCCAGCACCGCCTCGGTGGTCAGCACCATTCCGCTCGGCGGTCCGCCGAAGCTCTTGTACGTGCTGCCCGTCATCAGGTGCGCGCCTTCGGCGAGCGGCTGCTGGAACGCGCCGCCGGCGATCAGCCCGCCCATGTGTGCGGCGTCGTAAAGCACCCATGCGCCCACCTCGTCGGCGATCGCGCGCACGGCGGCCACGTCGTACGGATACAGGCACATCGAGCCGGCGACGATCACGAGCTTCGGTCTCGCATCGCGCGCCAGCCGCCGCAGCCCGTCGACATCGACATCCATGCGTGCGGCGTCGAACGGCATCGCGAGCACCTTCAGCCCGTACAGGCCTGCGGCGCCCTCCGCGTGATGCGTCGGATGCCCCGCCGCGGCGTCGTCGAACGCGATGATCGTGTCGCCCGGCCGGCAGGTCGCCATGAACGCGTACAGGTTGGCGATCGAGCCGCTCGGCACACGGTACTCGGCATACGGCGCGTTGAACAGACGCTTCAGCAGCTCGAGCGCCAGCACCTCGATCTTCTCGATCTCGTGCACGCCCTTGTTGTACTTCTCGCCGGGATGCCCGAGGCTCGGCCGCACGCCGATCGAGGAGGCCAGCAGCGCTTTCGCGCGCGGGTTCATCGTGTTGGTGCCGGCGTACAGGTTGATGCAGTCGTGGTCGACGAGGCGCTCGGCGGTGCCGACCGACTCGTGCAGCTGCGCATCGAGGGAGTCGAGCGATTGCGCGAGCAGTTGCGCGGCGAGGTCGGCATGAAAATGATTGGCGGCTTCGCTGGCGCCGGGGCGCGGCGGGATGCTGATGTCTTTCATGCGAATCAGTCGTGCTTGTAGCCGGCTTCCTGTTGACTCTTCAGGGCAAGGACGAAAGCGGTGTCCAGTTCCGCCACATAGCGGTACAGCGCCACGCAAGCGCGCGAACTGCGGCCAATGATGAGCTGGCGCAGGTCCGGCGCGGCTGGGCGGCCGATCAGTGGATTGGACGCGAGGACATTGAACGCCTGGATGATTTCGCCAATCCGGGCCGCGGCATGTTCGAGGTCGTATTGCGCGAGCTGATCGCAGATCCGATCGAAATCCTCGCCGAGCTCCGGCGCGACCTCGACGCGCGCCACGGCTACCGCGCCAGCTTTCTGGCAACGGGACGCCGCGGCCGCTCGCCCGCGACACGGCGCTCGAGGTAGGTGCGCATTTCGCTCCACGGGATCGTCCGGCCGGAGGCGGCGATGGCCGCATAGCGCTTCTCGGCGGCCGCGTGGAACTCGCCGCGCCGCTCCGCCGCGTCGACCTTCTCTGCGATCGCTTCGAGGATCAGGCTGTGGGCCGTTCTGCCCGTCCGCTTCGCCGCGGCCGCGATTCGAGCCTTCAGGTCTTCCGGAAGGCGAATGGTCGTCGTGGACATCGGCGGCTCAAGGGAATGGGAATGGTGACGGGAAGACGTGCGCAATGTAGCACGTGAGTGCTACAGGCAGTATCGAGCGGTCCTTGAGGAATGACGACGACTACGCGCTCTCCGTGAACGCGGTGTCGATATCGCGCGCTCCGTGGAGCACGCGCACCACGTCGATTCCGTCTTCGAGCGGAACGTAGAAGATGACGTAGCGCCCGAACGGGAAGCTGCCCACACCGGGCGCCAACTCGTCTCGCGCACGGCCCATGAGCGGCTGCGTCGCCAGCAGGTTCAACGACTCGTCCAGTTGGTCCAGCCAGCGATCAGCCGCAGCGACGCTGTCCCCGGCGATGTAGTCCCGGATATCGAAGATGTCGGCCGCCGCGAGCGGCCGGCGATCAACACGCGGCATCTATGCCCGCGCCGCCTTGCCGCTGCGCCGCGCCCGCGCCTGGCGCTTCACCTCGGCCGGATCCCAGGGCCGGCTAAGCCCGCTGTCGAGTCCCTCGCGGACGTCCTTGCGCAGTTGCTCGAGCTTCGCCGCTCGCTGGCGGTCCTGTTCGTCCATCAGGCGCAGTGCTTCGCGCACGACTTCGCTGGCGGACGTGTACAGGCCCGACGCGACCTTGGCGCGAACCATCTCTTCGAGCTGCGGCGTGAGGTTGACGTTCATACCCATCGTTTGGCTCCCGCGATTCGACGGCGCGAGCTTATCAAAGAATGTCAAAGATGGACAACAAGCCGCGCGGACCCTTGCACCCTTCACCGCTCCCGCGTCAGCGGCACGAACCGCACCGGCAGCGCGGTGCGCTTGATCGTGCGGCCGTCGGCGCTCTTCTCGATCACCAGCAGGTCCTGGCCGCCGAACCGGCTGCCGACCGGAATGATCAGCCGGCCGCCGGGCTTGAGCTGATCCACCAGCGGCTGCGGGATGTGGTCGGGCGCCGCGGTGACGACGATCGCGTCGAACGGCGCCGCCTCCGGCCAGCCGAGATAACCGTCGCCGATGCCCGTCTCGATGTTCGCGTAGCCGAGTTCCTTCAGCAGCGCCGCCGCGCGCCGGCCGAGCGCGGGCACGATCTCGATCGTGTACACGTGCTCGACGCATTCGGCGAGTACCGCGGCCTGGTAGCCGGAGCCGGTGCCGACCTCGAGCACGCGGTCGGTCTTCTTCGGCTGCGCAAGGTCGGTCATCAGCGCGACGATGAACGGTTGCGAAATCGTCTGCCCTTCGCCGATCGGCAGCGGACGATTGTCGTACGCGGCCGCCGCGAGTTCCGGCGCCACGAAACGGTGGCGCGGCACCTTGCGCAGCGCGACGAGCACGTTGTCGGCCAGGCGATCGCGGTGCGTGCTGCGCGCGGTGGCCCGCACGTCGGCCTCGATCTCGCGCAGCATCCGCTCGCGCGCGGCCGCGTACGCATCCTGCGCCGGCACGCGCTGCGCGAGCGGCAGCGCGGCGCCCAGTGCGAGCAGACGGCGGCGGGTGAACATCCTTCACTCCTGCGACTGCGGGCAGTGTAGGGCGCGCCCCGCTTCGTACAATGCGCTGCCGCAACTGCCGAGCGCCCGATGCCCGATCTTGCCGCCGACTGGCTTGCGCCGCAGCCGCTCGACACCGCGCACGCGCTGCCCGCGCACTGCTACGCCGACCCCGCGTTTCACGCGCTCGACCGCGAGGCGGTGTTCGCGCGCGGCTGGCAACTGGTCGCGCATGCGGCGCAGGTGCTGGGCGTCGGCGACCATGCGACTGCGCAGATCGGCGCGGTTCCGCTGCTGCTGGTGCGCGGCGACGACGGCCGGCTGCGCGCGCTGCATAACGTTTGCCGCCACCGCGCCGGGCCGCTGGCCGAATGCGACGGCCGCGGTGCCAAGGCGCTCGTGTGCCGCTACCACGGCTGGACCTACGCGCTCGACGGCGCACTGCGCGGCGCGCCCGACATGGCCCGCGCGCGCGACTTCGATCCGGCGGCGATCCGCCTGCCCGAGGCGCGCGTCGCGCAGTGGCAGGGCCTCGTCTTCGCGGCGCTGACCGCAACCGCGCCGGCGTTCGACGAAGTGGTCGCCGGCATCGATGCGCGCCTGCCGCAGCCGCTGGCGCAGCTCGCGTTCGACCGCCGCGTCAGCTACGAGGCCGCGTGCAACTGGAAGGTGTACGTCGACAACTATCTCGAGGGCTACCACGTGCCGCGCGTGCACCCGCGGCTCGCCACGGTACTGGACGCCGCGCAGTACGCCACGCACAGCGCGCGCTGGCACTCGCTGCAGTCGAGCCCGCTCGCCGATGCGCGCCCGTACGGCGCGGGCGAAGCGCTGTACTGGTTCCTCTTTCCGAACACGATGCTGAACGTGCTGCCGGGCCGGCTGCAGACCAATCGCGTCGTGCCGCTCGCGGCCGATCGCTGCCGCGTCGACTTCGATTACTACTACGCCGATTCGGTCGCCGCCGCGCAGCGGGTCGAGGACCAGCGCTTCAGCGATGAAGTGCAGTTGGAGGACATCGCGATCTGCGAAGCGGTGCAACGCGCACTGGCGTCGGGCTCGTACACGCCGGGGCGGCTGAACCCGCACGCCGAATCCGGCGTGCATCACTTCCATGAGCTGCTGCGCGCGGCGTATCGGGCGACGTAGACTGCGCGCTTCCGGTCGGAGCCGCACGTGTCGCTCGCCATCACCTACGCCGACATCGAAGCCGCCGCGCAGCGCCTGCGTGGCGTGGCGCATCGCACGCCGGTGCTGACCTCGCGCACCGCGAACGAACGCACCGGCGCGCAGCTCTTCTTCAAGTGCGAGAACCTGCAGCGGACGGGTGCGTTCAAGTTCCGCGGCGCGTACCACGCGCTGGCGCAGTTAACGCCGGAGCAGAGCAAGCACGGGGTGCTGGCGTTCTCCAGCGGCAATCATGCGCAGGCGATCGCGCTCGCGGCGCGGCTGCTCGGCATGCCCGCGGTGATCGTGATGCCGCAGGATGCGCCGCCGCTGAAGATCGAGGCGACCAAGGGCTACGGCGCCGAGGTCGTGCTGTACGACCGCTACACGGAGGATCGCGAAGCCTTGAGCGCGCGCATCGCGCGCGAGCGCGGCATGACGCTGATCCCGCCGTACGACCATGCGCACGTGATGGCCGGGCAGGGCACCGCGGCGAAGGAATTGCTGGAAGAGGTCGGCGCGCTCGACCTGCTGCTGGTGTGCGTCGGCGGCGGCGGGCTGATCTCCGGCTGCGCGGTTGCGGCGCGGCAACTCGCGCCGCAATGCGCGGTGATCGGCGTCGAGCCGGAGGCCGGCAACGACGTGCAGCAGAGTCTGAAGCGCGGCGAGATCGTGCACATCGACGTGCCGCGCACGATCGCCGACGGCGCGCAGACGCAGCACGCGGGCCGGCTCACCTTTCCCGTGATCCGCGAACTGGTGCGCGACATCGCCACCGTCAGCGATGCGGCGCTGATCCGCACGCTGCGCTTCTTCGCCGAGCGGATGAAGATCGTCGTCGAACCGACCGGCTGCCTCGCCGCGGCCGCCGCGCTCGAAGGCGCGGTGCCGGTCGCGGGCAAGCGCATCGGCGTGATCGTCAGCGGCGGCAACATCGATCGGACGCGCTACGCGCAGTTGCTGACGCGAGAGCCCGCCTGATGCGCGTCGCCGTGCTCGGCAGCGGCGTCATCGGCACGACGGTCGCGTACTACCTCGCGCAGTATGGCCACGAAGTCACGGTGATCGACCGCCAGCACGGCCCGGCGCTGGAGACCAGCTATGCCAACGCGGGCGAGGTGTCGCCCGGCTATTCCGCGCCGTGGGCCGGGCCCGGCATCCCGATCAAGGCGATCAAGTGGATGCTGATGACGCACAGCCCGCTCGTGATCTGGCCGCTGCTGGACGCCGCCATGTGGCGCTGGGGCTGGATGATGCTCGCGAACTGCACCGAGCGCGCGTACCGGCTGAACAAGAGCCGCATGGTGCCGATCGCCGAGTACAGCCGCGACTGTCTGCGGCAGTTGCGCGCCGACACCGGCATCGCGTACGACGAGCGCACGCAGGGCACGCTGCAGCTCTTTCGCACGCACAAGCAGCTTGACGGCATCGCCAAGGACCTCGAGATCCTGAAGGAGTACGACGTGCCGTACGAGGTGCTCGACCGCAAGGGCTTCACCCGCGTCGAGCCGGCGCTCGCGCTCACGCAGCAGAAGTTCGTCGGCGCGCTGCGGCTGCCGAACGACGAGACCGGCGACTGCTACCGGTTCACGCAGCGGCTGGCCGAGCTGGCGCAAAAGCGTGGCGTCGCGTTCCGCTTCGGCGCGCGGATCGAGTCGCTCACCGTCGCCGGCGACCAGGTGAGCGGCGTACGCACCGACGCAGCGTTTGTCACCGCCGACGCCTACGTCTGCGCACTCGGCAGCTACTCGCCGCTGCTGCTGAAGCCGCTGAACATCGACCTGCCTGTCTATCCGGTCAAGGGCTATTCGCTCACCGTGCCGATCACCGACGCGAAGCAGGCGCCCGAGTCGACGATCATGGACGAGACGCACAAGGTCGCGGTCACGCGGCTCGGCGATCGCATCCGAGTCGGCGGCACCGCCGAACTCGCCGGCTACAGCCTGAAGCTGCGCGAGGGGCGGCGCGGCACGCTCGAGCACGTGGTCACCGATCTCTTTCCGCGCGGCGGCGACGTCAAGCGCGCCGAATTCTGGTGCGGGCTGCGCCCGATGACGCCCGACGGCACGCCGGTGCTCGGCCCGACCAGGTACCGCAACCTGTACCTGGCCACCGGCCACGGCACGCTCGGCTGGACGATGGCCGCCGGCACCGGGCGCGTGATCGCGGACCTGATCAGCGGGCGCAGACCCGAGATCAGTCTCGACGGGTTGACGATCGCGCGCTACGCGTGAGCCGACTGCCGCGCGCTTACGCCGACGAGGCATAAGAGGGCGGTCGGCCGCGTTCGGGGAACGCTGCTTCCAACGCACCATGGGGTGGCGACGGCGTTCCCCGAACGCTCAGCCGTCGATCCGAAGCACTGCTTCAGCCACTCTCAGAATCTCAACATCCCGATGCCGCTGAACGCCCAGCGGTCCCTTGTCGCCGCTCACGATGAAGTCGGCGCGCGCGGCAAGGGCGGTGCCGACCACGACATCATCGACTGGATCGGGAGCCACACCAGCAACCGGCACTGGACGCACAACCAGGTTCAAGTGCACATACCGCGCGAGTAGCTCCTCGATTGAGTAACGCTGCGCCGCGATCCTGCTTGTGAACTTGCGCCGTGACCGCGGATCGGCCAGCTCGACGAGCATCGGCGTGCTGGTCGCCAGCGTCACCTTGCCGCCGCGTGCGGCGCGCAGCAGTTCGCTCGGCGTTCCGCCGCACAGCAGCGCGGAGGCGACGACGTTCGTGTCCAGGACAATGCGCACCGTCAGGCCGCACCGCGGCGCCTGTCGGCGCGCATGGCCTTGATCTCTTCGGCCACCTGTTCGGGCGACAGCGGTGGTTCGTTGACCGCGGCGATCTGGTCCATCGCCTCGAACAGTTCATCGATACGGAGCTGACGTTCCGTCGCCTCGCGCAGCAGGCGCTCGATCGATTCCGGCGTCAGCAAGCCGGCGCGCTGCGCCGCCTGCACCAGTTGATCGGGGAGCGTGATCTGCACCTTGGTCATGGCCGTGTCCCTTGCACGTTCCGTTGGCATCTCACTGCGCCGGGACCTGGGGGCGATGGGTCGACGTTGCCGCCTGTCTGTTCGTCTGGCTACGGCGTCATCGGGGATTCCTTGACCGTCAACCAATGCGCGCGGTGCGCAGGCGAGCTCCGCTTTCGCAGTTCGGCGCAGTGGACGGTCACCGCTGCGCCGCTGACGAACCTCACCGTGGTGCGCTCGTCGGTGCGTTTGAGCAACATCAGCCCGCCGTCGGAACTCAGATTGCCGCGGCCCGTCCGCACGGTTTCGTGTACCTTCGCTGCTCCCCGTGATCCGGCGCACATGACTGCGGACCTTTTTTCCGACGCGGCGGCGGCCGCGCCGCAACTCGACGGCGACATGCGCGCCGTAGCGCAAGCGATGGCGCTGTTGTGGACCTGGCGGCCGCGCACCGCGTGCTACGAATTGCTGCGGGTCTCGGGCGCGAAGTCGCGGTCGGGCAAGGCCTTTACGCAGGAACAGGTCAAGCACGTGCAGGGCGAACTGAAGCGCGCCGGCGTGCTCGTCGAGCATCCGTCGCGCTCGGGGTTCATGCGGCTGACCGACGCGACGCGCGCGGCGTTGTACCGGCAACTGCTCGCGCAGGTGCCGCTCGGGCAATTGCGCGACGCGCTGCATCGCGCCGAGCGCTATGACCCTGCGCGAGAGCCGTACTACTGGCCGGTGTGGGATCGCGCCGCCACCGTGGCGATCGTGCGGCTGGAGGTCTTTGCGGGCACGGCAGCGCGCGAACTCGGTGCGCTGAAACTTCGCGTTGCGCGCCATCACGACTGGAACGAGGTCGTCTACGAGGCGTGCCTGGAGGCGTTCGATTCCCTGTTGTTCGAGCGCATCGTGCCCGAGTGGCGCTGGGACCTCGCGTTCGCGGTCGTGGCCGCGCTGTGCGCCGACTGGCGCATCGAACGGCTGCCCATGTTGGACTGGGTGCTCGCCAAGATCGATTCGGCGCCGGACCGCGCATCGATGCCCGAGCATCTGCGGCTGCAAGTGGCCGAAGTCCTGCTGCACCGGGGCGAAGCGGCGCGCGCGCTTGCGGTGATCGAAGCCGATCGGAGCGGCGGCGCAGAGGCGCTGCGCGCCGGCGCGCTGATCCAGGCAGGGCGCTGGGCCGAGGCGCAGCAGACATTCGAGTCGGCGCTGAAACTGCGGCAGGTCGAAGTCGGCGCGCGCAAGCGCGTGCTGCCGACGAGCATTGCCTGGCTGTATCCGCTGGCGCTGCTCGCGCAGCAAACGCCAAAGCATCTCGAGCTGGCAAAGAAGTTCTGCCTCGGCGAATCCGGCTCGCGCAATCCCCACCCGTTCGAAGCGTGGGGTGCGTGGGTGCACGCGATCGGCGCGCGGCTGGGCGATGTGCGGCTCGACCCCGAGGTGTTCGAGCCGACGAGCTCGGCGCATCCGTCCTGGCCCGACCTGTGGCGCTGCCTGCTGCGCGCCTGGCTGGGTGCGGAGGCGCTTGCCGCACCAAGGAAGAAGGACCGCAACGCCCAACGCGCCAAGTCGATTGCGGCGCTCAGACAGTGGCTGCAGGCGTGCGGCTTCGCCTGGCTCGACGCGCAGGTGGCTGCGGCCGAAGCGGTGCTGGCCGGAGGCGAGGCACCCGCGACTTTCTTCGCCGCCGGCGGTCAGGAATCGTGGCGCGCAGTGCTCGCGTCGCTGCAGGCGCTGGGCGGCGAAGCCGACGCCGGTGCCGCCGCCACGCGCATCGTGTGGTCGGTCCGCCTCGACAAGCAGGGCGGCATTGAGTCGATCGAGCCGCTCGAGCAGAAGCGCAGCGCGCGCGGCTGGAGCAAGCCGAAGGCGCTCGCGCTCGGCAAGCTCGCCGGCAACGAGCGGCTCGAACCGTGGGACGCGCGGGTGGCGCGCGCGATCCGCCAGGACCGGCGCTACGCGCGCCGCTACACGCTCGATCGCGCCGCGGCGATCGTCGCGCTGATCGGTCATCCGGCGGCGGTGCTGGCCGACGCGCCCCAGACGACGGTCGATGTGGTGGAAGGCACGCCGGAGCTGGAAGTCGCCCGCGAGGGCGAGCGCTACGTGATGAAGATCAGGCCGCAGCCGCGCCCGCAGCGCGAGCGCGATGTGTTCGAAATCTTCGAAGTGCAGGGCGACGAGGAGGCGCTGCGCCACATCACCGTGCTGCGCGATTCGCCGCAGCGCATCCGCGTGATCCGCTTCACCCCGGCGCAACGCCGCGCCGCGCAACTGGTTTCGGGTCGCTTCGCCGTGCCCGCCGCCGCGCAGGCGGAACTGCAGCAGGCGCTGCACTCGCTCGCCGGCCACTTCCAGATCGAATCGGACCACGCACAGGCCGCGCGCGAAGTGGCCACCGATGCGCGGCTGCGCGCCGAACTGTCCCCGATCGGAGACAGCCTGATGCTGCGCCTGGTGGTCGCACCGCTCGGTGCCGACGGGCCGCGGCTGATGCCGGGCAGCGGCCGCGCGCGGGTGATGGCCGCGGTCAAGGGCGAAGCCGTCGGCGGCGAGCGCGATCTCGCGGCCGAACGGGCGCACCTCGACTCGGTGCTCGCCGCGTTCGAGTTCCTCGATCCGCCCGCGCGCGGCGATGTCGTCTGCGAGTGGCGCGTCGACGATCCCGAGCGCGCGCTGGCGCTGGTCGAGGCGCTGCCGACGCTGCCCGCGGTCGCGGCGGTCGAATGGCCGCGCGGCCAGTCGGTGCGCGTGATCACGATCGATGCCGCGCGCGTGGCACTGACCGTGCGCACCGAGCGCGACTGGTTTCGCGTGCGCGGACGGGCGCAGGTCGACGAATCGACCGTGCTGGAACTCGAGGCGCTGCTCGCCGCCGCCGCGAGCCGCAGCCGCTTCGTGCCGATGGGCAAGGGCGTGTATGCGGCGCTCACGCGCGAGCTGCGCGAGAAGCTCGCGGAGCTGGCCGCCGTCGCCGAACCGAACGGCGACGAGCTGCGGGTGCCGCCGCTGGCGGCGGCCTGGCTGCAGGAGGCGCTGGCTGGAGCCGCGGCCGATACCGATGCCGCGTTCACCGCGAAGATCGAAAGGCTGCGCACCGCGCGGGACGCGCAGCCTGCGCTGCCCGGCGGACTGCAGGCGCAGTTGCGCCCGTATCAGGAGGACGGCTACCAGTGGGCGATGCGACTCGCGCAGGCCGGCTTCGGCGCCTGCCTCGCCGACGACATGGGACTGGGCAAGACGGTGCAGACGCTCGCCGTGCTGCTGGCGCGCGCCGCCGGCGGTCCGGCACTGGTCGTCGCGCCCACCTCGGTGTGCGGCAACTGGCTGGCCGAAGCGCGGCGCTTCGCGCCGGCGCTGAACGCTTCGATCTACGGCGAAGGCGCCCGCGCCGCGCTGATCGAAGCGGCCGGGCCGCGCGATGTCGTGATCGTCTCCTACGGGTTGATGCAGCAGGCGCAGGAGGCGTTCGCGGCCAAGGCCTGGCACACGCTGGTGGCCGACGAGGCGCAGGCGATCAAGAACGCCGCCGCCAAGCGCTCGCTCGCATTGTTCGATCTCGCCGCCGACTTCCGCATCGCGCTGTCCGGAACGCCGATCGAGAACCGGCTCGCCGAGCTGTGGTCGATCATGCGCTTCTGCAACCCGGGACTGCTCGGCACGCTGGCGCGCTTCAACGAGCGCTTCGCCGGCCCGATCGAGCGCGAGCGTGATCGCGACGCGCAACGCATGCTGCGGCGGCTGATCGCGCCGTTCGTGCTGCGGCGGACCAAGTCGCAGGTGCTGGAGGAGCTGCCGCCGCGCACCGAGCTGGTGCTGACGATCGCGCCCGACGCCGCCGAAGCCGCGCACTACGAAGCGCTGCGGCGCGCCGCGGTGGCGACGGCGGAGCGCGCGGTCGCGGACCAGCCGACCGGGCAGGCGCAGTTTCATATCCTCGCGCAGCTCACGCGGCTGCGCCGGGCGGCCTGCGATCCCCGCCTCGTCAGTCCGGAGCTGCAACTGGCCGGCGCCAAGGTGCGCGCGTTTGCCGACCTCGCCGCGGAGCTCGCCGCCAACGGCCACAAGGCGCTGGTGTTCAGCCAGTTCGTCGATTTTCTCGACCTGTTGCGCGCGCCGCTGGACGAGGCCGGCATCCGTTACCAGTATCTCGACGGCGCCACGCCGGCGGCCGAACGCACGCGCCGGATTGCCGCGTTTCAATCCGGCGACGGCGACCTCTTCCTGATCAGCCTGAAGGCCGGCGGGTTCGGCCTGAATCTCACGGCCGCCGACTATGTCGTGATCACCGACCCGTGGTGGAACCCGGCGGCCGAAGATCAGGCGATGGGCCGCGCGCACCGCATCGGCCAGTTGCGACCGGTGACCGTCTACCGGCTGGTGACGCAGGGCACGCTCGAAGAGCAGATCGTCGAGCTGCACCACGACAAGCGCGCGCTGGCCGAAGGCGTGCTCGGCGAACAGGCGGCGGATGCCGCCTTGCCTTCGACGGCAGAGCTGATCGCGCTGATGCGCGGCGCGTGAGCGCCGGTTGCGATCCTTGCGACGCTATTCAGGCGGCGGCGCCGCGCCCTTGCGCTCGACGATCAGCCGGTACTGCTCCGGCTCGCGGTGGCGCGCGAAGTTGAACGTGGTCGACTTGTACGAGTCGCACAGGTCGAGATCGCAGCGCGCAATGGCGAGTTCGTCGGCGGTCGTGGTGCAGGCGGCGACGATCTCGCCACTCGGCGCGACGATGATCGAGTTGCCGATCTGCTCCACGCCTTCCTCGTTGCCGGCCTTGGCCACACCGACGACCCAGGTGCCGTTCTGGTACGCGCCCGACTGCATCACCAGTTCATTGTGGAAGTGCGACAGCGCGTCGTGCTCGGGCGCGGGCGGGTTGTGCACAGGCGTGTTGTAGCCGAGCAGGATCATCTCCACGCCCTGCAGTCCCATCACGCGATAGGTTTCCGGCCAGCGGCGGTCGTTGCAGATCGCCATGCCGAACAGCCCTTTGTGTTCGCCGAACGCCCAGCGGATGACCGGCCAGCCGAGGTTGCCGACCTCAAAGTAACGCTTCTCCAGATGCTGGAAGCGCCGCCACGGCTCGTGCTCGGCGTGGCCGGGCAGGTGGATCTTGCGGTACTTCGAAATGATCCTGCCCCGCTTGTCGACCAGGATCGAGGTGTTGAAGCGCCGCGTTCGTCCTTCTTCCTGCGCCAGTTCCGCGTAGCCGAGATAGAAACCGATGCCGAGTTGCTGCGCCGAGTCGAAGAGCCGGCGCGTGTCGGGCCCGGGCATCTCACGCTCGAAGAAGGCGTCGATCTCCTCCTGCTTGTCGAAGAACCAGCGCGGGAAGAAGGTCGTCAGCGCCAGCTCCGGGAACACGACGAGGTCGCAGCCGTGCGCCTTCGCCTGCGCCAACAGCGCCAGCATCCGCTCGACCACCTGCGCGCGCGGCTCGGCGCGTGCGATCGCGCCGAGCTGTGCGGCGCCGACGGTGATGACTCTCCCCATGGCTACGCGGCGAGCTCGAGCAGCGTGTGCAGGAGCACGTCGGCGCCGGCGGCCAAGTGCTCGGGCTTGGTGTCCTCGGCCGGGTTGTGGCTGATGCCGCGGATCGACGGCACGAAGATCATCGCGGTCGGCGCGATGCGCGCGATCATCTGCGCGTCGTGGCCGGCGCCCGAAGTCATCGGCCGGCACGAGTGGCCGAGCCGCTGCGCGGTGCGAGAAATCAATGCAGCGATGCTCTCGTCGAACATGACCGGGGCGAAGCGCGCCAGCGAGTGCGTTTCGATCTTCACGCCCTCCTCCCGCGCGAGCTGCCGCAGGAATTCCCCCAGCCGCTGCTCGGCGCGGGCGAGCGAGGCGTCGTCGGTGTTGCGCAGATCGACCGTCACACGCGCGCGCGCCGCGATCACGTTCGTGAGATTCGGGTGCAGCGTGATCGAGCCGACGGTGCCGACCTGATTGCCGCCGATCTCCTTCGTGAGCGCGCGCACGAAGGTCGCGATCGCCCCCGCGCAGTAGCCGGCGTCGTGGCGCATCCGCATCGGCGTGGTGCCGGCGTGGTTCGACTGGCCGGTCACCAGCACCTCGGTCCACGAGATGCCCTGCAGGTCCTCGACCGCGCCGATCGTGATGCCTTCCTGGTCGAGCACCGGCCCCTGCTCGATGTGCAGTTCGACGTACGCGTGCGGCCGGTACAGCGGCAGGGGCGCTTCGCCGAGGTAGCCGATGCGCTCCAGCTCGTCGCGGAAGATCTTGCCGTCGATGCCGCGCGTCGCGTACAGCTCTTCCAGCGGCATGCCGCCGACGTAGACCAGCGAACCCGCCATGTCGGGATGGAAGCGTGCGCCCTCCTCGTCGGTGAACGCGCCGACGACCAGGGGCCGGCGCGTGGCGAGGCCGGCGTCGGCGAGCGTCTGCACCACTTCGAGCCCGCCGAGCACGCCGAGGCAGCCGTCGTATCGGCCTCCCGTGCGCACGGTGTCGATGTGCGATCCGGTCATCACCGGATCGGTGTCTTCGGTGCCTCGCCGCAGGCCGAAGATGTTGCCGGCCTGGTCGATGCGCACCTCGAGGCCCAGTTCGCGCATCCAGCGCACCACGAGATCGCGCCCCGCCTTGTCCTCGTCGGTCAGCGCGAGCCGGCAGCAACTGCCGTCCTCCGTGCGGCCGATCGCCGCGAGCTGGTTCAGGCGATCGAGCAGCCGCGCCGGATTGATGCGAAGTTGTTCCGCTTTCATGCCAGTACCTCCTCTGCGCTGCGCCCGACGACCTCGCGGTAGATCTGCGGGTCGGTGTCGCCTTCGCTGCCGAGCAGCAGCACGCGCGAGTTGCCATTGAGCGCCAAGGTGTTTCTGATCTCAGGATAGTCGCGCGCCGCGAGCAGCGCAGCCAGCCCCGACCCCCCGGTTTCGCCGGCGACGATCGGCGCGTCCCCTGCCGCCGGCCGCGCGAGCGCGCGCACCGCTTCGAGCGCGTAGTCATCGTCGATCACGACCGCGGCATTGGCGCCGCCGTGCAGGATCTCCCACGCGAGTTCCGACACTTCGCCGCACGCGAGCCCGGCCATCACCGTATCGAGCGAGCCGCCCACGACCACCGGTTTGCCCGCGGCAAGGCTCGCGTACACGCAGTCGGCGCGCATCGGCTCCACCACGACGAAGAACGGCCGCTGCTCCTTCCAATGCAGCCAGAAATGCGCGCACATCGCCGCCGCGAGCGCGCCCACGCCCGCCTGCGCGAACACATGGGTCGGCGGCGTGTCGAGTTGCCGCTCGCACTCGGCCGCCATCACGCCGTAGCCGTGCATCACGTCGAGCGGGATGTCGCGGTAGCCGGGGTACGAGGTGTCCGACACCACGGTCCAGCCACTGGCCTGCGCGGTCGCCGCCGCATGGCGCACGGCGTCGTCGTAGTTGCCTTTCACCTCGCGGACGTCGGCGCCGTACTTCGCGATCGCATCGCGCCGTCCCTGGCTCACGTGCTCGTGCACATAGATCACGCACTGGCAGCCGAACAGTTGCGCGCCCCAGGCGACCGAGCGGCCGTGGTTGCCGTCGGTCGCGCAGGTGACCGTCGCGGTGCGCACGAGGTCCCCAAACTCGCCGGACAGCAATTGCTTCGACGTGATGTCCGTGTGCCCCGTCGCCGCGGCGACGCGCTGGCGCAGCACGTTGGCGACCGCGTACGCGCCGCCGAGCGCCTTGAAGCTCTTGAGCCCGTATCTTGAGAATCGGCCGCGCTCGTCCTTGTAGTGGATGGCACAGAGGCTCAGCGCTTTCGCCAGCCCGTTCAACTGCACCAGCGGTGTGGCCGCATAGCCGGGCCAGCTCGAAACCTCGGCCAGCGCGGCGTCGAAGCCCTGCTGGCTCAGTACCGTCGATCGCCGCCCGCCGTACGGCTCTTGCGCCGGCGCCGCGGCGGGATTGCGGATTGCACGCGCCTCGCGCGTCATGCGATGGCCTCCTCTTTCGTTGCGACCGGCTGCCGCAGATGGCACGCGACCCATTGTCCGCTCGCGACCTGCTTGAGCGGCGGCTCCTCGACCCTGCAGCGCGCCTCCACGTACGGGCAGCGCGTGTGGAAACGGCACCCCGGCGGCGGATTGACGGGGCTCGGCACGTCGCCGGTCAGCACACGCCGCTGCTTGCGCCGCCTGGGATCGGGCACCGGTACCGCTTCCAGCAGCGCCTCGGTATACGGGTGCTGCGGGCGGGTGAAGATCGACTTCTTGTCGGCGATCTCGACGATCTTGCCCAGGTACATCACCGCGACGCGATGGCTGATGTGCTCGACCACCGCCAGATCGTGCGCGATGAACAGGTACGACAGATGGAACTCCTGCTGCAGGTCCATCAGCAGGTTGATCACCTGCGCCTGCACCGACACGTCGAGCGCGGAGACCGGCTCGTCGCAGACGATCAGTTTGGGCTGCACCGACAGCGCGCGCGCGATGCCGAGCCGCTGTCGCTGCCCGCCGGAAAACTCGAACGGATACTTGACGAGCTGGTCGGCGCGCAGGCCGACGCGCGCGAACAGGCTCGCCGCGCGCTCGCGCGCAGCGCTCTCCGACATCGGCTCGAAGTTGCGCAGCGGCTCGACCACGATGTCGGCGGCGCGCATGCGCGGGTTCAGCGACGCGTACGGGTCCTGGAACACCGCCTGCAGCTCGCGCCGCACCGGTCGCATCTCGTGCTGGGTCAGGCGGCTGATGTCGCGCCCGCGCCAGCGGATCGTGCCGCTGGTGGGGTCCTGCAGCCGCAGGATCAGCTTGCCGGTGGTCGACTTGCCGCAGCCCGACTCGCCGACCAGTCCGAGCGTCTCGCCGCTGGCGATCGAGAAGCTAACGCCGTCGACCGCATGCACCCTGGCGCCGCCGCGGCCGAGCCAGCCTTGCTGCGTCGGGTAGTACTTGCGCAGGTCTTCGACCTCGAGCAGCGACTCCGGAGAAATCATGCGCGTTGCCCGCCGATGGGCGAAGGGTCTGAACCACAGAGGCACAGAGGCACGGAGAAAGGCCCCGTTTCTCTTCTCTGTGCCTCTGTGGCTCTGTGGTGAATCCGCCTTTCCTCACGTCTCATAGCACCGCCTCCGCCGCCTTGTGCGCCAGCACGACCGGATGCCAGCACGCGGCCCAATGGCCCGGGCCATGCGATTCGAGCGGCGGCACCTCACGATGGCAGCGCTCGCTCGCGTTCGGGCAGCGCGGCGCGAAGAGACAGCCGGGCGCCGGCTCCTTCAGCGACGGCACCATGCCGGGGATCTCGACCAGCCGCTTGCCGGTCTCGTTCACGGAATCGCCGAGGTGCGGCATCGAGCCGAGCAGCCCGCGCGTGTACGGATGGCGCGGGCGCGCGAACAGCTTCTCGATCGGCGCCTCCTCGACCTTGCGACCCGCGTACATCACGACCACGCGGTGCGCCATCTCCGCGACCACGCCCAGATCATGCGTGATCAGGATGATCGACGCGCCGGCGCTCTTGCCCCTGCTGTCGCGCAGTTCGCGCATCAGCTCCAGGATCTGCGCCTGAATGGTCACGTCGAGCGCGGTGGTTGGCTCGTCGGCGATCAGCAGGCGCGGCTCGCACGCGAGCGCCATCGCGATCATCACGCGCTGGCGCATGCCGCCGGAGAGTTCGTGCGGATACTGCCGCACGCGCCGCTCGGCCTCGGGGATGTGCACCTTGCGCAGCAATTCGATCGCGCGCGCGGTGGCATCGGCCTGTGACAGTCCCCGGTGCAGCACCAGCGCCTCGGCGATCTGCCGGCCGACGGTGAGCACCGGATTGAGCGACGTCATCGGCTCCTGGAAGATCATCGCGATCTTGTTGCCGCGGATCGCGCGCATCTCCGGCTCGGAAAGCTGCAGCAGGTCGACGCCGTCGAACTCGATCCTTCCCTCGGCGATGCGCGCCGGCGGCATCGGCAGCAGGCGCAGGATCGACATCGAGGTCACGCTCTTGCCGCAGCCCGATTCGCCGACGATCGCCAGCGTCTCGCCCGGCATCACGTCGAACGACACGCCGTCGACCGCGCGCACCACGCCGTCGCGCGTGTGGAAGTGCGTTCGGAGGTTCTCGACGCGCAGCAGCGGCTGGCTCATCTACATCCGCCGCGCAAGGCGTGGATCGAGTGCATCCCGCATTCCATCGCCCAGCAGATTCACCGACAGCACGGTCAGCGACAGGAAGGTGCCGGGAAAGAGAAGGATCGTTCCGGCGACTTGAATGAGGCTTCTCGCCTCGGCCATGATGTTGCCCCAGCTCGGAATGTTGGGTGGCGTGCCGGCGCCGATGAAGGACAGGATCGCTTCGGTGATCATCGCCGAGGCGCAGATGTAGGTGGCCTGCACCAGCAGCGGCGCCAGCGTGTTCGGCAGGATGTGCCGCAGCAGGATCGCGGGCAGCCTGGTTCCGGAGGCGATCGCCGCTTCGACGTACGGCTGCTCGCGCAGCGTCAGCACCAGCGAGCGCACCAGCCGCACCACGCGCGGAATCTCGGTGATCGCGATCGCGACGATCACGTTCTTCAGGCTCGCGGTGGTCAGCGAGATCAGCGCGATCGCGAGCAGCACCGACGGGATCGACATCAGCCCGTCCATCACGCGCATCACGATCGCGTCGAGCCAGCGGATGAAACCGGTGACGAGCCCGATCGCCAGCCCAATCAAGGTCGACAGCACGGCGACCGCCAGCCCGACTGCCAGCGACACGCGCGCGCCGTAGATCACGCGGCTGTAAACGTCGCGGCCGAGCATGTCGGTGCCGAACCAGTACTCGGCCCCCGGCGGGCGCAGCCGGCGGATCGGCGACACCGCGAGTGGATCGGTGGTGCCGAGCCACGGCGCGGCAATCGCGATCACGATCATCGCGAGCAGCACGATGCCGCCGGCAATCGCGGTCGGATGGCGGCGGAACGCGTCCTTGAAGCGCAGCCAGGTCGGCGGCGTCGACTTGGGAAGTTCGATCGCGACCGCGGTCATTTCGCCGTCGCCCCGGCGGAGGCCGGGGCCCAAGTTCGAGCGCCGCAAATTAGGCCCCGGCCTCCGCCGGGGCGACGAGCGCTTGGGCACAAAGCCATTTCAGTACCGAATCCGCGGATCGAACAGCGAGTAGGACAGATCCACCAGCAGGTTGACGATCACGTACACCGCGGAAAAGAGCAGCGTGACGCCCTGGATGATCGGGTAGTCGCGGCGCAGGATCGCGTCCACCGTCAGCCGGCCGATGCCGGGAATCGCGAACACGGTCTCGGTCACGACGACGCCACCGATCAGCAGCGCTACCCCGATGCCGATGATCGTGACGATCGGCACCGCCGCGTTCTTCAGCGCGTGGCGTGTCAGCACGGTGCCGGGCGCGAGCCCCTTGGCGTTGGCGGTGCGCACGTAGTCCTGCGCGAGCACGTCGAGCATGCTGGCACGCGTGATGCGCGCGATCAGCGCCATGTAGACGAGCCCGAGCGCCACGCTCGGCAGGATCATGTGGCGGATGAACGGGCCAAAGCCCTCGCTGATGCTGCGATAGCCCTGCACCGGCAGCCAGTCGAGCTGGATCGAGAACAGCAGGATCAGTCCGTACGCGATCACGAACACCGGCACCGAGAAGCCGAGTACCGACAGCGCCATCACACCGCGGTCGATCCAGCCGCCCGCGCGCGCCGCCGCCAGCACGCCGAGCGGAACCGCGAGGCCGACCGACACGATCAGCGTGCAGATCGTGAGCGCCACCGTCGGCTCGATCCGCTGCGCGATCAGCGTCGATACCGGCAGGCTGGTGAAGATCGAGATGCCCAGGTCGCCGTGCGCCAGCGACCACAGCCAGTGGCCGAAGCGCACCAGGTACGGCTGGTCGAGCCCGAGCTGCGCGCGGATGCGCGCGATGTCCGCTTCGGTCGCGATGTCGCCCGCGATCACCGCGGCCGGATCGCCGGGGCTGATATACAGCAGCGAGAAGACGAACAGCGCGACCACTCCCATCACGGGGATGGTCGCGAGCAGGCGTTTGATCGTGTAGCGGAGCATGCAGGGACAACGGGCGCTGTCGTCCCGGCGCAGGCCGGGACCCAATTTCGAGCGCCCCAATTGGGCCCCGGCCTGCGCCGGGGCGACGGCCCAAAGCTACTTCTTCTCCACGTTCCAGATGAACGTCACCGGCGACACGATCACGCCGGACAGGTTGGTGCGATACGCGGTCGGGATAATGAACTGCGCGGTCGGGATGTACGGCACGGTCTCGAACGCGCGCTTCTGCATTTCCTCCGCGATCTTCTTCTGGTCGGCCGGCGTCGGCGCCGCGAACCACGCGTCGCGCAGTTCCTCCAGCTTCGCGTCGGTCGGCCAGCCGAACCACGACTTCTCGCCCGCGCCGCGCAGCGGCGAGTTCAGCGCCGGCGACGTGATGTCCGGGCCGACGAACCAGGTGTGAAAGATGCTCCAGCCGCCCTTGTCGACCGGCTCCTTTGACGAGCGACGCGTGATCAGCGTGCCCCAGTCCATCGCCGCAAGCTCGACGTTCAGCCCGATCTTGCGCAGCAGTTCCTGCGTGACCAGCGCCTGCGAGTGCACGATCGGCTGGTCGGTCGCCGTCATCAGAATGATCTTTTCGCCCTTGTAGCCGGCTTCCTTCACCAGCGCTTTTGCTTTCTCAAGGTCGCGCTTGCCGGTCAGCGCCTCCGAACCGGCACTGCTCGCCAGCGGCGTGCCGCAGGTGAAGAACGACGGGCACGGCTTGCCGTTCTTCGGGTCGCCGGCGATCGCGATCGCGTAGTCCTTCTGGTCGACGACCGCGAGCACCGCCTGCCGCATCTTCACGTTGTTGAAGGGCGGCTGCAGGTGATTGAAACGCAGCAGCCCGATCGAGCCGAGCGGGTCGGTGTTGTCGACCTTGATGTCCTTGTTCTTCGCGACCACCGGGATCAGGTCGGGCGGCAATTGCTGCCACCAATCGACCTCGCCGTTGTTCAGCGCCGCCGCAGCGGTGGCGGAGTCCGGGATGTAGATCCACTCGACGCGGTCGACCTTGACCACCTTGCCGCCGGCGCCCCACGACGGCGGCTCCTTGCGCGGCACGTAGTCGGTGTTCTTCACGTACACGACCTTGCTGCCCGGGACCCACTGGTCCTTCAGCATCCTGAACGGGCCGGAGCCGGTCGGGTCGGTGATCTGCGTGAACGCGTCGGTCTTGGCGATCCGCTCCGGCATGATGAACGGCACGTTGCTCGACGGCTTGCCGAGCGCGTCGAGCACGTACGGGAACGGCTTCTTCAGTTTCAGCCGGAACGTCTTGTCGTTGACCGCGCTCCACGCTTCGGTCATCTCCGCCAGCTTCTGCCCGAACACGTCGCGCTTGGCCCAGCGCTCGATCGACGCGATGCAGTCGGCCGAACGCACCGGCTGCCCGTCGTGGAACTTCAGCCCGTCGCGCAGCGTGAACGTGTAAGTCAGGCCGTCCTTGCTCGCCTCCCACTTGTCGACCATCTGCGGCTGGATGTGGAAGTTCGCGTCGGTCGCGAACAGCACGTCGTACACCATGTAGCCGTGGTTGCGCGTGATGTACGCGGTGGTCCAGATCGGGTCGAGGCTGCGCAGATCCGCCTCGGGGATGAACTTCAGGACCTTGCCCTGCGCGAAGGCCGCGCCGCTGGCCGCCACGCCGACGGCGAACGCAAGACCGGCGGCGACGCGCCGCCAGGTGCGGATCGGGATTCCCATCAATTGTCTCCTCGACGGTTCTGTGTCTCTGCGGCTGAATTGCATCCGCGGCCGCGGGCGGACAGACTACACGCTTCGGACCCGGTTCGAAAAGACGATGAGCTTCGATCTGTTGTTGCGTGGCGCGACGATCTTCGACGGCAGCGGCGCGCCGCGCCGACGCGGCGCCGTCGCCGTGCAGGGCGACCGGATCGCCGCGGTCGGCGAGCTGGCGCGCGCCTCCGCGACCAAGGCGCTGGATCTCGACGGACTCGCGCTCGCGCCCGGCTTCATCGACGTGCACACGCACGACGACCGCCTGCTGCTGGCGGATCCGTCGATGGCACCGAAGGCGAGCCAGGGCGTGACCACCGTCGTGGTCGGCAACTGCGGCATCAGCCTCGCGCCCCTCGGCAACTACGTAGCGGTGCCGCCGCTGAACCTCGTCGCCGACGGCGGCCAGCGCTTCGATTCCTTTGCCGCCTACTTCGCCGCGCTCGACGCGCAGCCGCCCGCGATCAATTGCGCGGCGCTGGTCGGCCACACCACGCTGCGCGCGGTGACGATGCGCGACCTCGACCGGCCCGCGAACGATGCGCAGATCGCAGCAATGCAGGCGCACGTCGCCGAGGCGCTCGCCGCAGGCGCGATCGGCGTGTCGACCGGCACCTACTACGCGCCGGCCAGCGCGGCCAGCGCCGACGAGATCAAGCGCGTGTGCGAGCCGCTGCGCGGGACATCGGCGCTGATCGCGTCGCACATCCGCGACGAGGGCGCGCGCGTGCTCGAGTCGATGACCGAGGCGATGACGATCGCCTCCGCGCTCGGCGTGCGGCAAGTGCTGTCGCACCACAAGGTGATCGGGCGCGCCAACTTCGGCCGCTCGCGCGAGACGCTCGCCTTGCTCGACGAAGCGCGCGCGACGCGCGACGTCTGCCTCGACTGCTATCCGTACACCGCGTCGTCGACGGTGCTGCGGGCCGACGCGGCAAAGCAGGCGCAGCGCGTGCTGATCGCGTGGTCGAGGTCGCAGCCGCGCGCGGCGGGGCGCTATCTCGACGAGCTGGCGGCCGAGCAGGGCATCGGAATCGACGCGCTGATCGAGCAACTGCAGCCGGCCGGCGCGATCTACTTCTCGATGGACGAGGCGGACGTCGAGCGCATCCTCGCGTACCCGGAAACGATGATCGGCTCCGACGGCCTGCCGCACGACGAATTTCCGCATCCGCGGCTGTGGGGCGCGTTCCCGCGCGTGCTCGGCCATTACACGCGCGAGCGCGGGCTGTTCTCGCTGGAGCAGGCGGTGCACAAGATGACCGGGCTGCCGGCGGCGCGCTTCGGCTTTGCGCAGCGTGGCCTGATCGCGCCGGGCTGTCATGCCGATCTGGTCGTGTTCGATCCGCAGAAGATCGCCGACGCAGCGACCTTCGCGCATCCGAAGCAGCCGGCCGCCGGCGTCGTGTCGGTGTACGTGAACGGCACGCTCGCGTGGCACGAGGGGCGCGCAACGGGCGCGCGGGCCGGCCAGGTGCTGAGGCGCGGCCGATGAAGATCGTCGCCGCCCGCCTGAATCACGAGACCAACACCTTCTCCCCGGTGCCGACACCGCTCGTGTCGTTCGGCACCGACGGCCCGACGTTCGGCGCCGCCGCGTACGACCGCGCGAAGGGCACGCGCACGGGACTCGGCGCCTTCATCGACGCGGCCGAAGCGCGCGGCGCGCGGCTGACGGTGGCGGTCAACGCGGCCGCGAACCCGAGCGGACGCGTCGACGATGCCGCGTACGCACGCTTTGCCGCCGCCATCGTCGACGCGGTGCGCGGCGGTTGCGACGCGATCCTGCTCGACCTGCACGGCGCGATGGTCACGCAGTCGCTCGAGGACGGCGAGGGCGAACTGCTGCGCCGCGTGCGCGCCGTGGCGCCGAAGACGCCGCTCGCGGTCGCGCTCGACCTGCACGGCAACCTGACGCAGGCGATGGTCGACTGCGCCGACGTGATCGTCGGCTTCAAGACCTATCCGCACATCGACATGTACGAAACCGGCGCGCACGCGGCGCGGCTGTTGTTCGGCTGGATCGACGGCGGCCCACGTCCGGTCGTTGCGTGGGCGCAGCCGCCGCTGCTGTCGCATACGCTGCGCAGCGCGACCGGCGAGGGCACGATGCAGCGCGCGGTCGAGCGCGCGCGCAAGATGGAAGCGGACGGGCTGCTCGCCGCGACCGTGTTCGCCGGCTTCTCCCTCGCCGACATCCGCGACGCGGGGATGAGCGTGGTCACGGTCGGCCGCTCAGGCGAGGAGGCGCAGCGCTGCGCCGACGAACTCGCACGACAGCTATGGGACGACCGGGCGGGCTTCGTCTACACCAGCGCGCCGCTCGCGGACAGTGTCGCGCAGGCGCGCGCCTTGCGCGAGCAGAGCGCAAACGGGCCCGTGCTGCTGCTCGACCACGGCGACAACGTGATGAGCGGCGGCACCTGCGACACCACCGACGTGCTCGAGGACTGCCTGCGCCAGGGCATGACGAACATCGGCGTGGGTCCGACCTGCGATCCGGTCGCGGTCGCGATCGCTGCGACCGCGGGCGTGGGCGACCGCGTGAAGATGCCGGTCGGCAACGTGCGCCCCCTTGGACTCGGAACCGACCCGCGACCACGCTTCGTGATCGACGCGCGCGTGCGCGCGCTCACCGACGGCCGCTTCCGCATCACCGGCCCGATCTACACCGGCGAGACCTGGGCCATGGGCCGCACCGCCGTGCTCGAGGCCGACGCCTTCACAATCGTCGTCACCGAGCGGCCGATGGAGCCGCTCGACCTGGGCGTGTTCGAGAGCGCCGGCGTCGATCCGCGAAGTTTCGACTACCTGATCCTGAAGTCGCGCATGTACTGCCGGCCGAGCTTCGTGCCGATTTCGAGCGGACTGGTCGAATGCGACAGCCGTGGCGTGTGCAGCTCGGACTATTCGCTGTTCAAGTTCCGGCACGTGCGGCGGCCGATCTATCCGCTCGATCCGTTGACGCAATGGCCTTGATGGAGGTGTCATGCCCGCCCCCGATCGCAGTGGTAGGCAGGCTCCCGCAGGCATCCAGCCGGTGCAACGAAGACGCTGGATTCCCGCTTCCGCGGGAATGACGGCGAAGCTCCGACCATGAATCCGTTCTCGACCCTGACCGAGCTTTCAGCCGCGCTGGCGCGGCGCGAGGTGAGCGCGCTCGAACTCGCGGAGCTGTATCTCGCACGGATCGCGCGCGCGAACGCGAAGCTCAACGCGTTCGTCGCGGTCGACGACGAGATCGCGCGCCGCCACGCGCGCGCCTGCGACGAGCGCCGCGCCAGCGGACTGACGCTGGGCCCGCTCGACGGCGTGCCGATCGCGCTGAAGGACCTGCTGCAGATCGAGGGCCGCGTGACGACGGTCGGCTCGGCGCCGTGGCGCGACCGCCGCAGCACGATCACTGCGCCCGTGGTCGAGCGGCTGCTCGCGGCCGGCATGGTGCCGCTCGGCAAGACGCAGATGGTCGAATTCGCGTTCGGCACCTGGGGCACCAATCCGCATCTCGGCACGCCTTGGAATCCGTGGGATCTCGCAACGCACCGAGTTCCCGGCGGTTCGTCGAGCGGCTCTGGCGTCGCGGTCGCGGCGGGGCTGGCGCCGGCGGCGATCGGCTCCGACACCGGCGGCTCGGTGCGCATCCCCGCGGCACTGAACGGCATCACCGGGCTGAAGACCACCGTCGGGTTGATCAGCACGCAGGGGGCGTTCCCGCTGTCGACCACGCTCGATACGATCGGACCGATGGCCCGCAGCGTCGAAGACGCCGCGCTGCTGACGGCCGCGATGACCGATGCACGCGCGCCCGCAGTTGCGGCCCCGGCGGCGGACATCAGCGGCGTGCGCATCGCGCTGATCCCCGAGGATCAGTACCCGATCGCGGTCGAACCCGCCGTAAGCGCCGCGCTGCAGGCTGCGGCGCAGACGCTGCGCGCGCTCGGCGCGCGCGTGGCCGAACGGCGCTTCCCGTTCGACTTCGGCGAGCTGTCGCGCCGCAATGGCCGGCTGACCGCGGCCGAGGCGTACGCGGTGCACCGCGCGTATATCGAGCACGAGAAGCTGCCGATCGGCCCCGGCGTGCGCGCGCGCGTGCTCGGCGGCAAGGCGGTCGGCGCCGCCGACTACATCGACGCGCTCGCGTACCGAAGCAAAGCCTGCGCACGGTGGCGCGAGTGGATGCGCGACACCGACGCGCTGCTGACGCCCGCGGTGCCGATCGCGGCCTGTCCGGTCGACGCGGTCGACGAAACGGTCGCGCCGCTGGCGAGCTTCACCCGCGCCGGCAACTTCCTCGATGCGTGCGGGCTCGCGCTGCCGGCCGGATTCTCGGACAATGGGCTGCCGGTCGGCGTGCAACTGCTCGGCAGGCCGTTCGATGAAGCCACGCTGCTGCGCATCGGCCGCGCGTTCCAGCACGTGACCGACTGGCATCGGCGCACGCCGGACTTGACGGAATTCTCTGCGTGATGAACGTTGATCGCTTGCGCGCGCGTCGTCGCGGCGGAAGCCGGGACCCGATTTGCCGGCGATCGCAATCAGGCTCCGGCCTGCGCCGGGGCGACGAAGCACGGGAGACAGTGCAATGAACCTCGCCGAACTCGACAAGCAGCAATCGCTGCACCCGTACACCAACCTGCGCAAGCACGAGGAGCGCGGCCCGATCATCATGGCGCGCGGCCGCGGCATCCACGTCTACGACATCGACGGCAGGGAATACATCGAGGGCATGGCCGGGCTGTGGTGCGCGTCGCTCGGCTTCTCCAACGAGCGGCTGATCGAAGCCGCCACGCGCCAACTGAACCGGCTCCCGTACTACCACGGCTTCGCGCACAAGACGTCGGACGTCGCGGTCGAGTGCGCGCGCGACCTGCTGGCGCTCGCACCCGGGAAGATGGCGCGCGTGTTCTTCGGCACCAGCGGCTCGGACGCCAACGACACCGCGATCAAGCTGGTGCGCTACTACAACAACGCGCTCGGCCGGCCGAACAAGAAGAAGATCATCGCCCGCACCAAGGGCTATCACGGCGTCAGCATCGCCGCCGCCAGCCTCACGGGACTTCCGCACCTGCATGCCGGCTTCGACCTGCCGGGGCCGGGCGTGCTGCACACGGACTGCCCGCACCACTACCGCTTCGCGCAGGTCGGCGAGAGCGAGGAATCGTTCGCCGCGCGGCTGGCGCGCAACCTGGAGAAGCTGATCGACCAGGAGGGGCCCGACACGATCGCTGCGTTCATCGCCGAGCCGGTGATGGGCGCGGGCGGCGTGATCCCGCCGCCGGCGGGTTACTTCGACCTGATCCAGCCGATCCTGAAACAGCACGACATCCTGCTGATCGCCGACGAGGTGATCTGCGGCTTCGGCCGCACCGGCCAGATGTGGGGGAGCCTCACTTACGACATCGATCCCGACATCGTCACCTGCGCCAAGGCGCTCACCGGCGGCTACGTGCCGTTCTCCGCGACGATGATCTCGCAGAAGATGTACGAGCCGATGGCCGACCAGTCGGCGAAGATCGGCACCTTCGGCCACGGCTACACCTATTCGTCGCATCCGCTCGGCGCTGCGGTGGCGATCGAGGCGATGAAGGTCTACCGCGAGATCGACATCGGCGCGCGCGTGCGCGCGCTCGCGCCGCGCTTTCTCGACGGGCTGCGGGCGCTCGCGGGCAGCCCGATCGTCGGCGAGGTGCGCGGCGTCGGCCTGATCGCGGCGATGGAACTGGTGAAGAACAAGCAGACGAAGGAATCGTTCCCACCCGCCGCCGCCGCGGCCGGCTACTTCGCCGAACGCGCGCACGCGCACGGACTCGTGGTGCGGCCGCTCGGCGAAGCGGTCGCGCTGTGCCCGCCGTTGTCGATCGAGCCGCACGAGATCGACGAGATGCTGGCGCGCTTCACGCGCGCGCTGCGCGACACCGAAGTTCACGTGCGCCGGTTCGCCTGACCCATGCCCGATCGCAGAACGCTCGTGCTGACCGGCGCCAGCCGCGGCATCGGCCACGCCACCGTCAAGCCTTTCACCGCCGCGGGCTGGCGCGTGCTGACCGTGTCGCGCCGGCCGTGGACGCCCGGTTGCCCGTGGGCCGAAGGCGAGGAGTCCCACCTCCGGATGGACCTGTCGGATGTCGCCGATGTCGCGCGCGGCGTCGCCGACATCCGCGCGCGGCTGAAGGGCGGCCGCATCGAGGCGCTGGTCAACAACGCCGGCATCTCGCCCAAGAGGCCGGATGGCAGGCGGCTCGGCGCGCTCGACACCGACTACGAGACGTGGATGAAGGTGTTCCACGTCAACCTGTTCTCGGTGGCGTTGCTGGCGCGCGGGCTCTTCGACGAGTTGCGCGCGGGCGCGGCGACGATCGTCAACGTGACCTCGATCGCCGGCAGCCGCGTGCACCCGTTCGCCGGTGTCGCGTACGCGACCTCGAAGGCGGCGCTCGCCGCGCTGACGCGCGAGCTGGCGCACGAATTCGGGCCGCACGGCATCCGTGCCAACGCGATCGCGCCGGGCGAGATCGACACCTCGATCCTGTCGCCGGGCACCGACGCGATCGTGCGCGAGCAGATCCCGCTGCATCGGCTCGGCAAGCCGGAGGAGGTCGCCTCGACCATCTACTTCCTGTGCACCGGCGGCGCGTCCTATATCAACGGCGCCGAGATCCACATCGACGGCGGGCAGCAGGTGTGACGATGGCGTTCGTCGAATTCGACGGCGTGTGCAAGACGTACGACGGCGCGACCAACGTCGTCGATCAGCTTCATCTGTCGATCGCCGAGGGCGAGTTCCTGTCGCTGCTGGGGCCGAGCGGCTCGGGCAAGACGACCACGCTGATGATGCTGGCCGGCTTCGAGCGGCCGACCGCGGGACGCATCCGGCTCAAGGGCAAGCCGATCGACTCCCTGCCGCCGTACAAGCGCAACTTCGGCATGGTGTTCCAGAACTACGCGCTGTTCCCGCACATGACGGTGGGCGAGAACCTCGCGTTTCCGCTGACCGTGCGCGGGATCGGCAAGGCCGACGCCGCCGCGCGCGTGCAGCGCGCGCTCGACATGGTGCGGCTGCCCGGCATGGCGCGGCGGATGCCGGGGCAGCTGTCGGGCGGGCAGCAGCAGCGCGTCGCGGTGGCGCGCGCTCTGGTGTTCGAGCCGCAGCTGATCCTGATGGACGAGCCGCTCGGCGCGCTCGACAAGCAGTTGCGCGAGGAGATGCAGCTCGAGCTGCGCGGCCTGCACGAGCGGCTCGGCATCACGATGGTGTACGTCACGCACGACCAGTCCGAGGCGCTGACGATGTCGGACCGCATCGCCGTGTTCCACCAGGGCCGGATCCAGCAGATCGCCGATCCGCAGACGATCTACGAGCTGCCGGCGAATCTGTTCGTCGCCTCGTTCATCGGCGAGAACAACCGGCTCGCGGGCGAGGTGGTCGAGGCCAACGGCGACGGCACTTGCGTGGCCGAGGTCGCCGGCGGCGTGCGGCTGCATGGCCGCGCGATTGCAACGTGCGGGCAGCGCACGCGGGCCACCGTGTCGGTGCGGCCCGAGCGCATCGCGGTCAGCGCGCCCGCTGACGCGCCGCCCGGCACCAACACGCTGGCCGGCCAGGTCGAGGAAACGATCTTCCTCGGCGGCCATGTGCGCGTGCGGCTGAAGAGCCCGGCCGGCGAACTGGTGGCTACGGTGCCGATTGCGCAGGCCGCGGGGATCCCGCCTGCCGGTGCTCCTGCGATGGCGTTGTGGCCGGCCGCGAGTACAGTCGTGTTTCCGCAGTGAGAGCTTGCTGGCTCGTCATTCCCGCGCAAGCGGGAATCCAGTGCTTCGGTGGGGCTGACTGGATGCCCGCATGCGCGGGCATGACACCGGTCCCCGGATTCTTGGCTGGAACACAAAGAAAGGACGAAGGAGGGACAACGATGTCGTTCAAAACCAGGGCAGTGATGGTCGCGCTCGGCGCGGCACTGGCGCTCGGCAGCAGCGCGGCCAGCGCGCAGAGAGACCTGTCGGTCGTGTCGTGGGGCGGCGCGTACCAGGACGCGCAGAAGGAGGTCTACTTCAAGCCGTTCATGCAGAAGACCGGCATCAAGATGGTCGACGAAAGCTGGGACGGCGGCATCGGCGTGCTGCGCGCCAAGATCCAGGGCGGCGCGAACAACTGGGACGTGGTGCAGGTCGAGAGCGAGGAGCTGCTGCTCGGCTGCGAGGAAGGCCTGTTCGAGAAACTCGACTGGGCCAAGCTCGGCGGCCGCGACAAGTTTCTGAAGGACGCGGTCAACGACTGCGGCGTGGGCGCGATCGTCTACAACTTCGTGCTCGCGTACGACGGCGACAAGTTCAAGGACGGCCCGAAGAGCTGGAAGGACTTCTGGGACGTAAGGAAATTCCCGGGCAAGCGCGCGCTGCGCAAGGGGCCGAAGACCAACCTGGAGATCGCGCTGATCGCCGACGGCGTGCCGCCGTCCGAGGTGTACAAGGTGCTGTCCACGCCGGCGGGCGTCGAGCGCGCGTTCAACAAGCTGTCGGCGCTCAAGCCGAACCTGATCTGGTGGGAGAAGGGCTCCCAGCCGCCGCAGATGCTCGCCTCGGGCGAGGCCGCGATGGTCTCCGCCTACAACGGCCGCATCGCCGCCGCCAACAAGACGGACAAGAAGAACTTCAAGATGAGCTGGCCGGGGAGCCTGTACACGATCGACTCGTGGGTGATCATGAAGGGCTCGCCGAACAAGGCCAAGGCCGAGCAGTTCCTCGCGTTCGTCAGCGACCCGCAGAACCAGAAGAACCTGCCGAAGTACATCTCCTACGGAGTGACCAACGTCGCCGCGACCGCGCTGGTCGACAAGGCGTACCTGCCTGACCTGCCGACGAATCCGGAGCACCTGCAGAGCGCGCTCTACATCAACGACAAGTTCTGGCTCGAGAATCTCGACAAGCTGAACCAGCGCTTCAACGCGTGGCTGGCGAAATAGCCATCGGCCGCTCCGCCCTCGCCGCGCAGCTGGCGCGGGCGGAGCGCGCCAAGAAGCTGAAGGCGGCGCTGCTCACTGCGCCGGTTCTTCTTTTCCTGCTGCTGACTTTCATCGGGCCGATCGGCGCGCTGCTGGGACGCAGTTTCGTGGATACGGAACTGTCGGACCTGATGCCCAACGTCACGCGCGAGATCAGGCGCTGGGACGGGCGCGCGCTGCCGGACGAAGCCACCTTTGCCGCGCTGATCACGGACGTGCGCGCGGCGCGCGCCGCCGGCACGCTGGCGCCGGCGGCGACGCGGCTGAACTACGACGTGAGCGGCTTCCGCTCGCTGATGTTCGCCACCGGCCGCGCGCTGCCGGAGAAGCTGGAAGGCTCGGCGCGCGACACGCTGCTGGCGATCGATCCCCTGTGGGGCAACACGGAAACCTGGGGCGCGATCGCGCGTGCAGCGGGGCCGACCACGTCGCTGTTCCTGCTGGCGGCGGTCGACCTGAAACGCGCCGCGTCCGGTCACCTGCAGAGCGCCCCGGCCGACGAGGCGATCTTCGTGCAGGTGCTCGGCCGCACCTTTTCGATCGCCGCGGCAGTGACGATCCTGTGCCTGCTGCTCGGCTACCCGCTCGCCTACGCGCTGGCGCAGGCGCCGACGCGCACGGCCAACGTCCTGCTCGTCTTCGTGCTGCTGCCCTTCTGGACCTCGCTGCTCGTCCGCACGTCCGCGTGGATCGTGCTGCTGCAGCACGAGGGCGTGATCAACGATGCGCTGCTGCGGGCCGACCTGATCGAGGCGCCGCTCGAGATGCTATACCGGCGCGCGGCGGTGTACGCGGCGATGACGCACGTGCTGCTGCCGTTCATGGTGCTGCCGTTGTATGCGGTGATGAAGAGCATTCCGCCGGTACACGTGCGCGCGGCGCTGTCGCTCGGCGCTCGGCCGGCGACCGCGTTCTGGCGCGTCTACGCGCCGCAGACGCTGCCGGGCGTGGGCGCGGGCGTGCTGATGGTGTTCATCCAGGCGCTCGGCTACTACATCACGCCGGCGCTGGTCGGCGGCGCCGACGACCAGATGCTGTCTTACTTCGTCGCGTTCTATGCCAGCAAGACGATCAACTGGGGCATGGCCGCGGCGCTGTCACTGGTGCTGCTGGTCGCGACGATGGCGCTGTACTACGTGTACGACCGCCTGGTCGGCATCGACAAGATACGAATGGGATGATGACCGCCTACGAAACCGCCGGCCAGCGCGCGGCGCGCTACACGCTGTGGACGTTCGCGGTGCTGGTGCTGGTGTTCCTGATGGCACCGATCCTGGTGATCGTGCCGCTGTCGTTCTCGGCCGGGTCGTTTCTGCACTTTCCGCTGCCTGGGCTGTCGCTGCGGTGGTACGAGGACTTTTTCACCTCCGACCTGTGGCTGCCCGCGCTGAAGAACAGCCTGATCGTCGGCAGCGGCGCCACGCTGATCGCGACGACGCTCGGCACGCTGGCCGCGTTCGGCTTCTGGCGCGCGCGCTTCCCGCTGCGCCGGCTGCTGTTCGCAGTGCTGCTGTCGCCTCTCGTGGTGCCCGTCGTGATCGTCGCGGTCGGCGTGTACTTCGCCTTCGCCCGCGTCGGCCTCACCGACGGCTATCTCGGGCTGATGCTGGCGCACGCGGCGCTCGGCTGTCCGTTCGTGCTGGTGACGGTGCTCAGCACGCTGTCGGGCTTCGACCGCAACCTGCTGAACGCGGCGGCGAGCCTCGGCGCGCCGCCGTGGCTGACGTTCCGCAAGGTCGCGGCTCCGATCCTGTTCCCCGGAATCTTCTCGGGCGCGCTGTTCGCGTTCGCCACTTCGTTCGACGAGGTCGTCGTTGCGCTGCTGCTGACCGGCCCCGGTCAGCGCACGCTGCCGCGCCAGATGTTCGCCGGCATCAACGACAACATCAGCCTGACGATCACCGCCGCCGGAACGCTGCTGGTGCTGCTCGCGTGCCTGCTGCTGGTGGTCGCCGAGGCGCTCAGGCGGCGGGCGGAGCGGTTGCGCGGGCGCAGCGGCTGAGCGCTGGCCGGCGGGGCGCCGCGCGGTTCGAGATTCGTTGAGCGAAGTCAGGCGCCGCGCCCGGACGTCGCCGAGCGCACCGATTTGCCGACCTCGATCAGGTGGCGCAGCGCGTCCTGCGATTCGGGCTCGCGCAGCAGACTCCACAATCCGCCCAAGCCGCCGGTCGATGCCGGCGCCTTTGCGCTCGCGGCGCCGGCGCGCTCGATGGCGTGCAGCAAGGAGTCCAGCAGCTCCAGGCGTTCCAGCAGCTTCGGCAACGTATCGGCGATGCGCTTCAGACTTCCCGACGCTTCCATGCGCGCGAGCATTTCGACCATCCGCCCGGCGCCGCCGCGGTTCAATCGATCCAGAAGCGACAGGCCCTCGGCCGCCGTATCGGCGAGCCGGTTCACCATGTCGTCGGTGAGCGCGTCCTCGGCCGAGGCGTACAGGCGCGCCAGCCGCGCGAGCCGGTCGAGGTCGCCGTTGTTGACCAGCTCCGCGATTGCGGGCAGGGCCTTGTAGAGCCCGGTGCGGTTGACGCGGTCGATCAGGTCCATCGCGTCGGTGGCCGTGCCGGCCAGCCGCGTGACCATCTCGTCGCTCAGCGAATCGCGTGCCGCCGCCAGCAGGCGTTCGGCTTCGACCGCCAGCAGATCCCGTTCGGAGGTGTCCGCCATCTTCGTCTCCTGCGCGACCGCTACAGCAGCCCGCGCGCCGACGCCCAGTACAGCTTGTTGTAGGCGAGCTTGAACCAGTGCACGGCCCGGGTCGGCGGCCGCGGCTGCGGCGGATTCTGGTAGTCGAACATCGCGTACGTGGCGCGGTCCTTGCCGGCCTCGATGAAGCAGAACACCTTGCCGTCGTAATCGCGCACCGGCGCTCCCAGCCTGACCATCGCGGCAATGTTCTCGCCCAGCGTCTCGGCCTCAAAGTGCGCCGTCGATCCCGCCTTGCTGATCGGCAGGTTGGTGGTGTCGCCAAGCACGAAGACGTTGTCACGGCCCTCCATGTTGAGCCGATGGCGGTGGGTCGGGATCCAGCCGCGCTGGCCGAGGCCGTTCTTCTCGATCACCTCCATGCCGCGGTGCGCCGGGATCGAGATCAGCAGGTCGAAGTCGGTCTCGCTGCCTTCCTCGCTGCGCACGATCTTCTTGCCGCCGTCGACTTCCTTCAGATTGAACAGCGTCTCGTACGTGATGCCGAGCCGGTCCATCTCGGGAGCGGCCCACTTGGCCACGTTCTCCAGCGTGTGCACGCGCCCGATCGGATACGTGTAGTGCAGCTTGACCTTGTCCAGGATGCCGCGATCCTTGAAGTAGTCGTACAACATGAAGACGATCTCGAGCGGCGCCATCGGGCACTTGTGCGGCACGCCCATCGCAATGACGACCTTGCCGCCCTGGAACTCGCGCAGGCGCTTGAACATCTTCACCGCGCTTTCTTCCGTGTAGAACTGCTCCGCGTTCTCCGCCAGGCCGGGAATTTCCTCCGGCGTCGGGCGCGAGCCGGTGGCGATGGCCATCACGTCATAGCCGATGATCTTGCCGCTCCGGGTCTTGACCTCGTTCTTGTCGAGGCGGAACTCCTCGACCGGATCGACGTGGAAGTCGATGCCGGGCTCCAGCAGGCTCGCCTGTTCGCGGTACAGCTCGTCGGGAGTCATGCGTCCGACCGCGAGGTAAAGCAATCCGGGCTGATACATGTGACGCTCGGACGCCGACAGCATCGTCAGCTTGACCTTGCCGCTGCGCAAAGGCTCCGTCAGCCGGCGCGCCAGGTTGTTCGCCAGAATCGTTCCGCCCATACCGCCGCCGACGATCAGTATCCGCATGTGCGTCTCCTCTGCTGAGCGAATGCCTGGGGGTTCAGTGCGTCTTCTTCACCAGCACGTGCCAGACGCCGTCCCGCTGCTCGGTGCCAACGTGTTCGTGCTTGACCTTCGCGATCCACTCCGGAATCTCGGTCGATGACCCCTTGTCGCTCGATAGCACCTCGATCTCGTCGCCGACCTGCACCATCTTCATCGCGGCAATGAGTTCCATCAGAGGGCCCGGGCAGAAGCTGCCGCGCGCATCGATCACTTTCCTGGTCACGCTGATCGCTCCGTGAAGTGCGACGTTGCGTCAGAAGGACAGGAGCTGTCCGTCTTCCGCTTCGTTGAGGAACTTGGTGAGCCCGGTGGGCGCGCCCAGGTAGGGCTCGAGCTGGTCCGGCTCGTAGCCAAGCAGGTCCATCGCCATCGAGCATGGAAGCAATTGCGCGGCACCCAGCTCGACGGCGTTTTCGAACAACTGCTTGAACGGCGGGACGTTCTTGCGCGCCATGAGTTCGCCGACCTCGCCTTCGGCGGGCGCGCGCGACGGCGCGCCCTTGCGGAACGGCGGCAGCGCATTCATCGAAAGAAAGACGCGCACGTCGTTGCCGGTGACCGCGCCGACCGACGCGAGCATGGCCGCCATCTGCAGACGTTCGTGCGTTCCGGATACCACCACGATGCTGATGCGCCGGCTCATGTCTGTTGCCGATCTCTAGATCGCCCGTCGCGACGGTCGATGAAGAGAATGTGTCTCGACCGACTTCCGAGTTCATGATAGGTGAAAAGCCTTGCACGCGCACGGGGTTCGCCGCTCGAAACCGTCGCACCGAGCGCGCGCGATCTGCATCTTCGGATTCTTGACATCGATCATTTGCGAATCCGGCGCAGATGCGCAGCCGTGTTCTGCGACCCGCGCCGGCCGTCGCCGCTGCGACACCGAGACCGGCCGCAATGCCGCCTACGTAGATTTGCTGATCGACGCCGCGCTCGAGCCCGACGCGTCAGCCGATCGACCCCATCGGCCCCGGGTAGTTCACTTCTTCCAGCCTTCCGGTGTCGACGTCATAGATGAAGCCGCGAACCGTTACCGCGTCCGGGCCGCTGGTCGGAATCCATGGGTGGTTCAGGATGGACGACATCCCGCGCCGCACATCCCACGCAAGGCGTTCCATGTTCTTTACATCGCGCGGCGCATCGAGCGGCTCGATCTGCCCACGGAAGGCGTGGAAAGCCGATGGCGTCGCCGCGCACTTCTTGCAGCTCATGAACGCGCGCCCGGTCGCCTGGCCGAGCAGCTTCTCGGCGGCCGGGTCGCCCTCCAGGCCGGCCTTGAGCAGGTCGTCGGTGAAGGCAAGCATGCCGCATCGCGTATGGTGGATGAGGATGATTTCGTTGGTGTTCAGCAGGTGATGCGAGATGATCAGACAGCGAATCGCGTCGTCGCTGACGACGCCCCCCGCGTTGCGGATGATGTGCGCATCGCCGGTCTGCAGACCCAGCAGGTCTTCCACGTCGAGCCGCGCATCCATGCAGGCCACGACGGCGACCCGCTTCGACGGCTGGATAGGCTGCTTGCCCGGATACCCGGGCTTGTGAATTGCCTGTCCGCGGGAGTACTGCTCGTTGTTCTTCAGAAACTGATCGGTCATCGAAGTCGCCATGATTGCTCCTCGGTCTCCTGATGCAAAGGACGGCAAGAAGCGCTGCGCCGGTCGCACTGCGGTCGCCCGCCGCTACATCGTAGTTCGAGGACGCCCGCGGAGAACATCGCGGCATGGCGTCTACACGCGACGGGGCGCTCCCTGGCGCCTTGCGTGCCCATGATCGAGGCGCGCGCCAGGCGCACGCGGACCACCAGCGCCGGCACTTGCGGCCGAGCGCCACAATTGCACGGGCGGACCCGAGTATCGTTCGCGCCGCGCGCTCGACCGCGCCAGCCAACGGAGCCCAAATGTTCGACACCACCGTCGCCGGCAGCCTGCCGAAACCGGGCTGGCTCGCAGAAACGCACACGCTGTGGCCGCAATGGAAGGCGCAGGGCGAGGCACTCGCGCAGGCGAAGCGCGACGCCACGCTGCTGTGGCTGAAGGAGCAGGAGGACGCGGGGCTCGACATCGTCTCCGACGGCGAGCAGTCGCGCCAGCACTTCGTGCACGGTTTTCTCGAAGCGGTCGAAGGCATCGACTTCGAGCACAAGGTCGAGATGGGCATCCGCGCCGACCGCTACAAGGCGATGGTGCCGCAGGTGATCGGCCCGCTGAAGCTCAAAGGGCGCGTGCATGCGATGGAAGCGCGCTTCGCCCGCGCGCACACGAACAGGAAGCTCAAATTCACGCTGCCGGGGCCGATGACGATGGTCGACACCGTGGCTGACCGCTACTACAACGACCGCGTGAAAATGGCGCTGGCGTTCGCCGACCTGCTGAACCAGGAGGCGCGTGCACTGCAGGCCGATGGCGTCGACGTGATCCAGTTCGACGAGCCTGCGTTCAACGTCTACATGAAGGACGCCGCCGACTGGGGCGTCAAGGCGCTGGAGCGGGCGGCGGCGGGGCTCACGTGCACGACCGCCGTGCACATCTGCTACGGCTACGGCATCAAGGCCAACGTCGACTGGAAGAAGTCGCTCGGCGACGAGTGGCGCCAGTACGAGCAGATCTTTCCCGCGCTCGCGCACAGCTCGATCAAGCAGGTGTCGCTCGAGTGCATCCACTCGCACGTGCCGCCGCAACTGATGACGCTGCTCGAGGGCAAGGACGTGCTGGTCGGCGTGATCGACGTCGCGAGCGATGTGGTCGAGACACCGGAGGAAGTCGCCGACACGATCGGCGTCGCGCTGCGGTACGTGCCGAAGAACCGCCTTTTCGCCTGCACCAACTGCGGCATGGCGCCGATGGACCGCGAGCTCGCGGTGAAGAAGCTGCAAGCGCTTGCCCAGGGCGCGCGGCTCGCGCGCAGCCGCTACGCGTAATCGATGTCCGTCCGCATCGGTGTCGACCTCGGCGGCACCAAGATCGAGTGCATTGCGCTGGATGCGCGCGGGCGCGAGGTATTCCGTCATCGGGTGCACACGCCGCAGGGCGACTACGCCGCCACCATCGATGCGGTCGCGCGCCTCGTCGCCGACGCCGAGCGTGCGGTCGGTGAACGCGGCACGGTCGGCGTCGCCACGCCGGGATCGCTGTCGCGCGCGACCGGCCGCCTCAAGAACTCGAATTCGACCTGTCTGAACGATCGCCCGCTGCGGCAGGATCTCGAACGCGCGCTGGCGCGCGAGGTGCGCATCGCCAACGACGCCAACTGCTTCGCGTTGTCCGAGGCGGCCGACGGCGCCGCGGCCGGTGCGCGCGTGGTGTTCGGCATCATCCTCGGCACCGGGGTCGGCGGCGGCATCGTCATCGACGGCCGGGTCGTCGACGGGCCCAACGGCATCGCGGGCGAATGGGGCCACAATCCGCTGCCGCATGTCGGCGACGACGACTTGCCGCCGCCCGCGTGTTACTGCGGCCGCACCGCCTGCGTCGAGACGTACCTGTCGGGTCCCGGCATGGCCGCCGAGCACCGGCGTCGCACCGGCGAACCGCTGACGGCGGAGCGGATCGCGCAGCGCGCGCGCGACGGCGACGCCGCCTGCCGGGCCACGCTCGACCGCTACTGCGATCGGCTGGCGCGATCGCTGGCGGTCGTGATCAACCTCCTCGACCCCGACGTGATCGTGGCCGGCGGCGGCGTGTCGAACATCGACGCGCTGTATGACGCAGTGCCGCGGCGCTGGAGCGCGTACGTGTTTTCCGACGACATGCGCACGCGCTTCGTCCGCAACCATCACGGCGATTCGTCCGGCGTGCGCGGCGCGGCGTGGTTGTGGAATGATTGACCCATGTCGCGCAGAACACTGGCTCTCGACGACGCGCTTTACGACTACGTGCTCGCCCATTCCCTGCGCGAGCATCCGCAGCTTGCGGCGCTGCGCGAGGCGACGCGGACGCACCCGCATGCAGGCATGCAGATCTCGCCCGAGCAGGGGCAACTGATGGCGCTGCTGGTGAAGCTGATCGGCGCGCGGCGCACGATCGAGGTCGGCGTGTTCACCGGCTATAGCACGCTCGTGGTGGCGCTGGCGCTGCCCGCGGATGGCCAGGTTCTCGCGTGCGACATCAGCGACGAGTACACGCGCGTAGGGCGCGAGTTCTGGGAGCGCGCCGGCGTGGCGCACAAGATCCGGCTCGTGCTTGCGCCCGCGGCGGCCACGCTCGACGAGCGCATCGCCGCCGGCGACGTCGGCCGCTACGACTTCGCGTTCATCGACGCCGACAAGACCGGCTACGACGACTATTACGAACGTTGCCTGAAGCTCGTGCGCACCGGCGGCCTGATCGCGGTCGACAATACGCTGTGGAGCGGAAAGGTCGCGCAGCCGTCGACCGATGCCGACACGGTCGCGCTGCAGCGCTTCAACGAGAAGCTGCACCGCGACGAGCGCATCGATCTGGCGCTGCTGCCGCTCGGCGACGGCTTCACGCTGGCGCGCAAGCGCTGAACGCGCCGCTGGCTCCGTCGCCGCGGCGCCGGCCGGGGCCCGGAATTCAGCCGCGCAGTTCGGCCCTGGTCCGCGCCGGGGCGACGGCGGCGCGAGCCAGTGCGACGCGCAGTCGATCGTGCGCGCGCATCCGCGCCGCGAAGTCGCGCTCGTTCGTCGCCCAGCGCGCGCGGGCAAGTTCCGCCAGCGCGCGCTTGTCCGCGGCCGGCCACTGCGCCAGACCGTCGATCTGCGCCAGGATCGGCGCGAACTGCGCGAACCCCGCCCGCTCGCGCGCCGGCCACTGCGCCAGATCGATGTCGAGCCGCCCCGCGATCCGCCGCGTCAACTGCACCTGCGCCTGCGCACGGTTGACGGCCGGCTCGCGCGCGATCGCCGCGGTGATGCCGCGCCCGAGGGCGGGCAGGCACGCTTCGTCGAACAGACGATCGACACGGTCCGACAGGTCGAGCCGCAAATCGCACACCGCGAGTTTGCGCAGCGTGGCGATCGGCACGCGATAGCGGCGCTCGGCGCGCATCCGCTCGAACTCGTGCGCGGCGAGTTGCCGCACGCCGGCGCCGACCGAGCGGAAGCCGAGCCGGTAGTAGAACCAGTACGAGCCGCTCGCCAGCGCCTCTTCATTGCCGGCGCCGAACTGGTACGGGTTGATGATCACGTGCTCGCAGCCGGTCAGCGTGCGCATCGCACGCAGCCCCTGCTCGAAGGTGTACGCGGCCTCGCCGCCGCGGTACTCCGGAAACACGTTGATGCCGGTATTGACCTGATGGAACAGCGCGGTGAAGCCGCCGTAGCCGATCGGCATGCCGTTGGCGAGGAAGAGATAGCCGTAGTTGACCTCGAGCACGCTGCGCAGCGATGGCCGCACGCCGACGGCCGCCATCGCCAGCCCGCGGCCGAAGTCGCACCAGTAGCACTCGTCGAGGTTCGCCTGCTCCATCTGGAAGACGTTGCGCGTGCGCGACCACAGCGCCGCGCGCCACACGTCGAGCAGCCGCGCGGCCGCGCGGCGCGGCAGCAGCGCGACGGTTTCGAGCGGTGCGCGGATCGTCGCGCGCGGATCGGCGGACGGCTTGCGCATTCCGTCCGCGCGCACCTGCAGCGGGCGCGCGAACGCGTTGTGCACGATCGCGGCGTGACTTTGGCCGATGCGCCATCGGATCGGCACCTCGGCCGCTTCGTACGCGAGTTCGAACGACTTGGCCTGGGCACGGTTCGCGGGCACCTGCGCGAGCAGCCAGCGCAGATCGGAGCCGCCGCGCCCGCCCCTGGCGCGCTCGATCCAAGCGCGCACGCCGGCGCAATCGAACTCGGTGTGCTCGTCCTCGAACGGGTCAAGCAGCGGCTGCAGCACGGGCGACAGCGACTCCGGCGCTTCGTAGCCCTTCCAGTCGATTTCGGTCGCGTCGGGATACCTTCGCGCGAGCCACCGCGCCGCGGCGAGGGAATACACGTGCCGCGTCGTGGTGCCGGCCATGCCGGTGTCGTCGAGCAGTGCGCGCTGCCCGCGCGGCAGGCGCGCCACGCGCGCGGCAAAGTCCGCCGCCAGTTGCCGCGCCGCGCGATGCACGCGCACATCGTCCGGAAACGCGCGCAGGAAGCAGATGACCCGCTGCAGCGCCTGCAGGTCGTCGGCGCGGTCGAAGCGCGCGCCGCGCAGCTCGGCGAGCAGTGCCAGCTTGTCGGCGCTCGCCTCGGCGCCGTAGTCGGCCAGGCGCTGTTGCAGGCGCCCGAGTGCGGCGCGCGCCGCGCGTGACTTCATGTCCCCGCCCTCCCCGGCGCGCACTTTAGCGCGGGACACAGCCGGCGGCGCTGGTCAGCGGCCGCGTCACAACCGCCGCACGGGCGCGGTCAATGCGATTCGATCCGCGCGCGAAGCTGCCACACCGAAGACAAGCTCGTTCCAGGCCTCGACATTGCGCCCGGGACGATTCGGATCGGGCAACGCGTTGCTGGCCTGCGGTCGTGGACGCGACGCGTACCGAGTCGTGCGGTGAACACCGGAGCCGCAGGATCGGGCCGCGCAGTAGATTCATTCACGACTTCTCACTCCTTGAGCGCGCGTCGCAGCTCATCGCGCAGCCGCTCGTACTCCGGCCGGTTCGTCGCCTTCAGCAGTTGCAGATCCTTCTCGAAGCGCTCGACGCGCGCCGCCGCGCCGGCTGCCTTCACCGCGTCGATTTCGCGCTTCATCTGCAGGAACTCGGCATAGCGCCTATCGGCGGGCGATTCGCCGTGCTGCTCGACGACGAGCGCTTCCAGCGCATCGGCGATGCGGCCGAGCTGCCGGCCGTAGCTGTGCCTGGCCAGCACGTCGAATTCCGTCTGCGGCGACGACGAGTTGTTGCTGTTGATGTTGAAGGTCCAGCCGGGCAGGATCGGCTGCGTCAGGTTCTCCGGCGCGACGCGCCACGCCGCCTGCCAGGCGCGAATCCATGCGACGGGGTCGATGCCGGCCCATTCAAATGCGGACGTGTCGCTGGTTGCCATGGGTCGCTCGCTCTTCGAGGATGCGCCGCAAGTGAATCTGCCGCGGCAGTGTTCAATCGATCGCCGCCACAATGATTACATCTGCAATCGCGCGCGTGAATGTTCACGCACGTTTGCTATTGCCAATGCGCGCCGAACAAATATCATTCGCCCATCTCCCGCGCTGCCGTGTCGTCACAGCCGGGCCCACCAACGCAAGCCGGACGAGGACAAGCCAGATGTTCGCGCTGAACACCGAAAGCCACCTGGGCATGGCTGCCGCCGTCCTGTGGGCCTCGGCGTCTATCGCCCCGCATCGTTCAACTCGGAATGCGCGCGTGACGTAGCGCCATTACCGCTGAGCAAGCGGCCCGGGTTGCAGCGATGCATCCGGGCCGTTTGATTTTCAGGCCCACGTTTTCAATTTGGATTGCCCCATGTCGCGGCAATTCGGAGGTGTCATGTTTCTTCTGATCGTGAATCGAAGCGGGCGTGCTCTGTCGGCGCACGCATGCATGCAGCGCCGACTGCGAATGCAACTCGAAGCCCTCGATGAGGGACCGTAGGCAACCCCGCGCCGCGCGGCGACCGAAGCGCGGCGCAAAGCGGAAAAAAAGGTGATCATCATGTTGCGAGTTCTGAAGTTCGCTCCCGAAGTTGAAGTTCCACGTCCGGACGGGGGACTGGGCCCAGCGCGTCGCGTGTTGTGCGCCGTGCTGTTGCGTGCCGCCGATCGCGCAGCAAAATTGGCCGCGCGGCTCGAGGCGGCCAACGTCCGGGCGCGCGCGCGCGCCGAGGCCGGCGCCGCGGTTCGTCCGATCGCGCCGGCCGGTGCGCTCGGTGTGCAACTGGCCGAGGCCGCCGTGCTACTGGCGCTTGCGGGCTACTTCGTCGCCGGCCTGGTCGGCGTCCTTGTCTTGTAGTGAGACGACGATGTCCGTCCAGACGATGAGCAACGTTGCGCCGGAGGCCGGAGTCGGCACGGGTGTGTGGCGCCGAACGCGACACACCCGGTCGCTTTGCCACGAGCATCGGCGTGGGCGGAATCGCGTGCTCAAACGTCCGCGGGCCGAGGTGGCGTCTGCGATTTAGCCGCCGCCCGGAGGTCGGGTCCGGTCGCGCCGGCGCGCCCGACCGGGTCGGGATCGGAAGGTCGCGCGGATCCGGTTGCTAAGCGACCGTGACGTCCTTCGACAGATAGACATCCTGGATCGCATTCAGCAGCGCGATGCCGTCCTTCATCGGCTTCTGGAACGCCTTGCGGCCGGAAATCAATCCGGTGCCGCCGGCGCGCTTGTTGATCACCGCCGTGCGCACCGCGGCGGCCAGATCGCCGGCCCCCGTGGACTCTCCGCCGGAGTTGATCAGTCCCGCGCGGCCCATGTAGCAGCCGGCCACCTGGTAGCGGCACAGGTCGATCGGGTGATCGCTCGTCAGGTCGGTGTAGACCCTGGCGTGCGTCTTTGAGAACTTCAGCGCCTCGAAGCCGCCGTTGTTCTCGGCCATCTTCTGCTTGATGATGTCCGCCTCGATCGTCACGCCGAGGTGATTGGCCTGATTCGTCATGTCGGCGGCGACGTGATAGTCGACGCCGCCCTGCTTGAACGCGCTGTTGCGCAGGTAGCACCACAAGATCGTCGCCATGCCCAGCTCGTGCGCGCGGTGAAACGCCTGCGACACCTCCCAGATCTGCCGCCGTGATTCCGGCGACCCGAAATACACCGTCGCGCCCACCGCGGCCGCGCCCACCTCGAACGCCTGCTCGACGCTGGCGAAAAGCGACTGGTCGTACGTGTTCGGATAGCTCAGGAATTCGTTGTGATTGAACTTCAGAATGAACGGGATCTTGTGCGCGTACTTGCGCGCGACCGCTCCCAGCACGCCGAGCGTGGATGCGACCGCATTGCAGCCGCCCTCGATGGCGAGCTTGACGATGTTCTCCGGATCGAAGAACAGTGGATTCGGCGCGAACGACGCGCCGGCCGAGTGTTCGATGCCCTGGTCCACCGGCAGGATCGACAGGTAGCCGGTGCCGGCCAGGCGCCCGTGGCTGAAGATCGCCTGCAGGTTGCGCAGCACCGCGGGCTTGCGGTCCGTCACCGCGACCACGCGATCGATGAAATCCGGCCCCGGCAGGTGCAGGCGGTCCTTCGGAATCTTCGGTCCGGAAAAACCGAGCAGACGTTCGGCGTCGGCGCCGAGCAGATCAGGAATGTTCGTCATGGTGATTCGCGTCGTTGATCAAGCGGTTGGGTCGATGGCGGGCTGACTCGTCCGTACATGGCGAGCACGCCCGATTACGTTCGATAGCCTAACTCCGACCGGCATGTGTCGCCTTGCAAAGCCTCAACTGCGCCCCCGGAACTACGGTTCGGCGGGATACCGGCGGTTCAGAGCGAGGCCCTGCGCGATGTGCCGGATGAATTCGCGGCCATGCTTCCCGGTATAGCGCGGGACTGCCCCGACGGGGTCAGTGGCCGCGCCGGCTCGATTCATGGCCGACGAGGTTCAGTGGAATTGACTGTTGCCATGGATCGATCGTGCCGGCCTGCACCGGATATGCTGCGGCGTTCACACCGACCGAGTCACGGACGTGTCCCGCCCCGCCCTCAGCCGCAGCAAGATCGACCTCTTCATCGAGTGTCCGCGCTGCCTCTGGCTGGACATCAAGGCCAGGGTGAAGCGGCCGCCGGGCTTCCCGTTCAGTCTGAACAATGCGGTCGACCACCTGCTCAAGAACGAGTTCGACCGTTACCGCGGCGGCGTCACGGTGCCGCCGCGACTGCAGCGCGCAGGGCTCACGTTCATCCCGGCGGCGCATCCGGAACTGCGCAAATGGCGGCACAACTTCACCGGCATCCGCGTCGCGCACATTCCGACCGGGATCACCGTGTACGGTGCCATCGACGACCTGTGGGTCGATGCCGATGGCGTGCACTGCGTCGTCGATTACAAGGCCACCGCGAAGAAGGACGAGGTCACGCTCGACGCAGAATGGCAGGGCGGCTACAAGCGGCAGGTCGAGTTCTACCAGTGGCTGCTGCGGCAGCGCGGCCTGACGGTCTCTGACCGCGCCTGGTTCGTCTACGCCAACGGGATCCGGGATGACGCCGCCTTTGACGATGTGCTGCGATTTCGTACGCGCCTTATTTCCTACGACGGGAACACGGACTGGGTCGATCCGACGATCAGCGCCGTCGCCGACTGCCTGTCGAGGGACCAGCCGCCGGCTGCGTCCGCGAACTGCGAGTTCTGCAACTACGTCACGCGCGCCGCGGCAATCCGTTGATGCGGACTGACCGCAAGCCGACAGCGAACAGAGGCCCATGTCCATTCCGCCCATCGTCCCCGATCGGGACGCATTGCGCCGCGCGGTCGCATGGCTTGCTGAACAGGGGGCCTGGACGCCGTCGCTGATCGAGCAGGCCTGCCAGCGTTTTGACGTCTCCCCGGAAGACGAGGAATTCCTGCTGCGGGAATTCAGCAGGCGGCAGCAGCACGGGGAAGGCTAGCCTCTGAGCGCCCCGCGCGGCAGACTCACACAACGTACTTGCCGACGTGTGCCGAATGAGATGATCGCGCATGCCGCTGACTCCCGAGGAACTGCAACGAATCGCCGCACGGACGCTGGCGCACTACGACCAGCGCGCGCAGGATTTCTGGCAAGGCACGCGCGATCACGACGTGAGCCAGAACATCGCCGCACTGCTGCAGTACATCGAGAAGGCGCCACCGTTCGAGTTGCTTGACTTCGGATGCGGACCGGGGCGCGACCTCAAGACGTTCACCGCGCTCGGGCATTGCGCGACCGGCCTCGAGGGGTCAGCGCAACTGGCCGCGATGGCACGCGCCCACAGCGGATGCGACGTGCTCGAGCAGGACTTCCTCGCACTGAAGCTGCCGAGCGGCCACTTCGACGGCGTGTTCGCCAACGCGGCGCTGTTTCACGTCCCCAGCCAGGAGCTGCCCCGCGTGCTGCGGGAACTGCACGCGACACTGAAGCCGGGCGGCGTCCTGTTCAGCTCGAATCCGCGCGGTGAAGGCCAAGAGGGCTGGAACGGCGACCGTTATGGCGCGTTCCACGATTGGGAGACCTGGCGCGGCTACATGACCGCAGCCGGGTTCGTGGAGCTGATTCACTACTATCGCCCGCCCGGCCTGCCACGAGAACAGCAGCCCTGGTTGGCCAGTGTGTGGCGCAAGCCGATGCTTGGTTCAAGTTGATCGATGCGCCGGCAGGGGTCAGTCAAGGTGACCGGCCTTGTGCGCCGGAAACCCCGGCGCGTTGCGTGAGCTGCAGCACGTAACGCTCCTGCACGGTCGTTTCGACCGCGCCCGGACGCGCGCGGCGCACCGCGTGTATCGCATCAGTGGGTGTCATGCCGAGTTCCACCAGCAGACGCGATGCGACGAGCCCGGTGCGACCGAGCCGGGCGCGGCAGTGAATCAGCACCCTTTCGCCACCCACGAGGCGCCCGCGCAGGTCCGGGCCGTCCACCGTCCACATCTCTTCGAAGGATTCGTCCGGCACACCGCCATCGGGGATCGGCAGCCAATGCCAGCGAAACGCCTGCGTCACCCGCGCTTCGAAATCCGTCAACCCCAGCAGCTCGAACTCGTAATCTTCCAGCAGACTGACGATCGTCGAGGCGCCCCACGCGCGAATCGCCAGCAGGTCGGCCCGCAGGTCCCGGTCCCAAGCGCCGTAGGTCGCATAGGGATCCTTCTTGCCGGGGCACAGCGTCATGCCGATCAGGCCCGGCGCGCCCGGCGCCGCCACCGCATCAATGCGCAGCGGGTTGGCATCACTGGTCAGCCAGGGCTTCATGGTTTCGCTTCCGGCGTGCGCGTGCAGATGCGTCTGTCAGCCATTCGACTCCTGCTTGATCTCTTCGACCGTACCGGCATCTTCCTCTTTGTGCAGGGAATCAGCCAAGCGCACGACCATCGTCGCCGGAGGCGGCAGGCGCGTCGAGATGCGAGCCCGCGAAAGGGCGGCGGTCGCCTCGAATTTGTGTTGTAGAACCACGTTAAGTCGGTTTGTCGATTCGCGAAAGCCCGCCACGACCTCCACACGCAGGCGGGCGATCAGGCGGCCGGCCAGCTATGGCAGCTGTCGCCAGCCGCCCGGCTACGCCACCAGCCTTTCAACCAGCGGCGACACGCGCGAGTACGTCAGCATCGCTTCGTGCGTCGCGCGTGTGATGGCGACGTAGGCGAACCGCACGTCGTCCTCGATCGACGTGCCGTGCCGGCCCAGCGCGCCCAACCCGCCGACCGCCACGCACGGGAACTCCAGCCCTTTGGCCGTGTGCATCGTCAGCAACCGCACCGCGGGCAATTGGATGGTGATGCGATTGCGGTTGCTCTTGACCACGTCGACGGGCATCCCATGGCCCGCCAGCACGCGCGCGAACACGTCGCCGATGTGATGTTCCGGATACAGCACCGCCATCTGCGCCCATTCGTAGCCCGCCTGCCGTCGCGCGTGCAGCCATTCGGCGATCGCGTGCGCCTCCGCCTCGAAGCTCACGCACTTGCGCACGACGGGTTCGAGTCCCTGACGGCCCGCATCCTCGGGCAGCAGCACCGCGCTCTCGTCGTCGGCGGGCACGCCGGGCGCGCCGATCACTTCGGCTGCGAAGCGCCGTGCAAAGCTCAAGATCTGCGCGGTGTTGCGATAGTTGATCTTCAGCACCGTCGTGCGACCCTTGGCGTCGATGCCGAGTTGCTTCCACACCGGCCGCGCCCGTCCTCGGTAGATCGCCTGCATGTCGTCGTAGACGATCATCAGCGCGCGCTTGTCGGGGTCGACCATCTTCGCCGCCAGCGCCAGCCACTGCGGCTCGAAGTCGTGCGCCTCGTCGATCAGCACCGCGTCGTACTGGCCGCCGGGAATGTGGCCGCGCTCCACCGCATCGATCACCGCGTTCACGCTCGCGGCCAGCCGCTCCTCGTAGTCCGGAATCTCCTTCTCGCTCGGCGCGGCGATGCCGTAGGTGCGCAGCATCCGGTAGCACCACGAGTGGAACGTCGACACCTGCACGCGGTCCTCGACACCGCGCTCCTGCATCGCGTTCTCAAGCCGGCCGGCAATGCCGTTGGCATAGCAAAGAACCAGCACCGGCTTCGACGCCGCGCGTGCCAGGTACTCCGCGCGAAACGCGAGAATGAGCGTCTTGCCGGAGCCCGCCACGCCGCGGACGATCCGGTGCCCCTCGCCCAAGCTGCGCGCCAGTTGCTCCTGCTGCAGGTCCATCACCGCCAGCACGCGGTCGGCGTTGTCCTCCTCCGGCTCATCGAATGGCAGCGCGATCTGCCGGATGCGCACCTCGGGAAACAGCAGCGCGCGCAGGCGATCGAACTGCGGCATCGACAGCGGAGGCCTGATGCGCGGCGACACCATCCGCCACAGCCGCGCCCTGAAGGCCTCGGCGTCCGCGGTCTCGGTCATTTCGTCGCGGAACACGCAGCGCTCGGACGGAAACACCTCGCGCAAGTCGGTCTGCTCGAACTGCTTGCGCGTGATATTGGTGAACACCACGCCGAAGCCGAACGGCAGGATCGGCCGCCCCTTGAACGGGTGCCCCGGCTCGAAGACCAGCTGCGGATCGCGCTCAATCGTCCGCACGACCTCGAACATGTAGCCGCGCGCCTGCTCGAACGGGCTTAGCTCACGCACCGGCCCGCGCGCGGTCAGAAGCTCGACCTCGTTCTTGTTGGCCGACAAGAGCGAGTCCATGCGCCAATCCTTCGCCTCCAGCACCAGGATGCCCTGGCCCGGGTGAATGATCACGAAGTCCGGATGCCTCCCGCGCGGCCCGACCGGCAGGTTGTGCCAAACGCAAGCGTTGTCTTCCAGGAAATCCTTGAGCCGCTCCGCGAGCCGCAGTTCGCCACGGCTGTCGAAGCGCGCGGAGCCGAGGGTGGGGATCAGCGTGGCCACAACAACCAGCCCGCAGCACAGGCAGTGTCGAGCACGCCGCCGCAATTTGCGACGGCGTCTGACTCCAACTGTGGTGGCATCTGCATCAGTTCACGCGACCGGGCAACTCCGGTCTCGTGACCGCACAAGCGCATTCGCTGCGACACACCGCTCCGTCAAAAAACGAGCCGCGGTCCGCGTTCTGCCCGCCGGATTGGTCTGATTGTGACGCCAGCCTCAGGCGCACGCGGTCTTTCGTGACCGTGGCAATCGCCCCCGCGATGAGGTCTTGCGCGTGGCGCGTCAGGACCTGAACGCATGCGACTGCTTGCAAGCCTGGATCGAGATCAACAAGCCGGATGATGCCGCAATGTGGCTGGCCGAATGCAACCGCGAGCGCCCCGAAGTCCTTGTCGAGCGTGACCAGGACGCGTTCCTTGCGCTGCAGGTATCAAGCAGCAGCTTCAAGTCGCCGTGCCGACAAAGGCCGGTTCGACTCGCTCATTGCCGACCAGGCGTCGCGCATAGACAAGGCAAGCGCGAATGTCGTCAGCTTCGAGATACGGGTAATGCTCGAGAATCGATTCCGCCGTCGCCCCTGCGGCCAGCATGCCGAGGATGTGCTCGACCGCGATCCTGCGACCACGGATGATCGGCTTGCCGCCGAAGATCTCGGAATTGATGGTGATGCGCTCAAGAAGCTTCTGCTCGTCCATCGTGACCTCCGATTGGGGCGCATTCTAGGCGCGAGCGACGCACTGCGCGTTATTGATGCCGATGCCCGCAGCGCCCTGCCGGTCTGTCGGCGGACCACGCCGTGCGCGAGAACCGCATCGAGGCAATGCGCTACGCCAGAGCGCCACGCTCCGGTCTTTGATGAACTGCAACCTCGGCCTGGCGACGTCTCGCTCGCCGCGATTGTCGTATCACTGATACGAGATTTGGATGCGTCCGAGCGGCGGCAGGTTCGTTGTCGGCAAGGGCGTCGTCCTTGAGCCAGAAGATCTCAAGACTGGCCTTGTCGCGAGCGACGAACCGGCCCGGTCGTTCAAGCCCTGCAATCGTTCACAAAACGTGAACACAGCAAAAAACAGAAACGGCACCTGCAGCCAGCGGCCCGCTGCCGAAGCTACCTGACCCCGGCAATCCAACCCCCGAGGTCCGCGACCGCCCGCTTCGCGTCCGACAACGGCGAATCGAAGTAGCTGCCCAGCGCACCGCGCGCGGCCTTGACGCTTCGCACCTAGCGCGGCGCCGGTCCGCGGAGCTTCTGCAGCGCCTCGCGGTCGCTCATGCGCGGGCCTTGCGGCGGTGCCGGTGCCTCGGGCGGCGGCTTGTAGTCGATGCCGAACTGCTGCTTCATGGAGACGTTGCAGGCATGGAAGTCCGACGGCGAGGGTTGCGGATTGCGCCGCGCGCCCTCGTCGCGCAGGTAGCTCATGACCGACTGCGCATCGTCGTGGTTGTGCGCGAGCCCCAGCACGTGACCCATCTCGTGGATCAGGACCGACCGCATGTGCACCTCGTGAAAGCGCGGCTTCAGTGCGATGCCGCCCGCGAGGCTGCCGCTGCCCGCGATCCCGCTGCGGCCGTCCGCCGGGTGCGCCATGCGCATGTACTCGGGCGCCCAGCGGATCGGCACATGCTCCGGCGTGCCGGGCTGTTGGGCCGGGCGGCGCCCGCCGTAGTAAAGCTGCACGTCGCAGCCGCTCATCCAGGCCGCGATGGCAGCGCGAATGTCGGCCTCCATCTGCGCGGTGGAGAAGCCGACCGGCTCCTCAGCCGGGTCATAGTAGAAGGTCAGTGCGGCGACCTTGGAAGGCGTGTAGCCTTGCCAGCGGTACTTTTGTGGCGCGGCCGCGGGCTTGGGCGGGTCGACGCGAATGCGAACTTCGCTTTGCTTCGTACCCTGGTCGCAGGGGCCGGCCTGGTAGGCGACCTTGCCGTCCCCGGCCACGCAACGGAACACGGTCTGCGCCGTCGCCGGCCACGCGGCCGCCAGCGCGAGAACGAGGATCAGCGGCGAAACGAGCGGCACAACGCGACGAGCAGCCACCGCTGGGCATAGTCGGGGTTTTACGGGAGCACCTGCGTACTCGCGTACCGGTAAACGAGCGAGGCTCCATCCGCGCCATGGGCCGTTGCAGTCGATCCGGCGCTTCTGGACAAGGGCGGAGCTGTTCATCGCTGCGGCCGTCAGTCGCCCAGAAATTTTTGGCAGAAGGCGCCGACGCTCAGCACCGCGCACAGACCCGGCGTGCCGGCCAGCGCGAGCAGGTCGCGGTCGCCGGACACCAGCGCACGCGCCCTGCCGGCAATGGCCAAGTGGAGGAATGGCAGATCGAACGGATCGCGGCAGGCCGGCACCCGCGGCGGCGGAACGGGAATGCGCACGACCTCGACCCACGGCATCAGGTCGGCGAGCAGTTCTTCCTGCTCGGCGGGCGAGAGCCTGAACTTGGGGTAGCCGAGCACGCGCACCAGTTCCTGCGCCGTGGCCGTGCTCGCCAACGGAACGAAACGGCCGGACTGCCAGCCCGCACGCACGCGCGCCGGCGGCCCGCCGCCGAACAACAGCGCCGACAGCACGACGTTGGTGTCCAGCACCACGCGCGGCGGCGCCTTCATCAGCGGCCGCGCGCCGGCTTCTTGCGCGCGACGGGCTTGCCGCCACGCGCACCGCCCGTCTTGTACTCGGCAACGGGCTCCGCCGCCCGGGGTGCCGCGCCGCGGGAGCGTGCCCAGCGCACGGCATCTGCCACGTCGGCCTCGGTCAGGTCGAGCGCCGCCAGCTTGGCACGTACCGCGTCGCCGCGCTGGATGCGCACTGGCGTGAGCACGATCTGCCCCTCGCGCACGGCGACATCGAAGTATTCCGCGGCCCCCACCGCCTGCACTGCGGCCTTGGGCAAGGTGAGCTGGTTCTTCGAGGTGATCTTGGCGAGCATTATGAATCCCGGAAGTAAGGATTCCTTACTTTAGCAGTTCTGGAGGTGGTCGAAGCACGTTTCGACGTGGATCAGCGTGGCCCGCCGACGAACGCCCGGGCCGGCTCCGAGCCAGGGTTTCGCGCGAGTACCTGCGTGCTCGCGTGCGAGCGTCAAGCGGTGTCTCTTTCCGCTTCCGAATAGAAGAACGTCTGCCGGCAGCGCGGGAAGTTGGGGCAGCCCCAGAAGGACTTCTGCTTCCCTTCGCGCAGGACCATCTTCACGCCGCATGACGGACACGACGGCGTCGTCCAATCATCCTCCGTGGCGATGCGCAGCAATTCAGCCGCTGTTGTGTCGGGCAACGCTTTCAGCTTCTGGAGAAACTGCCCGCCGTCGATCAGCACCAGCTTGTTGCCCTCCGCGAATTTCACGGCCTCCTGCGTGTAGGTGCTGGTGGTCAGGAAGACGCCGGTTTTCACCTTTTCATTCGTCATCACGCCCAACAATTCGCGCACCGGTTTGACACCGACGGGCCGCGAGGTCCACGCCTTGCACTGAACGAGCGAAATCGCTTCCGGCAGACCACCGCGAAAGAGCTTGATATCGATTCCTCCGTCGGCGCCGCAGCGAATCGTCTCCGGTCGAAAGCCAAGTGCTCGGTAATAGGCCGCAGCAACGATCTCGAAACGCTTCCACTCCATGCGGTGCAGTACATCCATCGACCACTCTTCAATGGGGAGCGATTCGGCGGCAGTAGTCGTTCTGCTCCGCGCTGCGGATCTGAGCGCTCCCAAGTGTCGTCGACCTTGAATCGCGACGGCGTCCGTTCCGGCGCTGGCATCTTTCGCATCGGCGGCTCACGTCGCTCCTCGTGCTTCGTTGCTGTCTGCGGGCGCTCGGTCCTCGATTTGAAGAAGGCAACGGCCGAAATAAGCCCGAAGCCGATCAATGCAAACCAGCCAAACATCTGAGACAACGGCGTAAAGGCGATCGCGACGTTGCCTTTGAAGGTGGCAGGCACAACCCAGCGCAGTAGCACAAATCCAGCAGCAGCCAGGCCCGCCGTGACCTGCCACGGCAAGTGCAGCAACACAGTCAGATCGGATTCTCTTTTCCGACGCGCCATATGTCTGTTACCCCACTCTCATTTCGCGCGAGACTACATTCACTGCAGTGAGAACTGTTTACCAGGGCGAGCGCATTTCACTGAAAATCTAACGTCGCTTCCTCGAACAGCCTTCATTCCTACTTCCGTTTCGGAATCTTGTATTCGATCCCTTTATCCAAAAACTGCGCAATTCCATTGCCCTCCAGTTTCAAGATCAGCTCATTGATTGCTTCCGCTGCCAGCTTTTCGCCAACGATCGACGGGAAGTGGCGTTCGAGCGCCTTACGCGTTGTTGGCCGATTGTTCGGGTGCGCGCGAAGGTACTCGATCACCTTTTCGAGCGCCCCAGTGTCAGCCACTGGTTGCGCCGTGCTCTTCGGCCGGGTAGCCACGGTCTTCGCAGTTTTCTTCGCGGCCTTCTTTGCGGTCACCCTTACTGCAAACGGCGACTGCTGCGGCGCACTGGGAGCTGCCCCCGCCGCTAACGGCTGCAGCGGCAATCCGTTAGACCCTGGCACCGCAGCCTTGAGACGAGTTGCCACATCAAGAGCCATAGGTATCGATGGCGCTCTGCCGACGCTGGCCCCGAGAGAGAACGCCATGTACTCGAACAGCGGATTAAAGCCGCAGTCCTTTGAGACAACAATGAACCTTGCCGGACGTTGAGCTACCGCGCACACTTCGCACAGCCGACCAAGGCAGAACGCGATGTGAAAATCGAGTGCGTTCTTGCCCGCCTTGGCGCTCTGCACGAAGCTGACTTGCTGACCGAGGGGCTGCCAGGCCTCGGCCATCGCCGCGTCGTACTTGTTCTGATGCGGGCCGCGAAAAATCAAAAGGCAGTATTCCTCGCCGCGAACCAGGGCAACGTCCTTCGCGGGCGGCTGAAGGTTCTCGAAGTCGACGAGCAGATAAGTCAGCGGTTTCAAGTGGCATCGCCCCTAGCTGCCTGCACTTTCAGCAGTTGAGCCATTCAAGTCCCCCGCAATCAACCTGAACTGCTCCAGCGCCGCCTCCAGGTCATCGACGATCTCCTGCGCGATCACTTCTGGCGGCGGCAGGTTGTCGCTGTCGGCGAGGCTTTCGTCCTTGAGCCAGAAGATGTCCAAGCTCGCCTTGTCGCGGGCGATGAGGTCTTCGTAGGGGTACACGCGCCAACGGCCGTCGGGCGTGCTCTCGCTCCAGGTGGGCGTGCGGTCGTGGCGATTGGAGGGGTTGTAGAGGCCCACGAACTCGTCCAGGTCTTCGCGCTTCATCGGGCTCGTCTTCAGCGTGAAGTGCTTGTTCGTGCGCAGGTCGTAGATCCAGAGCTTGCGCGTCCACGGCGTTTCGCTCGCCGGCTTCTTGTCGAAGAAGATCACGTTGGCCTTCACGCCCTGCGCGTAGAACAGGCCCGTGGGCAGGCGCAGCAGGGTGTGCACGTCGCACTCGTGCATGAGCTTCCTTCGGATGGTCTCGCCGGCGCCGCCTTCGAACAGCACGTTGTCGGGCACCACCACCGCGGCGCGGCCGTGCGGTTTGAGCAGCGTCTTGATGTGCTGCACGAAGTTGAGCTGCTTGTTGCTGGTGGTGGCCCAGAAGTCGTCGCGCTCGACGATGTCTTTCTCGGTGGTGCGCTTGCCGTCTGCACCCTCGATCATCGTGCTGCTCTTCTTGCCGAAGGGCGGGTTGGCCAGCACCACGTCGAAGCGCTCGCCGGGGTCGGCCGCCAGCGCGTCTGCCACCTTGACGGGCACGCTCTTCTCCGAGCCGATGCCGTGCAGCATCAGGTTCATCGCGCACACGCGCGCGGTGGCCTGCACCAGCTCCCAGCCGCGGAAGGCGCCTTCCTTGAGGTGGCGCTTCTCGTCGCGGGTGAGGTTGGGGTAGTGCTGCGTGAGGTACTGGTGCGCGGTGAACAGAAAGCCGCCGGTGCCACAGGCCGGGTCGCAGATCAGCTCGCCGGGCTTGGGTGCGATGCAGTCCACCATGGCCTGGATCAGCGCGCGCGGCGTGAAGTACTGGCCGGCACCGGACTTGATGTCCTGCGCGTTGCGCTCCAGCAGGCCCTCGTAGGCGTCGCCCTTCACGTCGGCGCCCATCGCCGACCAGTTCTCGGCGTCGATCAGGTCGACGATCACGCGCCGCAGCTT
>JAKOQB010000056.1 GCA_029778535.1 Pseudomonadota bacterium | reverse complement strand
TCGCGGCCAGGTCACGATCCGCGACCTGGTGCGCAACTCGTTGCGCATGCGCCCCGATCGCATCGTGGTCGGCGAGTGTCGCGGCGGCGAGGCCATCGACATGCTGCAGGCGATGAACACCGGCCACGACGGGTCGCTCACCACGGTGCATGCCAACAGTCCGCGCGACGTCGTCTCGCGGCTCGAGACGATGGTCCTGATGGCCGACGTCGAGATGCCGGTGCTGGCGATTCGCGAGCAGATCGCAGCCGCCATCGATGTCGTCGTGCACCAGGCGCGGATGGCCGACGGGCACCGGCGGGTGGTGGAGATCGTCGAGTTCACCGGGCTCGAGGGCCAGCGCGTGCTGATGCAGCCGTTGTTCCGCTTCGACCGGCGCGCATCGGCCGACGGAGCCGGTGGACGATTCGCCGGCTGCAACAACGTGCCGCAGTTCTACGAGGCGCTGCGCGACGAGGGCCTGGAGCCCGACCTGTCGATCTTCAGGGGGCCGACGTGAACTCGCCGTCGTCGCTCCCGCTGTGGTCGGTGCTCGCCGCGGTGTTCGCCGGCGCGGCGGCACTGCTCGCGCTCGGCACGCTGGTGGGGCAGCGATACGCGCAGCGGCATCGCCGACGTTTCGAGCGTGCCGTCGGGGCACGGATGCGCGAGTCGTTCCTCTTCGTCGATCCGTTCCGGCTGTTCGCGTTGCAGCACCTGCTCGCTGCGCTGGCCACGCTCGCCGCGTGGACGCTCAGCGGCCGGTGGCAGGTCGCGCTGCTCGTCGCGCTGGCGGCCGGGGCGATGCCGTCGCTCGCCCTGCGGCGGCTGCGGCGGCGCCGCCTCGAAGCGTTTCGCCAGCAGATGCCCGACCTGCTGATGCTGGTGGCGGGCGGGTTGCGCGCCGGCAGCGGCCTGGGGCAGGCGCTCGCGCAGGCCGCCGCCGAAATCGGGCTGCCCGCGCGCCAGGAACTCGGCCTGCTGCTGCGCGAGCAGCGTCTCGGGGTCGGGCTGGACGACGCGCTCGCCGGGCTCGCGCGCCGCGTGCCGATCGAGGAGACGACGCTGTTCGCGTCGGCACTGCGAATCGGCGCCGAAGCCGGCGGCAGCATGGCGGCGACGCTCGAGTCGCTGGCCGACGCCACACGTCGCAAGCTGGCCATCGAGGGCAAGATCCGCGCGCTCACCGCCCAGGGGCGTCTGCAGGCGTGGGTGATGGGCGCGCTTCCCGCCGTGCTCGCCGCGTTGCTGTTCCTGGTCGAGCCGACCGCGATGCGCGCGCTCGTCGACACCTGGCAGGGATGGGTCGTCTCGGCGGCGGTGGTCGTGCTGCAGGCGATCGGCGTCGCGCTGATTCGCCGGATCGTCTCGATCGACGTCTGAGGAGGAGGGTCCGGTGAGCGCGTGGTTGCCGATGTCGTTGGCCGCGATGTTCGTCGCGGTGGTGGCGCTCGTCGCCGCGGCCTCCGGAGCGTGGACGGCGGCGCTTCCCGCCGAGCCGGCGCGGAACGCGCCCCTGCCCCTGGCGTGGCGGGCCGCGTGGCCGCTCGTGCGCCGGCTCGCTCACGCGATCGGCCCGTGGCTGGGGGCGCAACAGCGCGAGCGCCTGCGCGAACTGCTCGGGCGTGCCGGACTCGATCGCGCGATGTCCGCGGAGCACGTCGTCGCAGCGCAGGTCGTGGCGGCGACGGCGGCCGGGTGCGCCGTGGCGCTGGGGGCGTTGGGCAGCGGCGCGATGTCGGCGTGGGCCGCGGCGCCGGCCGCGGTGCTCGGCGCGATGCTGCCGCGCATCGCGCTGCGCGATCGCGCGGCCCGGCGACGCGACGCCGTGCTGCGCCGCCTTCCGCACGACCTCGACCTGATCACGCTGTCGATCGAGGCGGGGCTCAACCTCGGCGCGGCGCTGGGGCAGGCGGCCCGGCACGGGCCGCCGGGACCGCTGCGCGACGAATGGCAGCGAGCGCTGCGCGACGTCCACGCCGGCCAGCCTCGTCACGAAGCCCTGCACGCGCTGGCGACGCGGTTGGCGCTGCCGGCGGTGTCCACGCTGGTGGCGGCGCTGGTCGCCGCGGAGCGGCAGGGCGCGAGCCTTGCGCCGATCCTGCGCGCGCAGGCCGAACAGCGACGCAACGAGCGCTTCCTGCGCGCCGAGCGTCTCGCGATGGAGGCGCCGGTGAAGATGCTCTTTCCGCTGGTGCTGTGCATCTTTCCGGGCACCTTCGCGATCCTGCTGTTTCCGGTCGTGCACCAGTTGCTGCGCGAGGGCGTGCTGTGAGGGGCAAGCCGAATCCGCATCGCCTGTTCGCGGTGCGCACCGTTGAAGGCGCGGCGGGCGCGAATCCGCCCGATCGCGCGCACGCCGACAGACGCGACCTGCGCTTCGTCGGCGCCGATGGAGGATGCGGCCGGATCCGGGTGATTCCCGCGCGCGGATTCGTCGCGCGCCTGCGCGGACTGATCGGGCGGCCGGCGCCGGAGCCCGGCGAGGGGCTCTGGATCGAGCCGTGCGCGGCCGTGCACACGTTCGGCGTGCGCGAGGCGCTCGATCTCGTCTTCGTGTCCGCCTGCATGGTCGTGCAGCGCGTCGAGACGGCCGTGCCGCCGCGGCGCGTGCGCATCGGGCCGGGGGCACGCGCCGTGCTCGAGTTGCGCGCCGGCGAGGCCCGGCGAGTCGGCCTGCGCGCCGGCCTGCGCCTCGAGTGGGAGCGCGCCTCGCGGGCGTTCGAGTATCGACATCGACCATCCACGGGAGGGAAAAGATGAGGTCGCCAATCTGTGCGTGCCGGGCCCGGGCGTGGATTGCCCAGGGCGTGCTGTGGGCCGCGACGGCCGCCACGGCCTCGATCGGCGCGTGCGCCGCGCAGGCCGCGCCGGTCGAGCCGCCGGAGCTGCCGGAGCTGCCGGACGGAATCGTCGACGCATTCGATACGCCCGGCGGCGCGTTGCCGCCCGACGCGGGCGCCACCACCCGCGCCGCCACCCGCGCGGACCTGTCGCGCCTGCTGGCCGAAGGCGAGGCCGCCTACCGCGCCCGGCGCGCCGACGAGGCGCTCGCCGCGTTCCAGCGCGTGGTGACGCTCGACCCGGGGCATGCGCTGGCCTGGCTGCGCATCGGCAACCTCCACCAGCAGCGTCGCGACTGGTTCAAGGCACTCGCGGCCTATCGGCGGGTGGCGGCGCGTTCGGCCGGCGAAGGCATCGATCCGGCGCTGCGCGCCAAGGCGCTGCACAACCTCGCGATGATCAACCTCGAGCTGGCGCAGCAGACGCTGCGCACGCTCGAGCGAATGGGTCCCGCCGCGACCGCTGCCGGCCCGCGGGAGCCGCTGTCGGCGGCGGTGGCGGCCGCGCGCCGTCGCCTCGAGGCTTTCGCACCGCCGGGAGAGGGCTCGCGGCACGCGACGACGGGCACCGCGAGGCCCGCTCCGGGGGCCGCGCCCGCGCCGCAGTCGCCCTCGCGCGCGGCGCCTTTGCGCGCCGACCCGTCGCGCGCGGCCGCCTCGGCCAATGCCCCGGAGCCCGAGCTGCCGCGAATCGACTACATCCGCGGAGCGCCGCGGCCATGAGAGACAAGCGCCTGCCGGGACACACGCCGCAGCGAGGCACCGCCTTCGTCGAGACGCTGCTCGCGGTGCCGATCGTGCTGCTGCTGGGCCTCGGCGCGCTGCAGTGGGCGCTGCTCTTCCACGCGCGCACCGCACTCGAGTACGCGCTGGTCGAGGCGGCGCGCGCAGGCAGCGTCGCGCAGGCGCGGCCCGATGCGATCGAGGCCGGGCTCGCGCGCGGGCTGATGCCGTTCTGGTTCGGCGTCGATGCAACGCGCCCCTGGCCGGTCGCGGTGGGCGCGTCCGCCGCCCAGCTGCGCCAGGGCCTCGCGGCGGGCTGGGTCGCGTGGCGCCAGCTCGCCCCGACCATCGAGAGCTTCGGCGACTGGGGCGAGCCGGCGCGCGACGCGGCCGGGCATCCGGTGCCGGGCCTCGTCGAGATCCCCAACGACAGCCTGCAGTGGAGCTCGCTGCGCCAGCCTGCGGGCGGCGTGGCCGGCTTGCGCGGCGACGAGCCGATCGGTGCGCGCTCGCAGCAGACCCTCACCGACGCCAACCTGCTCAAGCTCGAACTGCGCTACGGCGTGGCGATGTCGGTGCCGCTGGTCGGCCGGATCGCGGTCTGGGTGATGCGCATCGTCGATGGCTGCGCGGCGCCGTCGGCGCGGCGCTTGGGCGCCGTCGACCTCGGGACGCCGTCGCCGGCGGCAGCGCCGCGCGCGTGGGCCTGCGCGATGTACCTCGCGCCGGATGCTTCGGGCAGGCCGGTGCCGCGATGGCCGGTGCGCGCGAGCGCGACGATCCGCATGCAGAGTCCGGCACGGCGCAGCGCGATGACGCCGGCGCGGTCGCAGACCGCCGTGACGGCCGCGGCATCCGGATGGGCGCCGGGTGCCGCGCGGGGCACCCTTCAGGCCGCGCCCCGTTCCACCGAACCAGCCGCCGCGACCTGGCCGGCGCCGCCGCCCGCCGAGCTGCCGGCGACGGCCTTCGCACAGCCGGCCGGTGCCGGCCTCGAACCGGGGTCGGGCAACCGATCGGGCGCAGTTCCCGCCACACCCTCGAACGACGGCAGCCTCGCGCGCGGTGCAAGCGGTTGGCTCGAGATCGGCGGCGAGCGAACGTTCTCGGTGCCGGGGGCGTGTTCCTGACGCGCGCCAGCTATGCGGCAAGGCGCGCGGCCACCCACTCGGTCAGCTCGCGCCACTTCGCGGGCTCGGTGAACCCGGCTTCGGCGCCCTCGACCTGCAGCCAGCCGCGCGAACGTCGCAGCGCCCTGCGCCAGTCGCGGTCGTCGCGGGTCAGCGCGAGCAGAGCCGGGTGCGATGCGGCCTGCGTGCGCGACGCCACCAGCAAGCGCGAGCGCGTCGCGCGCACTGCGGCTGGCAGCGAGCGCCACGGCTGCGAGGCGTCGCGGTCGCCGTCGCTCGCGCCGGCGAGCGCCTGCGCTGTCGCTCGCGCGCCGAACATCCGACGCCACCACCCGGGACGCGGCGCGTCGACGGCCATCTCGATCTGCGGATCGATCAGGCACAGGGCCGACAGCGGCAGGTCGGCACGCGCCAGCGCGCGCCAGGCATGCGCGGCCCGCACGGTGCCGCGGCCGACCGCCACTACCGCCACGAAGGCATCGGGATGCAATGCCAGAAGTTGCCGGGCGGCCGCAACGGCGTCTTCGTCGTAGCGCGGATCGCCGCCCATTCCGGGCGAGCAGTCGCCGCCGTCCGACGCATCGAATCGCAGCGACGGAAGGCCGGCACGGGACAGTTCGCGTGCGAGCCGCACGTACAGCCGATCGGGACCCGTGCGCGGCTCGCCCTCCGCGGGCAGGATCAGCACCGCGACGTCGGCCACCCGCGCAGCCTGCGTGACAACGCCGATCGAGGTGCCGGTCGCGCCAGCGATCGGTACCGGCATCTCGATCGGCCCCGCGACCGGCCCGGTGACCGGCCCCGCGACCGACCCCGCGACCGGCCCGCTGACCGGCTCCGCGACCGCCCCGACGAGCACGCTCATCGCACGCCCTCCAGGAACTCCTCGGTTGCGAACCAGGCAGCCGTCGGCAGCGCACGCTCGCCCGCTTGCGGCATCGTGGGCGAGCCCGGCGCGCCGCTCAGCGGCGACGGCGCCGCGGGCAGCCAGAATCGGTCGCAGCGGGCCACGCGCGGGGTCGCCAGGTAGCCGGCCGCCAGCCACGCTTCGGTGAGCCCCGCGCTGAGCGGCGACAACTCCGCACGGGCGCCAGCCAGCTCGTCGAATTCCAGGAACAGCGCCGCGGGCGGCTCGCCATGCTCGGCGACCGGCGGCGGCTGCATGTGCAGGTCGCGCAGGTCGGCCAGCAGGGCCTGCGACAGCTGCCCGCCCTCGCAACGCGCATCGACGATGTGGCGGCCGGAGTCCGGGGCCTGCCAGAAGACGTACGCATCGACCAGCTGGTCGAGCGCCACGGCGATGTCGGCGGCCAGCAGCGCGCCATCGCGCGCGCCCCAGAGCACGTTCGGCCCGCCGTGGCGCCGGCGCGCAATCATCGCCGCGCGCAGCAGGTCGCTGCGCCAGCCGTCGAGCGTCGCATCGGCCGGCACGCCCGGCGAATCGCCGGTGCCGTGGAGGTCGATCGACAGCACCGCCCACCCGCGCTCGGCGAGCCGCCAGGCTTGCGCGGCCAGCGCGTGCCGGGCGGCGAATCGCTCGTCGCCCAGCGGCTGCACGCACAGCACCCCGCCGAGCGGCTCGCCCCCGGGCGGCAACCACCAGACGCCGAAGCGCGGGCCGCCGTCGAAGCCGTCGAGCTGCGTGGCCTCGATGCGGGCGACTGTCGCCGCGCCGGGCGCTGGGTGGGGGGTCATCGAGCGGGCGCCCGGGAATCGTGGTTCGGTTGCGCGGGGCATTGTATCGGTGCGGTGCAGGCGGGGGCAGCGCCGCCGGTCGGTCGACCCGGCGCGCGGCCCGTGCAGTTTACGCCCGCCGCAGCACCTGCCTCAGCACCTGCTCCATGCGCCGCTTCGGGCCCTGTTCGGACGCCGCGAAGCGCAGCTGCGGCCCGACGTGGAACAGGAAGTACAGCAGCGCGAAACCCTTGCGGAACCGGAAGTCGATCCCGCAGTAGTCGAAGAAGCCGCGCAGGAAGTCCAGCTCTTCGCCGACCGGCCATTCGCCGTCGGCGAGCGTCGGGATGGTCTCGACGATGGTCAGGCCCGGATTGCAGCATCGTCGAACGCCGTCGAGGTAGTTGAAGGCGTCGAGCGCCGGAGGCCCCGCACGGCGTGCCGCTTCCCAGTCGATGACGCCGCTGATGGCGCCGTTGGCCACGAAGATGTTGTTGGTGGCGAAGTCGCCGTGCACCAGGCCGATCCGGCTCGACGCACCCTCCAGCGATGCTTCGAACAGCGACCGCGTCGCCTCGCGCAGGCCGCTGTCGGAGATCTGCGCCAGCATCCGGTCGAGCATCGCCTGGATGTCTGCACCCGCGGCGCCGGCGGACAACGGCGCAGCCGCGCGCTGCGGGAGATCCGGGTTCAGCGCCCGCAGGAAGGCGCCGGCCTCGCGCAGCCACGCCAGCTGCGCTGCGCGCGAGCCGTTCCTCGACAACTCGGCGCCCAGCGGGATGCCTTCGAGCCGCGTCTCGGCGTAGAACGGCTGGCCGCCGATCGTGCCCGCCGCCAGCGGGCGCGGAACGCGCGCCGCGACGCGCGGATTGGCCTGCAGGTCGTGCAAGAGCCGGTGCGCCTCGGCTTCGTCCGCCTGCGCGACTGGCCAGCGCGGAAGGTGGATCACGAACCCGGTGTCGCCGCTCGTCGCCAGCGCGAGCGACTTTCCACGCGACGAATTGGCGACGCGCTGCCAGCTGCCGCGCGCGGCCGGCGCGCCGCCGGCGACCGAGCGATCGACGGCCGCGACGATCGCATCCAGCCGGTGCGCCGCCCGGGCGTCGCCGCGACCGGCAGTGACCAGCCACGCCGGAGCGAACCAGCCGGCCCGCCCGACCCGAGGCCGGATCTCGTGCGGATCGGCCAGCGATGGGGCCACCGAATGAATCGCAATGTCCCGGCACCCGCTGCCGCGCAACGCGGCGACGACGCTGCGCAACGCGGGCGGACTCGTGCCTCGCGCGCCACCCGGGGCCAAGTGTCCCGCGCCGCGGTCCCGACCGCGCAGCTGCGCACGCAGGCGGGCCAGCGAGCCGGCGAGCAGCCGGTGTGCGCGGCCCTCCAGCAGCACCGCAATCCGGCCGTCGCTGCGCAACGCGCGGCAGCAGTCGCCGAGGAACTGCGCCAGCGAACGCTCGGGCACGTTGCCCGCCTCGACGACGACCAGGATCGACCCGGCGCCGGCCTCACGGGGGAGCGCCGAGCATTGCGACGGCCACCTGAGCAGCAGCGCGGGGTCGGCGCCGAGGAAGAGTCGCAGCGGGTGGTCGTCGGCAAGCGCGAGCACGGTGGCCTGGTCGGTCACGTATCGGCCTCGTGGTTCGACGCCTGGCGTGCGCGCGCCGCTACTCCACGATCCGCGCGCCGCCGTCCACGACCAGCGTGTGCCCGACCACGCCCCGCGAGGCGGCGCTGCACAGGAACTGCGCGGCGCAGGCCACTTCGTCGACGCTGACCAGGCGCCCCAGCGGCGAGCGGCGCAGCGCCTCGGCCAGCCGCTGTTCGCGATCGGGGAACGTATCCCAGGCGTGGGTCTCCACGCTGCCCGGCGACAGCACGTTCACGCGGATGCCGCGCGGCGCGAGTTCGGCGGCGAGGTGACGCGCCATCGCCTCCAGCGCACCCTTCGAGGCGCCGACGGCGGTGTAGGCCGGCACCGCGCGCACCGCGCCGGCCGACGACATCGCGACCACCGCCGAGCCGTCGCCGAGCTTCGGCAGCAGCGCCTGCACCAGTTCGAAGAACGCGCGGGCGTTCAGCGCCATCGTCCAGTCGAGGTGCTTCGCCGTGAGCTGCTCGAACGGCCGGTGAACGCCGGTGGCCGCGCAGTGCACGATCGAGACGGTGTCGCTGCCGGCCTGGTTCATCCGCTCGCTGACCAGCGCGAGGCCCTTGGCCAGCGTGAGGTCGGCGCGCAGCACTTCGAGCGCGAGCCCCTGGGCCTTCGCCTGCGCAACGAGCGCCTGCGCGGCCTCGTCGTTGCGCGCGTAGTTGGCCACCACGGTCGCCCCCGCGCGCGCCAGCCGCAGCGAGATCGCAGCGCCCAGGCCGCGCGTGCCGCCGGTGACCAGCACCGACGCGCCGTCCAGCGCGAACGGATCGCTCATCGTGATTGCTCCGCGAGGAAGTCTTCGAGCAGGTCGTCCCGGAAGTTGCCGGCAAGATTGTCCACCGGCATGAACGAGAAGAACAGCTTCGCCTGCGCCGCCGTGCGTCCCGCGACTTCGACGCGGCAGTCGGCGCTCGCGTAGCGTTCGTCGTTGGCGGTGACCGCCGCGTGGATCAGCGCGTCGTCTCCGGGACGCACCCATTGCCGGAAGCTCGCCGACAGGATGCGCGCCAGCATCGCCTTGCCGCGCGGACGCCGCTCGGCGTCCAGGCACTTGCCGGCGGTCTGCGCCATCATCTCGACGAGCAGCACGCCCGGCACCACGGGAAAGCCCGGAAAGTGGTCGCGGAAGTAGTCCTCGTCGGGGCTCACCGCGCGCGCGGCGACGATCGTCGCACCGGGTTCGAGCGAGACGATCCGGTCGATCAGGATGAAGCGCATGCGGGTCGCGCCGGCCGGCCCGCCTACGCGTCTTCCAGCGCGCCGTTGCGGCGCAGGATCTCCAGGATGTCCTTCACCTGCTGCATCCCCTCCATATCCTTCTCGGACAGGTGGATGTCGAAGCGCTCGTCCAGCGCCGCGATCAGCGTCAGCGTGCCGAGCGAGTCCCAGCCGGGAATCTTCTTGCGCGCGGTGTCCGCGGCGATCTGCCCGGGCGGCTCCTCGAACACCTCGGCGATCCAGCTGAGGGCGTCTTCGGTCTTCATGTTCGAACTCCGTTGGCGAGATGTCTGCATGATCACTGTGCGGTGAATCCGCCGTCGACTGCGAGGTCCGCGCCGGTGATCCAGCGCGAGCCCGGCGACAGCAGGAATACGGCGGCGCGCGCGACGTCTTCGGGCCGGCCCGCGCCCAATGGGTGGGCGGCTTCGAGCTTGCGCACGTGCTCGTCCGACAGCAGCCCGAGCGCCTGGTCGGTCATGTCGGTCCTCACCAGGCCGGGCGACAGGCAGTTCACGCGGATGTTTCGGCGCGCGAGTTCCAGCGCCATCGCCCGCGTCGCCGCGGCGACTGCGCCCTTGGTGGCGCAGTAGCCGATCTGCCCCGGCATGCCGACGCGCCCGTACACCGACGACACGAACAGCAGGCTGCCTTCGCCGTCGGTCATCAGGTCGCGGCGGCAGACCGCGCGGGCCAGTTCGAGGCCGGCCAGCAGGTTGACGTCGAGCTGCGCCTGGACCACGTCGACCTTGTTCGCCTGCAGCGGGCGGGTGGCGACCACGCCGGCCGCGTGGCACATGCCGTAGATCGGCCCGGTCGATCCGTGCACTTGCGCGATCGCGTCGCCGATCGCGTCGTGCCGCGCGAGGTCGAGCACCAGCGTCCGGTGTCCGTCGCCGGCCAGTCGCGCCGAGGTCTCGGCGAGCCGCTCCTCGTTGCGTCCGGCCAGCACGACGCGCGCGTCGTGCCGCGACAGCTCGATCGCCACCGCCCGGCCGATTCCGGACGACGCGCCGGTGACCACCACGCAGCGGCCGGCGAAGTCGGCGAGCGAATCGCTCTCAGCCATGGGCCGGCCACTCGGTGTGCACGATGCGGCAGTCCGGCGCGACGTCGACCAGCGCCGAGCCCCACGACAGTCCCACGCCGTAACCCAGCAGCATCAGGCGCGCTGCGCGATCGGCCGGGCGCGCGAAGCCGCTCTGCGTGATCGTCAGCGGCACCGACGGTCCGCCGGTGTTGCCGAACTCCTCGAGGATCACCGGCGCGCGCTCGGGCGCTAGCGCCAGCTTCTTGACCAGGTGGTTCATGATGAACCGGTTCGACTGGTGGAAGATGAAGCAGTCGACGTCGTCCTTCCCGATGCCCGCGAGCTCGAGCGTGTCGCGCACCAGCGGCGGGATCACGCGGATGGTGAAGTTGAAGACGCCCGAGCCGTTCATCGACACGTAGTGCTGGCGCGTGTCGGCGCAGAAGCGGTCGCGAAACCCCCCGGCGCGGATGATCAGGTCGTCGGCGCCGGCGCCGTCGGTGTGCAGCACGAACGACCAGTCCGGGGTCTCGTCGCCTGCTTCGCGGCGCTCGAGCAGCGTCGCCGAGCCGGCGTCGCCGAACAGCAGCGCGACCGAGCGGTCGGCGCGGTCGGCGTAGCGCGTGGGCGTCTCGCCGTTCAGCACCAGGATGCGGCGATACGGCGACGCCGTCAGCAACGACGCGGCGAGCCACAGGCCGTAGACGTAGGCCGAGCAGCCCAGGTTCAGGTCGAACGCGGCGCAGCTCGTGGGCAGGCCGAGCCGCTGCTGCAGCAGGCAGCTGCTCGACGGCATCACGTAGTCGGGGGTCTGCGTGGCCATGATCAGCACGTCGATCGTGCTGCGGTCGATGTCGAGCTCGTCGAGCAGCTTCTGCGCTGCGCCGAAGCACAGGTCGCTGCTGCAGGTGTCGCCGTCGACCACGCGCCGCGCGGCCACGCCCGCCATGCCCACGACCTTGCGCACCTCGTCGGCGGTGAACTCGGTGGTGTCGGCGACGTTGTCGAAGCGGCGCGCCGGCACGCAGGTGGCGACGCCGAGGATCTTCGGGGCGCGGACGCGGGCCTGGGTCATCGGCGTGCCTCTTCGAAGTCGTGGAAGTGCTGTCCCCGACGCATCATTTCCCGGGCACACTCGACCGTATCGCGCACGCGCACCATTTCGAGGCGGCTGGCGCCCACCCTGCACCCGCGAATCAGGCCGCGACGCCGCAATTCGCGCTCGAGCACTTCGAATCGGCGCCGTCGGATCGCCTCGCGCGAGAAGGCGTAGGTGCGGACCGTCCGCGGCTGGCCTTGCCAGTCGATCACCGGGACCTCGAGAGGCCGGTCGGTGTAAAGGGGAAAGGGCATTTCGGCGCTCACCAGGTGCTCGAGGTGGTGGAAAAAGGTGAATGTGGCGAACGGCACGTTGAAGAAGATCGCCCTTCCGTCGAGCGCGGCCAGCTTCTCGAACGGGGTTCCGGGTCCGCACGGATACAGGCAGTCCTCGTGCCCCGCGACGATCGATTCCGCGTCCGGCCCGTGCGCGAGCACCGGATGAGACGGATTCAGGCTGCGCAGCACCCCCGCACGACGCCGAAAATACTCCGAAACGAGCCCCATCATGGAGGGAGTTTTGCGCACATCGAAGCACTTGAGGGTGCTGAGGTAGTCGAGCGTCGACGAACGGTAGGGAAGCGAAACCATCAGCAGGTTTCCGCCCGGGGCGATCGCGTCGAGAAAGACCCGGGTCAGGTCGTCGATCGTGCCGCGGAACCCGTAGCGTGACCCAAACGCGCTGTGCAGCATGACCGTGTCTCCGGGGCGCACGCCCAGCGAGCGCAGGCAGGCGGCCAGCTCGTCCGCGCCGTACGAGCGGAAGGCGCGGACGTACCAGCGCTCGGCCTCGGCGTACTGCGCCCGCAGCCACGCCTTCCAGGGCCGCGGGAGTCTGGAGAGAAGCAGCATGGCGGGGGCAGCGCGCTACGGCCGAATCTCGCCGACCGGCTCCACCAGAAGCGGCTGCCGGTGCTGGTAGGAGGTCGCCTTGCGCTTGGCAGCGATGTCGCGATACACGTATTCGACCTCCTCGACGGTCAGGCCGGCTGCGGGCGCAACGTCGGTAGCGGGCACGCCGTTGTTCAGGCCGAAGAGGCACAGGTCCATCCGGTCGTAGGGCAGCGAGAAGTAGAACTCCTCCTGGGACTGGCTCAGCGAGTAGGTGTCCGTAGTCGGGGGACGACTGCGAATCTCCTCCGGGATGCCGAGGAACTCCGCGAGCTGGTAGACCTGCGTCTTGTACAGGTGCGCGATCGGCTTCAGGTCGGCGGCGCCGTCACCGTTCTTCACGAAGAACCCCTGGTCATACTCGAGCCGGTTCGGTGTACCGGCCACCGCGTAGTTCAGGCGGTCGGCGTGGTAGTACTCCACCATCTTGCGGACCCGCTGCTTGAAGTTGGTGGCCGCTACGATCCCCAGGTACGCCTCGGCGGTCAACCGGGCGCTGACCTGCCTACCGTCCGGCGCCTGCGCGACGACCGAAAAGACCCGGAAAACGGCCTGGCCGGACGCCGCGGGCATGATGACCTTGCTTTTGTAGCCCGGCCCGTACTCCGGAATGACGGATCGGATCGATTCGTCGCGCCTGCGATAGCAGCCGGTCGCCTCCAGCGTGCTGCTGATGTCTTCGAGGACCGTCGCGATGCCCAGGCGCTCGGCGACCAGCCGGCCCAGGGCCGTGCTCTCCGGCGACGACTCGCGCTCGGGCATCAGCAGCGCGCAGACCCGCTCCTTGCCGAAAGCGCGCGCGCTCAGCGCGGCGACGACGCTGCTGTCGATGCCTCCCGACAGTCCGAGCACGACCCCCTTGCGGCGAAGGTCGGAATGCACTTGCGCGCGGATCGCCGCGCAGATTCGATCGACCGCCTGCGCGGCATCCAGCGCCAGTACGTTGGCGGAGAGGGGCGTAGCAACGGACATGCGGTCGCCCTCAACCGGCGGCCGCGGCCTTGCGGCGCACGAAGGCTGCCACGCCGTCGATCGAGTCGAGGTTCTCGGGCAGCAGCTCGGCATCGGCGATCTTCATCCCGAAGCGGGTCTCGAGGAACGATACGAGCTCGAGCACCCCGGTCGAGTCGATGATCCCGTGCTCGAGGAACGAGTCGCCGTCGCCCAAGCGGCTGTCGTCCTGCCCGAACAGGAAATTGTCGACGACGAACTTGCGGATTTCCTGCTCGAGTCCTTGCATCGCGGTGTGCCTTTACGTTCGATCGATGAATTGGTGGACCAGCAGCTGGGTCGACAGGATGCCGACCAGCGCCATGTTGTCGCGCGCGCCGATTGCCTGCCCGCCGCGCGCCTTGTCGACCAGCTTGCCGACAGCGGCCGCGTCGAACAAGCCAGTGTTGCGCAGTTGCTCGGGCGACAGCATCTCGTCGACGTAGTCGCGGCGCGCGCGCCGGGTCTGCGGATCGAACAGGCTACGGGCGTCCGGTGCGCGGTACGGTTGCTTCGGGCGTTTCGACACCGACTCCGGCACCAAGTGCCCCGCGGCCCGCTTCAGAAGGTACTTCTCGTTCAGCGTCTTCATCCTGAGCCGCGGCGGCAGCCGGCTGGCGAACTCGATGACCCGGTGGTCAAGGAAAGGAAACCGCCCCTCTACCGAGTGCGCCATCGCCATCCGGTCGCCCTGCGAGGACAGGATGTAGCCGGGCAGCAGGACCGTCGCCTCAAGGTACTGCGCCTGCGACAGCGGGTCCCAGCCGGCGTACGCGCGCGGCAGCAGCTCGCGCGCTTCGCGATAGGCGTCGTGGGTCGCCAGCCGCTGCTTCAGTCCTTCCGAGAAGAACAGCTTTGACCAGCGGGTCAGCTCCCAGCGGGGCAGGTGCGAGAATAACGGGCTGTCGAGATCCGCGGCATCGACCCGGAAGAAGCGCCGTCGCCAGGCCTCGGGCTGGGCCTGCAGATCTTTCATGTACGGGTACAGGCGCTTGAGCAGCAGCGGCCGGCATGTCGAGCCGGGTTGCCGCGCCCAGAATCTGCGGATGTGCGCCTCCTTGAAGATGTCGTAGCCGCCTAGGAACTCGTCAGCGCCCTCGCCGGTGAGCACGACCTTGTAGCCGGCGTCGCGCACCAGTTGCGACAGCAGGAACAGCGGTGCCGGCGCGGTGCGCAGGAGCGGCTTCTCCGCGTGCCGGATCACGTCGGGCAGCACGCGCACGATGTCATCGTGGGTGCAGCGGATCGCCTGGTGGTCGGTGCCGAGTCGCGCCACGACCTCGTTCTGCCAGACGCTCTCGTCGAACTCGGGGTCATCGAAGGTCACCGAAAAGCTGCGCAGCCCCTCGCCGGAGATGCGGTTCACCAGCGCGGTCGTCACCGAGGAGTCCAGGCCGCCGCTCAGGTACGCGCCAACCGGCACGTCGGAGCGCAGCCGCAGGCGGGTCGCGTCGGTTAGCACCTCCAGCAGATCCGCCGCCGCCTCGCGCTCGTCGGCGCGCCGACCCGAATCGTCGAATTCGATCTGCCAATACGGCCAGACGCACGTCCGGCCGTCCTCCACCACCATGTTGTGGCCCGGCGGCAGTTCGTGTACGCCGGCGAACAGCGTCTTCGACGGCAGCGTGCACCAGAAGGTGAAGACCTGGTCCAGCGCTTCGGCGTCGATCGATCGCTCGAGTTCCGGGTGGCACAGGACGGCCTTGACCTCGGAGGCAAACACCAAGGCTCCGCGCGGCGTGCTCGCGTAGAAGAGTGGACGCACGCCGGCCCGGTCGCGCGACAGCAACAGCCTGCGGCGCCGCGCGTCCCAGATCGCGAACGCCCAGTCGCCGTTGAAGCGGGTCACGCAGTCTTCGCCTTCCTCTTCGTACATCTGGAGGATCACCTCGGTGTCCGAGCCGGTGGCGAAGCGACGGCCCTTGCGCACCAGTTCGGCGCGCAACTCGACGTAATTGAAGATCTCGCCGTTGAAGACGATGGCGAGCGAGCCGTCGGCGCTGAGCATCGGCTGATCGCCGGTGGCCAAGTCGATGATGCTCAGGCGCGCGTGCGCGAGGCCGGCTGCGCCGTCGTCATCCAGCCAGGTGCCGGAGGCGTCGGGGCCCCGGTACCGTATCGAGTCCACCATCCGCCCGAGCAGCGCGCGCGACGGCGGCATTCCCTCCCTGCCGACGATCCCCGCGATCCCGCACATTGCGCATGCCTCGACGAATGCGGCTCAGAAGGTGCCGTGAGCGAGGGCGACGCGGTTGATCCGACCGTCCTCGCGGGGCAGGCGCGGGCGAAGATCGATCTCGAGCATCAGGCTGTCCGCCAGGAACTTGGCCGCCCAGTTCAGGTATGCGTAGCGGCCGTATGGGCCGCTCAGCGGCAAAGAGCCCTTGACTCCGCCGCGAACCTCTGGAGGTCCATCGAGCAGAACCGTCCGTCTGACGAAGGCGTTGGCGGAAAGGGCGGCCTGAGCGTACCGCAGGTCGTTCGTGAACTGGAAAAGCATTAGCCAGCAATGCGCGATCTGCGCGCTACCCGTGAGGCAGACCCAACGCGCTGCGGCTGACCAGTCTGACGCCAGGCGACCGGGTAGACGACCGTCCGCCCCTAAGGCCGCCAGAACTCCGTCGCCAGTGCGCCGGGCCGCCTCCAGGAAGGCCGCTTCGCCGGTGAATCGGTACGCCTCGATGACTCCGCGCAACGCGTAACCAATCGTATGCGTTAACGGTATCGAGGCATTGTCAAGGCAGCACTTCTCGAACCAGCCGTTGTCGCGCTGCAGACCCAGTGCCCAGCGGACATTCGCGACCCCAGCTTCGGCATAACCTCGCCCCGGTTCCAGACGCGCCGCCTCGAACAGGCCCCAAGCCACATGCGTGTCATAGGCCTTTTCGCCCGGCTCTGCGAACGGTGTCGGGTGACGGCGCCAACAACCGTCGGCATCCTGGCTGAGAACCAGCCAGTCGGCGGCGCGACGCATTGGTTCGCGGTAGACGCCGAAGCAGTTCTCTGCGGCGGCCAGTCCGAGCAGGATCTGACCAGTGTTGAAGGTGACCGGCACGACCGGGTGCGAGTCGATCTTGCCGCCCTGGAATGCGCCGGGAGGCAGCTGGATCTCTGTCAGCCAGTCGGTCATGCGCCGCGCTCGGTCGGCGACATCACTTCGACCAAAGCGCCGGGCGTATTCAATGAACGTCGGAACGATGTACCCGGTCGTCTCCGGGTAAGACGAGGCCCAGCCATGCAGGGGACTGTAGTCCCGCGCGACGCCACCATCCCGCGACCGCGAGCTGTCCTGCGCACGGCAGAGCCAGTCGATCACCTCGTGCAGGACCCGTTCGGCACCCGGATCGCGATCTCCAGCCTGCGCCCGCTCGCGACGCCGTTCGGCCAAAGCGGCTGCCGGCGAGCGAATCAAGCCGTTCAAGGTTCGGCTGAATGACCAGTACGCCTTTCTCATCCGTGGCTTGATGTAGAGATCCCGGGCGCCCCTGCAAACAAGTGGCGCATCGTCGCGATAATCCCCATTATTGTATCGTTTGGGTGTTGTATCTCGGCGAGGCTCCGATCAGCCGGCGTGCGCCATGTCACAAACGGCACCGGATGTCGGCGGGATCTGCGGGAAACAGGGTCGCGCCGCTGCCGGCGGCCCCTCGGGGGGCGATTCCTGCACCGAGGCGGCGCTCGGCATCGACTGGACGACCTTACGGGCTCAATTTGAGCTCGATGACCCTATCCGGGTCGTCGCAGGAATTGTTGATTGCAGGTCGGGAGGATTGGGAGCGCCTGGCGAGGAAGCGCGAGCCGGTGATCGGGCGTATGTACCGTTGTCGGGGTCGTAGCCGCGTGCGTTGACCTTGGGGCCCGCCACTTGACCGAGGTTTTCTGCGACGGTGCGTACGCTGGGCAAGTAGGCGATTGCTTAGGAGCGATCGGCGCCACGCGCGGCCACCGCTCGATTCTGGCCGCTGCTCAGGCCGGCGGCGGGTGCGGCGTCTGGCTCACGTTTTCGCGTGCCTCCCAGATCACCATTGCGGGGGGGCAGTTTCGGCAGCTGGACACTGGCCTGCACGTAAGTGTATCGAGCGCTGGATAGTGAAATGCGGATCATGGCGGGGTGCTCCAGACCTCGTGGAGGTCTACCGAGCTGCAGGGCCGTGTCGTGGTTTGCCCATTAATCGCACGCGCCATTGCCTGACAAGTTCAATGAGTTGCTTCGGGCAGAAGCAGATGCTTAACACTTCGCGGCCGAGTGCGCGCGCAAGTCTTGTGGGCTCGATCCGCAGATCGATCGTACCGAGGGCCTGTCGGTGGAGCCGCCAGTAGTCGCGCCCGCGGGCCGCCAATGCGGCGTGCGCCAGGCGACGATAGTACTGTGATTCGGCTTCGCGCAAACGGGCGTCGAATTCTGGTTGCGAGAGGAAATCGAGACCGTACAGTCGCAGCGAGATGAGTCTGTCGATGATCCAACTGTCCAGCGATCGCATGCGCTCGTAGATCGAACCTTCCCTAACGCGCGAATAGCTGAGGATCTGGTGCACGAATGCGAAGTCCCAGCTACGTAGAATCTCGTAGCAGACCTCGGTGTCTTCGTGCAATCTGCCCTCTCTATAGAAGGCCGGGTGCCGCTCACGCACGACGGCACTTCGGTACATTACCGTCGAAGGAGAGCCAAAAAAGAAGTGCCCGCTGAGTAGCTGGAATCGAGCGAGTTCGCGCCCGTCGACAACAGATCGGGTATACGGCAACCCCCCGCCTCCCACGGCGAGGTGCTCGAGACGAAACGAACTAATCAGGCCGATGCGCGGTGACCGTTCGGCGACGTCCACCATCCGCCGGAGGCAGTCTTCAAAGATGAAATCGTCTGCCTGAACAATCTTGCAATACACGCTGTCCGGGCTGATGCGGGTGAGCGCCAGATTGTAGTTCAGGACCTGCGGCAGTAGCGTGCCGATGCGGAAGAATTTGACCCGCGCATCGCGCCGCGCCGCCTCCTGCGCGATCTCGGTTCCACCGTCAGTGCTGGCATTGTCCTGGAGGATGAGTTCGAAGTGAGAATGGGTTTGGGATAGGACACTGTCGATCGCCTCGCGCAGGAACTCCGCCGTGTTGTGGAACGGGATGACGACGCTCACCAGGCGTTCGTGGGCATTGGTCATTTCAAATATGTCCGGACCGATCTTCGTCGCCGAGATGGCAGGCAGTCTTCAGGTCATGCGAGAAGGAGTCGAACTGCGCCATGACCTGCATTGTCTGCAGCCGGATGTCTGATCGCAATCGGGCCTGGATTCGCTCTCGTTCGATGGCCAGGCGGTCAAAGGCCGCGCGGAGCGGCTCGTGAGCGAGGTTCTCCAATTCGATGCATTGCTCGCCTTGTGAAAGGTCGATCATCAACTGTCGGACTTTCCTTTCGTAGGAGAGGGCCAGTACTGGTCGCTCGAGCAGCAGGGAGAGTAGAACGCCGTGGAAGCGGGCGGCCACCACAATGTCGGCGCTCGCTAATGCCGAGATGAGATCATTGACGGTTGCGATCGACGGGGCGGAGATCCGCTCCCGCCTGCCTTCATTGATGTTGTCGTTCAGACGCACCAGTAGGTCGCCGATGACCACACGGTCTTGGTTCACCTCGCCAACAATGAGAGTAATTCGATGACCTTTCTCGAGGACATGTCGACAGAAGTCGGCCATTACGCTCAGATACTTCTCGTACTTCGCCGCCGAGCGCTGCGGCCACATACGCGGATCATAGAATGGCAGCACGCCGATTGCGACGTTTAGCGGGCCCGGTCGCGAGTCGCTGCGATACGGTGCGGGGTTGACTGGCAACCCGAATGCCAGATCGGGCACGACTTTGGCCCACCGTTGCGTGCCCAACGCGAGATTGGCGAGATCGCGTGAGCCGGTGTCGCGGAATGTGTATTGATGGGTGAGCCGTAGGGTCCAGCGCAGGAACCAGCGACCTTCTGCGCTGTCGATAGTCCCAACTCCAACGCTGAGAAAAACTACCCGGACGCCGCGTAAGCGTGCGAGGGCGGTCCACTTGAACAGCGTGAACGGATGATTCCGCGGTCCGCCCCAACTCTCGTCGAGTTGGCCGCCGCCCGAGGCTACGAGAACATCGATATGACGCAATGCCCGAAACACGTACCAAGCGTGTTGGAGCTCCGGTAGCCGCCCCATCAGCCGCTTCGGGTACCAGCGCGATGGGCGACGAGAATTGCTTGGATCGGCGACGCTCGAAGCCCCGAGAGCGTTCGCTGCGGCGCCGCCATGCTTGGCTTGTCTGGGTGCGCGCCTCAGATTCAGGTAGGCGGTGGTGTCGTAGCAGTAGGTGTCGAGTCCGTGACGCCACTGGGTGTCGGCTGGCCGCATGGAGATTCCCACCAGTCGGATGCGAGGAAGGCGAAGGCGCAGATTGGTGATCACCGCATCCTGGATTGCCGCGTCCCCGAGATTGCCGAAGCCAAAGGGCCCCATGAGCGCCACGGTGCAGCGCCGCCCGCGACCGATGGATGAGTCGTCATGCATCATGCGCCCATGTAGGCTGGCGCCCGATTCCGTGCTGACATCGGGCTATGCATGACGCCGGAACACCGGTTTCACCGGGCGACCCCGGAGGTGTCGTTCGGGGCCCTCGTCGAGCGCGCGCCGATAGGTCCGCAGGGCCTCGGCGACCGCCGACACGGTCCGGTCGATGTCGTCGTCGCCGTGCGAGTAGCTGACGACGAACGATGGGGCGATGACGCCCCGCCGCAGCATCTCCTGCATGAAAATCGTCCGGAAGGCCTGGCTCGGCTGCTTGCCGGCGTCGCGGGTGGCAAAGAGCAGGTTGCAGTCGCGACCGAGGAGCTCGACGTGGCCTGCGAGGCCGTTCTGCGCCACAGCCGTCGCGACCCCCGCGCGAAGGCGCGCGCCGCGCGCATACAGTGTCTCGACAACCGGATGATCGCGGTAGAACTGCATCGTCGCGATCGCCGCGGCGAGCTGGTGCGTCTCGGCGCCGTGCGTCGTCGAAAGCAGGAACACGCGCTCGCGATCGTGGTCGAACCCGCCGAGCTGCATCAGTTCGCGCCGGCCGGCCAGCGCGGACACCGAGAATCCGTTCGCCAGCGCCTTGCCGAAGGTGCACAGGTCGGCCGTGACGCCGTAGACGTGCTGCGCGCCCCCCAGGTGCCAGCGAAAGCCGGTGATCATTTCGTCGAACACCAGCACGGCGCCGTTCGCGTGGGTGAGCGCCTTCAGGCGTTCGAGATAGCCCGGCTGCGGTTCCTCGGTGCGGGCCGGCTCCATCACCACGCAGGCGATCCCGCGGGGGTGCTCGGCGAACAGCGCTTCGAGGCTGGCCAGGTCGTTGTAGCGGAACTTCACCACCTGCCGCCGGACGGCTTCGGGAATGCCGGCGTTCATGTCGGTGGTGCCGATGAACCAGTCGCTGGTGGAGAAGAACGGGTGGTCGGCGCAGATCGCGACCATGTCGCGCCCGGTGTACGCGCGCGCCAGCCGGATCGCGCCGTCGACGGCGTGCGACCCGTCCTTGCAGAACTTCACCATCTCGGCCGACGGAACGATCGACTGGAGCAATTCGGCGCATTGCAGCTCCAGCGGTGACGGGCGCGTGAAGTTCACGCCGTGGCGCAGCTGCCGCGCGACCGCCTCGACGACCGGTGCGAAGCCGTGTCCGAGGGTGACGGCGCGGAGCCCCATGCCGTACTCGATGAACTCGTTGCCGTCGGTGTCCCAGACGCGGCAGCCGGCGCCGCGCGCGATGAACGGCGGCGCCTGCTCGGGGAACTGGTCGTCGCCCTTGGCGTACGTGTGCGCGCCGCCCGGGATCAACTCGCGGGCGCGGCGGCGCAGGGCCTGGGTGGCGGGAGAGTGCGGGGTGTCCATGCGGCGCGGCCTACAACACCAGTTTGCGGGCGAAGAAGGCCTCGGCCAACCCGCTGTCGGCGCGGCACTCGACGCCCCGAATCCGCATCAGGCCCAGGAACGTGTCCTCGGTGAACCAGTCCTTCGAGCGCTGGCTGCCGAAATGCGCCTGCAGCAGCTTGGCCTTGCGCGCCGCAATCGAGCGCGAGACGGGCACGTAGACGTTGGGCTGGCCGAGGTCGCCTTCGTATTTCGGAATCTCGTATTCGAGGATCAGGTGGTCGCGCCAGGTCTGCCAGGTGAGCTCGGCAACCAGCCGGTGGTCCTGGTGACGGTCCTCCAGGCGATGGGTGAGGACGACGTCGGGCTGCGCGCGCGCGCGAAGGTCGCGTACGAAGCGTCGGGCGCCGGCGAAATCCGCCGGCAGTTGCGCGTCCTCGAAGTCTCCCATCACCAGGTCGACCTGTGCGGCGCGCCGCAGCAGCGCCTTTGCGCTTCGGCGCGCCTCGTCGGCGCGTTCGGCGTGCGCGCACATCACGGCCCAGGTGAC
>JAKOQB010000055.1 GCA_029778535.1 Pseudomonadota bacterium | reverse complement strand
GCCCAATCGTGCACGTTGCTTTCGCGGTCGATCGCGGCATCATCGTCGCGCGTGAAGTGGTCGATGATCCTCGTGTCGAACACGACGTCGGCATCGGCCGGGATCAGGCGCTTGAGCAGCTCGTCGCGCAGCCGTTTGCGGATCGACGTCGGCAGCAGGCGCAGAAGATCCGGCGTGATCCGCGCGCCCGGCACCGGGACCCCGCTTTGCGCGCGGTCGAGCAGCGCATCGAGCGTCGAGGTGAGGTGGTAAGGACCCGCGCCGGGAACGGCGGCGACCAGGCGCGCCGGCTGCGAGTTGCCGGTTGCTTGCAGCGCGCGATGTGCGGCCACGGTCAGGTAACCGCCTTCCGAGTAGCCGACCAGGAACAGCTGCCCGTTGTCGGCGACGCCGTTGACTGCGCGCCAGGTCTTGGCAGCCGTCAGCAGATCGATGACCACCGACGCCGATGATGTCGCCCGCAGATACGGATGCGGCGTGCCTTTCGATGCGCCGTAGCCGACATAGTCCGACGCGATGATGATGTAACCGAGCGACGCGAACACGACCGCCGGCTCCGACGCCACCGCGTTGTTGCTCGGCACTTCCGCGTCCTTGAACATCGTGCAGCGCCGGTAGCTCAGCACGGGGCTCCTTGCGCCGGCCGCCTTCCTAGGCACGCTCACGAGCGCAGAAGCGACGATCCGTCTGCCTTGCGCGTCGCGGGCGCGGTACGAGATCCGGTCGTTGGTGACTTCATAGACCGGCGCGACCCCCGGGGGATGAGCCGCCGGCCGCCTGTGCGGCGGCGGCGGCGTCGATCGCTGAAATGCGATTCAGGCGCGCGACGGCCTCGAGGCGTCCGACTCCCGTCACTGCGACCGACACCGTCTTCAACACGAACGCGTAATCGCCGGTGTACTGCATCGTGACGTCGTAGTACGTCGCGCCCACGGCCACGAACGGCAGCGTCAGCACGCCGCTCGCGGGGTCGCAGATAGCCAGCGCCGCGCCGGGCGGTGATTGGGGCGTCGCCGTCTTCAATGAGAACCTGTATCCGGGCCCGACATTCAGCAGCGTTACACCGACGTACATGTCGCTGCCGACCGAAACGGCTGTAATGCTGAGGATTGCCGTTGCCGAGTCGTAGATGATTCCCTGGCTCGATGCCGCAGCCGATACGAGGAGCCACAGCGCGGCGATCCATGCTTTCAGCAGTCTCATGAGTCGTCAGCCCGGTTACTTCCGACGAGTCGCCAATTTGGCGTCACGGGCGTCAGGGTTGGTCGACAAGAACCCGCTCACGCAGAAAGCTGTCACGGTTCGGCGGGAGTGATTCGCGCGGGCACCGTGCATCATGTTGCTACAGCAGAACCCCAAGGAACATCGAGCTGCGTTTCAAGGCATGTCGATTTGGAGAGGAGGGGTAGCATGAACGCGAACTGGTTTCATCCGCTCGCGATCTCGATGGTGTTGGGCGCCTGCGCATACAAGGCGCCGGCTCCTCCGGTCGAACGCGTGCCGACCGACCTCCTGTATCAGTCCGAAGGGATCACGCACACATTCATCTTTCGTTCCGTGCTCCGGCCCGGATTCGAGGGGGAGGGCTTCTTCCTCGCGCTGCCGGACGGAAAGGACGTATTTGTCCAAAGCGCGCCCGACGACAACCCCCACGACATCGCCAACCTGAAGCGCACCTTGCAGGCCGTCCGGAAGACTGGAGCCAACGTTTCTTCCCCGCAGACTAATTCGGAAGAAGTCTTTCTCGCGACCAAGTACGAACTGAATGCGGAGCACCGTGCGCTCGATCCGCAAGAAATCCATGCGCTTGCGCAGATCGTTGCGAGTCGCGGAGCGCGCCGGACGGTGGCATGGGTGAACTACCGCAACCTTCAAGTTCCTTCGGTGACGTTGCGTTTCCCCGCGCGCGGTATCGTGGGGATGGATCCCGTCACGATGACGACCGGCGGGAGCGTGCACGTCCTGACCATCCACTTCAGGGACGGCGACGCACTCAGTCTGGTGGCAGCCGCGTCTCGTCCCGACGCGCAGGACAGACTGAACGCGAAGAAGGCCGGGCTGGAAGAGGCGGCGCGGTCATCGAAGATGATCCGGGCCGAGGACCTGCAGTATCACCGCGAGTTCTTCACCGTTGACGGCGTCCGCCGCGGCTGGAGCGCGTCCGTCGACAAGGTCGGCATTGAGTGACGCAGCAGCCGCTCGGAGTCACACAACGGTTCCGAGACAAACGCTAGATCAACCCCATACCCTTCAACACCGACAGCATCACCGCCGCCGCGACCACCGAACCGATCTGTCCGCCGGTATTGGCGCCGGCGGCGTGCATCAGCAGGTGGTTCTTCTTGTTGTAACGCAGCCCCTGCGTCTGCACGACGCGCGCGGCCATCGGGTAGGCGGAGATGCCCGCCGCGCCGATCAGCGGATTCACCTTGCCGCCGGTGAGAAGACACACCAGCTTGCCGAACAGCACGCCGACCACGGTGTCGAGACTGATCGCCAGGAAACCGAGGCCGAAGATGGCGAGCGTCGTCGGTTTCAGGAACGCGTGTCCTTCCATCGTGCCGCCGATCGCGAGTCCCAGGAACAGCGTGACGATGTTGGCGATCTCGTTCTCCGACGCCTTGGTCAGGCGCGCGACCACTCCCGATTCGCGCATGAAGTTGCCGAGCATGATCGTGCCTAGCAGCGGCAGTCCCTTGGGCGCGATCAGTCCGCCGATCAGCGTGACCACGATCGGAAACAGCAGCCTGGTCTGCGCCGACACGCTGCGCTTGACTGTGGCCATCTTGATCACGCGTTCCTTATCGGTGGTCAGCGCCTTCATGATCGGCGGCTGGATGATCGGCACCAGCGCCATGTACGAGTACGCTGCGACCGAGATCGGCCCGAGCAGTTGCGGCGCGTACTGCGAGGCAACGTAGATCGCGGTCGGTCCATCGCACGCGCCGATTACCGCGATCGACACGGCCTCGAGATGCGGAAAGCCGAGCGCGAGCGCGAGCAGCAGCGTCAGGAAGATGCCCACCTGACCTGCGGCGCCGAACAGCAGGATGCGCGGGTTTTCCAGCAGCGGCCCGAAGTCGGTCATCGCGCCGATGCCGACGAAGATCAGCAGCGGGAAGAGTTCGTTGGCGATGCCGGCCTCGTACAGCGTGCGGATGAAGCCTTCCTTGTCCATCAGCTCGCTCAGGGGGATGTTCACCAGGATGCAGCCGAAGCCGATCGGCACCAGCAGCAGCGGCTCGACTTCCTTCTTCGCGCCGAGCCAGAGAAGCGTGCAGCCGACGGCCAGCATCACGACGTTCGGCAACCCGTCGGAGAACAGGAAGCTGATGCCGGCGGCCAGTCCGGACAGGCCGGCGAGGATGCTTTCGAGCATGGCGAAACTCTCCTTCGCTTCGTCGCCCCGGCGCAGGCCGGGGCCTAATTTGCAGCGCTGCAACTTGGGCCCCGGCGTGCGCCGGGGCGACGGGAATCAGGCGTTCTTTTCGGCCTCGTCCTCGACCTTCAACGGGAAGACCTTCTTCAGCAGGTCGACCACCAGGCTGAGGATCCAGAGGGTGAGGAAGGTGCCGCCCACGCCGACGATCGTCATCGTCACGCCGAAGCTCAGGTTGTCCAACGCGTCGCCTCCCCCTGTGTCGACACCGATTCTGCGATCGCGGCTCGGGCGATGACCTTGTGATGGATCAACGGCGTCGACAATCCGCGCCGTCTTTCCGTACCATGCAGCGAAAGCCACGAGGAGACACGATGAAGCGCCGAAACCTGCTGACCTCCGCTGCCGCGCTCGCCGTAGCGCGGCCGATGAGCGCCGCCGCCCAGTCCTTCCCCTCACGTCCGATCACGCTGATCGCGCCGTTCCCCGCCGGCGGGCCGACCGACATCACGCTGCGCGCGCTCGCCGAGGCAACGTCGAAGCACCTGCCGCAGCCGGTGGTGGTCGAGAACCGGCCCGGCGCGGGCGGCACGCTTGGCGTCGTCGCGTTGACCAACGCGCGGCCGGACGGGCATACGCTGTCGCAACTGCCGCTGTCGATCTTCCGCATTCCGCACACGCAGAAGGTGAGCTGGGATCCGCTGCTGTCGATCGACTATGTGATCGGCATCTCCGGCTATACGTTCGGGGTCGTGGTGCCGGCGAACTCGAAGTTCAAGACTTTCCGCGACCTGATCGAGTGGGCGCGTAATAACCCCGGCAAGCTCGACTACGGCTCGACCGGCACCGGCACCAGCCCGCACCTGACGATGGAAGAGCTGGCGCTGAATCTCGGGCTGAAGTTCAACCACATTCCCTATCGCGGCAGCGCGGACCTGATGACCTCGCTGCTCGGCGGCAACATCATGGCAGCGGCCGATTCGACCGGCTTCGCTCCGCACGTGGAAAGCGGCAAGTTGCGATTGCTGGTGACGTGGGGCGAAAAGCGCACGCGTCGCTGGCCGCAGGTGCCCACGCTGGTCGACCTCGGCTACGGCATCGTGTCGGCGTCGCCGTACGGACTGGGCACGGCGAAGGGCACCGACCCGGCGATCATCAGGACGCTGCACGACGCGTTCCAGAAGGGCATGAACGATCCGAAGCACGTCGCCGTGCTGGAGCGTTACGACCAGGACCTGTGGTACATGGGGAGCGCCGACTACGCCGCCTACGCGCGCTTGACGTACGTGAAGGAGAAGCGGCTGATCGAGCGCCTCGGCATGATGCGTGCATGATTGCCTTCGTCGCCCCGGCGCAGGCCGGGGCCCAATGTGCAGCGCAGAAAATTGGACCCCGGCCTGCGCCGGCGCGACGGAGCTTCTGATGATCCGAACGTTTGCCCCGATCTTCAGCATCCTGCTCGCGCTTCCGGTCGCGGCACAGGACTACCCGAATCGCCCGGTGAAGATCATCGTGCCGTTCGCATCCGGCGGCCCGGCCGACATCTACGCGCGCTTTCTCGCGCAGCGGCTGCAGGACGCGCTGGGACAGTCGTTTGTGGTCGAGGACCGTCCGGGAGGCGGATCGCTGATCGGCACCGATGCGGTCGCCAAGTCGGCGCCGGACGGCTACTCGCTGCTGATGATGTCGAACACCCACACCGTCAACGAGTCGCTGATCGCGAACAAACCGTTTCGTTTCAGTTGATGCGCGACTTCGCACCGATCGCGCCGGTCAATTACTCACCTGCCGGTCGTGCATCCGTCGGTGGCGGCGAAGACGCTGAAGGAACTGCTCGACCTGGCGAAGGCCAGGCCCGGCGGGCTGAACTACGCGTCGTCGGGTCCCGGTACTCCGTATCACATGGCCGGCGAACTGTTCAAGGCGATGGCGGGTGTGGACATCGTGCACGTGCCGTACAAGGGCAGCTCCGGCGCGCGCACCGACATCGTCGGCGGGCAGGTGCAGATGGTGTTCGACGCGATCACGACGATGGCGCCGCAGGCGCGCGCGGGCAAGGTGCGCGCGCTCGCGACCACCGGCAAGGCGCAGTCCGAGATCATGCCCGAGGTACCGACGGTGGCCGAGGCGGGCGTGTCCGGCTTTGATGCGACGATCTGGCTCGGCCTGATGGCGCCGGCCGGCACGCCGAAGCCGTTCATCGAAAGACTGAACGCGGCCATCACACGCGTCGTCAGCCAGCCGGACGTGCGCGCCTCGTGGCTGCAGCAGGGCGCGGTGCCGATGTCGATGACGCCGGAGGAATTCGACCGCTACCTGCGCGACGACATCGCCAAGTGGGCGAACGTGGTGAAGAGCGCGAAGATCAAGGTCGACTGATGCGGCTCGACCTGCTCTGCGCGGGCGCGGCGCAGGGGCTGGTGAGTGCGCTGCAGGCGCGCTTTGCGCTGGAAACCGGCTGCACGCTCAACGCCACGTTCGGCGCGGTCGGCGCGATGCTGGAGAAGTTCGATGCCGGCGCGCCGGCCGACGCGATCATCCTGACGCGCGCGCAGATCGACGCTCTGGCGCAGGCAGGCCGCGTACTGCCCGGGTCGGGGGTCGATCTCGGCGTGGTCCGAACGGGAGTGGCGTCGAAGGAAAGTGCAGGGCTCGTCAGCGTCGCGACCGCGAATGAACCGCGCACCGCGCTGCAAAGCGCGAGCGAGATCCACTTCCCCGACCCGCAGCGCGCGACCGCCGGCATTCACTTCGCCAAGGTGGTCGACGCGCTCGGGCTGCGCGCCGAGATCGCGCCGTGCTTGCGGCCGCACCCGAACGGCGCCAGCGCGATGCGCGCGCTTGCCGCATCGCCGATCGAGGACGCGCTCGGCTGCACGCAGAAGACCGAGATCCTCGCCACGCCGGGCGCGCGGTGGATCGGTGCGCTGCCGCAGGAATTCGAACTCGCCACCGTGTATTGCGCGGCGGTCACGACGGCGGCCCGCGCACCGCGTCCGGCCGCGCAGCTGCTTGCGCTCCTCGGCGGCGAAGCGACGCGCGACCTGCGGCTGCGACTCGGCTTCGAGGCGCGCTGAGCTGCGTGCCGGATTCGCGTCCGGGCATTGACTTGCATTTCGGCGCGAGTATCACTGGCAGCGCCGGGCGCGGCGCGACGGCGCCGGACTCTGGCGCAGCAACTGCAGCGCAATCCAGGAGAGCAGCGATGGCGACTTACATCAGTCTGGTGAGCTTTACCGAGCAAGGGATACGGAACGTGAAGGAATCGCCGGCGCGCGCCGATGCGTTCAAGGCGCTGGCGGCAAAGCTGGGTGTCACCGTGAAGAGCATGTACTACACGGTCGGCGCGTATGACATGGTGGTGACCGTCGAGGGCTCGGATGAAGCCTGCACGACCGCGTTGCTGAAGGTGGGCTCGATGGGCAACGTCCGGTCGCAGACGATGCGCGCCTACTCGCTGGACGAGTTCGCGAAGATCATCGCCAACATGCCGTAGTGGTTCTCGGCCTCCCGCATGCCGGGAGGCCGACTTCGCGTGCGAGCCGGATTCAGTCCCGGACTCACGGCTTAAAGCGCTCAAGACGGGCGGCGAAGATCCGCTATCGCTTGGGCCTCCATGCCCTGCTCGCGAAGCCTCCATCGCATGACAAACCGCCGGTTGCGAGCGCGGGCGCGCCTCTGACCGCGACGCCCGGAATCCGGGCGTCGGAATTGTTTACAGCCGGCGCCCGCTTCGAGCGGCTCATTGAGTCGATTCTCCGCAAAAACAGCTACTTGAATGAACTGGCACGCGGATTGCTCGCCCACAGGACGGCGATCTCGCCAAAGCGGATTCCACGGAAGGAGAAGAGATGAGAAGGCTTCGTAACGCGCTACTTGCAGCCAGCGCCGTGGCCGGCATTGGCCTCGCCGCGCCGGCCGCGGCGTCGTTGTCCACGTTTCAGACATTTGTAGGTGGGTACGACGTGTCCACGTCCGGGTGGGGCTCGACGTCCCAGTCCGGGAATATCAGCACGGGCCCGATTGCTGCCGGAGCTACGGTGGTGGCCGCGTATCTCTACACGTCCAGTTTCGGTGGTTCGGCCGCCGTCGGCGGGACGCTGAACGGTACTGCCGTCAATTATTCGACTGCGCTCGGTATCAACGTGGGCATTCTTCAGGCATTCCGCGCCGACGTCACCAGCATCGTCAAGCCCGTCATCGATGGCGGCTCAGGCGGCGTATACACGTTCAGCATTACCGAGACCTCCGGCGTCCAGGACGGAGAGGCGCTGGTGATCGTGTTGAATACGGGCGGCCCGACGCGGACGATCGCTATTCTCGACGGCTTTTCTGCCTCCACCGGCGACACGGCAACGTTGAACTTCGCCAGCGCGCTGGATCCGACCGCCGCCGGCTTTACGGCCGAGATGCGGTTGGGCATCGGCTTCAGCTTCGACGGAACCAACTGCTCGGGCGGGAGCCAGACGTCGCAGGTGACGGTGAACTCGACCGTCATCACCAATAACGCTGGATGCAACGACGACAGCGTCGATGCGACGCCGAACAACGGCAACCTGATCACCGTCGGCGGTGACACGGATCCGTTCTCGGCGCTTCTTCCGACGATCCCGAACGATCACGAGCGCTACAACCTCATTCCGCAGATTGCGCTGGGCGACACGGCGATCAAGATCGACACGCTGAATCCGTCGAATGACGACAACATCTTCCTGGCCGTGTTCAAGGTGAGCGGCGAAGCGACCGTCACGTGTCCGGACTGCCAGCCGCCTACAGTGCCTGAGCCCGCGACCCTGGCGCTGGTTGGCTTGGGAATGCTGGGCATCGGATTGGCGCGGCGACGCCCGGCCGTGACGCGATAAACGTTGCGACCGCCGCTTCGGAAGTCTTGGGCCCGTCTTCTCAGGAAGTCGGGCCCTTTTCATTTTCGCAAGCGGAAAGCGTGTCATGCGATGATGCGGTAACACTGATACCGACTCCGTGCCCCTCAGCGTGGATTCCGTCATGCACTTGCGTCGCCTGAATGCTCCTGCCGTCGTCGCTTCGTTCCTGCTTGCAGCGTCGATTTGGAATCCCGATATCGCAAGTGCCGCCCCGATCCTGCGCGATCCGGGCAAGGATGTCGGAGCCCCTGCGGACTCACCTGCTGCAGCGGCATTCCGCCGTGGTGTGCAAGCGTTGCTCCGCAACGACCTCGCGACGGCACAGCGGGAGTTCGCCGGGGCGGAAAGGCTGGACTCCAGGGTCGCGGAGCCGCTGCTGGGGCTCGCCGACGTCGCATCGCGGCAGGGTCGCACCAAGGAGGCCGAGGCCTACTTGAAGCGGGCCCAGGCCCTCGCACCGTCCAACCCCGCCGTTTACCTCGGCCTCGGGCGTTTCTACCGTGGTCAACGCGATCCGGTTCGCGCCGAGGCCGCCTTGAAGCGTGCGGTTCAGATCGGTACAGCCGTGGCGCCCGCGCATATCGAGTTGGGGGACCTGTATCTGGAGCAGCGCCGTTCCTCTGAAAGCGTCCAGCAGTTTCAGCGAGCAGTGCAGATCCGGCCGGATTCCGCGTTTGCTCACTACGGACTCGGAGTGGCGCTGTCACTGGGAGGAAAGCCACAAGAGGCCGCCGCCGCGCTCGAAAAGGCGGCCGCGCTGGCACCCAAGGACATCGCGCCGCTGCAGGCCTTGGCTCGGCTGCACACGGAGCAGCGGTCATTCGACAAGGCACTGGCCACGATCGATGCGGCGATCAAGCTGGCGCCCAAACTTCCTCAATTGCAGCTCGATCGCGCCGACATACTTGCGGCGCGCGGCGACACGAATGCCGCGCTCGAACAGGGAAGGCGCGTCGCACGTGAATTCCCTGACGTTGCCGAAGTGCACTTCCGGCTGGCCAATCTGCTGGTTCAAAGCGGCGATACGGCCGCGGCTGAAGCGGCCTATCGCGAGACAGTCAAGCGCGATCAGGGCAATGCGATGGCACTGAACAACCTGGCATGGCTGCTTGCGGAACGAAAGGCGAACCTCGACGAAGCGCTCTCGTTTGCCAAGCAGGCGCTGTCGCTGCAACCGCGCAATGCGGTCTTCCTGGATACGCTTGGATGGGTGCATCGGGCCCGTGGCGAAGCGGGCGATGCGATACGGGCATTCGAACAAGCGTCAGATGCGGACCCGCGCTTTGCCGACAGCCCGTTTCACCTCGGTCTCGTTCAAATGGAAAGCGGAAGGAACCAGGAAGCGGCTGCGGCGCTCGAGCGCGCATTGAAGCTCGGACTGACGGAGCCTAGAGCAGCCGACGCGCGCAAACGCCTGGCTTCACTGCGCTCTGCAAATTAGGTCGGTGCAGGGCACGGCTTCGTGCCCGATCCGCGTCGCTGGCTGCATTCGACCGGCGAAACGCCTGTCGCGCAGTCACATGAACGCCTGAATCCCCGTCTGCGCGCGGCCGAGGATCAGCGCATGGATGTCGTGTGTGCCTTCGTAGGTGTTGACGGCCTCGAGGTTGACGAGATGCCGGGCGACGCCGAACTCGTCCGAAATCCCGTTGCCGCCGAGCATGTCGCGCGCCAGGCGTGCGATGTCGAGCGCCTTGCCGCACGAGTTGCGCTTCATGATGCTGGTGATCTCAACCGCGGCCGTGCCTTCTTCCTTCATGCGGCCGAGCCGCAGGCAGCCCTGCAGGCCGAGCGTGATCTCGGTCTGCATGTCGGCGAGCTTCTTCTGGATCAGCTGGTTCGCGGCCAGCGGGCGGCCGAACTGCTTGCGGTCGAGCACGTACTGCCGCGCTCTGAACCAGCAGTCCTCGGCGGCCCCGAGCGCGCCCCAGGCAATGCCGAAGCGCGCCGAATCCAGGCACTTCAACGGGCCGCCCAGTCCTTCGGCATTCGGCAGTTCGTTCTCGGCCGGCACGAAGACTTCGTCCATCACGATCTCGCCGGTGATCGACGCGCGCAATCCGACCTTGCCCTTGATCGCCGGTGCCGAAAGGCCCTTCATGCCCTTGTCGAGAATGAAGCCGCGGATCACGCCGGCATCGTTCTTCGCCCACACGACGAACACGTCGGCGATCGGCGAGTTGCTGATCCACATCTTGGCACCGGTCAGGCGATAGCCGCCGTCGACTTTCTTTGCGCGCGACGCCATGTTGCCGGGGTCTGAGCCGTGGTTCGGCTCGGTCAGGCCGAAGCAGCCGATCCATTCGCCGGTGGCGAGCTTCGGCAGGTACTTCTGGCGCTGTGCCTCGGTGCCGAATTCGTAGATCGGCAGCATCACCAGCGAGGACTGCACGCTCATCATCGAACGGTAGCCGGAGTCGACACGCTCGATCTCGCGCGCGATCAGTCCGTAGCTGACGTAGCTCAGCTCCGGTCCGCCGTACGCGGCGGGGATCGTCGGGCCGAGCAGCCCAAGCTCGCCCATCTCGCGGAAGATCGCCGGATCGGTCCTCTCGTTGCGGAAGGCATCGAGCACGCGCGGCGCCAGCTTGTCCTGCGCATAGCGCGCGGCCGCGTCGCGCACCATGCGCTCGTCGTCGGTGAGCTGGGCATCGAGCAGCAGCGGGTCATCCCATTTGAACGGAACTCTCAATCGCGATGTCGTGCCCGGCGCATTCATGCAGGATCCCTCCAGGGCGAAGTTTACGCGCGGCGCGCGGCTACGGCACGTCGCGCGCCTCGACCGGCGGAATCACCGCCGTGCATTCGATCTCGACCTTGGCGCGATCCTCCATCAGCGCGACCACCTGCACCGCGCTCATTGCCGGGTAGTGCACGTTGCCGCCCAGGGTCATCACCTCGCGATAGGCGGCGCCGATCTCTCGCACGCGTGTCAGGTATTCGCGCTTGTCCACGAGGTACCACGTCATGCGGACGATGTGCTCAGGCCGGCCGCCTGCTTCAGCGAGCACGGTGAGCACGTTGGCCAGCGCCTGCCGCACCTGGCCGACGAGGTCGTCGGTCTCGAACTGCTCCGTGTCGTTCCAGCCGATCTGGCCGGCGATCGCCACGTGCGTGCCGACTGCGGCGATGCCGTTGGCGTAGCCGCGCGGACGCGGCCAGTGGGCGGGTTGAAGCGTGCGGTTCGGCGCTTGCATCGATCGATCCCGAAGTGAAATGAATACGAATCTACGCCAATATGACCTCAGGCACCGAAGCGCGTTGCACGATACCGGGCAGCAGCAGGTGCGGACCGGTCGAGGAATCGCGACGCACGCAGGGTACCGTCCGTCGACCTGCCGCGCTCGCGTCATGCGGACCTGCCCGCCGCATCATTTTCGGAATATCGTTGAGTTGCGTATGTTCTTGTACCGATGAGACGAGCGGCCCTGTACAGCCAATCGCGCGCGGCGCACCGGCCGCTGGGCGATTCCGCGCCGGCGGCGGGCGGCGATGCCGCGGCGCCGGCGCAGAGCAGCGAGCCCGGCGCACTGCGCCGATTCGCGGCGCGCCACGAGCGCGCGCTGCTGTTTGCCGCCGGCGCCTTGCTGGCGACTCTCGCGGCGATTGCGCTGAGGCCGGGCGGCCCCGGCCAGCGCGCGCTGACGCAAAAGGACATCGACCGCGCGGTGTTGCACACCCTCGCCAGCGAGGAACTGCCGTCGCCTGCGGCGAAGGCGGCCGAGATCGTGCGGCCGTCGGTCGTGCGCGTGCGCGGCATGTCGCCCGGCGAGCGCGGCGATGCCGACCTCGAGGAGGGCGTCGGTTCCGGCGTGGTGATCGTCGAAAGCGGGATCATCCTGACCAACCTGCACGTCGCGGTCGGCGCGGAAAAGCTGATGATCACATTCGCCGACGGCAGCGAATCGGAGGCCACGCTGGTGTCGACGCAGCCGGAAAACGACCTCGCGGTGCTGAAGGCGCGGGTCGTGCCCGACGATCTGAAGCCTGCGACGCTGCGCTCCACCGGCGATCTGGCGCCCGGCGATCAGGTGGTCGCGGTCGGGTTCCCGTTCGGCATCGGCCCGTCGGTTTCGGCCGGCGTGATCTCCGGTCTCGGGCGCGAATTCCGCTCGCCGCAGGGCAAGCGCGTGCTGACGAACCTGATCCAGTTCGACGCGGCCGCGAACCCGGGCAATTCCGGCGGGCCGCTGGTGACGATGCGCGGCGAAGTGGTAGGCATCGTGACCGCGATCCTGAATCCGACACGCGAGCGCGTGTTCATCGGCATCGGCTTCGCGGTGCCGATCGAGAACGCCGCCGCCGGCGTGGGCATTCACCCGTTCTGAAATCTTCGCAGCAGGACTGCCGCAATGGATGAAACAAGACCGAGTCTGGAGACGATCTCCTCGACCATGGAGCGCATCCTGTTCGAGGTTAAGCGCGTCGTCGTCGGCCAGGACCATTTTCTCGAACGCGTGCTGGTGGCCACGCTCGCGCAGGGCCACCTGCTGGTCGAAGGGGTGCCGGGACTCGCAAAGACGCTGACGGTCAAGACGCTGGCGCAGACGATCCGCGGCAATCACAAGCGCATCCAGTTCACGCCCGACCTCGTGCCCGCGGACCTGATCGGAACGCGCATCTACAACCAGAAGACCGGCGACTTCGCGACCTCGCTCGGCCCGGTGTTCACCAACCTGCTGCTCGCCGACGAGATCAACCGCGCGCCGGCCAAGGTGCAGAGCGCGCTGCTGGAGGTAATGCAGGAGCGCCAGGTCACGATCGCCGGCCACACCTACCCGGTGCCGGAGCCGTTCCTGGTGATGGCCACGCAGAACCCGATCGAAACGGAGGGCACGTACCCGCTGCCCGAAGCGCAGGTCGACCGCTTCATGATGAAGGTGCTGGTCGGCTATCCGACCGACGAGGAGGAATACGTGATTGTCGAGCGCGTGACCGGGCCCGCGACCGCGGTGGCGGAGGTCGCGACCACCGAGCAGTTGGCCGCGCTGCAGAAGGAATGCCGCAGGGGTTACGTCGATCCGTCGCTGATGCAGTACGCGGTGCGGCTGGTGTCCGCGACGCGCGAGCCCGAGCGCCACGGCCTCAAGGACATCGGCCACTACCTGACCTTCGGCGCCAGCCCGCGCGGCACGATCCAACTGATCGAAGCGGCGCGCGCGCTGGCGTTCCTGCGCGGCCGCGCCTACGTGCTGCCGGAAGACGTGAAGGACCTCGTGCCCGACGTGCTGCGCCATCGGCTGGTGCTGTCGTACGAGGCGCTCGCCGAAGGCATCACCGCCGACGATTTGATCGAACGCATCATGCGCAAGGTCGCCGCGCCCGAGAAGCCGCTGCAGACGCATGTTCAGGTTCCGGCACAAGCCTGACGCGCAGGCGGCGACCACGCCGGGCGAAGCGACGCGCGCGGCGGTCCCGGCGCGCTCGGCCGAGGCGATTCTCAAGCGCCTCGAGTGGACCGTGCTGCGCCGGCTCGACGGACAACTGTTCGGCGATTACCGCACGCTGTTTCGCGGCGTCGGGCTCGATCTGGCGGATCTGCGCGAGTACCAGTACCACGACGACGTGCGCCACATCGACTGGAACGTCACCGCGCGGCTGCAGACGCCGTACGTGCGCGAGTACCGCGAGGATCGCGAACTGGCCGCATGGTTCCTGCTCGATCTGACCGCGTCGATCGACTTCGGCTCTCATTTGATGAGCAAGCAGGCGGTCGCGCGCGATTTCGTCGCACTGCTGGCGCGCGTGCTGACGCGGCGGGGCAACCGCGCCGGCATGATGATCTACGGCGGCAAGGTCGACACCGTGATTCCGCCGGGCGGCGGCCGCCGCCACGTGCTACAACTGATCAACCGCATGCTGACGCGGCCGGTCGCGAAGCCGGGCGAAACCGATCTCGCCGAACTGCTCGGCACCGCGCTGCGTGCGCTGCGCCGGCGCGCGCTGGTGTTCGTGGTGTCCGACTTCATCAGCAGACCCGGCTGGGCGCCGCTGCTGGCGCGGCTGACGCAGCGGCACGAGGTGATCGCGATCCGCCTGTACGACCCGCTGGAAAGCGCGCTGCCGGATCTGGGCGCGCTGCTGTTCCAGGACGCGGAGACCGGCGAGCAGATGTGGATCGACACGCACGACGCGGGCTTTCGCCGGCGTTTCGCAACGGCCGCGGAGACGCGCGAGGTTGCGCTGCGCCGCGCGCTCGCCGAGGCCGGCGTCGACACGCTGGAGCTTTCGACCGAAGACGATCTGGTCGAAACCATCCTGCGCTTTGCCGACCTGCGCAAGCGGCGCCGGCAGTTGTCCGGGGGCGGACGCCTGCCCGCCCATCTGGTCGGACAGGCCGGCGCGAGGAAGGCGCGATGAGCTTCCAGTGGCCCGAAGCGCTGTGGCTCTTGCTGGCGATACCGCTGCTGGTGGCGCTGTACGTCGCGCTGCTGCGCCGGCGCAAGAAGCTCGCGCTGCGCTACGCGAGCCTGAGCCTGGTCAAGGAGGCGCTGACGCAGGGCCAGCGCTTCCGCCGCCACGTGCCGCCGCTGCTGTTCCTGGCCGCGCTGACGCTGATGATCGTCGCGATCGCGCGGCCGACGGCGGTGCTCAAGCTGCCGACCAAGCAGGAGACCGTGATCCTGGCGATCGACGTGTCCGGCAGCATGCGCGCCAGGGACGTAGAGCCGAACCGGCTCGTCGCCGCCCAGAACGCGGCCAAGGCGTTCATCGCCGATCTGCCGTCCAGCACGCGCGTCGGCGTGGTCGCGTTCGCCGGCACCGCGAACGTCGTGCAGTCGCCGACGCACAGCCGCGAGGACGTGATCGCCGCGATCGACCGCTTCCAGCTCCAGCGCGGCACCGCGACCGGCAGCGGGTTGCTGGTCGCGCTCGACGCGCTGTTCCCGGAAGCGGGCATCGATGTCAGCGCGGCGATCTACGGCCCCGAGCGCGAGTCGTCGCGCGGGCGCTCTCTCGATTCGCGCGATCAGTCCGACAAGGAGAAGCCGGAGTTCAAGCCGGTGCCGCCGGGTTCGTACACGTCGGCCGCGATCATCCTGCTGTCCGACGGCCAGCGCACGACCGGCCCCGATCCGCTGAAGGCGGCGAAGATCGCAGCCGATCGCGGCGTGCGCGTCTACACCGTCGGCGTCGGCACGGTGAAGGGCGAGGTGATCGGGTTCGAGGGCTGGTCGTTCCGCGCGCAGCTCGACGAGGAGACGCTGAAGGCGATCGCGCACATGACGGCCGGCGAATACTTCTATGCCGGCGACGCCGAGCAACTGAAGAAGATCTACAAGACGCTCACATCGCGGCTGGTGCTGGAGCAGAGGGAAAGCGAGATCACGGCGCTGTTCGCCGCAGCCGCGGCGGTGCTGCTGCTGGCGGCCGCGGGGCTGTCGCTGGCGTGGTTCAACCGGATCCTGTGACGCGCGGCCTCAGCCGCGCATGAACTCGAGGATCTTCTCGCGCACGTCGGGGGGAATCGGCGCCGGCCGGTGCGTCGACTGGCTGACGCACACGGCGATGCGGTGCATCTTCACGCGATCTTCGCCGTCCTTGCTGACGCCCATCGTGAAGCGCAGCGACGAGCGGCCGATGTGCGTGACCGTCAGCCAGAAGTCGACCAGCTCGCCCATCCGGCACGGCGCGTTGAAGGTCGTCTCCAGCTTCACCGTCGGCAGGCTGAGATTGCGCTGCATCAGGAACTGGTCGAACGGCACCTCGATCGCCTCGTAGAACCAGTCCTCGACGAGCGCGTTGAAGATGTGGAAGTAGTTCGGATAGAACACCTGTCCGGTCGCATCGCAATGCGACAGGCGGATCATGTAGGGCTTGATGAACGTCATGATCGTGATCCGTTGTTCGTGATCCGTGATCCGTTGGCCGTGCTCCGCGCTCTGTTCTCCACGGATCACGGATCACCGATCACGGATCACAAATCACAAATCAGTCCTCACCTTCCACAGCTCCGGAAACAGCACCACGTCGAGCATCTTGCGCAGGTACGCCACGCCGCTGGTGCCGCCGGTGCCGCGCTTGAAGCCGATGATGCGCTCCACCGTCGTCACGTGCCGGAACCGCCACTGGCGGAACGCATCCTCCAGGTCGACCAGTTCCTCCGCCAGCTCGTACAGCGCCCAGTGTTCTTCCGGCGCGCGGTACACCGCCAGCCAGGCCTGCTCGACCGAGGGCGCGAACCGCCACGGCTGCCGCAGATCGCGGTTCAGCACCCCGGAGTCGATCGCAAAGCCACGCCGCGCCAGCAGGCGGATCGCCTCGTCGTACAGGCTCGGCGCGGCCAGCGCGCGCTCGACTTCTGCATGGATATCGGCACGATGGGCGTGCGGCTTGAGCATCGCCGGGTTCTTGTTGCCGAGGATGTATTCGATTTCGCGGTACTGCCACGACTGAAAGCCGGAACTGGCCCCGAGAAACGGCCGGATCGCGCTGTATTCGGACGGCGTCATCGTCGACAGCACGTCCCACGCGTGCACCAGCTGTTCCATGATGCGCGACACGCGCGCCAGCATCTTGAAGGCCGGCGGCAGGCGTTCCGCGCGCACGGCGTCGCGCGCCGCGCGCAGCTCGATCAGCGCGAGCTTCATCCACAGCTCGCTGGTCTGGTGCTGGATGATGAACAGCCACTCGTTGTGGTCGCCCGAGCGCGGCTTCTGCGCGTTCAGGATCGCGTCGAGTTGCAGGTAGTCGCCGTAGCTCATCGTGTCCGCGTAGTCCATCCGCGCGCCGTCGGCGGCGGGGTCGGGCGGATCGCCTGCGTTCACGTCACGGTCCTCGGCTGCTTGAACTCGGGGCGGTCCCATGCGCGCGTGGCCAGCACGTCGCGCAGCTGCTCCACTGCATCCCACACGTCGACGTAGCGCACGTACAGCGGCGCGAAGCCGAAGCGCAGAATGTCCGGCGCGCGGAAGTCGCCTATGACGGCGCGGGCGGGGTTGGCAATGAGCGCCTGCATCACCGGCCACGCGTGCTCGTGCGCGAAACACACCTGGCTGCCACGGTCGGCCGACGTGCGCGGCGAGGCGAGCGTGAGCCCGAAGCCCGCGCAGCGGCTCTCGACCAGTTCGACGAAGAGATCGGTCAGCGCGACGGATTTCGCGCGCAGCGCGTCGATGCCCGCCGCGAGCACGGTCTGCACGCCGACCTCCAGCGCCGCCAGCGCGACGATCGATGGCGTGCCGACGGCGAAGCGATCGATCCCGCTCGCCGGCGCGTACGCCGGATCGAACGCGAACGGCGCGCGGTGGCCGAGCCAGCCGGACAGCGGCTGCGCGAACGGATCGCCGGCGATCGCGTTCAGGTGCCGCTCGGCGACGAACGCGAACGCCGGCGCCCCCGGTCCGCCGTTCAGGTACTTGTAGCCGCAGCCGACCGCGAAGTCGGCACCGCAGTCGTTCAGACTCACCGGCACCGCGCCGGCGGAGTGCGCGAGGTCCCAGATCATCAGCGCGCCGGCATCACGCGCCCGGCGCGTGACGGCGGCCATGTCGTGCATCGCCCCGGTCTGGTAGTTGACGTGCGTGACCAGGACGACCGCGACCGTGTTGTCGATCGCTTCGGCCACTTCGTCGAAATCGACCAGCTTCAGCTCGTAGCGGTCGCCCAGCAGCGCGAGCAGTCCCTGGGCGATGTAAAGATCCGTCGGAAAATTCGTCCGCTCCGACAGCACCACGCGCCGCTCGCGCGCGCGCACCCGCGGCCGCGCGGCCTGCAGCTTCAGCGCCGCCGCCAGCGCCTTGAACACGTTGATCGACGTCGAATCGGCGCAGATCACCTCGTGCGGCAGCGCGCCGATCAGCCGCGCGATCAGGCCGCCCACGCGGCGCGGCGCCTCGATCCAGCGTGCCGCGTTCCACGAGCGGATCAGGCCTTCGCCCCATTCGCGCTCGATCACCTCGCGCACCCGCGCCGGGGTCGCCCGCGGCAGCGCGCCGAGCGAGTTGCCGTCCAGATAGATCACGCCGTCGGCCAGAGCGAAGGCGCTGCGATGCTCGGCCAGCGGATCGGCGGTGTCGAGCGCGGCGCAGTCGTCGCGTGTCATCGCATCAAAGCTCCCGCAGCAGCGCGCGCACCGGGCTGGCGTCGAGCCCGTGCCATTTGAGCGGCAGCGCGATCAGTTCGTAGTCATCCTCACGGATCGCGTCGAGCACGATGCCTTCCAGGATCGCCATGCGGTGGCGGCGCACGGCCTGATGGCTGTCGAGCGTCTTGCTCTGTTCCGGATCGAGCGACGGCGTATCGATGCCGACGAGTTGCACGCCGTGCTCGTGCAGCAACTCGATCGTCGCCGGCGCGATGGCGGCGAAACTCGAATCCCAGCCGGCCGGCACGCGCTCGTAGGTTCGCACCAGCACGCGCGGCGGCGTGTTCACCAGCCGCCGCGCGAGGTGATGCGGTTCGATCCGTGCCGCACCGATCGCATGGATCACGCGGCACGGCCCCAGATACGGTTCGAGCGCCACTTCACCGATCGACGCCCCCGCGTCGTCGTAGTGCAGCGGCGCATCGGTGTGCGCGCCGGTGTGCGGCGACATCGACACCTCCGACACGTTGACCGGACAGTCCGGGCCGAGCTTCCAGGTCCAGCGGAACGCGAACGGCGAGTCGCCGGGAAACACGGGGAACCCGGGGCGCACCGAGGGCGAGATGTCGTACACGCGAGCCATGGCGCGCGAATTTACTCCGCGCGCAGGTCGAGGAACATCAGCGTCTTGTCGTAATAGCGGCCGTCGAGCTTCAGGGCGCGCGGCTCGCGGCCGCACTCGACGAAGCCGGCGCTCCGGTACAGCTTGCCCACGTGGGCATGGGTGCTCGTGACCGTCAGCAGCAGCGACTCCAGGTGGTCGATCGCGCGCGCCTGCGATACCAGGGCCTCGATCAGTGCCTGCCCGACACCCCGGCGTGCGAATTCGGGCGCGACGTACATGCCGATCACCTTGCCCTGGTGGCGCAGCTTGTGGCGCTGCTCCAGTTGCAGGCCGACCGCGCCGACCAATGCGGCCGCGTCGCTGAAGGCCCCGAGAAAGTATCCATCGTTGTTGCCCAGGCGTCGCGCGGCCCAGTCGGCCGACTTGCCTTGCTCTTCTTCGTAGCTGGAGCGGAACGCCTGCGGATGCTCGCGCAGCGCGCGCAGTCGCAGCGCTCGGTACGCAACGGCGTCTTCGGGTGTCAGTCGGCGGATCTGCATCGGGAAGGATTCTAGGCTTCGGTAATCTTCGGCCATGACGGACACCGACATCCTCGTGATCGGCGCCGGCATCGCCGGTGCGTCGATCGCCTATGAACTCGCGGCGACGCGCAGCGTGATCCTGCTCGAGCGCGAATCGCAGCCGGGCTATCACACGACCGGGCGCTCGGCGGCGATGTACGCGCCGGCCTACGGCAACGCGGTCGTGCGCGCGCTGACGCGCGCGAGCCGCGCCTTCTACGACGCACCGCCGCCGGGATTTTGCGACGTGCCGCTGCTGATAGCACGCGGCATGCTGTTCATCGGCACTGCGCAGCGCGCCGAGGAAGCGCGGCGGATGCTCGCCGAGCCGCAACTGGCGCGGATCCTGCAGCCGCTGACGCCCGATGAAGTGCGCGCCTGGATTCCGATCCTGCGGCCCGACGCGTGCGTGCACGCGCTGCTCGACCCGACGTCGAAGGACATCGACGCCAACGCGCTGCACATGGGGTATCTGCGCGCGTTCAAGGCGCGCGGCGGGCAGACGATCACCAACGCGCCGGTCGCCGCGCTCGAACGTGACGCCGGCGGCTGGAGCGTCCACATCGGCGCGCGCGTTCTGCGCGCGCCGATCGTGGTCAACGCCGGCGGCGCCTGGGTCGACGAGATCGCGCAGCTCGCGGGGCTGGCGCCGCTCGGCATGCAGCCGCTGCGCCGCACCGCGCTGATCGTCGATGCGCCGGACGGCGTGAGCGTGGCACGCTGGCCGGCGGTGATCGAGATCGCCGAGACGTTCTACTTCAAACCGGACGCCGGGCGCCTGCTGCTGTGCCCGGCCGACGAGACGCCGTCGCCGCCGTGCGATGCGCAACCGGAGGAGATCGACGTCGCGCTCGCGGTCGATCACTTCGAACGCGCGACCAGCGCGTCGGTGAAGCGCGTGCTCCGCAAGTGGGCCGGGCTGCGCACGTTCGCGCCCGATCGCTCGCCGGTGGCCGGCTTCGATCCGCGCGCCAGCGGCTTCTTCTGGATGGCCGGGCAGGGCGGCTACGGACTGCAGATGGGGCCGGCGCTGGCGCGCGCCGCGGCCGCGCTGCTGCTCGAGCAGCCGCTGCCCGCCGACATCGCGGACGAAGGCGTCGAGCCGGCCGCGCTGTCGCCGCGCCGGCTGCTCGGAGCCGGCGCTTGATCGACCGCCGCACCGCGGTGCTGCTGACGCTGCCGCCGCTGTTCTGGGCCGGCAATGCGGTGTTCGCGCGCATGCTGGTGGGCGAGATGCCGCCGCTGGCGCTGTCGTTCCTGCGCTGGGCGCTCGCGCTCCTGATTCTGCTGCCGTTCGCGTGGCGTGCGCTGCGCGCGCACGGCGCGGCGCTGCGCGCGCAGTGGCGCACGATCGCGCTGATCGGCGTGATCGGCGTCGGCGGCTACAACACGTTCCAGTATCTGGCGGTGCAGACCTCGACGGCGCTGAACGTGACGCTGATCGCCTCCAGCACGCCGGTGTTCGTGCTCGCGGTGGGCGCCCTGTTCTTCGGCGAGCATCCGCGCAACGCGCAGTGGCTGGGCGCGGCGCTGTCGATCGTCGGCGTGCTGGTCGTGCTCGCGCGTGGCGACCCGGCCAACCTGCTCGAGGTGTCGTTCGTCGCGGGCGACCTGATCATGCTCGCGGCGAACCTGACCTGGACCGTCTACACGTGGCTGCTGCGCACGCGCCGGCCCAAGCTGCCGTTCGCGCCGTTCCTGACGCTGCAGATGGTGTTCGGCGTGCTGGCGATCGCGCCGTTCGCGGCGGCGGAGGCGGCGTTCGGCGCAACGCGAATCCACTGGACCGCGCCGATGCTGCTGGTGGTGCTGTACGTCGCGCTGTTTCCGTCGATCGTCGCGTACTACTGCTGGGACCGCGGCGTGTCGCAAGTGGGCGCGATCATTCCCGTGTACTTCGCCAACCTGACGCCGCTTTTCGCGGCCGCGCTGTCGACGGCGCTGCTCGGCGAAGCGCCGCACCTGTATCACGCGGCGGCGCTCGCGCTGATCGTCGCCGGCATTCACCTCGCCAGCCGCCGGTGACGCCTACGCGCGCGGCCGCAACGCCGGCGGCAAGGGCGCCTCGACCAGATGGGTCACGTAGCGGCCGTCGTGGAAGATCAGCGGCGTGCGGCGCGCGGTGGCGAAGCTCTCGACGCGGCCGACCAGGATCACGTGGTCGCCTTCCTCGTACTGGCTGCGGTTCGCGCATTCGAACCACGCCACGCAGCCTTCGAGGCGCGGCAGGCCGCTGTCGGTCGGCGCCCACGCGGTCGCTTCGAACTTGTCGCCGGTGCGCGCGGCGAAACGCTTGGCCAGATCGAGCTGATCGGCCGCCAGCACGTTGACGAGATAGCGCTGGCAATGGCGAAAGGCATCGTGCGAGCGCGCGCTGAGCGCCAGGCTCCACAGCACCAGCGGCGGATCGAGCGACACGGAATTGAACGAATTGACCGTGATGCCGGCCGGCTCACCCGCGGGCGTGCGCGTGGTCACCACGGTGATCCCGGTGGCGAACTGCGCCAGCGCGCGGCGGTACAGATCGGCGGAGCGGGCCTGGGCTTGCATGACCGCGCCGATTCTACGGGGCGGGTCCGATCGTACGGACAATCGCCCCGCGCGGCGCGGGTTTGTCGATGCGCGCCGGCGCGCGCATCGATCTCACTTGGCCTGGATGCTCGCCAGATAGTCCACCAGCGCGCTGATACGCCCGGCCACGTACCACTCGGGGCTCGGATCGCCGGGCTTCATTCGATCAGGTGGCCGTAACGCTTCGCGGCGCAGCTCCTGCCCCCAGATCGGCATTTCGCGCGTGCCGTGCGCGCCGATTTCGGTCGGGCGCCCGTCGATCACTCCCCACGCCAATTGCGTCGGGAACGCGCCGCCATTGCATTTCGCGTACGTAGTCAAGTCCTCATGGCGCTGCACCGACTGCTGCAGCATCGATCGTGCGGATGCCCGGTCCACGCTGCGCGATGCGACCATCTAATTTCATTCTGACAAGGCAGGCCGGGAAGAAGTTGATGATTCGCAATCGGCGCAACAGCTATGCGCGCGTCGGGCTAACATTCCGCGCATGCTGCTCAACGGTTTCCCCGGACTGACGGCGCTGGTCGAACGGCGCATCGAGGAGGCGGTCGCGCGCGGCGAGTTCGACGACCTGCCGGGTGCGGGCCGGCCACTCGATCTCGACGACGATCTGCTGGTGCCGGAGGAACTGCGCGTGGCCAACCGCATCCTGAGGAACGCCGGCTACGTGCCGCCCGATGCGCAGCAGATCGCGGAGATCAACCGGCTGGTCGCGCAGGTGGAGCGCGAGGAAATCGCGCCGCGCGTGGATTCGCCGCAAGCGCGGCGGCTGCGCGCGCTGCTGATCCAGCTCGAGCTGTCGGGCCGCGCGGCAACCTCGCGCGCCGCGTGGGTGCGCTACGAGGAGGCGCTCGCTGCGCGCTTCTCTCGGCCCTGAGCGGAGCGCGGTCTTGAAATAATCCGCCGCGGCGCCATGTGAGCGGCGCCTGTCCACCAACCGTCGAGGAGAAACCATGCGTTTGCGCGCGTTGATCGCAGTGGTGCTGGTGTCGCTGCTGGCCGGCTGCGGCTACAACGAGATCCAGTCGAAGGACGAAGCGGTGAAGGCCGCGTGGTCCGAAGTGCTGTCGCAGTACCAGCGCCGCGCCGATCTGATCCCGAACATCGTCAACACGGTGAAGGGCGAGGCGAACTTCGAACAGGAGACGCTGACGCGTGTGATCGAGGCGCGCGCCAAGGCGACGTCGATCCAGGCCACGCCCGAACTCGTCAACGATCCGGCCGCATTCGCGAAGTTCCAGCAGGCGCAGGGCGAACTGTCGAGCGCGCTGTCGCGGCTGATGGTGGTCGCCGAGCGTTATCCGGATCTGAAGACCAACGCCGGTTTCCAGGACTTGCGCACGCAACTGGAAGGCACGGAGAACCGCATCACGGTCGCGCGCAACCGCTTCATCAAGGCCACGCAGGACTACAACGTGCTGGTGCGCCAGTTCCCGGTCAACCTGACCGCGATGATGTTCGGCTACAAGGAGAAGGCGCAGTTCGCGGTCGAGAACGAGGCGGTGATCAGCAAGCCGCCGACGGTCGATTTCGGCGCACCGAAGAAGTAGTGCCCGACCGCCTGACATGACCCGCTGGCTGCGCGCGCTCGCCGCGCTGCTGCTCTTCACGGCCGCCGCCGCCGGCGCACTCGCGCAGGGGCGGCAGCCGGACGGGCTGCTCGCGATCCCGCCGCTGGCGCGCGTGAGCGACTTCACCGGCACGCTGTCGGCGGCCGACAGGCAGGCGCTCGACAACAAGCTCGCCGCATTCGAGACCGCGCACGGCTCGCAGATCGCGATCGTGATGGTCGCGACGACACAGCCGGAGCCGATCTCCGACTACGCGCAACGCATCGGCGACGCGTGGAAGATGGGCCGCAAGGGCATCGGCGACGGGCTGCTGATCGTCGTCGCGAAGGACGACCGCAAGGTCTGGATCGCGGTGGCCAAGGCGCTCGAAGGCGCGATCCCCGACGTCGCTGCCAAGCGCGTGATCCGCGAGGCGATCGCGCCGCGTTTCAAGAGCGGCGATTTCGCCGGCGGCTTGTCCTCGGGGCTGGATTCGATCTTCAAGCTGATCGAAGGCGAGGGGCTGCCGACGCCGGCCGGGGTGTCGGAACGCCAGATCGATGCCGGTGAAGGCGCGCTCGCGCTGCTGGTGCCGTTCATCATGGCCGGCGTGGTCGCGGGCGCGATCCTGCGGCGAGTCTTCGGCCGGCCGGGCGCGCTGCTCGCCGGCGGCGGCGCGGGCGCGGTGGCAGGATGGATGCTGTCGTCGCTCGCGCTCGGCGCGGTGGCAGGGATCGCGGTGCTCATTTTCTCGCTCTTCGGCGGCATGTCCGGCGCCGGTCGCGTGCTCGGCGGCCGGCGCGGCGGCGTGTTTATCCCCGGCGGCTGGAGCGGGGGCGGCGGCTGGTCGTCGGGCGGCGGCGGAGGATGGAGTTCGGGCGGCGGTGGCGACTTCGGCGGCGGCGGCGCCGGTGGAGACTGGTGATGCGACTGAAGCGCTGGCTCAAGCACTGGCTGGTCACGCCGCGCCGCGTGCATCGCATGCTGCCGCCGGAGTCGCTCGAGCGCATCCGCGCCGCCATCGCGCAGACGGAAACCTTGCACTCGGGCGAGATCCGCTTCGCGGTCGAGGCGTCGCTGCCGTGGAGCTATCTGAAGCGCGACGCGCCGGCGCGCCAGCGCGCGACGATGGTGTTCGCCAAGCTGCGCGTGTGGGACACCGAGGCGAACAACGGCGTGCTGCTGTACGTGGATCTGGCCGATCACGCGATCGAGATCGTCGCTGACCGCGGCATCGCGCGCCATGTGCCGCGCCACGAATGGGAGGCGATCTGCAACGTCGTGCGCGAGCATTTCCGCCGCGATGATTTCGAGGCCGGCGTGATCGCGGGCGTGCAGGCGATCGGCGCGGTTCTGGCACGACACTTCCCGCTTGTGCCCGGCGAAGTCAATCCGAACGAGCTGTCCGACAAGCCGGTGGTGCTGTGAGCCTCGAACGACTGCTTGCGCCGGACGCCGGACTGGCCGCGATTGGAGAGGAAATCGGTCGTGCGCCACGCGCGGCGCTGGCGCGCCTGCTGACGCGGATGATGGCCGGCGCGGCAGTCGCCGCCGGCGCGGTGTACGTGGGCACGCGCAGGCTGAACATGCTGTGGAACCTCGAGCTCGGATACTTTCCCGCGCTCGCGGAGCGAGTCGATGCGGTGCGCGCGACGCTGTTCGCGATGCTCGCCGGTCCGCTGCTGCTCGCCGCCGCGTTCACGCTGGTAGCGCCGTGGTTCGGCGCCCCGCGGCGGCCGCTGGCGGCGCTGGCGGTGGCGGTGATCGGCATGACGCCGATCTACGTGGTGGGCGCGGCGATGTTCTTCCTGCCTGCGGTGGTGCTGATGCTGCTGGCATTCATCATCAGTTGCTTCCGCTGGGGCCGCGGCGCGCAGCGATTGCTGGGCGTGCGCGAGGGCGAGACAGCGGAGTTCATCGCGATCGCGCTGATCGCCACGTCGCTCGCATTGCAGATCGCCAGCCACCTCGCCGCCGATTGGCTGTAGCCGACGTAAGCTAAGCGCCGGCGCAGCCGACCAACCGGCTGCGCTGTCTTCATCGGAGGTTCGCATGTCGATTCGCAATCCTCTCGGTCCGCAACCGCGCCCCGGGCACGAATTCGCCACGTTGGGCGGCGGCTGTTTCTGGTGCCTGGAAGCGGTGTTCGAGGAACTCGTCGGCGTGGTCGACGTCGAGTCCGGCTACGCCGGCGGTCATGTCGCCGATCCGACCTACCGCGCGGTGTGCGACGGCGACACCGGGCACGCGGAAGTCGTACGCATCGAATTCGATCCGGCGCGAATCAGCTATCGCGAGATCCTCGAGGTGTTCTTCGCGATCCACGATCCGACCACGCTGAACCGGCAGGGCAACGACGTCGGCACGCAGTATCGCTCGGTGATCCTTTATCACTCCGACGAGCAGCGGCGCATCGCCGAGGCCATCATCGCGGAGGCGCAGCCCAGTTACGGCACCGAGATCGTCACCCGGGTCGTGCCGGCGACCGACTACTACCGCGCCGAGACCTACCACCAGGAGTACTTCCGCCACAACGCCGCGCAGGGCTACTGCATGTTCGTGGTGGCGCCGAAGGTGGAAAAGTTCCGCAAGACGTTCGCGGCGAAGCGGAGGAAGGCGACGGCCTGAGCCCACAACTCGTCGCCGGCGCGGGCCGGGACCCAGTTTGCGGCGTTCAAGATCAGGCCCCGGCCTGCGCCGGGGCGGCAAAGCGCTCACCGCGCCACCACCGCCTTCGCCAGCTCGATGCAACTGAGCGGCGCGCTGCCTTCGGCCTTGTTGTTGACGATCACGAAGGCGGGCTGAGTGCTGCGGACCGCGACGTGGATCAGGTGCGCCAGTGTGCCGCGCGTGAGGATGTCGGCGTCGAGCAGGCGATCGAAGGGCGCGTAGCGGCTCTTCGCCTCGTCGTACCTGAAGCCGGCGTGCAGGTTCCAGCGCACGACCAGCGGCCCCTTCATGCGCCAGTCGTCGCCTTCGTCGGTGGTCGCGTCCATCGCGCGCAGCGCGGTGCTCTGGCGCGACGCCTCGGGCATGCGCGCGTGGATGCTCAGGGCGAGGCGCGCGCCTGCCTCGCGTAACGTGCGCACCAAGCGCGGCGTCAGCAGTTCCGGGTTGCGCGGCTCGACCGCGTAGATCGGCGCGCGGCCGTCGACGTCGCGCGGCAGGCGGGCGATGAATTCGCCGATGCGCGCGACCGTCGTCTGCAGCGCCTGGGGCGAGCGCAGCAGCTCGCGCGGCAGCGGCGTGAGCTGGAACAGCAGCGGCCCGGCCTTGGCGCCAAGGCCCGCGAGCGCCGGCCGCACGAAGCGCTCGACTGCCGCTTCGACGTCGAGGAAATGCGGGTTCGGCGCATCCGGCGCGCCGTGCTCGGCGCGGAGCATCGCATCGGTGACCTGCGCCGGCGCCTTGACGACGAAGCGGAACGGCTCGGGCACCTGTCGAGCGTAGCGCGCGTATTCGTCCGCGGCGAGCGGCTGGTAGAAGCTGCGGTCGATGCTGACCGTGCGCAGGACCGGATGGCGCGCATACGCGGCGAGCCCGTTGCGCGCCAGCTGTCCTTCGGTGAATGAGCCGTCGTAGACGATGCCCTGCCAGCCCGGGAAGCTCCACGACGACGTGCCCAGATACACCCCCGCCGGTAGCCGATGGCCGAGCCGGATCAGTTCTTCGGAAAACGGCGGCGGGGCGACCTCGCCGCGTCCCGTAGGCGGCGTGGCGTCGTCGGCGAAGAAATCGCGGCCGGCATCGGCCACGTGGCGCGAGGTCATCGCGCCAGTGTCTCAGAAGGGCGCGATTCCTGCAGCCGCGCTCAGCGCGTCCGGCTCGACCGCGTAGCCGAGCATCAGCAGCACGACCGCGCCGGCCGCGGCGACCAACGACTCGATCGTTGCCAGTCGAACCAGACGCGTGCATCGTTGTTGCGGCATGGTGCACCCTCGCAGCCTTGATCGGACCGATCGCGTCCTCATGCAATTGCAGTGCCATCGCCGCGCGATCGCGGGGAGCAGGGACGCAAATCGGCCAGAGTCCGTTGACAAATAGATTCAAGTTCCGGGTCCAACTCGTTGACCGAGTTGGACCATGGTTCGGAAGCTGCTGAGCGACGCGCGATGGAAGCGAATCGAGCAGATGTTGCCCGGCAAGCCGGGCGACGTAGGCCGCAGGGGTGCGGACAACCGGCTTTTTGTGGAAGCGGTGCCGTGGATTGCGCGCACCGGCAGCCCGTGGCGCGACCTGCCGCGCGAGTTCGGCAACTGGAACAGCGCCAACGTTTGTTTTGCGCGCTGGTCGCGCGCCGGCGTGTGGCAGTGCGCGTCTGCCACGCTGTCGAAGGACGCCGATTTCCGCACGGCGATGGTCGATTCGACCATCGTGCGCGTCCACCAGCATGCGGCCGGGGCCCAAAGAAACCGGTGCGCAGGCGCTCGGCCGTCATCGCGCCGCGATGCGATCGCCTGCATCAACGTCGCTGCTCCCGCAACCCCGATCGGCGCCGCAATCTGATCGAACGCTGCTTCTGTCGCCTCAAGCAGTTCCGCCGCATCGCAACCCGCTGCGAGAAACCGGCCGAACGATTCGTATCCTTCGTCTGCCTCGTGGCCGCCTTGTGCTGGTTGTCTTGAATTTCAACAGACCCTGGATTGGCTCTCCTCGTCAAATCGCGAACACGCTGCGTGACGGCAAACAGGTCGCCATAGGTCATGCGGATGGGGTCAACCTCAAATCTCCTGGAGAAGTCGCTCGCTGGCTGGGCTGACGCAGCTTCGAGAGGCGAAGCCATGAGCAGGGGGAAAGCGGCCATGATCGAGGCTGCCGGCAGCGAGCGGTAGTAGGAACTTGGGCCGCGCACCTGCATCCGCTTTGCCCATGATTCCTTCGACGACACCGCCAGATCGAACACCGACCCGGTCGCCGAGCGATCCTTCCGATCCGCGACGAAGCGGCCGGTTCGGCTGAGCTGGAACTTGTCGTCCGGATGTGCGCTGGCCAATCCCAGTTCGTCGTGGCTTGACGAGTTCCGGACCATCATCGCGCACGCGAATTGGTTGCGCTGGGGAAAGGTGCCCATGTTCGATTTCTCTTCGCAACGAACAGCGAGCTCCGCGCCTCGAATCATGGCACCACCACACAGGGCTCACGTCCGGCACGCCGCGCAGCCGCTCGTCGGCGGTGGCGAGGCGGGCGCCGAGCACCTTCGCCGTGGCGGCGATGATGCGGTCGGCGGGGTCGCCGTGCATGGCGCCGTCGAATGATCCGGCAAGCGCAGCAATCTCGGCGGTGACCGGCTCGATCCGAAGCTCCGGGATGGAATGCAAGTCCGCCAACCACTGGGCAAGTGGCACGTTGAGCGTCAACCGGCCGCGTCGCCCGGCGGTGGCGATCTCCATCACACTGATCGCGGAGATGACGCGGCGCGCGTGGCGGCAAGCGCCGATCGCCCGTCGTCCCACCAGACCAGCGCATGCGTGTCGAGCACGATCACCGGTTCATTTCCCACTCGGCGGGATCGACGACCGGCTCTAGCGGACGGTCGCACTTCAGCACGCTGCCGCGCAAGCGCGCGCAGCTTCGGCTTCGTCGAGCTTCGGTGCCGCTGGCACGATCTCTGCGATCGCCTGTCCGCGCGAAGTCACCTTGATTCGCCGGCCGCGCCGGACCTTGTCGAGATGCGCGGACAGGTTCTGCCGCAACTCGGTTACGTTGATTCTGCGCACACTGGCTCCCCCATATGTACGGATCGTCTCTACGCGATTCTGAGACGGCGCGTCGCGCGAGCTCAAGCGGCAAGCCACGCTGTTCGCGGACGACAGTTTTCAAGCGCCGAGTTCGAATGTCACTTCGTCCGTTGTTTGATCTCCGGCCTTGGCTTTACATCAGACGTCTGGACGTCTACTCTACGACAAGGTCTGGAGAAGCGGATGAGAAAACGGCCGGGCGAAGTGCGCGATGCGATTGTGCAGGTACTGGAAGGTCGGCCCGGCGGCGCGTCGGTGGTCGAGATCACGGAGGAGGTCGGAGCGCTGATCGGGGAAGTCCCGCCTTCGTCGATTCGTTCGTATCTGCGGCTCAATACGCCGGCCTTGTTCGCGCGCATGGATCGCGCCCAGTATGCGCTGAACGGCTTGGAGTTCGAGCCGCAACGCGCGGCGCGTTCACAGCGTGCGGAGGAATTCATCCATGCCAAGGCGAGACTCGTTCACGACGACTGCCTGGTCTGGATGGAGCGGCAGCCGGCGAATTCGGTCCAAGCGGTCGTGACCGATCCTCCCTATGGGCTGGTCGAATACTCGGACACCGAACAGCGCAAACTCAGAGCGGGCCGCGGCGGCGTGTGGCGCATCCCGCCGTCGTTCGATGGGGCAAAGCGATCGCCGCTGCCGCGCTTTACCGTCTTGAAACCGACCGATCTGGACGCGCTCGAACAGTTTTTCCTGACCTGGGCGAGATTGCTCGTACGGGTGCTGGTGCCGGGAGCCAACGTCATCGTCGCGAGCAATCCGTTGCTGTCGTACGTAGTTTCAGGCGCGCTTTCGCGTGCCGGGCTCGAGCGGCGCGGCGAAATCGTGCGGCTGGTCATGACGATGCGCGGCGGTGACCGTCCCAAGCATGCACACGTCGAATTCGCCGACGTCAGCGTGATGCCGCGCTCGATGTGGGAGCCGTGGCTGATGTTTCGCAAGCCGCTCGAAGGCCGCGCGCAGGACAACTTGCGGAAGTGGGGAACCGGAGGCTTTCGACGCATCTCGGCCGACAAACCGTTTGGCGACGTGATCGAATCCGCACCCACCCGCGCGGCGGAGCGTTCGATTGCGCCTCACCCCAGCCTCAAACCACAAGCGTTCCTACGGAAGCTCGTACGCGGCGTTCTGCCGTTGGGTACCGGAGTCGTGCTCGATCCGTTCGCTGGCTCTGGGTCGACGCTGGCCGCTGCGAACGCGGTCGGCTACGAAAGCATCGGGATTGAGAAAGACGCCAGTTACTTCAAGGCGGCGAAAGAGGCGCTGCCGAAGCTTTCGGCCTTGAAGGTTGACGGCGATTAGAGACGGTAGATCCAGTTGCGCCGCAGCTTCGCGATTCCTTCTGCGTGAAGCGTTGCGGTCCGCGTGCCGAGTTCGCCGCGCGGGTTCTTGCGAAAATCGTTGACGGTGACCTGGCCGAGGTAAACCTCGGTGAAAGCGAGCGGCTTGCGCGCCGACGCTGGCTCGGACTCGTTGCTCGGTCAACGTGCGCGAATGCTTGGCAAGGCTTGCGGTCAGCATGTCCGACAGGACGCCGGACATGATCGCTGGTCGCAACATGTCATCAAGCCGCTGCAAACCCTTCTCAACGAGCCGCGTATTGACGTCGAAAAAGAAGTCGTACACGTCCTGCATCGCGAGCTTGAAGTCGTCGAGCCGGAGTTCATACGGCAGCGCCGCTTCGCGGTTGAATTTCGACGGGTCAGCCGACTGGCGTTCAACGGTCATCGCTACTTGCCCACCGCTTCCTTCAACGACACCGCCAGATTGAACACCGGCCTGTCCGGCGAGTGATCCTTCCGATCCGCCACGAAGTACCCGGTGCGCTCGAACTGAAACTTGTCGTCCGGCTTGGCCTCGGCGAGCGCCGCTTCGACAAATGAGCGCAGCACGGTCTTGCTGTTCGGCGTCAGCAGTTCGCGAAAGTCGCGCTCGCTCGCATCCGGCTGCGCTTCGCTGAACAGGCGGTCGTACAGCCGCACTTCGGCGGGCCGGCTTCCGTCGACCGGCAGCCAGTGGATCGCCGCTCGCGTCTTCACGCTGTTCGCACCCGGCGTGCCGCTCTTCGTTTCCGGCAGGTACTCGGCGTGCACGGCGGTGACGTTGCCTGCCGCGTCCTTGTCGACGCTGGTGCAGCGGATCACGTACGCGTAGCGCAGCCGCACGGTCTGCCCCGGCGACAACCGGTGATAGTCGGCCGGCGGGTCTTCCATGAAGTCGTCGGCCTCAATCCACAGCTCGCGCGCGAACGGGATCGTGCGCGTGCCCATGTCGGGCTTCTGCGGGTGGTTGGGGACCACGCAGTCTTCGCGGCCGCCGGCCGGGTAGTTGTCGATCACGAGCTTCAGCGGCCGCAGCACCGCGGTCGCGCGCGGCGCGCGCGCGTCGAGGTCGTCGCGCAGCGCCTGCTCCAGCACGCTGTAGTCGATCCACTGCAGACTCTTGCTGACGCCCACGCGTTCGACGAAGAGCTGGATCGCCTGCGGCGTGTAGCCGCGCCGGCGCAGGCCCACCAGCGTCGGCATGCGCGGGTCGTCCCAGCCGTCGACGAACTTCTCCTCGACCAGCGTGATCAGCTTGCGCTTGCTCATCACCACGTAGGTGAGGTTCAGCCGGTTGAATTCGTGCTGGTGCGGCAGCATGAACGGGTTGGGCTTGCGCTCGTCGAGCGCGCCCTGCAAGAGCGGCGTGAAGCACTCGGCGTGCTCGCGCAGCAGCTTGATGAATTCGTCGGCGTCATTGAGCGCGAGGTCCGGATTCTTCGACCACGACGCGAACATCGCCTCGACGCGCCGCTCCCAGCGCGAGTGGCCGAGCTTGTCGGCGAAGTTCCGGCAATGCAGCGCGAACTGGCGGCACGCCTCGGTGCCTTCTTCCTGGATCGCGGCCAGCCGGTTCTTCGCCGCCTCGAACTGCGGCCGCCGCAGCACGGGCACGATGCGCTCGAGCGTCCAGTCGTAGAACGGCCGCTGGTCCTCGAACTCGAGCGTGCAGATCGAGTGCGTGATGTTCTCCAGCGCATCCTCGATCGGGTGCGCATACGAGTACATCGGGTATACGCACCACGTGTTGCCGGTCATGTGGTGCTCGGCAAAGCGGATGCGGTAGATCGCCGGGTCGCGCATGTTGATATTGGGCGAGCCCATGTCGATCTTGGCGCGCAGGATCATGCGGCCTTCGGCGTGCTTGCCGCCACGCATCTCGCGGAACAGCCGCAGGTTCTCCTCGATCGGGCGGTCGCGCCACGGCGAGTCGGTGCCCGGGTGGACCAGCGTGCCGCGCGTGGCGCGGATCTGTTCCGCCGTCTGCTCGTCGACGTACGCATAGCCGGTCGCGATCAGGTGCTCGGCGAAGCGGTACATGTCCTCGAAGTAGTCCGAGGCGTGATAGAGATTCTCCTCGGCGCCGTGCTCCCAGTCGAAGCCGAGCCAGCGCACGGTGTCGAGAATCGCGTCGACGTACTGCTGGTCCTCCTTGACCGGGTTGGTGTCGTCGAAGCGCATGTGGCAGCGCCCGCCGAAGTCGCGCGCCAGGCCGAAGTTCAGGCAGATGCTCTTCGCGTGGCCGATGTGCAGGTATCCGTTCGGCTCCGGGGGAAAGCGGGTGCGGATCTTCGCCGGGTCGGGCGGCGCCTTCTCGTGAATGTCATAAACGCCCGGGCGGCCGGCCCAGCGGCGATCCTCGTAGGTGCCGCGCGCGAGGTCGGCCGCGATGATGTTGCGCAGGAAGTTCGGCGCCGGTCCCGACGCCTTGTGGCGACCGGCCCTCTTGTTCCTGCCCGGCTTGTTCGAATCGGCCCTCATGATGACGGTATCCCTCTTGTGTGCCGCGATTGTAGCCAGCCGTGCTGCGACGCCACACGGATGCGGTTGCACGGTAAGAACACCGCGGCGGCGTTCGACAAACCCCGGTTGCGCTGCGCCCTCAGCAGCGCCGCTGACGGGAGAACCCAATGCTGAATCCGAATGGGATCGCGCGCGGCCTGGCGGTGATGCTGATGGCCGTGTCCGGTGCGGACGCTGTCGCCGCCTCGAACAACGTCGACCGCGAGAAAGTGGCGGTCGGCGGCTACGATGTGGTCGCTTATTTCGCCAGCGGCGCGCCGCAGCGTGGGCTGCCGCAGTTCGCGGCGCGGCATGACGGCGCGACCTACCGCTTTGCGTCGGCCGCGAATCTCAAGACCTTCCGCGCCGATCCGCAGAAGTACCTGCCGCAATACGGCGGCTACTGCGCCTATGGCGCGGCGAGCGGCTACAAGGCGCCGATCGATCCGACCGCGTGGCGCATCGTCGACGGCAAGCTGTACCTGAATTACAGCCACGCCGTGCAGCGGCAATGGCTCGCCGACATTCCCGGCTACATCCGCAAGGCCGACGAGAACTGGCCGAAGCTGCGCGACAAGTGACGCCAGCGTCGCGTCATCGCGTCGTCACGGCCCGCCTGTAAGTTCGTCGCGGCGGGTCGGACTAAGCCGGATCGATCCACGAAGGAGCACACTCATGCAATCGCAACGCGGCAGGACCGCGCTCATCACCGGCTCTACCAGCGGCATCGGTCTCGGCATCGCCGAAGCCTTTGCGCGGCAGGGCGGGAACATCGTCCTCAACGGCTTCGGTGACGCGGCGCAGATCGAGACGCTGCGCGCCGGTCTCGAATCGAAGCACGGCGTGCAGGTCGCCTACGACGGCGCGGACATGAGCTCGGCTGCCGCGATCGAGGCGATGATGAAGCGCGCCGTCGAGCGCTTCGGCGGCGTCGACATCCTGGTCAACAACGCCGGCATCCAGCACGTGGCGCCGGTCGACGACTTTCCGGTGTCCAAGTGGGACGCGATCATCGCGATCAACCTGAGCGCCGCGTTCCACACCACGCGCGCCGCTCTGCCGGCGATGAAGAAGCGCGGCTTCGGCCGCGTCATCAATATCGCCTCCGCGCACGCGCTGGTCGCTTCGCCGTTCAAGTCGGCGTACGTGGCGGCCAAGCACGGCATCGCGGGTTTCACCAAGACCGTCGCGCTCGAAGTCGCCGAGCAGAACATCACGGTGAACGCGATCTGCCCCGGTTACGTGCTGACGCCGCTGGTGCAGAAGCAGATCCCGGACACCGCCCGGGCGCGCGGCATCAGCGAGGAAGAAGTGGTGAAGAACGTCTTGCTGGCCGCGCAGCCGACCAAGAAGTTCGTCACGGTCGAGCAGGTGGCGTCGCTGGCGGTGTATCTGACGACCGACGATGCCGCATCGATTACCGGCGCGATCCTGCCGGTCGAGGGCGGCTGGACCGCGCACTGAGGCTTGATCGAACCACGAGTGCGGACGCCAAACGGCGATCGGCGCCACATCGAGGAGACCGCATGAACCTGGCCGAACTGCATCAGGAAGCCCCGGCGCACGTCAGCGATCGCGAGACGCTGATCGTCGGCTTCGACACCGACCCCGTGGCGCTGCGCGCACTGCTGCCGTGGTCGCTGGCGCCGGACGGATCGAACACGGCGCTCGTGGAGTTCGCCGCCGCGCCCGATCCGGCCGGAGGCAGCCGCACCGAGTTCAACCTGCTGATTCCCGCGCTGTTCGGCACCGAGCGCGTGCTGTACCGCGCGTACGCGGCCGGCGACGCCACCGATGGGCCGCACGGCCGCGTGCGGCTGCTGGTCGTGCACGACACGCTGACCGGCATCTTGGAACTGCACGGCCGCCCGGTCGCCATCGCGGCGATGAACTACCGCCGCGCCGATCTGCTCGAGCAGCGCCGTCGTTTCGCTGCGCTGTCGCCGGCCGATACGCTGCGCCGGTTGCGCCCGCTGCGCGTGTCCGCGCTGTCCGACGGCGGCCTGCCGGCGATGCGCACGCGCCTCGTCGCGCAGCCGTGGGGCAACATCCGCGTGCAGTGCGCGTGGACGGGGCCGGCGTCGCTCGACCTGCTGTGGCCGACGACCTCGACGCTCGCGGCGCTGCCCGTACACGCGCTGCACGGCGGGCTGCACTGCGTGGTCGATTTCCGGCTGCAGTCCGCGCAGCGCCTGGCCGCTGCGGAGTCGACATCCGCCGTCGAAGCGGCGAAGCATGTTCCGATGTTGGCCGTCGCAGGAGGCGTGCAATGACCGCACTGATCGAGGTCGTTCCGAACGCCGAGTCGCGCGTGGTCGATTTCGGCGTCGCATCGCGCACGGCGGAGCGCTACGAGCTGCTGGCGCAACTGACGCGCGGGCTCGCCTCCGCGATGCTCGAAGGCGTGCAGCGCGCCGCGCAGCTCAATTTCGAGGCCGCGCACCATCTGCTTGCGCGCACCTGCATGCCGCTGGCGGGCGAGATCGAATCGGGCGCCGAGTCGCTGCGCTTCGCGCGCCGCACCTACGAGGTCTGCGCGATCACCGCCAGCCGCGTGCTGCGGCTGTGCCGCGATCACGTGCAGCGCGATGCTGACCAGGTGTGGCAGGCGCTCGACGACGGGCTCGACCGCCTCGCGCTCGACACCGAGCACGCGGCCGCGTTGCGCGCGGCGTTCAGCGCGCTGCGCGCCAGCCACGCGGCCTACTTCGACGCGATGCTGCGGATGCACGAGCAGTTGCGCGGGATCGCCGACGGCGTGATGGTCGTCGCCGCGCCGGCCGCGGCGACGAACGCGCGTCGCGTCAACGGCCAGTAGGCTGCGCGGGTCGCACCGCCGTACGCAGGGTGCCATCGACCGGCGCCAGCGCCGGCGAGCGCGCCAGCACCGCGTAGCGCTCGCGCGGCTCGACCGCGCACCAGCCGATCGGCGCACCGCTGCGGCAGGCAAGCAGTCCCGGTTCGGCGCCGGACTCGACGATGCGCCGCAACGCGCGCTTGTTCGCGGCACCCTTGCTGCGATCGAACTCGTCGCGCGTGCGCTTCCACCACATGCACCAGCAGCCGCCGCACGCGCCGTTGGTACCGAACAGTTGCTCGATGTCAGGCCAGCGTTCGGGCGTCAGTGGCGCGAAGGCGAGCGCGGCCGTAGATTTCGCGCTGCGGGCCATCGGTCGCTCGGAATCCGGAGTGAACAAGCGTACTGGAACATCGCGATGAAGATCACGATCAACCGCGCACCGGTGCTGACGCTGTGGGCGGCGGTCGTCGCCGAGCGGCTAGGCTTCGACTGGGACGAGGCGGTCACGCTCGGCCGCACGGTGGCGGGACTGAACGCGTACGCGAAGGGCAAGGCGCTCGGGATCTTCCATCCGCGGCCGAAGGAGCTGAAGGAGCAGCGCAAGGCACTCGCGCATGGGGAGGAAATGCACGTCGACCTGCTGCAGCGCGCGGTGCCGGTGGTGCGTACGCCCGACGGGCTGCGCGCGGTCAGCAAGGGCAAGCCGATCGATCCGGCGAGCGTGGAGCGCTATCTGCACGCCAAGTTCGGCGCGGGCTTCGAGGCCGCGCTGAAGGCGATGCGCGAGCTGGCGCGCACGCGCGACGCCGAAGAACTCGCGCATGAGGCCTTCCACCTGTACGAGTCATTCCGTCCCGAGGTGCCGGCCGGTACGCGCGGCTGGGGCGCGGCGGGGGTGCTCGACGTGGCACGCATCGCCGCGTTGAAATGACCCAAGCTTATGTCGGCACCAGCGGCTGGAGCTACGACTTCTGGCGCGCCGACTTCTACCGCGACGTACCGCGCCGCGCGTGGCTCGCCCACTACGCGACGCGGTTCAATGCGGTCGAGGTCAACGCCTCCTTCTATCACGCGCTGCGTCCGTCGGTGCTGGCAGGGTGGTACGAGCAGACCCCGGAGTCGTTCCGGTTCTGCCTGAAGGCGCACCGCTGGATCACCCACGTCGAGCGGCTGCGTGTCGATGACGCGGCGATCGCGCGCGAACGCGAGCGCGCGGCGCCGCTCGCGCACAAGCTCGCGGCCGTGCTGTGGCAACTGCCGCACTCGCTCGGGCGCGACCTGCCGCGGCTGCGCGAATTCGCGCAAAGGCTTGCGGCATGGCCGTCCGTGCGGCACGCGATCGAGTTCCGCGACCGCTCGTGGTTCGATGACGAGATCGCTGCGTGCCTGCGCACGCACGACATCGCCGCGGTGCAGTCGGACGCGGCCGACTGGCCGCGCTGGGACGCGGTGACCGCGCGCTTCGTCTACGTGCGGCTGCACGGCCACGCCGTCACGTACGTGTCCGCGTATGCGCCGAGCACGCTGGCGCGCTGGGCGCAACGCATCGGCGCATGGCGCGCGCAGGGCCGCGATGTGTACGTGTTCTTCGACAACACCGATGCCGGAGCCGCGCATCGCGACGCGCTCGCTCTGGCGCGCCGCTGCGCGGGTTGAGTTGCGCTCGCTCGGCCTCATGTACGCTGGACGCTCAGACGCCGAAGGAATGCCATGGCCACGCGTGAGGTCAATCGCATCGTCCACTCGGTCCGCCAGCGCGAAGGCGGCGGCTTCATCGTGCGGCGGCCGTTTCCGACCGCGGGGCTCGATCACCTCGACCCGTTCCTGCTGCTCGACGAAATGGGGCCGGCCGAGTACGGCCCCGGCGAGGCGGTCGGCGCGCCCGATCATCCGCACCGCGGTTTCGAAACCGTCACCTACATGCTCGACGGCGAGTTCGTGCACGAGGACAGCGCCGGCAACCGCGCGACGATCGCGGCGGGCGACGTGCAATGGATGACCGCGGGCGACGGCGTGATCCACTCGGAATTGCCGGCCGACTGGATCAAGCAGAAGGGCGGGCGCGTGCACGGCTTCCAGCTTTGGGTCAACCTGCCCGCGCGCGACAAGCGCATCGCGCCGCGCTACCAGGACGTGCGTGCGGCCGAGATGCCGACGTGGGCCGCTGCCTCCGGCCGCGCGCGCGTGAAGGTGATCGCCGGTCGAGCGCTCGGCGTGCAGGCGCGCGCGGAGACGCGCACGCCGATCACCTATCTCGATGTGCTGCTCGACGACGGCGCGGAAGTCACGCTCGACGTGCCGGCGGAGCAGAACGCGTTCGCCTACGTGTACGGCGGCGCGGTGACGATCGGCGCGCGCGCGCGCGCCGCGCGCGACGGCGACATGGCGTTGCTGACCAATGCCGATTCGCTCTTGCTGCGCGCCGCCGCGCCGGCGACGCGCGCGCTGGTGATCGCCGGCGTGCCGCTGCGCGAACCGGTCGCGCGCTACGGCCCGTTCGTGATGAACACGCAGCAGCAGATCATCGAGGCGATCAACGACTATCAGTCGGGCCGCTTCGGCGCGATCCGGCGCGCGTGAGCGGCTCTTCGCCGGGCGGCGGGGGCGCGCAATGCCGCATCAACCGGCGGCAAAGCGCGCGCGGACCGCCTCGATGCGGGCGCGGTTGGCGCCGAAGTCCTTGCGGCCGATGCGCGATGCCGAGCGCACGTGAATCACGCCCTCGGCCGGGGCCAGCCAGAACTCTGCATCATCGACGAACTTCAGCCAGCGGGTGGTGAACTGCACGTACAGGTAGTCGGGCTTCGCCTCGATCACCTGCGCGCCCGGCACGTCGGCGACGATGCGCAGCAGCCGCTGCAGCGCCGCCGCGCTGTCGCCGTTGAAGCGCAGCGGGTCGATGCGCGCGTAATCGACCGCGTAGCGCTGCGCGTCGTGCAGCCCGGCCTGGCTGCTGACGCTGTTGGGCGTGCGCGAGGGCGGCATCAGACGGCCGTCGCGAACGCCGAGATTCTCCGGCGCATGTCCCTTCAGCAACCCGAGCTGGCCCGCGATCAGCACCAGCACCGGCACGACGATCAGCAGGAGCAGCAGCAGTTTCATCGGTCGGCCTCGGTCAGCGCGGCGCGTCCGGATTGAAGCGCGCGATGTGCGCGCGATCGATGCGGTCCTTCCAGCGCCACACGCGTTCGCCCTCGAAGGTGAGCGGGCCCCAGATGCCGATCGCGTTCCTGGCGCCGGCCGACAACAGATACAGCGCGACCGGCTGCGGAATGTGACGGCGCAGCGAGCGCCCGGCCAGCGCACGCCGCAGGTTGGCCGCCAGCATCGGACCGGCGTGCAGCGCGTACACGCCGCTCTTCGCGCGCGGATGGTCGGGCATCGACGCGCAGTCGCCGGCGGCGAACACGAACGGATGCGACAGCGACTGCAGCGCCGAATTCACCGCGATGAACCCGCGCGCGTCGCATCTGAGGCCGCAGTCGCGCGGCCAGCGCGCGGCCGCCGCGCCGATCGCGGCCACCGTCACGTCGGTCGGCAGCTCGCCTGCGCGTGCAAGCTGCACGCGGTCGGCGCCGATCGCGACGACCTCGTCCTCGATCACCCGCACGCCGATCTTCGGCAGCAGCGGCGCGACGCGCTTGCGCACGCCGGCCTTAAGCGCCGGCAGCAAGCCGCGCCTGCCGGTGATCAGCTGCACCTTCAGGCGCAGCGCCGACGTCACGGCGCGATGCGCGATCGCCATTGCGATCTCGACTCCGGCCGCGCCGCCGCCGACCACCGTCAGCGTGCCCGCACGCGGCGCGCCGCTGAAGCGAGCCTCGAGCCGTTGCCAGGCCTCGACGAACTTCTCGATCGGCCGCAACGACAGCGCGTGTTCGCCGAGGCCGCGGATCGCGTCGCGGTCGATCTCGGGTCCGGTATTGATCGACAGTACGTCGAACGGCAGCGGCGCGCCGGACTGCGTGTACGCGACGCGCTCGACCAGGTCGACCGCGATCACGCGGTCGCGAAAGAAGGTGGCGCGCGCGCGCTCGGCCAGCGGCGGCAGCGGGATCGTGCACTGGTCGAGCCGGTAGTGCCCCGCGACCCAGCCGGGCAGCATGCCCGAGTAGAACGAGCTGTCGAAGCGCGACACCAGCGTGATGTCGGCGTCGCGCAGCGGCTTGCGCGCGAACGCCTCCAGCACCGCGAGGTGCGCGTGGCCGCCGCCGATGAGCAGAAGCTGCTGGCTCATCGATTTTCCCGGCTCGTGTCGGCGGCGTGCTGCAAGCGTCATGCTCCGGTAGCGGCAGCGGAGGATACAAGGCCGCCGGCGTCGCCCGGCAATGCCGTGTGACGGTGCTTGCGGCCGCGGTGCCGATGTGCAGGGCCGGCTATCGGTACACCGAGTCGGACAGCAGCCCGGCCCGCAGTGCGCGCTCGAGGTCGGCCGGCGTATCGAGATCCCAGGTCGTCGGCAGCTCGGCGAGCCGCAGATGCTCGCGCGCGATCCGCGCGCGCGTCAGCCGCATCACCTCCGGTGTGCCCCACGGAATCGACTCGAACAGCGCGGCGCGCGGCTGCGCGAGCCCGATCAGCGTGTAGCCGCCGTCGTCCGCCGGCTGCACGACCACGTCTGCCGTCGGCAGTGCCGCGTCGGCCTGCCGCAGCACCTCGCCGGTCAGCGTCAGGTTGTCGACGCCGACGATCAGCGCGCGCGGCAACTTCGCCAGCAGTTCGACGAATGCCGCGTGCATGCGCGCTCCGAGATCACCTTCGATCTGCGCGCGGGTCGCGATGCCGAACCGCCGCGCGCACGAAGCGATGAACGGGTGCTGCGGATCGCCGGCCACGAACAGCGTCACCTGCGCGTGCGAAATGCTGCAGGCCGCGGAGAGCGCCCGTTCGATCAGGTGCGCCTGCAGCCGTTCGGTTCCGGCCGCGCCGATCGCGGGCAGCAGGCGGGTCTTGCCCTGACCCGCGATCGGCGCTCGGGCGAACACGCCGATGGCGAACGTGGGTGCGGTCATCGGATGTCGCGATAGCGGGCGACGAGCCGCGCCGGATCCGCACCGAAGAAATACGCGGCACGCAGGCGCCACATCAGGACGATGGTTCGCAGCACGCCGTTCCTTTCCCAGCGGCGGCCGGAGGTGCGAACGCGATCGCGCAACGCGATCGGCCGCGACAGCCGGCGTGCGCGGCGGCAGAACTCGACGTCCTCCATCAACGGGATCGGCGCGAAACCCTCCAGCGCGACGAAGCTGCCGCGCTCGATGAACAGCGCCTGGTCGCCGGTGGCGATGCCGGTCAGCCGCGAGCGCCAGTTCATCAGCGCCGCGACCGCGCCGAGCGCGGCCTGGTGGCGCGCGTCCTCGGCCGCAATCGACACGTCGAAGCGCCCCCACACGCGGTCGGAGTGCGCCAGTGCCCGATAGATGATCCGGTCAGCCTCGGGCGGCAAAATGGTGTCGGCGTGCAGGAACAGCAGAACGTCGCTCGCGGCGGCCTCCGGCGCGCGCGCACCCGCGTTCATCTGCAGGCTGCGCCCGCGCGCCGACGCGATCACGCGGTCGGCGCCGGCCGCCTGGCGCACGGTGTCGTCGTGGCTGCCGCCGTCGACGACGATCACGCGCGCGCCGCGCGCGCGCAGGCCGGCTAGGCGCTCGATCGCGGTGGCGACGGACTGCGCTTCGTTCAGTACGGGAATGATGATCGCCAGTCGCACAAGCGGATGCTACTGGCGGACATCGTTCAGCGACCAGTCGTAGTCGAGGAAGCGGATCGGCACCATCTTCGCGCGCAGCAGCGCGCGGTCGGCCGGGCTGTCGGCAAGCTGGTCGGCGTATTTCGCCACCACGTCCTGCACGCCGGCGAATCCCTTGTACCCGTGCTCGAAGTCCTTGCCGTACCAGTCGAAGATCGACGACAGCTCGACCGTCTTCGTGCGCGGGTCGTAGCGGTTGCGCGAGCGGTCCGACATGAAACGGCGGAACTGATCGTCGAGCTGCGCGTCCAGCCGGTCGGCGGTGAAGGCCTGCGTGGCGAGCATCGGGCAGCCGACCGACGCGCACACGACGGCGACGTGCACGCGCGGATCGTCGTAGACGCCGGGCGCGCGGAGCGTTTCGTGCTCGATCCAGTCGAGACTGTGCCTGGCCCCCAGCAGCGCGAAGAATTCGTCCTTCCACGGGTTGCCGATCACGAGGCCGAAGTCGCGGATCGACTTCAGGCGCGGGTAGCGCGTCAGCACCTTCTCGATCGTCAGCGCGTTGTACGCGTTGGCAAGGAACGCGAACTGCTGCGCGCGGCTCCACTTTGCGAATTCCGCCGCCGGCACGTCGGACAGCGACTTGACGTACGCGTCCAGCGCGGCACGGTCGGCGGCGAAGCCCTTGTAGTCGACCTGCGATGCGTTGCCGTTGGCGATCGGCTTCACGTGCTGCGCGAGCAGCGCGGTCCATGCGGCGTGCGTGTGATCGAAGCCCTGCGCGAGCGCCAGCAGGGGCACGAGCAGCAGCGCGGCCAGGAGCTGTTTCATCGCGCGCTCAATGTGCTTCGGCCGCATACGCCTTGCGCTTGTCGCTGAGCAGCGCCCCGAGCTTGCCCAGCACCGTTCCCAAGCCGAACGCGCCGCGGCGCCACGCCTGGAACGCGGTCAGGAACGCCCACTGGCCCTGCGTGACGGTCGAGCGCTTCCAGTTGCCGGCCGCGTATTTGTTCGCCTCGGCGAGCGTCGGATAGGTGTGGATCGTGCCGAGGATCTTGGCGAGGCCGAGGTTGTATTTCATTGCCAGCACGTATTCGGCGAGCAGGTCGCCCGCATGTTCGCCCGCGATCGTCACGCCGAGGATCTGGTCGGTGCCCAGCTTCGTCAACACCTTGACGAAACCGTGCGCCTCGCCGTCGGCGATCGCGCGGTCCAGATCGTCAATGCCATAGACCGTCACCGTGTGCGGAATGTTCTTCTCCTTCGCCTCGGTTTCGTTCAGCCCGACGCGCGCGACCTCGGGCTCGGTGAACGTCGCCCACGGGATCACCCGGTAGTCGGCCTTGAAGCGCCTGAACGTGCCGAACAGCGCATTGACCGCCGCGTACCACGCCTGGTGCGCGGCGGTGTGCGTGAACTGGTACGGTCCCGCCACGTCGCCGCAGGCGAAGATGTTCGGGTAGATCGTCTGCAGGTAGTCGTCGGTCTCGACGGTGCGCGCCTTCGTCGTGCCGATGCCGAGTTCCTCCAGCCCGTAGCCGTGCGTGTTGGCCACGCGCCCGACCGCCACCAGCAGCGCATCGAACGGGATGCGGATGTCCTGCCCGTTGTGCTCGACGATCGCGACCTTCTCGCCGTTCTCGACCAGGAAGCGCTTGGCCTTGTGCCCGGTGAGGACTCGGATGCCCTCGGCTTCGAACTGTTTCTTGACCAGTTCGGAGACTTCCGGGTCCTCGCGGATCATGATCCGCGGCAGCATTTCGACCTGCGTGACCTGGCTGCCGAAGCGCGCGAACGCCTGTGTCAGTTCCGAGCCGATCGGCCCGCCGCCGAGAACCACCAGCCGCTTCGGAAGTTCGCGCAGATTCCACACCGTGTCCGAGGTCAGGTAGCCGACCTCCTCGATGCCGGGGATCGGCGGCACGAACGGCCGCGCGCCGGCGGCGATCACGATGTTCTTCGTCGTCAGCGTCTTCCTGCCGGCGGCGGTTGTCACCTCGACCGTCCACGGCGACGTGATCTTCGCGGCTCCGGTGATGCATTCCACGCCCAGGCCGGTGTAGCGCTCGACCGAGTCGTGCGGTTCGACCGTCTTCACGACCTTGGCCACGCGTTCCATCACGTCGGCGAAGCTGAAGCTCGCACTGGCCTTCTCGACGCCGAACTCCTTCGAGCGCGCGATGTGCGACAGCAGCTTGGCCGAGCGGATCAGCGCCTTGCTCGGCACGCAGCCGGTGTTCAGGCAGTCGCCGCCCATCCTGTGCTTCTCGACCAGCGCGACCTTCGCCTTGGTCGCCGCCGCGATGTAGGCCGATACCAGCCCCGCGCTGCCGGCGCCGATCACGACCATGTTGTAGTCATACTTTGGCGGGCGCTGGTCCTCCCACTTGGCGTAGACCTTGCGCGCCTTGATCGCGTCGAGGACCTTCTTGGCGACCAGCGGGAAGACGCCGAGCAGCACGAACGCGAAGACGAGCCCGGCCGAGATCCGGAACTGTCCGAGCTGCGTACCGGCGTACACGTACACGATCGTGCCCGCCAGCATGCCGATCTGGCTGACCCAGTAGAACGTGGTGGTGCGGATCTTCGTCAGCCCCATCACGAGGTTGATCACGAAGAACGGGAACAGCGGCACCAGCCGCAGCGCGAACAGGTAAAACGCGCCTTCCTTGTCGATGCCGGCGTTGATCGGCGCCAGCTTGTCGCCGAACTTCTGCTGCACCCACTCGCCGAGGATCAGCCGGGAAATCAGGAACGCGAGCGTGGCTCCGATCGCGGAGGCGAACGACACCAGCACCACGCCGGCCGCGAGCCCGAAGATCGCGCCGGCCGCCAGCGTCATCACCGCGGCGCCCGGCAGCGACAGAGCGGTCACCGCCACGTACACGAGGAAGAAGATCGCCGCCGTCTGCAGGTAGTTGGCGTCGCGATACGCCTCGATCCTGGCGCGGCTGGCCTGGAAGTACTCGATACTGAAGTACTGCTTCAGGTCGAAGATGAAGAACGCGGCGATCGCCGCGATGATCAGCGCCAGCAGCGCGAGTCGCTTCCTGTCCATGATTCCCCCAACGATTCGTGATGCGCGGGCGCGTGCCCGGCCGCGATCAGTCGAATTGGTTCGTGCCGTCTTACGGAAAGACTACCCGCACGGCGGGGCGGTGCGCGCTGCGCAGAGCGCCTGCGCGACGGTGAAGCGCGGTCCCGCGACGATGCGGCGCCGGTACGACATTGCGGCGGGTGAATCTGCATGCCACAGCGCATCGAAGCGCTCGAGCCACGCGGCGATGTCGAAATCGATGCGCAGCGCGTCGACGTGGACATCGGCCAGCCGGATCCCGTACAGCCGCGCGTGGGCGATCGCGCCTGACGGCGGATGGATCGACACGCGCGTGAGCACGCCGTGCGTGGTGCCTTCGAAGTTCGCCATGCCAGCCGCGCCGTTGTTGATCACGAAGCGGCTGCCGAGCACCTTCAGCGCCGGCGCGCAGGTATGGCTGCATGCGAAGCCGTCGACGGCGGCCTGTTCGAACGCGGTGATCAACTGCGCCTCGTGCGCGGAATCGTGCAGCGCCTCGCCCGCGAAACGCCAGCCGGCCAGCGACCACGCATCGCCGTGCACGATGGCGATCCGCGCGCCGCCGGCCGCGACGACCGCGTGCATCGGCAGCTCCGGCCGCGCTGCGCCGCAAGCGGTCGCGACCGCGCGCAGCCGTTCGAGGATCGCGTTGCTGCGCTCCACGTCGTCGTCCGGCACCGACTCCGGGTACGCGCAACCGCAGCCCGCGGCCGCATCGCTGCTGGCCAGTTCGGTCTCGACGTTGCCGCGCAGCGCGACATTCGGCTTCGCCCGCACCCGGCGCTCGATCTCGGCGAACAGGTGCGGGTCGGCATCGAACCAGTGGTAGTCGCCGTTGAACACGAGCCGCGGCGCGACCGGTTCCTGCGCCGCGAGCCGCTCGATCGCATCGAGCGCGAACGCGTTGCCGTACAACCCGCCGACAACGTAGATCGTGTCTTCGGCGAATTCAGCGGCCCGGGCGAATACGCGCGGGGAATAGCCGTAGTGGGGAGGGCAAATGCGGCCGGCGGCCGCGGATCGTGATCCGTGATTCGTGATCTGTGATCCGTGATCCGTGATCCGTGATCCGTTGACAACTGCGGCAGCCTGCGCTTCACGAGCGGCGGCGGAGTACTGCATCGTCTTCGATCCCGAAGCGCTCACCAGTCCGCTTTCACGGATCACGGATCACAGATCACGCCAGGGCTCCCCCGCAGCTCGACCCTTGGCCGGCTGTGCACCCATAGCAATGATCCGCCACCACGATCGGATTGCCGGCGAGGTCCATCTCCAGCCAGTCTTCGAGGTGGATGCGGCCGTGGCCGCGGCCGCCCTCGTGCAGGTGCAGGCCGAGCATCTGGTTGAAGTCGCAGTCGTACAGATATCCTTGCCAGTCGACCGACACCAGCGAGCGGCACATCACGCGCTCAACGTTGTCCGGCCGGTGCGCCTGCCGCAGCGTCGTCATGTAGTCGCGCAACTGTCCCTTGCTGATCAGCGTTGAGCCGAAGCGCGCGATCGGCATGTTGGCCAGCGCCAGCAGGCGCGTGAATTCGATGCCGAAGCGTTCGCCCAGCATGCGGCGATAGTCGGCCTCGAGCTTGACCTGGTCTGGCGGCAGTGACGGACCCTGCGGGTTGTAGACCAGCGACAGCGGCAGCCGTGTGCCGTAGCCGAGCGAATTGAGCAACTGCAGCGCGTGAATGCTCTTGTCGAACACCCCTTTACCGCGCTGGCGGTCGACGTTGTCCTCGAGGTAGCAGGGCAGCGACGCGACGATCTCGACCTCGTGCTGCGCGAGGAATTCCGCCAGCCCTTCCTGGCCGGGTTCGAACAGGATCGTCAGGTTGCAGCGATCGATCACGTGGATGCCGCCGCGTTTTCCCGATGAGCGCGCCTCGCGCACCAGGTCGCGGAAGTGCGGATTGAGTTCCGGCGCGCCGCCGGTGAGGTCGAGCGTGCGGATGTCCTTCGCGGTCGCCACGTCGAGCACCAGGTCGATCGTCGCGCGGTCCATCTGCTCGGTCCGGTTCGGGCCGGCGTTCACATGGCAATGCACGCAGGACTGGTTGCAGGTGTAGCCGAGGTTGACCTGCAAGGTGTCAACCGCGCGGCGGCGGATCGCGGGGAAGTCGGTCTGTCTGAGCAGTGGCAGGGTGGCGTGCATGGCGTCGTTCCGCGGGCAATTCGGTTCGTCGGCGCAGCAGGGCAAACCTTACCGGTCCGCGCCGGCGCGGACGATCCGCCGATCAGGTACCAGTACGCACGACCACCGGCGCCGGATTCCGGTCACTTGTCCAGCCGCCGCACCGCCTCGCGCATGAAGCTCATCTGCTTGTCGACCCGCGCGCAAAAGTCGCAGAACCGCAGGTGCAGCCACAGCCTGAAGCGCTCGGCGACTCCGATCGGCGCGTTGTCCATCCGCGCGCTGATCAGTTCGTGCGCGTGCTGGCATCGGATCCTGAGCCAACCGGGCGCTCTCACGTCGATTTCCCCGCGGCAAACCAGTTCATTTCGAGGCACTCCCGCAGCCGCATCCGCGCCCGGTGCAGCATCACGAAGCAGTTGGTCGAGGTGATCGACATTTCCTTACAGATCTGCTCGGTTTCGTATTCGAGCCATTCGCGCATCATGAAGATCCGCCCCAGCCCGGCCGGCAGCCCGTCGACGCACATCTGCAGGATCTCGAAGAACTCGGTGCGTTCCAGGCTCGCGTGCGGGTCGCCCCAGTCGAGCGGCGGATCGGCCTTGTGGCCGCCGGCGTCGTACAGCTCCTCGAGGTCGTCGGCTTCCGCGGCTTCCATCTGCGCGTCGGACGAGACTTCGCGGCTGGCGCGGCGAAACTGGTCGATGATCTTGTGCTTCAGGATCCCGACCACCCACGTCTTCACCTGCGATTTCTGCGCGAAGCTGGCGGCGCTTTCAAGCGCGGCGAGCAGCGTCTCGGACACCGCGTCCTCGGCCCAGGTGTCGTTGCGCAATTGCAGGCGCGCGATCCGGACCAGCGTGGGACGCAGTTCGCCGAGCACCTGCTGAATCGCGCTCGCATCCATTCAATGCCGGGGGTGCCGCAACCTTCGAATCAGCGACGACGTGTCCCAGCGCCCGCCGCCCATCGCCTGCAGGTCGGCATAGAACTGGTCGACCAGCGCGGCGACCGGCAGCGGCGCGCCGTTGCGACGGGCTTCGTCCAGGCACAGCCCCAGATCCTTACGCATCCAGTCGACGGCGAAGCCGAAATCGAACTTGTCGTCGATCATCGTCGTGCCGCGGTTGTCCATCTGCCAGCTTTGCGCGGCGCCCTTGCCGATCACCTGCAGCACCAGCTTCATGTCGAGCCCGGCCGCCTGTCCGAAGTTGATTGCCTCCGACAGCGACTGCACCATGCCGGCGATCGCGAGCTGATTGACCATCTTGGCGAGCTGGCCGCTGCCGCTGGCGCCGACCAAAGTGACCGCGCGCGCGAACGCCATCGCCACCGGCTGCGCGCGTTCGAACGGCGCCGCGTCGCCGCCGCACATCACCGTGAGCAGCCCGTTGACCGCGCCCGCCTGCCCGCCCGACACGGGGGCATCGACGAAGTGCAGCCCGCGCCTGCGCGCCTGCGCGTGCAGCTCGCGCGCGACCGCGGCCGACGCGGTCGTGTGATCGACGAAGATCGCATCGCGCGCCATGCCGGCGAATGCACCCTGGTCGCCGAGCACCACCGCGCGCAGGTCGTCGTCGTTGCCGACGCAGGCGAACACGATCTGCGCTCCAGCCGCCGCCTCGCGCGGAGTGGCGGCCGCCTTGCCGCCGTACTCGTCGAGCCAGCGCTCGACCTTCATCGCGGTGCGGTTGTAGACCGTCACGTGATGGCCGGCGCGCGCCAGATGGCCCGCCATCGGGAACCCCATCACGCCGAGTCCGAGGAATGCAACCCGGTGCGGCGTGATCGGGTCGTAGGTCTTGTTCGACATCGTTGGCCCTGCGAAAAAAGACGCGCGGACGATACACCCTCTGTAAGACGGCCGGCGCCGCGCCGACCAAGCACGCGGACTCTCAGGAGAACCCGATGTCGTTTTCGCTGTTCCTCGCCGCCGCGGCCGCTGCGGCCTGCACCGTGACGAGCCCGGCGCACACGGTCGCGCTGGTCGAGCTGTATACGTCGCAGGGCTGCTCGAGCTGCCCGCCGGCGGACCGATGGCTGTCGAAGCTGCAGCCGTCCGACCACATCGTTCCGCTGGCGCTGCACGTCGGCTACTGGGACTACATCGGCTGGAAGGATCCGTTCGCCCGGCGCGAATTCAACGAGCGCCAGCGCTGGCTGGCGGATCTGAACGGCAACCGCACCGTGTACACGCCGGGCGTGTTCGTGCAGGGGCGCGAAACGCCGCGCTGGTACGACGCGCGCGGCTTCGACGCCGCGGTCGCCGCGATCAACGCGCAGCCGGCGCGGGCGAGGATCGAACTGGCGGCACGCATCGACCACGGCCAGATCGAGGTGCATGCGAAGATCGCGGCGGCCGATGCGAAACAGCCGCAGGCGTTGCTCGCGCTGGTACAGGGCGGCAACGTCACCCACGTCGGCGCCGGGGAGAACCGCGGCGAGACGCTGACCAACGACCACGTGGTCACGCAATGGAGCGCGCCGCTGCCGCCGGGATCCGCGATCGTGCAACGCTGGCCGGCGCCGGACGTGCCGGCGGATCGGCTCAGCGTGGTGGCGCTGGTGCAGGACGCCGCGCGCGGCCAGCTTCTGCAGACGGTCGCGCTGCCGCTGGCGAGCTGCGCGAAGTAGCGGCGCTCAGGCGCCGCGCAGCGGCTTCAGCGCGCCGCCCCACGCGACGAGCTGGTCGAGCATCGCGGTGACGGCGGCTTCGTGCTGCGGCGCCGGCTTGAAGGTCGTGAAGTTCTCGAAGTCGGTGAACAGCGACAGCATCACCTGCGAGCGCACGTCGGCGACCATCAGTTCGCCCATCACCAGCCGCAACTGCTCGACCGCGCGCACGCCGGCGGCGCTGCCGTAGCTGACGAAGCCGGCGGCCTTGTTGTTCCATTCCTTGAACAGGAAGTCGATCGCGTTCTTCAGCGCGCCGGGAATGCCGTGGTTGTATTCGGGCGTCACGAACACGAAGGCGTCGAACGATGCGATCTTCGCCGCCCACGCCTTGGTGTGCGGCTGGGTGTACTGGCCGCGCGACGGCGGCACCGCCTCGTCGAGCAGCGGCAGGTTGTAGTCCTTGAGGTCGACGAGCTCGAACTGCGCGTCGCCGCGCTTGCCCGCGATGCCCAGCACCCAGCGTGCGACTGCGTCCGCCTTGCGGCCCGGCCGCGTGCTGCCGACGATGATGGCGACCTTGATCATGATCCGCTCCTTTCCCCGCGTTTGAGCGTTGGGCAACGGCCAAAGTGCCCGCGCCCGCCGCCGGCGCGCGTCGCCGGATCGCGGGAGCGTCGTCCGGCGCCGCTCAACCGGGCGTGGCGAGCTTCAGTCCGACGATGCCGGCGACGATCAGCCCGACACCGGCCAGCCGCAGCGCGCCGGCCGGCTCTTCGAACAGCACGATGCCGAGGATCACGGTGCCGATCGCGCCGATGCCGGCCCATACGCTGTAGGCGGTGCCGACCGGCAGCAACTTCATCGCCAGCGCCAGCAGACACACGCTCATGACCATCGCGACGATCGTCCCCACGCTGGGCCAGAAGCGGGCGAAGCCGTCGGTGTACTTGAGCCCGATCGCCCAGCCGACCTCGAACAGGCCGGCGATCACGAGCAGCGTCCACGCCATCGTCGACCTCCGTCGTCAACGGCGCACGACGCGCGACGGCGGCGGCCTGCGCGCCAGCGCGCGGATCGCCGGCGGCTGCCACGGCCGGCACGCAAGCAGCAGGCTGATCGGCGGGCGCTGCTGCGCGGGAAGGCGCGCATCATCGATGTGCTGCTCGGAGAACTCGCGCGCCACGCGCCGGAGCTTGTCGAGAAGCGCCGCGCCGGAGGTGCGCGACAGCCGCGCGTTCAGCAGCATCATCAGCTCGTCGTCGCCGGCGAAGCTGGACGCGAAGAAGTCGTGCGCATTGTTCTTGAACGCGGTCATGATCGGCCCGTTCGGAATCCATGCGAACGTGCGCGCGACGCGCAGCCGGAAGCGGTTGTTCGGCAGCAGTTCGATCAGGCCCATGCGGTCGAGCCTGGCCAACTCGCCGACAAGCTCCGCCGCCGTCAGCTCGTAGGCGGCGAGCATGTCGTCGAACGACAGCAGGTTCAGGGCACCCACGGCGACCGCGAACAGCGAAGGACTCTCGACGATCTCGCGCTCCTGCGCGTCGGTCAGCTGCGAGATCAGGTGCTGCTCGCGGTCGATGCCGCGCGCCACTTCGGTGAAGTCGATGCCGGCCGCGGCCAGGATCTCGTCCAGCCGCGCCAGCGTGAGATTGCGCTCGGAGAACATCCGCTTCACGCTCGCCTCGGACATGCCGATGCGGCGCGCGATGTCGGCGTACGTCAGCCCGCGCGCCTTCAGCTCGCGCTTCAGTTCATCGACCACATCGATCGCTCGCGGCATGGCGGCGCCTGCTTCAGTACCCCACCGCCTGCCCGTCGCGGCGCGAATCGCTGGCGGCGACAAAGCCGTCGACCGCGGGATCGCCGAGGCACCAGATGAACTGGCCGCTGCCGAAATCCATGTAGCTGTCGGCGAGATCCGCGATCTGGTGGCCGCGCCGAGCCAGTTCGTCGCGCACCGCCGGCGGCATCGTGTGTTCGACATCGATCTTCAGCCCCGACTCCCACTTCCAGCGCGGCGCGTCGCACGCGGCCTGCGGCTGCTGGTTGGCGAGCAGGATGCGCGTCAGCGTCTGCACGTGGCCCTGCGGCTGGATGTTGCCGCCCATCACCCCGAAGCTCATCTGCGGCTCGCCTTTCCTCATCAGGAAGCCCGGGATGATCGTGTGGAACGGCCGCTTGCCGGGCGCCACGCAATTGGCGTGCGCGGGATCGAGCGAGAAACCGTGGCCGCGGTTCTGCAGCGAGATGCCGTAACCGGGCACGACCACCCCGGAGCCGAAGCCCATGTAATTGGACTGGATGAAAGAGATCATCATGCCGCTGGCGTCGGCGGCCGACAGATAGATCGTTCCGCCGGTCGGCAGCGCGCCGGCGTCGAATGCCTGCGCGCGCTTCGGATCGATCAGCGCGGCGCGCTGCGCGAGGTACGCGGGGTCGAGCATCTGCGCCGGCGTCACCCGCATCGCGCGCGGATCGGCGACGTAGGCGTACACGTCGGCGAACGCGAGCTTCATCGCCTCGATCAGCACGTGCTGCACGTCGGCCGAATCGAAGCGGCCGCGGTCGAGCGCCTGCTGCGCCAGCGGCGTGTGCTTGAGGATCCCGAGGCAGATCAGCGCGGCGATGCCCTGGCCGTTGGGCGGGATCTCGTGCACGTCGTGGCCCGCGATCGACTGGCTCACCGTGCCGACCCAGCCATTGCTCTGCACGAAGTCCCAGTACGCCGCGAAATCTGCTTCGGTGTGCGCGCCGCCCGTCTCGCGCGCGTACCTGGCGATCGCGGCGGCGATCTCGCCGCGGTAGAACGCCTCGCCCCTGGTTTCGGCGACGAGCTTCAGCGTGCGCGCCGCACCCTGCAGCACGAAGTGCTCGCCGATGTGCGGCGCGCGGCCGCGCGGCAGAAAGTGCGCGGAGAAGCCGGGGTAGGGTTCGAGGATCGATGCCGCGCGCTGCCACTTGTCCTGCACGATCGGGCTCACCGCGAAGCCGCGCTCCGCGTACTCGATCGCGGGCGCCAGCAAGTCGGCGAACGGCAGCCTTCCGAAGCGGCCGTGCAGCAGCGACCAGCCGGCGACCGCGCCGGGAATCGTCACCGTATCCCAGCCGCGCAGCGGGCGGTTCTTCGCCAGGTCGTCGCCGTACTTGCGGCGGAAGTAGTCGGGCGTCCACGCGGCCGGCGCGATGCCGCTCGAGTTCAAGCCGTGCAGTCTTCTCGACGCCGGGTCCCACACGATCGCGAAGTTGTCCGAACCCAGCCCGTTGCTGCACGGCTCGGTCATCGTGATCACCGCGGCGGCGGCGATCGCCGCGTCGACCGCATTGCCGCCGTGCTGCAGCGTGCGCAGGCCCGCCTGCGCCGCCAGCGGTTGCGAGGTCGACACGATGTTGCGCGCGAACACCGGCGTGCGCACGGTCGGATACGGATTGGTCCAGTCGAACTGCTTCACGAAACCCTCTGCATCGGTGGATAGAACTGCGGCGCCTCGGCGCGCTCGTGCATGCCGTAGTCGCGCTCGATCTCGCCGACGCGCAGTCGCTGCGCGGCGCCGAGCTGCGCCAGCGTCAGCGCATCCGCCGAGGCGATCTCGAAGAGGTGCGCGAACTCGCCCGGGCGGTAGATGCTTTCGAACGACTCGGCCGCCCCCGGTAATGCCGCCGACTTCGATGCGGCGATCGCCACATAGCGCGGCGCGCGCGCGGCCGGATCGTTGTACGCGGTGAGCCGCTGCGGCCGCCACGGCGGCGCACCGTGCGCTTCCCTCGCGCACGACCTGCGCGATGCGCAGCCGGTAGTTCGAGAACACGCGACTGCGGCCGAGCGTCTGCGCCTTGTGGTGCTGGGCATCGACGCGCCAGCGCGTCAGCGCCGCCTCGTCGCGCCAGATCTGGTACGACAGGATCGTTCCCGCGCGCGCGAGGCTGCGGAAGCGGTCGAGGAACAGGCACCCGCCGAGCGCGTCGAGCGCCGGCCGCAGCCGCGCGGCGATCGAGAGGTACTCGTCCAGCGCGCCGGGCCGAGGCGTGACTTCAAAGAACAGCGCGATCACGACGCTGCGGCGCCGGCGGCGCAAAACGGGAATGAATGGCGGCTACGCACGACGAAACGTCGAAAGGCGGGAACGAGTCGCCAATTCTGCCAGCGCCGGCGCGAAACGGCGTTTGCGCTTCATGGCGCGATTCACGCGCTTCATCGCAATCCGCTCGCGGCGCGCGCGGTGGCTGCCTACAGTTTGCTCCAGCGCGGCAGCGGCTGCCGGACCGAACTCGAAGGATCCAACCATGAAACCGACGCCCATCAGGACCCGAATCGCAGGAATCGTCTTCGCGCTGCTGATGAGCGCCGGCGTGCTCGGCGCGACCGTCGCCGGCATGGCGTCCGGCAGCGCCGCGCCGAGTCCGGTCGTCACGCTCGAGCCCATGGTCGTGATGGCGCCGTCGGCGACGCGGGTGAACTGAGAGGCTCGTGATCCGTGATCTGTGATCCGTTGGATCGCAGCGCGCGGGGATCGGATCACGGATCACGGATCACAGATCACAGGCACTTCAATCCGCTTCCTGGAACGCTTCTTCGCGTTTGGACTTGATCGCCGGCAGCGTGACGATCACGAGCAGCGCCAGCGCCGCCAGCAGCAGCCCGAGCGACAGCGGGCGGGTGACGAAGGTCATCGGGTCGCCGCGCGACAGCAGCATCGCGCGCCTCAGGTTCTCTTCCATCATCGGGCCGAGGATGAAGCCGAGGATCAGCGGCGCCGGCTCGCATTTGAGCTTGTAGAACACGTAGCCGAGCACGCCGAACACGACGGTCACATATACGTCGAACGTCGTGTTGTTGATCGAATAGACGCCGATGCAGCAGAAGGCGAGGATCGCCGGGTAGAGCAGTCGATACGGCACCTTCAGCAACTGCACCCAGATGCCGATCAGCGGCAGGTTCAGGATCACCAGCATCAGGTTGCCGATCCACATCGACGCGATCAGGCCCCAGAACAGCGACGGGTTGCTGGTCATCACCTGCGGGCCGGGCTGGATGTTGTGGATCGTCATCGCGCCGATCATCAGCGCCATCACCGCATTGGGTGGGATGCCGAGTGTCAGCATCGGGATGAACGAGGTCTGCGCGCCGGAGTTGTTGGCCGACTCGGGGCCGGCCACGCCGCGGATGTTGCCCTGTCCGAACGGCGGATCGGCCTTCGCGCCGCCGAGTTTCTTTTCCACCGTGTATGCGGCAAAGGACGCCAGCAGCGCGCCGCCGCCGGGCAGGATGCCGAGGATCGACCCGAGCAGCGTGCCGCGCACGATCGCGGGCGTGGCTTCGAGGAATTCCTTGCCGTTGGGCAACAGCGAGCCGACCTTGCTGGTGAAGACCTCGCGATGCTCCTTCCTCTCCACGTTGGCGATGATCTCGGCGAAGCCGAAGACTCCCATCGCCACCGCGACGAAGCCGATGCCGTCGGTCAGTTCCGGCACGTCGAAGGAAAAGCGCGCCACCCCTGAGTTCACGTCGGTGCCGACGATGCCGAGCAGCAGCCCGAGCACGATCATGCCGATCGCCTTGATCAGCGAACCGGACGCGAGCACGACCGCGCCGATCAGGCCCAGCACCATCAGCGAGAAGTATTCGGCCGGGCCGAACTTGAACGCGAGTTCGGTCAGCGGCGGCGCGAACGCGGCCACCAGCACGGTGGCGAACGATCCGGCGATGAACGAGCCGATCGCCGCCACGCCGAGCGCGGCGCCCGCTCGCCCTTTGCGCGCCATCTGGTAGCCGTCGAGGCAGGTGACCACCGACGATGATTCGCCCGGCAGGTTGACCAGGATCGCGGTGGTCGAGCCGCCGTACTGCGCGCCGTAGTAGATGCCGGCCAGCATGATCAGCGCCGAGGTCGGCTCCAGCGCATAGGTGGTCGGCAGCAGCATCGCCAGCGTGGCCACCGGGCCGATGCCGGGCAGCACGCCGATCAGCGTTCCGATCAGGCAGCCGGCGAACGCGTAGAAAAGGTTCTGAAAGGTCAGCGCGGTCGCGAAGCCGATGGCGAGGTTGTTCAGCAGGTCCATCATCGCCTCCGCTTATTTCTCGAGGAACGCCGGCAGCACCGGGATCGTGAGCTTCAGGCCGTAGATGAACACGACCCAGGTGATGATCGCCATCACGATCGACAGCGCGACAGCCTCCTTCCAGTGGAACTCGTGGCTGGCGTAGCTGGAGATGCCGACCAGCGCGAACATCGCGATCAGCACGCCTGCGGGCCGCAGCAGCAGGCCGAACACGACCACCGCGCCCAGCACCCAGGCCAGCTCGTAGAAGTGAAACTTCTCTACCTTGCCGTCGGACGACTCGCGGCCGAGTCCGGTCAGCGCGACCACGAAGCCGATGAAGGCCAGCAGCCCGCCGAGCACGGTCGGGAAGTACGCCGGCCCCATTCTCTGCGCGGTGCCGAAGTCGTACTTCTGCGCGAACAGCGCGAAGAACAGCCCGAACGCGACGAACATCACGCCGGACCAGAAGTCCTTTTCGTTCCTGATCTTCAAGAGTCCTCCTTGATTGCGCGGCTTGTCGGCTGCCGCGTCGTTGTGTCGCGCGGCGATTCTAGGACCTGCAACGCGCGTCGATTCTGAATTCTTCAGTCGACCTTCGCGCCCGAGAACTTCACCACCTTTTCGTACTTCGCGAGCTCCGCGCGCACGAACGCCGCGAATTCGGCCGGCGTCATCGGCGCGGGCTCCGCGCCCATGCGCGCGAGGCGCTCGCGCATCTCGCCGCTCGCGAGCGCCTTGCGGAACTCGTCGCTCAGCCGCTCGACGATCGGCGCAGGTGTGCCCGCCGGCGCGAACACGCCGAACCACGTGCTGACATCGAATCCGGCGAAATCCTTGCCGCCCGCTTCGGCCACCGTCGGTACGTCGGGCAGCGCGGCGGCGCGCGTCTTCGTAGTGACCGCAAACGCCTTGACCTTCCCGGCGCGGATCTGCGTGGCGACCGATGCGAGGTTGTCGAACATCAGGTCCGTCTGTCCGGCCAGCAACCCGAGCTGCGCCGGTGCGGCGCCCGTGTACGGGATGTGAACGATGTAGATGCGGCCCATCGATTTCAGCAGCTCGCCCGCCATGTGGCCGCCGCTGCCGTTGCCGCCCGACGCGTAATTGAGCTGGCCGGGATGTGCGCGCGCGTAAGCGACCAGGTCGGCGAACGACTTGATCCCGTACTTCGTTGCGGTCTCGGGCGTCATCACCAGCACGTTCGGCACGTGCGCGATCAGCGTGATCGGCGCGAAGTCCTTGATCGGGTCGTACGGCAGCTTCGCGAACAGCCACGGATTGATCGCGTGCGTGGCCACGGCGCCGATTACGAGCGCGTAGCCGTCGGCCGGCTGCTTGGCGACGTGGTCGACGCCGATGTTGCCGCCGGCGCCGGGACGGTTCTCGACCACGACCACGCCGAGCGATTCGCGCACGCGCTCGGCCAGCGCGCGCGCCGCGGTGTCGAGCGGTCCGCCCGGCGGATACGGCACGATCAGCCGGATCGGCTTGTTCGGATAGGGCGGCGTCTGGGCGGAAGCGGGCACAGTCGCGCCGAGCAGCGCGGCAAGGGCGAGAAGCGAGCGGCGAAGCATGATGACGGACGGGGCGCGAACGAGGGCCGCATTAGACCGGAAAGCGGCACGGCGCGGAATCCTGCTGCAACTGGCATCATTCGCGGCTGCGCGCGCGGGTCCCACGCTGTGGGAATGAACGCATGTCCGAACTGCTCTCGATCGGATTCGACACGGCGCGGCTGCGAATCGAGGTCGCCGCGCCGCGCCATGCACCGCTGCACCCGCCGTTTTTCGCCCGCAACCGCGCGCACTTCGCGCCGTGGGATCCGCCGCGGTCGCCCGATCTCGAGACTGTCGAGTACTGGGAGACGCAGCTCGAACAGGCGCAGGCCGAGTTCGCCGAAGGGCGCAGCGCGCGCTTCGTCGTGCTGGAACGCGCCGCCGCCGCGCCGCGGCTGATCGCGCGTACCAACTTTTCGCAGATCTTCCGCGGGCCGTTCCAGTCGTGCGTGCTCGGCTACCAGATCGATCGCGAGTTCGAGGGCCGCGGGCTGATGCACGAGGCGCTCGCCGCGTGCATCACTTTCATGTTCCGTGATTTCAAGCTGCACCGGATCCAGGCCGCGTTCCGGTCCGAGAACGCGCGCAGCGAACGGCTGCTGGCGCGCCTGGGCTTCGAGCGCATCGGCGTGGCGCGCGATTATCTGTTCATCGACGGCGCGTGGCGCGACCACGTGCTGATGGCGCTGATCAATCCGGACTTCGACGCGGCGGCGCTGCGCTAGGCCGTCGGCAGCGTGGCGAAGCCGTGCGCGTTCAACGCCAGCTCCGCGGCCGTCGCAGTACGGGTATTGACGCGGTCGACGCGGGCGGCGGGCGGTCCGCGCCGGGCCCAGCGCGCCAGCGCTTCGCACGCCGCCGCCGGCCCCCGAGCGACCGCTTCGACGCTGCCGTCGCTCCGATTGCGCACCCAGCCCTGCAGGCCGAGCCGCTCCGCCTCGAGCGCGAGCGAATAGCGGAAGTTCACGCCCTGGACGCGGCCGTGGATGGCGAGATGCAGCGCCGTCGTGGTCATCGCCGGCAAAGGTAGCAGAGCCGGCGCGTCGCGACAGCGCCTCAATGCACGAGGCCGCCCGCGGGCGGCCTCGTGTTCGTGCGTCGGAACGAGGGTCAGTTCTCGAGTTCGGCCCGGTCCGCGGTCAGCGTGCCGCCGTTGAACGTGCCGCGCACCTTCACCAGCGTGCCCGCCGCGGTGTTCGAACGCGGCGTGATGGCGGCGAAGAACTGTGCGCGCGTGATCGTGGCCTCGCTGGCGTCGCGGAACTCCACGCTGCCGCCGAGCGCCGCGGTGATCGTGTCGAGCAGCGTCAGCGTGAACGCGGTGTCGTTCTTGGCCGTGACGCGCGCCTGCACCGTGTCGCGCGTGTCGCTGGTGCTTTCGACCCGCTGCGCGATCACGTTGCCGCCGGCATCGAGCGCTGCGCGGACTTCGAGCCGCGTCGTGCCGGGGACGAGGCCGGCAAGTGGTGTACGAAGGTCGGTCAGATCGTCGATCTGTACTGTCTTGCCGAACATCGTCACCGTGCGCGCGCTCGTGTTCACCGCGGTGGCGATGCCGGTCAGTTTGACGACGCCGCTCGGACCGGATCCGCCCGTGCCGCTCTTGAAGTCGATCTTGGACGCCACCAGCGTGCCGTTGGCGGCGAGCGTGCCCTCGGCCTCCACCTTCGCGCCGTCGGCCAGATCCGCCGAAGAGCCGTCCTCGAAGCGCGTCGTCGCGGTCACCTGCACGGTGCGGGTTCCGAGCTGGAACGTGCCGGCCGTGGCGTTGAATCCGCTGACGAAGCCTTCCAGTTCGAGCTTGCCGCCAGGGCTTGGCTGGAACACCGCGTCCTCCTGGTCTTCGCGATCGACCTTGGTGGCGTTGAACACGCCGGTGGTGGCGCTGAGACTGCCGTGCACCTCTACCGGTACGCCGTCGGCGAGCGTCGCACCCGCGGGCGACAGCGTCGCGCCTGCATACGACACCGTGACACTGCCGAGCTTGAATGTCTGCGCGGTGGTGTTCAGATCCGATACCGTGCCCTTCAGTTCGTCGTCGAACGTGGCGTCCTTTCCTTCGACCCTGGACGCGCGCACGTTGCCGGACGCGTCGCGCAAACCCTGGACTTCGACCCGCGTACCCGAAGCCAGGCCGGCGATGCCGTTCGGATTCAGGTTGGCGAACACCGTCGAGGCGTCGACGTAAATCGTCAGCCCCGCGACGGTGAACGAAGGCGGATTCCCGCCCGCATTGACCGTCTGCACGGCACCGCGCACCTCGTTCTCGACCTCGACCCGGTCGGCCGTGCCGGAAACATTGTCGGCGTTGATCCGCCCCAGCACCTTGACGAACATGCCGTTGGCCAGTTCGGCCGACGTGCCGCTGCGGTTGTCGATGCGGATCGTCGCGTTGCTGTCGTCGAAGCGGATGCCGTTGACGATCACGCTGCCCTTGGTCATCACGCCGATCACGACCGACTGCGCGATCGGAGGCAAGGGCGTGGTGCCGCCGGTGCCGTCGGTGCCGCCGCCGCAGCGCGCCAGCACAAGCACCGTCGCCAGCGCGGTACCGACGCGAAATATCGCTCGCATTCCCATATCAAGCCCCCCTTGAATGTGGCGAAAGGTTTTCCTCGAAGCTGAAGATGCTGACGCCGGCGCGCATGCGGCCGGTGCCGTGCACGCGCGGATTGGCGTCGCGGTCGTGCTGCGACAGCCAGTGGTCGAGACGCTCGATCAACTGCTGCGCGTGCTCGGTCGCGTAAGTGCGGAATTCGGGCAGCGCCTCGGCCGGCAGGTTGTCGTACATCACCTTGCGCTGGAAGCGCGGCGACTCCGCGTGCATCAGGTTGTGGTCGATCGTCTCGACCAGCAGCGCGACGTCGGCGCCGAGGATCGTCAGCTTGCCCAGATCCGACGAGCGCGGGATGTAGACGCGCGACAGCAGGCGCAGACGGCCGTCGGGCAGGCGCTCGACCGTGCCGACGCGCATCAGCTCGTCGAGGACCGCGCGCGGCGGCACGTCGCCGGCGTAGCGGCGCACGAGTTCGGTGAAGCCCAGACGCTCGTCGAGCGCGAGTTCGCGCGGCCCCTCCGTGCCGTGGAAGTCGGCGTCGCGCACCCAGCCGGCGACGACGCGCGCGGCGCGGTTGTGGCGCGCCTGCTGCTCGCCGTCGCCCTGCGCGGGCGCCTCGACCATCCGCTGCACTTCCTTGCGCGTCAACCCGGTCAGGACCGACACGCGCGAGATCGACGGCTTGCGGCCGGGGATCGAGAAGTCCGACAGCGCGACGTCGACGTATGCATGCTTGGCAAGGTCGACGAACGCATCGAAAGGCAGCCCGTGCCGGATCAGCACGCGTGCCAGTGCACGCAGGATGCGCAGCACCGCTCCCGAAATCGTTTGCTGCAGGCGACTGACGGCGATGTCCATATGGGAAAGTTAGACCAAAAGCAATTTCATGTGTGAGAAAATGGTCCCAATCTACCATGAACCGGGCAATCCTGGAATAAATGGGACCGGCGGCGCACGGCGCCGACATCGCGTTGAAGCGGAAGTCAGATCACCCCGTCCCGGCGCAGGGCCGCTACGGCGTCGGCGCTCAGCCCGGCCAGCGCCCTCAGCACCGCGTCGGTGTGCTCGCCCAGCCGCGGGGGCGGCCGCTCATACGCAAGCGGTGTGGCGCTCATCTTGATGGGGCTCGCCACCAGGGGGACCTCGCCGGCGAGCGCGTGGGCCAGCGCGATGCGCATGCCCCGATGCACGACCTGCGGATCGGCCAGCGCGTGCGCGATATCGTTGATCGGGCCGCACGGCACGCCGGCGGCTTCGAGTCGCTCGGCCCAGAACGACATCGGCTTCGTCCGCACCACGTCCTCGAGCAGCGGGATCAGCACGTCGCGGTTGCGCACGCGGTCGGCGTTGCGGACGAAGCGCGGGTCGGCCGCCAGGTCGGGCCGTCCGGCGATCTCGCAGAAGCGCGCGTACTGCGCGTCGTTGCCGACCGCGATCACCACGTGCCCGTCGGCGGCGGTGAACACCTGGTACGGCACGATGTTCTGGTGCGCGTTGCCGGCGCGGCCCGGCGCCACGCCGGTGGTCAGGTAGTTCATGTTCATGTTGGCGAGCATCGCGACCATCGTGTCGAGCAGCGCCATGTCGATGTGCTGGCCCTCGCCGGTGCGGTCGCGGTGCGCGAGCGCGGCGAGGATCGCGACCGCCGAGTACATGCCCGTCATCAGGTCGCTGACCGCCACGCCGGCCTTCTGCGGGCCGCCGCCGGGGCGGTCGTCGCGCTCGCCGGTGATCGACATGAAGCCGCCCATCGCCTGGATGATGAAGTCGTACCCGGCGCGGTCCCTGTACGGCCCGGTCTGGCCGAAACCGGTGATCGAGCAGTAGACGAGGCGGGGATTGACGCTCGCCAGCGTCGCGTAGTCGAGCCCGTACTTCGCCAGCTGGCCGACGCGGTAGTTCTCGACCAGCACGTCGCTCGACCGCGCGAGCGTGCGCACGAGTTCCTGTCCTTCGCGCTGCGACAGGTCGATCGTCACCGAGCGCTTGCCGCGGTTGGCCGACAGGTAGTAGGCGGCCTCGGTCGTGTCGCGGCCGTGCGCGTCCTTCAGGTACGGTGGTCCCCACGCGCGCGTGTCGTCGCCGCTGCCCGGGCGCTCGACTTTGATCACGTCGGCGCCGAGGTCGGCCAGCAATTGCGTGCACCACGGTCCGGCCAGCACGCGCGTCAGGTCGAGCACGCGCAGGTGGCCGAGCGATTTCCTGCAGTCCGATCCCATGGCAGCGCAGGATATCAAGCGCGGCGATCGACTTTGTAGACTCGCCCCATGGCGAGACGAGTCTCTCCGCGGCTGCTGCGCTGGATGCTGAACCTGTGGCCGCCGTATCTGGGCGCCGGCATCCGCGTGCAGCGGATCGCTGCCGATTGGCGCGAGATCGTGGTCGAGATGCCGCTGCGCCTGCGCAACCGCGGCTGGCACGGCACGCACTTCGGCGGGTCGCTCTATTCGATGTGCGATCCGTTCTTCGCGCTGATGGTGATCCACAACCTGCCGCGCGATTACCTCGTATGGGACAAGGCGGCGTCGATCGATTTCGTCGCGCCGGGAAGAAGCCGCGTGTCGGCGACGTTCAGGCTGCAGGACGCGGACCTTTGCGCGATCCACAGGATGACGGAGTCCGGCGACAAGCACCTGCACGTGTTCCGCACCGACGTGATCGACGCCGAGGGGCTGGTGGTTGCGCGGGTGGAGAAGATCGTTTACGTCCGGCGCAAGAGAAACGGAACATGAGCGTTCGCCCGACCTGGCCCTACGCGCGCGTGCTTGCGCACCGCGGCGGCGGCACGCTGGCGCCGGAGAACACGATCGCCGCGATCGAGGTCGGCCGCGCACACGGTTTTCGCGCGGTGGAGTTCGACACGCGGCTCACGCGCGACGACGTGCCGGTGCTGATCCACGATGCCACGCTCGGGCGCACCACCAGCGGCAGCGGGCCGGTTGCCGCGCGCACCGCGGCGGAGCTCGCGCGGCTCGACGCCGGCGGCTGGTACGCGCCGCGGTTTGCCGGTACGCCGGTGCCGACGCTGGCCGATGCGATCGCGCACTGCCGCGCGCACGGCATCTGGCCGAACGTCGAGATCAAACGCGTGCGCGGCGACGAGGAGCGGGTGGGCGAGGTCGTCGCGCGCGCGCTGGCGGGGCTGTATCGCGACGTCCTGCGCGTGAACGGCGATCGCGCCGACAACGTCGATCCGCGCGCGCCGCTGCTGTCGTCGTTTTCGCGCGCGGCGCTCGTGGGCGCGCGGCGCGGCGCGCCCGGCCTGCCGCGCGGCTGGCTGGTCAAGGCGGTGCCGCCCGACTGGCGCGAGGAAGTCGCCGCGCTCGGCTGCGTATCGCTGCACGCGGACCACGAAACGCTGACGCCGGCACAGGCGCGCGCGATCAAGGACGCCGGCTGCTGGCTGTTCTGCTACACGGTCGACGACCCGGTCCGCGCGCGCGCGATCCTGGACTGGGGCGTCGATGCTTTTTGTACGGACCGCATCGACGTGATCGGTCCGCATTTCGCGTGACGGTGTTGATCACTCATCTACGCATTGTGAGTGGTTGACCTCCATCAAGCGCGGGTGTAACTGTCTCCCTAGCCTCTACCGATGTCCGCCGCGCCTCTACTCCGTAAAGCGAAGCAACTCGATCGCGCCGCCGCGCCGGACGGCGCGCGCGATGCCGGCGTGTGCGACCACTGTGGCGATTCGCTGGCGGGGCTGAAGGTCGTGCGCCGCATGTTCGCCGGCGAGCGCGGCGCGCGCGCGTTCTGCTGTCTTGGCTGCGCGTTCATCGCCGAGCAGCTCTATCTCGCTCGCAGCTCCGATCGCGACCGCGCGGCGCTGGAGGCATCGGTGCTGCCGCCTGCCGTTGCGCGCGGCGGCAGCGCGCGGCTGCAGGTCCCCGTGCGCGGCATGGTGTGCGCCGCGTGCGCGCTGCTCATCGAGCATCGGCTGCGCCAGGCGCCGGGCGTGGTCGCCGCGCAGGTCGACTTCGCCGCGCGGCGCGCCTACGTGACCTACGACGCGCAGCGCACCACGCCGGCGGAGCTCGCGCGCGTGATCGAGAAGAGCGGCTACCGCACCGGCACCAGCGAGGCGCAGGAAAAGCGGGCCGCGCGCGTCGACCTGCTGCGGCTGGCGATCGCGTGGCTGGCGATGATGCAGGTGATGATGCTGGCGCTGCCGACCTACATCGCCGGACCCGGCGACATCGCGCCGGACATCGAACAACTGCTGCGCATCGCGCAGCTCGTCCTCGCGGCGCCGGTGGTGGTGTTCTCCGGCTGGCCGCTCGTGCGCGCGGCGGTGAGCCAGCTGCGCGCCGGACAGGTCGGCATGGACCTGCCGATCGTGCTCGGGCTCGGGGCGGCATTCGGCGCCAGCGCGTGGGCCGTGTTCACCGCGCGCGGCGCGGTGTACTTCGACTCGATCACGATGTTCGTCGCGCTGGTGCTGGGCGCGCGCTGGCTGCAGGCGCGCGCGCTCGCGCGCGCGGCCGAGCACATCGACGCCGCGGAGCGGCGCGCGACGTTGACCGCGCAGCGGCTGCGGGCGTTCCCGGCCTCGGGCGCGGTCGATTCGATTGCCGCCGACGAGCTGAAGTCGGGCGATCACGTGCTGGTGGCGCCCGGCGAGACGGTGCCGGCCGACGGCGTCGTCGTGCGCGGCGCCAGCACGCTGTCGCAGGCGTGGCTGACGGGAGAGTCGACACCGATCGACAAGGCAATGGGCAGCGCGGTGCTGGCGGGCAGCGTGAACTTCGACCAGCCGCTGGTGATCGAGGTCACGCGCGCCGGATCGGGCACGTCGCTGGCGGCGCTGCGCCGGCTGGTCGACGACGCCGGCCGCGAGCGGCCGCGCGTGGTCGAACTCGCCAACCGCGTCGCCGTCGTGTTCCTGTGGGTCGTGATCATCGCCACCGCGCTGACGGCGTTTGCGTGGCTGGCGCTCGATCCGTCGCAGGCGTTGCCCAACGCGATCGCGCTGCTGGTCGCGACCTGCCCGTGCGCGCTGTCGCTGGCGGCGCCGGCCGCGCTGACGGCCACGCAGTCGGCGCTCGCGCGCCGCGGCGTGCTGACCGCGCGCGCCGCGGCGCTGCAGCCCGCCGCGCGCGTCAGCGTCGTCGCGTCCGACAAGACCGGCACGCTGACCACCGCGCAGCCGGCCGTCACGCGCATCGTGCTGTTGCGCGAACGGCCGCTGCACCAGATCGTCGCGATCGCGGCCGGACTGGAGACGCTGTCGATGCACCCGTACGCGCGCGCGGTCGCCGCGCACGCGGCGGCGGCGAAGATCGAACCCGCGCCGGTGACCGACGCGCGCGTCGAGGGCTCGGCCGGCGTGGAGGCGAGCGTCGACGGCATCCGCTACCGGCTCGGGCGGCCCGACTACGCACAGGCGCTGACGGCCGCCACGATCGAGCGCGCGTGGGCGCGTCTGCCCGAACTGCTCGACCTGCACGCGCACGCGGGCACCGGAGTCGCGGTGCTGGCCGACGGCGAGGGTCCGCTGGCGGTATTCGTGTTCGCCGAGGTGATCAAGCGTGACGCGGCCGCGTTCGCCGAGCGCGTGCGCGCCGGCGGCGCCGACCTGATCCTGCTGTCGGGCGACCGGCGCGAGGCGGTCGAGCGCGTCGCGCGCGAACTGCACATCGAGCGCGGCTTCGCCAACCAGACGCCGGACAGCAAGCGGCAACTGATCGCGGGGATGCAGCGCGAGGGCCGCGTGGTCGCCATGATCGGCGACGGCATGAACGACGCGCCGGTGCTGGCGCAGGCGGACGTGTCGATCGCGCTTGCCGAGGGCAGCACGCTGGCGCAGACGCGCGCCGACTTCATCGTCACCTCGCCGCGGCTGGCCGACGCGGCGGCCGTGTTCGCGGCCGCGCGACGCGGCATGGCGATCGTGCGGCAGAACTTCGCGTGGGCGCTGGCGTACAACCTGATCGCGATCCCGCTGGCGGCCTTCGGGTATCTGACGCCGGCGCTGGCCGCCGCCGGCATGGCCGCCAGTTCGTTGCTGGTGGTCGGCAACGCGCTGCGCGCACGCGCGATCGACTGAATATGGAATCGCTCTACCTGCTGATCCCGCTGTCGATCGTGCTGGTGCTGGCGATCGCCGGGCTGCTCGCGTGGTCGGTGCTGTCGGGGCAGTTCGACGACCTCGATGCCGAAGGCCGGCGCATCCTCGACGACGAAGGCGACGCGGTGCCGCGGCACGACCGCGTTGTCAAGTACCGGCCGCACACACGTTCGGGAAATTCCCACAATTGATTTGCATCAAGCGCGGCGAGATTCGCGCCAATACGATGCGGCGCGTCACGAGCGAGTGCGCGCGCGGCCGCGGGATCGGACCCTGATCGCGTGCCGTACCGGTGGAGGGGCCGGTGCGTGTGGCCCGCGCGCGCCGTCATGCAGGCAATCCGACAGTTGAGCCGGGCGTTGCGCGGGCGAACCGCGGCGTGCCCCGCGGCATTCGAGAGGGAGAAATGAGTCAAGCGACAGCGGCGAGAAACTATGACTACGGCGTGATCCGCGCCTTCTCGATCATGACCGTGATCTGGGGCGTGGTCGGCATGCTGGTCGGCGTAATCATCGCCGCGCAGATGGCGTGGCCGGCGCTGAACTTCGACCTTCCGTGGCTCACCTTCGGCCGGCTGCGGCCGCTGCACACCAACGCGGTGATCTTCGCGTTCGGCGGCTGCGGGCTGTTCGCGACCAGCTACTACGTCGTGCAGCGCACGTCGCAGGCGCCGCTGTTCGCGCCGGCGCTGGCGTGGTTCACCTTCTGGGGCTGGCAACTGGTGATCGTGGCCGCGGCGATCACGCTGCCGCTCGGCATCACGACCAGCAAGGAATACGCGGAACTGGAGTGGCCGATCGACCTCCTGATCGCCGCCGTGTGGGTCAGCTACGCGATCGTGTTCTTCGGCACCATCGGCACGCGCACCGTCAAGCACATCTACGTCGCCAACTGGTTCTTCGGCGCCTTCATCCTCACGGTGGCGCTGCTGCACATCGTCAACAGCGCCGAGATGCCGGTGTCGCTTTGGAAGTCGTACTCGGCCTACGCCGGCGCGCAGGACGCGATGGTGCAGTGGTGGTACGGCCACAACGCGGTGGGCTTCTTCCTGACCGCGGGCTTCCTCGGGATGATGTACTACTTCATCCCCAAGCAGGCCGAGCGGCCGGTGTACTCGTACCGGCTGTCGGTGGTGCACTTCTGGGCGCTGATCTTCACGTACATGTGGGCCGGCCCCCACCACCTGCACTACACGGCGCTGCCCGAATGGACCCAGTCGATCGGGATGCTCTTTTCGCTGATCCTGCTCGCGCCCTCCTGGGGCGG
>JAKOQB010000054.1 GCA_029778535.1 Pseudomonadota bacterium | reverse complement strand
GGCGGAGGCCGCGGGCTACGACGCGCCGTTCCCGGATGCGCGCTACAAGGCCGCGCTGCGGGCGTTTCCCAACCTGGTTCCCGATGAGCCCGACACGCCCGGCGCCGAGCTCTCCGGGCGGGCCAGCCAGTGGTGGCGCGAATCCTGGAGCGGGCGCAGCTTCATGGCGATCGGCCTGCGCGATCCGGTGCTCGGCGAGGAATCGATGCTGCCGCTGCGTTCGATCATCCGGGGCTGCCCCGAACCGATGCGGCTCGCCGACGCCGGCCACTTCGTGCCGGAATGGGGCGGACCGGTCGCGCGCGCCGCGCTGGCGGAGTTCGACCTGCGCGGCCTGCGGCACTGATGCGGGAGGCGCGCACGATGGACTCGAAGCTCGTGTCGCGCCGCGACCTTGCGTTCCTGCTCTACGAGTGGCTCGACGCGCCGTCGCTCGCCGCGCGCGAGCGCTTCGCCGAGCACTCGCGCGAGACCTTCGACGCGGCGCTCGACACCTGCGAGCGGATCGCCACCGCGCACTTCGCGCCGATCAACCGCTTGCTCGACGCGCAGGAGCCGCGTTTCGACGGCGAGCGCGTCCACCTTCCCGAGCCGCTCGGAGCGGCGTTGCGGGTCTTCTGCGAGGCCGGCCTGATGGCGGCCGGCCACGACTACGGATTCGGCGGCATGCAGCTGCCGTACACGGTCGAGCGCGCCTGCTTCGCTTGCTTCAACGCGGCGAGCGTCGGCGCGGCGGCGTATCCGATGCTCACGATCGGCAACGCGAACCTGCTTCTCGCGCACGGCACCCCCGCACAGGTCGATGCCTGGGTGCGGCCGATGCTCGCGGGGCGCTTCTTCGGCACGATGTGCCTGTCCGAGCCGCAGGCCGGGTCGTCGCTGGCCGACGTCCGCACCCGCGCCGAAGCGCGCGGCGACGGCAGCTGGCGGCTCTTCGGCAACAAGATGTGGATCTCCGGCGGCGAACACGAGCTCGCCGAGAACATCGTGCACCTGGTGCTGGCGCGCACGCCGGGGCCCGACGGTCGCCCGGTGCCGGGCGTCAAGGGCCTGTCGCTGTTCATCGTGCCGAAGAAGCTGCTCGCGGCCGACGGCGCGGTCGGCGAGCGCAACGACGTCGCACTGGCCGGGCTGAACCACAAGATGGGCTACCGCGGCACCACCAACTGCCTGCTCAATTTCGGCGAAGGGCG
>JAKOQB010000053.1 GCA_029778535.1 Pseudomonadota bacterium | reverse complement strand
CACCGAGCCGGCGTCGGTCGAGCAGCAACGGCACCTCGGACTCACCTGTCCTTCGCAGTACGACCTGAGGAATCTCTTCCAGGTCAACGTCGAGGAAGGCCGCCACCTGTGGGCGATGGTGTACCTGCTGCACGCGTACTTCGGCCGCGACGGGCGCGAGGAGGCGGAAGCGCTGCTCGAACGCCGCAGCGGCGATCAGGACAACCCGCGCATCCTCGGCGCGTTCAACGAGCAGACACCGGACTGGCTGTCGTTCTTCATGTTCACGTTCTTCACCGACCGCGACGGCAAGTACCAGCTCGCCGCGCTCGCCGAAAGCGGTTTCGATCCGCTGTCGCGCACCTGCCGCTTCATGCTGACCGAGGAAGCGCACCACATGTTCGTCGGCGAATCCGGCGTGGCGCGGATCGTCCAGCGCACCTGCGACCTGATGAACCAGTTGAAGACCGATGACCCGGCCAGGCTGCGGGCGGCCGGCGTGATCGATTTGCCGACGATCCAGCGGTATCTGAACTTCCACTTCAGCGTGACGATGGATCTGTTCGGCTCCGACGTGTCGTCCAACGCCGCGACGTTCTACACCAACGGGCTGAAGGGCCGCTTCGACGAAGCGAAGCGCGCCGACGACCACGTGCTCGCCGACCAGACCTATCCGGTGCTCGAGATTCAGGGCGACAAGCTGATGACGGTGCAGGCGCCGGCGCTGAACGCGCTGAACGAGCAGCTGCGCGACGACTACGTGAAGGACGCGGTCGCCGGCATCGAGCGCTGGAATCGCGTGATCGAGAAGGCCGGCGTTGCGTTGCGGCTGCGCGCGCCGCACAAGGCATTCAACCGCAAGATCGGTCCGCTCTCCGCGGCGAAGATCGATCCCGACGGCCACGTGATCTCCGAGGCCGAGTGGACGCACAAGCACCGCGCGTGGCTGCCGAGCGACGAGGACCGCGCATTCGTCGCGTCGCTGATGGGCCGCGTGATCGAGCCGGGCAGGTTCGCCAACTGGATCGCGCCGCCGGCGCGCGGGATCAACAATCAGCCGCTCGAGTTCGAGTACGTGAGATTCAACTAGATCCAAACGAAGCCCTCACCCCGACCTTCTCCCCGTGATCGGGGAAAGGGAACAAGCGCCCTCGCCCCCATCAGCGGGAGAGGGCGGGGGGTGAGGGCAATCAGCGCCGCAACGACATGAACGCCGCCACCGAACTCATCGCCCGCCAGCACCTGATCGACCCGGAGATCTGCATCCGGTGCAACACGTGCGAGGAGACCTGCCCGGTCGACGCGATTACGCACGATGCGCGCAACTACGTGGTCGACTTCGCCAAGTGCGAAGGCTGCCAGGCCTGCGTGCCGCCGTGCCCCACCGGCGCGATCGACAACTGGCGCAACGTCACCAAGCTCAAGCCGTACACGCTCGACGAGCAGTTTTCCTGGGACGTGCTGCCGGGCAGGACCGAGCTCGACGATCACGTGGCCGAGGTGCAGGCCGACATTCCGGCCGAGGTGCGCGCGATCACCAACGTCGCGAACGCCGGCCACGGCGGAATCGCGGTGCCGCCGTGGTCGGCGTCGCATCCGTACGTGAACCTGTATTCGATCGGCAATCCGATCGCCGCGACCGTCAGCGGCAACCTGCGCCTGACCGGCGACGACGCGTCGAGCGACATCCGCCACATCGTGCTCGACTTCGGCCACAAGCCGTTTCCGGTGCTGGAAGGCCAGTCGATCGGCATCATCCCGCCGGGGCTGGACGCGAACGGCACGCCGCACCATGTGCGTCTGTATTCGGTCGCCAGCCCGCGCGACGGCGAGCGGCCCCATTACAACAACCTGTCGCTGACCGTGAAGCGCGTCACCGAAGACCACGAAGGCAAGCCCGCGCGCGGCGTGTGCTCGAACTTCCTGTGCGACCTCAAGAAGGGCGACACGGTGCAGGTGGTCGGCCCGTACGGCGCCGCGTTCCTGATGCCGAATCACCCGGGCGCGTCGCTGATGATGATCTGCACCGGCACCGGTTCGGCGCCGATGCGCGCGATGACCGAGCGGCGCCGCCGACGTCGGGAACTGAAGGAGGGCGGCGAGCTGGTGCTCTTCTTCGGCGCGCGCGCGCCGGAGGAACTGCCGTACTTCGGCCCGCTGCAGAAGCTGCCGAAGGATTTCATCGACATCAACTTCGCGTTCTCGCGCGTGCCCGGGCAGCCGAAGCAGTACGTGCAGGACGTGATCCGCACCCGCGCCGACAAGGTGGCAGCGATGCTCGCCGACGATAACGCCTACATCTACGTGTGCGGGCTGAAGGGCATGGAGGCCGGCGTGATCGAGGCCTTTCGCGACATCTGCGCGCACCAGGGCATGGACTGGGAGAAGCTTCGCCCCGACCTGCTCGCCAAGGGGCGCTTTCACATCGAGACCTACTGATGAAGTTTCGCGAATTCCGCGCCGGCCAGGTGATCGAGGCCGGCCCGGTCGGCGTGACCGAGGAAGAGATCGTCGACTTTGCGCGCCGCTACGACCCGCAGTGGTTCCACACCGATGTCGCGCGCGCGAAGGCGAGCCTCTGGGGCGGCGTGATCGCGAGCGGCTGGCACACCTGCGCGCTCGCGATGCGGCTGGCGGTCGACGGGCCGCTGGCCGAATCCGAATCGTTCGGCTCGCCGGGGCTTGCGTACCTGAAATGGGGCAAGCCGGTGCGCGCCGGCGACGAACTGCGGATGCGCGCGACGGTCATCGAAACGCGCCGCTCGAGCAGCAAGCCCGATCTCGGCATCCTGCGCTGGCGCTGGCAGATGTTCACGCAGCGGGGCGACGAGGTGCTCGACATGGAAGCGACCAGCCTGTTCGATCTGTCCGTCGCATAGGGTCTCTTGATCAACGATGAACCTCGGCAGTCCAGCGATCGTCGTCCCGCGGAAGCGGGGACCCGGTGACTTCTGCGACAAAGGCACTGGATTCCCGCTTGTGCGAGTATGACGAGCCCGCACATGCGTCTTGTGACGGGTCGTTGCTGAGCTTCATCGCCGATCGCGTAGGTTCTACACTCGCCGGGTAGTTTTCAGCGAGGCGTAGATGGACCTGAACTTCACCCCCGAGGAAGAGGCCTTCCGCGCCGAGGTGCGCGAGTTCGCGCGCACCGCGATGCCGGCCGACGTGCGCACGGCGGTCGAGCAGGGCGAGCACATCGACCGCGAGCAGACGATCCGCTGGCAGAAGATCCTGTTTGCCAAGGGTTGGGGCGCGCCAAGCTGGCCGCGCGAATGGGGCGGGCCGGGCTGGGACGTCGTGCGCCAGCACATTTTCGACGAGGAGATGGCACTCGCAAGCGCGCCACGCCAGTTGCCTTTCGGGCTGCGCATGGTCGGCCCGGTGCTGATGAAGTTCGGCAACGAAGCGCAGAAGCGCCGCTTCCTGCCGCGCATCCCGAGCATGGAGGACTGGTGGTGCCAGGGCTACTCCGAGCCGGGTGCGGGCAGCGATCTGGCGGCGCTTGCCACCCGCGCCGAGCGCAAGGGCGACCGCTACGTCGTCAACGGACAGAAGACCTGGACCACGCTGGCGCAGCACGCCGACTGGATCTTCAATCTGGTGCGCACCGACCCACTGGTGAAGAAGCAGGAAGGCATCAGCTTCCTGCTGATCGACATGAAGAGCAAGGGCGTCACCGTGCGGCCGATCGAACTGCTCGACGGCAGCGTCGAAGTCAACGAAGTGTGGTTCGACAACGTCGAGGTGCCCGTCGAGCAGCGCGTCGGCGAGGAGAACCAGGGCTGGACCATCGCCAAGTACCTGCTCGAGCACGAGCGCACCAACATCGCCAACGTCGGCATCAACAAGCGCGAGATGGAGCGCGCCAAGCGGCTCGCGCGCACGCGCACGCGCAACGGCAAGCCGTACGCGGAAGACCCGCTGTTCGCCGCGCGGCTGGCGGAGGTCGAGATCGAGCTGATGGCGCTCGAGATCTTGAACCTGCGCGTGCTCTCGGAGGCGCGTGCGCGCGGCGCGCCGGGGCCGATGTCGTCGATGCTGAAGATCAAGGGCGCCGAGATCATCCAGAAGATCGGCGAACTGATCGCCGACATGCAAGGCCCTGCCGCGCTGCCCACGCGCGACGGCCGCCTGCTGCCCGAGCCGGCGATGTACCTGAACCTGCGCAAGACGACGATCTACGGCGGCTCCAATGAGATCCAGCGCGGAATCATTGCCAAGCACGTGCTGGAGTTGTGAGCGTGCATCGATCGCCCTCACCCCGGCCCTCTCCCACTGATGTGGGAGAGGGAGCAGTCCCTCGCCCGCATCAGCGGGAGAGGGTGGCCGCGCAGCGGCCGGGTGAGGGCAAGCGCGGCACCGATCGCCACTGACTTCCCCACGAAGATGGACTTCTCCCTCACCGAAGACCAATCGCTGCTGCTTTCCACCTGCGAACGATGGGTGCGCGAGCGCTGCACGATCGACGCGCGCCGCGCGCAGGCGAAGGCCGATGCGGCGGTCGTGCCGGCGACCTGGCGCGAGCTGGTCGATCTCGGGCTGCCAGCGCTGCTGGTGCCCGAGGCCAACGGCGGGCTCGGGCGGCCGCTGATCGACGCGGTGCTCATCGCGCAGACGCTCGGGCGCGGCTGGCTGCTCGAGCCCTTCATCGACAGCGCGATCGCGGCCGTTGCCACGCTGTCACGGTGCGAACCGTCGCCGCAGCGCGATGCCTCGCTCGCCGCGCTGGCCGAAGGCGCGATCGTCGTGCCGCTGCGCGACGTGCGCGCGGACGGCGCGCGGCTCGCCGGCTGGGCGCCGCACGCAAGCTGCGCCGACGTGATGCTGGCGTCGATCGACGATCGGATCTACGAAATCCGCGCCGCCGACTGCGACCGGCGCATGCATCGGCAGCTCGACGGCAGCGCCGCCGCCGAAGTGGAATTCAACGTCGGCGCGACGGTGCTGGCCGAAGGCGCCGCCGCGCGCGGTGCGTGGCGGGCCGGCACGGACGCAGCGCGCATCGGCCGCGTCGCCGAGGGCATGGGTCTGGCGAAGACCGTGCTCGATCTGACCGCCGAGTACCTGCGCACGCGCAAACAGTTCGGTCAGCCGATCGGTCGCTTCCAGGCGCTCGCGCACCGGATGGCGGACCTCTTGGTGCTGTACGAGCAGGCGCAGTCGCTGCTGCTCGCCGCCGCGATGAAGATGGACGCGCGCACGTTGGACGCCGCGCAGGTGCTCGCGCACCGCGCGCTGCGCACGATCGCGCAGCAGTCGATCCAGCTGCACGGCGGCATCGGCATGACCGCCGAGTACGCGCTCGCGAGCTACGTGAAACGAATGTACGGGATCGAGATCGAGCTCGGCGACGCGGAGACCGCGCTGGCCCGCTTCGCCGCCGGCAATGCGCGCGGCTGACTGCGCGTTTCCACCGGGCGCGCGCTGTGATGGAGGTCACAGCCGGCGCCGCGCGCTTTGGCAAGCATCAAGATCTTCGCGGCGGAGTGCGCGCAGCATTCCGCTGAACTGCAGGCTCCTCTCCACGACCGATCAAGGGTGACCCGATGAAGCTTTCCAGCGCACGCAGGTTCGTTCCCATGGTTCTCGCATTCGCGGCGGCCAGCGCGTTCGCCGCCGATGTCAATCTGCTCGAAGAAGCGCGCGGCGTCGCGACGAGCGTGCCGCCGAAGCTGCTGGCGGTGCTGCAGGAGGAGATCGCCAAGGGCGGCCCCGAGGGCGCGGTCGATGTCTGCCGCGACAAGGCGCCGCAACTGGCGAAGGAGGCGTCGGAGAAGACCGGCTGGCAGGTCCGCCGCGTCAGCCTGAAGAACCGCAACCCGAAGGCGGTGCCCGACACGTGGGAGCAGGCGGTGCTGCAGGACTTCGATCGCCGCGCCGCGGCCGGCGAGAATCCGGCGACGCTGGAGAAGGGCGAGGTCGTGGTCGAAGGCGGCGTCAAGGTCTATCGCTACATGAAGGCGCTGCCGGTGCAGCCGCTGTGCCTGAACTGCCACGGCGCCGCGGAGAACATCAGCCCCGCGACCAAGGCCCGGCTCGCCGAGCGTTATCCGGACGACAAGGGCACCGGCTACGCGGTCGGCCAGATCCGCGGCGCGATGACGATCAAGCGCGCGTTGTGATTCAAGTGGTCCGGAATCCAACGCCCCGTCGCCCCGGCGCAGGCCGGGGCCCAAGTCCGAGCGCGCCGAATTAGGCCCCGGCCTGCGCCGGGGCGACATTCACCAGACAGCACTGACATGGCCCACGAAGTCTCCGTCACCGTCCGGCAGCAAAGCGATTTCCAGTTCCTGATCGACTTCGGCGGCATCGCGAAGCTGCAGGCCGACGAGCCGCCGCCGCTCGGCAAGGGCGAAGGTCCGACGCCGAATCACCTGCTCGCGGCCGCGGTCGGCAACTGCCTGTCGGCGAGCCTGCTGTTCGCGTTGCGCAAGTACAAGCAGGACCCGGGCGGCATCACGACCACCGCGACCTGCACGATCGATCGCAACGAGCAGGGCCGGCTGCGCGTGCAGAGGATCGACGTGCGCATCCGCTTCGGCCGCGCGGCGGCCGAGCTGGCGCATCTGGACCGCGCGCTGGCGCAGTTCGAGGAGTTCTGCACCGTCACGCAGAGCGTGCGCGGCGGCGTCGACGTGCACGTCCGGGTCGAGGACGCGCAGGGGACCGCGCTGAAGTAGCGCGCCGCGATCCGCAGGCTGCCCGATGTGCGAACTGTTCGCGATGTCGGCGCGCTACGCAGCCACGGTGCGGCTGTCGCTCGAGGAGTTCTCGCGCCACGGCGGGCTGTCCGGCCCGCACAAGGACGGCTGGGGCATCGCGTGGTACGAGGAGCGCGACGTGCATCTCGTCAAGGAGGCGTTTCCCGCCGCGGCGAGCGCGTGCGTGCGCTTCATCCAGGAACACCCGTTCGCCAGTCCCCTGGTGCTGAGCCACGTCCGCCGCGCCACGCGCGGCGCGGTCGCGCTGCGCAATTGCCAGCCGTTTGTGCGCGAGTTGGGCGGCGCGTGGCACGCGTTCGCGCACAACGGCGATCTGCCGGGGATCGCGGCACACGAGGCTTTCACCGCGCAGTCGTACCGGCCGGTGGGAGAGACCGACTCCGAGCAGGCGTTCTGCGCGCTGCTCGAGCGGCTGCGACCGCTGTGGTCTGCCGCTGCGCCGCCGTCGCTCGAAGCGCGGCTCGCCGTGATCGAGCCGTTCGCCGCGGCGTTGCGCGCGCTCGGCCCGGCGAACTTCCTGTATTCCGACGGCGACACGCTGTTCGCGCACGCAGACCGCCGCATGCAGGTTGACGGCACGATCCATCCGCCGGGGCTGTGGTGGCTCGCGCGCCATTGCCCGGCGGGCGGGCACCTCGCGGCCGACGGGCTGCGCATCGACGCACACGACGGCGAGCAGCAGGTGGTGCTGGTCGCCAGCGTGCCGCTGACCGGCGAGGCATGGACGCCGCTCGCGCAGGGGCAACTGCTCGTCGCCGCGCGCGGGCAGATCGCTACGCCGGCAGGAACAGCGCCGGGTCGACCGCGACCGTATTGAGATAGACGGAGAAGTGCAGGTGCGGCCCGGTCGCGCGGCCGGTCGCGCCCACTTTGCCTATCGGCTCGCCCGCGGCGACGTCTTCTCCCACGCGCGCGTCGATTCCGCTCAGGTGCGCGTACAGCGTCAGCAACCCTTCGCCGTGGTCGAGCACGATCTGATTCCCTGAAAAGAAGTAGTCGCCGATGTCGAGCACGCGTCCCGCGCCCGCGGCGATCACCGGCGTGCCCTCGGGTGCCGCGATGTCCATGCCCGAATGCGGATTGCGCGGCTGCCCGTTGAAGTAGCGGCGCAGCCCGAACGAGCTCGAGCGCGTACCGGGCGCGGGCTGCAGCATCGCAAGCGCGGCCGGCGGCGTTTCGGTGAACGTCTTCAACACCTCAGCCATGTGCGCGCGTTCGCGCTCGTAGCGCGCCAGGTCCTCGGGCGAGAGTTCGACCTGCGCCGGCGCCACCTTCAGGTGCTGCGTCGCGTACGCCTTGCGTCCGACCGCGACCGCGAACCGCGCGACCTTGCCATCGGCGCGCTGCGCTTCGACGCGCAGCTTCGAGCCCGGCTTGGTCGCCAGCGCAATGCCGACCAGCGCGATCCACTCGCCGCCGTCGCGCACGACGAGTACGCGCTGCGCGCCCAGATGAGCCCGTGGCGCATCCTCGGCCGCGCCGAGGCGGATCCGGGCGACGCCGCCGGGAACCGGCAGCGCGCGGGGAAACGCGGGTGCCCCGGCGCGCACAACCGCTGCCGGTGCGGCGAGGCTGCAGGCAAGGAGGCGGAGAAGCTGGCGCCGACGCATGGGGCGGAGTTTATTCACTGGACGCTTCCGATGTCTCTTGAGATCAGCAGGCGCGATTCGTCGCCCCGGCGCAGGCCGGTGCCCGATTTCCGGCGCCGCAAATTAGGCCTCGGCCTTCGCCGGGGCGACGACAGATAGGAATCTCCATGAGGCCCTACTTCCAGAAGATGCCCGCCCTGGGCAAGCCGCTCAAGGAAGCGCGCATCGCGCGCGCGAAGGACAGCCGCGCCAAGCTCGAAGCCATCGAAGCCGACATCGCCGCCGCCCGCAAGGCCCGCGAAAACGTCGGCCTGCCCGCCGCCGAAATCAACAAGCGCGGCGCACTCACCGTGTGGCAACGGCTGGAATACCTCGTCGACCCCGGCACGTGGCATCCGCTGCACAGCCTGTACAACCCGGAGGACAACGAGGAAGGCACCACCAACGTCGTCGACGGCCTGTCCAGGATCGCCGGCCGCTGGGCGGTGGTGATCGGCTTCGACAACAAGGTGCTCGCGGGCGCGTGGATTGCGGGGCAGGCGGACAACATCCTGCGCGTGACCAATCTCTCCAAGCGACTGCGCCTGCCGCTGGTGTGGCTCGTCAACTGCAGCGGCGTCAAGCTGCCCGACCAGGAGAAGTTCTATGCCGGCCGCCGCGGCGGCGGCACGCCGTTCTTTCGCCACGCCGAGCTCGAGCAGGCGGGCATTCCGGTGCTCGCCGGTATCTACGGCACCAATCCCGCAGGCGGCGGCTACCAGAGCATCAGCCCGACGATCCTGCTCGCGCACAAGGACGCCAACATGGCGGTCGGCGGCGCGGGCATCGTCTCCGGCATGTCGCCGCGCGGCCACTTCGACCTCGAAGGCCTCGAGGAACTGATCGCGCGCACGCGCGAATTCAAGGAACGGCCGCCGGGTCGCGTCGACATTCACGCCGATGCAACCGGATTCTTCACGCACGTGTACGACGACGAGAAAGGCGTGCTCGACGGGCTGAAAGAGTACATGCGCGCGATCCCCGCCTACGAGCCGACGTTCTTCCGCGTCGCCGAGCCGGCGGAGCCCGCGTTCGCGGCCGAAGACCTGTACAGCCTTCTGCCGATCAACCAGAAGGAAGCTTACTCGTTCGACGACGTGCTCGCGCGCCTGGTCGACGGCAGCGAGCACATGGAATTCAAGCCGGACTACGGGCCGGAGATCTATGCCGGGCTGGTGAAGCTCGACGGCATGCTGGTCGGCGTGATCGGCAACCGCCAGGGGCTGCTTCCGAAGGGCTACCCGGAGTACGCCGACTATCCCGGCATCGGCGGCAAGCTGTATCGGCAGGGCCTGATCAAGATGAACGAGTTCGTCACGCTGTGCGGGCGCGACCGCGTGCCGGTCATCTGGTTCCAGGACACCAGCGGCATCGACGTCGGCGACACGGCCGAGAAGGCCGAGCTGCTCGGCCGGCGATGTCCCGCTTTTCGTTGGAAGTTCGGCGGCGGGGTGAAGCACGTTACGCAGCCTTCTTCGCATCGTCAACGCGGCGTGCATCGAGCGGTCGATGCAGTGCTGCTTTCAGCATCCACAGGTCTTTGACGCCCTGGATTTTGCGGAACGACTTCTCGGCCTCCAGGAAGCCGGCAGCGACCCAGCGCTTGGTCATCTCGGCGTCGCGATAATTCTTCACGCGGCCGGTGGTGGCGCGCACGATGCCGTTGGGGTTCTCTACCAGGTTCGTCGTGCTCAAGCAGCGGATCAATGGCGCACTCAGATTCATCCGGTTCACCGTGAACGTCTGCTCCAGTCCCTCCAGCAGCGACGCCGCCGCGTCCGGGTG
>JAKOQB010000052.1 GCA_029778535.1 Pseudomonadota bacterium | reverse complement strand
CGCCTGCGCGTCTACTTCCCCGAACTCGCGCTGTGCTCGGACAACGGCGCGATGATCGCGTTCGCCGGCGCGCTGCGCCTGCAGGCGGGCGCGACGCCCACTACCGGCGTCGGCGCAGCGATCGACGGCTTCAGGGTGCGGCCGCGCTGGGCGCTCGACGCGCTGCCGGCGGTTTGAGCGGGCGTCGCGCCGAAGTTGGCGCGAGGCAAAGGCGCGGGCCCTCGGCCGCCGGCGCGCTCGGTGCTTGCCCCCGCGTCGCGGGGGTCCCCTGCGATGCTCGGAGCGCCGGCCCCGCGGCGAAACTCGCTACGCTCGCTTCGCGAGCTCCGCTCAGACAGTCGCCGCGAGAATGATGGACGAAGCGCGCTTCGCGCGCGGGCCGGCACTCCTGCGCTTCTCGGCTGCGCACAGGCGCGCCGGCGGCCGAGGGCCCGCGCCTTTGCCCGATACGTCGTGGACCTCGCGCGCGAAGCCCGCCGCTCGCAACGGCCGACGCTGAATTCGCTTCGAACACTACAGAACGCTCGCGCGCCGCGGGGCCGTCGAGCCCCCCGCCTGGCTTGCGCCGGTCGCGCTCGCAGCGCCCGCTCAGGCTCACCTGCGCCGCCCAGCCGCCGCCTGCCGCGACGCGCGACGATCCCGCTCTTCGTGGCGCCGACGTCGACGCCGAGACTTACTGGCGCTTCTTCTGCCCGATCCGGCCTTCCTTGCCGGCCAGCAGGTTCTGGATGTTCGCGCTGTGCCGCCAGATCAGCAGCACGCTCATCACGGCCACCGCGGCAGCGATCGGATCGGGCTGGAACAGGAACAGGTACCACAGCGGAGCGAAGACGGCCGCCACCAGCGCCGCCAGCGACGAATAGCGGAAGAAGAACGCGATCAGCAGCCAGGTGGCGAGCGTTCCCAACCCGAGCAGCGGATGCAGCGCGAGCAGCACGCCCGCGGCGGTGGCGACGCCCTTGCCGCCCTGGAACCGGTGAAACACCGGGAACAGGTGGCCGACGAACGCGGCCAGCGCCACCAGCGCGATCGTGCCGTCGCCGAAGCCAAAGCGCGCGGCGAGTGCCTTCGCCAGCAGCACCGCGACGAGCCCCTTCAGGGCGTCGCCCGCGAGCGTGAGCGCCGCGGCGGTCTTGTTGCCAGTGCGCAGCACGTTGGTCGCGCCCGGGTTCTTCGATCCGTAGCTGCGCGGATCGGCCAGCCCCATCGCCTTGCTGACGAGGACCGCGAACGAGATCGATCCGATCAGGTAGGCGGCCACTACCGCCAGCACGCTGGAGAGCGCGTTCATCTCTGCTTCACCCCCGGGGCTCCTCGGGCCATGCTTGCTCGGGCCGGCCTCTCTCGGGCTAGTCCGCGAGCGCGCCGTTTACCGGCTGCGCGCGCAGCAGATCGACCAGCTCGCGCGGCTCGTTCGAGACCAGGCTCCCGCGCCGGCCGCCGTTGATCCAGCGTGGCGGCAACTCGCGGAGCGTGGGTGCGACGTCGAGCGGCGGCGCCTTGCGCGTGGCGACCGGCGACGTGCCGCCGAGG
>JAKOQB010000051.1 GCA_029778535.1 Pseudomonadota bacterium | reverse complement strand
CGTGCTGGTCGCGACCGACGCGCGAATGGACGAGCTCTACGTCGCGATGTACCGGCTGCGCCTGGACGCCGACACGCACTGGGGCGGGGCGCTGATCGAGCCGCGGGTCGTCGCGCGGGCCGATTTCCTCGCTGCAGTGGCCGCGTGCTGGCCGTCGTCCGCCGCCGCCGGAGGCGAAACCGCACCGCAGCCGGCGCAGGTGCTGCCCGGTGGCAATGCGTGGCGCGTACTCGGCCTGCTCGACGAGTGGTCGGCGCATCACGGGCTCGTCCCCGCGCCCCTGGCTCCGGGTGCCGACGAGGCGTACGTGCGGGCCGATGCGCTCGCCGAGATTGCGCTGCGCAACTGGCGCGCGGGGCTGGCGATCGATGCGTCGGCGGCTGCGCCGCGCTACGTGCGCGACAAGGTCGCGCTCGATCGCGACGAACAGCGCGCATTGCGCCTGAGACGTGCCGAGCGCACCGATGCCTGAGGCGCGGCCGCAGCCATGAGCGCGCTGCCCAGTTCGCCGCAGGCGCCGGGCCCGTCGCTGCGCGTCCGCGGCATGCGCGCCGCGGACCTCGACGCAGTCACCGCGATCGAGCAGGCGGTCTACCCGTTTCCGTGGACGCGCGGCAACTTCGCCGACTCGCTGAAGGCCGGCTACGACGCCTGGGTCTTCGAGACGACCGAACGGATGCCGCCCGAGGTGGCGGGCTACGCCGTCGTGATGTGGATTCCCGACGAGGTCCACCTGCTCAATCTCAGCGTGGCCGGCGCGCTGCAGGGACGCGGCCTCGGTCGCGCCATGCTCGACTGGCTGATGCGCGATGCCGGACGCCGGGGGGCGCGGGGCATGATGCTCGAGGTCCGGCCATCCAACGATCGCGCGATCGCGCTGTACCGGAGCGCCGGTTTCGGGCAGATCGGCCTGCGCAAGCGGTACTACCCGGCCGCGGACGGCGCGCGCGAGGACGCCTGGGTGCTCTTCAGGAATCTCGCCGATGAATGAGTCGCAGCGGCGGGCCTATGCGGCCCTGGGGATCGGGCCGGCCTGGCGGCTGCGTCGTGCCGCTGCCGGTCCGGTCGGCGCGACGGCTGCCGCGCCCGCGGCCGATGCATCGGAGGCGGGCCGGATGGACTGGCCGCAGCTGCGCGAGGCCGTCTCGCAGTGCCGCGCCTGCGGATTGTGCGAGACGCGCACCCGCACCGTATTCGGCACCGGCGACGAACGCGCCGGCTGGATGGTCGTCGGCGAAGCGCCGGGTGCCGAGGAGGACCGTCTCGGCGAGCCGTTCGTCGGCAACGCGGGTCGCCTGCTCGACCAGATGCTGGCCGCGCTGGGCCTTGCGCGCGGGCACGACGTGTTCATCGCCAACGTGCTCAAGTGTCGGCCGCCGCAGAACCGCGACCCGTCGCCGGACGAAATGCAGCGCTGCGAGCCGTACCTGAGGCGCCAGATCGAACTCGTCGCCCCGCGCGTGATCGTGGTGGTCGGGAGGGTCGCCGCGCAGTCGCTGCTGCGCACCGAGGCTTCGATCGCCAGCCTGCGCGGGCGCGTGCACGCCTGCAGGATCGGCGAGCGCGCGGTTCCGGTCGTCGTCACCTACCATCCGGCGTACCTGCTTCGCAGCCCGCAGGACAAGGCGCGCGCCTGGGCCGACCTGTGCCTGGCACGCCGCGCGCACGACGACGCGACGGCGCCCGAGCGAGCCTAGTGCTTGCTCTGCCCGATCAGCGCGACCGAGTCGAACACGCGCTGGTTGGCACGGTGCAGCCGGATCACGGCGAGCATCGTGAGCGCGACGAAGGCGCCGAAGACCACGATCACGACATTCACGCCGAGCTCGAGGCGCAGCAGCAACGAGTAGAGTCCGAGCATCAGCAGGATGTTCAGGTTCTCGTTGAAGTTCTG
>JAKOQB010000050.1 GCA_029778535.1 Pseudomonadota bacterium | reverse complement strand
TCGTCGCGTCGCCCCTCCAGTACCTCGCGGCCCGGCGCATCGCCGGGAACTTCGAGGCAGGCGCGCGCCAGGTGCTGGTCTGGTACAAGCCGGGACTCGACGCGGTGGTCGATCCGCGTGAATGGGACGCCTGCAGCTACATGGCCTGGCCTCGGCTCGAGCCTTTGCCTGGGCCGTTCGGCCGCCATCGTCGCCTGCGTGCCAACATCGAGCTGGTTGCCGGGCTCGTCGGGCCCTGCGAGCGCATGGTCCTGCACAGCGCAGTCTACGATACCGAGGCGATCAACTACTTCCTGCGCGCGCTGCCGGCTGCCTGCGGCGCGGGCGAGATGTCCGCGCGCATCCTGCCCGACGGCGTGATCAGCATTCGCCGCTATCCGCTGTCGACGCTCAAGCGCCTGCTGCAGTGCGCGCGCAAGCTGCGCCGGCTGTTCGCCCCCGAGCTCGACTACCAGTGCTTCGGCGGCGACCGGATCGGTTCGGATGCGCCGTTCTGCGATCGCATCTACGTGCTGCCGGGGCTGCCGAACGAATATCCGTCGCAGAAGGTGCGGGTGCTGCCGCCGCTGGTCGACGCACGGGTGCGTGACGAGCCGACCCCGGGCGCGCGCCGCGCACTGGTGATCGGGCAGCCGCTGACCCCGTTTCGGCTGATGTCGGCCGCGGACCTGGCCGAGACCACCGAACGGATGCGCCGCTGGCTGGCGGGCGAGGGCATCGCGAGCATCGACTACAAGGCGCATCCGAAGGACGATGCCCGCGAGCTCGGCCATCCCGACTACCTGGTGATCGAGCCGGCGGGTGCGCTCGAATCGCACATGGCGCAGACGCCCTACGACGTCGTGATCGGCGTGCGCTCCTCGTCGCTGCTGCTTGCGCGGCAGATCTACCCGCCGCGGGTGCGCGTGGTCGCGTTCGGCTGGGAGCGCGTGAGGTTCAAGTCGGAGCAGGAGCGCGAAGACATGCGGCGGGCGTTCACGGCCTGCGGCGTGGAGTTCGCGTGAACCTCGCGCGGCTGCGCGAACGCATTCCACTGGCCAACTCGTGGCTGCTCGCCGCGGTCTTCTTCTGCATTCCGGTGCAGGTCGCGCCGGCCTACGTCCTGTCGGCGGCGATGCTGGCGCTCTGGACGATCGAAGGACGCGTCGGCGAGAAGCTGCGCGAACTCGCCCGCGAGCCGCTCGTCTGGGTCGTGCTCGGTTACTACGGCGCGTTGCTGCTGTCGATGCTCTGGACGGACGACCGGGGATGGGGCTGGCAGATGCTGCAGCGGCACAAGTTCTTCCTGCTGTTCCCGCTGTACTTCAGCGTCGCGCGCCCCGAGCACTTCGGACGCTACGTCGCCGCGTTCCTCGCGTCGATCGCATTGTGCGAGGCGCTGGCGTTCTACAACTGGGCGCAGCTCACCCTGTGGCCGGGGCTGCCCGACGGCATTCGTGTCGACAAGAGCCCGGACGACACCGCGCCGTTCGTCGACCGGATCTTCTACACGCCGGCGCTCGCGCTGGCGGGATACCTCGCGGCCCATCGGCTGATGTTCGACGCGACCGCGGCGCGCGAGCGCCTGCTCCATGGGGCGCTGCTCGCCGCGACGACGCTGAACCTCCTGATCGCCGGAGGGCGGGCGGGGATGATCGGCTTTCTCGCGCAGCTCGCGTTGCTCGCGTTCCAGCGGCACGCGCACCGTCCGGTCGTCGCGGCATCGGTCGCCGCTGCGCTGGTCGCCACGGTACTGGCGGGCGGCTACTACGGCAGCAGCTACTTCAGGAGCCGGGTCGACATGGCGGTCGACCAGTTCGTCCACTACGAGGAACAGCCGGAAACGTCGGTCAGCCTGCGCGTCGTCTACGGGCTCAATGCGCTGCGAATCTACGCGGAGCATCCTCTGCTCGGCGTGGGCATCGGCGACTATCCGCGCGAATACGAGCGGATGAACGCGCTGCACACTCCGCGCTGGGAGCCCGCCTGGAATCCGCACAACCAGTACCTGCTGACGCTGACCGCCGCCGGCATTCCCGGAGGCCTGGCGCTCGCGCTCGTGCTCTTCTATCCGATGCTGCGCCGCGGACCGGTCGACGGCCGCGAGCGGATCCGTCGCGCGGTGCCGGTGCTGATGATCACGATCTGCCTGTTCGAGTCGTAC